>CAVQNB010000002.1:0-559773 GCA_963713785.1 uncultured Alphaproteobacteria bacterium
CTTGCCGGGCGGATCGATCAGCTTGGCGCCGACCGAAATGTGCTGGTGGCCGCCGCCGTAATAGAGATCGTCATGCTCCATGAACATCGTCGCCGGCAACACGATATCGGCCATCTGCGCGGTCTCGGTCATGAACTGCTCATGCACCACCATGAACAGGTCTTCGCGCGCAAAACCTTCTCGCACCAGCGTCTGCTCGGGCGCGACCGCCATCGGGTTGGTGTTCTGGATCAGCATCGCCTTGACCGGACCCTTGCCGCACAGCGCCTCGGCATCGCCAGTCAGGATGCGGCCAATTTTGGACTGATCGAGCAGCCGCGTCGACTGATCGATCGCGTCGTGGCCTTCGATGATGGATTCGTTGAAACGCCAGAGCGCGAAATTGTTGAAGAACGCGCCGCCGCCTTCATATTGCCAGGCCCCGGTCACCGCCGGGATGCACAGCGCCGCATGCATTTGCGCCGCACCGTTGCGGCTGCGGGTAAAGCCGTAGCCGAGACGGAAGAAGGTGCGCTTGGTTTCGCCGACCGCGCGGGCAAAGGCCTCGATCTCCGCGACCGGCACGCCGCAGATCGCGGAAGCCCATTCGGGGGTGCGGGTCGCAAGATGCGTTTCGAGCTCAGCGGGGCAATCGGTGTACTTCGCCATGTAGTCGCGGTCGGCATAGCCCTCGCGGAACAACACATGCATCACGCCGCAGGCAAATGCGCCGTCGGTACCCGGCCGCAGGATGATCTTGATGTCAGCCTGCTTCACGGTGTCGTTATTGTAGATATCGATGGCCGCGATCCTGGCGCCACGCTCCTTGCGGGCGCGCATCGCGTGCGTCATCACATTGACCTGGGTGTTGACCGGATTGGTGCCCCAAATCACGACCAGGTCGGAGACGCCCATCTCGCGCGGATCGACGCCCGCGATCTTGCCGGTGCCGATGGCAAAGCCGATACGAGCGACATTGGCGCAGATCGTCTGGTAGAAGCGCGAATATTTCTTCACATGCGCCAGACGGTTGATGCCGTCGCGCATCACGAGGCCCATGGTGCCGGCGTAGTAATAAGGCCAGACCGATTCGGCGCCGAACTCGCGTTCGGCCCGATCGAAGCGGTCGGCGATCTCGTCGAGCGCCTCGTCCCAGGAAATCCGCGCGAACTGGCCGGAGCCTTTCGGTCCGGTGCGGCGCTGCGGATAGGTGAGCCGATCGGCGTGATGAATGCGCTCGGCATAGCGCGCAACCTTGGCGCAGACGACGCCGGCGGTATAGGTCTGCAGCTTGGAACCGCGTACCCGGCCGATCGAGCGGCCTTCGATCACCTCGACATCCAAAGCACAGGCCGACGGGCAGTCGTGCGGACAGGTGGAATGCCGGATGTCGACCTTGGCGTGCTGGTTCATGGGCTTACGGTTATCATTAAAAGCAGGAACAGAGGAGCGCATTTATCCGGCAGTCCCCGTCCAAAACCGCGGCCGGGCTATGCGCTAGCCGCCCAAATAGGCCCCGCCATTGGCGTGGATCGCTTGGCCCGTGACGTAGCGCGCGCCGGGCCCACACAAAAATCGCACCAAGGCAGCGACGTCGTCGGGCTTGCCGCGTTCGCCGGTCAGGGTCTGATGGGTCAGATGATGTGCTGGCTCCGGCTTGTCTTTCGGGCGCGGGGTGCCGATCAGGCCGGGCACCACGCAATTGACGGTAATGCCATCGGAAGCGAGTTCACTCGCAAGCGCACGGGTGAAACCCACAATGCCGGCCTTCGCCGTCACCACATGGGCGCGGTTTTTGGCGCCGGTATGCGCGCTCAGGCCGCCGATATTGACGATGGTTCCGGCAGCAGATTTGCGCAGCGCGGCAAGACACGCCTTGGTGCAGTGGAACGCGCCGTCGAGGGTGACATCCATGATCTCGCGCCAATCCGCGTAGCTCATTTCGTCGAACGGCTTCTCGCGCCGCAGCGCGGCATTATTGACGAGGATGTCGATGCCGCCGAACTGCTTGACCGCCAGCTCCGCCATCGCCTGCACGGTTTCGGGGTTTGCGACGTCGCCGATATGGACCAGCGCCTTTACGCCCAGCGGTCTCGATCTCGCGCGCGGCAGCTTCCGCTTCAGCACGGTTGCTGCGCGCGTTGACCAGGATGGATGCCCCGCCGTCCGCCAGCGCCAGCGCAATCGCGCGCCCGATATTGCGGCCGGCGCCGGTGATGACAGCGACCTTGCCGGTGAGTTCTTGGGACATGCAGGCCTATCCGCGCAGCGACGAAAGATCGATGCGGCCATTATACAGCGCCGCCATCAGCTTCAGGGCAGCATCGCTTTGCGGCTTTGTCCAGCCGCCATGGGTGGCATTGAGCACGAATTTGTCGGCCACGTCCTGCCGGGTCAGCGGCTCCTGCGCGCCGCCGCGCAAATGCGGCTGCCGCTCCTCGATCACGCTGCCGTCGTTCAGGGTGGCGCGGATGTGTCCGGTATAGCTGTTGGGATAGGGGTTTTGCGGATCGATCACGAATTTCACTTTTGCCGCCAGTGCAAGCACTTGAGCGTCGCGGATCGCGCTTTCGGTGAAGGCGTCGAGCCCGACGCCGCCATGCACAAAACCGGTCGCCAGCAGATAGGGCGTGGCAAACTTGGCGGCGTAGCCGTTGGGCGGGCGCTGCTTGGAGGCGAGCGGCTCCCACAGCCGGTGCACCGTGCCTTCCGCGACCTCGCAGACGATCTCGCGGATGTCCTCAGGCCTGATGCTACGCGCGGCGAGCCGGCGCGCGCAATCGATATAAGGCTGCGCCATGGTCCCGCAGGGATAGGGCTTGAATGCCAAGGTATCCGTAACCCAGCGCTCGCCGAAATCGCCGGTCAACGCGCCGTAGTCGCCATGGGTGGTATGCGCGAAGCCATGGAACAGCCCGTGGACACCCTCGAACACCGTGCGCGGGCCGACAAAGCCCGCTTGCGCCAACAGCGCGGCGCGGATGCCGGACTGCGCCGCCCAGCCGGCATGCAAGCGCTTGGTCCAGGCGCCTTCGGCGAGATATTCGATGATGCCGCCGGCCATGCTGCCGGCAATGCCGAGCGCATCGACGATCTGCCGGGCATTGAGGCCAAGCGCGGCACCGACGCCGGCGGCAGCGCCCATGGCGCCAAAGATCGCGGTCGGGTGAAAGCCAGCCTTGTGCACGGCTTTGGGCACCACCAGGCTCAAACGGCACAGCACCTCGGTGCCGACCGCAATCCCGATCAGCGCCATCCGGCCAGCGGGATTGTGCCTCTCGCAGGCCGCGAGCACCGCGGGCACGATCACGGCGCCGGCATGCACCGGGCCACCTTCAAAGGTATCGTCAAAGTCCTCGCCATGCGCCGCGGTGCCGTTGACAAAGGCCGCACCTGCGGCATTGAGCGTACGGGCGTGACCGATCGCGGTGCAGGGGCCGTCATCGTCGCAGCCTTTGAGGGCGCTCCTGACATAGTCCTCGTTGCGCGCGGTGACGCAGAGACCGACGACATCGATCAGCAAATCTTCGCATTTGCGCGTGGTCGCAGCTGGAAGCACGCCCGGCTTCAACGCAACGATTTTCTCCGCAAGCGTTTCGGCGACGGAAATTTTCGGCAAGTCCGCTGTCATGATCCGTTTTCCGGCGGATCAAACGTGGAAGATCTTGGTGTAGCGCGCCTTGATCGCATCGCCCTCCTTTTCCACCGCCGCTGGATCGTCCTTCATGGTCTTGATGTCCTTGAGCAGCTTGCGGCCGGCCTTCTCGTGGGTTTCGGAATGCACCGAACGGAGACCGCCAACGTCGATGATCATCTGCTGCGCCTCGCGGCCGAGGGAGAACGATTGAAACAGCTTTGCCGCGCTCGGGTTGGGCGACGATCTTGAAGATGCCGTTCGGCCCGACGATCAGCGGCGAGCCTTCGCTGGCATAGACCGGCTCGACCGGGCGGCTGGATTCCTTCATTTGAAAAATATTGTACTCGTTGCCGTCGGCCATCACGGCGCGTTCGCCGAGATCGAGCTTCTTCGGCGGATCGGCCGAGGATTGCACCTGCATGATGTTCTGTTTCGCAAGCTGCTCGAAAAAGCTCCAGCCGAGATCGCGCTGCATCTGATAGGTCGCGGTCATGATGGTGCCGCTGTAGCCCGGGTGTGCTTTTACGATCTTGCCCTTCCATTTGGGATCGAGCAGGTCGGCAAAGCTCTTGGGCGATTCCTCAGCCTTCACCAGATTGGTGTTGTAGGCGATGATCGAGAGCCAGACCCGAAAACTCGCAAACTGTCCGTCGGGATCCTTGTGCTCGGCCGGATAGAATTTTGCGACTTCTTCCGGCACGTAAGGCGCGAGAATGCCGTCGCGCTTCCAGACGATGAAATGCGCGGCATCGGACGAATTCACGACATCGACGGCGTGAATGTTGCTGGAATATTCCTGGCCGATGCGCTGGAACACGCGCTCGGCGCCGGTGCGTTCGACGCGCACCGCGATCCCCGGATATTTTGCCTCGAACGCCTTGGCGAGTTTTTCCGCGACCGGCAGATCGGTCGAGGTGTAATAGATGACTTGGCCCTCTTTCCGTGCCGCCTCGATCAAATCGGGCGTGACCGCCTCCGGAGGCGGCGCCGCCGCCATCACACGGGTCGAGAGCGCGCTACCCGCAAGCAGAGCACCGGCGCCCTGGAGCACGCCGCGACGCGAAACCATCGAATGCTTCATGGGCTCGTTCATCCCGTTTGTGGGCGATGTCAGGGACACCGCCAATTATGTTTTATTCCTAGCGCCTATACCCAGTCTGTCGTCGACAGTCCATTCGCCTTGCAGCTAAATTGACCGGCAACAATAAGACGTTTCGGGGAGATCGAGATGATGAACCAAAGATTTGCGCTGGCGGCGTTGGCAACGCTGGCACTCGCGCCCCTTCCCATCTCGCCTTCGCATGCGCAAGATTATCCGGCCCGGCCGGTCAGGATCGTCGTCCCCTTCGGCGCCGGCGGTCCCGCCGACGTCACGGCACGCCTGCTCGGCAACATCCTGCAGGAAAAATTCGGCCAGCCCTTCGTGGTCGAGAACCGCGCCGGCGCCGGCGGCGTGATCGGCACGCTCGAGGCCGCCAAATCCGCACCGGACGGCTATACGCTATTGATGATGTCAAACACCCAGACCGCGAATGAGTTGCTGGTGGCGCTGCCGCAGCGCAAATATGAATTGATGCGCGACCTCATGCCGATCGCGCCGGTCAACTCTTCCGATCTCGTGATCGTGGTGCATCCGTCGGTGCCAGCGAAGACGCTGGCCGAATTCATCGCGCTTGCGAAATCGCAGCCGGGAAAACTGAACTATGCGTCTTCCGGCCAGGGCACGCCCTATCATATGGCCGGCGAACTCTTCAAAGCCATGGCCGGTATCGACATCGTGCACGTGCCGTACCGCAACAGCGGCGAAGCGCGCTCTGGCGTGATCGGTGGACAGGTGCAGATGATGATCGATGCGGTGCCGGCGATGGCCCCCAATATCGCCGAAAATCAGGTGCGCGCGCTGGCGACCTCTGGCAAGGCGCGCTCGCGCGTGCTGCCAAACGTGCCGACGATCACCGAAGCTGGCGTACCTGGTTATGAGGCCACCATCTGGCTCGGCCTGATGGCGCCCACCGGAACGCCGAAGCCGATCATCGACAAACTCAATGCGGCCGTGAACGAAGCAGTGAAACGGCCGGATATCGTCAAACTCTGGACCGAACAGGGTGCGGTTCCGATGTCGATGACTCCTGAAGAATTCGACAAATTCCTGCGCGGCGATATTGTGAAATGGGCGGAAGTCGTCAAGAAATTCGACAAACCGTAAATAGGGCCTGAAGTCAGCGATGCCGAACATTCGATTTCGCCTTAATGGCGTCGCGACGAACGTCGACGCCGATCCCGATCGTTCGCTGCTCGACATCCTGCGCGGACCGCTTGGCATGACCGGTCCGCATTTCGGGTGCGGCTCGGGTGAATGCGGCGCCTGCCACGTCATTGTTGGCGATCGCGCGGTGACCTCCTGCGACACGCCGCTGTGGTCGGTCGAGAATAAGGACGTCACCACCATCGAAGGGTTAGGCAGCGCCGAGCACCCGCATCCGCTGCAGCGCGCCTTTATTGCCGAGCAGGCCCTGCAATGCGGCTATTGCGTCTCCGGTATCTTGATGAGCGCAGCCGCACTGTTGATGCGAAACCGCTCACCGACCGACGCCGATGTGCGCGCCGCGCTTGATCGCAATCTATGCCGCTGCGGCTCGCACAACCGCATGGTGCGCGCGGTGCTGCGCGCGGCAGCCGAGATGGGTGCGCCATGAGCGCTGCACCAAAGCTGCCGGTCAGCCTAGCTGCAAACCCAAAACTGTCGTCATGGGTGAAATTCTCCCGCGAAGGACAGGTGACGCTCTCGCCTGGCAAGGTCGAGATCGGACAAGGCATCGTCACCGCGCTCGCGCAGATCGCCGCCGACGAACTCGATGTCGATATCGGCCGCGTGCAGATGGTTCGAGCCTCGACCGCGGCGAGCCCCAATGAAGGCGTCACTTCCGGAAGCCTGTCGATCCAGCAATCGGGGCGCGCGATCCGCCAGGCCTGCGCCGAAATCCGCCAGATCTTTCTTTACGCCGCGGCCGATCGTCTTGGGATCGATGCGAACGTGCTCGATATCAGCGACGGCACGATTTCCGGACCCGGCAATGTGCAAACGAGTTACTGGGAACTCGCAGACGAAATCTCGCTCGATCGCGATGCGACAATGGACGCCGCGCCGAAATCGGCCACCAGGCGCGCGCTGGCCGGACAATCGGTCCAGCGTCTCGACCTTCCCGACAAGGTTTTTGCGCGTCCGCGCTTCATTCACGATTGCGCCCTGCCCTCGATGGTGCATGGCCGCGTGCTGCGGCCGGAGCGGTCGCGGGCAAAGCTTGCCGGGCTCAGCGAAGGCGGGGCACGCGCGGTCGTGGGTCTTGTCGCTATTGTCCGCGACGGCAGTTTTGCCGGCGTCGTCAGCGAGACCGAAGACGGCACCGAGGCCGCGCTGAAAGCGTTGCGCAAGGGTGCGACATGGGCCGCAGGCGAAGCGTTGCCAGACGAGAACGACCTCGCCGCATTCCTCAAGGCACAGCCGGTGGAGTTGACCGTCATCGACACCAGAGCGTCGCCGAAAACAATCAACGGGCTGCGGACAATGCGGCGGCAATATACCCGCCCCTATATCGCGCATGCGTCGATCGCGCCTTCCTGCGCCATGGCGCAATGGAACGGCGATCGTGTCCATGTCTGGACCCACAGCCAGGGAGTTTACCTGCTCCGCGCCGACCTCGCACTGGTTCTCAAAATTCCGGTCGAGAATATCACGGTCGAACATATGGAAGGTGCCGGCTGTTACGGCCACAACGCCGCCGACGATGTCGCGCTCGATGCCGTGCTGTTGGCAAGGGCGGCAGGTGGCCGGCCGGTGCGGGTGCAATGGTCGCGGGCGGATGAGATGACCCACGCGCCTTTTGGCGCGGCGATGGCGATCGAGATCGAGGCCGATCTGGATACCCAAAATGAGATCGTGAACTGGCGCCATTCGATCTGGAGCAATGGTCACGCCGCGCGGCCGGGGCGCGCAGCGCAGCCGGCGCTGCTGGCAGGCTTCGAGATCGAAAATCCGTTTCCGCGCATCATTTCAGCCAATCCGCCGCAGGCCAATGGCGGCGGCGGCGACCGCAACTCCATCCCGCTCTATGATTTTCCGTCATGGAAGATCGAAAGCCATCGTCTCCTGACCATGCCGGTCCGCACATCGGCGCTGCGGACACTCGGCGCGCAGGGCAATGTGTTTGCGATCGAGTCTTTTCTCGACGAGCTTGCAACCGAACGCGGCGAGGATCCGATATCATTCCGGCTGCGGCATCTTCGGGATGAGCGCGCCAAGGATGTGATCCGTGCCGCGGCGCGCCGGGCGAACTGGAAGCCTGCGAAAAAGCCCGGCACCGGCTATGGCGCAGGCTTTGCGCGCTATAAAAACACCGGCGCCTATTGTGCTGCCATAGCCGAGATCGAAGGCGACGAAGAAATCCGTGTCAAACGGCTGACGCTCGCGGTGGATGTCGGCGAAGCCATCAATCCCGACGGGGTCATCAACCAGATCGAGGGCGGCGCGATCCAGGCCACGAGCTGGGTCTTGAAGGAACGCGTCCGCTTCGACTCCGAGCGCATCACCTCTGGCAGCTGGACGGAGTATCCGATCCTTCGCTTCAGCGAAGTGCCGGAGGTCGTGGTCGAAGTGATCCAGCGAAGTGACATCGAACCGGTCGGCGCCGGCGAGGCTGCGCACGGTCCGGTTACCGCGGCCATTGCCAACGCCGTGCACGACGCGCTCGGCGTGCGCATACGCAGCCTGCCGATCACGCGCGACAGCCTGATCGCGGCGATGGATCGTTCTTGATGGCAAGCCTGAACATCCTGAGCGGAGGCGCGGCACACGGCCTGGTCGCAAGCCTTGCGCCCGACTTCAAGGCGCAGACCGGCCTCGACATCACAGGAGAGTTCGGCGCGGTCGGAGCCATGGCCGATAAGCTGCGCAAGGGTACGCCGACCGATATCGTGATCCTGACGGCGGCGCTTGTCGCCCAACTCGCGGAAGAGAAGCTGGTGATCCCCGCCTCGATCGCCGATGTCGGCCTGGTCGAGACCGCGCTCGCCGTGCGCAAAGGCGATGCCTTGGTCAAGGTCAGGGATCAAGCTGATTTGCGCGAGGCGCTATTGGCATCGGATGAGATCTTCGTGCCGGACACGAAGGTTTCCACCGCCGGCATTCATGTCGCAAAAGTGCTGGCGCAGATCGGCGTTGCGGACGCGGTGGCTGCGCGGCTGAAAATCTACCCGAACGGCGCGACCGCAATGCAGCATCTCGCCACATCCGATGCCAAGCGGCCGATCGGCTGCACCCAATCGACCGAGATCATCGCTGCCGAAGGCGTTGTGCTCGCAGGATCGCTGCCGGTCGGATGCGAGCTTTCGACCATGTATACGGCCGCCGTGACCACGCAGGCCGCCAACGCAAAGCAGGCTCGCCTGCTGATCGATTTGCTGACCGATGCCGGTCGATACGAGTTGCGGAGCCGCGCGGGCTTCCGCAGCGCCAAAAAATAGACAATACCCCTTACCGTTTGCGACGGACGACAGTGCCAGCTAGGCTGCCAGGTCTGGGGCCACCTGTTTTCAGGCGGGGACGTGCCGAAACTCCCGTTGCACTAAGCAGGGTTTGCTGCCGTCGGCAGGCATGACGTCTCAAGAGACCGCTGTCTTTTTCGGTCTCCATCGCCGTTCACGCATTTCGAAAGATTTCGCGCCGCCTCGAAAAGGCGGTCGGCAATCATTTTTTGATTGGCCGCTGCGCGCTTCCAATGTGATCCGAAACCAACAGTAGAGGATGCCATGTCAACCACGCTCGATGCTTCTGCAAATATCCCCTGGTGGAAAGAGCCAACCAAAGACCAGTGGAATGCCTATATCGCCGCCTGGCTCGGCTGGACCCTGGATGCCTTCGATTTCACGATCTTCCTGCTGATCATGGTGCCGATCGCCAAGGAGTTCGACGTACCTTTGACGGCGGTTACCGCCGTGTTCACGATCACGCTGTGGATGCGCCTGGTGGGCGCGACGGCTGCCGGTTGGATGGCCGACCGGATGGGTCGCAAGGCCCCGCTGATGATTTCCATCCTCTGGTATTCGCTTTGCAACTTCATCGCGGGTTTTTCGCCGAGCTTTGCTTTCCTGTTCTTCTTCCGCGCACTGCTTGGCATCGGAATGGGCGCGGAGTGGCCGGCCGGCGCAGCGCTTGCGATGGAATCCTGGCCGGCGCGGTCGCGCGGGTTCATGAGCGGCATTCTGCAGGGCTCATGGGGTCTTGGCTTTGCTTTATCGGCGGCCGCCTATGGCTTCCTGTTCGACCTGATCGGCTGGCGCGGTCTGTTGTGGATCGGAATATTGCCCGCGCTCGCCGTGGTCTGGATCCGGTACTACGTGAAGGAGCCGGAGGTTTGGGTCACCAACAAGCGGATCCAGCGAGAGAGCAAGGCCGAAGTGAAGGCGCCGTTGTTCTCCATCTTCAAGCGCGGCATGCTCACCAACACGCTGACCGCCTGCTTGTGGATGGGCAGCGCGTTCTGCGTCTACTACTCGATCTGGGCGCTGTTCTCGGCCTATCTGCAGAAGGAGCTGCATTGGACGCCGCTGATGGTGGCCAAGCCGCTATTCTGGGCCAACATCGTCGTATTCGTCGGCAGCGCCATGTGGGGCGTGGTTTCCGACCATTGGGGACGCCGGCCGGGAATCATCATACCGGCCACGATCGCGATCTTCGTGACGCCGCTCTATCTGTGGACGCAGGATCCGACCTACATCGTCGGAGGGTTCATCCTGCAAGGCATCTTCGGCGGCTCGATCTACGGACAAAACCCAAGCTACCTGTCCGAGCGCTTCCCGACCGAGGTGCGGGCAACCGCGTCTGGATTCGTTTATCATCAGGGCGCGATCTGGGGCGGCTTGATAGCGCCGGTGCTGACCTATTTTGCCGTGCAAATGAACATGGGCTTCGCCATGCCGATGATGATCAGCACGATGCTGTTCCTGGTCGTCGTCGTGATCTCCGTGCTTCTGGGGCCCGAAACCAAGGGCAAGGAGCTCACGGCTGATCTTGAGGTCATCGAAGCTGTGCCCGCCACCTGACGGGCTTGCGATAGCGTCACGACAATGGCTCCCTGGCGCGCTGTCGAAAGGCAGCGCGCCTTTTCGATTTATCTTGCCGGAAGGCTCATATACTAATATATCAATTACCTGAGCCAAGCATGTCCGCGCGCGCGACCAAAAAGACTGAAGCCCCGGTTCGTTCGGCGAACGCCAGCCCCCGCCGCAACGGCCGGCCGCGCGCGGCCACTGCTTCGGCTCGGATTTATTCGGATCTTCGGGCCGAACTGGTATCGATGGAGCGCCGCCCCGGCGAGGTGATCTCGGAAGCCGAGATCGCCCTCTCCTACGGGGTGAGCCGAACGCCGGTCCGCGAAGCCATCCTCAAACTATCCGACGAAGGCCTGGTCGAAATATTTCCCCAGTCCGGCATCTTTGTCTCGCGCATTCCGCTTGCCGCGCTGCCGGAGGCCATCATCATCCGCAAGGCGCTTGAGGAAACCACCGCGCGCCTCGCCGCCGAGCGCGCCACGTCAAGCCAGATCCTGACCCTGCATTCGATCCTGGAACGTCAGCGAGAGGCCGACGCCGCCGGTGACCGTGACCGCTTTCATCAGGCGGATGAGACATTCCACGGTACCATCGCGGAAGTCGCAAAATATCCCGGGATCTGGACGCTGATCCTGCAGGTGAAGGTCAACGTTGATCGCTTCCGCCGGCTGACCCTGCCGCAGACCGGACGGATGGCGCAGGTGATCGCGGAGCATGCGGTCATTCTGGCCGCGATCGAACATCACGAGCCGGAAGGCGCAAGGCGTGCCATGGGAGCCCATCTCGAGCGGCTTCTCGGCGACATCTCCGCCACCCAACATAGCAATCCGGAGTTTTTCGACGAACGACTCTAGCAAAACAAAAGAACGCGGCCGCAAATAAAAGTGCCGCGAAACAACCCTTCAAGAACAAGCGACACAATGGGAGGATTGAGATGAAACGCCGCGATTTTATCCATCTGAGTGCTGGACTTGGAGCGGCCGCAGCGTTGCAGCCATTCTCGCTCGCGCGTGCCCAGACAAAATCGGCTTTCAAGGCATCCGATGTCCAGCCCGCCGGCTATCCGACGGTGGCGGCGACCGAAAGCCTCGGCAAGAAGCTCGAGGCTGCTACTCACGGCCGGCTCTCGGTGCAGATGTTTCCTTCGATGCAACTGGGCGGCGAAAAGGAGACCATCGAGCAGACCCAGATCGGCGCCATCCAGATGGTGCGGGTCAGCGTCGGAGCCATGGGTCCCATCGTCGACAATATCAATGTCGTCAACATGCCGTTCCTGTTCAAGAACACGGCGCACGCGCAAAGCATGATGGACGGGCCGATCGGGCAGGAATTGCTTGACAAGATCACGGCCAGCCCCAACGCCGGACTGGTCGCGTTAAGCTGGATGGATTCAGGCGCCCGCAGCCTCTACAACACCAAGAGGCCGATCAAGACCATCGAGGACCTCAAGGGCCTGAAATTCCGCGTCATCGGCAATCCGATCTTCGTCGACATGATGAACGCCCTCGGCGGCAACGGCGTCGCGATGGGTTACGACCAGGTGTTCAGCGCGCTGCAGACCGGGGTCATCGACGGCGCCGAGAACAATCCGCCGAGCTATGTCTTCAGCAATCATTATACCGCGGCGAAATACTACTCCCTCACCGAGCATCTGATCATTCCCGAAGTGCTGCTGTTCTCGAAGAAAGCATGGAGCTCGCTTTCGACCGACGACCAGGGCCTGATCCAGAAGTTTGCCCGCGAGGCGCAACTGGAAGAGCGCGAGCTTTGGAAAAAATACGAACAGCAGGCGATGGAGAAGGCCAAGGCCGCCGGCTGCGAAATCGTCGAGATATCCGACAAGGCGCCGTTCCAGAATGCGGTCAAGCCGGTGTGGGACAAATACGGCCCGAAATACCAGGACATGATCAAGCGCATTCAGGCGATCTGAACGAACAGATCGCTTGATCTGGCAAATCGGGAAATCTTGGAAATGGCCGGACTGTTTCGCCGAACGATGGACGTTCTCTACCTTGTGTGCGTCATCGTCGGCGGCACCGCATTCGTGTTGATTTCCGCCATCATCCCCTGGGCGGTGTTCACGCGCTATGTGCTCAACAGCGCCGCATCATGGCCGGAACCGCTCGCGGTGCTCTTGACCATCGTGCTGACCTTCATCGGAGCGGCGGCGGCCTACCGCCTCAACCTGCACATGAACATCTCCTATTTCGCCGACCAATTGCCGGCGCCATGGCGTGCCCTGCTCGACATCGTCGTTCAGCTCCTGATGGCGCTGATCGCGATCTTCATGATCGTCTGGGGCGAGCGGCTCGTCGAAGTCACCTGGCACAACACCATCGCCGATTTCCCGTTCCTGTCGGTCGGGCTCACCTATCTGCCGATCCCGGTCGGCGGCGCCTGCCTATTGCTGTTCATCATCGAACGTATTTCCCTTGGGCTCCCACCCGATCCGCTTGCGCAGCACGCGGAAACCGCGCCGTTCGAATGACCGGTTGAAAGGCGCATCAATGGACATCCTCATCCTGCTTGGGACGATGCTGGTCTGCTTCGTGATCGGCATGCCCATTGCCTATTCGCTGGCGATGGCCGCGATCGCTGGCGCGCTGTCGATCGGAATTCCGCTCGAAGCCTTGATGCTGAAAATCTCCGACGGCGTCAGCAAGGTCGCGATGCTGACGATCCCCTTCTTCGTGCTCGCCGGCGCGATCATGGCCGAGGGCGGCATGGCGCGGCGGCTTGTCGCGTTTGCCGACGTGCTGGTTGGATTCACGCGGCTGCGCGGCGGTCTTTCGATCGTGAACGTGCTGGCGACGACATTCCTGAGCGGCATTTCCGGATCAGCCGTGGCCGATACGTCCGCGATCGGCTCGGTCATGATCCCGCAAATGGAGAGGGCCGGCTACCCCCGTGTGTTCGCAACCAATCTCACCATCACCGCTTCGGTACAGGCGCTGCTGGTGCCGCCGAGCCACAATGCGGTGTTGTATTCGCTCGCGACCGGCGGCACGATTTCGATCAGCGCGCTGTTCATGGCCGGCGTGTTTCCGGGCCTCCTGCTCGGGTTCTCGCTGATCATCCTGTGTCTCGTCGTCGCCTACCGCGAAAGCCATCCGCGCGGGCAGTCGGTGCCGGCCAAGGATGCGCTGAGGATCACCATCGATGCCGCCTGGGGGCTGATCACGCTGGTCATCATTCTGGGCGGCATCCTGGGTGGCATCTTTACCGCCATCGAAGCAGGCGCGGTGGCCTGCCTGTGGGCGTTCTTTGTGACGATGTTCATCTACCGCGACTATCGCTGGCGCGACCTGCCGGTTCTGTTGCACCGGACGCTGCGCACGGTCGCGATGGTGCTGACCTTGATCGCCTGCGCGTCCAGCGTCGGCTACATCATGGCGCTGACGCAGATGCCGGCAAAAATGACGGCGTTCTTTCTGTCGATATCAAGCAACAAATATGTCATCCTGTTCCTGATCAATATCCTGTTGCTGGTGCTCGGCACGCTCGTCGACATGGCGCCGTCGATCTTGATCGCGACCCCGATCCTCTTGCCGGTCATGCAGAATTTCGGCGTCAATCCGGTTCACTTCGGCATGATCATGCTGCTCAATCTCGGCATCGGGCTCTGCCACCCGCCGGTCGGATCGATCCTGTTCGTCGGCTGCGCGGTCGGCAAGGTCACGATCGAACAGGTCATGCGCAAGATCTGGCCGTTCTACGCGGTGATGTTCCTGGTACTGATGTTTGTGACCTATGTTCCGGAAATATCGCTATGGCTGCCGCAGCGCGTGCTGCGATGAAGGCGTGACCGTCTTGCAGTAGCGGCAGAAACGCGCCAGCATGACGGTCAGGGGCCTCCCCGCCCTCCCCGCTCAAAGGCTAAAATCTCGTGAAAATCGTCGACCTCAGCCGCGAACTCCATCATCGCACTCCGACCTATCCCGGCCATCCGCCCATCATCCATGGCGTCTGGAAGAACCACGAGGATGCCCTCGCCGACTCCGGCAATGTCTACGGGCTTGCCTCGATGTTCATCTCGATGCCCGACCATGGCGGCACGCATATCGATGCGCCCCGGCATTTTGGGCCGCGCGGCATCTCGATCGACCAATACCCGCTGGAAAAATGCATCGTGCCAGGCATCTGCCTTGATCTCCGGCACATTGCACCCCGCGCGGAAATTACGCCCGCCGATCTGGAGGCGGCGGTGAAGAAGGCAGGCGCGGGCGTGCCGAAGGGCGGCACGGTCCTGCTCTGCACCGGCCATCACCAACGCACCTTCCCGCGCAAGGAATATTCGACCGACAATTCCGGCGTGAATGTCGCCGCGACCGAATGGCTCGCCCGACAAGGCATCGTGCATTTCGGCATCGATTCGATGCGGCCTGGCCCGATGGGTGATGTGAACCTGTTCGTCCACAAGGCATGCCTCGACCTCGACATCACCCATATCGAGAGCCTGTGCAATCTCGAGGCGCTGCTCGGCCAGGGTCCCTTCACCTTCATCGGCCTGCCGATGAAATGGCGCGAAGGCACGGCTTCGCCGATCCGCGCCGTGGCCGTGTTCGGGATGTGAGGCCGCCACGGGCCGCGTGGCGGGAGAATTATCATGCAGAACGAAGTATCCAGGTTTCCATCGCGCCGAACGATGCTGCGGACCACAGCTCTGCTCGTCGCCGCGGCCGCGACTTCCACCCTTGCGCCGAGGCAGGCGAAAGCGGCTGATTACCCCGAGCGCCCCATCAAGATCATCGTCCCGTTCGCGCCGGCCGGACCGACCGACATCATGGCGCGGATTCTCGCGACCCATTTAGGCGAGGCGCTTTCCGGCACGGTCGTGGTCGAGAACCGGCCGGGCGCCGGCGGCAATATCGGGATCGGGATTGCGGCCCATGCCGAGCCGGATGGCTATACGCTTCTGATCACCTCGAGCGCCTATGTCGTCAATCCCGGGCTCTACGCCAAAATCCCCTACGATCCATTCAAGGATTTCGCAGCCATTGCCGAGCTTGGCACCTCGCCCAATGTGATCTTGGTCGATCCCAAGCTCGGGCTAAACTCGATCGCCGATTTGATCGCACGCGCCAGGAAAAATCCGAACGAGCTGAACTACGCCAGTCCCGGGATCGGCACCACGCCGCATCTTTCCGGCGAGCTTTTCAAACTCGTCTGCGGCATCAATATCACCCATGTGCCGTTTTCCGGCGCCGGTCCCGCGATTCAGGCGGTCCTGAGCGGGACCACGCAAATCGCCTTTGCAGCACTGCCGCCGGCACATCCGCATATCGAGTCCGGCGCCCTGAAAGCACTGGCCCTCACCGGCCCGCACCGCTGGTTCGATCTGCCCGACGTGCCGACCATGGTCGAACTCGGCTACAAGGATTTCCTTTCCGATACCTTCCAGGGATTTTTGGCACCTGCCAAAACGCCGCCCGCCATCGTCGAGCTGTTGTCGAGGAAGTCGATCGAAATCCTGAGGACGCCGAAGGTCTCCGAGCAATTGCGCAATAACGGTTTTGAGGTGCTGGCCAACGGACCCGACGGCATGCGCAAGCGCATTGACGACGAAGTGCCGAAATGGCGCGATATCATCGCCAAGGCCGGCATCCAGCCGGTCTGATCGAATCAAAAAGAACAACCTAAAGGAAACGCCATGGCGCGAAAGCTGATCGACATTTCCGTCCCCCTGCAGAACGATGTGCCGGCCGATCCGCCCGGCAACCATCCGACCATCCAGTACATCGACCACCAGCAGGGCCTGCCGCGGATGCTGCAGTTCTTCGAAGGGCTGAAGGCCGAGGATCTGCCGGATGGACAAGGCTGGGCCGTCGAGACAGGTACAACCTCTCGACCCATAACGGCACGCATCTCGACGCGCCCTGGCATTTTCATCCCACCATGAACCGCGGGGATGCGCTCATGGACCATCGATGAGGTGCCGCTGGAATGGTGCCTGCAGCCCGCCGTGAAACTGGATTTTCGTCATCTGCCGGACGGCTATGTCGCAACCGCCAAGGATGTCGAAAACGAATTAAAGCGCATCGGGCACACGCTGTCGCCGCTGGAGATCGTCGTGGTCAATACCAGCGCCGGCGCCAAATATGGCAGGCCGGATTACGTCATCTCCGGCTGCGGCATGGGCTATGAGGCGACGATGTATCTGCTCGAGCGCGGCGTGCGGCTGACCGGCATCGACGGCTGGAGCTGGGACGCGCCCTTCGTCTATACCGCGAAGAAATACGCCGAGACCAAGGATGCGAGCCTGATCTGGGAAGGCCACAAGGCGGGACGCCACATCGGCTATTGCCACATCGAGAAACTGCACAATCTGGAACGCTTGCCCTCGACCGGCTTCATGGTGTCGTGCTTTCCGGTCAAGATCGAACGGGCATCCGCGGGCTGGACCCGGGCGGTCGCGATCATCGAGGACTAAGGTCTAGAACCGAGCCCCGAGAGCTTCCGTAGACGCGCCGGAAAAGCCCGCCTAAACTCCTCTCCATGACAACCGACACCGGGGCAACCGGTGCCAAATCTTAAGGCGGGACCACCGCACAAGGGAGAAAATCATGGATCATTTTCGGCGAACCGGCTGCTCTTTCGCGCTCCTGACTGCCGCTATCGTTGCCCCCGTCGCGCTGGCCGCGCCGGCCTACGCAGAAGACAGCTTTAAGCTCGGCATCGTGACCTTCCTGTCCGGCCCGGCCGCGGACAGTTTTGGCGTGCCGGCCCGCAACGGCGGTCAATTCGTGGTCGACGAATTGAACAAGGGGTCGGCGCCCGCACCTTACGACAAGGTAGGCTTCGGCGGCATGAAGATCGAGCCCGTCGTGATCGACGAGAACGGTGGCGCGACCAAGCAGGTGCAGGAACTGCGCAACCTCTATGAGCGTGACAATGTCGATGTCGTGCTCGGCTATATCGGCTCCGGCGATTGCCTTGCGGTAGCGCCGATTGCAGAAGAATTGAAGAAGATGCTGGTGCTGATGGATTGCGGCACGCCGCGCATCTTCGAGGAAGCGAAGTACAATTATGTGTTCCGCACCGCCGCACATGCCACCATGGATAATGTCGGCCTCATCCGGTACATGAAGGCGAACAACATCAAGATGGACACGCTGTCCGCCATCAACCAGGACTACGCCTGGGGCCAGGACTCCAGGGCCGACTTCGTCGCCGCCGCGGGTCAGCTTTATCCCAACGCCAAACTGCAGGCCGACCTGTTGCCGAAGTTCGGCGCCGGCCAGTACGGCACCGAAATCTCCGCGCTGGTCAGCGCCGGCTCCGATGTCGTCTATTCAAGCCTGTGGGGCGGCGATCTGCAGGCCTTCATCCTGCAGGCCACCCCGCGCGGCCTGCCGAAGCGCAGCCAGTTGGTGCTCTCAGCCGCCGATCACGTGCTGCCGCCGCTCGGTGACAAGATGCCGGACGGCACCATCATCGGTGCGCGCGGCGCCTATGGCCTGATGTCGCAGAAATCGCCGATCAACGACTGGTTCTTCAAGGGCTACCAGACCGTCAATGGCGTCTATCCGGTTCAGGCGGCCTATCGCATCGCGCAGTCGATCCTCGGATTGAAGAGCGCGGTCGAAAAGGCGATGGCCAAGAACGGCGGCAAGAAACCGTCGACCGATGAGTTGATCGCGGCGATGACGGGGCTGGAATGGCAATCGCCCGGCGGCCTGATCCAGATGAAGCTTGCCGACGGCCATCAAGCGATCCAGCCGATCGCCTTCAGCCGCACCAAGTACAATCCGGACCTGCGGCGCGTCGATCTCGTCGACATCCAGTACTTCGCGGCCGAATGCGTCAACCCGCCCGCGGGCGTGAAATCGATCGAGTGGATCAAGGGCGGAATGGCTGGCGCCAAGTGCAACTGAGCGACTGCAACTGAGCTCCGGCTCGCTCTGAAGCGGTGGCAAAGCGGCGTGAGCGGACTGCTCGCGCCGCTGTCCCCTGCCCGCGATCTGCCTGTTGACTTTTCCTGGCCTTGGCTCGCGATGATCGGCATGAAGACGGCATGAATTTGTTTCTGACGATTGTTCTCGACGGGCTGATCGAGGCGTCCTGGCTGTTCGTCGTTGCGCTCGGGCTGACGCTGGTGTTCGGCGTGCTGAAGATTCTCAATATCGCGCATGGCAGCTTTTATGCGCTCGGCGCCTATATCGCGGCGACCGCCGTCACCATCGTCGCCGCCCACAGCCTGCCGCCCGCTCTCGGCTTTGTCGCGATGCTGGTTTCGGTCGCCCTGATCGCATCGATCGTCGGCTTCCTGCTCGAGCGCGGCCTGCTAAAAATGTTCTACGGCCGCGACGAAGTGGTGTTGCTGCTGGTGACCTATGCGGTGTTTCTGATCCTGGAGGACACCACCAAGCTGATCTGGGGCGTCAACCCGATCTACGCTTCGCAGCCCTACGAGCTGTTCGGCAATGTTGAATTCGCCGGTCTCTCTTACGTCGGCTACGACCTGCTGCTGATCCCGACTGCCGGGACAATCGGCCTTGCAGTCTGGTTCGGCCTCAATCGCACCGTGATGGGCAAGATCGTGCTGGCCGTGATCCACAACGAAGAGATGAGTGTCAGCATGGGCGTCCGGGTGAACCGCGTCTATGCGGCGGCCTTTGCCTTCGGCGTGATGCTCGCGGCGTTGGCGGGCGCGCTGACCGCGCCCAAGATATCGATGCAGCCGGGCTTAAGTTCGGACGTGATTATCTTGAGTTTCGCCATTGTGGTGATCGGCGGCCTGGGCAGCGTCGAGGGCGCGGCCGTCGGCGCGCTTCTTGTCGGGCTCGCACGCGCGGCTTCCGTGCACCTGATGCCGCAGGCCGAATTGTTCGTGATCTACCTGATCATGGCGGCGGTGCTGATGTTTCGCCCGGAGGGCCTGTTCAAGCGCGAGACGGCGAGGCGAATCTGATGAGGCAGGCCCGCCCCCTCCTCATGCTGTTGCCGGTGATCGTTGCAACACTGTTCGGCCGCGTGCTGCCGACCTGGACCTTGTCGCTTGCAACCATTGCCGCCTCCAACGCGCTGGTCGCGCTCGGCATCGTGGTGTTGGCGCGCACCGGCAACGTGTCGTTCGGACAGGGCTTGTTCTTTGCCGCGGGCGGCTACGGTGTCGCCCTGATCGCGAACAATTGGGGTATCACGGACGCGGTAGCGCAAATGCTGATCGGCGCCATCTGCGGCGGCCTGCTTGGTCTTGCGATCGGCCCGCTGATTGCCCGCTACAGCGGGATTTTTTTCGGCATGCTGACGCTCGCGCTGTCGATGGTGTTCTACGGTGCGCTGGTCAAGACCACCGTGCTCGGCGGATCCGACGGCTTCAATGTCGTGCGTCCGAGCCTGTTCGGCATCAGTTTTGTCGACCCGCGCGAAGCGGATTTCATGCTGTACGCGGTCTCGGTCGTCACCACCGGGCTCGCCGGCATCGCCGCAAAAATTCTGTTCCAGTCCGAATTCGGCCTGGCCAGCCTCGCGGTTCGGGAAAACAATTTGCGCGTCGAGTATCTCGGCATATCGACCAACCGGATTATCACCATCAACTTCGTGATCGCGGCGACCTTTGCCGGCGCCAGCGGCGCGTTCGCGCTGATGGCGCAACGGCATATCGACCCGCAATTTGCCTACTGGACCACATCAGGTGAATTCGTCTTTGTCGCGGTGCTTGCCGGATATCAAAGCGTTTCCGCCGTATTCGTGGCTTCGCTCGCGCTCGAATTGGTTCGCTCTTTCTCGAACCTTTATCTTCCCAACACCTGGCAGCTCGTGCTCGGTGTCTTCCTGCTCGCCGTCATCCTGTTTCTGCCGCGCGGCATCGGCTCGCTCTGGACCCGGCAACGGCGCAAAAGGACCGAGCCCGCCGCTGCGGCGTCAGCCGCGGCCAAAGAAGGGGTAGCGTCGTGAACCCGGTATTGTCAGTGCGCGGTTTGGAAAAACGATTTGGCGCGGTGGTTGCCGCGGACGCCTTATCGATCGACATCGCACCCGGCCAAAAGGTCAGCCTGATCGGCGCCAATGGCGCGGGCAAGACAACCTTCGTCAACATGGTGACCGGATATCTAAAGCCCGATCGCGGCTCGATTTCGCTTGACGGAGTCGACATCAGCTGGCGTTCACCGAGACACGTGGCGCAGCTCGGCATTTCGCGTTCGTTTCAGATTCCGCAGCTATTCATCGATCTTACCGCGGCCGAGAATCTCGCTGTGGCTGTCGCGGGAATGCATGCACGGTGGCTTTCGCTGCGTTCGCCGGCGGAAGCACAAGGCCGCCGCGACAAGGCGATCGAACTCTTGCAACGGTTTGGGCTCGCCAATCTCGCCGACCGCCCGATCTCCGAGCTTGCCGGCGGCGTCCGCAAACTCATCGATATTGCGATGGCGCTGGTGCGCCGTCCGAAATTGTTGCTGCTGGACGAACCGACATCGGGCGTCTCGGCGGAAGAGAAATTCGCCACCATGGACCGGGTGATCCATGCGGTTGCGCCTGACGCCGCCACCATCGTGTTCGTCGAGCACGACATGGAAATCGTCAGCCGTTATGCCGACCGGGTGGTGGCGTTCTACTCCGGCCGTATTCTCGCCGACGGCACCCCGATCGACGTGCTGAAAGATCCGGAGGTGCGCCGCTACGTCACCGGAGGCGTGCGATGAACGCCACACCGCCGTTGCTCGAGATCGACAATCTGGTCGTCGATATCCGCTCAATGACGGCGCTGCGCGGTTTTTCCATGAATGTAGCCAAGGGCGCCATGGTGAGCCTCGTCGGCCGCAACGGCGCCGGCAAGACCACGTTGATGCGCGCGATCATGGGGCATCTGAAGCCGGCGCAGGGTGTTCTCCGCTTTGAGGGCGCCGATCTGTCGGCGCGGCCGCGTCACGCTCGTGCCGCGCTCGGCATTGGCTACATGCCGGAAGACCGGGGCCTGGTGCCCCAGCTCACCGTCGAGGAAAACATCCTGTTACCGCTTTGGGTCGCAAAGCATCTCGACCGCAAGGCACGGCTCGACTTCGTCTATGGGGCGATCGGCGAACTCGCCGAGATGCGCAGCCGAAAGGCGTTGTTGCTGAGCGGTGGCCAGCAAAAGCTGGTGGCGCTCGGCCGTGCGCTCGGCGTCGGCACCAAATGTCTCTTGCTTGACGAGCCGTTCGAGGGAATTGCGCCCGCGCTTTCCGAGCGATTGTCGGAGGTCCTGGCGTCGCTCCGGGGCAAGGACCTCACCCTGTTGATGGCGCAATCGGACATGAATCACTCGCGGGAACTGATCGACGTGGAGTTCAGGATCGAACGCGGCGCCAATCTTGCGTCTGGATGACCCGGACAAGTCCTTTGGAGGAGCCACCCCGACTACAGCGTTACCCGGCGGGTCAATTGTCTGCCCTAGTCGGTCCTGACGACGCGCACCTGGCCGCCCGGCTGCGCGAGTTGCGTCGGCACGACCACCGGCGGCGGACTACCAACGAATTCGGCCTGCACTGCTTGCGAAATCCATTCCGAAGCGACCGGGTTGAGTATCAAAATGCCGGCAAGCACCAATAGAATGACGCCGTGGATCGCGAGAATGCCCGCGGTCCAGTTCCACAGGAAGCGGCGGTCGGACCGGCTCAAATCGTTCAGGGAACCCTGCATGGATGCCTCCCGAGAGTAGGTTGCACCAATGCTAATAGCGTGAGGTTCTACGCCGAACTGCGATCTAAATCACATTTTCGCGGATTTGTTTGCAGCGGTTCAGGCGTCGACTGACGCAATTTTTTCAAAGGTTAAGAATCATCGCGCGCGGTGCGCGCCTATGCATCCTCATCCGATCCCGCCTCGGCGATTTCGCGCAGCGATCCGACATCCAGCACGACGATCGCGCCGTGCTCGAGGCGAACCCAGTTCCGGTTGGCCCAGGCCCGCAACTGCTTGTTGATGCTCTCGCGCGTCATGCCGACCATCTCGCTGATTTCCTGCTGGGTGATGGCGATCGTATGGATGCCGGGCTCAAGCTTGCGTCTTTCGGTCAAACCGATGAGCGCGCTGGCGAGCCGGCCCGGCAAATTCTGAAGGATGATCTGCTCGACCTGCTCGCTGGTCCTTCGCACCCGCTCACAGAGCAGCTCGATGAACTTCATCGAGAGCGCGGGCTGGCTTTTCACGAAGGGGAGAAATTCGCGCCGGTCGATCACGAACATCTCGCAAGCGGTATTGGCCGTGGCGTCGGCGCTGCGCGGTGCTCCGCCGAGCACCCCCATTTCGCCGAAAATCTCGCCGGCGCCGATCAGATTCAAAATCGCATTGCGCCCGTCGGGCGAGGAAACGCTGATCTTGACCGTGCCGGAAATCACCGCGAACAGGCTGTTGCCGGGATCTCCCTTGCAGAAGATCGTGGCGCCGCGCTTTAACGTGGTGTGCTTGGCGTAGCGGCAGAGTTGCTCGAAAGCCTCGGGCTCGAGATCGGCGAAATAAGGATGCTGGCGCAGCACTGATAATTTGCTGCTCACCACGCGGCGCGCGTCAGCCGCCTTGTCCAGGCCGCGGACGACGTCAGCTATGTGCCTCTCTGGAGCCATTCACCAATTGCCTTTCTCGCCGAAAAACACGCTACCACCGGCGCTGGAGGCCTATAAAGGAAGATGGAACCAAGCGACCACCTTGCAAGAATTTGCTTGCAAGAATTTAGCCAAATTGCGGACCACCTGGCACGACCATAGCAAGCTCGAGCAGACCGACCAAGTGATCAATGGCCGCAGGCGGCCGGTGGGTCTCCTGCCGATACGATGTATTGAGCGAAAATCTTAACAAGTGAATGAACCACTTGAGATTGTATGTATACAAATGAACATTCCCAGGGTGCCAAAACCGGGCATCTCGCCTCATTCGTTGGCGATGCCCATTTCCTTGATCACGCGGGCATATTTGGCGAGCTGATCCCGCGTCAAGGCGCCGAGTTCTTCGGGCGAGCTGCCGCGCACGGCAAAGCCGAGCTCCTCGAGCTTGCGGCGAACCTCCGCATCACCGATGGCTTTCACGACTTCGGCGTTCAGCCGGGCGACGATTTCCTTCGGTGTCCCGGCTGGCGCGAGCATCGCAAACCAGGAGTTGAAGAGGAAGCCGGGCAGCCCTGATTCCGAGACTGTCGGCACATCGGGGAATTGCGGCAGGCGCTTTTCGGTCGTCACCCCGATCAGCCTGAGCTGGCCGCCACGCACCAGTGCAGCGACGGTCCCGAGCCCCTGAAAGCCGACCGGGATCTGGCCGGCGGCGACGTCGGTCGCAGCTTGCGTAGCGCCCTTATAGGGCACATGGGTCAGCGATATGCCGGCGGCGGAGGCAAACATCGCCATCGCCAGATGCTGCGGGCTGCCGGGCCCGCCACTTCCGTAATCGATCTTGCCCGGCGCGGCCTTGGCAGCGGCGATCAGGTCGGCCGCGCTTTTGTAACTCGTCTGATTGCCGGCGATCAGTCCCCACTCAACGGTTGCGACCAGCGACACCGGTTCGAAATCCTTCAAGATGTCCCAGCGCATCTTGGACTGCAGGTTCGGCACCATGGTCATGATGCTGTCGTTGAAGCCGCCGATCGTGTAGCCGTCCGCCTCGGCGCGCGCGACCTGCTCGGCTCCGATCAGCCCAGACGCGCCCGGCATGTTCAGGATGACGAATTGCTGGCCCATATTGTCGGCCATCTTCTGCGTCACGATCCTGGCCGCGACGTCGACCGCGCTCGCCGCTGCAAGTGGCACGATCATCTTGATCGGCCGGTCGGGATAATTCGCCTGCGCCAGCGCGCCTGAGCTGCCGGCCACAAGCGCAAGCAGCGAAACCAACCAACGAAGCCGGCGCATGTTTCCCCCACGTCAAACGGCACGGCGTTGCCGTTGTCCGGCCGCCACCCTTTGACGAAAGCATGCCCTCTCGCCTTTAGCTTGGCAATGTGGCAGTCGCCGCGTTTTCAGAGGCTCAAATTTGATGGCGATCAAAAATCCGGCGGCTTGGCTGGCGTACCCATGATAGGGATGGCCTTTTCGGCTCTGTGCCTGGAGAAAGGTGGATGCGTGCAATGGTGCTGCCGGCCCCGGGAGCCCCGCTCCGGATCGAGGAGCGCGCGGACCCGATCCCCGGCGATGAACAAATTCGCGTCAAAATAAGCGCATGCGGGGTTTGCCGGACCGACCTTCACGTCGTCGATGCCGAGCTTCCCAGCATTAAATATCCGATTGTTCCGGGCCATGAGATCGTCGGCCGCGTCGATCTTGTCGGCGGCGATGTGACGACCCACCGGATCGGTGACCGGGTCGGAATCCCCTGGCTCGGATACACCTGCGGGGTGTGTCGCTTCTGCAAAGCGGGCATGGAAAATCTCTGCGATCGCCCCCTCTTCACCGGATATACAAGGGACGGCGGCTTCGCCACGCACACCATCGCCGATGCGCGCTTTTGCTTCCCGCTCGGCGAGGACGGTGACGATGTCGCGATCGCGCCGCTGTTGTGCGCCGGCCTGATCGGCTGGCGGTCACTGGTAATGGCCGGCGCCGCCGAGCGGCTCGGCATCTACGGTTTTGGCGCGGCAGGTCATATTGTGGCGCAGGTCGCCCGCTGGCAGGGCCGGTCGGTCTATGCCTTCACGCGAGACGGCGACATTGCGGCGCAGGATTTTGCCCGCCGGCTTGGCGCGGTATGGGCGGGAGCGTCGGGCCAGCTGCCCGACACCCCGCTCGATGCAGCGATCATCTACGCCCCCGCCGGGGCATTGGTGCCGGAGGCGTTGCGCGCGGTTCGCAAGGGCGGCAGGGTGGTATGCGCCGGAATTCACATGAGCGATATTCCGAGCTTTCCCTACGACCTGCTTTGGCAAGAGCGACAACTGGTGTCAGTCGCCAATCTGACCCGTCAGGATGGGCTGGATTTCCTTAAAATTGTCCCTCAGGCTGGTATCCGAACCCAAACGACGGCATTCCCGCTTGTGGAAGCCAACGAGGTCCTTACAAAGCTACGGACGGGACAATTATTGGGTGCCGCAGTTCTCAAACCTTAAGGCCCGGCAGTGCATGACACCTCACATCTCAGCCCGCGAACGATCATGCCGCCCTCCCGAAAATCGGTAGCCAAAGCCGCCGCCCGCGCCAAACCGACGCGGCGGCAACGGCCCTCGCCCAATCCAAGGCTGAACGGCTCGATGGCATGCGATACGGCCTTCCGGGTCGTCGCGCGGCGCCACCTCGAGAGCCTCTGCGCCCATCAGGAAGCCACCTCCAACGGCGATCCGACGGCGCTGCATCAGATGCGCATTGCACTGACGCATCTGCGCACCGCGATCCTGTTCTTTTCGCCGATGGTCGATGACGCGATCCGCGACGAGATAAGAGACGAGCTGAAATGGCTGAATACCGAGCTCGGCGCCGTGCGCGATCTGGACGTCGCGGTCGAGCGGGTCAGGTCGCTCAACGACAAGCGACCGCAAGCTCTGCCCGCCTTTCAATCCTGGAATGAGAAACGCGCCGAAGGTCACCGCCATCTGGCGCGCATGCTTCGCTCGGTCAGGTACGGCTGGCTGATCGAGCAAGCTTCCGCCTGGATCGAAAACGGACCCTGGTCCACCAAGACCGGCAAGCAGGCGACGAGACAACGCGCCGCTCCGATCGGCGCCTACAGCGCCGAAAAGATCGCGGCATGGGAGCAGAAGCTCCTGAAGAAGAGCCGCAAGCTTCGCAAGATGGGGACGAAGAAACGGCATAGCCTGCGGCTCCTCAACAAGAAACTGACCTATTCCATCGATTCCCTGGAAGACCTGTTCGCAGACAGGCGATTTTCAAAACAGAAGATCGCGCTGAAACAGCTGCGCAAGGCACAAAGATCCCTGGGTGAACTGAACGACGGCGCGAGAGGCCACGCGCTCGCGACTGAGCTGCAGCAGAACGGCGTGCAAACGCCGCTGCAATTCCTCGGCCCGAAGCGAAAAAAACGGCTGCTGAAAAAGGCGGCCAAGTCGTACCACAAGCTGGGAACGCTGAAGGAATAGCGACCGGCGCATTCGCGCCAGAACGCTCACAGCAATTTCCCGTCCGGCCCAAAGAACGGATGCGGGCCGTCGAACTGGCCGATCGGCACCTGGTGCGTGACCACGCTGCCGAAACCTCCGTCCGGAAACCAGCAGTGGAGATGGAAGGCCGGCGGCTCGACCTTGAACGAGGGCTCGCGTAGATGCTTAAGATCAAGCTCGACCGCATGGTTGGGCGCAGGGCAAATCGTGGCCGGCACGCCTGCAAACATGGTCAGTACCGCGCGATGAACATGGCCGGTTGCGATCAGTCGCACGCGCGGATGGCGTTCGACGATCGGCGCGAGCTCGCCGGCGTTGACGAGGTTCTGGCGATCCATATGCCAGATGCCTGCGACAAACGGCGGATGATGCAGGAACAGCAGCGCCGGCCGGTCCGCGTGCGATGCGAGTGTCGCATCGAGCCATTGCAGCGTGGCCGCGTCGAGCTCGCCATGCGGCTTGCCGGCAACGCTGGAATCGAGCAGCACGAGATCGAGATCGCCGGTCTCGACCTTCTGATTGAGCGGCCCGGACGAGAAGGCGTAGGCGCTGTCTGCAAATGCCGCGCGCATCATGTCGCGGGAGTCGTGATTGCCGGGAATGCCGGCAAACGGCAGCTTCAATGGCGCGAGCAGACGCTTGAGATGATGGTACTCTTCAGCGGTGGGCGTATCCGCGAGATCGCCTGAAATCACCACGAAGTCGGGCGCGGGGGCGAATTCGTTCAAGGCGGCCACGCAGCGCTCCAGCGCCTTCGCGGTATCGACCCGGCCATAGGCCAGCGACGCCCGGCGGCTTGATATGCAGATCGGAAATCTGCGCAATACGAATGGGCTTTGAAGACATTCTTCAATCTTCCGGCGGCAACAGGCGAACGGCTTGCGGCGCAATCGAGAGCCCGATCCGCTCGCCAGCCTTGGCCTTGACGGTGTTCGGCGCATCGACGGTCAGCGGCTTGTCGGTCGCCGCGCTGACGATCATCCGTTGCCGGTCGCCGACGAAGCTGACGTTGTCGATGACCCCGGAAACGGGCGCGCTGCTGGCGTCAACGATGGCGATGGTTTCGGGACGGATCATGGCAACCGCCAGAGGCAGGCTCGCGTCGCCGCCGATCGGCTGCCGGCCGCCCGGGAGCACCAGATGGCCGTTTTCGACCGGCGCTTCGATGATGTTCGCAGCCCCGATGAACTCGGCGACAAAGCGGCTGTTCGGCGCGAAATAAATCTCGCGCGGCGTACCGATCTGGGCGATCGCGCCCTTGCGCATCACGACGATGCGGTCGCCGAGCTCCATGGCCTCGGACTGATCGTGGGTCACATAGATTGCCGTGATCCCCAGCGCGCGCAGCAGCCGATTGAGCTCGCCGCGCAGCCGGTCGCGCAGCGCGGCATCGAGCGCGGTCAAGGGCTCGTCGAGCAGCAGGATGCCAGGCCGGATCGCCACCGCACGCGCCAGCGCGACGCGCTGGCGCTGACCGCCGGAAAGCTGGTCGATCCGGCGCTTCTCAAGTCCGGTGATGTTGGTCAGCGCGACCAGTTCGGCGACGCGCTTGGCGCGCTCGTCCGCAGGGATGCCGCGGATCTTCAGCCCATAGCCGATATTGTCTGACACGCTCATGTTGGGAAACAGCGCATAGGACTGAAACACCATGCCGACATTGCGCTTCTCGATCGGCACCGATGTCATGTCCTTGCCATCGAACAGCACCTGGCCGCCCGCATCAGGCAATTCGAGGCCGGCGATGATGCGCAGCATCGTGGTCTTGCCGCAGCCGGACGGACCGAGCAGCACCAGCGTCTCGCCGCGCGCGATGTCGAGCGTGGCCGGCTCAAGCGCGCGGGTGCCGTCGACAAAGGTCTTGCCGCAAGCCTCGATGCGCACCGCGGCGCCATGACGTCGCCATGGCCCAAAGCCGCGCTCATCTTGATTGCTCCCTGTCGGCGAATAGTTGCATCGCAACCAGGAGCGGGATGATCATGACAAAAAATATCAGCGTATAGGCCGAGGCGACCTCGAGCCGCATCGAGGCGTAGCTGTCGGCAAGCCCGATCGGCAGCGTCTTGGTCAGCGGCGTATGCAGCATCCAGGTCAGGTTGAATTCGCCGAGCGACAGCGTCACCACCATCAGGCTGCCTGCAAGGATGCCGGGCAGCGCGTTGGGGACGATCACGTCGCAAAAACGCCGCCACGGCGGCGCGCCAAGGGAGGCCGCGCCTTCGTCGAGCGTCTTGATGTCGACGGTTGCGAATATCGCCATCACCGAGCGCACCATGAACGGCATGGTGAAGATGACGTGGCCGGTAAGGATGAACAGCCAGGAGCGGCGGAATTCGCCAAAACCCTGATAGGTGAGCAAGAGCGCCAGCGCGATGGCAAGGCCGGGGATCGCCAGCGGCAAGGTGATGATTTCCTCGACCACGCGCGCCAATCGCCCTCCCCGCACATGCAGGGCGTAAGCAGCGGGAACGCCGGCGATCAAGCGTCACGGCAAGGGTTGCGAAGGCGATCAGGAACGACAGGAAGATCGTGCCGGCATAGAGATCCCAGACCTGCGCCACCCATTGCAGCGTTATGCCTGAGGAAATGCCGCGAAAGTAGTTCACGGTGACGCCGGCTGCGATCGACAGCACCGCGGGCACCACCAGGAACGCTGCGACGATCAGCGTGAAGATGAGCTGGCCGGTGAAGATCAGGCGGTCGCGCATGGTTTTATCCGGCCGCCGCGACCGCGCTGCCGCTGAACGAGCGGGCAAGCGCGAGGATGAACCAGGTGATGAGGCCGAGCCCGACCGACAACGCCGCCGAGGTCGCGAAATTCGCGGCCAGCGTGAACTCGGTATAGATCAGCATCGGCAGCACATCGATGTTGGTCGCAAGCGTAAACGCAGTGCCGAACGCGCCCATCGCGGTCGCAAAGGCAATCGCGCCGGAGGCGACGAAGGCAGGCGCCAACGCCGGCAGCACGACATCGCGCTGCACCGCCCAGGGGCTTGCGCCGAGCGAGCGCGCGGCTTCTTCGAGACCGACATCGAGCTTCTGCACCGCGGCCATGATGGTGAGGATGACGCGCGGGATCGAGAAATAGAGATAGCCGAGAAAGAGCCCATAGATCGAATAGGCAAACACGATCTTCTCGCCGAACAAGCGATTGGAAACATCGCCGATCAGACCCTGACGTCCCGCAAGCAGGATGATCAGGAAGCCGACGACGACGCCGGGAAAGGCCAGCGGAAAGGTCAGCATCGCGATCAGCACCGCGCGGCCGGGAAAGCGATGACGTTGCAGAAACATTCCGGCAATCGTCGCCACGATCAGGGTTACGATCGTGGTCACTGCTGCCAGCAGGACCGTGTTGATCAGGGTGGCGCGGTAGCGCGGCTCGGTCAGGATCGCGAGATAGCCGGCGAGCCCCTGCGGTCCCTCGGCGCCGGTCACCACCAGCCGCGCCATCGGCAGCAGGAAGAACGCCGCCGTCACCACGGCGAGCGGCAGCAGGCACAGCCAGACGAAGGTCTTATGCGACATAAAGAAAAGGTGCCCTAAACGCAGAGCGTTTTCAAGCGAAGTGGAAGCCGGTTCGCGTGAAGAAAACGCGTCAACCAAAAAGCTGGGGCCTCGGTTCTGATGCAATCAGAACCGAACAGGCTCAATCACCATACTGCCTCAGCGGACCTCGGCGAGATAGCGGTCGACAAAGCCTTTTTGCACGTTTTCCATCTCGCCCCAGTCGACGCTCTTGGCGCGGGCGTAGTCGCTGTCGGGCAGGAACTTGCTCTTCACGGCCTCCGGCAATTCGATCGGGCGCGCCGGGCGCAAATAAGCATTGGTCCAGATCGCCTGGCCCTTGTCGGACAACAGATAGTCCAGCACCTTCTTGGCCTTGTCCTTGTCGGGCGCGTTCTTGACGAGGCCAACGACATAGGGAAACACCACCGATCCCTCGCAGGGGATCACGAATTCAAAATTGCCCTTCTCGGAATATTTCGCGCGATAGGCGTTGAAATCATAATCGAACAGGATCGGCATCTCGCCGGAGACCACGCGGGCATAGGAGGTCTGCTTGGGAACGATCGGGTCGTTCTTGCGCAGCTCCTTGAAGAAGTTGATCGCAGGATCGAAATTCGAGGCGGAGCCGCCGAGCGCAAGATTGATCGCAACCGCGCCGACATAGCCGACCGCGGCCGAGCTTGGATCGAGATAGCCGACCATGCCCTTGTAGTCCGGCTTCAGCAGATCCTTCCAGCAGGCCGGCACCGGCTTGCCGCCGAGCGCGTCCTTGTTCACGAACAGGCCGAGCGTGCCGGAGTGAATCGTGGTCCAGTAGCCGTCCGGATCCTTCAGGCCTGCCGGGACCTGATTCCAGTTGACCGGCTTGTAGGGCTCGAGCGCGTCCTGCGCCTTCGCCTTCATGCCGAAGGTGACGCCGAAATAGCCGATGTCGCCGACCGGATTGCTCTTCTCGGCCAGGATCTGCGCCAGCGCCTGGCCTGAATTCTTGTTGTCGTGGGGAATATCGTAGTTGAGGTCGGCCTTGATGGCCTTGAGCATGGAGGCCCAATCCGCCCATTCCGGCGGGCAGTTGTAGCAGATGACGTCGGCCGCTTCGGCGGATGGCCAGGGCGCCAGCAAGCGACAGCGCAAGCAAGGTCAGGACAAAACGGACGGTCTTCATGAAAAGTCGCTCCGATTTGAAAAGGAAGGACATTCCCGGGATCGGGACATCAACACCAACGGGCGACCAAGTATAGGCGGCGTATGAAGGATTTGCGACGACGGGCTTATTGCTGTGCAGCAATGATGGGCAGGCCCCTTCTGTCCCCTGCGAGCGACCCCAGCGCATCGGCGATGGCTGAGTTGCAATGATGGCCGCAGCGCCCGCCTTGCGGCGCGGCGATCATTGCACGTATCCTCGCGCCGCCCCGTCAGATTCCGCTTGCCGAAATCGTGCATTTCAACGGAGACGCTCCATGACCCCTCCCGTCAACTCTCCCGCCATCAAGGTCGTCAAATCGGTCCGCGAACAGGTGAGCGCCGAGGAGTGGCAGACCCGGGTCGACCTCGCCGCCTGCTATCGGTTGACCGCGATGTACGGCATGACCGAGATGATCGCCAACCACATCTCCTGCCGCGTTCCCGGCACGCACGACCACTTCCTGATCAACCCCTATGGAATGCTCTACGAAGAGATCGATGCATCCTGCCTGATCAAGGTCGACCTTGACGGCAACGTGTTGTTCAACGCCTCCGATTATGGCGTCAACGCCGCAGGCTTCGTCATTCACAGCGCCATCCACATGGCGAGGCACGATGTCGACTGCGTCGCGCATACCCATACGCCGGCCGGCATGGCGGTCTCGGCGATGGAATGCGGGCTGTTGCCGCTGGCGCAGACCTCGATGCGGTTTCTCCACATCGCCTATCACGACTTCGAAGGCATTGCGGATGATGTCGGCGAGCGCGAGCGGTTGGTGAGAGACCTCGGCAATCACGAAGCGATGGTCCTGCGCAACCACGGACTGCTCGTGGTCGGGCGCACGATCCCTGCGACCTTCAACCTGCTCTATCGCATGGAGCGCGCCTGCGAGGTGCAGGTGATGGCGCTGTCCTGCAACACCAAGCTGGTCTACCCGCCGCAGGACGTGCTGGAAAAGACTTTTGACAAGGTCAAGCCGCGCCCCAATCTACCCAACCGCAACGGCGACCTCGGCTGGCCGGCGCTACTGCGGAAACTCGACCGCGTCGATACCTCGTATCGGAATTAGCCGGCCGAAAACGAAGGTCACGTGGAGCCGCAACCCATACGAATCGCGGACCTTCTTGCTGCGCGAGATTCACTTTGATCATCAAGGCAAAGATAGGGATAGACATGATACCGAAATTCGCACTGACGGCGCTGCTCGCACTTTCGGCTTTTACGCCTATAGAACCGGCGGCGGCGCAGAACTCGCTCGGCGGCGCCATCTTCGGCGGCGCGGCAGGCGCTGTCGTCGGCGGAGCGGTTGGCGGCGGCCGAGGTGCGGCGATTGGCGCGATCGTCGGCGCTACGACCGGGGCCGCGATTGCGTCGCAGGGCGAGCCGCGACAGGGCGGTTATTATTATTATCAGAACGGCTGCTATGTGCAGCGGCCCGACGGCGCGTGGATCGCGGTAGCGCCGCGCTATTGCGGGCCGTATTAGCCCGCTGAGGTGTCGCTCAGCGCGGCACCACGGCAGTCGCCTCGATCTCAACGCGCGCCGCCTTTTCGACGAGCCGTACCACCTGCACCAGCGCCATCGCCGGATAATGCGCGCCAAAGATCTCGCGATAGATCTGGCCGAGCTCTTTCAGGTTCGAAAGGTACTCTTCCATATCGACGACATACCAGGTCAGCCGCACGAGATGTTCGGGCCGCGCGCCGCCTTCGGCGAGAATGGCTGCGATGTTGCTCAAGGTCTGGCGGACCTGCGCGACAAATCCGGCCGGCAGATGATTCTTGCTGTCCCATCCGATCACCCCGCCGGTCACCACGATGCGGCCGTCGGCCGCCATGCCGTTGGCATAGCCCTTCGGGGCCGGCCAGCCGCTTGGTTGCAAGATCTGCGCGGCCGCCGGGGCATCGCTATTTGCAACACTCAGCACAGCGAGGGTGGGCGCATTGCTCATGCTCACAAAAAATTCTCCATCATTTCAATTCATTCGGCGGCGACGCCTGATGACGCCGCCTGGCCTTGGGCCATCTGGCGCAGGGCAAACCGCTTCAATTTGCCGGTTTCGGTCTTGGGCAATTGCGCGACGAATTCGATCGCGCGCGGATATTTATAAGGAGCAATCTCGCGCTTGACGTGGTCCTGCAAGGCGGCAGCCATCGCATCATCAGCCGCGGCGTCTGGGGCCAGCACCACATAGGCCTTGACGATCATGCCGCGCGCCTCATCCGGCGCACCGACCACGCCGCATTCGGCCACGGAGGGATGCTTCAGCAATGCGGCCTCGATCTCGGGACCGGCGATGTTATAGCCGGAGGAGATGATCATGTCGTCCGAGCGGGCGATGAACGACAAACGGCCGTTCTCGTCGCTGACGAACGTATCGCCGGTCAGATTCCAGCCATCGCGCACATAGTTCGATTGTCGGGAATCCGCGAGATACCGGCATCCGGTCGGCCCGCGAACCGCAAGCTTGCCGACTGTGCCCGGCGGCAATTCGTTCATGTTGTCGTCGACGATCTTGGCCTCGTAACCGGAAACCGGGTGCCCCGTCGTTCCCGCGACGGCGTCGCCCAAGCGGTTGGTGATAAAGATGTGCAGCAATTCCGTGCTGCCGATGCCATCGAGAATTGTCTTACCGGTCTTGCGGGTCCAGGCTTCGAAAACCGGCGCCGGCAGGGTTTCGCCTGCCGAAACCGCAAGGCGCAGCGACGACAGATCGGCGCCGTTGTCCATCGCGGCCATCATCGCGCGATACGCGGTCGGCGAGGTAAAGCAGATCGTGGCCTTGTAGGTTTCGACGATCTTGACCATCTCGGGCGGCGCCGCATTTTCCAGGAGTGTCGCGGTAGCGCCGAACCGCAACGGAAAGATCGCAAGACCGCCGAGCCCGAACGTAAAGGCGAGCGGCGGCGAGCCGACGAACACATCATCGGGGGTGACATTGAGCACTTCTTTCGCATAACCATCGGCGATGATCATGAGGTCGCGATGGAAATGCATCGTCGCCTTCGGCTCGCCCGTGGTGCCAGAGGTGAACCCCAGAAGAGCCACATCGTCACGGCCGGTCTTGACGGCATCGAACCGCACCGGCTTGCTCAGCGCCACCCGATCGAGCTCGGCATCGTGGTTTGAGGTTCCGTCGAAATTCACGACCTGCTTGAGAAACCGGCTGGTCTTGGCGCACGCAACCAGTTCGTCGGCGATGCGGCTGTCGGTCAGCGCCAGCGCGATCTCGGCCTTGTCGACGATCTTGGCGAGTTCGCCGGCGCGAAGCATCGGCATGGTGTTGACGACGACGGCGCCTGCTTTGGTGGCCGCAAGCCATGCCGCGACCAGGGCCGGATTGTTGCCCGAGCGTATCAGGACGCGGTTGCCGGGCTTGACGCCGTAATTCTCCACCAATGCATGCGCAAGGCGGTTCGACCAGTCCGCGAGCTCCTTGTAGGTGCGCTGCCGGCCGTTGCCGATCAGCGCGACGCGATCGCCGAACCCCTTCTCGACATTGCGGTCGGTCAGCTCGACCGCGGCGTTGAGATATTCGGGATATTGAAACTCCACCCGGTCAAGCCGCAATTCCGGCCACTCGCGGAACGGCGGAAGATTTCGCCGCGCGAAATCATCGACGTGACCCGACGGGCCAAGGTTTTGAATTCCAAGGCTCTGAGCTCCAAGGCTCTGAGCTCCAAGGCTCTGAGCTCCAAGGCTCTGAGCTCCGAGGCTCTGAATTCCACCTGACATTTCCATCGCCCTCGTTTTCGGGATGAAAGACCAACGCCCGGCAGCGCTTTATTCCTAAACATTTTATGCTTAAAATATCTTGGCGCAATAGCCGAAATCCGGGCGATCCAAGGCTTTTTTGAAGCCTAGCGCCCTGCCAGTTGCTTCAGCCGCACGACCATCGGCGAGCCCGGGTCCGCCAACGGCGCAATCGCGGTGAAATGATTGGCGTCGGCTACGGTGCCGAAGCGGGTCGGGATGCCCGCCCTGCCCCATTGCTCGACGATGGTGCGGCTCTGCCGGAAATATTCCGCGCTTTCGTTGCCGCCCACCACCGCGTCAAGGCTGCCGTGCGTCGGCACTTTCCAGAACAGCGGGCTCGCGGCCTTCACCGTTTCCTGGTCGAGGCGCAAGGCCTTGTTGATCGAGGTTTGGGCCAGCGGCACCAGGTCGAACAGGCCTGAGATGGTATAGGCCGCCACGACGAGCTGTTTCGGCAACATAGGATCGAACGCCTGCCAGTCCGTCGCCAGCATGCAGGCCGCAAGATGCCCGCCCGCGGAATGGCCGCTCATGACCAGCGGACGGCCGAGCCGGGCGAGCTCGCGCGACGCTATCCGCATCTGCTCAATGATATCGCCGACGCTGACATCGGGGCAAAGGTCATAACTGGGAACGGCGACACTGACACCATGCGCATTCAGCCCGCGCGCGCAATGGCTGAAGGAAGAGCCGTCGAACGCCAGCCAGTAGCCACCGTGAATGAAAACGACGATCGGCCCCTCGCCATCGCCCTCGAAGAAATCGATCATGTGGCGCGCGCCTGGACCGTAGCGGATCGCTTGCGGGGCGCGTTGCTCGCGATAAGCGGCAGCATCCCGCGCCCATCCCGTCATCAGCGCCGGATGCTCGGGCACCCGCGCCCGGTTGTTATATTCGATCTCGTAGTCGATCTCGGCCACGGCGCTTACGAAGCCCGCCGGTTTGCGGCCCTCTGCGCCGATCCCTTGGTCTTGGCCAACAGGCGCATCAACTCGCGGACATCCTTAGGGGTGAGGTCGGAAAAAATGTCGGAGATCCAGCTTTGGTGCTCGGCGGCCATCTTGCGGAATTCGGCGCGGCCGGCCTTGGTCAGCCAGATAACCTGGACGCGGCGATCGGAAACCGACGTGCGCCGGTCGAGATGACCGGATTCCACAAGACGCTCGACCAGCCCGGTCACGTTGCCGTTCGAGACCATCATCCTTTTGGAGACATCCGACAGCGTCATGCCGTCGGGCGCCCGGTCGAGCTGGGCCATCAGGTCGAAGCGCGGCAGTGTGACGTCGAACCGTTGGCGCAGGCGGCTGCGTACCGCGCCCTCGATCAGGGTTGTGCAGGTGAGAAGACGCAGCCACAATCTGATCTCGTCGCCGTGATCTTCCGGGAGTTCGACGGCCTTGGTCTCGGAATCGAGGATCATGATGCAACCGTACCTGCCTTGCGACTAACACCCGCGTAACCGGTGTCGGCCGATCATTTTGACCTTCAAATAATTCGGGACGCCCCGCAAGTCAAAACGCCCGGCACCGGCCATTTCGGGAAGGCTTTTGCAATTTCTTTAGGCTTCAAGCAATTGGCGCGCGGCTTGCATGCCTGCCGTTGCGAGCTCATACGCTTCCGCCGCTTCGCTTGCCGCGACAGCCTTCGTCGGAATAAGCTTGAGCTTGAAAAACCTGCGAGCTGCCGATCAGGAGAGAAATCATGACACAACGATGGAAGCTGGCCGGACTGGCGGCGTTGCTGGGCGTTGCCGTGAGCCCTGCAATCGCGCAGGAAAAGATCAAGATCGGCGTGATCGTGACGCTTTCGGGGCCGGCCGCCGTGCTCGGCCAGCAGGCGCGGGACGGCTTTGCACTCGGGATCAAGGATCTCGGCGGCAAGATGAGCGGCCGCGATGTCGAGGTGATCGCGGTCGATGACGAACTCAAGCCCGACGCTGCCGTGACCAAGGTGAAGGGCCTGCTCGAACGCGACAAGGTCGATTTCGTGGTCGGGCCGATCTTCTCCAATATCCTGCAAGCGATCCATAAGCCTGTCGTCGACAGCAAGACCTTTCTGATCAGCCCGAACGCAGGTCCGTCGAGCTACGCCGGCAAGGAATGCAGTCCACTGTTCTTCGTGACCTCCTATCAGAACGACCAGGTCCACGAGATCCTCGGCAAGGTCGCGCAGGACCGCGGCTACAAGCGCGTTTATCTTCTGGTCCCGAACTATCAGGCGGGCCGGGATTCCGCCGCCGGATTCAAGCTCGATTACAAGGGCGAGGTCGTCGAGGAATCCTACATGCCGCTGGGCACGCTGGATTTTCAGCCTGAATTGTCCAAGATCGCCTCGCTCAAGCCGGACGCCGTGTTCACCTTCATGCCGGGCGGCATGGGCGTCAATCTCGTCAAGCAGTACAGGCAGGCTGGCCTTGCCGACAGCATTCCCGTGCTCTCGGCGTTCACTGTCGATGAATCGACCTTGCCGGCGCAGCAGGACGCCGCGGTCGGAATGTTCGGCGGCGCGGACTGGGCGCCCAATCTCGACAATCCCCAGAACAAGAAGTTCGTCGCGTCATATGAAGCGGCCTATAACAGCGTGCCCGGCACTTATGCCATGCAGGGCTACGACACGGCCATGCTGATCGACAGCGCGGTCAAAGCGGTCAAGGGCGACCTCAGCGACAAGGATGCGGTATCGGCGGCGCTGAAGAAGGCCGATTTCACTTCGCTGCGCGGCGGCTTCAAGTTCAACACCAACGGCTATCCGATCCAGGACTTTTACCTGACCAAAGTGGCAAAGCGTCCCGACGGCAAATTCCAGACCGAAATCGTCCAGAAGGTGTTTGAGAATTACGGCGACCGCTACGCCAAGGACTGCACGCCGGGCAAATAGACTAGAGCATGATCCGGAAAAGTGGGAACCGGTTTTCCCTCGCGACAAACGCGGAACGCGTTTGCGCGGAGATCATGCTCAAACAAAGAGGTGAGATGATGATCCGATTCAATCCGATCGGATCATGATCTAACAGGGGAGGGAAACACGATGAAAAGCGAGATCACCGGCATCACCCGGGCCAATGAAGGCATTCAGGGCATTTCCTGGAATATCCTCGGCCAGACCTATGTGCCGAAAAGCTATTCCGAGCACTCCTTCTCCTGGCACGCGACGCTGCCGCCGGGCACTTTCGTGCCGCCGCACATCCACCCCGATCAGGACGAATATCTCTACATGCTGGAGGGGAAGCTCGACTTCATGCTGGCCGGCTCGGAGGCACAGGCGACGCCGGGCGATCTGATCCGGCTCGGCATGGGCGTGCCGCACGGCATCTTCAACAAGTCGGACCAGACCGCGAAGGTGCTGTTCTGGGTATCGCCGAGCCGAAAGCTCTATGACCTGTTTTGGGGTCTTCACAACATGAAGGAGCAGAAACCCGAGGACGTCGTGGCGATGGCCGCGGAATACAACATCCACTTCCTGCCGCCGCCTCCTGGGGCGTGAGCGCGGCCTACGCCCGCACCGCCGCGAGCCCCGGCACCGCCGCAAACCCAGCCTTGCTTGCATAGCCGCGCACGATCGCCTCGCGCTGTGCATAGCTCAGCACGTTCTCGACATTGTCAAAGCCGTCAGGCGCGAGCTGCTCGACGGCGTCGATGACGCCTTCCGGTCCGCCGCGCCGGTTCGAGCGGACGACCTCCGCTGTCATCGGCAGCCGTTTTTGCTCATAGGCCACCAGCGCCTGGCGCGGATGCTCGGAGCGCGCCAGGTGATCTGCGAGGCATCGCGCGTCGAGAATGGCTTGCGAGGCGCCATTCGAGCCCACCGGATACATCGGATGGGCGGCATCGCCGAGCAAGGTGACGCGGCCGCTTGACCAATAGGGCAATGGATCGCGGTCGCAGATCGGGTGCTCGAAGAACTCCGGCGTCGCCGAGATCAGGTTCGGCACATCGACATAGGGCACCGAGAACCGCGCCACATGGGGCATCAGCTCTTCGCGTTTTCCAGGGCGCGACCAATCCTCCTTGCGCGGCGGCACGCCGCCGTCGGCAACCTTCACAAGCACGGCCCAGTTGGTGAGGCGGCTCGCCGGGCTGGAGCCCTCCGCAATCGGATAAACCACAACCTTGGCATGGAGGCCGCCGGCGACGATCATCGATTTTCCGGTCAGGAACATCGGCCAGTCGCGCGCGCCGCGCCACAGCATCAGCCCGTTCCAGCAGGGCGGGCCTTCGTTCGGGAACAATGTCTCGCGCACCCGCGAGTGAATGCCGTCAGCGCCGATCAGGATGTCGCCACGCACCGTCTTGGTATGGGCGCCCGTACGATCGAAGAAACTGCGCCGTGACGCCGCCTTCATCCTGGCTGAAAGCCCCCAGCCGGCAGCCGGTGTGGATCGCGTCATGCCCCAGCCGCTCCTCGACGGCGCGGTGGATCACGCTTTGCAAGCGGCCGCGATGGATCGAAAATTGCGGAACGTCGTGGCCGGCATCGATGCCGCGGGATTCCTTCCACACTTCCTGGCCGTGGCGGTTCAAGTAGTAAAGCACGTCGGTGCGGATCGCGGCGTCGTCGAGCTTTTGTAGTAGCCCAAGGCCTGCGAGTTCACGGATCGCATGCGGCAGAGTATTGATGCCGACACCGAGCTCGCGGATCGTGTCCGCCTGTTCGAACAGTTCGCAGCCGATGCCTCGAGCGCGCAACATCAGCGCGGTGGTGAGGCCGCCGATGCCGCCTCCGACGATAATCGCTTTCATCGTCTTGAACTCCACAAACACCACACTTCGGAGAGCTAAGGTCGCACGCTCCGTTACTCCGCGGCAAGCGGCTTTGACGCTTCCGCCTTCAGTTCAGCCCGGGTCTTCGGCTTAGCCTTAATTTTGAGGTCGTCGAAATCCTGTCGGTCGCGCACGCTGTTGCGGAAGATCTGCTCCTTGCCCGGCAGATATTGCGGGGGACAAAATACCCCATCGGCGCCGTACCAGGCCGCGGCCGCGGCGTGAAAGAGGGATCGGTCCGATGCGTGCGCCCGAGTGCCACAGGTCGGCGGGCCGGCCGGCCGGGATGGTGTTGACGCGGTCGGCGGTCGAGTGATGTTGCCCGACGCACATGGTTGCGTACCCGGACTCGTTGCGGACCTTGATGCGGAAGATGGCGTCTGGACATGCGGCCATAAACCGGCTGGGCGTCGCGCACGGTCTGGCCGGTGGAGACATCGACCAGATCGACGCCGGCCTCCGCAAAGGCCCGCGCGATGCCGACGGCGTCATCGCCGGTGATACCGCCTTCGGCCCAGTCGGTAGCTGAAATGCGCACCGACATCGGCTTGTGCGCCGGCCATGCTGAACGCACAAGCCGATGTCGGTGCGCATTTCAGCTACCGACTGGGCCGAAGGCGGTATCACCGGCGATGACGCCGTCGGCATCGCGCGGGCCTTTGCGGAGGCCGGCGTCGATCTGGTCGATGTCTCCACCGGCCAGACCAGTGCGCGACGCCCAGCCGGTTATGGCCGCATGTTCCAGACGCCATTTTCCGATCAGGTCCGCAACGAAGCCCGGGTCGCAACCATGTGCGTCGGCAACATCACGACCGCCGACCAGGTCAACACCATCGTCGCCGCCGGCCGCGCCGACTTGGGCACTCGGGCGTCCGCATCTGTCGATCCCTCTTTCACGCTGAAGGCTGCGGCCTGGCTACGGCGCCGATGGGGTATTTTGTCCCCGCGGTCTGTCCGGGCGAGGAGCAGATCTCCGCAACAGCGTGCGCGACCGACGGATTTCGACGACCTCAAAATTAAGGCTAAGCCGAAGACCCGGGCTGAACTGAAGGCGGAAGCGTCAAAGCCGCTTGCCGCGGAGTGACGGAGCGTGCGACCTTAGCTCTCCGAAGTGTGGTGTTTGTGGAGTTCAAGACGATGAAAGCGATTATCGTCGGAGGCGGCATCGGCGGCCTCACCACCGCGCTGATGTTGCGCGCTCGAGGCATCGGCTGCGAACTGTTCGAACAGGCGGACACGATCCGCGAGCTCGGTGCGGCATGATACTCTGCCGCATGCGATCCGTGAACTCGCAGGCCTTGGGCCACTACAAAAGCTCGACGACACCGCGATCCGCACCGACGTGCTTTACTCTTGAACCGCCACGGCCAGGAAGTGTGGAAGGAATCCCGCGGCATCGATGCCGGCCACGACGTTCCGCAATTTTCGATCCATCGCGGCCGCTGCGAAGCGTGATCCACCGCGCCGTCGAGGAGCGGCTGGGGCATGACGCGATCCACACCGGCTGCCGGCTGGGGGCTTTCGGCCGGGATGCAGGCGGCGTCACGGCGCAGTTCTTCGATCGCACGGGCGCCCATTAGACGGTCGTGGCGACATCCTGATCGGCGCTGACGGCATTCACTCGCGGGTGCGCGAGACATTGTTCCCGAACGAAGGCCCGCCCTGCTGGAACGGGCTGATGCTGTGGCGCGGCGCGCGCGACTGGCCGATGTTCCTGACGGGAAGATCGATGATCGTCGCCGGCGGCCTCCATGCCAAGGTTGTGGTTTATCCGATTGCGGAGGGCTCCAGCCCGGCGAGCCGCCTCGACCAACTGGGCCGTGCTTGTGAAGGTTGCCGACGGCGGCGTGCCGCCGCGCAAGGAGGATTGGTCGCGCCCTGGAAAACGCGAGGAGCTGATGCCCCATGTGGCGCGGTTCTCGGTGCCCTATGTCGATGTGCCGGGCCTGATCTCGGCGACGCCGGAGTTCTTCGAGCACCCGATCTGCGACCGCGATCCATTGCCCTATTGGTCAAGCGGCCGCGTCACCTTGCTCGGCGATGCCGCCCATCCGATGTATCCGGTGGGCTCGAATGGCGCCTCGCAGGCCATTCTCGACGCGCGATGCCTCGCCGACTCTGGCGCGCTCCGAGCATCCGCGCCAGGCGCTGGTGGCCTATGAGCAAAAACGGCTGCCGATGACGGCGGAGGTCGTCCGCTCGAACCGGCGCGGCGGACCCGGAAGGCGTCATCGACGCCGTCGAGCAGCTCGCGCCTGACGGCTTTGACGGAAAGTGTCGAGGAACGTGGCTGAGAGCCTTATGCGGGCAGCGCGAGGCGGGGATCCGGTGCGGATCGGCTCTATGCAAGGCCAAGGCTGGGCGCCGCTTTGCGGGGCGGTGCCGGCGGGCTCGCGGCGGGCGGTCGGGGGGCGTGGAGGCCGCGCTCACGCCCCGGATGACGGCGGCGGCGAGGGGGAAGTGGATGTTGTATTCCGCGGCCATCGCCACGACGTCGCTCGGGCTTTCTGCTCCTTCATGTTGTGAAGACCCCAAAACAGGTCATAGAGTTTCGGCTCGGCGATACCCAGAACAGCACCTTTGCGCGGTCTGGTCGCGACTTGTTGAAGATGCCGTGCGGCACGCCCATGCCGAGCCGGATCAGATCGCCCGGGCGTCGCCTGTGCCTCCGAGCCGGCCAGCATGAAGTCGAGCTTCCCCTCCAGCATGTAGAGATATTCGTCCTGATCGGGGTGGATGTGCGGCGGCACGAAAGTGCCCGGCGGCAGCGTCGCGTGCCAGGAGAAGGAGTACTCGGAATAGCTTTTCGGCACATAGGTCTGGCCGAGGATATTCCAGGAAATGCCCTGAATGCCTTCATTGGCCCGGGTGATGCCGGTGATCTCGCTTTTCATCGTGTTTCCTCCCCTGTTAGATCATGATCCGATCGGATTAAATCGGATGAGATCATCTCACCTCTTTGTTTGAGCATGATCTCCAGCGCAAACGCGTTCCGCGTTTGTCGCGAGGGAAAACAGGCTCCGCAGTTTCCGGATCATGCTCTAGTCTATTTGCCCGGCATGCAGTCCTTGGCGTAGCGGTCGCCGTAATTCTCAAACACCTTCTGGACGATTTCGGTCTGGAATTTGCCGTCGGGACGCTTTGCCACTTTGGTCAGGTAGAAGTCCTGGATCGGATAGCCGTTGGTGTTGAACTTGAAGCCGCCGCGCAGCGAAGTGAAATCGGCCTTCTTCAGCGCCGCCGATACCGCATCCTTGTCGCTGAGGTCGCCCTTGACCGCTTTGACCGCGCTGTCGATCAGCATGGCCGTGTCGTAGCCCTGCATGGCATAGGTGCCGGGCACGCTGTTATAGGCCGCTTCATATGACGCGACGAACTTCTTGCTCTGGGGATTGTCGAGATTGGGCGCCCAGTCGGCGCCGCCGAACATGCCGACCGCGGCGTCCTGCTGCGCCGGCAGGTCAATTCATCGACAGTGAACGCCGAGAGGCACGGGAATGTGTCGGCAAGGCCAGCCTGCCTGTACTGCTTGACGAGATTGACGCCCATGCCGCCCGGCATGAAGGTGAACACGGCGTCCGGCTTGAGCGAGGCGATCTTGGACAATTCAGGCTGAAATCCAGCGTGCCCAGCGGCATGTAGGATTCCTCGACGACCTCGCCCTTGTAATCGAGCTTGAATCCGGCGGCGGAATCCCGGCCCGCCTGATAGTTCGGGACCAGGAAGATAAACGCGCTTGTAGCCGCGGTCCTGCGCGACCTTGCCGAGGATCTCGTGGACCTGGTCGTTCTGATAGGAGGTCACGAAGAACAGTGGACTGCATTCCTTGCCGGCGTAGCTCGACGGACCTGCGTTCGGGCTGATCAGAAAGGTCTTGCTGTCGACGACAGGCTTATGGATCGCTTGCAGGATATTGGAGAAGATCGGCCCGACCACGAAATCGACCTTGTCGCGTTCGAGCAGGCCCTTCACCTTGGTCACGGCAGCGTCGGGCTTGAGTTCGTCATCGACCGCGATCGACCTCGACATCGCGGCCGCTCATCTTGCCGCCGAGATCCTTGATCCCGAGTGCGAAGCCGTCCCGCGCCTGCTGGCCGAGCACCGCGGCCGGCCCGGAAAGCGTCACGATCACGCCGATCTTGATCTTTTCCTGCGCGATTGCGGGCTCACGGCAACGGCCCGAGCAGGACCGCCAGTCCGGCCAACTTCATCGCTGTTGTCATGATTTCTCTCCTGATCGGCAGCTCGCGAGGTCACGTTTTCAAGCTCGGAGGCAGCTTATTCCGACGAAGGCTGTCGCCGCAAGCGAAGCGGCGGAAGCGTATGAGCTCGCAACGGCAGGCATGCAAGCCGCGCGCCAATTGCTTGAAGCCTAAAGAAATTGCAAAAGCCTTCCCGAAATGGCCGGTGCCGGGCGTTTTGACTTGCGGGGCGTCCCGAATTATTTGAAGGTCAAAATGATCGGCCGACACCGGCCATTTCGGGAAGGCTTTTGCAATTTCTTTAGGCTTCAAGCAATTGGCGCGCGGCTTGCCGTTGCGAGCTCATACGCTTCCGCCGCTTCTCTTGCGGCGACAGCCTTCGTCGGAATAAGCTTCCGGTTGAAAGACCTGCGACCTGCCAACGGCGGGAGATCATGACACACCGCTGGAGTTGGTCGGACTGGCGGCGTTGCTGGGGTTGCCGTTAGCCTGCGAGGTCGCGCAGGACAAGGTGATGATCGCCATCGTGAGCTTTCGGGGCCGGCCGGTGCTCGGCGACATGCACTCGGGGAACAAGGATCTCAGCAGCATGAGCGGCCGCGATGTCGAGGTGATCGCGGTCGATGACGAACCAAGCCCGACGCTGCCGTGACAAGGCTGCAGGGCGCTCGACGCGATCGAGGTCGAGTTCGTGGTCGGGCCGATCTTCTCCAATATTCTGCAGGCGATCCACAAGCCGTGTCGACAGCAAGACATTCCTGATCAGCCCGAATGCCGGTCCGTCGAGCTATGCCGGCAAGGAAGTACGAGATCCACTGTTCTTCGTGACCTCGTATCAGAACGATCAGGTCCACGAGATCCTCGGCAAGGTGGCCGCAGGCATCGCCATTACAAGCGCGTTTACGTTATGGTGCCGATTGTCGGCGGGCCGGGATTCCGCGGCCGGAATTCAAGACTCGACTACAAGGGCGAGGTGGTCGAGGGAGGAGTCCTACATGCCGCTCGGCACGCTGGATTTCCAGGCCTGAATTGTCCAAGATCACCTCGCCGCCCGACGCCGTGTTCACCTTCATGCCGGGCGGCATGGGCGTCACGGCTCGTCAAGCAGTTCAGGCAGGCCGGCCTCGCCGACACTTCCGGTTGCTCTCGGCGTTCACTGTCGATAAATCGACACTTCCGCGGCGGGATCGGCGGGTCGGATGTTCGGCGGCGCCGACTGGGCGCCCAAATTCGCAATCCGCGGGAGCGAGAAGTTCCCGTCGGTCAGCTATGAGGCCACCTATAACAGCGTGCCCGGCACCATGCGTGCAGGGCTACGACACCGCCTGCTGATCGACAGTCAGGCGGTCAAAGCGGGCGACAAGCTCTCGCAACAAGGATGCGGTATCGGCGGCGCTGAAGAAGGCCGATTCGGCTGTGCGCGGCGGCTCCAAGTTCAACGCCAACGGCTACCGTTCGGACTTCTATCTGACCAAGGTGGCCAAGCGCCCGACGGCAAATTCCAGCCCGAAATCGTCCAGAAGGTGTTCGAGAATTACGCCGACCGTTACGCCAAGGATTGCATGCCGGGCAATTAGGACAAGAGCATGATTCGGAAAAGTGGGAACCGGTTTTCCCTCGCGCAAATCGCGGGAAACGCGTTTGCGCGGAGATCATGCTCAAACAAAGAGGTGAGATGATGATCCAAATTCGATCCAATTCGGACACGACTCGGGGAGGGAAACACGCATGAAAAGCGAGATCACCGGCATCACCCGGGCCAATGAGGGCATGCGGGCATTTCCTGGGATATCCTGGCCAGACCTCTGCGCCGAAAAGCTACACCGAGCACTCCTTTTCCTGGCACGCGACGCTGCCGGCGGCCCTTCGTGCCGCCGCACATCCACCCCGGATCAGGACGAATATCTCTACATGCTGGAGGGCAAGCTCGACTTCATGCTGGCCGGCTCGGACCAGCCCACCGCCGGGCGATCGATCGGTCTCGGCATGGGCATGCCGCACGGCATCGTCGACGTCCGACCAGACCGCCAAAGTGCTGGTCTGGCCGAGGAGCCAGAAAGCTGTACGATCTGTTTTGGGGTCTTCACAATATGAAGGAGCAAAAGCCCGAGGACGTCGTCGCCAATGGCCGCCGAATACAACATCCACTTCCTGCCGCCGCCTCCGGGGGCGTGAGCGACACCGCGTCATTCCGGGGCGATGCGTGACGTGGAGCCCCCGAAATCTCAAAGAGAAATTCCGGGTCTGGTGCTAACACACATGCCGGAATGACAGCTTGAGGCGTTGATTTCAGTTGCGAGCGAAGCGAAGCAATCCATGGCGCGGCATGCGCCGATCATCGATTGCTTCGTCGCGGAGCCTGTCATCGGGCGCGCACGACCCGTTGGCTCCTCGCGATGACGAGGGCCGAATCCGGCGCCCTACTCCGCACCGCCGCGAGCCCCGGCACCGCCGCAAACCCAGCCTTGCTTGCATAGCCGCGCACGATCGCCTCGCGCTGTGCATAGCTCAGCACGTTCTCGACATTGTCAACCATCAGGCGCGAGCTGCTCGACGGCGTCGATGACGCCTTCGGCGGTCGGCGTCCAGCGGACGACCTCCGCTGTCATCGGCAGCCGTTTTTGCTCATAGGCCACCAGCGCCTGGCGCGGATGCTCGGAGCGCGCCAGGTGATCTGCGAGGCATCGCGCGTCGAGAATGGCTTGCGAGGCGCCATTCGAGCCCACCGGATACATCGGATGGGCGGCATCGCCGAGCAAGGTGACGCGGCCGCTTGACCAATAGGGCAATGGATCGCGGTCGCAGATCGGGTGCTCGAAGAACTCCGGCGTCGCCGAGATCAGGTTCGGCACATCGACATAGGGCACCGAGAACCGCGCCACATGGGGCATCAGCTCTTCGCGTTTTCCAGGGCGCGACCAATCCTCCTTGCGCGGCGGCACGCCGCCGTCGGCAACCTTCACAAGCACGGCCCAGTTGGTGAGGCGGCTCGCCGGGCTGGAGCCCTCCGCAATCGGATAAACCACAACCTTGGCATGGAGGCCGCCGGCGACGATCATCGATTTTCCGGTCAGGAACATCGGCCAGTCGCGCGCGCCGCGCCACAGCATCAGCCCGTTCCAGCAGGGCGGGCCTTCGTTCGGGAACAATGTCTCGCGCACCCGCGAGTGAATGCCGTCAGCGCCGATCAGGATGTCGCCACGCACCGTCTTGGTATGGGCGCCCGTACGATCGAAGAAATGCGCCGTGACGCCGCCTTCATCCTGGCTGAAAGCCCCCAGCCGGCAGCCGGTGTGGATCGCGTCATGCCCCAGCCGCTCCTCGACGGCGCGGTGGATCACGCTTTGCAAGCGGCCGCGATGGATCGAAAATTGCGGAACGTCGTGGCCGGCATCGATGCCGCGGGATTCCTTCCACACTTCCTGGCCGTGGCGGTTCAAGTAGTAAAGCACGTCGGTGCGGATCGCGGCGTCGTCGAGCTTTTGTAGTAGCCCAAGGCCTGCGAGTTCACGGATCGCATGCGGCAGAGTATTGATGCCGACACCGAGCTCGCGGATCGTGTCCGCCTGTTCGAACAGTTCGCAGCCGATGCCTCGAGCGCGCAACATCAGCGCGGTGGTGAGGCCGCCGATGCCGCCTCCGACGATAATCGCTTTCATCGTCTTGAACTCCACAAACACCACACTTCGGAGAGCTAAGGTCGCACGCTCCGTTACTCCGCGGCAAGCGGCTTTGACGCTTCCGCCTTCAGTTCAGCCCGGGTCTTCGGCTTAGCCTTAATTTTGAGGTCGTCGAAATCCTGTCGGTCGCGCACGCTGTTGCGGAAGATCTGCTCCTTGCCCGGCAGATATTGCGGGGGACAAAATACCCCATCGGCGCCGTACCAGGCCGCAGCCTTCAGCGTGAAAGAGGGATCGATCAGATGCGGACGCCCGAGTGCCACAAGGTCGGCGCGGCCGGCGGCGAGGATGGTGTTGACCTGGTCGGCGGTCGTGATGTTGCCGACGCACATGGTTGCGACCCGGGCTTCGTTGCGGACCTGATCGGAAAATGGCGTCTGGAACATGCGGCCATAAACCGGCTGGGCGTCGCGCACGGTCTGGCCGGTGGAGACATCGACCAGATCGACGCCGGCCTCCGCAAAGGCCCGCGCGATGCCGACGGCGTCATCGCCGGTGATACCGCCTTCGGCCCAGTCGGTAGCTGAAATGCGCACCGACATCGGCTTGTGCGCCGGCCATGCTGAACGCACCGCCTCGAACACTTCGAGCGGAAAGCGCAGGCGATTTTCGAGCGAGCCGCCGTATTCGTCGATGCGCCGGTTGGTGAGCGGCGAGATGAAGCTCGCGAGCAAATAGCCATGGGCGCAATGCAGCTCCAGCATATCGAAGCCGCAGCGCTCGCCGCGTTCGGCAGCTTGCACGAAGGCCGCCTTGACCGCATCCATGGCGGCACGGTCCATCTCGCGCGGCATTTTGCTATCGGGGAAGTAAGGGATCGGCGAGGCCGACACGATGTCCCAGCCGCCCTCTTCCAGCGGACGGTCCATGCCGTTCCACATCAGCTTGGTCGCGCCTTTGCGGCCGGCATGGCCGAGCTGCAGGCAAATCTTTGCCGCCGAGTTGGCATGGACGAAATCGACGATGCGGCGCCAGGCGCTCTCCTGCTCGTCGTTCCACAACCCGGTACAGCCCGGCGTGATGCGCGCGTCACGGCCGACGCAGGTCATCTCGGTGAAGATCAGCCCGGCGCCGCCGATCGCGCGCGATCCGTAGTGCACCAGATGGAAATCGGTCGGCACGCCCTCCTTCGCCGAGTACATGCACATCGGCGACACCACCGCGCGGTTGGCGATTTCCATCTCGCGCAGGCGCATCGGCTGGAACATCGGCGCCAAAGGCTTCTCGACGTCGACGTCAAATCCCTTGGCACGCACGGCCTTCGCAAAAGCCTTGTCGACCTCGGCGACAAAATCCGGCGCCCGCAGGGTCAGATTGTCGTAGGTGATCGCCTTCGATCGCGTCATGACGCCGAAAGCGAACTGCACCGGATCGAACTCCCAGAAGCGGTCGACATGCTCGAACCAGACCAGCGAGACGTCCGCGGCATGCTGGGTCTTCTCGACCTCCTCGCGACGTCCGTGCTCATATTGCTGGAGGGCAGCGCCGACCGTCGGCGCTTGCGCCATGGCGTCCGCCAACGCGATGGCGTCTTCCATCGCAAGCTTGGTGCCGGAGCCGATCGAGAAATGCGCGGTCGCCTTGGCGTCGCCGAGCAGCACCATGTTGTCCTTGATCCACCGCTTGCTGCGGATCATCGGGAAATTGCGCCACATCGAGCGGTTGGTGAGAAGCGGATGTCCTTTGAGGAACCAGCCGAAGATCTCGGCCATCCGGTCGGCCGATTGCTTCTCGTGGAGACCCTCTAGCCCGGCCCGTTTGAAAGTTGCGGGATCGGTCTCAAAAATCCAGGTCGAGCGTCCGGCTTCGTATTGATAGGCATGCGCGATGAACGGGCCCCACTCGGTCTCCTGGAAGATGAAGGTAAAGGCGTCGAGCGGACGCGTCGATCCCATCCAGGCGAACACGTTGGAACGCACATCGACTTCGGGCTCAAAATGCGCGATGTGCTTTTCGCGGAAGCGGCTATTGATGCCGTCGGCGAGCACGATCAGATCGGCATCGGCAAAACGGGACTCATCGTCGATCTCGGCCTCAAAGCGTAAGGCAACGCCGAGTTCGCGCGCGCGCTCCTGCAGGATCAACAGCAGCTTGCGGCGCGAGCAGCCGCAGAAACCATTGCCGCCGACCCGGTGCACGGTGCCACGGAAATGCACGGCGATGTCGTCCCAATAGGCAAACTCCTGGGTGATGCGGCGATAGCTCGGCGAATCGTATTTTTCGAAATTGTCGAGCGTCGCATCGGAAAACACCACGCCAAAGCCGAACGTATCGTCGGCACGGTTGCGCTCATAGACCGTGATCTCGGCCTGCGGCCGCTGCTTCCGAAGCAGGATCGCGGCGTAGAGACCGGCGGGTCCGCCACCGATGATCGCGATCTTCATAAACGCCTCCGGCCCTGGCTATCGCACCATCCAGATATTTTAAACCTAAAACATTTATTGGCAAGCCCCGGCGCTGCTCAATTGCCCTGGAATGCCGGCTTCACCTTGTTGGCGAACGCTTCAAAAGCGCGCTCGAAATCGGCCGTGGTCATGCACAGCGCCTGCGCCACCGCCTCGGCTTCGATCGCCTCCTCCACCGACATCGCCCATTCCATCGCCAGCATCCGCTTGGTCATGGTGTTGGCAAACGTCGGCCCCTCCGCGATCTGCCGGGCCAGGATCTGCGCCTGCGGCAACACCTGCTCCGGCGTGAGGATGCGGCTGAAGAAGCCCCAGCGCTCGCCCTCCTCCGCGGTCATGAAGCGGCCGGTATAGAGCAGCTCGGAGGCCCGCGACTGGCCGATGATGCGCGGCAGGATGGCGCAAGCCCCCATGTCGCAGCCGGCCAGCCCCACCTTGTTGAACAGGAACGCGACCTTGGCGCCCACCGCCGCAAGCCGCATGTCGGACGCCATGGCGACGATCGCTCCAGCGCCGGCACAGATGCCCTCAACCGCGGCCACGATCGGCTGCGGACAGGCCCGCATCGCCTTGACGAGATCGCCGGTCATGCGGGTGAAGGCGGTCAAGCCCTTGGTATCCATCTTCACCAGCGGACCGATGATCTCGAACACATCGCCGCCGGAAGAGAAATTGCCACCGGCCCCCGTCACGACCACAACCTTGACCTCGTCATCAAACGCGCAGGCCCGGAAGAAATCCGCAAGTTCGCGATAGCTCTCAAAAGTCAGTGGATTCTTCCGCTCGGGACGATTGAGCGTCACGGTGGCCACGCCATCTGTCACGGCCAGCAGGAAATGTTTCGGCGAATAATCCACCAATGGAACGGTGACGGGATTGGCTGGTCTGCTCATGGTGTCTCCCTCGGGATTATCGCTCGGGTGTCCCACGCACGCGTCAAAGTTCTCCGCCGGCCACTACGATGGCCTGCCCGGTGATGGCGCCGGCGCCCTCGCCGCACAGCCACAGTACGGTATCGGCGACTTCCCTTGGCGTCACGAGGCGACCTTGCGGATTATGTTTGGCGAGTTCGGCGATCGCCTGCTCGCGGCTGCGGCTGGTCTTCTTCATGATGTTGTCGATACTACCGGCAACCAAATCAGTATCGGTAAAACCAGGACACACCGCATTCACCGTCACGTGCGTGTGGGCGAGCTCCAGCGCCAGCGAACGCACCAGGCCAACGACCGCATGTTTTGCGGCGCTATAGGCGCTGACATAGGCATAGCCTTTCAGCGCCGCGGTCGATGCAACCGCGATGATGCGGCCATAGGGACGATCCTTCATCGGTGGCAGCACGGCCTTGACCGCGTGGACGACGCCCATGAAATTGACATCCATCATCCGCCTGAACAATGCCGCGTCGGACTTTGCAAACGGCGCGGATTCCGCGATGCCCGCATTTGCAATTAAAATGTCGATCGGCTGCCGCGCGGCGGCCTCCGCGATGGCGGCATTCACCGCCGTCTGATCCACGACATCGGCGATGCTGACGAAATGCGCGTCGCCGGCGGCCACAGCCTCGTCGAGGGCTGCGCGGTGGCGTCCAAGCACTGTGACCGTCGCACCGGCCTGCGCGAGCACGGATGCGATCTCGCGGCCGATGCCGCGGCCGCCGCCGGTAACCAACGCATGTGGGGAACGCGGCAGTCCGGACACGCGCAGTTTCTCCCAAGGAATTAATCGGCGTCGGGTCTTGCATATATTTTAAACTTCAAGCTTTTGCAAGAAATCAGCTCTGCTTGCTTGACAGATCAACCGCCACGGCTAGCGTCCCGTTGAACAACAGGAGGACGGGTCTCATGGCAGCGCTCGAAAAAGGCATTACGCGGAACGGCACGGGATACTCCGGCAAGTCCTGGAATATCCTCGGACAGGTTTATTTCCCGAAGGCGGTGACCGACTCGACATTTGCATTCGAGACCAACAGCGATCCCGGCCAGTTCGTGCCCGTGCATATCCACCCCACCCAGGACGAATTCATCCTGGTGCAGGATGGCATGCTGGACCTCAAGCTGGATGGCGTTTGGGTCAAGGCCAGTGCCGGGGACCTGGTTCGCCTACCGCGCGGCATTCCGCATGGCTATTTCAACAAGTCGGACAAGCCGGCGCGGGCGCTGTTCTGGGTGTCGCCGACGCAGAAACTCGAAGCGCTGTTCAATCAGCTGCACAATCTGACGGATGTTGCAGAAATCGTCCGCATCTCCGGCGAGCACGAAGTGAACTTCCTGCCTCCCGAGGCCAATGAATGATCGGTGAGCCAGGCGTCCTCCAGGGTCGGGACAATTGCTTTAAATATAAAATATCTCTTTTCATATGCAAAGGTCCTGTTAGCATCGGCGGGTCCAACCTGTGTTCCGACTCGTCAGGAGATCCGGCTTGCCCGCCTCTTTGCCTTTGAAAACCAGGGATGGCCGGTTCGCCTATGAGGCCGCGGGCGATCCTGGCCTCTCGACCTTGGTGTTCCTGCACGGTATCGGTGGCGCGGCGCGGGCATGGCGCGGCCAAATCGACGCCTTCGCCGATCGCTATCGCGCCATCGCCTGGGACATGCCGGGCTATGGCGGCTCAGCGCCGCTTGCGACGGTCAGCATTGCTTCGCTCGCGGACGCCCTGCAGGATTTTCTGCAGCAGACCAGCGCAACCAAACCTGTTCTCGTCGGGCATTCGATCGGCGGCATGATCGTCCAGCAATGGCTGGTGAAATACCCGCGCGTGGCCGGCGCCGTCGTTCTTGCCCAAACTAGCCCGGCCTTCGGCAAGGCCGACGGCGACTGGCAGAAATCCTTCATCGACGCGCGGCTCGGCCCGCTCGAACGCGGGGAGACGCTTGCTTCGCTCGCGCCAACATTGGTGGGGGAATTGGTGGGCGACAATCCCGACGCCAATGGCGTGGCGATTGCGCGCGACTGTATGGCCAATGTTCCCGAAGCGAGCTATCGCGCCAGCATGCTGGCCTTGTTGGGATTCGACCAGCGCAACGTGCTCAAGGATATCAAGATACCGACGCTGCTATTGTCAGGCTCGAAGGACAAGAACGCGCCCGCGCCGATGATGGCGAAGATGGCGACCTACATCCCACAGGCAAGCTATGTCGAACTCGAAGGGGCCGGCCATCTGGTCAATCTCGAACGCCCGCAAGCCTTCAACGCCGCACTGGATCAATTCCTGAAGACAATAGAAGTGGCAGCCTAATGACGGCACCCATCAGCAAAACTGCAACCACGACGGACGTCGCCCTCGACGCGCCGATCTTCGATCCAACCGCGTTTCGGCTGAGCGACGAGCAGGCCTCGATCATTGCGCGAGCACGCGAGCTCGGCCAGACCGTGTTCGCCGGCCGTGCCGCCGCCTATGATCGCGACGCGACATTCCCGACCGAGAACTACAAAGACTTGCACCGCGCCGGCCTGCTCGGCATCGCCATTCCGAAAAAACATGGCGGCCTCGGCGTCGGCTACCAGACCTACGCCCTCGCAGCCGCCGAGATCGGCCGCTATTGCGGCGCCACCGCATTGACCTGGAACATGCACGTCTGTTCGACGCTGTGGTCCGGCCCGCTGGCCGACGATCTCGACATGGATGCCGCCACCCGCGCCGAGCATGAGCACCGCCGCGCCATCCATTACAAGCGCATTGTCGATGACGGCGCGATCTACTCGCAGCCGTTCTCGGAGGGCGGCGCAGCTGCGGCCGGCGGCGTCGCCTTTGGCACCGAGGCCAAGCCGGTCAAGGGCGGCTGGATCGTCAACGGCAAGAAGATCTTCGCTTCGCTTTCCGGGCATGCCGACTATTACGGCGTGCTCTGCACCGAGATCGCGGAAGGCGAAAAGGCCTCGCGCCGCAACACGCTCTACCTCGCGCTGCCGGCCAAGGCTGAGGGTCTTTCCGTGGTCGGCGACTGGGATCCGCTCGGCATGCGCGGCACAGTATCCCGCACATTGTTGTTCAAGGACGTGTTGGTCGCCGAGGATGCCGCGCTGATGCCGCGCGGCGTCTATTTCCAGGCGGCGATGCGCTGGCCGCACATGTTCCTGACCTTGTCGCCGACCTATATGGGTCTCGCGCAGGCGGCCTATGATTTTACCGTGCGCTATCTGCGCGGCGAAGTCCCGGGTACGCCACCGGTCAAGCGGCGGATGTATCCGACCAAGCAGATCGCGGTCGCACAGATGCAGATCAAGCTCGAGCAGATCAAGGCGATCTGGTTTCAGGCGGTCACAGAAGCGCGCGCCAATCCGACCAAGGAACAGGTGCTGCGCGCTTATGCCGCGCAATATTCCGCGATGGAGGGCGCCAACGAGATCGCGACCTTGGCGATCCGCACCTGCGGCGGCCAGGCGATGCTGAAATCGCTGCCGCTGGAACGGATCTATCGCGACAGCCGCTGCGGTTCGCTGATGCTGCCATGGACCGCCGAACTCTGCCTCGACCGTATCGGCCGCGAAGCACTCTACGAGACCGACGAATCGGACGACTGACGGTGGACCTCTGCAGTCTGATCGAGCGCAACGCTGCCTTTGCCCCCGACAAGCCCGCCATCCGATTCGAGGGCGAAACGCTAAGCTATGGGGCGTTCGCCGCGCGTATCGAACAAACCGCGCGGGCTTTGAAGTCCGAGCTGGGCGTCAATCGCGGCGATCGGGTCGCGATCCTCAGCCTGAACCGCCCGGACTATCTGGTGCTGCTCTATGCCTGCGCGCGGCTCGGCGCGATGTTGGTGCCGCTAAACTGGCGCCTCGCCATTGCCGAGCAATCGTTTATCCTGTCGAATGCCGCGGCCAAGGTGCTGGTGCTGGAACAGGCCTTTGCTGCGATCTTGCCGGCACTGGCGGAGAGCATGCCGCAGACAAGCATTGTCGGGCTCGACTTTGTGCCGCCGACAGGTCGCGCCTTCGACAGCCTTCTTGCGAAAGCGCGCGGCGATGGCCGCAATCCGCATACCGATCTCTCCTGTCCGCTGTTGATCGTCTACACCTCGGGCACCACCGGCCGGCCCAAGGGCGCCGTGCTGCGGCAGGAAGCACTCGTGTGGAACGCCGTCATGAGCCAGCACATGCACGGGCTTACGTCGGACGATCACGTGCTGACGGTGCTCCCCTTCTTCCATGTCGGCGGGCTCAACATCCAGACCACGCCGGCGTTGCAGCATGGTGCGACCGTGACCATCCATGCGCGCTTTGCGCCGGATATGGCGCTCGCGGCGATCGAACGCGACCGTCCAACCCTGACCGTGATTGTGCCCGCGATCATGCAGGCGGTGACCGATCATCCCGACTGGGCCACGGCCGATCTGTCCTCGCTGAAGGCGATCTCCACCGGATCGACCATCGTGCCGCCGCATCTGATCGACCGTTTTGTGGCGCGCGGCGTGCCGGTGCTGCAGGTCTATGGCTCGACCGAAACCTGCCCTATCGCCGTCTACACGCGTCTCGGTGGTGATCTCTCGCGCAAGGGTTCGACCGGCCTTCCCGGCCTGTGTTGCGAAGCCATTATCATCGACGATTACGGCCAAGAGTTGCCGCAGGACGCAGTCGGTGAGATCGCGGTGCGCGGCCCCAATGTCTTCTTCGAATATTGGGGCGACGAGGAAGCGACTCGGGCGGCGCTGCACGACGGTTGGTATCGCACCGGTGACATCGGTCGACGCGATGCCGACGGCTATTTCTGGGTGCACGATCGCAAGAAAAACCTCATCATCTCGGGCGGCGAAAACATCTATCCGGCGGAAGTCGAGCGGGTGATCTTGGAACATCCTGATGTCAGCGAATGCGGCGTGATCGGCCGGGCCGATCCACGCTGGGACGAGGTGCCGGTTGCCTATGTGATCAGGCGGCAGGGCTGCCGGCTCGAAGCGGAAGATTTGAAAACGCATGTCCAAAGCCAGCTGGCTCGCTTCAAGGTGCCTCGCGATATCGTCTTTGTCGCGGACTTGCCACGAACCGCACTGGGTAAAGTGCAGCATTTCATGCTGAAGCAACTTGATGCCCGCGCGCGGGCTCACGGAGAGCTGCTGTGAAGATCGCAGTGCTCGGTGGCGGCAACGGCTCGTTCGCCGCCGCGGGCGATTTCGCGCTTCGGGGCCACGATACCAGGCTGTGGCGGCGCGACACAAAGATGGCCGAGGCGCATCGCGCGGCGGGTTCGCGGATTGTGTTGAAGGACTCGAACGGGCGGCACGACGTTCGGCTGACGCTGGTGACACCTGACATCGCCGCGGCGATCGACGGCACCGAGTTGATCCTCTGCCCCGCTCCGGCGTTTGCGCAAGCCGACATCGCCAAGCAGCTTGCATCACATCTGCACGATGACCAGGTGGTGTTCCTGCCACCGGCGACCTTCGGTTCGATGATTTTTGCCTCAGCGATGCGCGAAGCGGGCAATCGCGCCAAGGTCAGTTTCGCCGAGACCGGCACGCTGCCATGGTTGACGCGTAAGCACGGCGCGTTCGAGGTCGCGATCACCATCCGCGCCAAGCGGCTGCCGGTCGGCGTGTTCCCGCGCGATAGCGCCGGCCATGCGCTGGATGTAATCGGGCGCGCGTTCCCGGGCGTCATCGAACCATGCGGTGATGCGCTGTCCGGCGCGCTGATGAATGCCGGACCGATCATTCACCCGCCGCTGATTGTCATGAATGCCGGCCCGATCGAGCATTTCGAGCGCTGGGACATCCACAAGGAAGGCACGCAGGCCGCGATCCGGCGCGTCACCGATGCGCTCGATGCCGAGCGCATCGCCGTGCGCGAGGCGCTGGGTTACGGCGCGCCGCATTTTCCGCTGGCACATCATTACGCCAGCGACGGCGAAATCTGGATGTATGGCCGCGGCTCGCACGACCGCCTCACCAATTCCGGCGACTGGCGGGAACAGCTTGTGCTGACCGAACACCGCTACATGCAGGAAGATCTGCGGCTCGGCCTGTCGTTCCTGGTTTCGGTCGGTGCACTGGCCGGCGTTGCGACGCCGCTGGCAAAATCCTTCCTTTCTATTGGCGGCGCGATCTGCGGCGAGGATTTCATGAAGACCGGCCGCACGCTCGCAAGTCTCGGCCTGGGTGGCTTGGAGCGTGGTGAATTGCAAAAACTGTTGCGCGAAGGGTTTGGCCGTTGACCAAGCACCCCGCGATCGCTTGCCTTGGCGCCGGCCGCATGGGCCGCGGCATCGCCGTAGCATTTGCCTATGCTGGTCACGCCGTCACCATGATCGACGTCAAGCCGCGTTCGGCCGAGCAGTTTGCAAAGCTCGAGGCCGAGGCGCTCGACGAAGTCAGAAAGACGCTGGCAAGCCTGTCGCGCTTCGGCCTGCTGAAGGAAGCGGAAGCCGAAACCGTGATGGCACGCATTTCGGTGACACCCACACAACAAAGCTCTACAACGCTTGCCGGCGCCGGCATCGTTTTCGAAGGCGTGCCCGAGGTGGTCGACCTCAAACGCGAGGTGCTGGCGGCAGCGTCGAAAAGCGTCGGGCCGGAGGTCATCATCGCCTCGACCACCTCGACGATCCTGGTCGATGATCTCTCCGGCGCCGTCAAACACCCCGGCCGCTTCCTCAATGTGCACTGGCTCAATCCGGCCTATCTGATCCCCCTGGTCGAAATTTCACCGGGGAAAGCCACCGATCCGGCCGTGATCGCCGAGGTCAAGGCGCTGCTCGAGGGCATCGGCAAGGTACCAGTGGTCTGCGCTGCGACGCCCGGCTTCATCGTGCCCCGAATCCAGGCTCTCGCGATGAACGAGGCGGCGCGGATGGTGGAGGAAGGCGTCGCCAGCGCGGAAGATATCGACAAGGCGATTCGCTTCGGCTTTGGCTTCCGCTATGCCGTGCTGGGCCTACTGGAATTCATCGACTGGGGCGGCGGCGATATTCTCTATTACGCCAGCCGTTATCTCGAAGACGCGCTCGGCAGCGACCGTTATCGGCCACCAGACGTGATCTCCCGCAACATGCGCGACGGCCGCATCGGGCTACGCAGCGGTGCCGGCTTCCTCGATTATTCCGGCCTCGATGTCGATGCCTATCGCGAGCAGCGCCTGGCCGCGCTGGTCGACATGCTCAGGCACTTCGGGCTCGCCCGGCCGCCTGTTCTCGACTAAGGATTAGCCGAACACATCCTGCAGCACGCCTTCGCGCACCACCGTGACGCCGTCGAGTTCGATCGTCGTACCCATCATCGGCAGGTCGAAATGCCCGGCGGTGTAGCGTCCGGCGAATTCATTGGCACCGGTCGAGAACAGGAAGTTGCCCGCGACCGCCCGCAGCTCAGTGCCGTTGGTGTCGCGCTGGTCGTACATCGCCAGCGCCTCGTAGCGGGCGGCCGGGTTCATGCCAAATCCGACATGCGACACTGCATAGGCCTCGCGGTCGCCCCAGGCGGCAAGATAGGCGCGCATCATCGCGGCATCCGCGCCCTCGCCAATGAGATCGGTGACGTAGTCGTCCTTGAGCGTCATCTTGACCGGTGAGGTCAGGTAACGCTTGAAGGTGAGATTGATGTCGCCGGGGGCCATGACCAGGATGCCGTTGACGGTACCGCTCTTTGGGAAGCTGACGACGATGCCACCCGGCCAATGCGCCAGCGTACCGGGCTTGTCGGTCCAGCCCCAGACACCGACGGTCGAAGCGCCGGCCATGTCGACATCGAGTTCGGTCCCCGCTTTCGAAGTCACTCGCATCCTTTTGGTTCCGCGCAGCATCTTTGCCGCCGCCCGTACCCGCTTTTCCAGCGCCGTATCCGGCACCATGCGCTCCAGCGCTTCCGGGTGTTCGTTCGAGATCACCAGAATGCGCGCGCCGGCTTTAAGGATTTCCGGTGTCTCCACCGCATGCATCAGGCCCTCGATGGTGCAATCGACCACGAAGCCTGCCTGCTGCAGCGCTGAGACCACCGGCGCCAATCGTTGAATGGCCTCACTCGCGCCGGTGGAGCGGATCGGCACGATCTGCCGGTTGCGCGGCGTCGGCACCACGACATGAAACGGCCTCGCGCCTATCCGCAGCAAGGCAAGCTCGGCGAGATGGACATTGAGCGCGCGCGACTGCGTCTCCGAAAGGATGGCGGCGGTGTCGCCGGATTTGACCGCGCAGCGCTCGAAGATCTCGCAAAACGCGTCGATCCATTTCGCTTCGATGCGATCCGCCAGCATGACCTATCTCCACTTCGAAAATTGCATCAGACTTCCGGAAAACCCCGCAGCAAAAACGACCTTAACGCTTCGAGCGCGCCGTTGAGGATCAGTCCCAACAACGAGATCGTGATCAGGGGCACGAACATGTCGACCGCCTGAAAGGTGCGGGCTGCGGTCACCAGGAGATGGCCGAGACCATCGGTCGAGGTGATCATCTCGGCCAGGAACACCACGATGCAGGAAATCACCAGCCCGATGCGGCAACCGGTGAGGATCGAGGGCATCGCCGCCGGCAATACCACCTTGAACAGGATCTCGCGCCGCCGCGTGCCGGCCGCCATCGCCGACCAGATCAGCTTCTGTTCAACCATCGAGGCGCCGTAATAGGTCGAAAGCAGGATCGGGAACAAGGCATCCGCGGCAACCAGCGTGATCTTCGATTCGTGGCCGAAGCCGAGCAACAGCAGCAGTGCCGGATAGAGCGCGACTTTCGGTAGCGGCGCCAGCACCCGCACGATCGGACGCACCACGGCATTGACGGCAGGGCTGGCCGCTGCCGCAAGACCGATACTGACGCCAAGAACCACCGCGATCGCAAATCCGGTAAACAGGCGAAACAAGCGTGGCGGCGATCTCCTGCTGGAAGGTGCCGGTCACCAGTTGCTGCGCGAGACGCGCGAACACGCGGCCAGGCGGCGGCAACAGCGTCACCGGCGCATAGCCGAACGACACCAGCGCCTGCCACACCGCGACCAGCAGCGCGATCGGCACCAAGCCCAAGCAGAACATCTGAAGTGAGCGCGCGCGTCGTTCATGAAAAGCTCAGGGGAATATCGAATTGCGGCTCGGACCATCTCACCAGCCTGGCGCGCATTCGTTCGAACACGGCGTCGAGCCCGATACCCATCGCGCCGACGATGATGATCATCGCGAACACCGTGTCGTACTGCCCCATGTCGAGCGCGTTGAACAGGATGTTTCCGGCACCGGACTGCCGCGCGATCATCTCGCTGGTGATCATGGTGATCAGCGCCAGCACCAGCCCGGTGCGGCAGCCGGTGAGGATTTCCGGCAACGCCGCCGGCAGCACGATCCGGATCATGCGCTGCGGCGCCGACAATCCCATCGCGGCGCCCGACCACAGCATCTTCTCCTCGACCGCCTTGGCGCCTTCAAAGCTGTGATAGATCACCGGCAGGCTGACGCCGAGAAAGATCACCAGCGTCTTGGCGATGTCGCCGACGCCGAGCCAGAGCATGATGATCGGCATCAACGCCGCCTTCGGCACCGGATAGATCACCATCAGCAGCGGATTGAAGAACGACGCCACGGCGCGGCTGCGGCCCATCATCAAGCCCAAGCGGAATCGAGACCGCGACCGCGAGGCCAAAGCCGATCGCCATCCGGCGCAGCGAGGCCAGGATATTGATCAGGGATTCCTTGTCGCCGAGGATCGACGGGATCGCGCGGATCGCGTCCAGCGCGGTCGGAAAGCTGTCGTTGTTCAGGATGCAGCGACCCGATTTGCCAGACCGCGAGCAGGCCGAGACAGGCCAGCACGGGCGCGGCGCGCGGCCAGAATGGCGCGACCGGAAATCATGGCCGCAACCCGGTTTCGCTGGTGTCGTCGAACATGCGCTCGATATCGACGACGTATTTCTGGTAGCGGGGGTCGAGCAGAAGCTCGGTGCGGCGGCGCGGGCGCGGCAGATCGATATCGACGATCTCCTTGATGCGGCCCGGCGAGCGCGTCATCACCACGACCTTGTCCGACAGGAACACCGCCTCTTCGACCGAATGGGTGACGAACAGCACCGTCTTGCGGTCGCGCTCCCAGATGTTGAGCAGGTCGTTCTGCAGCCGCGTGCGCGTATGCGCATCGAGCGCGCCGAACGGTTCGTCCATCAGCAGCACCGCGGGATGATAGGCGAGCGTGCGCGCCAGCGCGACGCGCTGCTTCATGCCGCCGGACAATTCCTTGGGATAAAAATCCTCAAAGCCCTTCAGCCCGACCATCTCGATCAGCGCGCGGCTTTGCGCTTCGGCGTCGGCGGGTTTCACGCCCTGCTGGCGCGGGCCATACATCACATTGCCAAGCACGCTCTTCCAGGGAAACAGCGCGAACTCCTGAAATACCGGCCCGCGATCGGGACCCGGGCCCGGTGATCGCCTTGCCCTTCATCTTCGCCGACGCCTTGGGTCGGGCTGACGAAACCGCCGACGATATAGAGCAGCGTCGATTTTCCGCAGCCGGACGGGCCGAGGATGGAGACAAAGGCGCCATCTTCGATCGTCAGCGAGATATCCGACAACGCCAGATGGTTTTGACGTCCGGAAGTCTGGAACATTTGCGAGACGTGGTCGATCTCGATCATGGCGGTTGCCGGCCTGCGCGCCGGCGCGGGTTCCGCCTGAACATCCGATCGCGATGGCAATACCGTTCATTCCCGCTTCCTCTGGCACAATGACTTCCCGGCTTTCACTGATCGGAGGCGAACATAGCGGAAAACAGCCGAGATTGGCGATGCTGGCTTTCCGGCCGGCGCCGCCCAATTCTAATCGAACCACGGCCATTCCGCAGCACCCGTCATGCGTGACGGCGCCGCCGGGCGCCTGCCCGACCAGACGCGCATATTTGGCGAGCGCGCCGGCCCGATGCCGCGGCGGCCGCGGCTTCCAGGCCTGCCGCCGCCGGCAGAATTCTTGTCGTCGATCAGAAGATCCATGCGGCGCGCGCCGGCATCGATCCGGATGCGGTCGCCGTCGCGCACCAGCGCCAGCGGGCCGCCGATGAAGGATTCCGGCGAGACATAGCCGATGCACATGCCGCGCGTGGCGCCGGAAAAGCGTCCGTCGGTGATGAGCGCGACCTTCTCGCCCATGCCCTGCCCGTAGATCAGCGCGGTGACGCCGAGCATCTCGCGCATGCCGGGGCCGCCGACCGGACCTTCGTTGCGGATGACGAGCACGTCGCCGGCGGCGTAGTTGCGGTTGCGGACGGCATCGACGCAGTGCTTCTTCGTCTTCGAACACGCGCGCGGTGCCTTCGAACACCAGGTTCTTCAGGCCGGCGACCTTGATGACGGCGCCATCGGGACAGAGATTGCCCTTCAGCACCGCGACGCCGCCGTCCGGCATGATCGGCGCGCTCGTGCGGATAGATCACCTCGCCGTCGGGCGCATTGGCGCTGCCATATTCCTCCGCGATCGTCTTGCCCGGTGATCGTCAGGCAAGTGCCGTCGATGTGACCGCTTTCGATCAGCGCGCGGATCACGACGGCGGTGCCGCCGATATCGTAGACGTCCTTGGCGGTGTATTTGCCGCCCGGACGCAGATTGCCGATCAGCGGCGTGCGCGCAAACACCTCGCCGACATCGTCGATGGTGAAGGAGATGCCGGCCTCGTTGGCAAGCGCCGGCAGATGCAGCGCGGCGTTGGTCGAGCCGCCGGTCGCCGCGACGATGGCCGCACCGTTTTCCAGCGATTTGCGCGTCACGATCTCGCGCGGCAGCGGGCCGCCTCGCTCCAGCATCTGCCATCACCAGGCGCCCGGCCCGGCGCGCGACCTGCGCGCGCTCGGCATAGACGCCGGGGATCATCGACACGTTGGGCATGGTCAGCCCCATCGCCTCGGACACCATCGCCATGGTGTTGGCGGTGAACTGCCCGGCGCAGGCGCCGATCGTCGGCAGGCAGGTCCGCTCGATGCCCTCAAGCGTCGCCTCGTCGATTTCGCCGGTCATGAAGCCGCCGACCGCCTCGTAGGAATCCAGCACGGTGAGGGTCTTGTCCCTCGAACCGGCCGGGCAGCGCGCTGCCGCCATAGATGAAGATCGACGGCACGTTGCAGCGGATCATGCCCATCATCACGCCGGGCAGCGTCTTGTCGCAGCCGCCGAAACCGATCAGCGCGTCGTAGGCCAGGCCATGGACGACGGCCTCGATCGAATCGGCGATCAGCTCGCGCGACAGCAGCGAGAATTTCATGCCCTCGTGGTTCATGCTGATGCCGTCGGAGACCGAAATGGTGGTGAATTCCCGCGGCGTGCCGCCGGCCTCCGCGATGCCCGCCTTGGCGGCATCGACCTGGAAATCGTGGGTCATGTTGCAGGGCGTCTGCTCGCCCTTCATGCTGACGACGCCGATCATCGGCTTTGCCGAGCGCCTCGTCGTCGAGCCCCATCGCCCGCATGAAGGCGCGATGCGGCGCACGATCGAGGCCGTCGGTCGTCACGCGCGATCGCCACTTCTTCATGGGTATCATTCTCAGTTCGTCCCGGCGAACGCCGGGATCCATAACCCCGGGCGATGCAGAAGCGTCGTGCCGAAACGACGACACGGCGTATGTCCCGGCTTCGCCGGGACGACGGTCTGCCTTACTGCAGCGGCGCGACGATGGTCGGGTGCTTGAACTGCGCGACGTCCATCTTCGGCAGCATTCCGGTCTCGGTGTAGATGTCGAGCATCTTCTGGATCGCCGGGAAATTCGGCGCAGCACCGGGATCGCGGCCGAAATCATTGTCCTTGAGCAGATAGGTGTCGAGCACCGGGATCGGCGCCTTCAGCACTTCGGAGACGACCTTGAGCGTCTCTTCGCGGTTGGCCAGCGCCTTTTTCATGCCCGAGGTGATGTCGCGCACATAGGCCTTTACCAGATCCGGATTCTTGTCGACGAAGTCGGCGCGGCAGGCTTCCAGGATGTGGACGATGTTCGGCATCACCTCCGACAGCGAAAACAGCTTGCGGGTGCCGCCCTTGGCCTCGGCGCGCGCCGCGAACGGCTGGTTCATGTTGACGGCATCGACGCGGCCCTGACGCAGCGCGTCCTCGGAGACGGCAAAGCCGACCTCGACCAGCTTGATGTCCTTGGCGGGATCGACGCCGTTCTGCTTCAGCAGCATGTTGAACGGCCCCTGGGTGCCGCCGCCGATCACGGAGATGCCGACGGTCTTGCCCTTGAGATCGGCGATGGTCTTGATCGGCGAATCGTCCTTGACCGCCCAATAGACCGAGAAGCCGCCGGGCTTTTCGAACACGTGCTGGGCCACGATGTAGGCCTTCAGATTGCCGCCGACCACGCCGTTCGCCAGCGACAGCGGCGCCTGGGTCGCGCAGTCGAGCGCGCCGGCGGCCAGCGCCTGCGTCATCGGCGCGGTGCCCTGGAACTGCGTCCATTCGATATTGTAGGTCTTGCCGAGATCGGGAAATTCCGCAGGCCGGCGCATCATCCAGTATTTCGATTCCTCGGCCGGAATGGTCCAGCCGACGCGGATCGTCTGCTGCGCGTGCGATGCGCTCACGCCTGCCAGAACGGCAAGCCAGCGCCCCCGCCGCCAAAATCCATTTCGAAGCTATCCGCATCATCCCCACTCCACTTTTCCGGTGCCGGCAGGCGCCAGCGCAACATCGCTTGCGCTAAACCTTTCATGGTTCAAACAATCAGGCAAGCCACCGGAGCGCTCGCCTGATTCGCCCGGCAAGGCCGGCGATATGTGGTAAAGCGGCCTGCCGGACAGGCTTTCGACGGCGGCAAGAAGGGAAAAATGGAATGGCGGACTGGCGGCGGACGAACGGAACGCGAAAAGCTCGGCTATCTCGGGCTCGGGATGATGGGATTTCCGATGACGCGGCGCCTGCTCAACGCCGGCCACGACGTCACGGTCTGGAATCGGTCTCCGGCAAGGCCGCCGCGCTGGTCGAGGCCGGCGCGAAGCTCGCAGGCCGATCCGCGCGAGGTCGCCGCCACCGCCAGCATCATCTTCATGTGCCTCACCGACGCCGCGGCCGTCGAGGAGGTGGTGTTCGGCCCCGACGGCCTTGCGACGGTGACCGGCGCCGGAAAGCTCGTGGTCGACTTCTCGTCGATCCATCCGGATGCGGCGCGCGCGATCGCCGCGCGGCTGAAGGCCAAGAACGGCATGGGATGGATCGATGCGCCGGTCTCCGGCGGCACCAAGGGCGCCGAAGAAGGCACGCTCGCGGTGATGGCCGGCGGCGATGCCGCCGATATCGAACGGGTGCGGCCCTATGTGCTGGCGATGGCGCGACGGCTCACGCATATGGGTCCGATCGGCGCGGGCCAGACCACGAAACTCTGCAATCAGGTGATCGTCGGCTGCGCCATGGCGGTGCTCGCGGAAGCGACGCGGCTGGCGGTCAATGCCGGGATCGACGCCAGGCGGCTGCCGGAGGCGCTGGCCGGCGGCTTTGCCGATTCGATTCCGCTGCAATTGTTCGTGCCGCGCATGGTGCAGGGCATTCATTCGCCGCCGCTCGGCCATATCGCCACGATGCTGAAGGATCTGGACACGGTGGTCGATGTCGCCCGCAACACATCGAGCCCGGTGCCGATGTCGGCGCTGGCCGCGCAATTGTTCAGGCTGGCCAAAGCGGCACGCGGCGCGGATGCCGATGCGCTGGAAATCTACAAGCTGTCAGCCGCCCAGACTGGCTGAGGCAGCCGATAACCGGCGGAATTTCACCGGCCAACGATTTCGGCTAAGGTTTCCGAGCCCACAAGGAGCCGCCCAATGTACAACCCCGCCGGCGTCAAGACATCGCCCGAACTTTCCCGTCCCCGCGCAGATGAAAGCCTGGGTGCTGGGCGACCCGGACCAGCTTTTGCTGCGCGACAAGCCGACGCCGGTTCCGGGGCGCGCCGAAGTGCTGGTCCGCATCGACGCGGTTGCGATCTGCGCGACCGATCTCGAGGTCATCCATCGGCGGCTCGCCGGCCAGCATCCAGGGCGGCCTGCCCTTCAACAAGAACTTTACGCCCGGCCATGAATATATGGGCACGGTCGCAGCCCTCGGGCCCGACGTCGACGAGTTCGCAGATCGGCGAGCGCGTCAGCGTGGAAATCCATGCCGGCTGCGGCCAGTGCAAGCGCTGCCGCCAGGGCATGTACACCTCCTGCCTCAACTACGGAAAGCCCGAGAAGGGCCACCGCGCCAACGGCTTTACCACCGACGGCGGTTTCGCCGAATACGCGGTCAACCACATCAACACGCTGGCGCGGGTGCCCGACACCATGAGCGACGCGGAAGCGACGCTGGTCGTCACCGCCGGAACCTCGATGTACGGCCTGACCGAACTCGGCGGGCTGGTTGCCGGCGAAAGCGTGGTCGTGATCGGCCCGGGTCCGATCGGGCTGCTCGCGGTCGCCGTCGCAAAGGCGCTGGGCGCAAGCCCGGTGATCCTGACGGGAACGCGCAACAAGCGGCTCGCGATCGGCAAGGAACTGGGCGCGGATCGCGTCATCAACATCGCCGAGGAAAATGCGGTCGACGTCGTCAAGCAGCTCACCGGCGGGATCGGCGCGGATTATGTGATCGAGTGCGCCGGCACCGAGGCCACCATCAATCAGGCCATTCACATGACCAATCGCGGCGGGAAAATCTGTCTCGCGGCATTCCCGCACGAGCCGGTGACGACCGATCTCGCGCATCTCGTGAAGAACAATATCTACGTCTACGGCATTCGCGGCGAAGGCCGCAGCGCCACGCGCCGTGCGATGGCGCTGATGGCGGAAAAGCGGTTCGACGCGACGAAGATTCACACCCACACCTTCGCGCTCGCCGATCTGCCGACCGCGCTGCGATACGCACGCGAGCGGGTCGAGGACGCCATCAAGGTGGTGGTCACCAACGGCAGGCAAGCGCGAATCGCCAGCGGCGGCGGAGTAGAAAACAAAAAAGCTCCGCCCACAAATGTGGGCGGGCTTTGCTGTCGACCAGCCTTCCGGCGAAAATGGTTTAAATGCTGCTCAGGCACCGAGTAATCCAGCGGCTCCTTGATGTCGTTGTCGGCCAGAAGCTCCTGCGCGGAAGCGTAGGTGGACCACCCGCGTCCTGCATCGCATCACATCGGCGCGGTCGGCGAAGCGCGCCTGAAGCGGTTACCGGGCAATCATGCGATCCCGCCGAGATAGAGCCGCTTGACGATGTCGTTGCCTCTCAATTCGTCGACCGAATCGGCCGCGACGACGATCTCACCATGGACGATGATGTAACCGCGATCGGCGATCCGGATCGCCTGATTGAAGTTTTGCTCCGCCATCAGCACCGTCAGGCCGAGATGCTGATTGAGCTCGCCGATCTTGGCGATGGTCTGCGAGACCAGTAGCGGCGACAGGCCTACCGAAGGCTCATCGATCAACAACAGGCGCGGCGACGACATCAGCGCGCGCGCGATGGCCAGCATCTGTTGCTGTCCGCCTGACATGGTGCCGGCGAGCTGGCCCTGTAGCCCCTTGAGGGCCGGAAATGTCTCGAAGGCGAGCGCCAGGTTGCGATCGATGTTGCGCCGGGCGGCCTTGCGGAAGGCACCGAGCATCAGATTTTCCAACACCGTCAGCTTGGGAAATAGCCGTCGCCCCTCGGGAACCAGCGCCACGCCGAGATCGACGATCGCCTCCGTCGACAGCTTGGTCAGATCGTGCGCCTTTCCGTCGATCGTCAGCGACATGCTTCCGCGCTGTGGCCGAACCAGGCCCGCGACGCACTTCATCAGCGTGCTCTTGCCGTTGCCGTTGGTGCCGAGCAACGCGACGGTCTCGCCAGCCTCGACATGGAGCGTGACGCCGCGCAGCGCCTTCACGGCGCCGTAACCCGCATCGAGGTCATTGATGGCAAGGCTAAGTGCCAAGGTAGGCCTCCTGCACGCGCTGGTTGGCCATGACTTCGGCCGGCGTGCCGATCGCGATGATCCTGCCGGCGTCGAGACACATCACGCGATCCGAAAAACGCATCACCGCCTGCATGATGTGCTCGATCATGATGATGGTGATGTCCTGATCCGCAAGGCTCATCAGGAGATCAAGCACCTCGTCGACTTCCGAGCTGGAAAGGCCGGCCATGGCCTCGTCGGAAATCAGCAGTTTCGGGTGCGTCGCCATCGCGCGGGCGAGCTCCATCTTGCGCAATTCCACCTGGCTGAGCTTCGTGGCCGACACGTCGGCCTTGGACGCGAGACCCATCCGCGTCAGGATCGACATCATGGTGTCGCGTCGTTGCGCGGCCGAGACGATGTTCGTCGGTGACCGCCGCGAAGTCGAGCGCCACCATGAGGTTTTCGGCAACCGTCATGCTCTTGAACGGCCGCGGGATCTGGAAGCTGCGCGCAATGCCGCGGCGCGTGCGCATATGCGGCGGCAAGCGCGTGATGTCCTCGTCGCGGAACACCACGGTGCCGGCCTCGGTACGGAACGCGCCGGAAATACAGTTGATCAGCGTCGTCTTGCCCGAGCCGTTCGGGCCGATCAGGCCGAAGCGCTCTCCCGGACGAATATCGACGCTGACATTGTCGAGCGCGGTGAAGCCGCCGAAGCGTTTGGTAAGCGCGAGATCCGCAGCAAGGGCGCTTCGGTTCGTCGGGAGACATCATGCCTTCGCCCTCGCTGCGATTGCGGCGAACCCTGCGGATCAGGCCAATGATGCCCTCGGGCGCCGCCACCACGAACAGCACCAGCATCACGCCGAGCACCAGCACGTTCACTTCCGACGAGATGGTGACGGTCAGCAATTGTTGCGTCGTGCCCAGCAGGATCGCGCCGATCACCGGGCCGGCCCAATGCGCGGTCCCGCCGATCAGCGACATCGCGAGCACCGAGACGGAGTAATTGAGATTGAAGGCGGACGACGGATCCGCGTATTGCAGGTACATGGCGGCGGGCGCGCCGGCCGCGCACATCAGCGCGCCGGAGATGACGCAGGCCAGCAGCTTCAGCCGCAAGGTCGGCACGCCCGGTGCATTCGGCGGCGAGTTCGTCGTCCTTGAGCGCCTGCAGGCCGCGGCCGATCCATGAGTTCTGAATGTAGCGCGAGATCGCGATCGCCAGCACCACGAGCAGCGCCTGAACGAAAAACAGCATCTGCACATAGCTGTTGAACGGCGCCATCACCGGCGGCCGCTGCATCTGGATGCCGGCCGCGCCGCCGACATATCGCCAGTTCGTCACCGACGTCTCGATGACGATCGTCAGCGCAATCGTCGCGATCGAGAAGAAGATGCCCTGCATGCGCAAGGTCAGGAGGCCCAGGGCGAAGCCGAGCAACGCGCCGACGGCGGCGGCGGCCGCGATCTGCACGGCGAGCGGCGCGCCAACCGCCTTGAACAGGAACACGGCCGTGTAGACGCCAACGCCGAAAAATGCGCTGGTGCCGAAATTCACGTAGCCGGCATAGCCGCCGAGGATGCTCCATGCGACGGCGAGCACGATGAACTGCAGGATCACGTAGCCGGCAAAGAAGGGATATTCGTTGCCGATGACCTGCGTCATCAGCAGGGTGGCGGCGAGAAACAGGGTCGCCCCGATCCAGAAGAGGATGCCGTTACGCTTCATGATCGCCTGCCGAACAGGCCCTGCGGCCGGACGGCGAGAACGCCGAGCAGCATCGCGAACGAAATGGCCGGCGCCCAGGAGGCGCCGAACAGGGTCAGGACGATCGTTTCGGCGACGCCGAGGATGATGGCGGCGACGAGCGTGCCGGTCATGCTGCCGAGCCCCGCCATGACCACGACGCAGAATGTCCGCCCGATATAGGCGCGGTCGAGTGTCGGATCGACGGGAGCGACGATAATGAGCAGGGCACCGGCGATCCCGAGCACGGCCGTTGCAATGCCGAACGCCCATTGCTTGATCCGGACCGGGTTGGCGCCCATCAGCCGCAGCGCCTCCTGGTCCTGCGCGACCGCGCGGATCGCGCGTCCCATGAACGTTCGCGACAGATACAGCGTCAGCAGGATCGTCAGCGCAGCGGCGACCGCGAACGCGACCACCAGCCGGAACGGAATCCGCATATCGCCGATCCGCCAGGCCTTGCCGATATAGGACGCGGTGACCGAGCGCTGGTCCACACCGAATTGCAGAATGATCAGCACTTCGATGATGAAGGCGATGCCGAAGAAGAACGCGATGCCGCGCACGCCGGCATCGCTGCCGCGCTTTTCGAATGTCTCGTAGTACAGGCGGTAGGCGACAAGACCGAACACGAAGAGCAGCGGCGTGATCAGCAGCCCCGCCAGCAGCGGATCGATATCAAAGCTGTCGTTGAGGAAAAACACGCCGTAGGACGCCATGACCAGAAAGGCCGGATGGGCGACGTGGGGAACGTCGAGCAGGCCGAAGGAGACCGACAAGCCAAGGCTTACGGCCGCATAGAAGCAGCCGAGCAGCACACCGATCACCACCGCATCGAGCAGCAGGTCAAATGAAAACAATTGAGGTCCCCCTTGACCCGCCCTTAAGCCGCCGCTTCCCCGGTTCGCGCACGCCGGTTATCCGATTCCGTTGCCCGGGATCGCATGTGCCCTGATCCCGGTCAGCCGCGCCATGGTCCAGAGAAAAACCGCGAGGTCTACTTCCGGGCAGCCTCAAAGGGACTGATGAGATCGCCAGACTTCAATTTCTCCGGGAACAGGATCACCTGCTTGCCCGGGCTGCGGAACTGCTCGATGTTCTTGTCCACGACACCGCGGAACTGCGCCTGCAGCGTCGCGGTTTCCTTGCGCTCGCCGTCCGCCGAAAACGCGATCGGGCCAACGATGGTCTTGTGCTCGTTGTCGCGCAGATATTTTGCGATGGCCTTCTGGTCGAGCGACCCCGTCGCCTTGATGGCCTGCTCGACGAGTTGACCGCTGGCGTAGCCGAACGGCGCAAGATAGTAGCCCAGCGGATCGACCTTGGCTTCCACGGCCCGTTTCGCGTAGGTCTCGAAGAACGCCTTGGTCCCGTCGAAATACATGCTCGGTTCCGGGAGCCATGAATTGTAGTTGACGACGCCGTTGAGCAGCGAGCCCAGGTTTTCCATGACCGCGCCGAATTGCAGGCCGACCATGCCGCCGCCGAAAATCTTGACGTTGTCGCCGATCCCGATCTCATTCACGGCGCGCAAAATTCCCGCCGAATCCGGCGGATAGGACGCGACATAGACGATGTCAGGCTTGGCGGCCTTGAGCGCACGGATGATGCTGGAGAATTCCACCGTGTTTGGCGGATAGGCCTGGTCGAAGACGATCGGCATGTTGAGCCGCTTTGCGACATCCCGCGCGGTCAGCGCCAGATTCTGGGCGAATTCCTGGTCCGCCGCGAGAAGCGCAACGGTCTTGCCGCCGGCCTTCTGGCCCAGTTCGAGGAACGATGCCGCCCAGCTGTCGGCCGGCCCCCACGGCGCATTGTTGAACCACATGTCGTGGCCGACCTTGCTGTTCACCTGGAACGAGAAGTTACCGATCAGCAACAGGCCGCGCTGCTTGACGAGCGGCATGATCGGCGCCGTCGGCACGGTTGCGTAGGGCGCGAACAGGAGATCGACCTTGTCGACGTCCAGCAGCTTCGAGTAGATCGCCGGAGTCTCTGAAGCGCTCGATTTGTCGTCATAGACGACAAGTTCGACCTTGCGGCCGAGCAGGCCACCCTTGGCGTTGACATCGTCCCGCCAGATCTCGATGCCAAGCAGCGAAGCCTTGCCGCCGCCCGCGAGACCGCCGGTTTGAGCCATGCTCATGCCGATTTTGATCGGCGGCTGTTGAGCGCCAACGCTTGAGGTCAGCCCAAGCATGGCTGCGCCTGCGCTGGCCGTCGCCAGCAGACGGCGACGGGAAATCGATCCGACTTTGGTGGTCGTCCTTGGTCATGGCTTCGCTCCCCTTGAATATACTCTCCCTTGAGTTATTACATTTGGTTTGTACGGCCTCGTCCTCGTTCAAATTCGCCCCAGCGCCGTCAGGATAACCTGCGGCGTCAGCGGAATCTCGGTAACTATAGCGCCGAACGACCTGAGCGCGTCGTTGACTGCATTGGCCACGGCCGCCGCCGCCCCCGCCGTGCCGGCCTCGCCGGCGCCCTTCGCCCCCAGTTCGCGTCTCCGCCGTCGGCGACACCACATGGCCAACATCGATATCGGGCATTTCGCCGGACATCGGAACCAGGTAATCGGCCATATTGGCGTTGGTGAGCTGGCCGCGCTCGTCGTAGATGCATTTTTCGAACAGCGCCGCACCGAGCCCCTGCACCACCCCGCCCCGGATCTGCTCGTCGACCAGTTGCGGATTGATGATGGTACCGCAATCTTCGACCACCCAATGCCTGAGCAGCTTGACGAAGCCGGTGTCGGTGTCGACCTCGAGCCACGAGGCCTGGACGCCGTTGGTGAAGGCAAACGGATATTCGCGGGGCACGAAATGGCGCGTCGCCATCAATTCCGGCTGAATGCCCGGCGGCAGCGTGTCGGGACGGAAATAGACGATCCGGGCCAGCTCGCGCAGCTCGATGCGCGGCGTGCCGTCATCGGCATTCACGACGCATTGTTGACGATGTCGAGTTCGGTCGGGCGAGGATTGCAGGATCGCGGCCGCGACATCGAGGATATTCTTGCGCAGGACCTTGGCGGCCTGAAGCGCTGCTTCGCCGCCGATGCCGGCGCCGCGCGAGGCCCAGGTGCCGCCGCCATAGGGCGTGTTGTCGGTGTCGCCGAGAATGACACGGACGCGCTCCATCGAGACGCCCAGCACGCTGCCGACGATCTGCGCGGTGAGCGATTCCGAGCCCTGCCCCTGCTCGGTGATGCTGGTCTGGCAGATCACCGACCCCTGCGCGTCCAGCCGCACGGCGACGCCATCCTGCGACGAGATCCTGGCACCGCCGACACCGTAAAACGCCGCACTGGGATTGGTGACCTCGATGAAACTGGCAATGCCGATGCCGCGATGAATGTTTCTCTTGCGCAATGCCGCCTGTTCGGCGCGCAGACGCCTCGTAGTCCATCATCGTCCAACAGCTTGTCGAGCGAGGCATGATGCGACAATTTCTCAAAGCGCAGGCCCGAAGGCGAAGCGCAGGGATAGGCTTCGTCGGCAATCAGGTTACGGCGGCGAATTTCGACCGGATCCATCCCGATCTTCATGGCCGCGAGGTCGACCAGCCCCTCCGTCACCGAACATGCGATCGGGTGACCGACGGCGCGATACTGGCACATGACGTTCTTGTTCTGGAAAACGACGCGGGCCCGCGCGCGGTAGTTCTTGGTCGCGTAAGGGCCACCGACGAGGTTGACGACCTGGTTGGCCTCGATCGCGCTGGTGCGCGGATACATCGAATAGGGTCCGATGCCGGTGAGATCGTCGATCTCGAACGCCGTGATGGTCCCGTCGCGCTTGACACCGATCTTTCCCTGTGCAGCGGTGATCGCGGGCATGAATGTCGGTGTTGAAGCTTTCGATCCGGTCGGCGACAAACTTGATCGGCCGTCGCAACAGTCTTGGACAGCGCATAGGTCGCCATCTCGTCGGCATAGATATGCACCTTGATGCCGAAGGAACCGCCGACATCCTTGCAGACCACGCGCACCTGCTGCTCCTCGAAGCCCGAGATGCAGCGCTGCGATGTTCTGCACCATGTGCGGCGCCTGCGTGCCCTGATAGATCGTCAGCCGCGCTTCGGCGGCGTTCCAGTCGGCCAAAACCGCCCGTGGCTCCAGCGTCACGCCGGTATGCCGGCCAAAGACGAAGTCCGCTTCCACCACCTCGTCGGAATCGGCAAAGGCCTGATCGACTGCGCCTGCATCATGATTACGTTCAAAGGCAAGATTGTCGCCGAGCGAGGGATGAATGACGGGGGTTTGCGGATCGAGCGCGGTGCGCATGTCCGTCACCGCATCCAGTTCCTGGTATTCCACCAGGACGTGCTCCGCGGCGTCTTCCGCGGCAGCGCGGCTGGTCGCCACGACGGCCGCGACGGCCTCGCCCTGCCAGCAGACGCGATCGATGGCGATGGCACTGTTGCGGCGCGGATTTCAGGCCTTTCAGATGCGAGAGCACACCGACCCACGGCGTGATGACGGCGGCAAGTTCTTTGCCCGTAACGACGGCGATAACGCCCGGCAGGCGCTTCGCCGCGCTGACCTCAATTGCCACGATCCTGGCATGTGCATGAGGCGAGCGCAGGAACACCAGATGCGCCATGCGCGGGAGTTCCATGTCGCTGACATAGAGCCCGCGCCCCTGCATCAACCGATCGAGATTCGGCCGCGGCACCGCCTTGCCGATGTAGGAGTTCGGCCGGTCGAGCACCGAAAGCGGCTCGCGACCTGTCAGCCTCCTGGTCATCACTTGCGCTCCTTTCGCGAGCGCGCCGTGGTCTCGATCGCGTCAACGATGGCCTGATAGCCGGTGCAACGGCAGTAATTGCCGGAGAGATGCTCACGGATCTGGTCGCGGTCCGGTTCGGGCTGTTGTTGCAGCAGATCCTGGGCGGCCATCAGCATTCCCGGCGTGCAATAGCCGCATTGCAACGCGTTGCGATTACGAAAGGCCGCCTGCAGGTCGGCCACTTCGCCGCTGTCGGACAAGCCCTCGATGGTCTGGACTGAGGCGCCGTCCGTTTGCACCGCCAGCATCAGGCAGGCGCGAACGATCTCATCGTTCACGCGAACGGTGCAGGCCCCGCACACCCCATGCTCGCAGCCGACATGGGTTCCCGTCAGCTGCAGATGCTCGCGCAGGAAGTCCGCCAGATTGAGCCGCGGCAAAACATGTGTATCGACGCGCTCGCCGTTGACACGGAGCGAGATTGGCATCGGCGCCGTCACGCGGCGCTCGCATCCAGATCGGGGCGGCCAAGCAGTGTCGACACACAACGCATAAGCAGCAATCTTGCCAGATGTCGCCGCATCGAACTCGAGGCTTGCTGATCGTCGTGGGGATCAAGTTCTTGGTCGAGCGCCGCTGACGCGGCAACCATCAGCGCAGGCGTGACATCGGCGTTGACCAGTCTATTCACAGCATCCGACAATACCGGCCGGTCGCCGACGGCGAAGAACGCCATGCGAAGGTCGGTAAAGACACCATCTTCCACGCTCGCCTGCGCGGCGAGACCGGCGATTGCGTAGTCACCATGGCGGCGAGCGAACTCATGGAAGAAATGCACGGCGTTTGCGCGCGCGACCGGCAGCTCGACAGCGACCAGCAGTTCGTCGGCCGACAGCGCGGTCTCGTAAATACCCCTGAAGAAATCCTTGGCCCGAACTCGCCGCTCACCGGCCTGACCGCAGACGACGATGGTCGCCTTGAGCGCGAGCATGCAGGCCGGCAGCTCGGAAGCGGGATCGGCGTGAGCGAGGCTGCCGCCAATGGTTCCCCTGTTGCGGATCGCGGGATGCGCGACATGCGCGACCGCCTTCGTCAGCAACGGCCAATGCGCTGCGATCTCCGGCGATTTCAGGAGGTCGACGTGGCGCGTCAGCGCGCCAATCGAAAGGACCTCGCCTCTGCGCACGATGCCCCGCAATTCGCCGATCCCGCCGATGTCGACGATCAGTTCAGGCGAAATCAAACGCAGGTTCATCGCCGGCATCAAGCTCTGCCCGCCCGAGAGCAGCTTCGCCTTGTCGCCGTAGACGGCGAGCAGTTCGAGCGCGTTGCCAATACTGGTTGCGCGTGCATATGCGAAAGCCGAGGCCTTCATCGGCGTTACCTTCCCCCGGCCGGATTCCGGCGTATTTTTCAGGGATTAGAGGGTGGTCACCAACAAAGGTCAAGTTTGTTTATCGAACGATTATTTCGGCACCTTCGACTTTTGGACTTGTCATGAGAGCACGAACGACGCACGGTCTGTGCTGATCTGGAAAGGACCGTTTAAGGAGACGCGGGCAATGAATCTGGGTTTCTTCACGATGCCGATCCATCCCCTCGAGAAGGATTGGCGGCTGTCGTTGAAAGAGGACCGCGAGGCCTTCCTGCTGGCTGACGAACTGGGATTTACCGAGGCCTATGTCGGCGAGCATGTTACCGACAAGGCCGAGAACATCACCTCTTGCATCGCTTTCCTGGCGTGGATCGCGGCCGCCACCAAGCAGATCAAACTCGGCACCGGCACCATCAACATGCCGAATACCCATCCGGCCGCGGTGGCGGCGAGCCTAGCGATGCTCGACCATATGCTCGACGGGCGCTTGATCTTCGGCATCAGCCCCGGCGGTCTTTTGTCGGATGCGGAACTGTTCGGCAATCTCGACGCCGATCGTAACGCCATGTTCCTCGAAGCGATCAATCAGGTCCTAGATATCTGGGCCGGCGAGCCGCCCTATAATATTCAGGGAACTTACTGGAACATCTCCACGCAAAAGACCCTGATGGACGATATTGGTCAGGGGTTCATTGCCCGCCCGCTCCAGCGCCCGCATCCGCCGATCGTCGTCACCGCCGTCGCACCCTTCTCCAAGGGGGTCACGGAAGCTGCCGCCCGCGGCTGGGATCCGATCTCGGCGAATTTCCTGATGCCGGCATGGGTCAAAAGCCACTGGCCCAAATATGTCGAAGGTTGCGAGCGCGTCGGCCGTGGCGCCGATCCCGCCAACTGGCGTGTCGCCAAGAGCGTATTCGTTGCGAAAGACGCGGCAACGGCAAAGGCCTATGCCACCGATCCTGACGGACCTTACGTCTATTATTATCGCTCGCTGTTTACGAAATTGGCGAGGAACGGCCGCATCGAACTGTTCAAGACCCGGCGCGACCAGCCGGACGATGAGGTGACGCTTCAGATGATCTGCGACAAGCTCATCATATACGGGACACCGGAAAGCGTCGCCGATCAGCTGCTGGCTTTCCAGCAAGAGGTCGGCCGGTTCGGCACGTTGCTTTACGCCGGCAAGGACTGGAAGGACCGCGAACTCGGCCGGCAATCCATGATCCTGATGGCCGAGAAGGTCATGCCGCGGGTCAATGCCGGCACCTCGAACCGGTCTAACGCCGCGGAATAAACCCCGCTAAATCAGCAAGAAGGCGCGCCGTGGCGCTGAGCGATCGCATCCCCTATCAGGCGCAGGTCGACCGGCCGAAGCTCACCCTGCCCGGCGGCAAGAAACTTGCGGTATGGGTCATCCTGAACGTGGAGGAATGGCGCATCGAGAATTCGATGCCGCGGACTGTACTGAGCCCACCGATGGGACAGCCGCTGCTGCCGGACGTCCCGAACTGGTCCTGGCATGAATACGGCATGCGCGCCGGCTTCTGGCGTCAATTCAAGGCGCTGACGGATCGCAACATCCCGGTGACGCTGGCGCTGAATGCCAATGTCTGCAACACCTATCCACGTGTCGCGTCAGCCGCACTCGATGCCGGCTTCGAGTTTATGGGCCACGGGTTTGTGCAGGGGCCGATGCACAAACTCGAAAACCAGGCCGAGGCGATCAAGCGGGCGGTGGACACGATTGCTAAATTTTCAGGCAGGCCGCCGCGATCATGGGAAAGCCCCGGCCTGACGGAGACCGAGGAAACGCTGGACTTGCTGCGCCGGAACGGCATCGAATATGTGGCGGACTGGGTGATCGACGACCTGCCGCAGGATATTGCGACGGCTCACGGCACCATCACGACGATCCCTTATTCGGTGGAAACCAACGACATCGTTATTCATGCCTTGCAGCATCTTGCTTCCGAGCAATTCCTGAAGCGTTGCACCGATCAATTCGATCGGCTGTATCTGGAGGGCGCAAGCAACGCGCGGATCATGGCAATCTCCGTCCATCCCTACATCACGGGCGTTCCGCATCGCATCAAGTATCTGGAAGCCCTGCTCGACTACGTCATCGGGCATGACAGCGTCGCGCTGATGACCGCGAGCGAGATCGGCGACTGGTATCGGGCGGAGATGGCGAAGAAGTAGATCGTTTATCCGACCACCTTCATCGGCGCCCGTCGCAATTCAGTGGCGGCTCCGAAAACCCGCTTGTAGCCAGCCAGGAACGCTTCCAGCGCATCGTTAATCATCTGTTCCTTGTCTTCTAGCGCGGGAGATTGGTAGATATATTTGCGGACGCCGTAATAGAAGATTCCGCCGTGAAATACCCAGGCGAGTTCAAGCTCGGCCGCGCTCGGCTTGCTCTGTACTGGAAGCCCGGCGGCGTGGCGGCACTCCCTGATGATTCGGGTCAGAATTTTGTCCCTCACCATGTCGACATACCAGCGGTTGATGTCGAGCCCCTTCAATCCGGAGTAGAGATAGATGCGCAGCCATTTGCGGTCGAAGATCACATTCGTATAGGCATCGTAAAACTCCCGCAGCCGGTCGCGGATCGGCCGGGAGCGGTCGGTCAGCAACTTCTCCCAGCCGGTGTCGAGCGGCTCAAGATAGACCGTGCGATAGACCTCCTTGATCAAGTCATCCTTGCTCGGGAAATATCGATACAATAGCGGCTGGGTTACGCCCAACCGGCGAGCCAGATCGCGCGTGCCACCGCCAAAACCCTGTTCCGAGAAAAATTCGGTCGCCTTGACGACGAACTCCTTGCGGCGATCGTCAGGCGAAAGCCGCTTCTGCTTGGACCGGGCACGCTTGGGTGGCGCTTTCCTCGTCATGATTTATCGGCCACCGACCCGTCGCCGGCAACGAACCGACCGTAACCGCCGCGCGCGAACAGAAGCGGCTCCTTCCGGTTGTAGAAGTAGGCCTCGACCGCGCCGAGAAAAATCACGTGGTCGCCACCATAATATCGATTAGCGGCACGACATTGAAAATTCGCGACGCTATCTGCCAGAAGCGGCGCATTGCCCAGTCCCGGCGTCCATTCGACACCAGCGAATTTGTCGTCCGAGGATTTGGCAAACTTGTCTGCAAGTTTTTGCTGCGACGCCCCGAGCACGTTGACCGCGAAATGGCTGGCGTTCTGGAAGACGCTCAGGCTCGAAGAATAAAGCACCAGGCTCCAGAGCACGAGCGGCGGATTGAGCGACACCGAGGCGAACGAATTGCAGGTTATGCCGTAGGGCTTTCGATCGGCCCCGGCGGCCGTGATGATGGTGACGCCGGTGGCATAGGTGCCGAGCGCGTCGCGAAAATCCCGCGGATTGATCGGCGAATGATCGCTGGCCAGTTCGTTCGCGGGATCCGGGGCGGTCGGATGATGCTTCGGCGCGTCAGTCATCCACCAGCCTCAAAGCGTCAGGTTTTCGGATGGCAGGCCAAGGGCTACCCGTCCGTAATTGGTGCCGGCCGCGTCGAAATTGAACGCGAGGTGCGAATTGATCGCATGGGCATCGCGGAACTGGCGCTGCAGCACGCCTGTCGTGAACAAGCCTCGCGCGCCGCTTGCCGCAAACAACATCGATACCGCTTCAGTACAGAGATTCACGGAAAAAGCCCCATCGCGACGCGATTTGGTCTTGGCGGCAATATCAGCAATATGTCCCCGTCTCGCGTCCGCCATCGCCTCGATGCAAGCCGAACGCATGATCAGCCGCGCCGCATCGATCTTAGCAGACGCCTCGGCGATTTTGATCTGCGTGCTCTGCATGTCGCCCAGCTTGGCGCGATTGTAGGTCGACGCGCGATGCCGGGCGATATCGACATAATCGTCGAGACAGGCCTGCGCGTTTCCCATCGCGACGCCCGACAATACGTAGGGAAATAGCGAGAAAACGGCTAACGCATAAAGCGCATTCGGATTGACCGCGCTGCCCGGCGTCGGCCCCCCGGCGAGATCGTTCACTGCGACCGTCATTGGCTCTGCGACAAATGCATCCTTGACTTCGACGTCGTTCGAGCCGGTGCCCCGCAATCCCGCCGCATTCCAGGTGTCAACGATCTCGTAGTCGCTTTTATGCACCAGAAAGATTCGATATTCAATTCCGTCGGCTTCATCATCGGAGGAAACGACGCTGGCAAGCATATTCCAGTCGCAGGAAGCGACCCCTGAGGAGAACGGCCAATTGCCGCGCAGCCGGTAGCCACCCTCGACTTTCCTGGCGCGGCCGGCCGGAAAGATGAAGGAGGACGCGATCAGCGTGTTGACATCCTTACCCCAGACCTCATCCTGGGCGCGCTGGTCGAACATGCCGAGCATCCAATGGTGACTTGCCAGATTGGCGAAATTCCACGCCACCGACGCATCGGCGCGCCCAAGCATGTCTGCGCAATCGACCAGCGAGACATAGTCAAGTTCAGAACCGCCTACCCGTTTCGGCTGCACGATCCTGAATAGACCGGTGTCGTGCAGATCACGTTCGGTCTCCGGCGGCAAACGTCGCAGTTCCTCGGTTTTCGGCGCACGGTCGCGCAATTGCGGAATCAGCGCTTTGGCGCGAGCGACCATGGTCATATAGGCCGGGTCGCCCGGTCCCGGCCCCGCGACCTGACCTGTGTTTGGCGTTCGACCAACACCCGCCATCTCAGCGTTCCCCACTATCTCACCGGCAACGGACTGGCAATTCGACCGGTCGGGACAAAGGTCGGCATCTTCCTCAGTCTTGTTCGGCGAACTTGAACCCGCTTGACCGGTCGAAGTTACTTGGCGATTGTTTATCGCCTGATCACTAATTAAGGCGCGGCCGGCGAGGCGCGTCAATCGAATTCAACAGGTAGGAAACGAACCCGCATGGACAAGACCGTTGGAATCGTCGGACTCGGCATCATGGGAGGCGCGATTGCCCGCAATCTTGTCGACCGCGGCTGGCACGTCATCGGCTTCGATGTCGACGCGGCGCGGCGAGACGAACTCGCACAGGCCGGTGTCACAATCGCCGGGAACGCCGTCCAAGTTGCGCGCGACGCGCCAATTGTCATGACCAGCCTTCCGAGCCCCGCGGCCGTCGATCAGGTCGCGCGAGAAATCGCAAATTCCGGGCACTCTCGCCGCATCGTGGTTGAGCTCAGCACGCTTAGCCTAGCTGACAAGCTTGGTTTCGAAGCCACTCTGACCAAAGCTGGCCATATTGCATTGGATTGTCCACTCAGCGGAACCGGCGCGCAGGCAAAAAACCGCGATCTCGTGGTCTATGCCAGCGGCGACAGCGATGCGATCGCGCAATGTGGCGGTCTGTTCTCCGATTTCGCCAAACAAAGTGCTGATCTCGGCAGGTTCGGCAATGGTAGCCGGATGAAGTTCATTGCCAATCATCTGGTTGCGATCAACAATGTCGCTGCTGCCGAAGCGATGATCCTGGCACAACGCGCCGGACTCGATCCAAAAATGGTGGTCGACATGGTCGGCCCCGGCGCCGGCGGCTCACGGATGTTCCAGTTGCGCGCACCAATGATGGTGGAAGGCGTCTATGAGCCCGCGACCATGAAAGTCTCGATTTGGAAAAAGGATATGGCCATCATCGCCGAGTTCGCCGACGAGGTCGGGTGCGAAACGCCGCTGTTTGCGCTAACGCAGCCCGTCTATAGCGAAGCGATGGCAATGGGATTGGGCGATCAGGACACCGCGTCAGTCTTTGAGGTGTTGAAAAAGACCATCATCAGGCCTCCCAAATCCGGTGCCTGATGCCCGGACTGGCGACTGGCGAACGGGTCGAATGCCAAATGCCGCACTGCATCAAACCTGGAGAGCCGGATCAGCCGCGCGAACCCGACGGGCGTTCTGCCAAGCCCTATGGACGGTGGTTATCACTTGATCATTTATGACTTCCGTTCGATAAACCACTCAATCAACAAGAATAGAACCGATCTTCGGACGTGGCGTTTCAGGGAGGATCCAATGACGATATCGCGGCGACAATTCGTCAGCAGCGTTGCCGGCGCAGGTATCGCGAGCTTAGCGGCGCCCGATCTCCTCTCCGCCCAATCTAGCGAACCGATCCGCATTGGCCTGATGGCAGCCAAGACCGGCCCGCTGGCCTCCGGCGGCATCGACATGGATCTTTCGATGACGATGTTTCTGAAGGAACGCGAGAACACGCTGGCAGGCCGCAGGGTCGAACTGATTGTCGCCGATACCGCCGGCGTTCCCGCCACCGCGCGCACCAAGGCCCAGGAGCTGGTCGAAAAGAATAATGTCCATTGCATCATAGGCCCGCTCGCCGCCTTCGAGGCGCTTGCGATCGCCGACTATCTTACCGAAAAGGAAATTCCTACTCTTGGCGTCGCAGCCGCGGAGGACATGACGCAGCGGCACCCAAGCCCCTGGTTCGCCCGCATGACATCGACCTCGGCGCAATGCGCTTACCCGCTCGCGGATTATGCCGCCAAGGAATTGAAATACAAAAAGATCGTCACCATCGCCGATGACTTTGCCTACGGACATGAAATGTGCGCCGGATTCCAGCGCGCGTTCGAGGACAATGGCGGCAAGATCATTCAAAAGATATTCACGCCGTTGGCAACGCCAGACTATGGCAGCTACGTCGCCCAGGTGAAGAGCGCGGACGCGATCTTCATGGGGACCGCCGGCTCGAACGGATTCCGGTTCCTGCGCCAATTCATCGAATACGGCCTGAAAGACAAGATGGCCGTCATCGGCGGCATGACGGCGCTCGATGAATCCGTGCTTCGCAATATGGGTGATGAGGCGCTCGGAATCCTGACCACGAGCTGGTATTCCGCAGAACTCGACAATCCGCTCAACAGGGCCTTCGCGGCGACGTTCCGCAAACAGTTCAAATATGACCCGGGCTATTACGCCGGTGGTACTTACGTCACGGCCGAAGTCCTGGAGGCCGCAATAAAGGCCGCGAAGGGAAATGTGGAAGACAAGAAAGGACTGATGGCGGCGATCCGCGGCGGCAACATGGAAACGGTGCGCGGCCCGATCAAACTCGACGAGTTCGGCAATGCGATCGGTGACGTTTATATCCGCAAGGTGACGAGAAAGGACGGACGCCTGGTCAATTCCGTCATCAAGACCTATCCGGATGTCAGCCAGTTTTGGACGTATGACAAGACCGCATTCCTGAAGAATCCGGTCTACTCCCGCGACTACCCGCCGGCGAAGAACCTGGAGCAGTAACTCCGCCTCCGGTGCGGGGCGCCGGTCCAAAAACGTCCTTGGAACAAGATCGGCCGACGATGCAGTTTTGGATCATCCAGGGTCTCAACAGCCTGTCGCTCGGAGGCTTGTTGTTCCTGCTGTCGTCGGGGTTCTCCCTGATTTTCGGTCTGATGCGGTTGGCAAACCTGACGCACGGCGCGTTCTTCATGTTGGGAACATATTTCGCGGCAACCGCGATGCGCGCCTATGACGGCTTGAATATCTGGGTGGCGGCGGTTGGCGCGGGAATTGCGGTGGCAGTGATTGGCGGCCTTTTCGAACGGCTGGTACTGACCCGGCTAAAGACCAATCCGCTTGGTCAAGTGCTGGTAACGCTCGGGATGTCCTTTATCATTTCGGACGCCTGCCTGATGTTCTGGGGCGGCGATTCAATTCCGGTGCCGACGCCGCAAAACCTGCAATCGCCGACGCGGGTGCTCGGCTTGGTGTTTCCGACCTACCGGCTGGTGCTGGTCGGATGTGCCGTTGCAACTGCCATCCTGCTCTATTTCCTGATCGAGCGCACACGCCTGGGAGCGATGATCCGCGCCGGGGTCGATGATCGCCAGATGGCGCGTGCGGTCGGAATTCCCGTCTCCAACCTGTTTACGCTGGTGTTTTGCCTCGGTGCTGGGATCGCCGGCGCTGGCGGCGTGCTCGGCGGGCCGATCCTGTCGGCCTATCCCGGGCTTGATGCCGACATGCTGCCCCTGGCGCTGATCGTCGTCATCTTGGGGGGAATTGGCAGTCTGCTAGGTGCCTTCATTGGCAGCTTCATCATCGGGATCACCTACACATTCGGCACGGCGCTGTTTCCGGAACTGGCCTACATTATCCTGTTCCTGCCGATGATCTTTGTCATCGCGTTTCGGCCACAGGGCCTGTTTGGACGTGTGGGCGCATGAAGTGGATCGGCATCGCCCTGCTCGCCGGATCGCTGCTCGTGCCGCCCCTCTTCGCGGGCGATTTTTATGTCAATCTCGCGAGCCAGATCCTGATCGCGGCGATCTTCGCGCTCAGCCTGAACCTGCTGGTGGGTTTTGGCGGGATGACATCACTTGGGCACGCGTCCTATCTCGGGGTTGCCGCCTACATCTGCGCACTCCTGACGAGCCGCTACGGTTTCGGACACGGCACAGCTGCCCTCCTCTCGATCGCAGGCACGACCGCGACGGCAGCCTTCTTCGGCCTCATCGCACTGCGCGCCAGCGGGCTCGGTTTCCTCATGATCACGCTTGCATTGTCGCAAGTGTTGTGGGGCCTCGCCTATCGCATGTCTAACGTGACCAACGGCGACAACGGTATTGCCGGATTGACGCGGCCAGCGCCATTCGGGATCTCGCTGGATAGCCCGATTTCGTTCTACTGGTTCGCGCTGATCGTGGCGACGTTCGCTTTCGTGATGATGGCGGTCTTTGTCTCCTCGGCATTCGGATCGTCGTTGAAGGGAGTTCGCGACCAGCCGCGACGGATGGCAGCGCTCGGCTTCAATCCCTGGCTGATCCGCTGGATCACTTTTGTCTATGCGGGTTTCTGGGGCGGCGTATCCGGGCTGCTTTATGTCTACTACCACAAATATATCCACCCGAGCTCACTTTCGACCACGAGTTCGGCCGAAGCCCTCCTCGGCGTGATCGCCGGCGGTTCCGGAACACTCGGCGGTCCGGCCGTCGGAGCGGCATTGGTGTTGCTTTTGAAAAACTACGCCTCAGCCTATTTTGAGCGTTGGAACATGCTGCTGGGCCTCGTGTTCCTGTTCATCGTGCTGGTGATGCCGACTGGTATCGTTCCGGGCGTGAGCAGTCTCACCGCCCGGTTGCGTGGGGGGCCGCGATGATCGTGTCGACATGCGGCTACGCACTTGAGGTCGTCAACCTGAAGAAGGCGTTCGGCGGCCTCACGGTCACGCAAAATGTTTCGCTCTCGATCCGACCGGGCGAACGTCGCCTGATCATCGGCCCAAATGGCGCCGGCAAGACCACGCTGTTCAATCAGATCAGCGGTGACATGCGGCCAAATTCGGGAGCGATCCGGCTGTTCGGGTCCGACATTACCCACTTGCCACCCTACAAGCGCGCACATTTCGGACTGTCACGCACCTATCAGATCATCACCTTGTTTGCCGGCGACACGCTCGAACATAACGTCACGCTCGGCCTGCTGGGCTTGCGGCCCGCGCGGTGGCAGATGTGGCGGCCGTTGTCATTCTACGGCAACATGGTGGCCGAGGCGCGCCGCACGCTCGATGCGGTCGGGCTCTTGCAACTGGCTACACATCCGATTTCCGACATTGCCTATGGAGAGAGACGCCGCGTCGAGCTCGCCATGGCCCTGGCTCAGAAGCCGCGCGTGCTGTTGCTGGACGAGCCACTGGCCGGCTTGTCGAACGCGGAGCGATCCGCCGTGAAATCCCTGATCGCGTCGATCCCGCGCGAAACCACCATCATCATGATCGAACATGACATGGACACTGCGCTCGAGCTTGCGGAGACGGTGACGTTGCTGAACTATGGCCGGGTCATTGTCGACGGCGAGCGCGATGCGGTGATAGCGGACGAACGAACACGGGAGGTGTATCTTGGTACCTGACGCGCTTCTTCTCACGGACGTGCACACCTTCTACGGCGATAGCCACATCCTGCATGGCGTCAGCTTTTCCGTGCAGCCGGGTGGCGTGCTTGCGCTATTGGGGCGCAACGGCGCTGGCAAGACCACCTGCATTTCGACGATCATCGGCTTCCTGACACCAAATGACGGTGAAATCCGCCTGTTTGGCGAGCCAATCCAAGGCTTGAGCCCGGAGCGCATCTCGCAACTCGGGATCGGTCTCGTTCCACAGGGGCGCCGTATCTTCCCGTCGCTCACGGTCCGGGAAAACCTTGTGGTGGCTGAGCAACGTGAAGGCACGACCTCCAATCGATGGACCGTCGATCGGATCTACGATCTGTTTCCGCGGCTCTCCGAGCGCGACACGCAGTTTGCCGGTACGCTCTCCGGCGGCGAACAGCAGATGCTGGCCATCGGACGCGCATTGATGGGCAATCCGCGGGTGCTACTGCTTGATGAACCGTCCGAAGGACTCGCCCCGCTGATCGTCGCAGAGGTCGGCCGCACCATCAAGCGTCTGAAGGAGGAAGGACAATCCATCGTTCTCGTCGAGCAAAACCGGCAGCTCGCGCTCGACGTTGCCGACTATGCAGTCATTCTCAACACCGGGCGCTGCGTCTTTGTTGGGCAAGCAAGCGAACTTCTGCGCGATGAAGACTTGATGACGCAACATCTCGGCGTCTTTCATGCCCATTAAGCGAACCCACCAACTCTCAAGCTGAGGTCAAAAACAATGAAAATCGGCGTATGCGGAACCGGACGAATGGGATCTTCAATCGCGCAGCGATTGATATCGGTCGGGCACGAGGTCGGCGTCTGGAACCGAAATTCAGCCAAGACAAAACCGCTGACCGATGCGGGCGCGAAGCTGTTCGCCAGTCCAGAGGAACTTATCGACGGCTGTGAAGCCGTGATCGTCATGCTGTTGAATGATGCAGCAAGCGAGGCGGTTTACCGCGGGCAGAACGGAATCTTGCAATCCAAACTCGCCGGTAAACTTGTGATCGACATGAGCACGGTACGTCCAGATACGATGCAAAACCTCGGCACCGCCGTGAAGCAGCAGCACGCGACCTTTGTCGAATGTCCGGTGGGTGGAAGCACGGGTCCGGCCAAAGAAGGCAAGCTGTTCGGTCTTGTCGGGGGCGAGAACAGCGATGTTGAGCGGGCGATGCCGGTTTTGCAGCAATTATGCCGCCGTATTGAACACGTCGGGCCGCTTGGCGCGGGGGCCACGGTCAAGCTCGCGATCAATCTCCCCTTGCTGGTTTACTGGCAGGCGCTCGGCGAAGCCCTGACGATCTGCAAGCCGCTCAATCTTGCCGCGGATCGCCTGATCGACATCCTGTCGGATACCGCGGGCACACCGACCGCCATGAAAGGACGCGGCGCGGTCATCGCCAGGGTATTGAGCGGGCAGCCGCTGGGCGAAACCGCCTTTAGTCTCAGTGCTGCAAAAAAGGACCTGGCGACCGCGGTTCAATTCGCGCGCTCCATCGATACACAACTTCCCGTCGCCGCGAGCGCACTAGCGTGTTTTGAGGAAGCAGAGGCCGCGGGCCTTGGCGAAGCCGACGCCACCACGGTTTCGAGCCGCTGGCCCCAACGCCCTTTACGACGATAAGCCGCTAGCGTGTCCCAAAGAATCAGCTCAACAACAGGGCCCCAACAATGATCGACTCCAAGAATCGCTATGGCCTCACCGCCGCTCGTATCCATGACGCCGATGGCCGCGCCCGGCGTCCATCATCGGCAACGATCGACATTCATGCCCATATCGTCGTGCCCCAGGCCGCGGCGCACGCGCAGCCGCACGTCGATATGAGCCGCATTCCCTTGGCGCATTTTGCCGACGCCGCCAGCAAGGAAATCAACGCGCAACAGGAGCGCGACGTCCGCGAAGTTATGACGACGATCGATCGCCGGCTGTCCCATCTCGACAGGATGGGCATCGATATCCAGGTCGTGGCTCCTGCGCCGGGCCAGTGTTACTACACGATCGATTCCAAAATCGCTGAAACGGCCCATCGCCTCGCCAATGACGGCGTGGCGGAATATTGCTCGCGCAGGCCTGACCGGTTCGTTGGGCTCGGTGTCGTTACGTTGCAGGAACCGGAACTGGCGGTCGGCGAGCTCGACTACATCATGAACCATCTGAAATTAAAGGGCGTGGAGATCCTGACCAATGTGGACGGCCAGGAATTGTCCGATCCGAAATTCCGACCGTTCTTTGCAAAGGCCGAACAGCTCGGAGCATTCATCATGATGCACCCGAACGGCTTCACCCATGGCGAGCGCCTGACCCATTACTATTTCAACAATGTTCTTGGAAATCCGCTGGATACGACGCTCGCGCTTCACAATCTGATCTTCTCGGGAACGCTGGCGCGCTTTCCCGAACTCAAATTGATGGCGGTGCACGGCGGCGGCTATCTGCCCGGTTACTCCGGCCGGATCGATCATGCCTGGGGCGCGCGGCGGGATTCGCATGCCGATCTGCCGTTGCCGCCGACGACCTACCTGCGGCAGGTCTACCTCGACACCGTGGTATTCACCTATCACCAGCTCGCGTATCTGATCGACGTCTTCGGTCCCGACCGCATCGTGATGGGCACCGACTACCCGTTCGACATGGCCGAATATAATCCGATCGGTCACATCGCCGGCGTCGACGGGATGGACGAAATTACGCTGGCGCAGATCGCCGGCGGCAACGCGGCAAGGATCCTCGGCCTCGATCTCTGAGGCCGATGGTGTTCAGTGCTTGCCTGCCGCTTTGTATCCGGGCTGCTCGAACGGGTGGGAGGTCGCAAAGGCCGGCATCGCAAAGCACCGCTCGGCGAGACGCGAAACCACGGGATATGGACTCAAGTCGATGTTGACATATTGCGCCGTGACGATGTGACCTGCGATGCAGATGTCGGCAAGGCCCGGCTCGGCGCCAAGCGCAAACGGCGCCGGGGCACGGTGAGCCAACAGCCGTTCATAGGTCGCAAGTCCCTCCGTAGTCCAGTGCCTGCCCCACGCCTCGACCGCGTGGGCATCGGCGCCAAATGTCTTGGCAAGATGATTGCGAACGCGCGGCGTTACTAGCGGATGCGCATCCGCAATGGTCATCAGCGAAAGCGAGCGCGCGTAAGCACGTTCCTTCGCATCCTGCGGTATCAGTCGCGGGCTCGGGTGGATCTCGTCGAGATATTCGATGATCGCCAGCGACTGGAACACGGAGTGGCCGTCGTGAATAAAGGTCGGCACGACCCGCTCGGCATTGACGGCCGCATATTCCGGCTCGAACTGCTCGCCGGAGAGAATGTCGATCGAGGTTTCCTCGAACGGCAAATCCTTGAGCTTGAGTGCGACCCGCACCCGGAATGAGGCAATCGACCGCCAGAACCCGTAAACCTGTATGCCCATGGAGAGAACAATCCTGTTCGACACAAACAAATGGCAGCCTACTCCACCATGTGGTGCTGTTGCCAGCGCAACAGGTAGGCCTGTAGCCGCCAGATTAGAGCAGAAAGCAGCACGCCGACCAGCATTAATACGATGACTGCAACCATCATTCCCGAGGCTTCCGCGCGAGCTTCCAACTCGATGATCAAGCGGCCAATACCACGCTCTGCGCCGATGAATTCACCGACGATAACGCCGATCAGCGCAAACGATATTGCCGGTGACAGCGAGGCGAACACCCAGGCCATGGTCGAGGGAATCACGACCGTGCGGGTGATCTGCCATTCGCTGGCGCCCAGCAAGCGGGCGACGTTGATGAAGCCCTCGTCGATCGAGCGCGCACCCTCGAATGTGTTGAAGAACACGAGGAACACGACCACGATCCATGACGTGACGATTTTCGAGGTATCACCGATGCCAAACGCCAGGACGATGATCGGTGCCAGCGCGATGCGCGGAATCGAGTTCACGGCCGTGATAAAGGGTTGAAAAATCGCGCTGAGCCGGTTGGATCGCCCGAGGATCAGCCCGGCCGCAAAGCCGCTGGACACACCGATCACGAAACCAAAGAAGGTGTTCTTAAGCGTGACGGCGGTGGCGATCCAAAGATTGTTTTCATTGCGCGTCAGGCATTTGGCAAAGTCGCCGTTCGTCCAGCCGTTGAAGAGGCCCATCTTTGACTTGAGGCAGCTCAAGATGAGAAAGCGCTCGAAGATTTCTGAGGGTTTCGACACAAAATAGGGATCGAGCAGATCTGGAACCAGCCAGGGAAGACTCGCATGCAGGTCGTATCCCCATTGCCAAATCGAAAGCACGGCAAGGCAGATCGCCGCCTGCCATGCGAGGGTGCCGGCGAATCGACCCCTCCTCATGTGCTGCGGCCCTTGACGAACTCTTCTCCGAGCGAGTGCCAAATGTGCTGGAACAACTCCGCATAACGCGGCGTTTCGCGCACTTTGACGGCGTCGCGCGGCCGCGCGAAATCCACGTCGAACATATCCTTGATCTGGCCGGGGCGCGCCGAGAACAGGATGATGCGATCGGCAAGCGTCAGGGCTTCGCCGAGATCATGCGTCACGAACAAGACCGTTTGCTGCTCACGTTCCCAGATCCGCAGCAGAACCTCATGCATATCTATCTTTGTGTGGGTATCGAGCGCGCCGAACGGCTCGTCCATCAGCAATATTTGCGGCTCGACGACAAGGGTTCGCATCAGCGCGGCGCGCTGGCGCATGCCGCCGGAAAGCGCCGACGGATAAGCCTGCTCGAAGCCGTCCAAGCCCGCCTGTGCCACGCAGGCCGCAATGCGTTGCTTGCGTTCCGCATCGCAAACGCCAGCCAGCTGCAGCCCGTAGCCGATATTGTCGGCGACCGTGCGCCACGGAAAAAGCGTGTCACGCTGAAAGACGTAGCCGACGCCGGGCGTCGCCTTGCCCGGAATGACCGGTGTGCCGTCGATGAGGATTTGGCCGCTGCTCGGCCGTATCAGGGTCGCGATCATATTGAGGATCGTGCTCTTGCCCGATCCGGACGGCCCCAGCAAGGCGACGAACTCGCCGCGCCGGACGCCAAACGACACATCGCGCACCGCTTCGATGGCTTTGCCGCCGAGCTGAAATGATTTGCTCAATCCCCTGACATCAATCCGCCGGACATCGGGCGACCGGGGTAGCAGCGCCGCAGGCATGTCCTGCGCTGTCAACCCGGATACGCCTTCCGCGCCGCCGCGATGAAGGTGGGGCTGACAACTTCGGCGATGGTCAGCGGCTTGATCCCGGTCATCTCGCGGAACCAGACCTTTTCGCCACGCGCAAAACCGGCGGCATCGATGGTCGCCTCATAATCGACGACCTTCTGCAGCGCCGTGATTTCGATGATATTGGCGGCCTGCGAGGTGCTACCGACGTAGGGTTCGATGGCGTCATAGATTTGGTCGGGCGTATGCGTCTTGACCCATTGCGTCGCACGCCACAGCGCGGTGACGAAGGCCTGCATCTTCGGCGGATCCTTGTCGATCGTCGATTGCAGGGTAAAATGCGACGTTACCGGCACCTTGCCGCCGATATATTTGTTCCAGATCGCTTCGTCGGTGCCGTCGAACAGCAGGTCTCCCCAACCCTGCTCTTTCGAGTCGTTCAGTAGCGACAGCGAACTTACGAGCACGTCGACCTGTTTGGTCTTCAGCGAGCCCAGCATGGTGTCGACGTTACCGGTGCCGATCCACGTGACCTTCTGATCGAGCCCCATGGTCTCCATGTAGTACGAAGCCCAGACGTGATTGGTGCCGCCCAACGACGACACCGAGACAATAGGCTTGCGGCCATCGGGCCGCTTCCATTCCGTCAGCGCTTCAAGCGTTGTGATGCCCTGATCCTTGAGGTCCTTGCGGATGATGAACATCACCGAACTCGAGCGCGTATCGACCGGCATCAACACGCGCCCGGCGCGGCCATGGTTGCTGAGTTGCATTGGATGAGTGATATCGCCGATCCCGACGTCGCCTTGCGACGAGGCGATGATCTCGCGTGTCTTTACGCCGCTGCCGCCCTGGACCAGCTTGCAATCCAGACCCGCCTCCTTGAAGTAACCGATGCGATCGGCCACGAAATGGGTCTGGTAGACCGGCACCGCCACCGGATAGATCGCGCGGCCGCTCATGTCGCCAGCCCACGCCGGGCCGGCGGCGATGGCGGCGCCGCTGCCCGCAACGATCGTCAGCGCAGAACGCCTGGTGATATTGGCCATTATGCGCACTCCCTCTCCCTGCCGGCGACCTTCTCCAGGGCGTTCAATACCGCATCGCCCATCTCGACCGTCGAGAGCCTCTCTGCTCCGGGTTCAGCAATGTCGGCGGTCCGCGCCCCGCCCGTCAGTGCGGTATCAACCGCTTTCTCGAGTAGATCCGCGTCATCCGGCCGGTTCAGTGTCAAGCGCAGCATCATGGCGACGCTCAAGATCGAGCCGAGTGGATTGGCGATGCCCTTGCCGGCGATATCAGGGGCGCTGCCGTGGACCGGCTCATACAGCGCCTTGCGCCGCCCGTATTTGTCGAGCGGTCCCAGCGAGGCCGAAGGCAGCATGCCGAGCGAACCCGACGCCATCGCAGCGCAATCAGAGAGGATGTCGCCGAAGATGTTGCCGGTCACCATGACATCGAATTGGCGTGGCTCCCTGACGATCTGCATGGCGGCATTGTCGACATAGAGATGGGTGAGCTCGACATCGGAAAACTCTTCCTTGTGCACGGCGATCACCTCCTCGCGCCACACCACGCTGGTCTCTAGCACATTGGCCTTGTCCACCGAACAGACCTTGTTCCTGCGCGTCCGCGCCAGCTCGAAGGCGGCGCGGGCCACACGGCGGATCTGGTTGGTGGTGTATTGCTCGGTATTAAAGCCGCGGCGCTGCCCGTCGGGAAGTACTTCTATGCCGCGCGGTTCTCCAAAATAAATTCCGCTGGTGAGTTCACGGATGATGACGAAATCCACGCCCTTCAGGACTTCGGCCTTCAGTGGCGCAGAGTCTGCCAGTGCCGGATTGGCAACGATCGGCCGCAGGTTAGCGTAAAGATCGTACTTGCTACGCAACGACAGCAGGCTCCCAGCCTTGCGGGCGGCGGCCGGAACTTCCTTGGTTTCAGGACCGCCCGTTGCTCCCCAGAGGATGGCGTCAGCCTCTTCCATCGCCTCGAGGGTGTCGTCCGGCAAAACCTTGCCGGTCGCGAGATAGGGAATGAGCCCGTATTGCGCTTCTCGCAGCGCGACCGGCACGCCGCGTTTGGTCGCGAACCAATTGAGTATCCGATGGGACTGCGCCGTTACCTCAGGGCCAATGCCCTCGCCGCCGACCACGGCTACCTTGACCATATTGGAACGGCTGCTCATGCTGATTTCCTCGCAAAATGGATCCATGGCCGCACCGTGCGGTCGGCTGCCTGGAAGGCGCGAATTTCATGGTCGCGCTGCAGCGTCAATGCGACCTCGTCGAGACCTTCCAGCAGGCCTTCGCGGCGGCGCTGATCAATTTCGAACCGATGCTGCTTGCCCGTTGGCGAAGTGATCGTCTGCCCCTCGAGATCGACACCGATCCGTCCCGCCCCTTGCGTGAGTGCGACCTCGGCGGCCAGGCCATCGACAATCTCCTTGTCGACCACGATCGGAAGAATTCCGTTCTGAAAGCAATTGGCAAAGAAGATGTCGCCGAAACTCGAGCCGATGATGGCGCGGATGCCCATCTCCTGTAGCGACCATACCGCCCCTTCGCGGGAAGAGCCGCAGCCGAAATTCGGGCCGGTGATCAGGATTTCTGCCTGCCGATAGGGCTCTCGGTTCAAGATGAATTCGGGATTTTCCGAACCGTCGGGCAGATAGCGCAACGCGCCGAACGCCCATTTGCCGAGCGTGCCACGGATGGAGTTTCCGACCAGCCGCTCGATGCGGATGATGACGTCGGTGTCGATGTTGCCACGCATGATCGGTGCTGCGATCGCCGTTAGTAGATTGAAAGGTCTTGGCATGTTCAGCGCTCCATCGTCCGAACGTCGGCGATGGCGCCCGCGATCGCCGCAGCCGCGGCGCTCGCTGGACTCGCAAGATGCGTGCGCGCACGCGGTCCCTGACGGCCGACGAAATTGCGATTGGACGTCGAGACCGAGCGCTGGCCGGGCGCGACCGTTTCGCCGTTGGCGGCCAGGCACATCGAACAGCCGGGTTCGCGCCATTCGAACCCGGCCTCCGTGAACAGCTTGTCGAGTCCTTCGGCAACCGCATCGCGCTTGACCGTCTCCGAACCCGGCACCACCCAGGCGCGGACGCCGGGCGCGACCTTGCGGCCGCGCGCGACTTCGGCTGCCGCCCGCAAATCGCTCAATCGGCTGTTGGTGCAGGAGCCGATGAAGACCCAATCGACCGGCGTACCGGCAATCGGTGCACCTGGTTTAAGACCCATATAATCGAGCGCGGTCTCGACGGCGGCACGGTGCGCCGGATCCACAATTACCTGCGGATCGGGAATGCGACCGTCCACCCCGACGACATGTTCCGGGCTGATGCCCCAGGTCACCTGCGGAATGATCTTTGTGACGTCGATCAGGACCTCCCTGTCGAAATCAGCGTTGGGATCACTCGGAAGCTGACGCCACGCCCTAACCGCCTGTTCCCACATATCGCCTTGCGGCGCGTAGGGGCGTCCGCGGAGAAATTCATAGGTTTTCTCATCCGGCGCAACCATGCCCATCTTGGCGCCAAGCTCGATCGACAAATTGCATATGGTAAGCCGGCCTTCGACCGGTAAATCGCGGATCGCGCTGCCGGCATATTCCACGGCATAACCGGTGCCGCCCGCCGCCCCGACATGACCGATCAGCGCGAGGATCATATCCTTCGCGGTAACGCCGAACGAAAGCTTGCCCTCGAACTTGACGCGCATGGTTTTCGGGCGGCGTTGGATCAAAGCTTGCGTCGCCAGCACGTGGGTGAGCTCGCTCGAGCCGATACCAAACGCCAGCGCACCCAGCCCGCCATGGGTGCAGGTGTGGCTGTCGCCGCAAACGATCAGGCAGCCGGGCAAGCTCAGGCCAAGTTCCGGCCCTATGACGTGGACGATGCCCTGCCCCGGCTCGTCGATATCGAACATCTGGATGCCGCTGGCAGCGGTCTCGACCCGCAAGGCCGCGAGCAGCTCCTGCCCGATCTTGATTGTGCCGGCGCGGCCGCGCGCGGTCGAGATCGCATGATCGGGCGTCGCGAACGTCAATTCCGGATTATGAACCGTGAGGCCGCGGCTTTTCACATCGAGCAGGCCGCGCGAGCCGCCAAGATCATGCAGCAGATGGCGGTCGACATGAAGGAGATCGGTATCATCGCTGACCCGAGCGATGACATGTTGGTCCCAGATCTTGGCCAGCATAGTGCGACCGGACTTTTCCAAGGCTTGTCCTCCCTTCGGCTTCTCGGGCCGGCGGCAGCAAGCCGCTAACCGCCGTTTCACGGCTTTTGTTCGGGCCTCAATATCCTCCCATCAAAGCATGGCAACCCGCTGCCCGGCTAGGGCCAATGCCGAAGCATCGACGATTGATTGGAAGCTGTGCCTGCCTCGGTGGCCGGCGTCAGCCGATGTTTCCCGTCTTCCCGAATGCGCCCGCTTCGGCAAGCCTCGCAAGGTGTTCATCGTCATAGCCGAGCGTCTTGCGCAGGACGTCCTTGGTGTGCTCGCCGAGCAATGGCGCCGCTACGGGGTCAACCACCGGGGTCAGGCTCATATTGAGTGGTGTTTCGATGTTGGGCACCGAACCTGCGGTCGGGTGCGGAATCCGGCTTAGACGATGGCGCTCGCGCGCTTCGGGTGCATTGAACCCCTGCTCCACGGTGCGAAGATAGCCAACGGGTATGTTGGCCTTTTTCATTTTGGCCATCCAGTTCTCGAGCCGGTCGCCTGCAAAGACACCCGCGATGACGGCGCGCAACTTCTCCTTGTTGGCCGTCCGTGCCTTTCGGTCCGCGAAGCGAGGATCGGTGACGAGATCGGGTCGTTCGAGCACCTCGGTCATGAGGCGGCGATATAGCCGATCGTTGGCGCAGGCCATGTAGAGGGGTCCATCGGACGCCTCATAGATGCCGACCGTAGGAGATCCATTCGGCGAGTTTCCGAAACGGCCCGGATTGGCTCCGCTGATCAGGTAGGCCATGCCATAAAATCCAGTCATCGACATCGCGATATCAAACAACGCAACCTCGACATGTTGGCCGCGGCCGAGCCGGTCGCGGGCGAACAACGCGAGCAGAATGGCATTGCAGGCTGACATTCCCGTCGCCATGTCGACGATCGGCGGTCCCGTCCGCACCGCCGGCCCGTCAGGAAAGCCATTGAGCGACATGAAGCCGCTTTCGGCCTGCGTGATCGGATCAAAGCCCGGTCGCATCGCGAACGGTCCTTTGCGTCCATAGGCCGAGATCGAACAGTAGACCAAGCGTGGATTGGTTGGCGCGACCGACTCATAGTCGAGACCAAACTTCTTCATGACTCCACCGGAAAAATTCTCCACTACGACATCCGCCTTGGCAATGAGTTCGCGGGCAACCTCCCGGGCAGTTGGCACGGCAAGGTCGAGCGCAATGCCGCGCTTGTTGCGGTTAAGGCTAATATAAGCAGCGCTCTCGCCGCCGATTTCCGCGTGTTCGTAAGCGCGGCTGTCGTCGCCGCCATCCGGGTTTTCGATCTTGATGACCTCCGCCCCAAAATCCGCGAGTGTTTGTGTACACGCAGGCCCCGCAACAACACGAGTGAAATCCACGACGACTAGACCGTCGAGAGCGGTAGGCACGCCCTTTCCCCGTGGGGTGCGTTCCGGTAGCTGCGGCCTGCTAGTCATGATCGGGAGTTTCCTTTTGTATTGTTCTGAAATTGCCGGTCGATGCCGTGATGTGATCTTAGGGTCTATTTCAACCGGTTCACAAGTAGTGCCGGCGTGCAGCTTTGCAGAGCACCTCTGAAAAACAAAAAAGCCCGGTGGCCGTTTGGCCACCGGGCGGATGTCCGTCTAGAAATTGGCGCGGCCGAAATCCTCGAAAGAGACCTCGTTTGCTCTTGAGGGATTTGCGCCAATACAGTGTATTGGGCCACCCCCAAGGATATGACGTCATGGATGACCGGAGATGCAAGCGGCGCCGAAGGCGGTGCGGCAAGCAAGGAAGAAGCCAAGTTCATCAGCTCGTTGCCTCCGAAGTTTCAGGCGAATACGTCGAATGCACGGTATGCGCCACGATCTTCATCGCGCCGTTTGATTCCATCACGGCTTGTGCGAGCAGCGCGAACTGGTCGTCGGTGAGATCGTAATAGGTCTCGCGGCTCTCTTCCTCGCGCTCTTCCCACCACGCGTTGACGATGCCGACTTTCGAGAGCAGCGCATCCTTGATGAAAGAATACAAAATCATGAAGCCGGGATTTTGCTGCATGAAGACGTGATTGACGTAGTCGGTCTCCTGCTGCGCCGCGGCCTCATCCTCCGGCCCGACCCGCTCGAAGCGCACGACCTCGTCGGAGCCTGCAAAAATATCCATCAAGTTCGGCATTAGGCCTTCGATGGTGTCGGCGACGTTGGTCGAGACCGCGCGCGAACGGCCGTCCTGCGGTGGCATGTCCTTGTTCATGTCGCCGAGATAATAATCCATTGCATCGGCGCGCTCTTCGGCAAGCCGCGCAGCCGAGATCGCGGCGAGTGCGTTGGCCTTCTCGGAAGCGAGCATGGCCCTTGAGATCGGAAGTGGACATTTTGGGCATAGAGATTTCTTTCAAGGTGAAGGAGTATTTGGGGCCCCGTTGCTATCAACCCGTTCGTTTTTCTTTCACGGCCGGGCATGACGGAAGGCGAATTGCCAAACCGTGCTATGCTCAGGGGAAAGTCGGGAGCAAGATTATGGCGGTCTCAACATGCGCCAAATGCAGCGGACACAGCTTCGAACTCGCGCTGTTCACGCCATTAGGTGAGAGCAAGAAACTCACGATGGTTCAGTGCTCACGCTGCGGTATTCCGATCGGTGTGCTCGATCCTGCTACCACGCCTCAGATCGAGGCGCTGAAGAACCAAGTCGCAGCGATCGATGAAAAGCTCAACCGGATTGCGAAGGCGCTGCAGAGGTGACCAGAGGTGGATCGGCGATGAAGAAAAGGTCACATCAATAGTGATAACGGCATTGCACGATGTCGAGTTGCTGATTGTCGTCCTTGCCTGAAACGCGATAGACCAAACGGTGTTCGCCAGAAATGCGACGAGACCACCAGCCCTGCAATTTATGTTTAAGGGGCTCTGGTTTCCCGAGCCCCTTAAACGGATTGCGCTTGCTGTCTTCAACCAGGTCGTTGATAGCCGTGAGGATCTTTTCGTCCGTCTGCTGCCAATAAAGATAATCCTGCCAGGCATCTTCGGTCCAAGCGGTCTTCATGCCCCGGTTGAACCTGCTTTCGTCGGTTGGACCAATTCATGCTCCGTCAGTCTGCCCTGGTCCGCATCTTCGATCGAACGCAACAGGCGAGCAGCGTTGGCTGGGCTCTTCAGGAGGTGAACGGTCTCCATCAGACCCTCGTAGTCCTCCTCCGACATGAGGACGACGCTGCGAGCATTCTGACGAGTTACAAAGAGAGGCGCACGCCCGTCGCACACTTCGTCCATGTAAGACGCGAGATTGTTGCGTAGCTGACTATAAGAAACGTGTGCCATTGGAACTCTCCCACTCACGTACAGATATTTGTACATTGTACAGATATTTGTCAAGCAGGGTATTACAATACCTTAGTATGTCTCGTTTGGGCCCCGTGAAGGCGACCGCTGACGTGAGGTGAGGCAATGGTCGTCCGCAGATGCGGTGGCGCACGACAAAAGAAAGAACACCGGGAGCGCGGCGCAGATCGAGCGCACTGGATTGCGTGCGCTGCCGTATGTCGGCCCCTCGCAGACCTGCCGCTCCCTTGTTGCGCTTCACTTGCGCCAACGCTGTCTTCAGATTCTCACGTCTTCCATCAACGGTCCCGCGACCGCCGGGTGTTCGGGACAGGCTTTCGCCGTGCTGGCTTCGGGCTCTCGGGCGGCGGTGCTTCGGGCTTCACCCTCTACCCCGCTGCCCAAGTTCAGCTCGACCTGATTCTTCTGCCGCATGGCTCGCACGAGATCGCCGCTCTACTAACCACTTCCACCGTTCGGGCCTTCGGCGGCGCGCTGCCGCCTAATACGCCGTCTGCTGACTTCTGCGCTGCGGTCAGGCCGCCTTGCGACGACCTCGGTCCCGAGTTCGGGACACAGCGCAGACCTCCCGAGGTAACATCGACCGCCTTCACCGCACGCCCGCCGGATTTACCACCCCGACCTTTGATGACCTTGGACTTCGCGATCAGTTGCTCGCTCGTCCGGCCGGGTAGGCCTCGTTATCCGGTGTTTGTCCATCGGGCCGCGGCTTTGCTCCCCGCTTTCTTCAGACCCCACCTCGCGATGACGCCCTTGCGCTTCGCTAATCCTTCGCCGCCGTCAGGCTGGATAGAGGACTTCCACCTCCAAGCTGTCGTTCATACTCAGCACACAACAAAAAAGCCCGCGGCCGTTTTCCCCGGCGCGGGCTCTTCAAAATTCTTGCGATGATGCCGTTATGCCGCCGATTTGCCCGACGTGTCAAATCTTAACGGAAAATTCAGCAAACCAAATTCGCAAAATTGAAACCAACTCTGCAAGTCGCGCGGCGCAAAACGAAAAACCCCGCTCCGGTTTTCCCGGCGCGGGTTTATAATTCTTGCGATGATGTCGATGGGCCCCTGATTTGCCCGACATGTCAACCCGCGCGATGTTTCGATCGAGAACGCGCGGGATTTTTAACGAAATGCCGGCCGGACATTGAGCGGCGTGATCAATGACCGGCGGCAGACCAGGAGACACCAGATGTATTTCGCCGCCGCCGCATTGGCCATCCTGTCGGGCCTGTTCTATGCCGCGGGCAATCACGAGATTGGATCGCTCGGCGTCCAGATGTGCAGCTATGGCGGCGCCTTCTGCGACAACCCGTTCATTGTCCTGGTATTTGCCGGCCTCGCCGCCGCCTGGGGCACCTTCGTCAGCATCCGCTGAAGCGCAACAAAATGCCCGCGACCGTTGCCGGTGCGGGCTTCGAGCATTGTTGCGACAATACCGTTATGTCGGTGATTTGCCCGACGAGTTCAAATTTTTTGCTTCTGACATCAGCCTGACGGCATCTTCCAACGCATACGTCCGCTAGTCCCGCTTGCGATCCCGCGCCCGGATAAACTCTCCCGCGCTCGCCAGCGCGCGCCGCCCATCCTCAAGCTTCGCATTCCATAGCGGCCAGGCGTGGATCATGTGCGGCCAAATTTCGAGGGTCACATCGACATCGGCGGCGCCTGCCGCAGCCGCAAACCGCGTGGCATCCGCCAGCAGCGTCTCCGCCGAACCGACCTGGATCAGCGTCGGCGGAAAGCCATGCAGGTCGGCGAACAGCGGCGAGATCAGGGGATCGCGGCGATCGGCCGAAGCCGCGTAGGCGTCAGCAAGTTCCTCGAGATAAGCCCTGTGGATGAGAGGATCGACGGCATCCTTGGTGTCGAGGGTCGCGCCGGACATGGTGAGATCGGTCCATGGCGAGATCAACCAGGCGCACGCAGGCAGGGCTTCGCCCGCCGCGCGCAGCCGGTTGATGAGCGTGATCGCGAGATTGCCGCCGGCGCTGTCGCCGCCAACGGCTATATTTTCAGCCGCAATGCCTTGCCGGCGCAGGAAACGCCAGGCCGCCATCGCATCTTCATGCGCCGCCGGATAAGGGTGATCCGGCGCGAGCCGGTAGCCGATCGCGAGCGTTCGCATGCGCGCGGCGCGGCCGGCTTCGCTCACCATCCTGCGGTGGCTCAGAATCGAGCCGGAGCAATAGCCGCCGCCGTGAAAAAACAACAGCACGCGCGAAGGATCGCTGCCCGGCACCTGCGACCATTCGCCGGGGACGCCATCGCAGTCGACCGCCTCACACGTCACATCGTCGGCCACCGGCCAGACCGATCCGAGCTCGTCAAGCCGCTGACGCCGCTCGGACCATCCGACCGGCCGCGGCTTCGAGCCAAGCAACGCGCGGATAGCATCGATCTCGCCTCGGTCCATGGCCGCGCTCCGGAACTACGCGCCACGCTGCAGCAAGCGCCGCAAATTGCGGACGTCCGTTATACTCTCGATGGCAAATACGGTCTCGATCAGGCGCGCCGACTGCTCCGCCCCCAGGACCGGCACTATCAGATCGCGGGCCTTTTCGATCACTTCATTGCGCGTCATCGGATTGCGCGGCGTGCCGCGGACCGCCGCAACGCGCTCCGACAAATGTGTGCCATCGGCGAGATCGATCTCGACGATGGTCTCGCGCGCCGGCAGGAGTTTGGCCAATTCCTCGTCCTTGACGAGATTGACCTTGGCGCGCTCCTTCAGAACAGCCGGATCCTGCATGCGCGGCTTGTCATGCGCCGCATGAAACGACACCGTCTTGTCGAGCAGCATCACCGCGACCATGTGCTGCAGGCAGATATCGGGGATGTCGCGATTGTCGACCACGGTTGCGACCGAAGGCGCGAGCCGTACCGTGACCCGCTTCACCTGGCCAGCCTCGAACGGCTTCTTGCCGCGAAGCGCCTCGATCCCGTCGAGCGGGCCTTGAATCGGTGAGCCGACCGTCCACTTCTTGATATCGGTCTGCGTGATCTCATAGCGTTCGCCGAGCTTTTCGACCAGCCGCTCGGGCTGCGCCTTCGGCGCATAGGCCTGGAAGAAATTGTCGGCGCCGGAGAAAATATCATCGACGCCGTTCCAACCCGATTTGACCAGAAGGGCTGCGGTGACGCCGTTTCGCGCCGGCATGCCGGCGAACACAAAGGCCTTCTCGATGTGATCGGTGTCGCGCCGCCAGGCGACGATCCCCGAGGATTGCTGCGCGGCATAGTCGAGCAGCCAGCGCATCTGGCGCGCGTCAAGACTGGCCGCACACGCAGCCGCCGCCGCCGCGCCAAAGGTGCCGGCAATGCTGTGGGTGGCAAGGCTGCTCTCGTAGCTGAAGGCAGCGCCTCCCATCGCCATCACCACGCGCGGGCCGATGTCATAGCCGAGCGTCACGGCGCGAAGCAACCCGGTGCCGTCGATGCCGTGAATTTCGCCCGACGCCAGCGCAGCCGGCACCACAGCGCAACCCGGATGGGAGCGCGACTCATTATGCGAAGTCGTCGGTTTCATCGGCATGTGCCATCACGCCATTGGCGAGCGCAGCATCAATTGGGGCCGCGGTCACCGCCGAGGCCACGACGGAGCTAGCGCCATTGCCGCCGTGCTCGCGGATGTAGCGCTGCGCCGCCTGGCCCGGCGGCAATTCCGATCCCGAGATCATCGCGGCACTGGTATCGAGCAGATGATATTTGGCGTGCTCCGTCACTTCCTCCGGCAGCGCACGCGTCGCGGCGGCAGCCATGTAGGTTGTGAGCGCATCCATCACCCGACCCGGAGCGGCGCCTTGTGCAAAAACGCGCCCCGGCGAAATGCCAAGCGCTGCGGTTGTCGTCGCCACCAGGCCGAGCACGCCGCGTCGCGAATATTTATTCAATGCTCGACTTCCCTTCGCTTTTTGCGCCATTTCATGCCTGGTTCGAGCCCTAGATCGCAACCTGCCGCCCGATCTCAACGACCTGATCGCTGGGCAGGCTGAAGAAATCGCTGACATGGACGGCGTTGCGCTCCATGACGGCGAAGATCCGCTCCTGCCAGGCCGGCAGGCCCTGACCGTCGTCACGGGCGACCACGGTCTCGTGACCTACATAATAGGTAACATCGGCAACGTCGACGGTGCAGCCGAGCCACTTGCTGGCGGTCAGCAGGTCGGGAATGTGGGGACGTTCCATGAAGCCGAAACGCGCTTCGGCGCGCCAGAAATTCGGCGCAACTTCCCCAAGCGTGATGCGGTCGGTGGACGCGACCCAGGGCACGGGGAGTATTTCAACGTGCAGCACGAACAGGTGCTCGTGCAAGGCACGGTTATGCTTGACGTGCCAGATCATTACCGGCGGCGTATCCCGCTCGGTCCGGGTCAGGAACACCGCCGTGCCCGGCACCCGCGGTATGTTCTTGGCAGCGATCGCGGCCATGAATTCGGGGACCGGAGATCAGCGCCTCGTGCATCCGCATCGCGACGGCGGCGGCACCGCGATGCCAGATCCACATCAGGCCGTAGACACCGATCGCCAGGATCACCGGAACATAGCCGCCCTCACCGATCTTGGTGAGATTGGCGAGGAAGAACGCGCTATCGATCGTCAGGAAAAAGACCGCGACGGCGCCGGCGGCCCATATGGTCCAACCCCAGATCTCGCGCATCGCGATGAACAGAAGGACCGATGTCATCAACATCGTCAGCGAAACCGCAATCCCGTACGCCGATGCGAGATTATCCGACTTGCGGAATCCGATCGTGAGACCGACGGTCACGATCATCAAGAGCCAGTTCACGACGCCGACATAGATTTGTCCGTAGCCTTCCGACGAAGTCTGCTTGATCTGCAGCCGCGGCAGCCAGCCAAGCTGGATCGCCTGCCGGGTCATCGAGAAGGCGCCGGTGATGATCGATTGGCTGGCGATGATGGTCGCGATGGTTGCCAGAACGATCAGCGGCAGCAACAATGGCTCGGGACAGAGCCGAAAGAAAATATTGCCGTCGGTCGGGGCGCCTTCGAGCACGAGCGCCGTCTGCCCGGTATAATTGAGGATCAGGCTTGGAAATACGATCGCAAACCAGGCAAGCTTGATCGGTCCGCTGCCGAAATGACCCATGTCGGCATAAAGCGCCTCCGCGCCGGTGACGCAAAGAAACACCGCGCCCAATACCCAAAAGCCGGTGGCCCCGTTCGAGAACAGGTAGGACAGGCCGTAGACCGGATTGACGGCGGCGAACACCGACGGATGCTTTAGGATGCCCGATATCCCCAGCACAGCGATGGTAACGAACCAGATCAGCATGACCGGGCCAAACAAATGCCCGATCGTCGCCGTTCCGTTCGACTGGATCGCAAACAGCGCAAGCAGGATCGCAACCGCCGCCGGAACAACATAGGGCTGCAGCGCAGGCGTCGCGATATTCAGCCCCTCCAGCGCCGACAGCACCGAGATCGCCGGGGTGATCGCGCCGTCGCCATAGATCAATGCCGCGCCGAACAGTCCGACGGCCACGATCGTCGGCCGGCTCTGCTTCTTCACGCCGAGCAAAGCCATCAAGGCGAGGATGCCGCCCTCGCCGTCATTGTCGACGCGCATCGCAAACAGCACGTACTTGATCGTCGTGATGATGAACAGCGTCCAAAGCACCAGCGAAAGCGCGCCGAGAGCTGCCGCCGCATCGGGCGACTTTTCGGTGACGCCGAGAATGGTCTTGAAGGTGTAGAGCGGGCTGGTCCCGATATCGCCGAACACGATGCCAAGTGCCGAGAGACCCAAAATCGGCAGCTTGCCTTGCGGGCTTCGTCGCACGGTGTTGTCGGTGGCGGATGTCGGATTTTCGCTCAATGGACGGTCCAATGCGGCAGTCAATTTATCGGCCAATCACCCGGGCTTGTTGCGGCGGCATCGGCGTCGGATACCCGGCTTCCGTATAGACCATGGCGCCGGATTGCGACACCCAAACGACCCGCGGACGAGGCAAGCGATGCCGCACTCGTTGCCGGGCGGACCGCTTTGCCGTAAGCTCGACCCAACAAGAAAAACGGAGGAATTGCCGATGGATGTGATCCCGTTGGGTCCGGGATTTTCCGCCGAGCTACGTGGCGTGACACTCGCCGATGTCGCCTCCGACGACGCGGCTTATGCGGCAACCCGCGCAGCTTTCGAACAGCATTCCGTCCTGGTGCTGCGCCATCAGGAAGTGACCGACGAAATTCAGCTGGCTTTTTCGCGCCGCTTCGGCCCTCCGGAAGTGACCAAGGTCGGCTCGGAGGGTACCGGCTCGCATTTTGTGATCCTCTCTACCATCGGTGCTGACGGCAAGGTGGTGCCCGCCGATCACCGCATGGCGATGCGCGCCAAGGCCAACCAGCTTTGGCATACCAACTCCTCGTTCAAGCGCGTGCCGGCGCTGACTTCAATTCTTTCGGCGCGCGTCATTCCGGCGCGAGGCGGCGAAACCGAATTCGCCTCGACCCGCCTTGCCTTCGAGCGGCTCGATGCCGATACGGGCGGCCAATTGCAAAACTCCTTTGCGTGGCACGACTACGCCCATTCGCGCGGCCAGATCGCGCCGGATCTTGCAAGCCCCGAGGAGCGCGCGGTGCTGCCACCGCAATGCTGGCGCATGGTGTGGACCAATCCGGTCAACGGCCGCGGCGCGCTCTATCTTGCTTCCCATGCCTACGCGGTCGAGGGCATGGAAGCAGCCGCAGGCAAAAAGCTGATTGACGAGTTGACAGCGGCAGCGACTGCGCCCGGCACGACCTATCTCCACGGATGGCGCAAGGGCGATGTCGTGATGTGGGACAACCGCGCCACGATGCACCGCGGCCGGCCGTGGCCGGCGCATGAAGCGCGGCTGATGATACGAACGACGATTTCCGCAACCGAGGCCGATGGCGTCGGCACCATGCGTCCACCATCCTGGCAGGCAGCCGAGTAAGCAGCACCCCGAGCAATCAGCTTGAAGTGAGGCGAGCGCAACTCAAAGCCAGGATACGGCGTGACCATCCGCAACATCGCGGACCGGTTAGGCGCCGGGGTTGTGGCTCAGGCCGGGTCCAGCCTTACGGCTTAAGCCGGGTAAGGCGCGAGCGCGGCGGAAATCTGCGACGCGATCAGGAATGCAGCAAACACGGCGGGTACACTTATCAGTCTGAGAAATTGATCCAAGGAAAGCATCGCTCTCGTCCCCCAAAAGGCAAAGCAATCTGCAAAAGCCCGCTCAATTGCCCCTTTGCGCGGTCTGTTGGTCGTTGGTCAGTAGCTGGTCGGTAACGGCCGCCCCGGTAAACGTGAGCAGCGCCAAAATTGAAATGACAGCCAGTATTTTCATGGCCAAATCGTGGTTTTCGATTGTGGCCGAAAAGGTCAGAGCCTGGTGCATTTTCGGGACGATCCCGGGAAACATCATGGCCGTCCTGCCGCCAACGGGGACGCTGGTCAGGCTATTCGGATGATTTGATCCGAACGCGCGGGAGGGGAATTTTGTCCTACACGATTCCCAATTCTGCCGGATGAGCTCCGGCGAAGATGCGCTGAATGCTCGCGTTATCGAGGCCATACATGCGCTGGATCAGCCCCGCGAACATCGACCGATAATCCGTCAGCACCGGATAGTCGCGGTTTTGAAAAAGGTTCGCCTGCTCGACCTTCACCTGTTCGCCAAGGATGCGGCCGCCATTGATGCCGCCTCCCATCACCCAGTAGACGCTGCCGTGGCCGTGATCGGTGCCACGGTCGCCGTTTTCGCGGAAGGTGCGGCCAAACTCGGAGATGACGACAACCACGGTGTCTCGCCATCCGGCGGGGCCGATCTCTTCGGAAAAGCCAGCAAGTGCTCGGCCGAGTTCGCCGAGCCGGTCGGCCAGATAGCCTGTGGCCGCACCTTGATTGACATGGGTGTCCCAGCCGCCGACATCCACAAAGCCCAGATTGAACTGTTCGCGCATCAACCGCCCGATGCGTCGCGCCGACAATTCGAAGCCGCGCGGCGAAACCGCACCGCGATTGGCGGCGTTCATTTCCTCCGATATCGATTTGTAGACGTCGTCGCGAACCCGAAAACCTTCCGACACCGAGGAGGCAAGCTCGCTTTGCGCGTACATCTTCTTGATCAGCGCGGCCTGGCGATCGTCCACGCCCGGCTTGCCCACGCTGTTGATCCCGATATTCGGTATCTGCGATTTGCCGCGGAAGATCAACGGAAGCTGCTCAGTAAAGGAGATCGGCTTGACCCGCGTGAGTTCGGTGGCGAGCCTGCTCATGAAGCCGGAGCGATAGTCTCGCGAGCCGCTGACGGCCTGGCCGAGCTCAATCGTGTCTTGAGTCTCGAAGTGGCTCCGCGTCACGTCATCGCTCGTGCCCGCAAAGGCAATGAATGCGATTTCCCGCTTGGCCCACAACGGATAGATGCTGTCCCGCAGCGCCGGGTGCAGTCCCCAGTCGGCGGTGAGCGACAGCGCCGCGTTCGGATTGCCGACGTCGGGTTTGGCGATGCCGAGCGTTGGCCGCGAGGTTCGGTAGAAGTCGCTCGACACCGGCACCACGACATTGGCGGCGTCGTAGGCGCCGCGCAGGAACACCACCAACAGCCGCGCATCGGTGGCGGGCGCAGCCCAAACGCGGCCTGCCACGGTGACAGGAGCCATTGCCGCAAAGGCTTTGATCAGATCACGGCGATTCATGGTGCAATCCTCCTCGCGATTAGCGCATGAACTCGGGCGATGACAGGAACAGCGTATTCCAGTCCTGCGGCGAGACCGCCTGGTCCAGCGCAGCGAGCGTTGGCGGGCCCAGGGTCTGGCGCAGGCCATTGAAGTAGAGCGCATTCTGAATCAGCGGAAAGGCCGGCTGATCGACCGCGTTCGGGGTGTCCGGCTTGAACAGGCCTGAAGAACCCGAACCGATTTGCCGTGCGATCTCGAAGCGCAGCATCATTTGTCCCGGCCCGCTCCAGGACGCCGAGGTCATCGCATAACCATCCGGCGTATCGTGGTTGAACAATCCTTCGCTAAGACGGTTCAACCAACCCTGTATCGGCGCTGTATTGAGGATCACCTTGTCATCGTACGCCAGCCGAACGGCTGAAAATACATATTGCACGGGGTCCTTGAATTTCGCGCCGGGCTTCAGCGACGCGTTGAATTCGGGAGCATGAACCATCGTCGAAAGCACCGCCGCGATGTCGCCGTCGGTCGCCTTGAAGCTTTGCGCCATCTGCTGCACCAGAGATTGCGGCGGATTGTCCGACACAAAATAAGTCACGATCTGCTGGGCAAGGTGCGTCGCGGTCGCGGGATGGTGGACCAGGATATCGATCGCTTCATCCACTTCGGCGAGCCCCCGTCCCTTGATCGTGTGGCCGAGGAACGTCTTGTCGCCATAGTCGTGCCGGGCCGGATTGAATTCAAAGGCACCTTCGCGCACCAGCTGGGATTGCAGCTCCGGCTTGAGTTTGGGATCCTCCGGCTTCACGTCAATCCCGACACCCGTCAGAATGCGCGCCAGCGCCTCGACATCCGCCTGCGTGTAGCCCGAACCGACACCCATGGTGTGCAGTTCCATGATCTCGCGGGCGTAGTTCTCGTTGAGATGCCCAACGGCGTTGTCGGCATTGTCGAGATAACGCAGCATCGCCGGATGATGCAGGGTCGCGAGCAGGAGATCGCGGAACTTGCCAAGCGCATGGGGCCGGATCGCCCGGTCTTCATAGTCGCCGACCAGGATTCGGATGTTGGCCTTGTATTGATGCACGTTGAAATGATTGAACCAGAACCACGTCATCCGTTCGCGCAACTGGTCGGGCGCGTAGAGCGCGCGCAGGATGCTGCGCGCCGCCGCCTGCCGGCCCCGATCATTCATGGCCTGTTGATAGACCTGCTGCGCGGCCTTGCGCTGGTCCGGATCGGCGACCTGGTTGGCAGATTTGGCCTGCTGGTCGAAGGATACCGCAATGTCGAAGGGAAACTTGTGCACGTCCGGCATCGCCTCGATCTGAGCTTTGACGGCGTCGGGCAGCCCGACATTGGCCGCGGGATGCAATTGCTCCTGCAGCCAGCGCTCGGAGCCGACCGCCTGCAGATGAGCGGCGCTTGACGCATTTATCCCCCAGGTGAGCCGATCGAGCAGAACCATGTCGTGGAGGTTTAGTTCGCCGGCATGCGCGGCAGCGACGCCTAGAAATATTACGGCCAAGGCAGGGACTGCGTGCTGCAGGGATCGGAAAAATGCAATTCGGTCGACCATCATCGAAGTCGTCGTCTGGTAGCCGGATCCTTTAGTGCGCGCGGAACAGCTCGGCACGCGCCTTGATCCCTCTCGATCAATTTGGCTGAGCACGCATGAATATGTTCTGAACAAAAAACATATAAATCATGGCGGACGGCACGGTTCCCATGCCTCTAGATCGGGCAATGGCGTCAGTCGTTGCTGCGGTCGTAGCAATTCTCGATCAACCGGTAGTGGCCGCCGGTCGAAATGTACTCCTGATGGAGACAACTGTCTCCCTTACAGAACCGTAACTGTTGTTCGCAATGCAAATGCTCGAAGCGCAGCTTGATCACCTGTGCATGATCAAGATAGGTCGCGAAATAGTGACCGGCGCGCGGCGGATTTCCGCACATGTGGATGACGGCATCGCGCACCTCAGACGGCAGACGATCGATATGCTCGGAGTTCCAGGGATCGTCGTGACCGACCTGACTGCCGCGCGCAAAGACCGGCTGCCGGTTGAACAGGCAAAGCAGGAGGGCGCCAGCCACAACTGGTAAAGACCGAGCGTGAAGATTGCGCATGTCAGCACCCTCCATCGCCATGGATCCCGAGGATGCATTCGCAAAGCCAACACTATTCGCTAACACCGATGACCGCCAGCGGCATTGAACTATCGGGGGATCAAATGAGACGTGTCGATTTGACCGAGGCCGCTGACACGCCAACCGCTAGCAGCTCTTCCTCGGCGCCCACGTCAGCGTGTAGGCATAAGTGCCGGCCACGTCGAACACCTTGTGCAAATCCGTCACCTCGCTGGTCACCACGACGTCGGTGGCATTGCCCTCAACCGAAATGACTTCTTCCACGGGCGTCGTATCGGGACGGGGAAGCGGGAAGATCACGACCTGGGGCTGCGTCGACAAGTTGAAGGGCGGGGAAAGCCAGCCGCTGGCCCGGAAGCGAACCGTGCCACTGCCTTGGGTCGTCGAGACCAGCAGCCTGCGCTGCATCAGCTGGCAGACTCTGGTGGATGATACCCCTTGATCCGGCGTCGCCACCGGCGAAGGATTGCTCATCATGATCGCGAGGGTCACGGCCGACGCCACGACCGCAGCCCCAATGCCCAGCACGACGGGCGAACGCTGGCCCCGCTGGCGCGACCGTCCTTGCGAATCGCCTTCCTGCATGATGGCCCCTGGACCGCTAGCAGCTCTTCCTCGGTGCCCAGGTGACAGTGTAGGTGTAGGCGCCGGCAACGTCGAACACCTTGTGCAATTCCGTTACCTCGCTCGTAATCACGACGTCGCTGGCGCTGCCCTCGACCGACATGATTTCCTCCACCGGCGTCGTATCCGGACGCAACAGCGGGAAGACCACGACTTGGGGCTGGGGTGTCAGCGTGAAGGGCGGCGAAAGGTAGCCGCTGGCGCGGAAACGGACCGTGCCGCCACCCCTGGCCGTTGAGATCAGCAGCCGGCGCTGGATCATCTGGCACTGCTTGATGGAGGATGCCGTCTGGTCCGGCGCCGCCGCGGGCGAAGGATTGCCCATCATCATGACGAGGGTGGCAGCGGAGGCCACGGCAGCGGCGCCGATCCCCACCATGACCGGTGAACGCTTCCGTGGAAGTCGACCTTGTAATGCGGTGTGCTGCATGATGGCCCCCTTTTGTTGCTGTTAAAACTAGCAACCGATGGGCAATCGATATGTGACGTATCGCACGTAACTGGACCGGCAAACCGGCAATTGTAGATTTCAGGCGGTCACCGCCGGGGGGCATGGCGCATCATGAAAAACGACCGGCACGGATTGGCCAGAAGCAGCGACGCACTGCGGCGCTATCTGGCATCTATCTCGCATGTCCTGTGGCGATTGAATGATCGCCGGCACCGATTTATCGTTATGCCGGAAACCGCTTCTGAGCTTTCCATGATCAAACAGGTGAGAGGGGCAGCCCAATGAGCGCGAATAGCGGATCCGGCTCGGGGTCTTGGCTCGCCGCCCACGGCAAGCTTTGGTACGATGATCGCTGGTATCGGATCGCCTGGATCGTCTGGCCGCAAGCCATCGGCCTTTTGCTGTTCGTGACGTTGTGGCTGTTCCATCCCGCCGGTCAGGGTTTCGCTCCCTGGGGCAAGCCGGTCGCCGAGAAAAAGGACCCTCCCCTACCCGCACCGGCGCCCACACCGAAGCCGCAGCCACTGCCGCTCAACGAACAGACGAGCGATGTTCTGGCCCCGTGCAAGGGCGAGGATTACGCAGGCGTCATTCAGGCTTGCACCGCGCTGCTCACATCCGGAAATCTCAGGGGCGAAAATATCGCCCGCGGCTACTGGCACCGCGGATGGGCCTATCTCATGACCAAGCAATATCAGCTCGCGATGAGCGACTATAACCGGGCGATCTCGATCGCGCCGGGAATTGCCGAATTCTACAACGAAAGAGGGCTCACCTGGATCGATCTCGAGAACAATGAGCGGGCCATGCAGGATTTCGATCAGGCCATTCTGCTCAAGTCCGACTACGCTTACCCCTACATGAATCGCGGGGTAGCGCTGCGCAATTTGAAGCGGCCAAACGAGGCGCTGACTGCGCTCACCAAGGCCGTCAGCCTCGACCCGAACCTGTGGTGGGCCTACGAGAACCGCGCCTTTATCTATGAAGAACGCGAAGACTGGCGCGCCATGTATAACGACGCCAACAAGCTGATCGAGCTCAAGCCCGAATACCGAATGGGCTATGAATTTCGCGGCCATGCCTATCTCGAGGCCGGCCAGTATCAGGCCGCAGTCAACGATTTCACCAAGGCCATCGATCTCGATTCCCAGGCCATCTATGGCTGGCGCATGCGGGGCCGCGCCTATTACTACTTAAACCAGTTCGACAACGCGATGTCAGACCTTCAGGCTGCTCTCCGAATCGACCCGAAGGACAATTCGACCATCTCGTTCATCAACGACGTCAAACGCAAGCGCCGGTAGGCGCCATGTCTGCCCCCGCCGGCTCGCGCCGCCGGCGAAACCGGCCGCGCGCGACACGCCGATCGGTTCCGGCGGCTTGGTTGGCAAGGCCAGACACTGTTGATGGTTGGCACAGCCCTGACCCTGCGCCATACTGTGCTCAGCGTCACATTGCAGTGGCGGGCTTTGTGGCATTTTACGGGGAATGAATTTAAGCCCAGCCGCATGGGTAGCGAATGGGCCGATTGACAGGGACAGGGGCATGTCCGACTCAGCGCAAACACCATCGGCCGCTCCGCCGGCGATAAGCACGTCCGGGGCAGGCAAGACAGCCAACAAGAGTCCAGCGATCGTCGGCGCGGTCGGCGTGCTTATTGTGCTGGCTGCCGCCGGGCTGGTGGCCATGAAATCGGGTGCCTTCACCGAGACCGGCAGTTCGTCGACGCCGACGGTGACGTTCGTCGATCAACGCGACATTAACGACGCCGCCGCCACGCTGACCCAATCGGTCGCGGGCGGGCTGGTCGACGACGCCAAGCACTGCAAGATTCCCTTGGCCTCCATGACGATCGCCAAGGGAACCGCGCAGGTCGGCAGCACATTCCGGATCCGCGCCGGCAGTTACGTCTCGCCCTATTTCACCGTGACCGAGGGCGTGCAGCGCATCGCCATGCCCTACCCCGCACCTTACGGCTCCGGCGCCGGCACCTACGTCGTCGAAGGCAATGCCACCGGTGCGATCCTCGGCCTGACCCCCACAAAGGTGCTCCTCGACCTGCCGAACTCCCAGAGCATTCCGGTGGTTTGGCGCGCCAAGAACCCCTGCTAGCCGAGGCGCGAGGCCGATGAAAAATCTCTTCAAGGACCAGCAAATCCTCGCCATCATCATCGGCGGCGTGGCGGCGACGATCATCACCGCCTGGATCATGAATCCGCAATCCGGACCGGCCGGATGGATCAAGGGCCTTTCGCCTTCGACCCAGGCCATCCTCAGCGGTTTCGTGATCGTGCTGGTTTTAGCCAGCCTCGGATTGCTCGTCACCTTCATCGCCTCCTCCTATGCCCGATCCGGCGCCCTGCAGCCGGCTTCCAGCGGCGGCGGCGTCTTCAAGATGTTGTTCGCGCCGAAGCGGGAAATTCCCGATACACCGCCCAACAAGGCGATCGAGGACCTTGAGGCCATGGTCGGGCTGGTGCCGGTCAAGCGCGAGGTCAACGGCCTGATCGCCCGCCTGCAGGTCGAGCAAAAGCGCCGCGCGCAAGGCCTGCCGACCGCGCCGTTGAGCCTGCACATGGTGTTCACCGGCCCTCCCGGGGTCGGCAAGACCGAGGTCGCGCGTGCGCTCGGAGATATCTATCGCGCGCTGCGCGCACTGCGCGTCGGACATCTGGTGGAGGTACAGCGCTCCGACGTCGTCGCGGGCTATATCGGCCAGACCGCGCCGAAGATGCTGGAGAAATGCAATCAGGCGCTCGATGGCATTCTCTTCATCGACGAGGCCTATACGCTCGCCGGCACGCCGGGATCGAGCGGAGATTTCGGCCGGGAAGCGATCGACACGCTGTTGAAATTCATGGAGGACCACCGCGACCGCATCATGGTGATCGTTGCGGGCTATCCCAACGAGATGCGGCGTTTCATCGACACCAACCCGGGCCTTGCCGGCCGCTTCACCAAGACGATCGACTTTCCCCGCTACAACGCCGACGACCTCTGCGAAATCCTCCGTCGCATGGCCGCGAAGCAGCATTTCACATTGCCGGAGAATTTTCCGGCCCGGATCAAGCCCTGGATCACCGAGCGCTCGCGCGCAGACGACTGGGCCAACGCGAGAGAGATGCGCACGCTTCTGGAAAAAGCGCGCGAGGCCCAGGCGATGCGGATCGCGATGAATCCTTCCGCCGATCTTTCGCGCATCGAAATCGCCGACCTGATGAAGGCAACGGGCCGAGGCTGAACCGACATGATAATCACCTCGTTAACGATTGCATTCATTGTTGTGGCGGGGCTGAGCATGACCTTCGTCGCCATGCGGCTGGTTGAGCAGCACGGTCAGCCGTCGATGAGCTCACCCGATCTGGTCCGTCCGATCATGATCGTCGATGCAGACGAACGACCCGAGACCTCCCCGATGGAGATCGCGCTGGCAAAGCTGGACGCCATGGTCGGCCTTGCCCCGGTCAAACAGGAAGTGAAGGGGCTGATCGCGCGCATGCAGGTCGAGCAGAAGCGGCGCGATCAGGGCCTCGACGTTTCCGCGCTCAGCCAGCACATGGTTTTCACCGGTCCGCCCGGCGTCGGCAAGACCGAGATCGCGCGTCTCGTCGGCGAGATCTATCGGGGGCTGAAGGTCCTGCGCAAAGGACATGTCGTCGAGATCGACCGCGCCGGCCTCGTCGCCGGCTATGTCGGGCAGACTGCGATCAAGACGCTCGACAAGTGCCGCGAGGCGCTCGACGGCATCCTGTTCATCGACGAGGCCTATAGCCTCGCCGCCCCGACCGGCGGCGGTTCCGACTTCGGCAAGGAAGCGATCGATACGCTGCTTGAAGTTCATGGAAGACAATCGCGACCGCATCATCGTGATCGTCGCGGGCTACCGCAATGAGATGCGGCGCTTCATCGACAGCAATCCGGGCCTGAGCAGCCGCTTCAGCAAGACCATCGACTTTCCTTCCTACAATTCAGCCGAGTTGACCGAAATCTTCAAGCGCATGGCCACCCGTCAGCAATTCAACTTGCCCGAGGGCTTCGAGGCCAAGCTGAGGCCGTGGATCGAAAGCCGGTCCAGGGCCGAAGACTGGGCCAATGCGCGCGAGATGCGCACGCTGCTGGAGAAGGCACGGGAAGCGCAGGCGTTGCGGGTGGCCAACGATTAGTGAACGATCCATCCGCCGACATTTCAAAGGTCACGATCGAGGATATCGTAACCGCCACCGGTCAGAACGTCGAAGACAATGAAGCCGCGATCGCCGCAGCGCTCGAAAAACTGAATGCCATGGTCGGCCTTACCCCGGTCAAGCAGGAAGTGCAGGGGCTGATCGCGCGCATGCAGATCGAGCAGAAGCGGCGCGATCAGGGCCTCGACGTTTCCGCGCTCAGCCAGCACATGGTGTTCACCGGCCCGCCTGGCGTCGGCAAGACCGAAGTCGCACGCGTGATCGGCGAGATTTTCCGGGCGCTGAGAGTTCTGCGCAAGGGACATCTTGTGGAAACCGACCGTGCCGGCCTCGTCGCCGGCTATGTCGGGCACACCGCCATCAAGACGCTCGACAAGTGCCGCGAAGCGCTCGACGGCATTCTGTTCATCGACGAGGCCTATAGCCTCGCCGCCCCGACCGGCGGCGGCGGTCCCGACTTCGGCAAGGAGGCGATCGATACGCTCTTGAAGTTCATGGAAGACAATCGCGACCGCATGATCGTGATCGTCGCCGGCTACCGCAATGAGATGCGGCGCTTCATCGACAGCAATCCGGGCCTGAGCAGCCGCTTCAGCAAGACCGTCGACTTCCCGTCCTTCAATACCACCGAGTTGTGCGATATCTTCAAGCGCATGGCGGCACGCCAGCAATTCGTCCTGCCCGAGGGCTTTGAGGCGAAGCTGAAGCCATGGGTCGAGGGCCGCTCGAAGGCGGACGACTGGGCCAACGCGCGCGAGATGCGGACGCTTCTGGAGAAAACCCGGGAGGTACAAGCGTTGCGGGCGGCGAACGATCCTTCGGCAGATATCTCGCGCGTCACTATCGAGGATATCATTCTCGCAACCGGCCAGAAGCTTGAAGACAACCAAGTTTCAGTCGCCGCCGCTTTCGCAAAGCTGGATGCGATGGTCGGCCTTGCGCCGGTGAAGCAGGAGATCAAGCGGCTGTCGGCGCGGCTCGAGGTCGAACAGAAACGCAGAGAACAGGGATTGCCAATCGCCGCGGTCAGCCAGCACATGGTGTTTACCGGTCCGCCCGGCGTCGGCAAGACCGAGGTCGCGCGCGTGATCGGCGAAATCTTCCGCGCGCTGAAGGTGCTGCGCAAGGGCCAGCTGGTCGAGACCGACCGCGCCGGCCTCGTCGCCGGCTATGTCGGGCAGACCGCGACCAAGACGCTCGACAAGTGCCGCGAGGCGCTCGACGGCATCCTGTTCATCGACGAGGCCTATACGCTCGCCGCGGGCAGTGGCGGCAGCGGCCATGATTTCGGCAAGGAGGCGATCGACACGCTGTTGAAGTTCATGGAGGACAATCGCGACCGCCTCGTCGTCATCGTCGCCGGCTATCCCAACGACATGCGCCGTTTCATCGAGAGCAATCCGGGATTGAGCAGCCGCTTCACCAAGACGATCGATTTTCCGAGCTATGGCGTCGCCGATCTCTGCGAGATCCTGAGGCGGATGGCAGCGCGCCAGCAGTTCTCGCTTCCGGACGACTTCGCGTCCGCCCTGACGCCGTGGATCGAGCAACGCTCGAAGGCGACCGATTGGGGCAACGCGCGGTCGATGCGTACGCTCCTTGAGAAGGCACGCGAGTCACAAGCCATCCGGATATCGACCGACGCCAGCGCCGACCTCTCGCGCATCGAGACGGCGGACCTGCTGGACGCAACGATCAGTTGATCATGAGCAGGATTGCGGAGACCGCCTCATGATCCCCGTATATTCGAACTGGCTCAGCGCCCACGGCAAGCTCTGGTACGACGACAGATATTATCGCCTGGCGTGGATTATCTGGCCGCAGGCGCTGGCCGCCGTGCTGATGCTGTTCTTCTGGGCGACGCCGCCATCCGTCAGCAACGCACCATGGGCGAAGCCGGTCGATAGCGCCGCGCGCTCCAAGCAATTGCTGGCGCTGCGCGATACGGCGAAATCCAACCAACAGGCAATGGACGCACTGGAGCGGGATGCGCGCGGCGGCGAGCCTCTGGCCCAGTTCTACTACGCGACGCTGTTCGATGCCGATTTCAAGATAAGCACGCTCGTGCAGCCTGACATGGGCAAGGCCGTGGAGTGGTACGGCAGGGCGGCCGCTCAAGGTGACGAAGCGTCGTTGAGCAATCTCGCCACCACCTACTTTGGCGGGACCCACGTTCGCCAAGACTATACGAGGGCCTGTTTTTATGCCCGCAAGCTCGGCGCCAACGGATTTCCGAACGCTTTGCGTGTCAAGGGTGATTGCTACGCCCGTGGCCTTGGCGGGACGCCGGTCGATTTGGCGCAAGCCGTCACCACCTATGAAGCTGCCTATAACAAGGGCAATATCCGCGCCGGCGCCGCGCTCGGCTATTTCTATGAGAACGGGTTGGGCGGCAAACCGCGCAATCCAGAGATGGCGCTAAAATTTTACCGCGCAGCCGCCGACAAGAGCGATGCGCTCGGACTGCATAATCTGGGCTCAGCCTATAATTCCGGAATGCTCGGCCTGCAACGCGATGGCGACGAGGCTGCTCGGCTCATCGTCCGCGCGCTGGAGGTCAAGTATGATGTGACGTTGCAGTCGTTGACCAACCGTCCCGAACTCTGGACATCGGATTTCTGGCAGAACCTGCAGCGGCGGCTCGCGGAAAAAGGACTTTACTCCGGCTCGATCGACGGCCGCGCCAATCCGGCGACGCTGGATGCGGTGAAGCGGCTCGGCAGCGGCTGAGCTACGGGGGCTGAACCAGTGGTGAAATCTTGCATCGGCCCTGGCTAGTGCCGGTGTATCGGACATTCTCTTTGCGAACTTTTGGAAGATGACACGCATGCCGGCCGTTCGACCCATTGCCAAAGCAGCGTTAGCGGCGATCGCTCTGATCGGATCGCATAGCTTCGTCGTGGCGCAGACTTCGATGGGCGGCCCCGAGCCGCTGCCTCCGCCGCTGGCGCCGACCCCTCCGCCACCCTCGACGCCCAGACTGGACTATATCCCGCCGAACCTTGCTCCCACCCCGCCGGGGTCGAACCCGCCGAGTACCTCGACGGATGAGTGGTGGGGCGCGATCGGCTTTACTGCCGACGGGTCCTACTCCTCGGCCTGGAAAATGCCTTCCAAGGCGGAGGCTGAGGCGAGGGTCGCCAAGCAATGTGCGGCCTTCGGCCGCGGCGGTTGTGAAGTGGTGAGCTTTTCCGGCCAGGAGTGCGTGGCGCTGGCGACCTTCATCGGCAGTTACCGGCGGCGGCGCTGGAATCTGTCCTTTACCGCGGGCGGCATCACCTATCCGGACGCGCAAAACGCGGCGATGGGCCGCTGCAATTCCGATGAACGGTCGCAAGGCCGCTGCCAGCCCCGCACCGCGGCCTGCGCCGACGGGCGGTAGCAGCGGCCGCCAAGCAAGCCAAGCCAATGATCTCCAGCAAAAAAAGTTGCATGCGGTGACTACAACGGCCGGCGACGGAACGGGAAGGCCAGCGCCCTTCAAGATCTTGGCCACATAGGTTGCCGCGCGGCGGAACATGTCGGGGAAATCGACGCCATAGGCCGTGAGACCGCCGGCTGCCGCATAATCGATGAAACCACAAAGTCCGTGCTTCAACGCGAGCGCTGCGATGGCGTTGGCGATTTCCGCTTCCGGTTTTAGCCAGTCGACAGGCCCCTGTACATTCGGAAGATCGCGCCTTTCAGGATGGATCAAACGCACAAGTCCCGGCATAATCGGAAAAAACGCCCGAAGGAAACGCCAGGGAAAAGACCATGACAAAAGGTTCAAACGTAAAGAACGTCGAAATTCTTGCCTGCGATGCCGGCTGGCGAAACTACCATTTCGTCAAGGTCACGACCGATGACGGTGTCGTCGGCTGGAGTGAATTTGACGAGGGTTTCGGCTCACCCGGCGTCAGCGCGTCGATCCAGCGCCTTTCGACACGCGTGGTCGGGCAGAACGCGTTTCAGCACGAGCGGATCTATGCGGAGCTGTTCGCGGCGACCCGTCCCGCGGCCGGCGGCGTGGTGGCGCAGGCGCTCGGCGCCATCGAAAACGCATTGCTCGACGCCAAGGCCAAGCATCTCGGCGTGCCCTGCTACGAATTGCTGGGCGGCAAGATCCGCGACCGCATTCGCGTGTACTGGTCGCATTGCGCGACCTGGCGCATCAACCACCCGAGCTGGTACAAGCCGCCGATCGAAAGCCTCGACGGCGTGAAGGCAATCGGACGCGAAGTGCGCGAGAAGAAATTCACCGCACTGAAGACCAACATCTTCACCTACGACGATGGCAGACCGACCGGCTGGCGGCCCGGCTTCGGCTCGCCGTTTCAACCCGAGATCAATGTCGACCGCAAGGTCTTGCGCGACCTGCGCATGCATCTCGAAGCGATCCGCGACGGCGCCGGGCCCGATGTCGATATCCTGCTCGACCTCAATTTCAACGCCAAGACCGAAGGCTATCTGAAAATCCTGCGTGCGATCGCCGACCTCGACATGTTCTGGATCGAGATCGACAGTTTCAATCCTGAAGCGCTTGGGTTTATCCGCCGGCAAAGTCCGCACCCGGTCTCATCCTGCGAGACATTGTTGGGCCTGCGTGAATTCCTGCCCTATTTCCGCGAACAGGCGGTGGATGTCGCGATCATCGACACCCCCTGGAACGGGGTGTGGCAATCCATGAAAATCGCCGCTGCCGCCGAGCACCACGAAGTCAACGTTGCGCCGCATAATTTCTACGGCCACCTGTGTTCGATGATGAACGCCCATTTCTCGGCCGCGGTGCCAAACCTGCGCATCATGGAGACCGATATCGATCGCCTGGCGTGGGATCACGAGCTCTTCACCCACGTGCCCCAGATCCAGGACGGCCATCTCATCATTCCGGATCGGCCCGGCTGGGGTACCGAGCCGAATGAAGAAGGGCTCCGCGCGCACCCACCGAAGACGAGCGGCGGGCTATTGAACTACGGCAGGAAAGCCTCGTAGTCGGCGAGGCTTTCCTAATTCGCTCGCGAAGACGCGGCGACACTCCGTGGGGAAAGATTGGTAAGCTGCGTCAGCCCGGCCTTCGAAAAACCGCCGATCGCAACGCCGGATATCAGCAGCAATGCGCAGTAAAGTGCGATTGCCCCGCGCTTCCACTTTCGATAGGTCGCAAGCTCCTCGGGTGTCGCTTCCCGGTATTTCCGCACCGTTAGTCCATTGGAACAGTGACCGGCATCGTCTCCGAACATGACAGGCTCCTTATGTTGGCTGGTTCTGACGAACGCAAAGATGTGCTCGCCCCCGCAAAGGGCGAGCATCATTTCAAATCGGAACACACGCGATCGGTTCGCGTGCACGCGTTGAGCGCCTAGGGGAATACGGTCATCGTTGCGAAATCGGCGGGTGCTGTTCCCGACGACGTCGACGCAAAATAGATTGCGGTCAGAAAAACGATAGCCAAAATCGCGTAGCCAAGAAGGATCGTCGTGTCGTGATTTCGGGTTTGAGGCTTGGCGGTGACGAAGCGGGACCGTTGTACGATTTCCATTGTATGATCTCCAATAAAATGACCTTGGGATTAACGGGCGCAAACCGCGCGCTCGATGTTTCGAGCTCCCTGAAAATACTTTTTGACGCAGTCACCGAATGTGAACTTTGTCACACTCGCAGAGACAAATTGAAGTAACCGCGGCGAAACATACAAACGCAGCCTGTCCCTTTAGCGACAAAGGCGCGATCAATTCTCGTGGCTTTTGCGACAGGCAATGATGGCGCGCCAAGCACCGCTCTTCATTAGCAAGGGGCGTGCCGAGAAATCCAGCCATTGAAGAACTTAAGGATTCGGATTTCCGCCGCCCATGGCGGCGCATTTCTTATGCACCATGGACACAAAACCGGCGCGCGCTACGTCACTCAGGCGATCACACTGATATGCCGATCAATCGCGAATCAAAATAGCATGTGATGGGATAGGGTGCACCAGTCTGCGGCTCACACCTTGAACAGCTTGACGTAACGCGCCTTGATTTCCTCGCTCTGCGCCAGCACCGCGGCGGGATCGGATTTGAGCAATTTCAGCTCCGACAGCGGCGGGTGACCGGGCTTCTCCTTGATCTGCGAGTGGAAAGATCGATGGGCGTAAGTGTCGACCAGCAGTTGCTGGAATTCTGCGCTGAAGAAGAAGCTTTGGAACAGCCGCGCGGCGTTCGGATTGGGCGCGTTACGAAACACGCCCGAGGGAACGATGATGAGCGGTGAGCCTTCAGCGGCATAGACCACCTCGACCGGCTTACCCTGGTCCTTGAGCAACAGGAGATTATAGTCGTTGCCGTCGGCCATCACGGCTCGCTCGCCCAACAACAGCTTCTTCGGCGGGTCCGCCGCGGACTGCACCTGCAACACCTTTTGCTGCGCCAGCTTCTCGAAATACGGCCAGCCGAGTTCGCGCGACAGCACGAAGGTCGCGGTCATGATCGCGCCGCTATAGCCTGGATGCGCCTTGACGATCTTGCCTAGCCATTTCGGATCAAGCAGATCGGCGTAGCTCTTTGGCGCATCTTCCGGCTTTACCAGACTGCTGTTGTAGCCGATGGCTTCAATCCAGCCGCACGAGGTTGCCCATAGTCCATCGGGGTCGAATTGATCCGCCGGAAAATATTTCGCGACATCGTCGGGCAAATAGGGCGCGAGCCAGTCCCTGGCTTTCCAATCGAGATAGTGCGCGGGATCGGTCGAGTTGGCGACGTCGACCGCGTTGATGCCGCTGGCCTGTTCCTGCGCGATGCGCTGATAGATGCGCTCGGCGCCGGAGCGCTCGACATGGACGGTGATCCCGGGGTATTTGGCTTCGAACGCCTTGCCGAGATGTTCGGCAACGTTTAGCTCGAGCGCGGAATAATAGGAGACCTTACCCTCCTTGCGGGCGGCATCGATCAATTCTGGCGTCACCGTGGTCGGCGGCGGCGCAGCCGCCCTTGCCGGCTCGGCGAACAGCGCGCCGGCTGCAAGCACGGTGGAGGTCTTGAGCACTTCGCGCCGTGACCACTTTCGATCTCGCATGGCGTTCCCCGCATGTTGCGCGCCGCTTCTTATGGTGGCGGCGCGGTGTATGACAATTCGGAGTGTAACAGATGACACAGTGCGATGTCCTGATCATTGGCGCCGGCCCGACGGGCCTCGTGCTCGCACTTTGGCTGACCAGGCTCGGTGTCAGGGTGCGTATCGTCGACAAGACCGCCGAGCCGGGGACAACCTCCCGGGCGCTGGCGGTGCAGGCGCGCACGCTTGAACTCTACCGGCAGCTCGATCTTGCGGAGGCGGTGGTCGCGAAAGGCCACCGGGTCCCTGCGGTCAATCTCTGGGTCAAGGGCGAGCCGAAGGCGCAGATTTCGCTGGCCGCGATGGGCTCCGGGCTGACACCCTTCCCGTTCCTGCAGATCTTTCCGCAGGACGAGCATGAGCGGCTGTTGATCGAGCGGCTCGGCGCGCTCGGCGTCGCGGTCGAACGCTGCACCGAACTGCTGCGCTTTGCCGAGCAGCAAAATGGCGTGATCGCGCGCTTGCGCGAACCCGATGGCGAGGAGCACGATTGCGAAGCAAGCTATATCGCAGGCTGCGACGGCGCGCGCTCGGCCGTGCGGGAGGCGATCGGTACCGGCTTTCCCGGCGGCACCTATCGTCAGCTGTTCTACGTTGCCGACGTCGAAGCCAGTGGCGCTGCGCTGAACGGCGAGCTGCATGTCGATCTCGACGAGGCGGATTTTGTCGCGGTGTTCCCGCTTGCCGGAAAAGGACGTGCGCGACTGATCGGTACGGTGCGTGACGAGCGCGCCGACCGTGCCGATACGCTGACCTTCAGCGACATCCGCAGCCATGCGATCGGCCAGATGAAAGTGGAGATTGACAAGGTCAACTGGTTTTCGACCTACCATGTCCATCACCGGGTCACGCAGCAATTCCGCAAAGGCCGCGCCTTCCTTGCCGGCGACGCGGCGCATATCCATAGCCCGGCCGGCGGCCAGGGCATGAACACCGGGATCGGCGACGCCATCAACCTCGCCTGGAAACTGGCGGCGGTCGTGGCCGGTCGCGCGCCTGATCGCTTGCTCGACAGCTATGAAGCGGAACGGATCGGCTTTGCACGCCGGCTGGTTGCGACCACCGACCGCGCGTTCAGCTTGGCCACCGCCGAAGGCCAGCTTGCGGATATCTTGCGCACGCGCGTCGCACCGGTGGTGATTCCAACGGCCTTTGCGTTCGAGGCGGTGCGCAGGTTTGCATTCCGCACCGTCTCGCAGATCATGTTGAATTACCGAGGGGGTCCCCTGAGCGTTGGCACGGCCGGAAACGTGCACGGCGGCGACCGCCTGCCATGGGCCCCGGTCGACGGAGCCGACAATTTCGCGTCGCTGACGGCGATGGATTGGCAGGTCCATGTCTATGGTGCCGCGAGCCCGGCCCTTATCGCGTGGTGCGCGCACCATAACGTCCCGCTGCACGTATTCGGCTGGCGATCCGAATACGAGCGAGCCGGCCTCGCATGCGACGCGCTCTATCTACTGAGGCCGGATAGTTACGTCGCGCTCGCTGATGCCACGGGCGCGCCCGATACGCTCGATCGCTATTTTGCAGAACGGAGCATTAAGCCGGCACCGCTGACAACATCTGCCTGATCGCAATCAATCCTGCGGCGCAATCGCGTTGCTCGGCGTGGTGCGGTCGGTGATCTGCTGGCCGAACAGGCTTCCGATCAATTCGACCGCGGTGCGCGCGGTCCGGCCCCGCTCGTCGAGGAACGGATTGAGCTCGACGATATCGACCGACCCGACCAGGGCGGAATCATGCAGCATCTCCATGATCAGATGGGCTTCCCGGTAGGTCGCCCCGCCCGGCACCGTGGTGCCGACCCCGGGCGCGACGTCTGGGTCAAGGAAGTCGACGTCGAAGCTGACATGCAACACGCCGTTTCGCGCGCGCACCTTGTCGATGACGCGGCGGATCAGCACGCCGACGCCGAATTCGTCGATCGCCCGCATGTCGGCAATGCTGATGCGGCGATTGCGCATCAGATCCTTTTCCAGTCTGTCGATCGAGCGCGTACCGAACAATTCCAGCCGGTCCGGCTCGATCGATGCGCGCGGCTCCTCGCCCAACAGGCCGTCGAGACCAGCCTCGCCGCACAAGAATGCCGCGGACATCCCGTGCATATTGGCCGATATCGTCGTTGCCGGCGTGTTGTAGTCGGCATGCGCATCGAGCCAGAGCACGAACAGCTCCCGGCCGGTCTCGCTGCAATGGCGCGCCATGCCGTTCACCGATCCCATCGACAGCGTGTGATCACCGCCAAGGAAGATCGGGAGTGCGCCGGATCGCGCGAGCTGATAGCTCTGCCGGCTCACTGCCCGGGTCCAGCGCTGGATTTCCCGATAATGGTTGGCGTTTTTGGGAGGCGTGTCGGTCAGATCGATGGCGCCGTTGATAGAAAGGTCGCCGTGATCCGTCACCTCGAGACCGAGGGTCTCGAGCAATGTCAAAAGACCCGCGGTTCTGAGCGCCGCGGGGCCCATCAAGGTGCCGCGCTGCGATGCGCCCATATCGATAGGGGCGCCGAGCAGCGCAATTGGTTTGGTTCTGTTATCGCCCACAAGCCCTCCCGGGAGGATTGAGCCCGGCGGACAAAGTAACAGAGATTCTCTCCGCCGGTTTCCTTAAGCCGCTGCCCGCCTGTGGAACAAATGCCCGGGCCTTGCATTCTCTTTGCAGGAGGCCGTCACCCGCCGTTGATAACGGCGCCTGTCGCGGATAGCCAAAGGTCGCAAAGACCCGCTGTTCCAAACGAGCGCACGCGCGGATAGCCAAAGGTGACGGCCTCAATCGGCCGACCGGCTGCGAGGCCATAGTTCCGCGAGCATCGAACATTGAGCAACGAAAAACCGCAACCGATACCCCAGCCCGGCATGGCGGAACGCGCCATAGATACCGCAACCGACGTGTCGCGCACGATCACCGAGCTGACCGCGGCGCTCCGCTCTGCGGCCGACCGGCTGAGCGAGACGGTCGCGACCGCGCGGCAACCCGGCAAGCCGCTTGCAACCGTCAGTGCCGTCACCCGGGAAGCGCCGCTCACAAGCCTCGCCGTCGCATTCCTGTTCGGGGTCGCGGTGGCGCGCCGTCGCTTCCTCTAAATGGCTTCCCGGCCGGCGCGTAGTGGCTGCGCGCTCCAGGTCACGGCGCGGGAACCAAACTTGCTTAAATTTAATTTTATGATCCGTCGAACCCGGCTTCGACCCGTAACGGCCAATCACTATCTGTTCAACTGGGAGTGAACAGGAGGAAACGGTGAAGAAGGCAATAGCGATTTTTGCCTGCCTTTGCGTTCTCGCGGGCGGCGAATATTTTGCCATCAGCAAATGGGCGATCCGGCACCAGACGCTGAATTTGTTTGACGCGACCCGGCAGCGGCCGGTCGCGGTCGATCTCGCCGTGCGCCGCGACTACGAAATGAAGGCGAATAACGGCCTTGCGAAGCTTCCGGTCGCCATCATCAGCAACGGCAATACCGTCAGGAATACCGAGTACTCGTTCCTCGCCAACGTGCTCGCCGCGCGGGGATATCTGGTTGCGAGCATCCAGCAGGACCTGCCGAGCGATCCGCCGCTGATGACCAAGATCGGCATGCCCTATGTCGGCCGGATCGGGGTCTACCAGCGCGGCGAAGCCAACATCCTGTTCGTGATCGGCGAATTGCAGAAACTGCAGCCCAACGCCGACTACAATCATTTGACGCTGGTCGGACATTCCAATGGTGGCGACGTTTCGATGTATTGCGCCAAGCAACATCCCGAACTGGTGTCAAAGGTCATCACGCTGGACAATCTGCGCGTCCCGTTCGTGCTCAACGACAGGCTGAAGATCCTGTCGTTCCGTTCAAAAGACCCGAATTTCAAGACCGATCCCGGCGTGCTGCCGACCCCGGAGCAGGCCAAGGTGGGAGGCATCGATATCGTCAATACCGGCGCGCAGCATACCGATCTGAGCGACCGCGGCCCTGATGCCGTGAAAGCGAAGATCCAGGCGACGCTCGATCAATTTCTCGGCGAGAGCGCCTCCAGCGACCTTGCGCCGGCGGACACCACGCAGCCGATGATCGCCAACCCCGGCGACTACTGATGCCGCAACACCCGCGACCAAGGCTCAAGATCAAGGCTCAAGATCAAGGCTCGATCCAGTCCCTAAATGCAAATCCCTGCCGGCCTGAACCGACAGGGATCAGCAGAAAGGATGACAGACGGCGAGCGCGTTCACCCGGTGGCCCGTCATGGACCTGCGCCTTGATTGAAGTCCCCCGCGCCAGGCGACGCAAGACCAATTTGTGGGCACGGACAGCGTGGCCTTCGGACCTGCGTGCCGCCGCCGGCTAGAATTTGCCTTTGGTCGCGTCCTTGGCCGCGGACATCACGCCGCCGGTGATCTGCCTCATATGATCGCCCGCGTTGGTGAACTGGCTGCGCAAGAATTCCGATTGGATGCGCATCGCTTCTTGCAGATCGGTGGCGTGAACCAGCTTCCGCGCATGCTCGAAGGCCGCCTTCATATTCTGCTCAGTAAAGGACAACGCCTGCTTGGAGATCTCGCTGCCCGCGCCAGGGACCGACGCGATCGATTTGCTCGCGGCATCAAAGAACATGCCGAACGCCTTTTCCGCCTGATCGATGGTCTTTTCGGCGAGGTCGCGCAATTCGGTCGGGACTTCCAGCTTGGGTTCGATCATGGTCGCTATCCTCCGATTCAGAACGAGCATTAACCCGTTTTTCGGACGTGCCGGCCCGAAAACGTCAGGACACCTCGAATTCGACCGGGGCGGACCCGATGGGATCGAAAGTATGCCTAGGAACCCCTCGGCCATCAAGCGTTCCCGCCTTATTTCGGCGTCGCCTCCTTCGATATCTGCGCGAGCGCCTCCTGCACCGTCGACATGAACTGCGCGGGGAAGATGATGGTGGAGTTCTTCTCCACCGAGATCTCCGCCATGGTTTGCAGGGTGCGGAGCTGCAACGCGACGGGATGTTGGGTGATGATGTCGGCGGCCTCGCCGAGCTTGACCGCAGCCTGGTATTCGCCCTCGGCGGCGACGATCTTGGCGCGGCGCTCGCGCTCGGCTTCGGCTTCCTTGGCCATCGCCCGCTGCATGTTGTCAGGCAGCGTGATGTCCTTGATTTCCACTGCCGTCACCTGGGTCCCCCATGGCTCGGTGTGCTGATCGATGACATTCTTGATCTGGTCGTTGATGCTGGCGGTATCGGAAAGCAACTGATCGAGGCTGAAGCGGCCGACCACGTTGCGAACCGTGGTCTGGCTGATCTGGTTGATCGCGTTGTAGACGTTCTCGATCGCGATCACTGATCTTTCCGGATCGGTGATGTGATAGTAGGCGACCGCAGCGATATCGATCGACACGTTGTCCTTGGTGATGATCTTCTGCGAGGGGATCTGCATCGTGACAGTGCGCAGCGACACCCGTGTCATCTGCTGCAGCGGAATGAAGATCAGCGTAAGCCCGGGACCGCGCACGCCTGCGAATTTGCCGAGCAAGAACACCACGCCGCGCTCATATTGCTTCAACACCCGGAGCGAGGCGATGACATAGAAGACGAGCAATACGAGGACAATGCTGATGAAATCCATGAAATCCTCCTCCGCCGTTCGCTCGCGATCTTCGCCGCCATGGACGCGAAGCGGAGGGTATCATTGATTTGTCTCAGATGTATTTCGAATCGCCGCGGGATCGCTTTGATTCTGGCGTCGCGGGTAGCTCTCAATAGAGCGGGGAACTGAGCGGAGCTCTCGACGACCATGCCGGTCTCATCGAAAGGCCGCAAAACTCCGGCAGCGAGCGCGGACGCGAATACGCAGAAAGGCCCGGGACAGGCAGCGATACCGCGACCACGACATGGCTCTCATCGAACCCTCCATCGCTATAGCGGTTGGTAGGCCGCTATCAATGCCGGGTTCAAAAATGCCGATTACAAATGGAAAATACGAGCGCGCCGTCACACATCGATCGGCACCAAACTATGGTAGCTATGCACGCAAAAGCGGCCGGCAAGATGAGGGATTCGAAATCATCGTCGCGCGCATCAGCCATGCATCCATGAAAATTTATCAGCCGCGACCGTAGTCGATTCATCTAAATCATGATCTTGCTGCAACGGGGCACGGCACAGCATATTTCAATCTTTAGCTGATCCACTCATAGAATTCCGTTGCTATTTTTTGTCAGCGATAGCGCGGGGTTCCGCAGCATCCCATCTGCGTCTGACGGGGCTAAGGCCAATAAACCAACGCAGAGAGACCAACATGAAACAGCTTTTGAAAACCAGCATTGCGCCCATCACCGCGCTGTGTGCGCTGGCCTTCGTCACGATGGCGACGCCGGCTTCCGCGGGCGAGTATTGTCGCAAGGACGTGACTTCGGCCGTCGTGTCCTGCGGCTTTGACACCTTGGCCCAATGCCAGGATATGTCCGCCGGTCGCGGCGGCGATTGCTTCCGGGATCCGTTCCTCACCGATACCCGCAGTGCCCTTGCTTACGCGCCGAAGGCCCTTCATTCGAACCGGGCGCATCGCGCAAAGACGCAGGTGGCGCAATAGAGGACGTCGTCGCCGGCCGAACGCCAAAAAGCGCGTTTTCCGTCGATTCCGAGTGCAACCTCCTCCGCGCGCGGTCTTGCACTTCAACGCAGAGGCCGCGCGCGGCTATTGTTGTTCGCGCCAGAAATTGCGCAACGCAGTCGCGAACTCGTCTGGCCTTTCCCATGGGAAAAATAGCTTGGCCCCCTCCAATTCGATGACGTCGCGGGCGCCTGGAATTGTACCGCGCAGCCAATAGGCCCATTTCACGGGAAAGAACACGTCCGAGGTACCCCATACGATCAGCGTCGGGGCTTCCAATTTTCGCAGCAAGGGTTCGATGACGACGGTCTGCCGGTTATCGAACGACGCAATAAAGCGTTCGAAGTTGCGCGTCGATGCCGGCGTCTTGAACAGCGGGTCGAGCCAGGTTCGAAAATCCTCCGCCGACAGCCGGTCCGGATGTTCGAAACCGACGGCAAAGCTCGCCCTTGCGAAAGTAACGTCTTCGAGCATGCGGCGGCCGACAGGGCCGACACCGCCCTCCTTCGCGAGTTTGTGCAACGGCTCGGCCTGCTTGGGCGGCCAGTTGTCATGGGTATCGCAGTTGGTGAGCACAAGACTTCGGATTCGCTGCGGATGCCGCGCTGCGAATATCTGCGCGATGCCGCCGCCGCTGTCATTGGCAATGACATCGACGCGATCCAGCTCCATGGCATCGCAGAAGGCGGCAAGCATCGCGGTCTGGGCATCGAATGAGAGGTCCTGATCGCTGCGGGCGTCCGTCGCGCCATGCGCGAGAATATCGACCGCGATGCAGCGCCGGATGCCGGCAAGGCGCCCAATCAGCGGATCCCAAAGATGCCCGTTGAGGAAAACGCCATGCACGAAGACTGCCGTCGGTCCTGATCCGGTCTCCCGGTAAGCGACGTTTCCGAAGTCGGTCGCGGCATATTGATAAGGCTCGGTCGAGAATTGCTGTTTCGTCAACATGACCATCTCTCCTCGTCTGGGGTTGTCGGATACGGAAAACGGCTGTGGTGCGCGATCGCGTGGCAAGACGGGATCAGGCCTTGCCGGGGTGATCAAAAACGAAGGATGCGACCGCCAAAGCGAGGCCGATGGCGTCGATGATGTAGAGCGCAAGGATGGTGGAGCCGTAACCGGCGATGCCCGCATTGAGAGCGAGGCTCACGATGCGGCCCGCAAGCAACCCGCCATAGACCGCGCCCAAGACGACGAACGAGGCCTGCCGGGAAAGCAGACCCAGGAGAGACGCCGTGCAGACGACGGCAACGGCGAAAAAGAAGCCAGCATATTGCGCCCTGATTTCGTTGATGCCGCCGGCGTCGACGATCCCGAGCCCTAGTCTCGCGGCAAAGGTCTCCGGCGCGGTCGCGCTGCCCCATGCCGTGAACAGGCAAAACAGAACGTTGATTGCGAGTACGGCGGTGCCGAACATCGGTGACATGGCTAAAACCTTTCCAGAAGCGCTGCTTGTGAAATAGGATGCGCGCCGGCAGCCATAGGCTGCGAGGACAACGGTACATAAGTCAATTATGTCACGTAATTAAATTATGTCAAGTGAACGCCAGATGACGAAGTCGCGCAAAGAACAGAATCTTGAGGCGACCCGGGCAGCGCTGATGGTGGTGGCGCGCAAGCATTTCGCCCGCGACGGCTATTCCGATGCCGAGATCGGACGGATAGCCGCCGATGCGCGTGTCACCACGGGCGCGATCTATCACCACTTCGCCGGCAAGAAGGGATTGTTCGTCGCGGTCGCCGAAGACCTCGAAGCGGAGATATTGCGAACCGCCGCTTCAGTCACCGACGGCGATCCGTGGCAGCGCCTGACGCTGGGCTTTGAAAAACTGATCGATCTCTGCGCGTCGCCCGCGGTGCAACGCATCATATTTGTGGAGGCGCCGCAGGTCGTGGGGCCGGAGGCCTGGCGCAAGATCGAGCTTCAATACGCGTTCGGAACCTTGCGCACCGTCCTTGCATCATTGCGCGACGCGGAGATCATCAAGCCCTACCCGGTCGACCTGATGGCGCGGACTTCTCCTGGCACTGTTGCACGAGACATCGGCTGAGCTCGTTCGCTCAAAGCACGATCCGGCCGTTCGGGCCCAGATCAGCGATCTGGCGAAAGGCGTGCTGGACGTTTTCCTGGTCGGTGCTCACCAGACCAGCGGCAGCAGGCGATAACCCACCTTGCGTTGATATTCGGTATAGCCCGGCAGATTCCTGGCAAGGAATCTTTCCTCATCCAGCAGCCGCCACACCACCGCGGGAACGACCGCGGCCATGGTCAGCACGCCCCACCACGAACCGAGTGCAATCGGCATACCCAATAGCATCACCAAGGCCGCCGCATACATCGGGTGCCGTACCAGCGCGTAAGGGCCGGTCGATATCACCCTCTGGTCCGCGGCCAATTCGATGGTCGCGGAGGAAAAGCTGTTTTCCCTGAAGACAAAGAATATGCCGACCCAGCCAAGCACCACCAGAATATCGCCGGCGATCGCGACATAGGCCGGCATCTGCGACCATCCGAAGCGATGATCAAGGCCGGGCAGCACAAGCAGGCCGATAAATCCGACCGAGGCAAAGGACATGATGATCCTCTGGGACGGCTCCTTCTCGGCAAACGGCCCGCCGCTCATCCGTCGTGCCAAAAGCGCCGGGTCCTTTTTCATGAGGTAAAGCGTGATGGCAAGCGACAGGGTGAAATAGATCGCCAGGAACGCCCAGGCCTGCCAATAATCAAACGTGCCTGCCGCAGCAAACAGCAGCGCCCCCGTGACCAGAACAAGGATCACCAGGCCGCCGAACGCTCTCCTATGCAGCGAGCTCATTAAGGAAGTTTAGCACACCAGTTCATCCGCTCGCTTGCGGTTCGGTCATTGCTGCTTTTCCCAGAACGACAGCAGGCCCTGCGACGCCGAGCCGCCGATCACGCAGGGAATGCCGACCGCGACCTGGCCGAGCGCCGCCGCCGAGACGCAGCCGAGCGCGACCGCGCCGACGCCGACCTGACCCCAGAAGTCGAGATTGCGCCGTGCATCCGAGCCCTTGGTCTTGAGCTCTTCGACCGCGGCGAGCGCGTCCTTGCGGACCGCGCCGAGCTGCACGGTGTCGGCGGCCTCGATCACCTCCGTCGAGCGGCACCTTGACCGCTGCCGGCTGGTTCGGCAGTTCGCTGCGCAGATATTCGCGCAATCCGGCATCGCGCACCGCGTAGCTTGCGAGCGTATAGCGCGCCATGCTGCCGACCGTCAGCTTGTCGACGGTGTCGCGGCTTTTGCTCCAGGGCAGCATCTGCATGATGCGCAGGATCGGCAGATGCGAGCCGGTCGCGAAATAATATCCCCACAGCGTATCCAGCAGATCCTGATTGCTGGCGAAGGTCAGCGCTGTGTCGAGCTTCTTGTCTTCCTTGGCGAAGGGATTTTTGGTGAAGGCGCCGCGCAGCTTGTCCATCATGCCGGGCTTGGTTTCCTCCAGCGGAATGTCGGTCAGGGTCGGCAGCGTGCCGGCGAGGTAGCTGTCGATCATCACCTTGCGCCCCGGCATCTTCGGCGCGATCCTGCGCAGCAGATTGCGCCAGTCCGGCAGCCCCGAATAGGCGATGGCGCGGACGATCACCCATTCGTCTTCCGGCGGCACCGGAAAGAAGCTGTTGACGAGCTGCTCGGCTTTGGCCGGGTTCGATCCGATCGCGCCGGCGATGAAGCCGAGATAGATGCCGGCATTCTCCGGCTCCTTGAAGGTCTGCGAGTGAAACAGCACGCGCACGGCCGCGGGCACATGCGCGTAATCGGGCTTGGCGCGGTAGTTGTAGATCCACTGCTGGACCACGCTGAGCGAGGCGCGCGGATCGATCTCCGGCGTGACCGCAGCGTGCGCGGGCATGACCAGCGCGAGAAAAATGGCGACGAAGGCGACGCGACGCATGTGATGCTCCACGGCGCGAACGCGCTGCGCGAGCGCGAGCCGCGCATGCCTGCTTATCCCTTTGGCTAGCCAGCATTTGAAGCGGCTATACGACAATTCTTGGAGCGGCGGTTCGGCACCGCGTCGAAATTGTGGCCGTGTTAACGATTGTGGCAGGGCTAATGATTGGCCCGCAACTCACCTTAGCTCCGACATTCTTTCGCCCTGCGCGGGCAATTCGATCCTTGCCTCACAGCCCGAAAGGGACAGGCGGGACGTGACGACGAATTGCAGGGCATCCGATCGGCGATGCGGCGGGGGCCGAATAGCCGTGGCGCTGTTGGTCGCGGTGTCCGCGCTATCGCTGTGCCGGCGTTTGCCTCCGAGGGCGACGCGACAGCGCGCGAGACCATCACCGTCGAGGGCAATCGCCGCATCGACGCCGAGACGGTGCGTTCGTATTTCCATGCCTGGCCGACGGACCAGCTCGACGCCGCAGCGCTCGACGCCGCGCTCAAGGCGCTGATCGCGACCGGCCTGTTCGACAAGGTGACGATCGAGCGCGCCGGCGAACGGCTGGTCGTGCATCTGACCGAGGCAAAGGTGCTCGACCGCGTCGCCTTCGAAGGCAACAAGAAGATCAAGGACACGGAGCTTGCCGGCCGTCGTCGCAGTCCAAGCCGCGCGGCACGCTGCAGCGCGCCGTGGTGCAGGCCGACGTCGGCCGCATCATGGAAGCCTACCGCCATGCCGGGCGCGACGATGTCGGCGTCGTGCCCGAGATCATCGACCGCGGCAACGATCGCGTCGATCTCGTGTTATGAGGTGACCGAAGGCACCAAGACCACGGTGCGGCAGATCAACTTCGTCGGCAACCAGGTGTTCGGCAAGCGGCAGCTCGCCGCCGTGATCAAGACCTCCGCGACCAACATGCTGAGCTTCCTGACCGGCGGCGACGTCTATGATCCCGACCGCGTCGCCGAGGATCGCGAGCAACTGCGGCTCTACTATCGCAGCAAGGGCTATGCCGACGCCAGCGTGACCGCGGCACGCGCCGAATACGATCCCGCGACGCAAGGATTCACGCTGACATTCTTCGATCGACGAAGGCCCGCTCTATCATTTCGGCGACATCAGCGTCGCCTGCAACGTGCCGGGACTGGATCCCGAAAAGCTTCGCCGCCTGCTGCTGGGCGCAGCCGGCGCGGTGTTCGACGGCAACGCGCTCGACAAGACCACCGAGGTCGCTCGCCGTCGAGCTGGCGAAGCTCGGCTATCCCTTCGCGCAGGCCGAGCCCGCACCACCCGCGATGGCATCGCGCGGCGCATCGACGTCGCGTTCGTGATCGACCAAGGGCCGCGGACCTATGTCGAGCGCATCGACATCCACGGCAATACCCGCACCCGCGACTATGTGATCCGGCGCGAATTCGACATCGCCGAAGGCGATGCCTACAACAAGACGCTGATCGATCGCGCCGAGCGGCGGCTGAAGAATCTGAACTACTTCAAGACCGTCAAGATCTCGACCAAGCCGGGCTCGGCGCCCGATCGCGTCGTGCTCGATGTCGAGGTCGTCGAGCAAGCGACCGGTGATTTCAGCATTGCCGGCGGCTATTCGACGACCGATGGCCTGCTCGCCGAGGTCAAGGTCGGCGACAGCAATTTCATGGGCACCGGCGCCACCGTGAAGTCCACCTTCACCTACGGCCAATACGCGCGCGGCGTCGACCTCTCGGCCATCGGAGCCCTATTTTCTTCGGCAACCGCGTTTCCGCCGGCATCGATCTGTTCGCCAAGCAGACCGATTGCCAGCAGCTACCAATCCTACGGCAGCGACAGCTACGGCGCGACGTTGCAGATCGGCACGCCGCTCACCGAACAGACTCGGCGTGCAGTGGCGCTATTCGATCTCCAGGCAGAACGTCACGCTCGATCCGGCGTCGCTGGCGCGCCGGCACCCTCGCTGCCGATCCAGCAGGCCGCGCTCGCCGGCCCGCAATGGGTTTCCGCGGTCGGCGACACCGTCACCTACAACACGCTCGACAACACCAAGAGCCCGACCAACGGCATCAATTCGCAGCTCCGGCAGGATCTGGCCGGCCTCGGCGGCGACGTCAAGTTCCTGCGCACCACCGAGGACGTGCGCTACTATCACGCGCTCAACGGCGACCTGGTCGGCCTGGTGCGCGCGCCAGGGCGGCTACATCACCGGCTGGGGCGGCCAGCAGGTGCCGCTGATCGACAGCTTCTTCGGCGGCCCGACGCATGGTGCGCGGATTTGCGCCCAACGGCTTCGGGCCGCGCGATCTCACGCCCGGCACCACCATGGATAATGTCGGCGGCAGCATGTACTGGGCGACGACGGCGGAATTGCAGAGCGCGATCCCCGGCGTGCCGCAGGAATACGGCCTGAAGGCATCGGCCTTTGTCGATGCCGGCAGCGTGTTTCACTACGGCGGGCCGACGACATTTCCGGGCTCCACGCAATCGCTGCAGCTCGCCAACGCCAACATCGTGCGCTCGTCGGTCGGCGTCGGCCTGACCTGGGCCTCGCCGTTCGGCGCGCTGACCGTCAACTACGCCGTGCCGCTGACGAAGGCGGCCTACGACGTGGTGCAGCCGCTCAGCTTCAGCGCCGGTCCGTTCTAAACATCAAACTGATCCAGGGCGCTACTCGGCCCAGGACCTTGTCGATCATCGTCGCGGCTTTACGGCCTACCAGGTCACGCCGTACTTTGCGGCAATGCCGCGCGCTTTTGCTTCATCCGCTTCCCACGAGCGACGCCTGGCGACCTTCTTCTTCGCGGGCTTGGAGGGTTTGGCTGCCGTTTGAGGTGCGGCGTCCGGTGGCGTCTGCGCCGCGGGAGCCGGTTGGGGTGCGGGCGCAGCCGCCGGAGCGGGCGCGGCCGGCGCCGGGTCCGCTGCGGGAGCAGTAGGCGTAGTAGACGCCTGCGCGAGCTGGATTTTCGCCGGGTCTTGAGCAGGATCTTGGGCGTAGGCAGGCTGGCCAACGACGGCGAAGGTCGCGGCTGCAACGAGCAGGATTTTACGCATCTGAAATCTCCTCGCTAAAAATGGGCAGACTATACCAAGGGCGGGAAAAGTCACCCGATCCAAGGGGGGCAAACCCGTCAACCCTACCCCTTGATGAAGCCGAGCAAATCCGCATTAAGGCGATCCTTGTGGGTCAGGAAAAGCCCATGCGGGGCGCCCTCGTAGACCTTCAGCTGCGCGTTTCGGATCAGCTTTGCCGTTGGCCGGCCGGTCAGGTCGATGGGTGCGGAGGCGTCCTTGTCGCCCTGCACAATCAACACCGGAACGGAAATTTTCGGCAATTCGGCGCGGAAATCCGTCGATGTCATGACCCGGTTACATTCGATCGCGACCCGCAGGGGCGTCGTCAGCATGAGCTGCATCACCCACTCCTGCAAGCTTGGCGAGGTGTCGGCGACGAAGAACGCCTTCTTGCCGTCCTCCAGCCATTTCGGAAAGTCCTCTTGAAGAATTTTAGTTCGAAACAACTCCAGCTTTTCGGCCGGGATGCCATTGGGGTTGTCGGCCGTCTTCATGACGAACGGCGTCGCAGCCGGGGCAACCAGCGCCACTTTGGCGATCCGGCTCGATCCGTGCCGCGTCAGATAGCGAACGATCTCGCCGCCGCCGAACGAATGACCGACCAGCGTGACATCGCTCAAATCGAGCTGCGTCAACAATGCCGACAGATCATCGGCAAGCGTGTCGCAATCATATCCCCTGTTCGGCACGCTCGAGCGTCCGTGTCCTCGCCGGTCGTAGGCGATGCAACGCAATCCCTGTTGGCTCAACGGGCCGCGCTGATAGTCCCACATCTGGGAAGGCAGCGCCCAAGCATGGACAAAGACGATCGGCCGGCCATTGCCCCAATCTGTATAGGCGAGCTTCGTTCCGTCCGCGGCCTCGACGAAATCTCCACTGCGCGGCCTTGCGCGCGCCGAAGTGGCTTGTTCGCTCGCGGCTTCCGTGGCGCCTGACACCAGCAATCCGGCACCGACAGCGGTTGATGCCGCCGTCTTCAACACATGACGTCGATTCATTTTCCGATTCCCCGTAGTGGCGCGCAAAGCCGAGTTGACCCTGCTGTTTGCTATCATTGCCGGACGCCTGATCCAGGTCGATTACGTCGGGGGTAATTTTCAAAATCGCCTTTGATGGCAACTCGCGTCGCAGTACATGGAGTAGTCTCCATCTTGCCGATCCATAACGATGTCTCGCGGGTAACGGCGGCCATGCGTATTTCGGAAAACACGGCATCGCATCTCAGGCTGCGCGACCGCACGCTGTGGATTTCGGCGGTTTGCTTTGTCGCCGCGATGATCTTCGTTGTTCGCGCTGCCATCGTCCGCGATCAGCCGAGCGTGCTTATCCCGGCCGCGTTGTTCCTTGTGTTTGCATTTGCCTTCCTGCGCGCAACCGACGTGACGTTCGACAAGATTGGGCGGATCTGCGCCATACGCCGGCTTGACGTGCTGCGGCTGATGCGCAAACGCCTGGCATTCGAGGAGATCCTGGACGCCAGGGTCGAGATCGCTCCATTCCCTGAAAGCGCATCAGTGCTGTCCTGCCGCCTTAGCCTGGTGACGGTGTCGGCCGTCGTGCCGCTGACAATCGGTTATGAGCCCAACTACGAGCGTCACAACGCCATGCGCAACGCCGTGCTTGACGCGGTATTCAAGGACGCTTCGCGCCCGGCTGCCGTCGATCCGGTCCGCATGCTGGCGAAGGAGGGCCGCATCAACGATGCGGTGGCGGTGCTGCGGATGCGGGAAGGACTCGATCTCACCACGGCGTCGGCACGCGTCAACGCGATTTGGAACGCACCGGACGCCTGACTGTCCTCGCGGCGCCGGTTTGCTCCGTCGCGAACCCGTAGATCAGCGCCAGCCGGTCGAGACATTCGTAAAACCGCCGCGCGAAATAGTCGCGCCAGCGCTGGGTCCGCAAGTTGCGGCGCTGGCCGACCTGCTCCATCGAGAGCCCTTTGACCAGCACCTCATGCACAAGCGCCGCGCCGTCGGCGCCAAGCTCGCGCTCGACGCGGCCAAGCCGCAACACCGCCTTGCGGGCCCTCGGTGAGCGGCTCCCGCTTCTGCACGCCGTCGACATATTCGCGCGTCGGATCGACGGCCTGTGGGCCGCGCTCGGCTTTCTCCCAATCGTTCTGGAACGCCCGCCCGCCCCGGTATTGCCCCTTGGCCAAGAATTCGCGCAGCGCATCGGAATGCTCCGGCGCCCAGTCGGTCGCTTGCATGATTTTTTGCCTTTGTGCGGGACGGATTTCAGATCGACCCTGATTTCCACCCAGGCGAATTAATTTTCTGATATTCCGAAATGAAAGTCAAGCTTGATTTCTGATAATCGGAATTGCTATGATTTCGGAAATTCGAAAGAGATGGCAGCCATGCTGGATATCGCGATGATCGAGCGGGGACTGGGGAAGCCAGGCAAGACCAAGGGCGGTCTGGCGCAGGCGATGGGGGTGCGGCCGGGTGCGGTTTCCGAGATCCTGTCCGGGCTGCGCCTGATCAAAGCCGCGGAGATTGCGCCGATTATCGAATATCTCGAGCTGAATTCGGTGCCGATCATCGGCCGCGTCGGCGCCGGCGCCTCGATCGAACCGGAGCACGAGCAGGTACCGCCGGAGGGCCTCGGCGAGGTTGAACTGCCCTTCCCGATTGCGGAAGAGACCGTCGCCTTCGAGGTATCGGGCGATTCCATGCTGCCCAAATACGAAAACGGCGATATCATCGTGGTCTACCGCGAGCAGCGCCATCCGCTGGCAAGCTTCTACGGCGAGGAGGCCGCGGTGCGGCTGAAGACCGGCGAGCGCTATCTGAAAACGATCGAGCGTGGCAAATCCGCAAGCCTCGTCAACCTCACGAGTTTCAACGCCAAGCCGATCACGGGCGTGAGGCTGGATTGGATCGGGGAAATCTGCGTGACGCTGCCTCGCGGCCAGATCGAACGTTTGCGGAGCAAGGCCGCCGGCCGCGCGCGCAAGACGAGGGCTTCTGAAAAATGATGGTCGTCCCGGAGCGGGCAGGACCTTGTGATTCTCGCCAAGCGCAGGTTTCGGCCAGCCGGACGTCGCCTATTTTTTCTGATTTTCGTAATTTTTGCTTGACTAATTTCTGATTTTCAGAAATAATGCCACCTTCCTGAGCGTGAAGGCGACCGGCTTTGCAATATTTCGTCGTGATGATCGATTATGGACGGCGCGGCCGCGAGGCTGTGGTCGATCCCGAGATCACAAGGCGCGAGGTGATTTCGCGCGTGGCGTCCGGTGAATACAGGAATATCAGCTTGATCCACGAAATCGCGGATACCTCGGTCGAGGACGTTACCGCCGACATTCTTAGCGAGGCCGCCCTTCCCGGCATCGCGCCTACCGACGCTAGCCCCCAAGCGAGCGATTTCGACCACGCGCGGGATCTGCGAAAGCATGAGACGGCATAGCCGCGCTTTTTCAAGAATGGCGCGCGCTGTTGCATTGCACCGGGCTCGCCGATCTCGACGCCGTGAGCCTGCATCGCCTGGAACTTTGTCAGCGTGTTGGGGTTATTCTCATCTGATCGAGTTGATCACATTTGGGGACTAGTGGGGGCGCCCGAGGGTGCCATGTCCGACGTCAAAGCCTTCTCAAACGCCAAGATTTTCTCAAACGTCAAGATTTTCGCCGTTGTCGCCGTGATCGCCGCTCTGGCGGGCGCTGCCTATGCGGCGCCGGGAAGAGGTGGTGGAGGCGGAGGTCGTGGCGGTGGCGGCGGAGCTCCGCATGCCATGGGCGGCGGCGGGCATTTCGGCGGAATGGGCGGCGGCATGCGCGGCGGTGGCGGCGGCGGAATGCGTTTCGGCGGGGCACCCCGGATGGGCGGCGGCATGCGTGTCGGCGGCGCACCTCGCTTTGCCGGTGCGCCTCGCGTCGCCGGCAGACCGGCGATATCGCGCTTTGCAGGGCGACCCAGTTTCCGCGGCCAGCGATCGTTTGCCGCTCGCGGCAATTCGAGCCGCGCCGCGGCGTTAAGGTCAAACGCCGCGATCAATCGAAACGCCGCGATCAGTCAAAAGACCGGCAATCGAAGCGCCAATGCGAACATTGGCCCGAACAGGACCGCGATTGTGAGATCGAACGCCGTTCAAAACGCCTTGAAGTCGCGTTCGGTCGCCGGCGTGCTGCACAACAGTGCCGCGCTGCGCAATCCAAATGCCCGTGCTCAACTCGTCGCAAGCGCCGCCACGGCGGGCTGGCACGCGGGCCGCGAGGGCCACGGATGGTGGCGACACCGCCACGGTGGTTTCGGCTGGGTCGGACCGCTGTTCTGGCCGCTCGCCTATTATGACATCTATGACTACACCCTGTGGGGCTACGGCTACGATCCCCTGTTCTGGGATTACGGCTACAACGACATCTACGCCGGCGTGTTCGCGCCCTACGGCTATGATGACCTGATAGGCTATCTGCCGGCAGGCGGCGGTGGATCCGGTGGAGGATCTCAGGTCGCGGTTGGACGCGCGCGTGGCCCGACGGCCCCGACGGCTCCGTCCGACCAGCTGGCGCAACTGTGCGGCGACGACAGCCGCGAGATCGCAGGCCTGCCGATCGATCAAGTCCAGCAGGTCATTCAGCCAAACGACGAGCAGCGTGCCGCGCTGGATGCACTCGCCAATGCCTCGCTGAAGGCGGCGCAGGAGATCAAGGCCGCATGCCCGACACAGATCGCGCTTGACGGCGCCCGGTCGCCTCGCAGCCATGCAACAGCGGATCGAGGCCATGATATCCGCGACCAACACCGTGCAGCCCGCGCTGCAGAAGTTTTATGACCTGCTGAACGATGAACAGCGAGCCCGGTTGAACGCGCTCGCACAAGACCAGCGCAAAGCCCAGACTGCGCGTAGCAGCAACGGCTCGTTGCTGCAGAGCTGCCAGGCTTCGCAAACGAGCGTGCCGGAGTGGCCGGCGGCTGAAATCGAAGCAAGGGTTCACCCGGCCGAAGCGCAACGCGCGAGCCTCACAGCGCTGCAGCAAGCCAGCGCAAAGGCGGCGGAAATGCTCAAGGCCTCCTGCCCGACTGCGGAGCCGATCACGCCGCCGGCGCGGCTCGAGGCGATCGCCAATCGGCTCGACACCATGCTGCAGGCAGTCAAGACGGTGCGCGCCGCGCTGGACGACTTCTACGGCAAATTGACTGACGAGCAGAAGGCGCAGTTCGAGGCGATCGGGCCGGCCCGCACGGGGTCTCCCGGTCAGCCGACCGCCTCCGACCAGCAGCCCACCCCGCAAACGCATGGTCGCCGCCACCACCATGCCGGCATTCCCGGGATAATCCGCCATTTCATGTCGATGGCGCGATGGTGAACTTACAGAAGGCAGCATGATCCCGGCGAACCTTTCGCGCTGCACGCGGCTCGCCTGATCTTGCATCAATCCTCACAATGTTGTCAGGGTGTCCCCAAGCCCGGGAACGCTTTGCCCCACGGGCGTGTTTCAAAGTTCCAACGGGCTGATCAAAATGAACACTGTGGAAACGTCCACCCTCGCCAAGGTTACAAAACGCCTCGTACCCTTCTTGATCATTTGCTACTTCGTCGCCTATCTCGACCGGGTCAATGTGGGCTTTGCCGCGCTCACCATGAACCAGGATCTCGGCCTGTCGCAGACGGCCTTCGGCTTCGGCGCCGGCATCTTCTTCATCGCCTATTTCATCTTCGAGGTGCCGTCCAACCTGCTGCTCGAACGCTTCGGCGCGCGCAAATGGATCGCCCGCATCATGCTGAGCTGGGGGATCCTCTCCGGCTTGATGGCCTTCATTCCCGACATCGCCCGCGCCACCGGGCTCGGTAACGAAAACAGCTTCTATCTGATCCGCGTCCTGCTCGGCGCGGCCGAAGCCGGCTTCTTCCCGGGCATCATCTTTTACCTGACGCTGTGGTTCCCGGCGGAATATCGCGCACGCATCGTCGGCTACTTCATGGCCGCGATCCCGCTTTCGACCGTAATCGGCGCGCCGATCTCCGGCCTGCTGCTCAATCTGCACGGCGGCCTTGGTCTGGCCGGCTGGCAATGGTTGTTCGTCATCGAGGCGGTCCCCGCGATCATCCTCTCCGGCGTCGTTTTCTTCTATCTCACCGACCGGCCGGCCGATGCGGCGTGGCTGGCCGCCGACGAGCGCAAATGGCTTGCCGAGCGACTGACGCTCGAGCAGAAGCAACGCGAGGCGGTGCACGAATTCACGGTGGCGCAGGCGCTGATCAATCCGCGGGTGATCGGCCTAAGCCTGGTCTATTTCGGCGCGGTGGCGACAAATTACGGGCTCGGGTTCTTCCTGCCGCAGATCGTCAAGGCGTTCGGCCTGACCACCTTTATGACCACCGTGGTCGCGGCCGCGCCCTATGCGGTCGGGCTGGTCGCCATGGTCTGGTGGGGGCGGCGCTCGGATCGCGTGGCGGAGCGGCGCATCCATACGGCGTTCCCGCTGTTCGTCGCCGCCGCCGGCATCGCTGTATCCACCGCGCTCGACGACCCCACGCTGAAGATGCTCTCGTTCTGCGTGGCCGGCTTCGGCATCTTCGCCTGCCTGCCGGTGTTCTGGACCTTGCCGACGGCCTTCCTCTCCGGCGCCGCGGCGGCGGCCGGCATCGCCGTGATCAATTCGATCGGCAACCTTGCAGGGTTCGCCGGGCCGTTTGCGATGGGCTGGATCAAGGACCATACCGGCAGCTACGCCGGCGGCCTGTTGCTGTTGTCAGGGCTCGGCATCATCGCCATGGGCACCGTGTTGACGCTCGGCCACGACGACGCGCTGGAGCGCGCGCCGGCCACCGTGCCGAAATAGATGTGCTGGCGTGTTGCCTGCTCCGGCAGGCAACACGCATAGCGAAACGACATCACACCAGGAGAACCGTCGATCCCGTGGTTTTGCGCGCGGCGAGATCGGCATGCGCCTTGGCGGCGTCCTTCAGCGGATAGGTCTGGCGAACCTCGATCTTGACGGCGCCCGACTGCACCACCTCGAACAGCTCCTTCGCCATGGCGACGAGGTTTTCGTGCTTGGCGGCATAGGTGTTGAGCGTCGGGCGGGTGACATAGAGCGATCCCTTCTGCGCCAGAAGGCCGAGGTTGAGCGGCTCGACGTTGCCGGACGACTGGCCGAACAGGGCCGCGACGCCGAGCGGCGCCAGGCAGTCGAGCGACTTCAAGAAGGTATCCTTGCCGACGAAGTCATAGACCACCGGCACTTTCTTGCCTTCGGTGATCTCGTCGACGCGTTTGACGAAATCCTCGCGGGTGTAGACGATGGTATGGGCGCAACCATGGGCCTTGGCGAGTTTCGCCTTCTCGTCGTTGCCGACGGTACCGATCACCGTGGCGCCGAGATGCTTCGCCCACTGGCTCAGGATCAGGCCAACGCCGCCGGCCGCCGCGTGCAGCAGAATGGTGTCGCCGGCTTTGACGCGATAGGTCTGCCGGATCAGATATTGCGTCGTCAGGCCCTTCAGCATCATCGCCGCCGCGGTCTTGTCGTCGATGCTATCGGGCAGCTTGAGCAGGCGATCGGCTGGGATCAAGCGCGCCTCGGCATAGGCGCCCATCGGCGCAGCGCCATAAGCGACACGGTCGCCCGGTTTCAGATCGGTGACGCCGGGGCCGACCTCCTCGACCACGCCGGCCGCCTCGCCACCGAGCCCGCTTGGCAATTGCACCGGATAAAGCCCGGAGCGGTTGTAGATATCGACGAAGTTCAGTCCGACCGCGGTGTGGCGGATGCGCGCCTGCCCGGGACCAGGCTTGCCGACTTGAACTTCCTCCCAGACCAGCACATCGGGGTCGCCGGGCTTATGAAATCGGATGGCATGCGTCATTGGATTTACTCCTTATTTGAGATGCGAACAGAAATTTTCGGGGGGGGGCCCAATCCCTGCGGGAACGGCAGTGTAGCATCCTTTACGCGTCGATCGCATCCTTGATGCGCTTTCGCGTCAGCGGCAGGTCGCGCAGCCGTTTTCCGGTGGCATTGGCAATCGCGTTGGCGATCGACGCCGCGGCCGGTCCCTGCCCGGTTTCGCCGCTGCCGAGGAACGGCTGGCCGGGCCGGTTGATGATGTGCACCTCGATGCTGTCGGGGACCGCGTCGAACCGCAGGATCGGATAGGTCTGCCAGTCGATGCTGGTGATCCTGGTGTCGTCGAAGGTGACGCTTTCGTAGAGCGTCCAGCTCATCGACTGCACGATCGCGCCTTCGATCTGGTTGGTCAGCCCGTCCGGATTGACCACCTGTCCGCTATCGACGGCCGCCACCGCGCGCACCAGGCGCGGACGCCCGGTCTCGCGGTTGACCTCGACTTCGCTGGCAATGGCGCAATAGGCCGCAAGATTCTTGTAGCGCGCAAAGGCAAAGCCGAAGCCGCGATCCGGCGGCGGCTTTTGCCCCTTCTGCCAGCCAAAGCCATGCGCCGCCTTTTCGATCACGTCGCGGCCGCGCGGATCGTCGAGATGTTTCAGCCTGAATTCGACCGGATCGGCGCCGGCGAGCTCGGCGAGCTCGTCCATAAAACTCTCGATCGAAAACACGTTGTGATAGGCGCCGAGCGCGCGCATCGCCGAAATCCGCAGCGGCATCGCCGGAATGAAGTGATGCACCACATGGGCGTTGGGGAATGTGTAGATCGGGATCGCGTTGCGGTCGCCGCCGCCTTCCGGCAACGGAAGCGGCTTGGGCGCCGGCACCGCGAACGGCTGCGCCATGTGCTGCGCCGCCAGCATGCATCCGGCGCCGCCCGGCCGCATCGAATGGGTGTTGCTCCAGACCTCGAAATTCCAGTCGGCGATCTCGCCGGCCTCGTCGAGCGAGGCCTTCAGCTTGGTCACCATCGCCGGCCCGTACGGCTCCCAGCCATGCTCCTGCTCGCGCATCCATTGCACGCGCACGGGCACGCCCGGCAGTGCGCGCGCGATCAGCGCCGCGTCGGCAGCGGCATCGTCGGCGCCGTTATGGCCGTAGCAGCCGGAGCCTTCGACATGGATCAGGCGAACGCTCGACAGGCGGCATGCGCAGCATTTCGCGCGATGCCGGCCGATCGGGATAGACGCCCTGGGTATGGGTCCAGACCGTCATCGCACCGTCGGCCAATTGCGCGACCGCGCAGGACGGCCCGATCGAGCCGTGCGACTGATAGGGCCGCGTGTAGGTCGCCTCGATGGTCTTGCGTCCGACCGCCGCCGGATTGCTGCGCTCGAAGATCGTCGAATCCTGCGACGGCAGCCGGTCAGGACACGCGGCCAGATCGTCCTGCTTCGGCAGACTCGCCGTCTCCTTCCATTTCGCGGCCGCCGACAAGCGCAGCCATCGCCTTGATCGCCTGGAATTCCTTGCTCGCGACGACGGCGAGGAAGTTGCCGTCGCGCACGACCTTGACCACGCCGGGCATTTTTTCGATCGCGACGTATCGCACTCGGTCAGTTGCGCGCCATAGCTCGGCGGCCGCACGACGCGCGCATGCACCATGCCGGGCAGCCGCATGTCCTGGACATAGGCCGCGCCGCCCGGTGACCTTGGCCGGAATATCGACGCGCGGCACCGGCTGGCCCATCACCTTGAAGGTCGCGGGATCCTTCAGCTTCGACTTCGGCTGCGCCTGCACATGCAGCATGTCGGCCGCGACCAGTTCGCCATAGGCGAGCCGCCGGCCGTCCGGCGCGATCACCGCGCCGTTTTCGGTCCGCAGATTGTCGGCCGGCAGATCCGAGACGCCTCGCGGCTTCCGCGACCAGCAGCTCGCGCACCTGCGCGGCGGCGTTCTGGATCGCGGTGCCGCTGTCCTGCATCGAATGGCTGCCGGAGGTGTAGCCTTCATTGGCGGTGCAGCTGCGTGTCGGCGGTGACGACCTTCAGCGACGCAAAGGGAACGTCGAGCTCTTCGGCGGCGATCTGCTGGAAGGCGGTCTTGAAACCCTGGCCGAGTTCGGCCTTGCCGGTGAACACGGTGATGCTGCCGTCGGCATCGATCCGGATCCAGGAATCGAGATACGGCGAGTCGTCGCGAGGCTTCCCGGGGGTTTCGGCGCCGGCGGCCGGCCGCGCGCTCTGGTCCTGCGCGAAGGCACCGGTGAGCGAGAAGCTGACGATCAGCGCGCCGCCGCCCGCGAGCACGCGGCGGCGATCGAGGATGACAGGGGCGTTCATTGCGCGCTCCTCTGGACTGTTCGGCGACAGCTCGGCCGTGTCCATCAGCCGCGCGGCGCGATGCACCGCGCGCAGGATGCGCATATGGGTGCCGCAGCGGCACAGATTCGGCTCCAGTTCGGCGCGGATCTGCTCGTCGGTCGGCTTGGAATTTCTCTGCAGCAGCGCCTGCGCCCGCATCATCATGCCGGCGATGCAGTAGCCGCATTGCGCCGCCTGCTCTTCCATGAAGGCGCGCTGGATCGGCGCCGGCGCGTCGATCGTGCCAAGACCCTCGAGCGTCGTCACCTGCTTGCCCTCGAGCAGCAGCAGCGGCGTCACGCAGGACAACACCGCCTTGCCGTCGACGATCACCGTGCAGGCCCCGCATTGGCCGAGCCCGCAGCCGAATTTGGCGGCGTTGAGCTTGAGATCGTCGCGCAGCACATAGAGCAGCGGCGTATCCGGATCGGCGTCGATCTGGTGATCGTGACCATTGACCTTCAGTGTCATCATGGCTTGTCTCGCTGCGTTGCATCGGCGGGCGCATTGTGCGGCCCCGCCGAGGTCTGGAGAAACACGGTCTGGGTGCGCCGTGCATCCGCAACGGTCTTTTCAACGCCGGTCCATGGCCGGCTGGTTGCTGAAGCGGGAGCGCAGATAATTCAACAGCGCCGCGATCTGGGCGTCGTTCATGCTGGCGGCAAAGCCCGGCATGATCGGGCTGCGCTCGCCTTCGACCGGGCGGACGCCCGACAGCACGATATTGGCGAGCGTTGCGCGGATCGGGACCGCTGATCGCGGTGCTGAGAGCGCGAGATTGATGCCGCCATAGGGCAGCGGCCGGCCGCTCTCATGGCAGGTCGCGCAGGCCGCGGCATAGATCGCCGCACCTGCCGCGTTGGCCTGCGACGCCGGCGCTGCCGGGGCGACTTGGCCTGCGCCAGCACCGCCTCGCCCTGCCGCTTGCGATCCGGCGTCGGCGCGCCGAACACATCGGCCATATAGGTCGCGATCGCGCGCACGTCGCTCGCCGGCGACCTGCGACAGATTGCTGACCACCTCCGCCATCGGCCCGCGCGCGATGCCGTGATCGGGATGCCAGCCGTGGCGCAGATAGGCGAACAGCGCGTCCGCATCCCACGGCACCGGCGCCGGCGATTGCGCGTTGATCGCATAGGCCTGCCAGTTGTCGACGTCGCCGCCGGCAAACGACGCGCTCGGCGCGCTCCGCGCCGAGCGCGTTGCGCGGGGTGTGGCAGGCGCCGCAATGCGCGAGCCCCTCGACCAGATAGGCGCCGCGATTCCATTCCGCGCTCTTGGCTGCTGTCCGGCCGGTAGCTGCCGCGACGCAGGAACAGCAGCTTCCAGCCGGCGACGACAACGCGCTGATCGAGCGGAAAGGCAAGCTGGTTGTCGCGCGCCGGCGCGCGGACCGGCTCGCCGCGTCATCAGGAAGGCGTAGAGCGCGCGATCGTCCTCATCGCTGACATTGGTGAAGTGATCGTAGGGAAAGGTCGGATAGAGATGCTGGCCGTCGCGATCGACGCCCGAGCGCATGGCGCGGCGGAACGCGGCTTCCGACCAGCGGCCGATCCCGGTCTCCGCATCCGGCGTGATGTTGGAGGAATAGATCGTGCCGAACGGCGTCGGCACCGGAAGGCCGCCGGCAAAGCTCTTGCCGCCGCGCACCGTGTGGCAATCGTTGCAGTTGCCGATCGCCGCCAGATCGCGGCCGCGTTTGACCAGCGCTGGCATCGAAGGATTGCGGCGCCGGCGGATCGATCGCCGCAATCGCCGGCCGCCATGCGATCGCAAACGCCGCAGCCGCGCCACCGACGCACAACGCTGCGAAAATGCCCCCGATGAGTGCTGACTTCGTCATCCGTCCCGACAGCTTTTGCAATGGTTCCTAGCACGAAACCCGCCTTTGTGCCCGGCAGTGAGCCCTCATCACCGGCTGTTGACTCCGGCAGCCGTCCAGCTCCCCGGTGCTAACGGGGAACCCGAGAATGCCATAGGCGTTCCATCAAATCATGCCTGATAAGGCTGGGCTATGCACGCAGCCGGAACAGCGAGGATCTGAAAGGTCTGGGTATGACGGGGATAGCGGCCGCGCTCTAATGGGCGGCGGCCTGCATGTCTGCGCTGACGCGATTGCATTCTCTAAAATGATACGCGATCTCATCGAGCGCGCGCTGCTCCCACTCTTCAGCTTGCGCCAGCCAGAAAACCCTGCGCTCGGCATCGTGAGCCGCACGCTCCCGGCACATCGATTCCTGACCGCGAATCGCCACGAGCTTGTTCATGAACTCCACTCCAGCGGTGTGAAGCTAACCAGCCCGCATCCTAACAGAGTCCGAGCCAGAAGTCTCTCAATTTTGCTCAGTGAAAAACGGCAGTAACTCTGTCCCTGCGATCACGGATGGAATCATTTCGCAACGCAACACATTTACGACAGCCACGCCAATAATCGCGCAGGATACGCGGTCCGCCTGTCACATCCCTGTCGCGCGAACCACGCAAGGAGGGGTTGAACTCAAGCTCCAGGGGAGCGGCGAACGGATGCCGGGACCGAGAACACCGTGAGCGCATGGATCGCACTTCTTGGCGCCGGCCTGCTCGAGATCGGCTGGGCGCTGGGCCTGAAATATTCCGACGGCCTCACCCGGTTCTGGCCGACGGTAGCAACGGTCGTTGCGATCGCGCTGAGCTTCGGATTGATGGCGCTGGCGCTACGCTCGCTGCCATTCGGAACCGCGTACGCTGTGTGGACCGGGATCGGAGCTGCCGGCTCCATTATCGTTGGGATTCTTCTCTATAGCGAACCGGCCGATCCCATTCGCATCCTTTGTCTGACGCTGATTGTCGCAGGCATGGTCGGGCTGAAGCTGAATTCACCTGTCTAATCTGTCGCAGCGATTTCCATATTCATTCCAACCGACACGATGATGTGACCGTCACGTTACTTCGCCGTGACCATCTTGAACATACAGTGATTTCCACAAGCATTCTCGCCGGATCGAAATCCTGACTCATTATGGTCGCACCGTGTTCATGCGGCGTTTGTAAGAGACCGCGAAACTATTCGAGGAAGCATGAGCGTGGAATCCGACTACGATCTCACCCCCGATCAATGGGAGGCGCTGAAGGCGCTCCGCGCACCCGCGCGCCTTGCTTCCAGTCGATCTGCGCTCGAGCAACTCGTCGCGCTTCAGCTTGCCGCGATAGACGACGGCCGTCCGGTCATTACGTCGATGGGACGCAAGGTGCTGGTTCGAGGCTCATCAAGATTGCTGGACCTCGCAGCCTGAAGCGTTTTTCGAAGCGCGCGTCACCACATCGTCCGCCGCGCGCGTTCCGGCCATTCCCGGTCATATTGCTCACCGCCGACGCGGTTGTCGCTCATGTCGGCGAGGATCTGTCCCGGTGTCGGCAAGCTCCTGGGATCGACCCGCTTGTCGGGATTCCAGAGGTCGGAGCGCACGATGGCGCGCGCGCATTGGAAATAGATTTCGTCGACGGTCATGACGATGACGGTGCGCGGCGCCTTGCCCTCAACCTTGAACGACGCCAGCAGATCGGGATCGACGGAGACTTGCGCGCGGCCGTTGACGCGCAGCGTGCTGCCGGAACCAGGAATCAGGAACAGCAACGCGATCCTCGGATCGCGCACGATATTGCGCAAGGAATCGATACGGTTGTTGCCGCGGCGATCCGGCATCATCAGCGTCTTGTCGTCGTGAATGCGGACGAAGCCGGGTAAATCGCCGCGCGGCGAACAATCCAGTCCTTCGGGCCCCGAGGTCGCGAGCGCCGCGAACGGCGACTTCTCGATCAGCACACGATAGGACGGCGTGACCCGGTCGGCGACCTTGACGGTGGAAGCGTCGTTCGGCTGCCCGTAGATCGCCTCCAGTTGCTCGACTGTCGCGATGACAGACATTGCCGTTTCTCCTGGTCTCCGATCCACCTACTCGTCCCACCGCTCGCCCTTGATGAAACGCACGAGCTGGCGCGCATGATATTCGGCACTGCTCATGTTCACGATCGTGACATCGGGCATGGCGGAATCGTCGTCAACAACGCGGCCGAGCCTTTGGTCGATCTTGCCGTCGCTGCTCCGCCCGCGCGCGGCGAGGCGCTTGGCAAGAATTTCGGGCGGCGCGGTGATCGCGATCACCACCACATCGGCATAGGCGCGGCGCAGGACGCCGATCACGGTGCGCGAGACGTTGGCGATCACCGTTCGTCCGGCGCGGATATCGTCATCGATAGCGCGAGATAGGGCATAGCAATGGCCATGCGCCTCCCAGTGGACGGCAAAGGCTCCGCGCTCGACTGCCTCACGGAAAGCATCCGGGCTCATCTCCTCATTGTCTTCCGACGCGGACGCTTCCCGCGTAATCACTCGGCGCGGAAAGACGATGTCGGCGTCATCGGCGCAGGCCGCTTTCGCAAGCCCCAGCAGCGTATCCTTGCCGGCGCCGCTCGGACCGACCACCAGGACAAGCCGGCCCGGTCCGATCGCGTCCGGTTGCTGCACTGATATCGTCGGGGCTTCGCTCATGCCACGCGCCGTCCTTCGCGCCAGACGCAGCGCACCACCGGAATATCGCGGGCGACATGCACGCGGATCAGGTCGGCGCGCTTGCCGGCCGCGATCTCGCCGCGGTCGGCGAGACCGACCGCTTCGGCCGGCGTCTTGGTGACGGTGCGGATCGCGGATGCGAGGTCGATCGCCGGCACGCGCTGCGGCAATTGCAGCGCCGCCATCAACAGGCTCGAAGGAATGTAGTCGGACGACAGGATGTCGAGCAGACCCTCGCGGGCGAGATCGACGGCGGCGATGTTGCCGGAATGCGAGCCGCCGCGCACCACGTTCGGCGCGCCCATCAGGATGCCGATGCCGGCCTCGTGCAGTCCGCGCGCGGCTTCCATCGTGGTCGGAAATTCCGCCACCGACACACGATCGCGAATGGCGTCGGTGACGTTCTCTTCGGTGGTGTCGTCGTGGCTGGCGAGCGGGATCTGATATTGATGCGCCAGCGCCACGATCTCGCGCATGTTGGTCGCGGCATAGGCCTTCTGGTAGGCGAAACGCCGCTCGAACAGCACGTCGAGCTCGGCGTCGGTCATGCCGGCGCCCTTGCCGCGATAATAGTCGCGCAGCTTGCCTTCGTCGCGGAACTGGCGCTGCCCCGGCGTGTGATCCATCAGCGACATCAGCCGCACGTCCGGCCGTCCGATCAGTTCCTTGGCTTCCTCGACCACGCTCGGCATCGGGATTTCGCAGCGCAGATGCAGGAAATGATCGGCACGCAGCAGATCCGCCTCGCGCGCCGAAGTGATCGCCTCGGCCAGTATGCCGGCCCTGCCGTCGACTTCCTCGGCGCCGTCCTCGCGCCAGACCCGCAGCGAATCCAGCACCGTGGTGATGCCCGAGGTCGCCAGCTGCCCGTCATAGGAGACGACGGCGGCGATCGGATCCCAGAACACCTTTGGGCGCGGCACGTAATGCGCTTCGAGATGATCGGTGTGCAGTTCGATCAGGCCGGGCATGATCAAATCGCCGGCGGCATCCTCGCTGCCTGCGGGCGCATCGCCCTCGCCGATTTCGGCGATGCGGCCGTCGGCAAAAGCGATCCAGCCGCGCTCGATCACGCGATCCGCCAGAACGATCCTGGCGTTGCCGATGACGGTTTCGGATCTGGTCGAGCTCATCTTAAGTCTCTCTTCATGCCGCTGCCGCAAACGATGTCACGTCGACGACCCGGTCGGCGATCAGATGGCGGATCTCGTCGTCATGGACGATGGCGACCATGGCAACGCCCGCGCGCTTCTTCTCGTCGATCAGATCGACCACGACGGCGCGATTGGCGGCATCGAGCGACGCGGTCGGCTCGTCCAGCAGCAGGATCGGCAGATCGGAGATGAAGCCGCGCGCGATGTTGACGCGCTGCTGCTCGCCGCCCGAGAAGGTCGAGGGCGGCAGCGCCCACAGCCGCTCCGGGATGTTGAGGCGTCGCAGCAGCTCGCCGGCCTCGCTCGCGCGCCTCCGCGCGCGCTGTGCCGGTCGACGATCAGCGGCTCGGCCACCACGTCGAGCGTCGGAACCCGCGGCACCGCGCGCAGGAACTGGCTGACATAGCCGATGGTGTCGCGGCGCACGCTGAGGATTTGCCGCGGCTCGGCCTTGGCAAGATCGATGACCTTGCCCCGTGGCGGATGCCGATGCGGCCGCCGTCGCAGCGGTAGTTGCCGAAGATCATCTTCAGGATCGACGATTTGCCGGCGCCGGAGGGACCGGCCAGCACCACGCATTCGCCGGCCTTGACGTGAAACGACACGCCACGCACCACCGGCAGCTGCACGCCACCCTGCAGATGCATGGTGAAGGTCTTTTCCGCGTTGGCGATCTCGATCATCGCAGTCATTTGCTCAACTCATGCCGGCAAAATCGAGGAGACGAGCAGCTGCGTATAGGGCTCGCGGGGATCGTCGAGCACCTGATCGGTCAGCCCGGTCTCGATCACCCGGCCGCCCTTCATCACCATCACCCGGTGCGACAACAGCCGCGCGACCGCGAGATCATGGGTGACGACGATCGCCGCCAGCCCCAGTTCGCTGACCAGGTTGCGCATCAGGTCGAGCAGGCGCGCCTGCACCGAGACGTCGAGCCCGCCGGTCGGCTCATCCATGAACACGAGCCGCGGCTCGGTGACCAGATTGCGCGCGATCTGCAGCCGCTGCCGCATGCCGCCGGAATAGGTGCGCGGCGCGTCGTCGATGCGGCCGATGTCGATCTCGACGCGCTCCAGCCAGGACGACGCGGTGTCGCGGATACGGCCGTAGTGATTCCAGCCGACCGCCATCAGCCGCTCGCCGACATTGGCGCCGGCCGACACCGCCATGCGCAGGCCCAGCGCCGGGTCCTGGTGCACATAGCCCCAGTCGGTGCGAAACAAAAACCGCCGCTCGGCCTCGCCGAGCGCGGCGAGATCGCGCATCACCCCGTCGCGCATGCGGTAGGACACGCGCCCGGCGCTCGGCGCAAGCTGCGCCGACAGGAGTTGCAGCAGCGTGATCTTGCCCGAGCCGGATTCGCCGACGATCGCCAGCACCTCGCCCGGGATAAAGCGCAAAGGACACGTCGCGGCAGGCGGTCAGCCGGCCGTAATTCTTGCCAAGGCCTTCCGCGACCAGCAGCGGCTGGTCGGCATCTGCCGCACTTGGGTTGCGGTGCCGTGGCGTTCAGCCATGCGCCCTCTCCTTGTGCGGGGCCGCGCTTTCGCTGCCGCGATGGCCCAGCGCCTGGCGGCTCTCGCAATAATCGGTGTCGGAGCAGACGAACATCCGGCTGCCCTGGTCGTCGGTGACGATCTCGTCGAGATAGGAATCGTCCGCGCCGCACAGCGCGCAGGGCGCATCGAAGCGGTAGCGCGTGAACGGATGATCCTCGAAGTCGAGCGACACCACCGTGGTATACGGCGGGATCGCATAGATGCGCTTCTCGCGGCCGGCGCCGAACAGCTGCAGCGCCGGACAATCGTCCATCTTCGGATTGTCGAATTTCGGCGTCGGCGACGGATCCATCACATAGCGCGCATTGACCTTCACCGGATAGGCATAGGACGTCGCGATGTGGCCGAAGCGCGCGATGTCCTCGTAGAGCTTGACGTGCATCAGCCCGTATTCGCCGAGCGCATGCATGCGCCGCGTCTCGGTCTCGCGCGGCTCGAGGAAGCGCAGCGGCTCCGGGATCGGCACCTGATAGACCAGCACCTGTCCCGCGTGCAGCGGCGCCTCCGGGAATCCGGTGCCGGGTCTGGATCACGGTCGCGTCCGCCGTGCGACGTCGTGGTCGCGACGCCGGCGGTCTTGGCGAAGAATTTGCGGATCGAGATCGCGTTGGTGGTGTCGTCGGAGCCCTGGTCGATCACCTTCAGCACGTCGTCGGGCCCGAGGATCGCCGCGGTCACCTGCACGCCGCCGGTGCCCCAGCCATAGGGCATCGGCATTTCGCGGCTGGCGAACGGCACCTGATAGCCGGGGATCGCGATCGCCTTGAGGATGGCGCGGCGGATCATCCGCTTGGTCTGCTCGTCGAGATAGGCGAAATTGTAGGTCGGGCGCGTTCATTCGGCGGCCTCCTGCAACGTCAGGCGAAGCGTCCGCCGCCTCGGCGAATTCCTTGCGCAGCTTGCGCAGCAGGCCGAGCTCGGACTGGAAGTCGACATAATGCGGCAGCTTGAGATGCTCGACGAAGCCGGTCGCCTGCACATTGTCGGAATGCGACATCACGAATTCTTCGTCCTGCGCCGGCGCCAGCACTTCCTCGCCGAGTTCGCGGGCGCGCAGCGCCCGGTCGACCAGCGCCATCGACATGGTCTTGCGCTCGCTCTGCCCGAAGGCGAGCCCGTAGCCGCGGGTAAAGCACGGCGCTTCCGTCGCCGAGCCCTTGAACTGATTGACCATCTGGCATTCGGTCAGCGTGATCGCGCCGAGCGGCACGGCGAAGCCGACATCCTCGGCGAAAAACTCGACCTCGACCTCGCCGAAGCGGATTTCGCCGGCAAACGGATGGTTGCGGCCGTAGCCGCGCTGCGACGAATAGCCGAGCGCCAGCAGAAAGCCTTCGTCGGCGCGCGCCAGATTCTGCAGCCGCAGATCGCGGTCGGCCGGAAAGCTCGAGCGGCTCGCGCGTGAGATCGCCGACCGGCGCATCGGCGTCGGCTTGCGGCGACGGCTCGATCAGGCCGTCGCGGCCGAGAATGTCGGTGACGCGCGGCATCGCCGCCGTCGACGCCTCCGCCGTCGCAGGCGGCTCCGGGACGAAGCCGTCGGCGAGTTGCGGGTCGAGCAGCCGATGGGTGTAGTCGAAGGTGGGCCCGAGGATCTGGCCGCCCGGAATATCCTTGAAGGTCGAGGAAATCCGCCGCCGCACCTGCATCGCGCCGGTATCGACCGGCTCGGTCGCGCCGAAGCGCGGCAGCGTGGCGCGGAAGGCGCGCACCAGGAAGATCGCCTCGATCATGTCGCCGCGCGCCTGCTTGATGGCGAGCGCCGCGAGTTCGCGGTCGTACAGCGAGCCCTCGGTCATGACGCGATCGACGCGCGAGGCCGAGCTGCTCGGAGATCTGCGCCAGCGAGACTTCGGGAACGTCGCGATCGCCGCGGCGCTCATGCGCCAGCAGGCGATGGGCGTTCTCGATGGCGCGTTCGCCTCCCTTGACGGCGACATACATGCGTCAGCCTCCCTTCGCGACGAGCCGCGTCGTGCGCGGGAATCGCGACAATGGCATCGTCATGCGACCAGCACGACATCGATGCCGCGCGGAAACAGCGCGGCGTTGACGGCAAGCCGTTCGAACAGGTCCGCCGGCTGGATCGCGGCCTGCAAGATCGCGGTGCCGTCGATGCCGGGACCGCGCAGTTCGAACGCAGGGCCCTGCGTGCAGGCTTTCGACCTGCAGGATCAGCGTCGTCGAACGATCAGGATATTCATTGCTGCCGAACGAAAAGCGATCGAGATCGGGCAGCGCGCTGGCATCGCCGATCAGCGCGAAACTGCAGATCGAGGAATCCGCGACCACCGGCGCGCCGGTGTGGAATTTGAGCCATTTGCGACCTCCGACGTTTCCGACATCGCATCGGTCGAGCCAGATCGGCGTGTCGTGATCGAACAGTGTCAGCGCGATGGCGGCGGTGCCGCGCATCATGCGCGACAGGCGCGCCGACGGCGGCCGCGATGCGCTGCGACGCTGCCGGGACGCGCCATCGCATCCATCACCGAGCGGAAGGTCGATTGCGCCGACAACACCTTGTCGGCGAATCCTGCCGGCAGTTCGGCAATCGTCGTCATCGCTCAGCCCTCACCGCGCACCAGCGTGTAGAAATCGACCCGCGTCGCCGCGGTCTCGCGCCGCCCTCCGGTTTCGCTCGCGACGCGATCGCGGCGCGCAACGGCGCCAGCACCTTCGCCTCCACCGCGTCCGGCAAATTCATCCGACTGCACCAGCGCGTCGCACAGCGCGATCATCCGCGCCTTCTGCCGGTCGCGGCCGAGCGTGTAGCCGAAGCCGACCTCGCCGGTCGCAAGCCGCACCGCGGCGCGCGAGACCGTGGCCTCGCCGAGATTGAACGGCGCGCCGTCGCCGCCGATGCGGCCGCGCACCATCACGAGGCCGTTTTCCGGCTCGCGCAGATTCTCGTGGGCGGCAACGCGATGGCATCGAGACGATGCCGGCAATGTCGGCCGCATCGGAATGCGCCAGCACCGCCATCGCCGCCTTGCGCTGCGCCTGTCTGCTGTTTTCGTCGCTGCGTCATATCCGCCATAGCTGCGCCTTGCCCGAATCAAGTTGTCTATGATAATAGACAACTTGATAATGAAGCGCCATGACTGTTTCGTGACAAGAGCGATGATTTTCCCGATGCCCTTTCGCGGAACCGTTCCACGCCATGAGCATGCAGGACGCCAGCTTCCGGCGTGGCGCTGTGGCGGCAGGTCGCCGACGGTATCGAGCGCGGCATCGCCGACGGCGCCTTTGCCGCGGGCGAAAAGCTGCCGGGCGAGACGGAGATCGCCGAGACCTATCGCGTCAACCGCCACACCGTGCGCCGGGCGCTGGCGACGCTGGCCGAGCGCGGGCTGGTGCGCGCCGAACGCGGCAGCGGCACCTATGTCGAGGCGCAACGGCTCGCCTATCCGTTGCGCTCGCGGACGCGGTTTTCCGAGATCGTCGGCGCCGGCGGCCGCGAGCCGCGCGGCCAGCTGATCGACGCCTCCGAGGACATCGCGACGCGCGAACTGGCGCGGCAGCTTGGCCTTGAAGACCGGCGCGCCGCTGATCCGGATCGAGGCGCTGCGGCTCGCCGACCGCACGCCGATCTGCGTCAGCACCACCTGGCTTTCCGCCGAGCGCTTTCCCGACGCCGGGCGCGTCTTCGCAGCGCACGCGCTCGATGACCAAGCTGCTCGCGCATTACGGCATCCGCGACTATCGCCGGGCATCGACCCGGATCACCGCGGCCATCGCCGACGCCACCGACGCCGCGCGGCTCGATCTCGCGCTCGGGCGTCCGGTTCTCGTGGTCGACAGCCACCGACGTCGATACCGACGGCAAGCCGCTCGTCGACCAAGCGCGCCCGCTTTGCCGCCGAGCGCGTCGAATTCGTGGTCGAGAACAGCTAGGTCTTCCGTCTTGACGCGTTTCCTTCACGCGAAGCCGGTACCCACTTCTCTTGAAACGCCATGGTTAGACCACCGCGCGCCGCCCGATGATCGCAAAGCGAAGCTTGCTCGGAGATCCAGTCGATCGCGGCGACCGCGACCAGGATCATCAGGATCAGGAACGACACCTTCTGCCATTCCAGCACGCGGATCTGCTCGGCCAGTTGCAGACCGATGCCGCCGGCGCCGACGATGCCGATGATGGTCGCCGAACGCGTGTTGGATTCGATGAAATAGAGCACCTGCCCCGCGATCACCGGCAACACCTGCGGCATCAGGCCGAAACGGATCTCGTGCAGCGCATTGCCGCCGGAGGCGCGGATGCCCTCGACCTGCTTCTTGTCGGCGCCCTCGATCGCCTCGGAGAACAGTTTGCCGAACGCGCCGAAATCCGACACCGCGATCGCCAGCACGCCGGCAAAGGGACCGAGACCGACGACGTTGATCCAGACCAGCGCCCAGATCAGCGTATCGACGCCGCGGATCGAATCGAGGAAGCGGCGCACCGGAAATCTCAGGATGTTCGACGGCACGATATTCTTCGCCGCGAGCAGACTGACCGGCAGCGCGAAGATCGCGGCGATCGTGGTGCCCAGCAATGCGATCGACAGGGTTTCGCCGAGCGCCTTGAGGTAGAGCGGCAGCGAGGAACCGGGATCGGGCGGGATCATCATCAGCGTGATCCAGCCGAGCTGATGCAGACCCGAGCAGCAACTTCGTCGGCGAGAAGTCGAGATCGACCAGCCCGAAGACGAATATCGCCGAGGGCGCAAAGCAGCCATCACGGGCGTCGCGAGACGCGCGGACAGCCGGCCGCTCGAACATGTCAGGATATCTCGCGCGAAGCTGCTCGCGATCGGGCGCCGGCAGATGGCTCATGTCCGCGCCTCCTTGCCGAACAGTCGGCCGCGCAGCCAGCCGGTGCCGATATCGATGATGAAGACCGTGACGATGATCATCACCAGGATCGCGCTGACATCGGAATAGTAGAATTTGCGGATGGCGACGACGAGTTCCTGTCCGATGCCGCCGGCGCCGACGAAGCCCATCACCGAGGCCTCGCGCACGTTGATCTCAAAACGCAGCAGCGCGTAGCTGGCATAGCCGGCCATCACCTGCGGCAGCACCGCAAATCGCATGCAGGAGATCCAGCTCGCGCCGGTCGAGCGCACGCCTTCGACCGGTTTCATGTCGGCGTTCTCGACGATCTCGGAAAACTGCTTGCCCAGCGCGCCGGTGGAGTGGATGGCGATCGCCAGCACGCCCGCCATCGGCCCAAGGCCGAAGGCGATGACGAAGATCAGCGCGAACACGATGCCGGGAACGGTGCGGGCAGAATTCCAGCAGCCGGCGCATGACGAAACGCAGCCACGGCGCCGGCGAGGTGTTTTCGGCCGCAAGAAAATTAAGCGCGAAAGCCAGAACCGCGCCCGATCAGCGTGCCGACATAGCTGATCAGGATGGTCTCGCCGAGCATCATCGAGCCATTTGTGCCAGCCCCAGAACCATTCGCCGATATCGGTCCAGACCCGGCTGCCGCTTGTCGAGCGTCAGGATGCGGTCGAAATAGCTGACGAAGTTTCCGAAATAGCTGAACAACGTGCGCAGATTAACCTCCGCGCCGATCGCCGCAATGACCAGTGCTGCGAAGAACAGCCGCCGCGCCGCAGCGTCAGGCGCAGACCGCTTGCGCGCCACCGCCTTGCGATAGGTCGTCGTTCAGCGCGGCAAGCTGCTGGCTCGGAAGAATGGATACGGCGACGGTCATCGACTATCGGCTGCTTCGGTCGGGGCTGAACGTAAAAAAAGGCCGGGTCGACTAGACCCGGCCTCTGTTTCCGCCGATCGGTCAGGACGCCTTCTTGCGCAGACTGTCGACGAATTTGATCAGCTCGATGGTCTTGTTGTAGTCCTCGTTGGCGATCGGCTGCCACGGCTGGTTCTTGCCGTCGGAGAGCTTCTTGAAGGCTTCCGCGTCCTTTTGCGGCGCATCGAGGAACGCCTGCTTGATCGCAGCCTTCATGTCATCGGGCAGATCGCTGAGATAGGCATAGGGCGAGTTGATGATGAGGTCCGACTTCACGATGATGCGGAAGTCCTCCTTCTTCAGCGGCGTGCCGTCGCTCGACTTGACCATGTTCTTGGCGAGCATGCGCGTCAGGTTGGAATCGTCTTCGGCGTTCCACCAGTTGGCGGCAACGTCGACCGTGCCCTGCGCCAGCGCCAGCACCGCATTCTCGTGGCTGCCGGTGAAGACGACCTTGCGAGAAATAGGCGTCGGGATCGATGCCCATCTGGTTCATCTTGAAGCGCGGCATGTTGTTGCCGGAGGTCGAGTTGGGATCGACCAGGCCGAGGTTCTTGCCCTTCAGGTCCTCGATCTTCTGGTACGGGCTCTTGGCCAGCACGTAGAACACCGAATAATAGCCCTTGGAACCGTCGGAGTTGACGTCGATCACGAAGGCATCGGTCTTCACGCCGGTCAGCCGCGCGCGCGAGAACGACGCCGGGACCGTAGTAACCGATATGGATGTTGCCGGCGCGCTGACCTTCGATGACGGCGGCGTAGTCGTTGGCGACGCGCAGATTGACCTTGATGCCGAGTTCCTTCGACAGATAGTTCACGAACGGCGTGTAGCGCTCGAGTCACGCCGGAGCCGTTCTCGGCCGGGATCACCGCAAAGGTGATTTCCGGATATTTCGCTTTCCAGTCCTCAGCAGACGCGGATGCCAGCAAACGCCAGCGCCGCGGCGCCGGCTAGAACCACTCGACGATTGATCATGATGCATCCCTCTTGGTGTTGGTGGTCGACGTTTCGTTAAGAAATAGACGCGCCGATCGACGACGCGGGTAGTCAGGCCGCTGCGGCAGTGCCCAGCGCCGGAATGGCTGCGCCGGCCGGTGCCTCCGTCGGCGCGCCACCCATGACTTCGTTGGCCTCGAGATCGTAGAGCTCGCGCGCGATATGATCGGTCAGTGTCGGCCGGCGCGCCATCGAACACCAGGCGGCCGGACGCCATGCCGATCAGGCGATCGCAATAGGCCCGCGCCAGATCGAGCGAATGCAGATTGCAGATCACGGTGATGCCGAAATGCTTGTTGATGCGCAGCAGCGCGTCCATCACGATCTTGGTGTTGCGGGGATCGAGCGAGGCGATCGGCTCGTCGGCAAGGATGATGTCGGGCTCCTGGACCAGCGCACGGGCGATCGCGACGCGCTGCTGCTGGCCGCCCGAGAGCTGATCGGCGCGCTGTGCCGCAAGTTGCGCCATGTCGAATTGCTCCAGCGCCGACATCGCGACCGCGACGTCCTCCTCGGGCCAGAGCTGCGCCAGCGACCGCCACGACGGAATATCGGAGAGCCGCCCCATCAGCACGTTGGTCAGGACGTCGAGGCGGCCGACCAGGTTAAACTGCTGGAAAATCATGGCTGACCGCGCCCGCCACTGCCGCAGCTCCTTGCCGCGCAACGCCGTGACGTCCACGCCGTTGTAAAGGATACGGCCCTCGGTCGTGGGAGCTAGACGATTGATCGACCGCAGCAGCGTCGACTTGCCGGCGCCGGACCGGCCGATCACGCCGACAAAACCACCGGGCGCGATGGAGAATGACGCATTATCTACCGCGGCTTTTGTGCCGAAACGGCACGTCAAACCTTCCACGACCAACATGCCATGCTCCAGCTGCGTAGCTGGCATCACCGCTACCGCCCGTATTCAACAGTTTTGTGACAAGTGCGCTGCACTGCGATAGTGGTACACACCGACATCGGCCGTCACGCGTTTGTCATGCTGTTGTCATCACGCCCACCGATGACGTGCGCGCCCAACGCCCTTGTATCGCTGGTGGAGGTTCGCTTGGCCGGCAAGATGCTCTCGGTTGAACCCACGATCGATCCCACCGCGAAACTGCAGGAAGCGAAACTCGGCGCCTATTGCGAAGTCGGCGCCCGCACCATCCTGCTTGAAGTGGCGATGGGCGACTATTCCTATGTCGTGAACGACGCGCAGATCACCTACACCAAAATCGGAAAATTCTGCTCGATCGCGGCGATGACGCGGATCAATCCGGGCAATCATCCGATGCACCGGGCGTCGCAAGCCCACTTCACCTATCGCGCCAGCGCCTATTTTCCGGCGAGAACGACGAGGCCGAATTCTTCGAATGGCGGCGCCGTCACGACGTCCATATCGGCCATGACGTCTGGATCGGGCACGGCGCGATCGTGCTGCCGGGCCGCAGCATCGGCACCGGCGCCGTGGTCGCGGCGGGTGCCATCGTGACCAAGGACGTCCCGGCCTACACCATCGTCGCGGGCAATCCGGCGCGGCCGATCAAGCGGCGCTTTTCGGAAGCCGTTTGCGGCCGTCTGGCGGAGCTTGCGTGGTGGGACTGGGACCACGAGGCCCTGCGTCGTGCGCTGCCCGACTTCCGGAAGCTTGCGATCGAGGAATTTCTCACGAAATATGAGGCGAGCGCGATCTCCGTCGCCCTGCAACAGCAAAACAAGAAGTGCGACATCGTGACCGACATTTTCATCGAAGGCGGCCGAACCCTGCTCGGCGACGAGATCCTGGAAACCTCGCTGCGGGTCGCCGGCCGGCGACATCGGCGCCATCGGCACCGGTCACGGCCGCGGCTCGCTCGAGCTTGATGCCCGCGATCTCTTGGTGCTGCCGGGCATCGTCGATCTGCATGGCGATGCCTTCGAGCGGCAGATGATGCCGCGCCCCGGCGTCGATTTTCCGATCGACGTGGCGCTCGTCGACAGCGACCGGCAGGCGATCGGCAACGGCATCACCACCGTTTTTCACGCCACGACCTGGTCGTGGGAACCGGGCTTGCGCAGCGGCGACAATGCCAGAGAGTTGCTCGAGGCGATCGAGAGCCTGCGGCCGCAGCTCGCCGCCGATACCCGCTTCCACCTGCGCCACGAGACCTACAATCTCGACGCCGAAGCCTGACATCGCGCAATGGTTGTCCGACGGACGCGTCGATCTGTTCGCGTTCAACGACCACATGGATTTCATCGTTCGCGAGCGCCGCCAAGCCTCGGAAGCGTGCGCAGGTGGTGGAGCGTTGCGGCCTGTCCAACGAGGAGTTCGATGCCCTGGTGGAGCGCGTCGTCTCTCGCGCCGACGACGTCCCGCGCCTCGATCGCGCGGCTGGCGAAAGCAGCGCGAGACGCCAGCGTACGAATGCTCTCGCATGACGACGATAGCCCGGAGATGCGCAAGGCATTTCGCGCGCAGGGCGTCAACATCGCCGAATTCCCGGTCAACGAGGAAACCGCGCGCGAAGCAGCACAAGCCGGCGACTTCATCGTGTTCGGCGCACCCAATGTCGTGCGCGGCGGCAGCCACACCGGATGGACCAAAGCCTCCGACATGATCGCCAAGGGCTTATGTTCGGTGCTGGCGTCCGACTATTACTATCCGGCGCAGCTCTTGGCGGCATTTCGGCTGGCCGCCGACGGCGTGCTGCCGCTTCCAAAGGCCTGGAATCTGATTTCGGCGGCGCCGGCGCAGGCCGCAGGTCTTTCGGATCGCGGCATTCTCACCGAGGGATGTCGCGCCGATATCATCCTGGTCGACGATAAGGTGCCGCTGCGGCCGCGCATCGTCGCGGTCATCGCCGCGGGACAACTGGTTCATCTGGCCGATGCGAGCCGCCTGATCCGTTCCTCGACGGCCCGCCGCGAAGCGGTTGCAGCCGCGTAGCGTGCAGCACTGATCTGGACCAGATGGCAGCTTTCCCGCGCTATGCGATTTATCATGCCGCCGCTCGCGGCGGCGTACTCGATCGCTTCGGCACGCGTCTGCTCGGTTATGACGCCTGGGCCGGCGACGACGTGCCGTTTCCGGACTGGTGTCGTGCAGGCCATGCCGGATTGGCGCGATCTGACGCAAGACCCACGGAAATACGGCTTTCACGCCACGCTGAAGGCGCCGATTGCCTTGGCCGACGGCAAGACCGAGGCCGAACTTTTAGCTGCCTGCGAATCCTTTGCCGAAACGCCGCGGCCAATTCCCGTGATCATCCCTGTCGTCAATTCGATCAGCGGCTTCCTCGCGGTGGTGCCGGCTGAACCATCGGCCGAACTCGAACGGCTCGCGGCCGACTGTGTCAGCGCCTTCGATTCATTCCGCGCACCGCTGACGCCTCAAGATCGCGCGCGGCGCAACCCTGAGAAACTGACGCCGCGGCAATGCGATTATCTCGACCGCTGGGGCTACCCTTATGTGATGGAAGAGTTTCGCTTCCACATGACCTTGACGGGGCGGCTTGGCGGCGAGCGGCGCGAGCCCGTGCTTGCAATGTTGCGGGAACGCTTTGCCGCCGTCGGTCTCACGCGGCTTGCGATCGACGGGATCGCGCTGTTCCGTCAGGACGACGCGGCATCACGGTTCCGGATCATTGGTCACTGGCAACTCCGCCCGCCGCCTGAAAAATAATCTTTTGCTGGCCGGGAAAATCGGGTTTGCTCAGGCCTGCCGGGATATTTCGCAAGCGATGCATCGGACACCGCTGAAGGAGCTCACATGAACGGACTTGGCGGTCTCAACAAATCACCCAATGGCGTCGTCATCGGGCTGGTCCAGCTGCAATTGCCTGTCGTCGTGACCAGGGCCGATCTGGCGCGCCAGACCGAACGCATCGTCTACATGGTCGGCAAGGCACGGCGCAATCTTTCCACGATGGACCTCGTGGTGTTCCCGGAATATTCGCTGCACGGCCTGTCGATGGACACCAACCCCGAGATCATGTGTAGGCTCGACGGCCCCGAGGTCGCGGCCTTCAGGCAGGCCTGCATCGACAACAAGATCTGGGGCTGCTTCTCCATCATGGAGTTCAACCCCGACGGCAATCCCTATAATTCCGGGCTGATCATCAACGATCGCGGCGAGATCAAGCTCTACTACCGCAAATTCCATCCCTGGATTCCGGTCGAGCCGTGGGAGCCCGGCGACATCGGCATTCCCGTGATCGAGGGGCCGAAAGGCGCCAAAATTGGCCTCATTATCTGCCATGACGGCATGTTCCCCGAGATGGCGCGCGAATGCGCCTACAAGGGCGCGGAGATCATGATCCGCACCGCCGGCTATACCGCGCCGATCCGCGACAGCTGGCGCTTCACCAATCAGGCCAACGCGTTCCAGAATCTGATGGTCACCGCCAATGTCTGCATGTGCGGCTCCGACGGTTCGTTCGATTCCATGGGCGAAGGCATGATCGTCAATTTCGACGGCAGCATCATCGCGCATGGAACGACGGGACGCGCCGACGAGATCATCACCGCCGAAGTCCGCCCCGATCTGGTGCGCGAGGCGCGGATCAACTGGGGCGTCGAGAACAATATCTACCAGCTCTGGCACCGCGGCTATGTCGCGGTGAAAGGCGGCGCGATGGATTGCCCTTACACCTTCATGCAGGACATGGTGGCAGGCCACTTCCGCCTGCCATGGGAGGACCAGGTCAAGGTCACCGACGGCACCTCCTGCGGTTTCCCCGCCCCGACGCGCATGTTCGGCAAGACCGCGAAAGCGGCGGAGTGACGATCGCCGCCGATCCGATTTCCTATTCGATTTTCAAACAGCCGTGCGGGTGTGAGTCCGCACTCTCGCGGCACAATATGTCCGAGTTGTTGGAAGCGAGCCACCCTCGAGAAACGAGAGGGCGCAGGGAAAGCCGGGTGCGCAGCTCGCACCCGCAGCCTCGCGTGCGAAATAATAAAGCACACGAGCGTAGTCACCACAGGTACGCCGCAATCAACCGGCCTTCCCTGCGCAATGGTTTACGGCTTATTTCGTGCTCTCCTCGGTGACCGGGCTGTTTTGCCACCGTCGCTTGCGCAGATCATCCTGCGAAAACTTGACGCCAGCGTCGGGGCGTCAGGACCACACGACTTCGCCGTCCGCAGCAGCCTCGCTCGTCTTGCGATACTGCCGCGTCCACCGCATCCCGCACCCAACGTTCGTGACGATCGCGAAGCGCCCCTCTTGATCGAGGCGGGACGGCGTGGAGTCATAGAGATGATTTGCCCGACGGGCATAGCGAAATATTTTTGCGAGGGGGACTGGACGACCCAAATCACATTGTACTGCCTCAACAAATTGAGTTTTGCGCGCACGCGATTTCCCAAGCCCGAAGGCTATGCGAGCAAAGCGAATCCAAGAGAAATGTTTCAACTGATTTGCCCGTCGGGCACTTGGTTGCTGTGCGGACGCCGGGGCCTGAGCTCATAATTTTAAGTGGCGTCCGCGAATGTCCGCTTTGATAGGCGGACTAAAGTCGGGCGTCGCGCGAGGTCCGAAAGGCGGGAGATGGAGAGAGGTTAACGCGCGATCAGGGGCTGCGGCGGCGCTTGGCTTCCGGCAACAGGATGCGCACGAATTGCTGCGACATTTTTTCCAGGTGCTGGGGATTCCGATAGGCGCGCTCCATCACCGCCAGTCCCCGCGTGAAGGTGACCGCAAGGTCTGCGGCAATTTCGGGATCGCAGCTGAGCTTTCGCCGCGCGGCCGGCGTCGAAAGCGCGTCCCGAATCAGTGCGGTGAAATCTTCGATCAGCCGCTTGACCCGGGCCTCGATCGCCTTGCCGGCGAGCGGCAATTCGATCGCCGTTTTGGTGGTCAGGCAGCCGCGCGACGGGGCGCCTTCGCTCATGCTGGCGACGACCCCCTTGAACAAGGCCGTCAGCGCGACCGCAGGATCGGGGTTCGACAGCGCCTGCCTGACAGAATCGAGAAAGCGGCTTGAGTAGCGCTCGTAGGCGAGCAGGAACAGCCGCTCCTTGTCGCCATAGGCGTTGTAAAGGCTGCCGCGCTGAACCCCCGTGGCTTCTGCCACGTCGATCATCGATGTCGCTGCAAATCCGTTCTGCCAGAAGGTCTTGAGGGCGGCCTCCAGCAGTACGTCCTCGTCGAATTGTCGCGTGCCGACCATGGAGGTCAGATACTTCATTTTTGACAGCGATGTCAATTTTATTGTTGACAGCGGTGTCAATCTTGACAAGCATGTCAAGGAAGCGGCGTGCAAGGAAGGGGAGAGGCCGGCATGGGTTATGGCGGCGATCCAGCATGATCATCGCTCATTACGGGAACCGCCTGCCCGAGAATTACGACCTCGGGCGCGTCCGGGCACTGACAAAGCAACGAGGCCCTGCAACGTCTCGGCAGCCGACGACAGTGCGGCTCACACCGACTGGAGGATCGCGTGTCGCAAAGCCTTGACACCCGCTCCACGGAGCGCATGGCGTCCTTTGGGGCGCGCCTCGACGATGAATGTGTCACGAGTCTCCGTGCGGCGCTCCAGCGCTATCTGGACCTGATGTACGACTGCGACGTGTCGCGCTTCGACGGCGCGTTCGCGCCCACAGTCCAGTTGCACGGCTTCCGTGACGGCGCGATGCAGTGTTGGCCAGCCGGGGTCTACCGCGACATCTCGCCAAGCGGCAGTCGCCGGAATTGCTCGGTGCGCCGCGCGAGGATGCCCTGCTGCTGCTCGACTTCGCCTCCCCGACGCAGGCGCTGATCAAGGTGCGGGTGCGCATCGCGACCATGCTGTTCATAGATTACCTGACGTGGCACCGCATCGAGGGCCGGTGGCTAATCACGTCAAAAGGTTTCCACCTCGAGGCGGCGTGAACGTCCATTCGCGGCCTCGACACAATTCCGAAGGGAGACGATCAATGAGCTATCGATTCGAGGCCGGGCGCATCTATCGAATGCCGACGCATTTCGGACCGGCGCCCGGACCACGCCAATTGCCTGACGATGTCGTGGTCGACCCGAAGCGCAGTCCACGGCGTCTCTCCGTCGCGGCGAGCTTCCTGACCGATCCCGTGGCGCTGGAACGGCATCTGCCGGAAGGGTTCACCCTGGCCGGCGAACCGGTGGTCACGGTCGAATTTCATCACATGACGGACATCGACTGGCTCGCGGGGCGTGGCTACACGATGATCTGGGTCGGCTGGCCGGCGACGTTCAGGGGTAGCCGGGACCGCGCCACCGGCAAGTTCCTGGCCGTCGTCTGGGAGAATCTCGCCGATCCGATCATCACCGGGCGTTGCGAGATCGGGCATCCCAAACTCTATGCCGAGATCGCGGAGCCACGTCGGTGGAACGGGGCCCAGATCTGTACGGCGGGCTGGATGGGATTCCGCTTTCTCGAGCTCGAGGTTTCGCAGTTGCATGACGCAGAGCAGAACCGGCAAGGCGCGCCTTCGGACGGAACCCTGATGCTGAAATACACGCCGCGCACGGGCGCCTGGGGCGGGGCGGATTTATGCCAGGTTACGCTCACGCCGGCCGACGATCCGGACAACCATATCAAGCAACGCCAGACGGGCGCGGGCACAGTGCGCTTCCACAAGGCTGACTGGTCGGACCTCCCGACCATGCATCATGTGGTGAACGCGCTGGCCGCGTTGCCTGTCGTCGAAGCGCGCGGTGGCGCGGTCACGCTCTCGCGTGGTGGGAAGTCGTATCGCGACCAGCGCGTGCTCGTGTAGCGCCGGCGGCGGATGGCGCCAATTACAATCATCGTTTGGGAGAAAACATCATGCAGGATCGGGTCGCGCCTCGCCCATCCGGGTGAAGCGGTTGCACGGCGCTCGGTGCTAGCCTTCACACTGAGCCCCGATCGTCGCACTTGTACATGGTCGCGCAACACGCGGAAGGACGAAGTCAGATGGGCGGAAGTGTCTCGGCCGCCGCCAGTCAAGGGCCCCGCCCAGTTCGTTGCTCGATTTGCGGGCAGATTGCTCATTAAACATCGGTTCGATAACTACCGATCACGTTGTCGTGCGAAGAAATTTTCGCCAAACGTGACGCAGCGCACAACTGCGCCGGAAGATTTCGGGCAATTTCCGCAGCCATCTGTTCTTCCAATTGCGGGATTTCAATGATGAAGCACGCGTCATTTCCGACGGCAAGAATTTCACTACCGGCGAGAATTCTTATCTTCAGAAAGCCACGACGAATTGGCTTTTTCGCGCGGCTCCTAGAGGCGATGCATCACTCTCGGCGCCTTCAGGCGCAAAATTTCCTCAGGGCGCATCGTCATCTGCTCGCCACCGGCCGGGATTGCTGCGTGCAATCCAAAACGGGAGACGACAACAATGTCGATCGATGAACGGTCATCGTCGACCAAACGATCTTTCCGGGTTCCCGCGCCGAGCGAGAACGTCCTGCTCGCGGTCGTCGCTTTTGCGTTCCTGATCCTTCACGTCCTGGCTGGAACGTTGGTGCATCGGGCGTTGCCCGACGATGAGCCGGTCGCCCGACCGGTGGACGCAATCGCTTCCAACTGCGACTAGCAGCAATCAGCCGAGACCGGCGCGTCAGTCGAGGACCTCGATCATGAGCGGCATTGGCTCGTTTGTACTGCTTAGCGTAGCCGTTTTCCTTGGAGCTTTTGTTTCGGGCTTCGCCGGCTTTGCCTTCTCGGCAGCGGCCGGCGGCATTCTCCTGCACACGCTGCTGCCAATGGAGGCCGTGCCGCTGATGATGGCCTGCAGCGTCGGCGTGCAAGCGACCAATCTTTGGGCGTTGCGCAGGGAGATTCAATGGAAAGAGAGCCTTGTTCGATAGCGGTGTTTTGACCCCACGTGGCAAATGAATGAAGTGGATATCGACGGTAGTCGGTTGACCGGGCGCAATGCGGATGTTGGGCTTCACTCAGGACAAAGCCTGAGACTACCGATGTCGACCGAATCCCAGTTGCGCGAGAAGTTGCGGAAGATCGAGGCCCTGTTCGCTGGGGCCGGGACGGCCGGCGAACGGCTCGCTGCGGAAGCCGCGCTGGAACGTGTCCGGGCGCGTCTAGGCGAACTCAGCCGGCAGGATCCGTCGATTGAGATGCAGTTCTCGATGCCTGATCAATGGTCGCGCCATTTGTTTCTTGCGTTGTGCCGACGCTATGGCTTGAAGCCCTACCGCTATTATCGGCAGCGGCGCAACACGGTCATGATCAGGGCGCCGAAGCGGTTTCTCGACCAAGTCCTGTGGCCTGAGTTTTCCGAACTTGACCAGGCTCTGCAAGCCTACCTTCATCAGGTGACGATGCGCGTGATCCGCGAGGAGGTCTTCGCCGATGCCAGCGAGGCGCAGGAGATTTCCGAGGCGCTGCCACCGAACTGATGGCAGATTGATCATGCAGCAAGGCGGGCTTTGCTGTGTTGAGCCCATGCCCAGGGCAATAATTCGTCGATCTTCGCCATCGGCCAACCATTGACGAGCTTGGTGAGGATATCGGCAAGATACGGCTGAGGGTCGATGTCGTGCAGCTTTGCGGTCTCGATCAGCGACGCAAGACATGCCCAGTTGACCGCGCCCTGATCGTGGCCGGCGAAGAGACTATTTTTTCGATTTAGTGCTATCGGGCGCATCGCTCGCTCGACGCTGTTGGTGTCCATCTCGATGCGGCCATCGTCGAGAAAGCGCACCAGGCCGTCCCAGTGGTTGAAGCCGTAGCGGATCACCTCGGCAATGGTGCTCTTGTCTGAGACAGCCGCAAGCCTGTTCTCGAGCCAGGCCTTCAGCGCTTCGACGAGCGGCTTGGTCTGCGCCTGACGGATGGCACGGCGCTCGTCGGCGCTGCGACCGCGGATCCGGCTTTCGATGGCATAGAGCGCTGCGATCCGTTCCAACGCCTCGTGGGCGATCGGTGCCGGGCCGCCTTCGTCGATGTCGAAAAAGTAGCGACTCCAGTGCAGCCAGCAAAAAGCGAGCGTCACCGCGCCTCCATCACGCCCCGGATCGGCCAGTTGCTTGTAGACCGCGTAGCCGTCGCATTGAACGATGCCGCAATAGCCCGCCAGCAATGCAATCGCGTGCTCGCCACCTCGGCCGGGCGCATAGGTGTAGACAACGGCCGGCGGGTCGAGCCCGCCCCACGGCCGGTCGTCTCGCGAGATCGCCCAGAAGTAGCCGGTCTTGGTCCGGCCTCGTCCGGGATCCAGTACCGGCGCCCGCGTCTCATCGACCGCGATCTTGGCCGAGCCGAGCACGATCTCCTTCATGCGCAGATAGACCGGCTTGAGTTCCGCCGCGGCGACGCCAACCCAGAAGGCCAGTGTGGAGCGATCGACCGGCAAGCCCTGCAGCTTCATGATCTGCGCCTGGCGGTATAGCGGATTGTGCCAGGCGAATTTGTCGACCACGACGCTGGCCACGAGAGCTTCGGTCGGAATACCGCTCTTGATCAGGCGCTCCGGTGCCGGCGCCTGGACGATTGCGCCCTCGCAGGCCCGGCAGCCATATTTGGGGCGATGCGTAACGATCACCTGGTACTGGGCCGGGATCTTGTCGAGACGCTGTGAGGTCTCTTCGCCGATGACATGCATCGCGCCGTGGCAGCACGGGCATACCGTGCTCTCGGGCTCGAGCGTGATATGAACGCGCGGAAGATGCGCCGGCAGTGCTCCGCGGTTGGTGCGCCGCTTCTTCGTTGATCCGCGGCTTGTTGACGGCGCGGTCTTGTCCTGTTCGGCGTCCTCGGCGGCGAGCGCGGTCTCGATATCTTCCAACGCCAGCTGCATCTGATCGCGATCAAGCCGTTCGGACTTGCGACCGAACTGCGCACGCTGGAGCTGCTTCAACAGATGGCGAAGCTGATCATTCTGCTCGGTCAGCCGCCGGCATTCTTCCAGCGCCGCATCACGCTCGCTCGATAGCTGAGCCACCAGCGCCCGCAGGGCATCGAGATCGTCGGGGGAAGCGTCGATCGGCATGACAATATTGAATCAGATTCGCGCTCAGTTGTGATGCCCTCAACCCTGACCTGATTCAAAAAGTCGCAGCACTCACGACGTTGCGGTCGGCCGCGTAACATCGCGCGCATGCAGACGCGACCAATCCATTCCGTCCACAAGCGCAGCCAGTTGCGCCGACGTCAGCCGCATCACGCCGTCGGTGATTGGCGGCCACTTGAACGCACCGCTCTCAAGCCGCTTCCATAAAAGCACCAGCCCGGAGCCATCCCAGGCCAGAATCTTTACCCGGTCCGCTCGTTTCGAGCGGAACACAAAAATCGATCCCGAGAACGGATCGTCGCCCAGCGTCTCGCGCACCAGCGCGACCAGGCCATCGGCACCCTTGCGGAAGTCGATCGGCTTGGTCGCAATCAAAACCCGCAGGCCCGCCGCAACCGTGATCATGCCGCGGCCTTCACGGCGCGAAGTACGGCAGTCAGAAAACCGAGATCGACGCCACGCTCCACATAAACCACGGCGCTTGCAATCTCGATCTTAATCAGCCGGCTTTCCCCTGGCCTTCCGGCCATCGCCGAACTATCCTCGGCGGTTACCACGGGCACGAACATCGACGCCGCCTCACCCGGTAGCGCAAGCCGGCCTGTTCGCGCCGCCTTGCGCCACGCAAACAGATGCTGGGGAGTGATCTCGTACCGCCGCGCAATTTCCGAAACCACCGCGCCCGCGGCATAGGATTCCGCGACGATCCGGCCCTTCTCTTCCTCGCTCCAACGACGCCGGCGGCCAACGCCAGTGCGGATCTCAATGCGGCCACGCGGCCGCGAATTGTCAACTATATCGTCGACCATATATGTAAACCGATCTCGCTAAATCGATCCACATCTGGCGAATTGTCAGCGCCACCGCAAGGTGCGGCCAAACCACCGCTATCCCTTGTTCTAGTGCTTGGCGGCGTTCTCGGCGTGCCGATCTCGGTCTGGCTGTTGCAGACGGCGGACGCCCGGACATTTCGCGAAGTGTTCGGGTTGGTGGTTGCGCTCTACGCCGGATACATGTTGCTCCGCCCGAGCCTGGCCCATCTCCAGCTGATGAACCGCAGCCGCAACGCGCTGGTCGGCTTCGGAGGCGGCCTGATCGGCGGCCTGACCGCCATGCCGGGCGCGCTGCCGACGATCTGGTGCGACATGCATGGCGTACCCAAGAACCGGCAGCGCGGCTTGGTTCAGCCGTTTATCGCGGCGATGCAGATCTTTGCAATCGCGCTCATGCTCATTCACCATGACCTGTCGTCGAGCGTGCTCACCAATCTGCTCTTAAGCATTCCGGCGCTGATCGCAGGCTCGGTACTCGGCATCCTGGCGTTCCGTAATGTCAGTGAGCGGATCTTCAGGCGCATTATTCTTGTGGTCCTGCTGGTGTCAGGCCTGCTGCTAGTCGTTTGAAAACGGAAGCGGCCTGCTTTGACATCGACCGTATGCCGCCGGCCCCTTCATGATCGCGAGTTTCACGTAGGCATTCGTTAACCAGAAAAAGTTCTTCAGCGGGCAGTCATCGAATGCACAACCGACTTTTACTCGACTTTAGATCGATCACCCTAAAGCGACGATTGTTTGCATCTCTCCATGCAGACCCAAAAGCATGCGGAGCCCGTAGCGGGCTCGCTTCGATCGTGAGGGGGCTCGTTTATGGACGCGCTGGAGGCCTGGGGCGACTCTAAGTTCGATGGAGGGCCAAACGACGATCACTTCTTACTTCCAGAGGTCCGGAATTTATGTCTTCCTGATTTCATTCGCATGTGTGTATTACCTTTCAAACGCGCCGCTCCTGCTTGGCCACTATGATTTGGGATGGCACCTGGCCGCCGGAGACTTAATCAGAGACCGAGGCAATATTCCTTTCCAGGATCCATGGTCGTTTACCCTTGGAGACAGGCAATGGTTTAATCTTTCGTGGCTTTGGGACGTGATTGCCAGTGTAATATTTCAATATACGAAATTTAGCGGTCTCACATTATTTGTAGTCGCATGTGGCGCAATCATAGTCGGATATCTCACATCCGTCTGCTTAAGCAGCGGAGCCTCGGCGGTTGCAGTTTGTATTTCCGTTTTCTCCGCGTGTTTGCTTTACCCTTCCTTTGTGACGCCCCCAAATATTTATCTCGCCGCTTCGCCGAACACTTCCACTATGTTGTTTTGCGTAATCTTCTACGCAGAATGTTTGAAAAGAACGAGATGGTTTTTGCTGCCTGCAATTATGGTCCTTTGGGCTAATCTGCATGGCGGCTTTGTGCTTGGTTTTCTTATTGTCGGTGTTTTTTGCGGCGCGGCGTTGCTCAGACGGGATTGGGTAAATTTTAAAATCTACAGTTTCGCGGGCGTCGGTTGCTTTATTGCAATATTTATCAACCCACTGGGCTGGCATATCTACGACGGCTTAGCGGCTACACTGGGCCACTTTGTGCAAGCATATATCACCGAGTGGTTGTCTTATTATCAGAACATGACCATGCCGGGGAGCATTCCTGGCGTCCTATATATTTTGATATTTATAGCGCTTGAACTGCGCTACAGAGGCTCTCGTCCTATTCCTCTGGAGTCACGGCTGCTTTCCTGGCTCTTTTTGTTTTTGGGACTTTATCAATTTAGATACATGTCTTTCTTTTTTCTATTCTCAACGGTTCCATTAGCTCTTCATATTGATCGGCTGCTACCTAAACAGCTGAATAATTTTGAAGTCCAAAGGTCGTTGTTTGCTGCTGGCATCATTGGAGCGTGCGCTCTGCCATTGACTTTCATGCAAATAGAACCGGCTCTCGGACTTGCGCAAATGCTTTCGGAGCAGGATGCTCTTTATCTTCAATCACACTTTTCGCATGCGCGGCTTCTGAACCATTGGAACGTCGGTGGACTTTTGATTTTCCGCACTCAAGGTACCGTACCTGTGTTCGTGGATGGTCGAGCGGCTACCGCTTATCCGGATGATTTACTACGTGACTATTTCAAACTGGTCGAATGGGAGATTGATGAGACCGCTTGGGACACGGTGCTTGAGAAATACCATATCGATACGGTGCTTTGGGTGAAGGCGCATGAACCGTTAAGGCGATTTCTCGTGGATAAGAGAGGTTGGAAAGAGGAATACGCAGGATTGTATGAGAGCATTTACGTCAAGCCATGACGCAGCATCATGTTTTTGGCGCGGCTAAGGTGGGCAAAGGCGCCAATGCGCCGCGCCGACCATCCGCCACCTTGCGTGGAGTGATGGGGACGCGGAGCCCGTTGCTCGGCCGTGAACCAATAAATCTGCCGGGTGGACGGCTCGCCAGAGTCCGCTTTGCCCCGATAGCGACTAAATTCCGCAACGGAACGAAATGACAGATGTGCCATAAGGCGACATCACGCGCCGAATAGGCGAGTCCCCCAGCTTTCACATCACGCTGATCTGCGGGGTCCTGCATTTCCGCGCGCGGAGCGACTAGCGGCCGGACGAAGAGGCACTTCCGAATGCACTGACGGCGCCTTCTTCCCGCGCCGATGCGGCGCGTCGAGCGCGTGAAGTTCGCTGTTGGCATCTTCTATAAGTGTGTCGAGGATCTCCTGGAGGGCTCTTCCCCGGTCCTCGGTCAGCGAGCCATACACTAAGTCGTTGGATTCGCGGCGTATCGGCCCTAACTCGCGGAGAAGATTCTGCCCCCTTAACGTCAGCCTCAAATGCATACTGCGGCGGTCCGTTTCGTTAGGCGTCTTTTCGACGATGTTCTTCGTAATGAGCTTACTGATCTCGGCGGTGACGAATTGACTCGCAACATGCATTTGTTCCGCGACGTCGCCGACTGTCGCAAACCGGGCCTCGGCAATAAGAGTTATCATACTGTATTGCGAACCTGTCACGCCAATATACGAAGCATAGTATTCGCGATGCCGCGTCATCAGTGCGGAGAAGCTCAACAGGCTGTTTATCAGATGACGAAACTCACGGTCGGTGCCGTCCTTTATGAAGGTTTCCAAGGAGATACTGAGCGGCGGAAAGCGTTCGATCGCCCCGGACGCTCGTTGTTTCCGCTTTTTGTCCCCGCGAGCCCTGTCTTCTCCATTACCGCGCGCTTTGTTGTTAGCCATCGGAACTGAAAGTCCTCCTTCGAATCTCGCTGATCTTAGCATAAGGCAAATTTTTTATCATTGACATATGTAAGTCACTTACGTACATATACGTAAGTTACTTACGTATTGTTATGTTGTTATGTCTGTACGTGCTTGCCGTTGGCCCTTCCATAGCAGGAGAAATGCCATGTGCTGCAACGAGACGATCCCCACCCCCTTCATCATCTATCCGCTAAAATTTCCGAGAGCGTTGGTCGGATTGCTCGTTGGCGCACTGACGATATTCGGAGCTGAGATAGTGTCCGCCCAAGAGACCATCCGGATTGGCTTTTCGGCTCCGATCACAGGGCCTTTTGCTGTGTTCGGCAAGCAGATGGAGAGCGCGCTGAAGCTCTTTATCGAACGGAACGGCAATACTGTCGCCGGTAAGAAAATCGAGGTGATCGTGCGCGACGATGCCGGGGTGCCGGACCAGGCGAAGCGTATCGCGCAAGAACTTGTGGTCAATGAAAAGGTCGCCTTACTGGCGGGCTACAATCCAACTCCAACCGCGCTGGCGGTCGCATCGGTTGCCACCGCGGCAAAAGTCCCGCTGGTCGTCATGGGTGGAGCGGCCTCGATCATCACGGAGCGCTCGCCCTACATCGTCCGTTCATTTTTTACTCTGCCGCAAATAACGGTGCCAATGGCGCAATGGGCGATCAAGAATGGGATCAAGCGGGTCGTTACCCTGGTGTCGGATTATGCGCCGGGCCTCGATGCTGAGAAGGCCTTTGTCAACGAATTCAAGGCTGGCGGCGGGGAGATTGTCCAGTCATTGCGGGTGCCCTTGCAAAGTCCCGATTTTGCGCCATTTTTGCAACGCGCCCGCGATGCTAAGCCGGAGGCCGTGTTCATATGGGTTCCGGGTAGCCAAGCCGCATCACTGTTGCGGCAATTTGGGGAGCGCGGCATGCAAAACGCCGGCATCAAGCTGATCGGTCCGGGCGACATCACCGATGATAATGGGCTGAACGCTATGGGCGAGCCGGCACTGGGTATCACGACGTCAATGCAATATTCCGCCGCCCATCCGTCGGCTATGAACAAGGTCTTTGTTGAAGATTTCAGGCGCGTCAGCGGCGGTTTGCGGCCCGACCACCTGGCAGTCAGCGTTTACGATGGCATGCATCTTATCTACGAGGCGCTCAAGAAAACCGCTGGCGATCCAAACGGCGAAGCCATCGTCGCTGCAATGAAGGGGATGGCATGGGAAAGCCCACGCGGACCGATCTCAATCGACCCCGACACAAGGGACATCGTACAGGATGTCTACATCCGTCGGGTCGAACGAGTCGACGGTGAGCTTTACAATGTTGAATTCGAAAAATACGCAGCCGTCAAGGACCCGGTCAAGGTAGCGCAGAAATAGATGCCATCGAACCCGTATCAGTTCAAACGTAAGCCGGTTTCGGGTCACTCGCGCCGTTTTGACGCTCCGCGAGCGACTTCCGGTCTGCCCCGATCAACAGACATCTTTCGTGTTCGCCGATTTGTCTCAAAGTGCCATAAGGACCATCGTGCCCACTTCCGTAGGATAAGCGGATGATAGCCTCCTTCAATGTAAGGGCAGCAATGAAAATCCACCCTAACTCCCTACGCAATTTAGTCAGTGTCTCGGGCGCCGGTGAGGAAGGCGAAAGCGCGAGGAAAATTTGGCCATGGATAGCCAGATCTTGATTGTCGGAGGCGGTCTCGGAGGGCTAACCGCTGCGCTGTCCCTGGCGCGTCACGGCCAATCAGTCCGCGTGCTCGAAGGCGCGCCTGCCTTCGGCGCTATCGGTTACGGCATTCAGTTCGGCCCCAACGTTTTTCATGTGTTGGATCGCATTGGGGTGAGCGATGCCGTACTCGAACAAGCCGACTCTCCGCCTGCCGTACTGATGATCGACGCGCTCAATGGTAAGGAAGTTACGCGAGTTCCGACTGGGCCGTCGCTGCGCGCCCGCTTCAAATATCCGTACATCATCATTCACCGCATCGATCTGCACAACGTGATGCTCGAGGCTTGCAAGCGAGAGCCTTTGGTCACGCTTGTTCCTGATGCCATGGTGATGCACTTCGAGGATCACGGAGATGGTGTCACGGTGACAACCGCAGACGGCCGTAGCTTCGAGTGCGCGGCGCTAATCGGAGCCGATGGAATCCGATCGCACATCCGCTCTCAGCTGCTCGCTGACGGCGACCCGCTGCCTAGTGGATTTATGGCCTTTCGCACAATCGTCCCGATGAGTGACGTTGGCGCCGACGTTCAGCGCGACGTCGTCGCTCTGTGGGGCGGCCCCGGCTTCCATATGGTACACTATCCGCTTCGTCACGGCGCGCTGCTCAACATCGTGGCAGTGTTCCGAAGGTCGGCCACCTCCGAGCGCGGCGATGTCGCGACTTACCATGCCGAACTTGAGCAAGTCTACCGCGACGCTCACCCCACGATGAAGGCGCTATTGGCGATGCTCGACCTCAGCCGACGCCAAGCCGTCGGTGACCGCGATCCAATAAGACACTGGCATAAGGGCCTCGTCGTCTTGCTGGGCGACGCCGCGCATCCGACGCTACAATCTCTTGCACAGGGCGCCGGCATGGCAATCGAAGATGGACAATGTCTCGCCGACTGCATTATCGCGGCAAACGGCGACTACGAAGCTGCTTTCCGTCGCTACGAAAGCGTCCGAGCGGTACGTACCGCGCGCGTAACACTCGAATCCCGGCATTTATGGGACATCTACCACTCGGGCGGGATCACGAGAGAAGCATACTGGCAGATGCTTGGCGAGCGCAGCGAGGCCGACACCTTCCAGTGCCTAGCTTGGCTCTATGATGGATTTGTGATGTCCGCGAACAAGTCACACAGACGGCATGTCTCGACTTCGGCTTAGGGTCAATCGCTACAGGTCCTTTGCCGCCGAGCCGGATGCGAAGTCCGCTTTGACCCAAAAACCGACCTAATTCCAATACCTAATCCGGTGGCGGCCTGCCTGCTGCGCAGGCTCCGCTTCCGGCGACTCAGCTGCTTCTCGTCCGACAGAATGAGCCTTCATTCACCCTGGTGCTCGTCCAGAGCGGCGGCGTACCAAAGGCTATTGAATTCTTCTTCGACCGCCCAGCCGACGTTCCTCCCGCGTGACCTAAGCTTGTCGAGACGCTCGAGGTAGATGGTGCGCTCGGCAGGAGGTAGCCTTGATACAAATTCGATGGATCGTCCATACATGCGGATCAGAGCAGCAAAGTAGCTTTCATCTTCTATGCTGCAGGATTCCAGAAAGCCGAATGCCTCCTCGCAATAAAATATCGATAGCTCCGCCATCCCGTCCGGGCGCCCAATGGCCTTTTTGTAATCCGCAATCGCCTTCTTGGCTTTTGAAACCGATATGGGTTGGCCTTTCATTAGGTCCGGGGATATCCATTTGGAAATACTCGCCTTGAAGGGCTGGAGCTGATCATGACCCAAGCCCAAGCGGGCATGCAAGAATGCTTGGTTGTCTTTGCTCGCAGTGTAGAGGTCTTGCACTAGCCCCCGAAGGCCCGCGCGATCGAAGTCTAGGAGCGCGGTCTTAACGTCGCCCCAAGTTGGTGACGCATTCTTGCTACGGACCACGGCCACGAACCCTTCAAAGATGGTTTTATGAACGAGCTTCTCGGCTGCTGAAGATACACGACTTACGCAAAGGCAGCAGATTGGTCGGGTCACGGATGCCTTACCAGTGGCACATGCTCTCCTCCTCTGTAACCGAGGAGTATGACCATGCAGGATCAAGTGAATGCTACCCCGACGCCTCATAAACGGTTGCCCTGGAACAAGGGCAAGCTGACCGGGGCAAAGCCACCGCTGCGACCCAAACACGTCTGGTCGATCCGGACGAAACTCCAGATCGAAGGCCGCGCTCGCGACCTTGCCATGTTCAATCTGGCGATCGACAGCAAGCTTCGCGGCTGTGACGTCGTCGCCATCCGGGTCGAGGATGTCGCCGCCGGCGGGTACACGGCGGATCGCGCAACAGTCCGGCAAAAGAAGACCGGGCGGCCAGTCAGATTTGAATTGAGCGAGCAGACCCGCCAGGCGGTCGATGACTATCTGAAGGCCGCCAACAAAAGGCCCGGCGAGTTCTTGTTCACGGGCCGTCGCGGACCCAACCGCAACATGACAACGCGCCAATATGCGCGGCTCGTTTCCGAGTGGATCGGCAGCGTCGGACTGGACCCGAGATTGTTCGGGACGCATTCACTGCGACGCACAAAAGCTACCCTGATCTACCGGCGGACGGGCAATCTCAGGGCTGTCCAGATTCTTGCTCGGACATACCAAGATCGAAAGCACGGTCAGATATCTTGGCATCGAAGTAGATGACGCCCTGGCAATAGCGGAACAAGTTGATGTCTGAAATACCCGGGCAGAGCGGACATGCTCTGCCCACCCTCTAACCGCCGGTTTGTGCCAAGAAGCGACATCGTCCTTTTATTCGATCACTTCGTCGGCAAGTTGCTGAAGATGCAAAGGCACATCGAGACCCAGTGCCTTGGCGGTCTTGAGGTTGATGATAAATTGGAACTTCGATGGTTGTTCGATCGGCAGATCGCCGGGCTTGGAGCCTGTCAGAAATCTTGGCGGCATACCCGCCAGCCCGGCGCGTGAGGTCGAGCAAATCCGGACCGTAAGCGGCGAGCAGCCCGGCGCGGACGCCCGGGATCCCGAGGGATAGCACCGGCATCTTCGCGTGCAAGGCCAGCTCGACAAACGCTTCGAGATGGCCGGCCACCGCTGGCGTGGCGCCAAGAAGGACAAGAATTGCGTCCACATCGCGTGTGCCAGGCGCGAAGGCCGATTGAAGGTCATCCACGGTGCGGACCGGGAACGCGACGAAGCCGAGGTCGAGGCGCGCTGCTCCCGCGCGGGCTAGCCGCTCGTCGAGGCCAGCGGTCGGACTGTCCGCCCAAAATATAAACCCAACGCGACGCAGACCAGGCACGAGCTCCCTCAGCAACTCAAGCCGCTTGCCAATCTCAGCGTCCTCGCCTGCGGTGAAAGTCAGGCCGGTGATCATCCCGCCTGGGCGTGCATAGCTTTGTGCGAAGCCGAGCGCGATGGGATCGTGTTCGATCAGCCCAACGATCGGCGCCGCCGGCGCGGCATGCCGGGCCGCGATGATGGCCACGTTCGTCGAGGCAATGATCACGGAAGGCTTGAGCGCCGCCAGTTCGGCGGCCAGCGGCGCAAGGCGCGCCGGATCACCAGCAGCGTAGCGCGCTTCGATGGTAATGCTCGCGCCCTCGGTGAAGCCGCTGTCCTTCAGTCCGGCCCGGAGGGCGGCCAGCATGGCCTTGAACGTGTCCTCTCCAGTGACCGTCAGCATGCCGACGAGCCGGCTGTCGTCCGTCCGCGCAGTGAGCGGCCAGACCGCAATAGCGCCGCTGACCAAGACGAGGAACTCGCGCCGTCTCATGTAGCCCCCGAGGGTCAGGACAAGACATCGCACAGCTTCAGATCAAACTAGCACACTTTAGGGGCCTTTGAGCCTAGCATCGATGGCAGACCAAGCCGATGACCGCTGTGGGTCCAAAGCGACGGTTCGGTGATGTCCGCGTTACTTCGGCTTTGCCCCTGAAAGCCGACATTCAGCGTAAGCGGCGGCATGTCTCAAAGGTGCCGATATTGTTGCAAAAGTCTTTTTGGGGTGGCGAACCAAAATTCTTAGAGCCGCTGATGCGTCTTACGCGCGGCGACGTGAGGGACCTTATCGTTTCACCCAAAATCGATCACCGATCTCCGTAGTGGCGTTGAAAAGCGACGCAGCAGCAGAGAAGTCCAATGATCAGCTTTCGCGAGATTTTTAGGGTTGTTCGATTTTCGACTTTTGCAACAATATCTGCCAGCAGCGGTCGTGGTCGAATACGGTTGCCGGCACAAAGTCGCACGGCTAGTCTGGAATAATATCAGGATTTTTGGAAAATTTCGGATGCCCATCACCGTCGACTACTACATTACACTCAACTCTCCTTTCACTTATCTCGGTTGCGCGCTGTTGGCCGAAATCGCCCAGCGAAATAACGCAACCGTCAACATTAAACCCAGCAAATTTGGCCCTATTTTCGAACAGACAGGCGGGCTGCCGCTGCCGAAGCGCTCGCCGCAACGCCGAGCGTACCGAATGATGGAGCTGAAACGCTGGGGCGAGGTGCGAGGTATTCAGTTAACGCTTGAGCCTAAGTACTTCCCCTGCGACGAAACAGCCGCGACGCGCCTGGTCATAGCGGCCAAGCTGCAAGGGAGTGATGCCGTCAAACTGTCCCTGGAACTCGGGCGCGCGCTTTGGGAACGGGAGGAGTCTTTCGCCGATCCGGCAACGATCTCATCGGCCGCAAAGCGAGCTGGTCTCGACGCCGCAGAGCTACGTGCGAACGGCCCGTTGGACGCCGAACTCGACAACCTACATGATCAGTATACGAAGGAAGCGCTAGCGGCGGGCGTCTTCGGTGCACCGAGTTACGTGCTACCCTCCGGCGAGATATTTTGGGGTCAGGACCGGCTGGAATTGTTGGATCGTACTTTGAAGCAGCTTGCTTAGTTAGGTGGTGAACCCACAAATTCCGACTCGTCGCCGAAGTCAGTTCCGGGTCAATCACTACCAATTTCGCATGTTCGCGCAAAGTCCGCTTTATCCTCAACACCGGACCTAGGCGAAACAGCTGAGCACGTCAGTTTCGTGCCAACACCGGAAGTCGCGGCCCTCATTCGATCACCTCGTCGGCGCGGGCGAGCAGTAAAGGCGGCAGAGTAAGGCCGATCTTTTTTGCTGCCCCGACATTGATGATCAGTTGGAATGTGGTTGCTTGGTAGATGGGGATATCGCCCGGTTTTTCGCCCCGAAGAATGCGGTCTATGTAACCCGCTGCGCGCCGCCACAAGTCTCGGACGTTGACTGCATAGGCCATGAGGCCGCCGACATCGACGAATTCGCGATAAGGGTAGAGTGTGGGTAGGCGGTTCGCCTCGGCTAAGTCGATTATTATCTGCCGATTGGTAAAGTTCAGTGCGACGTCGCCAACGATCAGCGCGTCGGCACCCGCTTGTACCATCGCCGAGAAGACGCGCTGATACTCCGGCGGTTGGACTGGGTCGTCGAGCGGTGGGCCGAGGATCGCAATGCCGGGTCCCTTGGCGGCAGTGCGCAAAAATTGGCCTTGAGGACCTTCCCACGAGCCCCGATAGGTAAGAAAGCCGACACGGGACAACCTCGGCAGCACCTCCACCAGGGTTTCTAAACGCTTCCCCCAGATCTCCAAACCAGCATCGACGCTCACTCCTGTAACATTACCACCCGGCCGCGCAAGGCTGGCGACAATTCCATACGCGACCGGGTCCGCCGTGAGGCCGACGATCGGTATCGTCGACGTGGCATCTTTGAACTGCCGCACGAGGGTCGACGTATTTGCGCAAATCACATCAGGCCTGCGGCGCACGACCTCGCCCACAAGCTCAGCATAGTGCTCTGTCCGTCCCTCGCCTGAGTAGCGCTCAATCTCAAGGTTTGCTCCCTCGACGTGGCCGAGCCTGCGCAGCTCCTCGAAGAACACCCGGTAGAACGGATTTCCACCCGTCTCGCTGATGTCGGCGATCAAACTTGAGGCATGGACGACTGCGATGCGGTCGACCCTTGCTCCTCGCTGTGCCCAGGCATGCCCGATACAGCCCGCTATAAGCGATCCAATGACAAGGTCCCGCCGTCTCATGTAGCCTTCCCCGGAACCTCACGACGACGACAAACGCGAGTCCACAGGATACCACATCAGTCGCGGCGCTGTACGGCATTGGTTTCAGAGCGTTGGAGAATGATCGCTCCGGGTCAAAAGCATCGTTTTGACAGGCGATTGATCACTTCTGGTCTACCCTGGTAATCGGACATCGTCGGTGCCGGGCGCCACTTCGCAGAAGTGCCAACAACGGAAGTGGGCGCACCTATTCGATCACCTCGTCGGCCCGCGCAAGCAATGACGGTGGGATTGTAAGTCCGAGCGCATTTGCAGTCTTAAGGTTGATGACCAACTCGAACCGCGTTGCCTGTCGCAGCGGCAAGTCACTCGGTCGAGCACCATTCAGGATTTGGGCGACCTGCTCAGCCGCATTGGTGTAAATTTCAGATGTGGCCGCCCCGTAGGACATGAGACCGCCGGCGTCTGTGAACAAACGGAACGCACTTATCATGGGCAAGTGGGCTTTGATCGCGAAGTCGGCCAGCTGCTGAGGCCGGGGATAAGAGCTAAGGACGACGTCGGGATACACGAACAATGCGTCAGGATGCTCCTTACCGATCACCGCGAGCTCCGGCAGCAGTTCGTCGGCAGACCCGACCTTAGCTTGCTGCAAGGTGACACCCAGACGCGGGGCAATCTCCTCGGTCAGCTTCCACGCGTTGGGAGCAGCTTCGGGGTCATGAAGAAACATTACCCGCGAGATTTTGGGAACTGCCTCTTTGAGGAGTTCGAGACGCTTCGGGCTGAGCTCGGTCGTCATGCACGTAACGCCCGTCAGATTTCCACCGGGCCTAGCGAGGCGTGCGACGTGCTCGAACGGATCGCACGAATACACGACAAGCGGCGTAGTCTTGACAGTTGCGGCGACGATACGCCCCGCCCTCGTGCCCATGGTGAACAGAACATCGACCGGAGCTTGCGAGAGTTCAGTGGCTAACCCGGGCATTCGGTCGTATTGACAACCTGCGAACCGCTGCTCGATGACAAGATTCTTCCCCTCGACGTAGCCGAGCTCCGCCAGCCGAGCCCGGAAAACATCGAAATGGGAACGCTTAGGACCGGGGCCACAGACTTCCAGCCAGCCGACATGCGCTATCCCGGCAGCCTTTTGCGCTTCAAGGGAGGCCGGCATAGCCAGCAGGCTTACACCGAGTGTAAGGAGCGTCACCCCGATCCGCATACTCGTCCCATCTATCTTCATGGCATACCTTCCGCTCCGGGCCGAGCCCCGATTGGTAAGCGCGCGTGGCGCTATGAGTTCTCGCCGCCCTCCGGACTGAACCGGGTCATCATATCCCGTCCACGCAACCTTAAAAGGGGATGGTAGGTCATGTCGCATCTGGGTCAAAAGCGCCGTTTTGACCGTCTGCCCGTGACTTCCGGTCTACCCCAATCAACGGACATGCTCAGTGTCCGTCGGCATGTGTCAAAAGCCACAAACGGAAATCTATAGGCGCGGATGTCGACCTTTATGCTCGTCCTGTGGATGGCCGCCGTACCCCCGCTCTTTCACAAAGCGGGATAGCGCATAGTGCGATCTGCCGAATCAATCGGAGGTCTGCATGACATCCAAAGCTCGAAATCTTGTCCTAACCAAATCGCAGGCAGCTTGCCTGATCGCGCTCCGACGTCGCAAGGACTCCAAGCCGGAAATCGCGATACAGGCGAAGCTTGATCTTACCAAGACGGCAACTGAGCTCGGAGCACTGGCGCGGATTGGACTTGCCAGGCAAAACCAATCGAAAAGGTGGCACACGACCACTCGCGGGAAAGCATGTCGCTTCGAGATTGTTCCGGATCGACCGCGGCGTAACAGTGGGCTCCCTGGGCCCGGTGCCCTACGCCTGCTCCAATTGTTAGATCGACCGATGCGGGGAAGCGAGATTGCGGAAGAGTTGGGCCTCAGTCATCAAAGAGTTCGTCAGCTTGTGATTAAGCTGCACGCACAAGGACGGCTGAGCTTTGGAGATCCGGATAAGCCCTTTTGGATTGTGATGCGTGCGGGCGACAAGACTCCCCTGCTGTCGCGCGACGAGGAGCGTGTCCTATCAGCAATCCCGAGAGAGTATGCGACGGATCCTACAAAGATACGGCTCGCGGCGCGTATGCCCGAACACACGGTGCAGCAAATCCTCAAGCGTTTGGTTGCCAGCAGATTTGTCCAAACGTTCGAGGGATTGACGGGAAACCGAGTTTATCGGATCACCGCCGCCGGATTGAGACATCCTCAACGCGATAACTTTACCCATCACGCGGAAGCGCCACGGCCACCTGTTGAATCAGACCGTGTTCGCAAAGTGCTTTCGGCTATTCGGGATGCGGGGGCGCTTCGAATTAGAGACGTGACAAATATGTTGAGAATACAGCGCGAATCGATAAATGCGCTCATGCAGTATCTCAAGCGAAAGCACTTAGTGGAAAAAACCAGCCAAGAATTTAATGCGCCGTATTCGCTAACGAACGAAGGACATGCAGCTTTGGCAGAAATGACACGACGACTAGCTGCATAGCCGAAGAAACGCGACTACGTCCGCTCTCCCCCCGATAGCGACCAAACTGCGGACCTCGCGGGAGGTCCGTTTCGTGCCAACACCGGAAGTCGCTGCTTCATTCGATCACCTCGTCGGCGCGGCCGAGCAATGACTGCGGAAACGTAATCCCAAGTGTCTTCGCAGTCTTGAGATTAATCACCAACTCGGTATTCGAGGATTGCTGTACTGGCAGGTTGGCTGGCTTTTCTCCTTTGAGAATGCGGCCGGTGTAGGTGCCAGCAAGCCGATAGGCATCCGTGACGCTGGCTCCGTAGCTCACCAGTCCGCCACCAACTACGGCTTCGCGCCAGGGATAGACCGTGGGGATGGAGTAGTGTGTCGCCAGCTCAACAAACTGGTTACGTCGACTGAAGAAGAACGCATTGGCACCTATCACAAGTCCAGCTATCCGCGCGTCGGCAAAAGCTGCGAAAACCGTATCGATCTCGTGTTCGGTGCTCGCATGAAAGACATCGACTTGCAGTCGCAGCGCGCGTGCCGCCTCCTGCATGTCGTTTGACTGCGAGGCAACGGTCGCAAGGTCTGGATTGAGTAGCACGGCAATGGCGCCTTTGAGCTGCAAGTCATGCAGCACCTCCAGTTCCTTATGCCCTAGAGTGTTAATAAGGAAGGTTATGCCCGTGATGTTTCCGCCTGGTCGGTTAAGGCTTGCAACAAGTCCAACCTCAACTGGATCGACACCACTCGCAAAGACAATCGGAATTTCCGACGTGGCCGCCTTGGCTGCAAGAGCCGGTTCCGAACCGCCGCCTGTGAAGATCACGGACACCTGACGACGCACCAGGTCGGCCGCCAGTTCCGGTAGCCGCTCAAGTCGACCCTCAGCCCAGCGGTATTCAATTCTTACATTCTGAGTTTCGAAATAGCCGCTTTGGTTCAGGCTTTTGCGAAATGCAGTTGCCATTGGCGCGTATGCATCTGGGTTTGCGCCGTGAAGCCAACCAATTATCGGAAGCGCAGGCTGCTGTGCCCGCGCCGCAAGCGGCCAAGTTGCCGCCGCAGCGCCAAAGACCGTGACGAACTCCCGCCGCCTCATTGCCTCTCCGAGCCCATGGCATCGTAGCGGCTCAAAACTAGCACAATCGAAGGGGACTGCCGATGTCGCAGTTGGGGTCAAAAGCGGTCCTCGCGGCCTTAAAACGTGACTTCCGGTCTACCCCCAATGAACTGACATCATCAGCTCAAGCAGCGACGTCCGAAGAGTGCCCAGAAGCGGAAGTCAACTGGCGGTCTTGAGCACCTCAAATCAACGACGCGGCAGACCGGTCCTCATTGACGATTGCTTGATATCGGTCGGTGTTGCCGCATAGCATCGGCGAAACGTGCGATTGAAATAGGAAAGATCACCGAACCCCACATCAAACGCCACTGAGCTGATGTTGCGATCGGCAAAGCGGGGGTCGCTCAGGATGCGGTGTGCGCGCGAGAGGCGCTGGCCGAGCACGAACGACGAGAAGGTGAGGCCTTCGTTCTCGAAGAGCTTGTGAATGTAACGTGGTGTCACGCGGTGGCGTGTTGCGACGTCGGCGACCGACAGATCGCCGTCGCCGAGATTCGCGCTGATGTCGGCCATGATAGATCGCAGCCGTGCGGCGGCGATGCCGCGTCCCTCCGCAATCGCCCGGCCGTCGCGCGTGGCGCCGATGGTTGCGGCGATGAGATCATGCATGTGGGTGACGGCGAGCCGTTGCAGCTCCGGAGTGGCGAACGGCAGAGCGTCGGCAATCGCGCGCGCATAGGTGACGAGCAGGACTCAGCGCCTCCGAGCGCGGCGGAACAAGACGCAGCGGCGTGTCGTCGAGCCGGCCAACGAGCGGTGCCACGGCCTCGCGCGGTACCCGGCAGCCGACGAAGCGCACCGGCGTCGGACGCGTGATGGTGATGAATCCGCTCTGCGTCTCGCGTCGCAAAGAAGGCGTCGCCGTCCCGGAGCACCAGATCTCGGTCGCGCTGACGCGCCACGCTGCACCCGCTGACATTGACGCCGAGCAGGAGATCGTCCTCGCCGTTGGCGACCGCTCTGCTGGGTCGTATGGCGTGGCGCAGTCCCGACAGCGTTCCGGACACGACGGCGAGACCAGGCAGCGTCCGCTTGGTCAGATCGACGTGGAGTGGATAGTCGGGCAGCGGTTCGAGCGGCTCGATCGGTTCGAGCCTGTCGGACAGAATCGTGCGCTCATGAAGGTGGAGGTCGCGTACCGCCTGGGCACGCGCCGCTCTCCGGCATGCCCGCGGTCGAAAACCTCAAGGTGGCGCAGACATCTGGCACGGCATCATCCGCGATCCCTTCGCTTGATGGGGAGCGCGGTCGGCGGCGGCAGACATTATCGCACGATTTCACTCTGGTCCAAGTCACTGTTCCGTCCGATCCAAGACTGCAGTCCCGATCCGGCTAGGCTCCTTCGAGCCGCGGCACACTGTCGATCCGGTTCGCCGCGATTGGAGGGAGCCATGGCAAAGATCGAGACGATCCTGGTCGTCGGCGGAGGGGTAGCCGGTCTCACCACGGCCACAGCTCTTCATCGGCACGGCTTCACGACGGAACTCGTCGAGCGCCAGCAAACTTGGCATGCTTTGGGAGCCGGGTTCCTGGTCCAACGCCAATGGTATGCGCATGCTGCTCTCGCTCGGTCTCGCGGCGGGCGTCGAGAATGCAGGCGCGGTTGTTCGCCGATGGCAATTTTGTGACGAGCAGGGGGACGTGCTGTCGGAAACCGATCTCGAGGCGCTGTGGGGCGATGCAGGTCCCTGCGTCGGGATTGAACGGTCCAAGCTGCAACGCGCGCTGCTGCCGGGTGTCGCCAATCTACGCTGCCGACTCGGCACATCGGTCATATCCGTGGTGCAGGACGATCGTCGCGTCTCGGTCGGGTTCTCCGATGGCTCGACCGGAGACTATGATCTCGTGGTCGGCGCGGACGGAATTAGGTCGACAGTACGCGCCTTGACCCTGACCGCTGCTGCGCCGAGCGATCTTGGTGCCATGAACTGGCGCAGCATTGCCCCGATCCGCCCGGCCGGCCTGACCGGACTGCAGATGCACCTGGGCGATGGTTGCATGTTCGGGCTTGTGCCTATGGGCGCCGGGCGCACCTACGGTTTCGCTTATGTCATCCAGCCGCGCTTCCACGATCCTCTGGAGGGACGCCTCGAGCGGCTGCGCAACCGTTTTGCGACATTCGGTGGGCGCGTGCAGGAGTATCTGGCCTCGCTCGAGCGTGACGACCAGGTCATTTGCTCGGCCATGGAATGGATGGAGTTCGAAAAATGGCATACCGGCCGGGTGGTTCTGGTCGGGGATGCCGCGCATGCCAGCTCGCCTATGATGGGACAGGGCGGCTGCATGGCGATGGAAGATGCATGCGTGCTGGCCGAGGAATTGCGCGCAGCGGCAACCGTGGAGAGCGCACTCGCCAGCTACGTCAGTCGGCGCAAGGCCCGCGTCGAGTGGGTCCAGCACCAGAGCATGGCAGTAGGGGAAATGTCTCACTGTGCCATCGGCAGTCCGCAATGCCGCGTTACGTCGAACGGGGCAATGAAGCGATGCACGCCCGCTTCGGCCCCCTCGTGCCGGCCCCTTAGTTTGGTACACGACACAGCAGGCAGGCGGAACGCGAAGTGACGCAACTCACATAAATGGGCTTTTCGGATTAATTCCGAACTTTTTGGGTATGAACCAGGACCACCGGTCCCGAGCCGATAACCTCCAGAGATTTGACCACCCCCACCCCAGGCTTGAGCGGACGCACTCGCTCATTTTCATAGGCGCTTCGGGCCACAATCAGATCTCGACGCTCGCAACCGCAATGTCTGCTTTAACCCTCAACAACGGACATGTCGCGACTGCATCGGCATGTCGGTTTCGTGCCGATATTGTTGCAAAAGTCGAAAATCGAACAACTCTAAAAATCTCGCGAAAGCTGATCATTGGACTTCTCTGCTGCTGCGTCGCTTTTCAACGCCACTACGGAGATCGGTGATCGATTTTGGGTGAAACGATAAGGTCCCTCACGTCGCCGCGCGTAAGACGCATCAGCGGCTCTAAGAATTTTGGTTCGCCACCCCAAAAAGACTTTTGCAACAATATCTGCCAGAGGCGGACTCATGCACCGCAGCAAATTGCGGGCCTCATTCGATCACTTCATCGGCGCGAAGCAGAAACAACTCGGGGATATGGAGGCCAATCGCTTTCGCTGCTTTCAGATTGATGATCAACTTGAATGCCGACGGTGCCTGCACCGGGAGATCATTTGGCGCCGTACCCTTGAGGATCTTGTCGACATAACCGGCCGCTTGTCGAAAAACGATGATGGTGTCGATTCCATACGACAATAGGCCGCCGCTCGTTGGAAAGAAGCGATATGGATAGATCGCCGGCAGGCGAAACTGTTCTGCGAGCTTTATGATCAAGGTGCGGTGGACCTGCACAAAGACATCGGGCAGCACGAATATTGCGACGTCCGGCGATTGGCCGAGGTCCTTCATCGCGCCCTCGATCGCCGCAGCGTCAGTCACGGGCGTTGAAATTCCGCGTACGTTGAATTTTGGCGCAGCGGCATCGAAGGAGCGAAGGAATTTCATATAAAACGGCGCCGTATTCGGATTGTAGATCAAGGCAACCTCTCTGGTTTTTGGCGCGATCTCGACGATCAGCTCCAGCCACTTGCCGGCCATCGGAGCGTCAACGTTCATGAAACCAGTAATGTTGCCGCCGGGATGCGACAGGCTCTGAACGAATCCGCTTTCGATTGGGTCAGCTATCAGGACAAAGACCATTGGTATGGACGTCGTCAGCTGGCGCAACGCCTTTACCGCGGGAGTGCTGTGAACGACAATCAGGTCGGGCTTGAGTTCGACGATTTCTTTCGCAAAACGTTGCGTGCGATCCAGGTCGCCCGCGGTCCAGCGATATTCGAGCTGCAGATTGCGACCCTTAACCCAGTCAAGCTCGCGCAGACCAGCTTCCAAGGCCTCTACGCGGGGCCCTGCTTCGGGATCGTTTTCACCGATCCCCATGATGACCCCGATTCGCGCCGTCGGTTTGGACTTTTGTGCGCGGGCCGCACGCAGCCACGCCGTTAATCCAACAATTCCTGTAATGAACTCGCGGCGTCGCATTGCCTTCACCAAGGCTCAAGACTACGCCAAATTTGGTTGTATTTCTGGCGATTAAAGCAGGAAATTGCTCGGTGGAATAGGGTTCAAAGATGAATTTGCGTCGCAACAATCCTGAGCCGTGCATTCGCAGATGGGTCATTAGCGCCGTTTTGACTCTGCTCCGGCCACTTCCGGTTCACCCCGATCAACGGACATCTTCAGAGCCGGGCCGCATGTCTCAAATGTGCCGATTTTGTTGCAGAAGTCCGTTGAAGGCTTCCGCGAACAATGATTCCCTGACGTTGACGCGGTCAGCGGCGGGAACGGGCGATGATGGGTCGGTTGGAGCGGGATCAAGAGCAGCTGTTTTATTCGTTCTGCCTTGAAGAGGTGGTACCGGACGATCACCAGGTGCGCGCGATTTCAGCGGTGCTTGATCTGTCGTGGGTCTATGGCGAGCTTTCGCCGCATTATCCGGCGCTCGGCCGCCCCTCGATCGATCCGGTTCTGATGATCCGGATGCTAATCCTCGGCTACGCCTTCGGCCTGCGCTCGGAGCGATTGCTCTGTCGCGAGGTCAGGGTCAATCTGGCGTACCGCTGGTTTTGCGGCTTGAGCATCGAAGACAAGATTCCGGACCATTCGGTGTTCTCGCGGGCCCGCAATGAGCGGTTTCGTGACAACGACATTTTCCGCCGGGTCTTTGAGCGTGTCGTTGAGGCATGTATTTCGGCCGGACTGGTCGGAGGCAAGGAGTTTGCGGTCGATGCGAGCCTGATCGTAGCGGACGCTAACAAGCAGCGGTCGATCCCGGGCTCGGAGTGGATTAGGGAGCACGATCCTGAGACCGCAAGCCGAGCTGTGAAGGAGTATATGGCAACCCTCGACGACGCGGCTTTCGGCGCTGCCACCCAAGTGACGCCGAAGTTCGTCTCGCCATCCGATCCGGCCGCGCAATGGACCGGCGCGATGCGCGGACCAGCATTTTTCGCGTATTCCGACAATTATCTGATCGATGTGAAGGTTGGCATCATCATGGATGTCGAGGCTTCGCGCGCCATCCGCCAGGCGGAGGTCGGCGCGTCGAGGACGATGATTGAGCGGACACAGGAGCGCTTCGATATCAAGCCTGAGCGGCTTGCGGGCGATACCGCCTACGGTTCAGGAGCGAACCTCAACTGGCTTGTCAAAGACAAGGACATCGCTCCGCACATCCCGGTGATCGACAAGTCGAAACGCGAGGATGGGACCTTCAGTCGGAAGGACTTCACCTTCGACAAGGACCGTAACGTGTACATCTGCCCGGCGAACAAGATCCTCACGACGACGGGCAAGCTGGTCAATGATGGGGAGACACTTCTCTATCGGGCAAAAGCGCGTGACTGTCGTGGTTGCCTGCTCAAGGCACAATGCTGTCCAAAGGCATCCGTCCGCAAAATCCCGCGCAGTATCTACGAGGAAGCTCGCGACGTTGCCCGGGCGCTGGCCAAGACCGAGGCGTTCAAGCAATCATCCCGCGACAGGAAACGTGTCGAAATGCTGTTTGCGCACTTGAAGCGTATCCTGCGGCTCGGCCGGCTGCGATTGCGCGGGCCATGCGGCGCCCAGTTCGAGTTCACGTGGGCAGCGATTGCGCAGAACCTTCGCAGGCTTGCCAAGCTGGTCGCCCGGCCACCACCAATCGCCCCTGCGTGCGCTGCGTAAGCGTTGCAAGCGTCAGTAAAGTCGAGCGTAAGTCGCCCGCACAATCCAGCGGGTGACAACGGATGGCTTCAAAAAAATGCACCAGCCGTCCCGCGCCGTCGGTATGCCGATTTCTGCAACAAAATCTGCCAATTCCAGACATTCCGTCTCGCCCGATTACCTCGTCTGCGCAGGCGCGCGCGGATCACTCCGGCAGTCCGGCCTCTCTAAGGCCATCTATCATTCTCGCAATGTGCTCCGAGCGACGGCGCGCCTTCCGTTTCTTGATTTCGGTAATGCATAGCCCCGGGCTGAGCTCACGAATGCGCGCTATTGCCTTTCTCGCCCGATCCGTGGCTCCAGTAAGGGCGCTACTTGCCGCGACAACGAGAAGTGCCGGGGGATAATTTGGCATATCGCGCAAACAATGTTCGGCAGCGGACAATGCATGATCGTAGCGGCTTGCATTGAAATGAGCTTGGGCAACACCGGCGCGTACACCAAACATGAATGGATCGAATGGGCTGAGGCGCTCGGCGTGCGCGAAGTGTTCGATCGCCACGTCGGGTTGGCCATTTATGACCTGCACCCAACCACCGAGGAACCAAGCGGTCACAAGGTTGGGATTGAGCGCGAGAGCCCGACTGGCCAAGGCGGTGCCCGTGTCGAACTCGCCGGCGATGTCTGCAAGCAAAAACCCCGCGACACAGAGCGCTATCGCATCATCGGTGCCCAATCGTGCCGCAAGCCGAGCCAGGCGCTCGGCTTCGCGCGCCTCCTCGGGGCCAGCCATCCAAGGCTGAGGAACGGAGTAGCACCATGCGGCCATCGCACAGGCTGAAGCAAAGCCAGGGTCAAGTTGGATTGCTTTTTTGAACAACTCCAGGGCTTGGGCAAGAGATTTCCTGCTCCCGTGATGAAAGCTCGCCATTCCACGCAAGTAGTAGTCGTACGCGTGAAGGCTCTCGGTCGGCTTGCGCCTTGCCCGCTCGATCTCAGCCTGCTCCAGCTTTGGCGAGATGGCACCCACGATCATGGTGGACAATTGGTCCTGAAGCTCGAAGATGTCCTCTAACGTCGCGTCGAAGCGATCCGCCCAAATATGTACGCCCGTGGTTGTGTCGACCAGCTGACCGGTGATGCGCACCCGGTTCGCTGACTTGCGGATGCTGCCTTCCAATATGTACCGCACTCCCAGCTCGCGTCCTACCTGCTTTAAGTTGGCCGCGCGATCCCTGTACGTGAAGCTTGAATTGCGAGCGATGACGAACAATGTCTTGAAACGGCACAGTGCGATGATGATTTCCTCGACGATCCCGTCAGCGAAATACTCCTGATCCGGTTCAGAGCTTAGGTTGGCAAAGGGTAGAACGGCGATTGAGGGCCGGTCGGGGAGCGGGAGTGCGGGTTCCCGCGCTTCCATCCGCCCGTCTAAGATCGCTCCAGTGCCCAAAGGTTGGTTCGCTTCGCGAACGGTGCCGATGAAACGGAAACCCTTTCGTGGCAGTGTCTTGATGAGACGCTGTTCCTCTCCGCTATCGCCAATCGTGCTCCGAGCGACATTCAGACGGGTCGTCAACGCTGCATCCGACACGCTGCGCCCCTTCCAAATGGCGTTGATTAGGTCGTCTTTGCTGACGACGCGCTCCCGATTGCGGATTAGGTAGTCTAGCAGGTCAAAGACCTGTGGCGCGACGGAGACGACATTTGCGCCACGATACAGCTCGCGACGCTCGGGATCCAATACGTAGTCCTCGAAGAGGTAGCGCAAGCTGCGAAATCACCTTTGATGAGGGGGCCCCCCCGGTCACCAGCTAACGCTTTGGCCCCGCTTCAAATCGCAAGAATAAGCTGCCGGTGAGGAAAATGTAAGCTGCCGGTCAAGCGCGCCCGCCAACCTCCTGGCACCCTTGTACGGGTGAAAACATCGTCCGAGGGAGACACACCGCAATGAGCACGACTTACAGCACAACCTGGCTGGAAAGGACGTCCGCGTCAACACGGTACGCCTCCAGGCTCATCTGGAAATATTGGGATGCTTTCCAGGAGCGTCGCGAACGCCGGAAATTGCACGCCGCCTTGTCCGACCTAAGTGACAGGGAGCTGATGGATATCGGCAGTACACGCGGTGAGATCGACTATATCGCCTCAAACCGAGGTATTGAGCCGCGAGGCATCCGATCCGCCGGATGAACGTCTGATATCTGGCACTGGGTGGATGGCCGGAATTGGACACGGCCAGACGCACCATTCCTCGGACCGACTTCCGCTTTGGGTCCTCACTTAAGGACCTGATGATTGGCCTCGTCTGAATGCAAGGGAGAGTGCCATGCCAGCCCATTACTCGCATCGCTTTCCCAGCGACCTCGACCTCGCGATGCGCTTCCTTCAAGTCGATAGTTCCTGGTATGAAAACTATTGGCTCGAGGAGCGCAAGCCGCAACCGGCCGGCATGGTCGTTCGAAATCTTCCGACGATAGTGTCCTGCCTTCGCCTGGCTTGTGATCGCGTGGGCTCGATCCGGCGAGCGGTGTTAGCGATTGTCCTGCGACCAAAAACTCATCCTGAAATATAGTACAGCGGTGGTGAATCTGAATTTTGCTCCCTATGCGTCATGCTCCGCATCTCCTTTCCATTTCGCAGAGGCGTCGGTCATCGGCCTCCTCGCTCATATGATACAGGGGATGAACACGGGTTGCGGCCAATGTCGCAGTTGGGTCAATGTCAGAAGAACTCAGTCTGAAGCGCGGTAGGGACGGTCATTGCTGACCGCCCCCCGCCCAAATCCGTGCAGGCGGAATTCCCGCACACGGCTCCTACCTTGGGTGCATGACGGCGAAACGCTTGTCAGGGTACGGGTGAAGGATACGCGGTTGGGGGAGCCAGTCGGCGGCTAGCCCGTGCATTCGCTGCCACGAGAAGCGGTCCTTCTGGCTACGCCGCCGCAGCGTGCGCAACCAGATGCGCTTCACATAATAGTAGAATGCTCCCAGTGCGGAGCCGTTAGTCGGCACGGCATGGTAGGCGAAGAAGCCTCTGACCACCTGCTTAAGCCAAGCCCCTTGCTCGGGGATAGGCTCGTGCATGCGCCGTCGCAGTTCCTCCTTGATCCTCCTGAGCGTTGCCCGCATGCGATCGCGTCGTGTTGTTCTTTTGACAAGGAACTGCCCACGACTGTTGCGTTCACAGATGAAGGTAAAGCCAAGAAAGTTGAAGGTCTCCGGTTTTCCGAGCCCGCGCCGAGCTCGTCGTTCCGCCGCGAAGCGGCCGAACTCGATCAGGCGGGTCTTGTCCGGATTGAGCGACAGCGAGAACTCCTCAAACCGCTTGCGCATATCGTCCCAGAAGCGCCGGGCGTCCGCCTCGTGCTCGAAGCCGACGACAATGTCATCAGCATAACGCATGAGGATCATGTCGCCCGTGGCCTCGTGCCGTCGCCAGCGCTGGGCCCAGAGGTCGAACACGTAATGCAGGTAGACGTTGGCGAGCAGCGGTGAGATTACCGATCCCTGCCCCGTCCCCTTTTCACTGACTGTGACAACCCCGTTCTCTAGGACACCCGCCTTCAACCACTTCTGGATCAGGCGGATAATGCGCAGATCGCCGATGCGGTGCTCCACGAATCGCACCAGCCAGTCTTTGCTGACTGAGTCGAAAAAGGAGGCCACATCTGCGTCAAAAATGAAGTTCACTCGCCTGCTCTTGATCCCGACGACCAGCGCATCCAGCGCATTGTGCTGACCTCGCTTGGGTCGGAACCCGTAGCTGAACCCGAGGAAGTCTTCCTCGTAGATGGCGTTCAGCACAGCCGCGGTCGCTCTCTGGACGATCTTGTCCTCGAGTGCCGCAACCGCCAGCGGACGCCGTTTCCCATCAGCCTTCGGTATGTACGTCCGGCGTGATGGCAGTGCCCGGTATGCTCCCCGATGAACCCGCTCGTGCAGATCAGTGAGGTTTCGGTCAAGGTCTGCTTCGTAGGTCGGCCACGTCAGTCCATCCACCCCGGAGGCGGCATCGCGTTTGAGCGCGAAGAACGCCATCCGCAGGCAGTCGATGCTGATGTGGTGGAGGAGTGCAGTGAACCTCTCCTTCTTCCGTTGCCTTGCGGCTTGCCGTACGCGCTCCAGCGCCTGTGCCACGCCCTCCCGTCCCTGTGTCCGGTGCGTGCTTTGCTGGCGCGCGTTCCCCTTGGCCCCTGCCCTTGGCTCCACCGGCTCCGCTGCGGTCGGGACCGCTTTGTTCGTCGGCTTCACAGCTACTATGGCAGAGTCTGACTTCTCGCGACCGTGCATCATCGGCTACGGCTCCTCGCCTTCCCGATGCGGACCGACGGCTGTTGCCGAACGGTCGATCGCGAGATCTCCCGGTTCCCGTGCAAGGAGCGTCTGCACATGCCAGGGTCTCTGACCACGCCGGGTCGTCCTGGCGCTCGCGATGACGCGCCCGGATGTGTTGCCTTCCGCCAAATGCACGGCGTCGGCACCCAGAATAGGAATCTTTATCGCGGTAGAGATAGCCATTGCTGACCACCCCCCGCACAGATCCGAGCGTGCGCTGCTAACGCACTCGGCTCCTACCTCGAGTGTTTGACGAGGAACCGATGGTTTGGCCACGGGTGCAGCGCGCGCGGTGACGGTAGGAACCGCTTGATAAGTCGGACCATCCGTTCCCACGTCAGCCGATGCCGCTGGCTGCGTCGCCGCAGACTTCGGAACCAGATGATGCTGATGTGATAGCGGAAGGCCGACAGCAGGTATGTGTTGGTCGGCACCGCGAAGTAGGCGAAATTGCCTTTCATCATGGCCCCGAGCCACCGTCCCTGCTCGTCAATCGGCGTATGCCTGTGCCGTCGTAGTGTTTCCTTGATCTCCCGGAGCTTGGCTTTCATTCGCTTTCTCTGTGTCTTGCGCCCGAGTTGGAAGCCGGCGCCGTCCTTCTTGGCGCTGCAGTAGTGCGTGAACCCCAGGAAATCGAACGTCTCCGGCTTGCCCTGGCCCCGCTCTGCCCGGCGTCCGGCCGCATATCTGCCGAACTCGAGAAGGCGGGTCTTTTCCGGGTGCAGACTGAGCGCGAAGTTTGCCAAGCGTTCCTTGAGATCGATCTGGAACCGCTCCGCATCTTGCCGGTGCTGGAATCCAACGATTGTATCATCGGCATACCGCACGACGATCATATCGCCCTTTGCGTGGCGCGTACGCCACTGCTCGACCCAGAGATCGTAGACATAATGAAGGTACACATTCGCAAGCAGCGGGGATGCCACTGAACCTTGCGGAGTGCCCTCCGTCGCCTCGATCAGTCGGCCGTCTTCCAGCACACCCGCCTTCAACCACTTCTGGATCAGGCGGATGATCCTCCGATCACCAATTCGATGTTCGACGAATTCTATGAGCCACTCTCGGCTCAGAGTATCGAAGAACCGCGATATGTCGGCGTCGAGAATCCAGTTGATTTTACGTGCATTAATTCCGTATGCGAGCGCATCCAGCGCATCGTGCTGGCTGCGCCCGGGTCGGAACCCATAGCTGAACCCCAGAAACTCCGCCTCGTAGATCGGCGTGAGGATCGCAACCACCGCAGCCTGGACGATCTTGTCTTCCAGGGCCGCGATGCCGAGCGGCCGTTGTTTGCCATCCGCCTTGGGTATGTACTGGCGACGCGATGGCAAGGCTCGATACGCTCCTGAGTGAACCCTTGCATGCAGATCAGTGAGGTTTCGGTCAAGGTCTGCCGCGTAGTCCACCCATGTCAGTCCGTCAACGCCCGGTGCAGCCTGCTTCTTGATATTAAAGAAGGCCCACCGCAGGACGTCGATGCTGACGTGATGCAAGAGCGCTGTCAGTTTCTCCTTCTCGTTCCTGGTTACCGCTCCTCGTATGCGGGCCTGCGCTTGTGTCACGGCTTCCCGACTTCTGCGTCCGGACCGTGCTTTGCAGTTCCACATTCCTCTTGGTCCCATCGTCTCCCTCCACCAACTCCGCAGTGGATCGCTCCGCTTTGTTCGCCGGCTTCGCAGGTACTATCGATGAGTTTGACTTCTTCGTCCCGTTCATCATCGGCTACGGCCTCCGGCCTTCCCGATGCGGCCCTGGGGACGGTTTCCCCAGGGCGAAACGAAGATCTCCCGGTTCCCGCACAAGAGATGTGCGTACATGCTCAGGGTCTAAAGACGACGCAGGGTGGCCAAGGTCCTCGCGATGACGGACCCGTGCCTGTTGCCTTCTGCATGCCACGACGGCATCGGCACCCCGGACTACATTGCTTTCGCCGCTCAATACCTCGCCTGTACGCCCCCCTATCAACGCTTCGCGTACTGCCTCGCGGCAGTGTCCCGCGCATGACTACTGGGGTCAGTGTGGATCGCTACTCCTTCACTGTAACGGACTTTCACCATCTACCTCTTGCCGATTTTCCCGGCGCACCGCGGCTCAATGGCTGGCCTATGCGCCCCCCTGTCAACGCTTCGCCGAAACCCTCGCGGGCAACTGCGCATGAACTCGGGGCCGATGTGGATCGCTACTCCCTCATCGTAAGAGACTTGCACTCTCTACTCCTTGCCGGTCTCCCGGCGCTTCGCAAATGTCTTCCGGGTTACCCCTGAGAGCGGACATTGTTCGATGCAGTTGGCATGTCGCAGAGGTGCCAAGGCAACATGCTCCGCTATTCGATCACCTCGTCGGCGCGGGCAACTAGCGCTGCCGGCATTTCGATGTTGAGGGCCTTGGCGGTTTTGAGATTGATTGCAAGCTCGTACCGCGTTGGCTGTTGCACCGGTAGCTCCTTCGGCTCCGTCCCGTGGATAATCTTGTCGATATACCCCGCGGCCTGTCTCCACACCGCGACTAGGTCGGGCCCCAGACTCACGAGCCCTCCGACTGCCACCGTTTCCCTGAACGCGTGACAAGAAGGAAGGTGATGCGCAAGCGCCAGATCGGAAATCTGCTGCCCATTCCCGTATGTGAGCACTCCGGCAATGACAATGACCGCCTCGCATTGACGCCGGTCCATTTCATCAAATGCTGGAGCCATTTCGTCGGAAGAGCCGACGCCAATCGGCGACAGGCTTACTCCCAAATCCGGCGCAGCTCGTTCCAGAGAAGCCATGGCAAATTTGACGTTCGCGTCTTTCTGCGCGTGCAATACCGCCACGCGGCTCAGCTTAGGCATGATCTCCTTGAGAATTTGCAGGCGTTTTCCATAAGTCTCCGTCGCAGCCTCAAAGGTGATGCCTGTCATGTTCCCGCCGGGACGTGAAAGGCTCTCGACGATTCCAATCTCTATCGGCGCACCAACTGCAACGAATACCACTGGTAGGGATGTAACGAGCTTTTTTGCCGCAACGCCACCGACGGTACCGCCAACAACCAGCAGATCAATGGCGGGAATGAGCGATAGAATAGCGCTCTCGACAGCTCCTATGTTGGGGTCTGAGCGCTGCTTGATCAGGACAATATTCTTGCCATCCACGTAACCGAGATCGACCAAGCCGCGCTCAAGCCCCCTCGCGGAACGCTCGGTCGCGGCACTGGTCTGAACTATGCCAACTCGCCACACCCTCCCGGTCGACTCCGCGCTTGAATAGCTTGGCCATGCTATTGCCGTGCTGCCGAGAAGACTGATGAACTCCCGCCGCCTCATAGGCTCCCTCTACGCTCGACGAAGAATCTACCACACTGCTGAGAGAAAGAGCGATTTGCATCGCAGGCAAATCCGGCTGCTGACGGTCGGCTAGGGTCAATCTCGACTGAATCGAGCTATCCGCCACATGTCTGGTCTACCCCCGATAGCGGCCGTAGAGCTGACGTCCCGGTTCGGCAGCTTCGTGCCATGATGAGACATCCGAACTGCCAACATCATTCATCGGTCATGGACTTGTTTGCCCCAGCCACGTCCCCGCGCGCCAGCAGATATGCGCGGCTCAGGGTCTTCGATACGAAATGCGTGTATAGAGACCGAGGTAACATTTGAAACATGGGTCTCTTCCACATGTAGGATCGCTCGCGCAGGGCATGGCAGATCCTATGAACCTCCGTCAGTGGATAAAATCGCCACCTTGGATTGTTCGGAAAGCCAGCTATCACGGGCTTCTGGAACGTTTCCAGTTGGGCCTGCAACCCGGTGGGGACATCGCGGTACATCTCCCAGTGCAGGGCGGGGCTCTCCTGGACGGCGAAATCGCCCAGAAAAACCGCCAGGTCGTGGATCACATTGAGGCCCAATCGCGCGCCCTCCCATGCAGGAAGGCGCGAGTCATATGATGACCCTTTCTCGCGGACATAGAGAAATGCGCCATATTCGGCGAGCCATGCATCGAGCGAGGATTTCGCCGCCTCCGAAAACCCGAGCGACACGCCAAAGGGCGCCAAGAAGTGCCGCAACCCCTCGACGCGAGCTGCGCGTTGCGACATGAAGTCGTCAAAATTGGCACCGGCGTCCGCGTCCGACATGAGCATTTCGATTCCCTCGTGCGGCGGCCGGTAGACCGGATATCCCGTCAATGCCCGGCGTACGCGCCGCTGCGCCGCCCAGTAACGGAAATGCGTGGCCGGCTCCTCCATCAGCTGCGCAGGGGCAAGATAAAAATCGTCGACCTCTCGTGGCGAGCCTTCGACATGCTCCATGAACTCGGTCGTGAGACTTGGCTCTTCTTCCCGGATTTCACCGTCGCGTGACGAGAAACGATAGGATAGTTCATTGCCTTCCTCGACCGCCGAGACGGTTATCGCAAGCTTTGGGAAACGGCGCGCAATCTCATGGTAAATCCCGATCGCCGGAGCCCACGCCGTGGCAAATTCGGCCACCAGCCGCGTGTCCCCCTCTTCCCTAATTGAGAACCCTTCCCAATGATGGGTTCCCCAATTTGTCTCCTTCCAATCTCGCTCAAGCAAATACCCTGTTTGCTTGCGTGCTTCTAGGCAACGGGCACCGAGTTCGAGGGCTTGTGGCCGGTGGTTCCTCAACCATGCTTCAAGCTGCTCGAAGGATCGTATGCCAGCTTTTCTTGCCGGTTCACGCTCAAATATAGGAGTGCGATCGCCAAACGGAAAATCGACCTGTGAGCGACTGAGCGCAGCGGCACCAAGCTCGGCATCCCATCCGAGTCCGGTACCTACTCCCTTGTGGGTCCCCCTCAGGCTGTCAGGGATAGGAATGATGGCATCGAAATCGAGGTTACCGCTTGCATTGATGCAGGCTGTGCGAAAAGCAGCCAGATCAGCAGCACTACCTTCGACCTCGATGACGTTGCTACAATAGTTAGTCATCGGCTTCGCCCCCTCCCACTAACGAATTCGCGGAGGTGTTCGGTAGCTTGGGAGTGGCACGTCTGCAATGGGTCTTGTGTCACGAGCGTAGCCGGTCCAAACGGCTGCGCGCAACTTTATAGGAGATGAAGGTAGATCCTTCGGGTTCGGCGATCAGGTCGCTGATCCCAAGCCACCGCGGGCCGCTTTGGTCAAAAGCCACGGTGGTGAGCGCTGCGGAAACGTCGGGACGATAATCCCGGCAGGTACGGTTGAGAGAGGCGAGCGCAAGCGAACCGTCGATGAAGTGTCGAAAGCGGATTAGGTGATGTCAAAACCGAGGGTTGACCCTACCTTCGGGATCAGTTCGGTGGATGTCCTGATACTGACCGAGCAACATCCGGCATGTAGGCGGCGCGAAGCTCAACCAGGCTCTTGTAAGGAACGTGAGAACCTGGCCGGCGATGCCAAGGGAAAAGGCCAAGCGGCACCAACCGCAAGGCCGAAAGTACCGATGCGCCGGAGAGGGGCGGACCGCTCCGTAGTAGCGAGGAAGCGGCTGTAATGGTCGTGGAGCGAAGGGGGCGGGTCATCGACGATGAATCGGGCCAACTGGCAACGGGAGGAGCCCGAAGCTCAACGGAAGGCGGCAGCCTTCAATCGATGGCACGAGCCGGATGAATCGAGAGGTTCAAGTCCGGATCTGTGAGAGGCTCAGGGTGAAATTCCCTGGGCCTACTCGGCAATCGCGTCGGTTTGAGAGTAGTCCAATCACTTCCGGTCTGCTCTCAACTCCGGACATCCTCGGCGCCCGTTGGCATGTCTCAAAGGTGCCGATACTGTTGCAAAAGTCGAAAATCGAACAACCCTAAAAATCTCGCGAAAGTCGATCTTTGGACTTCTCTGCTGCTGCGTTGCTTTTCAGTGCCACTACGGAGGACCGTGATCGATTTTGGATGAAACGATAAGGTCCCTCACGTCGCCATGCGTAAAACGCGTCAGCGGCCCCAGGAATTTTCGTTCGTCACCCGAAAAAGACTTTTGCAACAATATCTGCCACAAGGCGACATCGGGGCGGTCTATTCGATTGCCTCGTCGGCATGCGCAAGCAGGGTTGCCGGAATGGTCAGGCCGAGCGCACTGGCGGTCTTAAGATTGATAGCAAGCTTCAGCAGGGTGGGCTGTTCGACGGGTAAGTCGGCCGGTTTTGCGCCCTTCAATATCTTATCGACATAGCTCGCCGCCTTGCGGGCATATTCATCGAAGTCCTGTCCATAGGCCATTAGTAGACCGTCGCGCGCCATCCCGGGATGATATCCCATCGTCGGTATTCGATGAGCCAACGCTGCGGCGCCGATCCGAATGCTCTCATTAGTCATCATCGGCTGCGCCGAGAGCGTCACGGCCTCTGTACCGTCGCTCGCAAGGTCCGCAAACGCCCAGTCAATCGCATCTGGCGTTGGGGTGCCGATCGGCCGCAGCTCAAGTCCGAGGGTCTTTGCCGCGTTTGATTGAGCGTCGACTGCAATCTGATGAAAGGGGGTTCCGGGATCAAAGAGCAGGGTCACTCGCGAGAGTGTCGGGACGGCCTCCTTCAGCAAGGAGAGGCGTTTTGCGTGCAGATCGTCGGATATGAGCGAAAGCCCGGTCACGTTTCCGCCGGGGTGCGCCAAGCTCATTACCAATCCCAACTTGACCAAGTCAGATGCAAACACGACGACGATGGGAACGTCGCGCGTCAGCTGATGAGCCTCGTTTGCGCCAACAACACTTATGGCGACGATGACGTCAACCTTGTTGTCGATAAGCTCTCTCGCGAGCCCGCGAATGTCGGACTGCGCAGCGGGAAATCGTTCAATAAACTGAGCCGTCTTGCCGTCGACGTAGCCGAGGCTGCCGAGAGCTTCGATGAGGATATCCCCGAACCTTGGTGGCGAACTCGGTGCGCGTTCTGGCGTCCCGGCCGCCCACAGTATCCCGATCTTCGCAATTCGCGCGCCCGTCGTATCTTGCTGCGCCCGCGCCGCGAGCGGCCACGACGCGGCCGTACCGCTTGCAATCAGGATAAACTCGCGCCGCCTCATAGTTGTCCCCCAACCTTCAAGACGAGGCATAGTACCGACCGCGATGGGCGCGATGGAAGGGGTAAAACAGGGTGCTTTTCGGGTGCTACCCTTGATGACACTCCGATGTCGCCTTGGGGTCATTAGCGACCAAAATCGACTATTCAGGTCACTTCCGCTTATCCCCCAAGAGCGGAAGGACAGCGGACATCGCTGGTAGTCCGTTTCGTGCCGATACTGTTGCAAAAGTCGAAAATCGAACAACCCTAAAAATCTCGCGAAAGTCGATCTTTGGACTTCTCTGCTGCTGCGTTGCTTTTCAGTGCCACTACGGAGGACCGTGATCGATTTTGGATGAAACGATAAGGTCCCTCACGTCGCCATGCGTAAAACGCGTCAGCGGCCCCAGGAATTTTCGTTCGTCACCCGAAAAAGACTTTTGCAACAATATCTGCCAACAGCAGACGCCGCGCGCCAAGGCGTCTGGTCTGCGATCGAGAGTCAGCGCGTCAGCACGAGGTGGGTCGCCAGCTCCGTTGGGACCACCTCCGTCACCCGATAGCCAAGGCCCGGCAGGTCGACGCCTGCGAACAGGGATTCACCGCGGCCCAGAACGACGGGCGACAGCGCCAAGTGCATCTCGTCGATTGCTCCTGCGAGTAGATACTGGCGGACAGTCGCAACGCCCCCGCCGATCTTTACGTCCAGGTCGCCCGCGGCGGCCTTTGCCTCGGCAAGCGCCGCCTCGATCCCGTCGGTAACGAAATGGAAGGTCGTCCCGCCCTCCATCACGATTGACGCCCGGGCATGGTGGGTGAGGATGAAGGTCGGCGCGTGGTACGGCGGATTGTCGCCCCACCAGCCCTTCCAATCGAGGCCGCCCCAATTGTCGCCGGCCGGCCCGAACATATTGCGGCCGAGGATGAAGGCGCCGAAGCCTTCCATTGCGGCTTCGGCAAAGCGGTCGTCGGTGCCCCCGTCTTTCCCGATCATCGATCGAAAGGCCAGGGTCGGGAAGAACCAGTTCATCAATTCCTGGCCCCGTTTGCCGAGCGGATGTTCCAGGCCCTGGTCCGGACCGGCCCCGAAGCCGTCGATGGACACTCCGAAGCCAGCTACGCGTACCTTGCCCATCCGGGCCTCCTTTTAATTGTGAACTGACTCAAGACGAATGGGCACGCGCGTTTCCGACACCATCGGCCTCCTTTGACACAAAATTTTTAGAATTTCCGACCTTCGCTGACTCGGTTGGGGAAGCCAGTCATGTTGTGATGGTCCGTAATGGGTCAAAAGCGTCGTTTCGATCGTGCGGCGGTCACTTCCGGTCTACCCCTATCAACAGACATCCTCACGAGTTCGCTGCATGTCGCGAAGGTGCCAATTCCAGACTAAGTGCGCCGCAGCAATCTTCGTTCGATCACTTCGCTCCTTTTTATTTTTTGCGGAGAAATACCTGACGCGCCACGTCGAGAACCGCGATCTCATGTGACATCGCGCCGACGAATGCGTCGACGGCAAGCTTCGGACGATAGCCTGCACCGAGGTCGAGCCGGCGATACCAATAATCGTCGAAAATCAGCAATCCTCCGCTCGGGAGCAATCGCCAGCACAACACCGCATCAAGCAGAACGTCGAGAGTCGCATGCGCGCTGCCTCGTCGGCTAGGACCGATAATCGCCGTTGATCGTTGCGTACACTTTGGTGAGCTTGACAGAAAAATGGGGCAATGGATCCCCTCCATTACCCCATGCTGCGCCTTGTATTGCGCACGTGTCTATTTCCGCTCGACGAAAATCTGGTGACAGTCCCCGGGACCGATGTTCTCAGCGGAGTGCGCGGGGATGATGGGCACCGCAAATGCGGTACCGGCTTTGCCATTGGTTGGCGAGGGCGAAGGCTTTCCGTCTGGCCCATAGAGCAGGCTTGTGCAGTCGGTAAGGTGATAAAGGATGGACGGAACTGGATGCGAGTGAAGCTTGTCGTGAACGCCTTTCTTCCGAAGCGAGTCGATCACACGAAAGTTCTGGTCTTCGAAAATGACCTTATAGACATCCGGGTCCCCCACGTACGAGGGTGGCGCGTTCTGCGCCATGGCGGCTGATGACGCCAAAGACACAAGCGCCATTGCGCCCAATGCGAGCGTGGTACGACAAATCATTGCAGTTCTCCGTTGTGATGAAGACGTTTTCCAGCCTCGACCGGAGGGCACCTTGTTGTCGTCCGCAAAAAGACTGATACCCCGTTGATCAAATCAGGAATTTGCAACCAGAGGAATAGGGGCCGGTGCTCATTTTGCGCAGCAGCAATCCTGGCCCGCGCGTGTCGGCGATGGGTCTTGGCTGTGCGAAAACGTCGGGGTGACGCGCTGGCGTAGAATGAAGATTCCGGAAAGTGTCGTTCCTGCTTGCCAAAACTTCGCGGGCGCGTGCGGCTGCATTCGTTTTCAGAAGATTATTCTCGTCGGCTTTCTATTTTTTGAGTTTGCACACAGCCAGGGTCATTCGCGTCGCTTTCGCGATGTCGGCTGTGGGTCCGCTTTACCCCCCAACAACTGACATCGTCAGTTAGACCGGCTACGTCAGAAAAGTGCCAAGCTCAGACATTGGTCGATGCGGTCGGCAGTTCGCATTTGTGCCATGAGCCGACATCGCTCCAATCAAGCAGCGATAGTTGTCAGGCTCCTTAGCGGCCGTAGGGGAAGCAGCGGTGGCGATCGAGTGTGAGACCGAAATGCGCTCCTAGCGCAGCGATGGCCGCGTCCTGCTCAGGATAAGGATCGGCATTGGATGCGGCAACGATGATGATCCGGAACCCGCCGCGATCCTTGCCACCCGGTGGCAGCATCGCTGTAGCCAGTGCATTACCCTCCCGGTCGCGCAACGTGAGGAAAAGCGGCATCTCTCGCTGTACATGGGCCTCGAGGCCGATGTCGCGCTCGATCGCGTTGGGCCGCTCCGGACGCCAGGATTGGACTGCCTTCTCCCGCTCGCGGCAGAAATATTTCTCGACTGTGTGGCGCATCAGGCGCGACTCATGCGCCGCTTCACCTTCTGTCTCGATACGGAACCAGGTCTTACGCTTCGGCGCGTCGCAAACATACTGCATTTCGCCCGTCCTGCGATCGCCGCAATTCTAGGGCGGCGGGCCCACAAAGCCAATATGAGATTCGCTCCCGTGTATAACGCTGCACGATCGTATAAGAGAAGAACTCAGTACGAGTATATGTCTTCCGCTGTGCCCATAAACTCGGACATTGCTCGACGCAGTTGGCACTTCGCATTTGTGCCAAACCCGGAAGTATTAGCCAACGCTATTGAACGCGAACAATCGGCGCAGGCTTCCATGTCCCGTTCAGGGCTTCATCCTTCGGCCAGTAGAGCCGCATAACGATGTAAATCGGACCATCGGGAGCGGGCAGCCAATTCGCTTCCTTATCCTTACCGGGCGATTTGTTCTGGATGTACATCGTCAGCGAACCGTCAGCGTTCTTTTTCATATCTGGCAACATCGGTGAGTTGATCAGATACCTATTGATCGGATTTTCGATCAGGAGCTGGGTCTTGCCATCATACATCGTCACTGACCAGAATGCGTTGACGGGCGGGTAAGCTCCGGCTGGGAACGTTAGCGTATAGTTGGATTTGCTGCCGTCGAGCTTCGCCCCCGTGCTGTCCGTCACAGCCAATGGGTACATCGCTTCGATAGCGTCGTTGCCGTAAATGCCAGCAAGTGCCGCCGCAGCGCGCAGTGTGTAATTTCCGTTGTAGAATGCGCGGTCGCCAAAGGCTGACCCAACCCGCCAGCCATTCACGTCCTTGCCGATTTCATTGCGCTGCTTCTCGATGGCCTCGTAGCCTTCCTTGATCCCGAGTTCGGTTGCGACCTTGGCGTCGCCGACCTTCGGAAGTTCATATGGAAGACCCGGGCCAATACCGATGCGAGCGAATTTCGCCCGCAACTCTGTCTCGGCCGGGACGGTCGGAGCAAATTGCAGCAGGAAATTGAGGTAGGAAAATGCGCCGAGCTTGAATGCGTCGTCATCAAAGGGCGGGAACTTGGGAAGGGGCACAGCGGCAGGCGCAGGCTGTTTTAAAAACTGCGAAAGCGGCTGGGCAACGTATTGCGCCTGAATTTTCCTGACGTTGTCGATATCAGCCGGATTAAAGAGCTGAGTACGGAAGATCACCAGTCCGAATTGGGTTTCGCTGTTGAAGACCTTAGCGATACCGTCGGGTTTCGCACCCGTCCATCCCGGCCCCGAAATCATATAGCATCCAGCATCGTTGCCAGTCGCGCGACTTCCGACATAGCCATAGTTGAAGGAATACATATCGGTAAGCTGAACCGAGTAGTAGCGATCCTTGTCGATAGCCGGAACGCAGAACACCACCGGCTCCGCCCGCAAATCGACCTGCAACATTGAGTAAGGCGTATCGCTGTTTGGCGTCACAATCGCTGTATCTTTGGGCGTGAAGACGTTTGCCGCGCTGATGATGGTGTTGAACGGTCCCTTGTATTGGGAGTTGGTCTTGTCGATGTTGAACTCGTTCATCGCCTTGTACCCGGCGATCATTGGAAACGCGTAAAGGTACGCCTGTTTCGATATTTCGTAGGCTTCAACGCGATCACCCATTTCCGCTTTTGCGATTGAGCTTTGAAGAGCGAAGAAAGCGATAGACGCCGCGAGTGCAACCGCATTCTTGTTCATTGATTTGCTCCCTTGAAAGGATTGGCAAAAGCGCCGACGATCACAACAAACTATTGGCCCGTCATGTCCGAAGCGTGACACAGCATAGCGCGTCAGGGCAAGGTCGGGCGACGAATGGAAAATGCCACTTAGCTGGCTTCGATTACCTCTTGCTTGGAGACTGCTGACTTCCGCTGTGGGTCAAAAGCGTCGTTCTGACCACCCGCTGAGCATTTCTGGTCGTCCGCCGACAGCAGACATCACGTAACAGGGCCGCCACTTCCGAAAAGTGCCATTAGCGAGCACACTCAACTCGACTGCGGCCCCGATCCCACTTCGCCCGCCCTGCGAGCCTCTAGCGCCAGCTTTGTCAAAATCTTCTTCCCCGCGATGCGTCCCGACTCCCAGGCGCCGGTCATTTGACTGGGGCTTTTCTTCAGGTCCTGCACAAATGCCTCGCCCGCGAACACCAGGTTGCCGATCACCAGCGGATTGCGGCGTTTGACGCCGGGCAGCATGGCCGAATAGGCGGCCAGGAAATTCGGATTGGTCGTCCAGTCGGTGATATGGAAGCGGCCTTCCAGGTTGTTGCGTGCACCGCTCAAATCGGGTTCGCCGACGCGATCGAGCAGATCGAACATCTGGTTTTCGATGTCGGCGTAGTGCGATTTCTCCACCAGATCCGACATCGCGCCTGAAGCAAAGATGGTGACGAGCGGCTTGCCGTCGGTGCGAAGGTGCAGGAGCCAGGCGTGACGCTGTTCATAAATCGTGACGAACGTGTCCGGTGCGATATTGCGTTCGGCAAAGAATTCTGGCCGCAGCGGCACGAAAATCTTGGTCATTTTCGCCGCCGTCATGCCCGCCAGGACCGGATCCAGCTGCGAGCGCGCGCTCTTGTCGAGTTTGACGCCGTGCGATTTCAGCGCGCCAACCGAGAGCGTGCTGAGCACATAGTCGGCTTCGACCGTGTCCTTGTCGGTCACGACCACAAAGTGCTTTCCGGCCTTTTTGACCGTTTGCACGACGCGGCGGAGCTGGATATCGGCCTTGTAATACCGGGCTTCGTTGGTCATGGCGGCGATGAGCTTTTCGATCCCGTCCTGCAATTGCATGCCGCCGGAACCCGCATCGTCGCCCCAGAATTCATCGCTTGAGACCTTGGCCGCGCTATCGACCGCCATCCAGTTGTTTGCCCGTTCCTCGGCCACAGCGACGATCACGCGCGATTTCGACATGTCGGCCAATTGCCGGAGCGACACGTCTTCATCCCGATGCTGCGCCTTCCAGATCGCATACATCTCGTAAAGCCGGTTCATCGCCCATTCGCGCTGCTCAGGCGCCACTGCGCCTTCCACCGAGACATTGAAGCGCCGCGTGGCGGTATCGATGCCGATCGGCCCCAGATCGTAATGCCGATCGCAGGCCCATTTGTAGAACGGGTTCCTGGCGCCGCCATGGAACCAGTGCGCTCCGGCATCCACCGACACACCCGTAGACAGCTCATCAGTGCGCGCGCGCCCGCCGATCCAGTCCGCGGCGTCAAGGAGTGTCATCTCGGGCCGCGCGATGGTCTCGCCAGCCGCGATGAGCTTGTCTACGCCTTCCCCAATGGTGATGGCAGCGGTCAGGCCGGAAATGCCGGCGCCGATGATGACAATATGCGCACGCATGGGCGGGGGTTTTAGAGGAAAAGGCGAGGGTGTTGCACGTCGTTTGTGAGTTCAACGAGACGGCGGAGCCGACCCGCCAGCAGGCACTCCCTCATCCTGAGAAGCGCCTCGAACGTCTCAAAGGATGCAGGCCCATGACTTGCAGTTTAGGCCTCGCCCTTCGTGACGCCAGGTCCGGCTCCGGCAGTCGTATCTGCGCATCTCCAAGTGCGCGGCGATGATGGCTTCGCGCTATGCCCATGCTAAGCAGTTCAAGCGCAACCATCGCCAATTGCGCCTGCTGCGCAGCCGGCTCGGTCGGATCATCCGCGACATCCGCCGCAAGATCACCGGACGGCCCGAGCTCGAGGCGGTCTTCGAAGCGCCGATCGCGCGCGCTGCGCAGATCCGATCGCAACGGCAGCGCCAGCGTGGATGGAAGCTCTATTCCTTCCACGCCCCCGAGGTCGAATGCATCATCCATGAAGGGATGCGGATCGCCGGGCTTGCCGGAGGGCTGAAGTCCGTTCCTGTCAAACGCTAACAGGGCGGTTGCTACTGGGCCGCACCCGAAGTCCGCTTTGGCTCGAAAACCGACCTGATCCCAAAGCCTCGCTCCGCGGCACATGCTCCTCGCCCTCTGTAACCGAGCCGAGGAGCATGGCCATGCAGGAGCAAGTGAATTCGGCCCCAGCACTTAAGCGAGTGCCGTGGAATAAAGGAAAGCTAACCGGGGCAAAGCCGCCGCTACGACCCAAACACGTCTGGTCGATCCGGACGAAACTCCAGATCGAAGGCCGCATTCGCGACCTCGCAATGTTTAATCTGGCGATCGACAGCAAGCTTCGCGGCTGTGATGTCGTCGCGATGCGGGTCGAGGATGTCGCTGCCGGCGGATACACTGCGGATCGCGCAACGGTCCGACAGAAGAAAACCGGCCGGCCCGTCAGATTTGAATTGAGCGAGCAGACCCGTCAGGCGGTCGATGATTATCTGAGGACCGCCAACAAAAGGTCCGGGCAGTTCTTGTTCACGGGCCGCCGTGGTCCCAACCGCAACATGACGACCCGCCAGTATGCCCGTCTTGTGTCCGAGTGGATCGGAAGCGTCGGGCTGGACCCGAGGTTGTTCGGCACCCACTCATTACGACGGACAAAAGCGACGCTGATCTATCGGCGGACGGGCAATCTCAGGGCCGTCCAGCTTCTGCTCGGGCTTCTGCTCGGGCATACCAAGATCGAGAGCACGGTCCGTTATCTCGGCATCGAGGTCGATGACGCCCTCGCAATAGCGGAACAAGTTGATGTCTGAAATACCCGGGCAGAGCGGACATGCTCTGCCCAACCTCTAACCGCCGGTTTGTGCCAACAGCGGAAGTGATCAACCGGCATGCCCAGTACCTACGTATGCTTCTTGGCGGAACGAAAACCCGCCGCCTTCCAGCATTGCCGGATCAGAAAAGCTTGCGGTCTCCTGAGCAATCGTCTTGATGGCCGCCTGTCGATCGGCCTCGTCTCGGTTACTCAATAGGGCCGCCATAGGCGTTGCAAGAAGTTGGAACCTCACGTAGTCCAGCACCGACGGAAATTCGATCTGTTGCACCACGGTCCGGACTTCAACTCTGGTGAACCCTGCCTCAACTATTAGCTCTCGAAGCTCCGCCGGCGCATTGAAGGAATGCTCGCCGCGTTTGATCTTGGATGCATTCGGCCCTAGGACGCTATCAAGTGCCAACACGAATGCATTGGCACCCGGGGTTCGTTCTATCGGACTGTAGACGCTGAGCGCGACGCGACCGGAAGGCGACAGCACCCGCCGCATTTCGCGGAGGGCGCGACCCCGATCTGGAAAAAACTGCAATCCTAGCTGACAAAGAACTAGGTCGAATTTTTCCGCCGGGAATGGAAGATCGAGCGCACTGCCCTCGATCCAATCGACTGGTGCTCCCTCGCTCACTCGCGTCTGAGCGACCGCCAACATCCCCTTGTTCAGGTCCAAGCCGGTAACGTGTCCGTGCAGCATGCACCTGCTTGCTGAACGGGCGACAACCCCCGTGCCGCAGGCGACGTCGAGTACTTCTTCTCCTGCACTGGGCTGGGCTCGACCCACCAGATCATCTGCCCATTTTGTTGTAATCGCTGGTACCAAGTACTTTTCGTAAAGCTCCGGCGCACTACCGTCGAGTTGCCAATGGTGGTGATCAACCATCGCGAGACCCTCCTCAGCTCCTGCTTGCCCTTACAGCATCAGCACTCGCTGATGTTCGGTTCGGGTCAATCTCGACAGAATGGGCTGTCCGCTCCATGTCCGCTTTCCACCCGTCAGCGACCACGGAGCGGACGTCACAGGATGTCCAAACGTGCCAATAACGGAAGCCGGACAATTCACTCGATCAGCTCATCGGCGCGGCCGGTGCTCATTTTCGCATCGCGAAGAAGGCGCTGATCTCGGGCGCCGGCGACTTAATCTCGACCACAACGGAGTCTTCGATGGCCTCCAATCCGTGGAGGACTCCTTTGGGGTGCCGGCAAACATCGCCAGATCCCATGATGAATTCATCCGAGCCGACAGTCGATTTCACTTTGCCCTTCACAACGTAGGCAATCAATTCGTGCGTGTGGGTGTGAAGCGGGGCACCAACTCCCGCCGCATAGTTGATCTCGAGGAATGTCATTTCCTCACCCTTGATAAGCGGCTTGACGAGCATGTTGCCGCCATACACCGTCTTGCCCTCGACGGCGCTTACCGCCACAGCCTCGACGTCAGCATTTCTCGATTTGATCACACTGGCCTCCCTTGGGTAACAACCCAAATCAATAGGAAACGATTAGTGCCGCAACGGCACCTCAACTCCCTACAACATTTTAGCGGGCAAAATAAGTTACCCCATTAGTTCATGTAAAGAACGCCGGGCCCGTGCCTAATCGAAAAGTCCGCGTTGGGTCAATCGCTACCGATTGGGCCTTTTGGGCGATGTCCGGTTTGCCCCCGTTAGCAACCGAAATGCGAACATCGCTGGTGGTCCGGTTCGTGTCAGGAACGGAAATGGATTGTCTATTCGATCACTTCGTCGGCAAGCGATAGCAAACTCGCTGGAATCTCGAGACCGAGCGCCTTCGCGGCCTTAAGGTTGATGACAAGCTCGAATTTAGTGGGCTGCTCGACGGGAAGGCTGGCCGGGGGCGCTCCCTTCAAAATCTTGTCGACATACTCAGCGGCGCGGCGGCCCATCTGCCGCTGATTTACTCCATAGGACATCAATCCACCCGCCTCAGCAAAATCTCGTATTCCATAAATTGCGGGCAGCCGGGCCTTGGCCACGAGTTCGGCAGTTTGCTGTTTGGCACCCAGCAACACGGGGTCCTCAAGCATCAGCATACTGGCTGCACCGGACCTGATCGCCCCGTCGATGGCGGTCGGCACCTGGTCGACGGTTCTTGCCTCTAAGACTGCGAGCGGTTGATGCAACGCGGTGGCTGCTGTCTTGACCTGGTGGAGCGCGAGCGCGGTGTAGGGGGTATCGGGATTCCCCAGCACCGCAATGAGTTTCTTCCCGGGCACGAGGTCCTCCAGGAGCTGTAGCCGCTTGGCAGCGATGTCGCTCGCCTGCGCGCTCAAGCCGGTGGCGTTTGCGCCAGGCTGGCTCAGGCTCGCGACCAGGCCGGCGCCAACCGGGTCACCGACAGACGTGAAGACGATAGGGATGGTCCTGGTTGCGGCTATCGCCGCTTTCGGTGCAAGCGTTCCAAATCCGGCAATCAGCACGTCCGGGCTGGCGCGCACGAGTTCTGCTGCGAGTTGCGGCAAGCGTTCTGCCCGGCCTTCCGCCGAACGGTAATCCAAAATCATGTTCCTGCGCTCGCTGTAACCCAGCTCCTGCAATCGCTGCAAAATCGGCTTCGCGAGGGTTCTGTCCTCGCCGGGCAACAAAGCGAGGTATCCGATCCGAAACGACTTCGCCGCCTGCTGCGCGCGTGCCGCGAACGGCAGCAACATCGGCACTGCCACTGCGCCACTGACAAGACCGATGAATTTCCGCCGCCTCACGACCGCCCTCGCTACATCAACTTGGCATCTTAACGGCTAAAGTCGCGGCTCTAAAGGTATCAGATGGCGAGGCGAGCAATTGTCCGACGTCGCCTTTGGGTCAATCGCGACCGAAATGGGCTTTCCGTGCAACGTCCGTTTTCCCGACCCGTATAGCGGACGTCCCGGATTGGCAGCTTCGTGCCAGAAAGCGACTTCGCGGCCCAAGGAAATCTGGCGAACGTTTAGTTGCGTACTGCTAACGCGCCATGCCGAAGTCCGCAAATAAGCGGTAAGCTATGAAGGCAGCAGAGGAATATTCAGTTCTCGATTTTTGAAGCCGAGAGGCACCGTCAAGCGGGAGAATCACCGATGCAGCGACGTGAATTCATTGGCCGCCTTGGCGTGGCAGCTGTTGGCGCTATCTGCCGATCGAGTCTGAGCTACGCGCAGGCCACCGGCAGCGTTGCGCATCGCACGATCGGGGCAAATGGGACTCATCTCCATTTCGTTGAACAGGGCGAGGGACCGCTGATCGTCTTGTGCCACGGCTTTCCAGAGTCGTGGTACTCATGGCGGCATCAACTTCCCGCGCTGTCGGCGGCTGGATTCCATGCTGTCGCGGTTGACATGCGCGGCTATGGCCAGTCCGACCGGCCGGAGGCGATCGATCAATACACCCTGTTGCATCTCGTCGGCGATATAGTGGGGCTCCTTGATGCGCTCGGTGTTCAGCAGGCGGTAATCGCTGGACGCGACTGGGGTGCAGTGGTCGCGTGGCACGCAGCTTTGCTGCGCCCCGACCGTTTCCGTGCCGTGATCGCCCTCGGCCTTCCGTACCTGCAGCGGTCACCGGTAGCACCAACCTTGGTTATGCCGCGGCGTAAGGATGCAGTGTTCTACCTGCTCTATTTCCAAGAGCCGGGCGTAGCAGAGGCCGAACTTGAGCGCGATGTTCGGCAATCTTTCCTAAAGATGCTAGGCGGCGGGTCAGTAGCCGGCGGGTCACTCAGTGGCCCTGTCGGTATGGTACCGCGTGACGGTGGATTGCTCAGTGGCAGGCCAACCCCTACCACCCTTCCGAACTGGCTAACGGAAGCGGACATTGAGTTTTACGTCCACGAATTTGAGCGCACGGGGTTTCGCGGCGGTCTAAATTGGTATCGCAACATTGATAGAAATTGGGAGTTGTTAGCGCCGTTTGAGGGCGCGAAGGTCACCGTGCCGGCACTTTACATGGTTGGCGATCGCGACTTAATAATGGCGTTCCCAGGTATGGATCGGGCTATCGCCAATTTGGCAAACAACGTGCGGCGACTGCGCGGCAAGTTCATACTCGCCGACTGCGGCCATTGGCCCGAGCAGGAGCGCGCCTCAGAGGTCAACGCTGCGATGATCGATTTCTTGCGAGAGTTGTGAGCGAGCTTGCCGGGCGGCCGGCAACCGAATGATCGATGTCACTCGCGCTCACCTGAACAGCGATTGATCTTTCGACCGTAGCCGCCCAGTGCTTGGTGTCCGCTTTGGGTGGTCAAAAACGGAAGTGACGGCCCTGAAATCCGACTTCCGTTCTACACCCGAGATCGGACATCGCCGACCAGACCGGCCATGTCGGTTTCGTGCCTGCCACAAGCGGACTTACCTCTGGGCAAAAGCGGGGCGATCAGGATGCGCACGCCATCGTCAGTGGAGTACAGACCCGCTGATCGCAAGCTTTTGCTTGGCTCAGCCCAGCACCATGATGGTCGAAGTGCCGTGTGCCAGCACCTTACCGTCCGGACCAAGGACCCGGGCTTCACTTGAGATGATCTTGCGTCCCTGGGCGACGACGTTCGCCTCGGCCCTGACGCGGCCGGTGTCCCTCGTAATCGGTCTTGCAAAATTGGCTTTGGTCTCCACCGTAGCGTAGCTCGATCCCACAGGCAGCAGTGATTGTGCGGCGCAGCCCCCAACGCTGTCGATCAGCGTCAGCGCCCAGCCGCCGTGTACACCGCCCATGGGATTGAGCAAGTGCGAACCTGGCTCGCCTTCAAAGACAGCGAACCCTTCGCCAACCTCCGTGATCCAGAACGACATGGTTTCCGAGATCGGCGGCTGTGGCAGAGTGCCATCTATGATCGCCTGCAGAATTTCCCTGCCCGTCTTGCCCGCGACCCCGTCCGGTGTGGGTAGACCGTATTTCAAATGGGCCAAAGGGGTCATTTTGTACTTCCATGTATCTACAAATGATGTATATACATACACCTATGATCATGCCAAGACAACCTCGGAAAACACTTCGGACCGATGCCCAGGCCCTCGTGGAAGCGTGCGCCGGCTGCAATAGCCGGCTCGCGGCGCGGCGTATCACCCAGTTTCTCGATCACGACATGAGCCACCTGGGGCTTACGGTGGCCCAGCTCGGATTGATGGCGCATATCGCAGCCATGTCAGATGACACACTTGGCGCGTTGGCCGAGCGCACCGGACTTGAGCAATCGACGCTGTCGCGCAATCTTCGTACGCTGGAAAAAGACGGATTGATCGAGGTCGCCATTGTTGAGACGGATCTGCGCCGCCGAGCGGTCTGGCTTACGGAAGCCGGTGCGCGTCGTTTGGAGGCTGCAATTCCGACCTGGCGCAAGGCCAATGCCAGATTGGCAAAGGCAATCTCAACTGATCTGGCTCGTCGGTTGGCAGATCAATCCGAAGTGCTGGCGCAGGCTTAAAAAGTCAGAAATAGCCGTCTCCGCGAGTTCAAGTAATGAAAGCATCAAGCCGTTCCGAAGAAGCAAGTCGCCCAGATAGCTTTCACGGCTGGGTCACCGTCCTGGTGCATCGGCACCGGGCCCGCCTAGCACAAGTCGTTCGCCGGGAAGGGTTGCGCGCCGATGACGCGCTCGACTGCGTGCAGGAGGCGTTTCTGAGCTTCCTCACTTTGCCGCAGGCGCGGCTCCTTGTGGGCCTGTCCGACAATTCGGCCAGGATGCTGGTCATTCTGGCGCGAAACATCGCGCGCAATCGTCGGCGTCGCCACGATTACTCCCGGCCTCATATCGTCGATGACGCGGCGGTGGAGAGCTTGGTTTCAGATACCGTCTCAGCTGATGACGTCATCGCTGCGGCTGAGCAATATGCAATGATGCTTGGCTGTATAACCACATTGAACGAGATGCAGCGTGCGGTTGTTCAGCTGCGGCTAGTCGACGACATTCCGGGCGAGAACGTCGCAAGCCAGCTCGGAACGAATCCCAATCATGTGGCCGTTCTGCTTCATCGGGCGAAGCAGTATTTGCGAAGCTGCTCAGGTAAAGTGGAAGCGGCCTAGCGCCATTCGAGGGATCGCTTAATTGCGATCCCTCGAATCGCCTTCAGCTCAACCAGCGTCCTCGACCAGAAGAAACTGCGGCGGTCCGCCCGTCGAAATCGACGCAGCGTGCGCAAGCGCTTCCTGTCCGCCTTTGGATTGCGCGCAGGTTTTGGCTATTTCGGCGCTAGGAAACTCCACGAAGGAGATCGTGTGAGCGAATGGGGCGCCTCCCGGCGCGCCAAGGACGCGCTTGGTAGTCACGCCTGTGGCTCCCAAAAGACGAGGCCCTGCATAGGGCAGATGTTCTTCGCGATAGGCACGATCAAACTTCGCGGGGTCTTTCGGTGGGGGATAGACGATTAGCAATTGTACGGACATGGCTAATTCCTTTGGTTGGAGGCAGGCACATCCATAGGTCCTGACCAAGGAAAGCATTACACACGAAGCGAAGGATTTTGATGATGCCTCTAAACAACACTACGTGGAATAACGTGCGGAATGCGTCCAGAGACAGCGCTACCCACCGGAGAGCCCCACGTTCGAGATGGGTCCAGCCTGTGTGAAAACGTGCGCGAGCAGAGAATGCGCAGAATTGTTTTCTCCCTTTTCCTCTTTCGACTGCGACTGCCAGTGCTGTTCCTTTCCTATTCAACGTAATCGAGACAAACTTTCTACGCGCAAGTTCGACGTTGGAGTTTTCACACAGGCTGGGTCAAAGTCGGAAGAACTCAGCGTGAAGCGCGGTAGGGACGGTCATTGCTGACCGCCCCCCGCACAAATCCGTGCAAGCGGAATTCCCGCACACGGCTCCTACCTTGGGTGCATGACGGCGAAACGCTTGTCAGGCTACGGGTGAAGGATACGCGGTTGGGGGAGCCAGTCGGCGGCTAGCCCGTGCATTCGCTGCCACGAGAAGCGGTCCTTCTGGCTACGCCGCCGCAGCGTGCGCAACCAGATGCGCTTCACATAATGGTAGAATGCTCCCAGTGCGGAGCCGTTGGTCGGCACGGCGTGATAGGCGAAGAAGCCTCTGACCACCTGCTTAAGCCAAGCCCCTTGCTCGGGGATAGGCTCGTGCATGCGCCGTCGCAGTTCCTCCTTGATCCTCCTGAGCTTTGCCCGCATGCGATCGCGCCGGGTTGTTCTTTTGAGAAGGAACTGCCCACGACTGTTGCGTTCACAGATGAAGGTAAAGCCAAGAAAGTTGAAGGTCTCCGGTTTTCCGAGCCCGCGCCGAGCGCGTCTGTCCGCCGCAAGGCGGCCGAACTCGATCAGGCGGGTCTTGTCCGGATTGAGCGACAGCGAGAACTCCTCCAACCGCTCGCGCATCTCGTCCCAGAAGCGCCGGGCGTCCGCCTCGTGCTCAAAGCCGACGACGATGTCGTCGGCATAGCGCACGATGATCATGTCGCCCGTGGCCTCGTGCCGTCGCCAGCGCTCGGCCCAGAGGTCGAAGATGTAGTGCAGGTAGACGTTGGCGAGCAGCGGTGAGATCACCGAACCCTGCCCCGTCCCCTTTTCACTGACCGTGACGACCCCGTCCTCCAGGACACCCGCCTTCAACCATTTCTGGATCAGGCGGATAATGCGCGGATCGCCGATGCGGTGCTCAACGAACCGGACCAGCCATTCTTTGCTGACCGAGTCGAAAAAGGAGGCTACGTCGGCGTCAAGAATGAAGTTCACTCGCTTGCTCTTGATCCCGACCGACCAGCGCATCCAGCGCATCGTGCTGGCCTCGCTTGGGTCGGAACCCGTAGCTGAACCCGAGGAAGTCTTCCTCGTAGATGGCGTTCAGCACCGCCACGGTCGCTCTCTGGACGATCTTGTCCTCGAGTGCCGCGACCGCCAGCGGACGCTGTTTCCCGTCCGCCTTCGGTATGTACGTCCGGCGTGATGGCAGTGCCCGGTATGCTCCCCGATGAACCCGCTCATGCAGATCAGTGAGGTTTCGGTCAAGGTCTGCTTCGTAGGTCCGCCACGTCAGTCCATCCACCCCGGGGGCGGCATCGCGTTTGAGCGCGAAGAACGCCATCCGCAGGCAGTCGATGCTGACGTGGTGGAGGAGCGCAGTGAACTTCTCCTTCTTCCGTTGCCTTGCGGCTTGCCGTACGCGCTCCAGCGCCTGTGACACGCGCTCCCGTCCCTGTGTCCGGTGCGTGCTTTGCTGGCTCGCGTTCCCCTTGGCCCCCGCCCTTGGCTCCACCGACTCCGCTGCCGGTCGGGCCCGGCTTTGTTCGTCGGCTTCACAGCTACTATGGCAGAGTCTGACTTCTCACGACCGTGCATCATCGGCTACGGCTCCTCGCCTTCCCGATGCGGACCGAGCGGCTGTTGCCGAACGGTCGACCGTGAGATCTCCCGGTTCCCGTACAAGGAGCGTCTGCACATGCCAGGGTCTCTGACCACGCCGGGTCGTCCGGGCACTCGCGATGACGCGCCCGTCCGTGTTGCCTTCCGCCAAATCGCACGGCGTCGGCACCCGAGAATAGGAATCTTTCGCGGCTCAATGGCTGGCCTATGCGCTCCCCTGTCAACGCTTCGCCGACACCCTCGCGGACGCCTGCGCATGACTCGGGGCCGATGTGGATCGCTACTCCTTCATCGTAAGGGACTTGCACTCTCTACTCCTTGCCGGTCTCCCGGCGCTTCGCAAATGTCTTCCGGTTTGCCCCTGAAAGCGGACCTTGCGCAATGCAGTCGGCACTTCGCATTTGTGCCAATAAGAGACTCATGCTCCACAGCATTACCGATCTCACTCAATGACCTCGTCGGCGCGCGCGAGTAGCGTCGGCGAAACGGTCAGGCCAAGCGCCTTGGCGGTCTTGAGGTTGATCACCAGTTCGTACTTGGTCGGAGCTTGAACCGGCAAGACGGCCGGCTTCTCACCCTTGAGGATACGATCGACGTAGGCAGCCGCGCGCCGGTATAGATCGCCCCGATCGGGCCCGTAGGACAGCAGACCGCCGCTGATGATGTGCCCTTTCCAAGGGATTCCAGCCATCGACACGAGGGATGTCCTCGTCGCTCAAAATGGCAACTCGCGAGAGGTTGGGGACCACCTGCTTGAGCAATTCGAACTGTTTCCTTGCCTGCTGCGAGTCAAAGCTGGTGATCCCTGTGACATTTCCACCTGGTCGCTCAAGTGTCGCGGCGAACCCAACGGCGATCGGATCTATCACGCCGACGAATACGATCGGAACATTTGAGCTGACCTTCCGTGCCGCATGAGCTCCGAGAGCCCCGAGCGAGACGATGACGTCGACATTGAGACCGACCAACTCGGCGGCGAGCTCAGGGACACGATCTAGATTCCCGTGAGCAAATCGACCCTCGATGACGATGTTTCGACCCTCGACATAGCCGAGCTGGGCAAAGCCTTGTCGCAACGCATCGAACACAGGGCCTGGCCCCTCATTCGAAATTATCCCAACGCACGGATGGTCCATCGCGGTTCTCCACGGCAACGCATTCGTTTTATCACATCTCGAGTGAGGGTAGATGATCGAACGCATCCCAAGACCGCTAATGGGTCAGACTGGCACGGGGAGTGAAGTTCAACAGGAAGCACAAGCTGACACCGCATCAGCAGGCAGAGGCCAAGCAGAGACGTGACGCAGGGGAAAGCCTGTCCGAGATCGGCCGGTTGTTTGGTGTGAACTATCAGACCATAGGCAGACTTTAGCCACCGCCATGAACTTACTCGCAACGCAATGCCTGAACACGTCCGTCGTAAATCCATTCCGCCATATATCCCTTGACTTCCCCGGGACCCCAGCTCCCGCACTCGCCATTCCCATTTTCTGTTTTTTGCACCGTTCCCCATACCCAGCGTTTATCTTGCCCTTGTCCTCGCCGAACGTCGTGGATTTCAACGCCTTCGTGAAGCTCGCAAAGCTTGTTTTTGTCCGGGGAATTGTATTCGGGAAAGTCGGGAACCGAGGGATCGCGCCTGAGGGGTGCCCACGGGATATTGACCCAGCACGTCTCGGCAGATGCGTCCGTGACACCCAGCACCAGCAGCATAGCTGGCAGAATGACAATTTTGCCTAGCATATTGTCCCCGCTTGGTTTGTCGCTTCCTCATTACAATCAATAGATGTGTTTTATAATGACAAATGCCGGATTGGCGTCAAGCTAAGCTTGAGTGGAGAAGCAAGAGGCTATCCGAAGGCGTGAGGCAGGGAGAGACGCATGCCGATATCGCTAGGAGCTACAACGTCAGTCATCAAACAATCGGTAGGCTATCGGAGGGCAAATGAGGAAGCTGATTTTGGCGACAATCCTGTTCTACATCGCTTCGATACCACGCTCTCACGCAGGACTGGGTAACCTACCAATCACGAAGAAGGATGCCGTAACCAAATGTATCGATTTCGTTCACCAGCGCGACACGGCTTTTGCGAAGTTTGATGCTTATTTGGACCCTGCTACCAATCAAGTAGTGACGAACGCAACGTCTGCCGTAGACGAGCAACATGCCCTCTTTCAGTTTAAGAAATGCATGACCGAACAGAACATTCAGGGAGAACGCTAACCGCTCCAACAAACGAAGACAGCAAACCCCTTAGCCTAACCAGCTAGGGGTTTTCTATTGGGCTTATGAAACCAGCAAGCATCACACTAAGGCTCAACAGAAACCAGCAAGCATTCGATTAAGACAGAGCCTAAACCAGCAAGCATTGTGTCTAGGGCTAAACCAAAACCTGCAAGCAATACTAAACCTACCTAATTCAGGAAGTCTCTACCGAGGCTCTACAGCGATTAGAATTTACACGGCTCTTGAGGGTAGCCGGCAATCCATCGTCTTGGAATATTGGTGACGTTCGCGCGCGCGGTCTCCACCTCGCCCAGCAACACCTGTGTGTACCGAAAACTTAAGCTCGGGCGTAGTGGTGGTGAAGTCCGCCCAGGATGGCGTGTGAACTGATGACACCGGTTCGCTGAACCGGGCGAGAAACCGGCGCATCCTTGTTCAAGGATCGATGCGTTCTGACGCAATTGTAATAGTCGGCGTAGGATTTCAGGACCCGACGCAAATGCATCTCGCCCAAGACAATGATGTGGTCCACACATTCACGCCGGATCGATCCGATCAGCCGTTCGGCAAAGCCATTCTGCCAGGGCGAGGCTGGTGCGGTAGGCTTGTCCCGGATGCCCATGGCGCGCAATCGGCGCGTGACGACGCTGCCATAGATCCGGTCGCGATCGCGGATGAGGTAGTGCGGAGCCTCATCCCAGGGAAATGCCTCCGTTATTTGACGTGCAACCCATTCGGCCGTCGGATTTGCTGTGACGTTGATCCAGACGAGGTCTCTGCGGTCGAGCCGGACGATGACGAAGGCATAGAGCAGGTCGAAACCGATAGTTGGAACAACGAACAGGTCCATGGCGGCAATGTCCGGCGCGTGGTTACGCAAGAAGGTCCGCCATCCCTGGCTGGGCGGCCCCCGCCGTTTGACCATGTACTTGGCGACGCTCGACTGCGCGACCTCAAACCCGAGCTTGAGCAGTTCGCCGTGGATGCGTGGCGCGCCCCAAAGCGGATTTTCGACGCTCATCCGCCGGATCAATGCGCGCAGCTCCGTGTCGATCTGCGGTCGCCCTCCCTGTGGGCGCGACTTCCAACGCCAGTAGCAGCGAAAGCCGGCCCTGTGCCAACGCACGAGCGTCTCGGGCCGGATGATTGTGAGAACCTGCAGGATTGATGGAAACCAGCGATACAGCTGGATAAAGAACCAGCGATCATTGTTCGTGAGCCGGACGCGACCATGCAGCCTGCGCCTCAAGACATTCAACTGATGTCGAAGCACCGCGTTCTCAGCTTCAAGCCGCAACTTCGACTTGAATGGCGAGGCCAGGACGGCCAGAACGAAACAGAGCAGCCCGATCATTCCGCCAGCTTAGGCGATTCCATCACGTCATCAACTCGGATAAGGTTTTCGGTACACACAGCTCTTGCTTCCCGACTGATATCATGATGCCATGTCGTTCGTCACGTACAGTTTTTCTGTTTTTGAACGAGGTATGGCAGGATGCCACCATGAAGAAGAAAAAGCCGGTGAAGCGGGGTCCAGTAACCAGCGAGTCCGACAAATTCATCTTACGGCTGCCGGACGGCATGCGAGCTGCCCTGGCCGAACTGGCTGCGCGCAACGGACGGTCAATGAATTCCGAAGTCGTTGAGGCGCTGTCGCTCCATTTCGAACGGCCGAAAGATAGCGGCGCCGCAGACCGACATGCGTTGAAGGAAATGTTCGAAGACTTAATCCGAGAGATCGCCACCGAAGTGGTCACCTCAGGCGGATCAAGCCCGCCGAGCTCCGGATCAAAGGTGCGGGGCATAATCCGAGAGATCGCAACCGAAGTGGTCAACGAGTTCCGCAAACGGGACGAGGACGAAGGGAAGTAAGATGATCGAAGACGGCAGAGCTTACGGTATAGCGATAGCGCTCAAGCACATTCTTGGCCTACTCGAAAGCAAACGGTTACTCGCGCAGGGCGAACGGACCAAGGTGCTGGACGCTGCCCTTGGGGAGCTCGATGGCATCACAACATTAACACCGACAGCGCGAGCGGAAGCCAGCAAGACGATCGGCGCTCTGTATCTTCGATAAGTCCGCCCTGACTTGCATGAGTGCACGCAGCGGAGTTTCGATTCGGGCGATGTCAAGAGCAATAGTCGACTTTTGCAACCTTGAATGTTCATCGCTCGGCGCCACTTGTCCCCGGCGATGGAGGATCAATGGCGACGCTAGGATACTTCATCGCCAAGATCCTGATCGGCCTCTTCACTTTCGCCGGTGTGCGCGGAATTGTTCTGGCGTTTGATCTCGAGAGCCGAATTAAGCGGGCCTATGGGCTCACGATTTCCCATCGCAAACTGCGCGGGATCGCGTTGCTAGTGGCCGCGGTGGCTGGTTCGCTCATGGTCGTTGGTTGGGAGGTCTTTCATATTGATGACCGGCTGAGGCTTTTGACGACTCCGCCGAGCGAATTTTCGAAGAGCGCTTACGCAGCGGATCTTCGGAGATTTTATGCTCAGGGTGGCGCACTCCTTCGTAAGCCGATTCCACCGGGATCCAGCGACAGCGTCGTGAACGAATATGCGTCGGAAGTGCAGCAGTGGGTCACTACCACAACGGACTGGATTTCCAGCCATATGGGAGCTCCAGCCGCGGATCGCTTCAACGAAACAGGCACCGTGCCGAACATCGGGTACGATCGCGCAATCAACGAAGCGCACAACAATCTTATCCGCGCACTTGTCGTTCGACGCGCGAATCTTCGCGCGATGATCGAAACGAACGCTTGGGATTAAGTTTCGTCGCGACCCGCGGGCGCGCCTCAGAAAGCCCGGGCTCCGAGACGATTAGCATCTCCTGCTCGCCGGAGGGGGTACCAACAGTTGTATCCCTCTCATCGTCATCCAGCCGTCTTGCGGTCATCGATGGATCGTCGGCGGCTCCCGACCCAACCGGGTTGGTGAAAATAATCAACGGGCGCCCAGCCGCCGCTTGATCGGCCCCAAAAAGAAAGGCCCGCCCGGCGTGAACCGGCGGGCCCACTTCGAAATATCTCGGCGTTGCAGTCGAGTGGTCGATCGTGCATATTGCCGATAGAGGTTGGTTGGCCCGTGCCGGGCCGTGATGACCTCCCAATTGGCCCGCGCGCTGCGGGCCGCCTGATCGACGGGGCCCGCTGCGCGCCGCACGGGGAGATCGAAATATCTAGAACCCCAGATCAGGAGGACTTGATGTCCTATGTCGATAGATTGCGTGCGCGTATCGAAGAAAAGAAGAGCAGGCTGAGCTCGATTGAGCAGGCCAATGTCCAGCGCTATAGCGGCGTTGCATATCCGACCACAATCGAGAAGGAACTCCGTCGACAGATCGCCGTCGACGAGGATCTTCTGCGAACCTACTGCTGATTTCGCAAACTGCTACATCAGAGCGAGAAAGGGGGTCGCCCCCTTTTGCTCATGCCGCGGCCGCCTCGTCGCCGTGGTACTGAGCATGCAGCGCGTTCGCGAGCTCAGCCAAGTGATAGATCGCGGACAGCACGGGCTCCCAAGCGACCTTCCCGGATTCCACATGGGCCGCCAGCTGGGCGACAACCTGTGTCATTTCCCGGACATCCTCGATCGGCTTTTCAAGATCGGCATATCGGTCTCCTTCGGTTTGCATTGATCACTCCCGCTGATGACGCGCCGGCAAAAGCCCGGCGCTGGTCCGAACGCTTGCACGCTTCGTTCACAGAAGTCCTGTTGATGATTGACGATGATCGCAGAGTTTCCGTTACCTTCCACCGGCCTGTCCCCGACCCCCCGGGCCATCCGCCGCCTGGTCGAGGTCGGGCTGAAGGTGAAGGCGAGATAGCCCCGAAGCGCGTGATTTGTCTCGCTATCCCCGGCCAATCGGCGCAGCCTTCGCTGCGGGGCCCCCCTCTCCATGGGAGGTCGGTCGTGAGCGGTAATATTTTCAACAGCAATGGCATCCACGTTGCCGTGGTGATCGGCGGGGACGTCTTCGACCTCGACGGGCGAAAAATCTACGAGCTAAAAGGGATCAATATCTATCGGCTGTCCGGCGAACTGGTCGGGCATCTGAGCGACGCGAGAGGCTCGGAGAAGCGGCTCGATCGCTCCACCGACAGGCTGTTCCCTGTCAGAGGGAGACGCTGATCGAGGGTGAAAAAATGATCGAACCGACCGAAGACGATATCGGGCGCGCAGTCGTCTACACCGGCAACCGCTACCCTGGCGGCAGGCTCGAGGAAGGCGTCATCACGTCGTTCAACCGCTACACGGTTTTTGTCCGCTACGGCGCCGAAAAGAACAGCAAAGGGACGTCACGCGCGGACCTGGAATGGGTGCAGCCCGCCGCCTAGTCGAGTAGGCGGACGTCCGCTTTGGTGCGCATTACCGACTCAAGTCGCACATCGCGCGACGTCCGAAAAGTGCCAAGAAGAGAAGTGCGATCTAACCGCTCGTTGCAGCTCGATAGAAGGCTTCTACCTTCCCCAGGTCTTTTGTGTGAGTGCCCTCTTGATCGGTTCTTGTTTTCGAATCAACACCGGCAGGTCGCACCGACCGAACAGCTTCTTTGACATTGTCCGGTCCGAGGCCGCCAGCAAGTATTACTGGGGTACGAACACTCTCCACTATCTTTCGACTGATGCTCCAGTCATGCGTCACGCCCTGCGCGCCGATTTGCACATCACCTGTGCGATGACTGTCAAGCAGGATCCAATCGACAACTCCATCATATGCTTGCGCCACACCTACCGCCTCAGGTCCGGTGACCGGTACGCTGCGCATGAATTTGGTCTTTGACAGGGACTTTCGCAGCGCCACGACAAGATCAGGTGTAAGCAATTCGCTTGATGCGCCAAGGTGGACGATGGGCGGATCAAGCTCCCCTGCCATCCGTTCGATAAGAGCGACATCCGCCGAGAGGAACAGCGCGGAAAGTACGGAAGGCGCCCGGATCATCTTCATAACGGCTGACGCCTTCTGAACCGGAAGCTCCCGAGGGAAGGCACCATCTCCGACGGGCACGCCGATATGATCCACGCCGATTGCCGATATCGCCTCGGCTTCCGCAGGTGTCGCAACTTCGTAAATTTGCGTCAGCATCGTCTTACACCCGCGCTGCCAGCCCCAGTTGAGTAGACAGGATGGGCTGGTCTTGGGTCAACGTCCGCGTTGGGTCAATCGCATCACTTTGACCGTTGGCCAGCCGCCGGTCTAGTCACAGCCCGGCGGCCGACCCGCGTGCTGGCTTAGGGCCTGGAAACTGATTTCTGTGGCAGTCAGCTTTTGATCCACAAACTAGTAACGGGAGCCATAACCGCCACGATAACGGCCGTAACCGCGGCCATAGCCGCCGCCGTAACCGCCGCCATAGCCGCCGCCGTAACCGCCGCCATAGCCGCCACCGTAACCGCCGCCATAGCCGCCACCATAGACACAGCACGGCGGCGGAGGCGGCGGAGCATAGACACAGCACGGCGGCGGAGGCGGCGGAGCATAGACTTGGCAGCAGCCGCCACCGTAATAGCCACCGCCGCCCCCGTAATAGCCGCCACCGGAGCCCACCGCGCCAAGGAACGCGGAACCGAGCAACGCCGGAGCAAGGAGGAAGCCAAATGCTTCGGCCTTGGTAGGAATGGTGGCGGCAGCGAGTGTGAGAGCTGCAGTGGACACGACGGCTATCCTGCCTAATTTCAGCATCATGCGTCTCCGTTAATTATTTGTTTACCAACTGAGACGTCAAACAAGGCACAAGCTGGGATTTCTCGACCGCTATCTCGCGATATCTCGCGATATGGTAAATCCGAGGACCGTCGTGACCCCCGGTCTAGCGCGGGCAAGAGTGAAAGCGCCGCCACGTCAGCGGCTCTGCCTTGTAAGTTGGGGTGGCCCGTGCTTGCCGCGGGCCCTCATTCAAAGGTGGCCCGTCGATGACCGAGACGCCCTGCCCAACAGTGCTCAAGTATCAGCGGTCAAGCTACACCTCGAACGCGATCGTGTTTGACGCGGACCTAAACCTGCACAGCCTTGAGCAGCTCCGGGAATTGGCGCGAGACGGTGTGCAGTTCAGCATCGTCGACGTCGAGACGGAAGAGGGCGTGACCAAGGTCTTGCTGGCGTAGGGCATCCTCCGTCAGGAGTAGCAAACTCTACCCGTACCGGTGAAAGAGAAGAGCGGCGGCCCCTCGGCCCAACCATCCTTGGCGGCGTCCTTTTTCAACTACCTTTAGCCGAGGCGAGGCGCGCTGGACGCCGCACCCGCTCAAGGACCGTGGCGACGATGACCGCTACGCGGTGCCGGCCACCGACCTTGAGGGACCTGTCGACAGAACTAACCTTCGAGGTCGTCGACTTCTGTTCTGGGTCGAGGCTGTGTGAAAACGCGATCGAGCCAAGGATGCACAGAACTGTTTTCTCAATTGCCTTCTTCCGACAGAAGTTGCCAGTGCAATTGGTTTCCGCATCGACGAAATCGGGACGGAAATTCTACACGCAAAGTTGAAAATTAGAGTTTTCACACAGCCTAGGTCAATCTCGACCAAATTGGGCGGTTCGCGCCGCGTCCGCTTTCCCACCGTTAGCGACCGGATAGCGGACATCCCGGATTGGCAGGTTCGTGCCAACAGCCGACGCAGACGCCGACCGCCAATCGGCAGCTACGGGCAACAAGCGGATCAATCTGTTTATGTGGTATGGAAATTCGGCCGCAACGTGGACCTCTAATCAGTTACCAGCGACCGCTCCACTGTAGAGGGGACCGACCAGCTCTATGGTTTCTCCATTGAAGCGAGTCATCTGCATGTGCTTTACAGGAAAATAGTCGGTCGGGCTGGTATTGATCCTGATGCCGGGAAGTAGCAGGCCTAATTCAAGTTCCTTGATGCTGGCCGCCTGCCGCATAACGTTTTCGCGTGTGAGATCGTCGCCGCACTGCCTAAGAACCTGGGTCATCGTTTGAGCGACGAGATAACCATAGGCCGTGAATGTATCGATGCGGTTGCCTTCAGGATAGTATGCGGCCATAAAGGCCTCCCATTCCTTGACTGCCGGATCATCCTTCCAAAGCGGGCTAGAGGGATCTTTGAGAAAGCCCGCCGACAGGATGCCCTTCGCAATCTCCATGCCGGCTGGTTTCATGACCGCGCCGACTGAATTCGATATGCTGGCAAGCAGCCGGATCGGCTTCCAATCCAATTCAGTCATTTTGCGTATGGCTTGGACGGCGGGCTTCGGCGCAGCTGCCAAGAAGACAACGTCGGCACCGGAATTCTTGAGGGTAATGACCTGTGAATCGACCGTCGGATCGGTGATTTCGTAAGGGACTTCAGCAACGACCTGCACCTTGCCTTCAAGCCCATCCTTGAGGCCCGCCAGGTATTCCTTGCCCACGTCTACGTTTACATAGAGGACGCCGATCCTGGCGTTCGGATGGTTCTTTAGTAAATATTGCGCGTAGATACGCCCCTCGTTCTCGGCCGTCGGTTGCCACCCCATCGTCCAAGGGAAATTCTTCGGATCGCCGAATCTCTTGTTGGGGGCCGCGACAAAGAGCTGGGGCACCTTTTTGTCATTCAGATATTTCTCGATAGCAATATTCATCGACCCGCCAAGGCTCTGGAAAATCAAAAGGACTTCGTCGCCTTCGACGAGCTTGCGCGCCTGTTCGACCGTTTTCGCGGGATTGGAGCCATCGTCATAGCTGATGAACTTGATTTTGCGTCCGTTGATGCCGCCTTCCGCATTGATCTTGTTGAAGTATGCGGCTTCGGTCTTTCCGATGGTGCTGTACGACGAGATCGCACCACTGTACGGCATAATGTTGCCAATCTTGATTTCCGTGTCGGTAACACCCGGATCGTATTTCTTCTGGGCAAGTGCGCTGCTTTCGCTGGCAGCTAGGAAAATGATGGCGGTCGAAAACGCCGCCAATCGTCGCGCGACGAAAGACATTTCGTTTCTCCCTGCGAATCAATGAATGTGTCTATTGTTGTTGGAGATCTCTCTCGGGTCGCCTACTGCGGTAGTGAACACCCTTCGTCAACTGTTGTCGATCTCCACGAATGCCACCTCGCATGCGCTTTCGGCGTCAGTTCGTCCGATTCGTCAATGTAACTGACCCTAATGGTCAGGAGCCGCGTTACTCCTCTCCGTCGACTTGAGGAAAGGTGCACTTGCTCAGCTGCCGCAGGCGCAAGTTCGTCGGGCACATCAGCCGCCTATGGCCTAAGGCCAGCTAAGTAAGTGCGACGATGGGGGCGGACAGATAGACTGAACACAGTCACTGCCGCCGCTGGACATCAAATAACCGGCGAGACTTCTGCTCAGGGTCAAACTGAGAAGAACTCAGTACGAGTATATGTTTTCCGCTTTGCTCCCGAACTCGGACATTGATGTTCGGCACTTATGAAGCCAAGTCGCTCCCCGTAAGCGTCATGTGCGCCGCCCCGTTCTATAGAAAGGTAGGACGCCCTGACCGCTCGGCCTTCTAGGCGCGTTTCATTCACAGCACACTTAAATCATCCGGCACGTCGCCGAACTTCCTGATCACCTTGGGCGTCGCTGAAATCGCCGTTGCAGGGTCGCCTGTGCGACTGAACGCTACTGCTCCAACGTGAACCTCTTTGCACGACAGAGCCTCAGCCCGCATCGCAGCAGCATTTGGAGTGAAGCATTCCACCGCCTCCCCCGGCGCAATTCCATCGTCGGAACGCCGCGTTAGTTGTTGCATTTTAGTAACTCCCTTTCCGCGAAAAGGCGATATGCTGATGCGGGCTGAGGGGGGACTGCATGTTTGACGTATATTTGAACGAGAAGCGTGATCGCCTGTTGGTGGTTGCGAAAGGGCAACCGATCCCTGCCATCGGCAACTTAGGACGGTGGCGCAAAAAGAAAGGAGCAGTCGCTGTTAGCGACGAGATCAAGTTGGCCTTGCAGAGAGACGGCTTCTATTGGCGCAGACGGGCCGAACATCGAGGGAGCGACTTTAAGCATGCTCCGGACCATTGCGACACCGCGCGGCTGCGGCTTGAGGCGGCCGCGTCGTGAGCGGTCTAGCGAAATCGGCTTGCTAACAGTCTGCGTACCCAACCTTCGTTTTCCGACGGCACAATCGACGGCGATGTTTCCATCTCGATCTGATGGTCCAGTTCGGCTAGACGATCTAACAAATGCCGAACACGCCCCGGCAATTTCGGCCGGTTCCCCAACCTAAGGATGATCCCAAGACGTTCGCCGACTTCGGCACGAATAGCATCATTGTGCTCTTGTTCGATATGGAGGGGATGTTGCATGGGTTGCCTCGTCTTCATAGGCAACGTGTTCCCACGCTGGTTGTTCCTGATAACGGGGTGGCCCCTGTGCCGGCCCAAGGTGGAAGCCGCTCGCCCTTACTGCTCGATCCTCGAGTTGATCTTCTTCACTGGCGGGCACCGCTTTGAGCTTCGGGTGATCGCCCTGGGCCCCCACACCAACAGCATGCGACCGATCGCCTGCAAGGTTAAAGTCAATATTGTGCTGCGTCCCAGTCGATTGATGCTAGAGCGGGATGGGTCTAGTTTGAATCGATTGAGGATTCCCAAATCAGAGGGCTTCTGATTCAACATGCTGGCTGGGAAGGAGGCCAGCATGGATGGGACGACCCTATTCGGACGACCTTCGTGAGCGGGTGGTGCGGGCTGTCGTCAAAGGCGGCCTGTCGCGGCATCAGGCGGCGGCCCAATTTGGGGTGGGCATCAGCACGGCGATCAACTGGGTCCAGCGCTTCCACGAGACCGGCAGCGTCAAGCCGGGCCAGATCGGCGGCTATAGGCCAAAAAAGATTGCGGGGCCGCACCGCGAATGGCTGATCCAACGGTGTCAGAAGGATTTTACCGTACGTGGACTAGTGGCCGAGCTTGCTGAGCGTGGCCTCAGGGTCGATTACCGCACGATGTGGGAGTTCGTCCACGCTGAGAAGCTCAGTTACAAAAAAAGACGCTGATTGCCGCCGAGCAGGATCGTCCCGATGTCGCCCGTCGGCGGGCGCAGTGGAGCCAAGTATCGGAATCGGATCGATCCCTCCCGCCTGGTGTTCATCGATGAGACCTGGACCAAAACCAATATGGCGCCGCTGCGGGGCTGGGCGCCGCGCGGTCAACGCATCAAAGCCAAGGTGCCGCACGGTCACTGGCACACCATGACCTTCATAGCCGCTTTGCGCCACGATCGCATCACCGCTCCGTGGTTCATCGAGGGGCCGATCAACGGCGAAGCCTTCCTGCTCTACATCGAGAAGGTTCTGGTCCCGACCCTGCGGCACGGCGACATCGTCATCATGGATAATCTCGGCTCGCACAAGGCCAATGCCGTGCGTCACGCCATCCGCGCCGCCGGCGCCCGGCTCTTCTACCTGCCGAAGTACTCGCCCGATCTGAACCCGATCGAGCAGTTCTTCGCCAAGTTCAAACACTGGCTGCGCAAAGCCGCACAGCGAACCACCGAGGCTGTCTACGATGCTATCGCGCCGATCCTGCAGACTGTCTCACCGGCCGAATGCGCCAATTACTTCGCCAACGCAGGATATGACCAAACCTAAACCCATCCCGCTCTAGTCTTCACTAGCCTATCTTTGTGGAATCCACGGGAGCGCCTATGTCTAGGAAGGTTCTTCTCGCTTATGACGGCTCAATCGAAGGACGGCGGGCGTTGCGAGAGGGAGCGAAGCTCGCGCAGCTCTGCCGAGCCGAGGTTTTCCTGCTAGCTGTTGTAGAGCTATCCTCGACCGTGATCCCTGATGCTGGGCTTGCCATTCCAATCGACGATCAAACGGCAAATTACGAAGCCGTCCTTTCGGAAGGTGTGGAGCGGCTCAAGGCGTTGGGCTTTTCTCCCACCTCCAGGTTGGAAACTGGAGATGCAGGGCAAAAAATTGCAGAATTCGCAGAAGAAATCGGAGTACACCTTGTCGTCGTTGGTCATCGGCCGCAAGGGCCGCTGGCACGATGGTGGTTCGGCTCAGTCGGCAGCTACTTGGTCAAGCGTCTTCGCTGCAGCGTCTTGGTTGCTCAAACGGAGATCAGCGACGATGAGTTTGAGCAGCTGAAGCAGCCGGGTGAAATGCCAATCGCGGATCCAGTGTCGCAGCATGGATTGGCCTGACTATCTACGAGACCAAGCAGTCAAGTACCGGCAACTCGCCGAACAGACCGATGATCCTGTCGTTAAGCCGAGCTGCTTGAGTTGGCGTCCGTGTGTGAAGAGGTCGCCAGTAACATCGAAGATCATCTCACAGGGGGGTAGCTTGGTCGCCTACGCGGCGCTGATCGTGACGGCGCGCGATGGCAGAGAAACCGACCAAGGGGGGATGAAGATGACGCTTATTGAGGGGACCTTACCTGTGGCTGCTCAATGTCGAAGAGCTTCGTCCATTCGGCTGCCGGTATCGACCAGCGCGGTCGCGATGATGGTGAGCGAACCGCCCTCCTCGATGTTGCGCGCGGCACCGAAGAATCGCTTCGGCCGTTGCAACGCGTTGGCGTCGACACCGCCGGTCAAGACCTTGCCGGATGACGGCGCCACGGTGTTGTAGGCGCGGTCACTGGTGGCGCCTCGGATCGGTCCAACTCACGTTGCGGCGGGTTTCTTTATTCTGCCTTTGCCGAGACATTCTGCGCATTTCGGGGGATAGATTTTGCGACCCGGTTGCGTTGGCTGTTTGACCTTCTGAAACCCCGTGCCATCGCAGGCGGGGCAAATAATCTCAGTCAACACTTCACGCGGTCTTTTCATCGCGATCAATCATTAAAAACAAAACAAAAGTTGAATCATTTGGGCGAAGATAGCGGCTAGAGCGGGATGGGTTTAGGTTTGGTCATATCCGGCGTTGGCGAAGTAGTTGGCGCATTCGGCCGATGAGACGGTGTCGAGGATCGGAGCGATAGCATCGTAGACGGCCTCGGTGGTTCGCTGTGCGGCCTTGCGTAGCCAGTGTTTGAACTTGGCGAAGAACTGCTCGATCGGGTTCAGATCGGGCGAGTATTTCGGCAGGAAGAAGAGCCGGGCGCCGGCGGCACGGATGGCGCGACGCACGGCGTTGCCCTTGTGCGAGCCGAGATTGTCCATGATGACGATGTCGCCGGGCCGCAGGGTCGGGACCAGAACCTTCTCGACGTAGAGAAGGAAGGCTTCGCCGTTGATCGGCCCGTCGATGAACCACGGAGCGGTGATGCGATCGTGGCGCAAGGCGGCCAGGAAGGTCATGGTCTGCCAGCGGCCGTGCGGCACCTTGGCTTTGATCCGTTGACCGCGCGGCGCCCAGCCCCGCAGCGGCGCCATATTGGTTTTGGTCCAGGTCTCATCGATGAACACCAGCCGGGATGGGATCGATCCGATCCCGATACTTGGTCCATTGCGCCCGCCGACGGGCGACATCGGGACGGTCCTGCTCGGCGGCAATCAGCGTCTTTTTTTGTGACTGAGCTTCTCAGCGTGGACGAACTCCCACATCGTGCGGTAATCGACCTTGAGGCCACGCTCGGCGAGTTCGGCCACCAGCCCGCGCACGGTGAAATCCGCCTTCCGGCACCGTTGCACCAGCCATTCGCGGTGCGGCCCCGCAATCTTCTTCGGCCTATAGCCGCCGATCTGGTCCGGCTTGACGCTGCCGGTCTCGTGGAAGCGCTGTACCCAGTTGATCGCCGTGCTGATGCCCACGCCAAATTGGGCCGCCGCCTGATGCCGCGACAGGCCGCCTTTGATGACAGCCCTCACCACCCGCTCACGAAGGTCGTTCGAATAGGCTCGTCCCATCCATGCTGGCCTCCTTCCCAGCCAGCATGTTGAATCAGAAGCCTTCTGATTTGGGAATCCTCAATCGATTCAAACTAGACCCATCCCGCTCTAGTCGCAACTGCGCAACGCAACTCGCCTCTTAACCTAACCGGTCAACGTTACCGCCGCTGAGGAGGCAGTGTTGTCGAGCGTCACCTTGATCAGCCCGTTGCGCCGACGTCCGCTTTGGAGCGCACAACGGATTCAAGTCAGACATCGCGCCATGTCCGAAAAGTGCCAAAGGACTAAACCGCTCGCGCGGTAGGGCGCTGCGGCGGGCGACACGGCCAACACGATAGCGCGACGGGGCGTCCTGTCTTGAGATGAGGGGTTCGCAACCTCACTCAAGACAGGAGCATCCCCATGACCGACGAGGCCATGAGCCCGTTGCGCCGGCGCATGATCGAAGACATGACGATCCGCAAGTTAGCGCCGAAGACCCAACAAGACTACATCCGCAGCGGTCAAGGACTTCGCTGCGTTCCTCGGCCGATCGCCCGACACGGCGAGCTTCGAGGACGTGCGACGCTTTCAGCTGCATCTGGCGGCGAGCGGCGCGCAGCGTCCCGATCCTCAATCACACCGTGTCGGCGCTGCGGTTCTTCTTCAGGGTCACGCTCAGGCGCTCCGACATCATCGAGCACACCCACGTTCATCCACGAGCCGCGCAAGCTGCCGGTCGTGCTGAGCCCGGAGGAGGTGGCGCGGCTGCTCGATGCCGCGCCGGGGCTCAAGTACAAGGCGGCGCTGAGCGTGGCCTATGGCGCCGGCCTGCGCGCCGCCGAGGTGGTCTCGCTCAAGGTCGGCGACATCGACAGCAAGCGCATGGTCATCCGCGTCGAGCAGGGCAAAGGCCGCAAGGACCGCTACGTGATGCTGTCGCCGCATCTGCTCGAGCTGCTGCGCGCCTGGTGGCAGGCGGCACGGCCGCAGGGCTGGCTGTTTCCCGGCCGCGATCCGGTGCAGCCGATGACGACGCGCCAGCTCAATCGCGCCTGCCATGCCGCAGCCCAGATGGCCGAGATCGACAAGCGCGTGTCGCTCGCACACCCTGCGGCACAGCTTCGCCACCCATCTGTCTGGAGCAGAACATCGATATCCGGGTGATCCAGGTGCTGCTCGGGCACGCCAAGCTCGATACCACGGCGCTCTACACGCGCGTCGCCACCAAGACGATCCGCGAGGTCATGAGCCCGCTGGAGCACATCGCGCGCAAGCTCAAGGAGGTGCCGAGCCGCCCGCTGAAGCGCGGCGCGCGTGTCGCGTCCAGCGCTGGAGGTCGCGGATATCTTCCGCGACCATGGACCGGCATGGCGCAGAGCCAACGCCGGCCATGTGAGCCTCGGCCAGCTCAAGGTGATGTCGGCGATCGAGAGCTGCCGCACGGCAGCGCTCGGCGGCCATGTCGCGCGCTGCGAGGACTGCGCCCACACCAGCATCGCCTACAACTCCTGCCGCAACCGGCACTGCCCGAAGTGCCAGGGCGCCGCGGCAAAGGAATGGCTCGCCGACGCGCGAGGCCGAGCTGTTGCCGGTGCCGTACTATCACGTGGTGTTCACGCTGCCGGCGCCGATCGCCGACATCGCCTACCAGAACAAGGCCGTCGATCTACGACCTCCTGTTCAAGGCCTCGGCCGAGACCCTGCTCACGATCGCCGCCGATCCCAAGCATCTCGGCGCCCGCGATCGGCATCACCTCCGTGCTGCACACCTGGGGCTCGGCACTGACCCATCACCCGCACGTCCACATGATCGTGCCGGGCGGCGGCATCTCGCTCGACGGCAAGCGCTGGGTGTCGTGCCGGCCCGGCTTCTTCCTGCCCGTGCGCGTGCTCTCGCGCCTGTTCCGCCGGCTGTTCCTGGAGAAGCTCGTCGCCGCCCACAAGGCCGGCCGCCTGAAGTTCTTCGGCGATCATGCCGCTCTCGCCGACGCGCAGGCCTTCGCGGCCTATCTGGCGCCGCTGCGCCAAGGCCGAATGGGTCGTCTACGCCAAGCGCCCGTTCGGCGGACCCCAGGCCGTGCTGGCCTATCTGTCGCGCTACACCCACCGCGTCGCCATCGCCAACAGCCGGCTGATCGCCTGCGACCACACCGGCGTCACCTTCCGGTGGAAGGACTATCGCGCCGATGGCCGCGATCGCCAGAAGGTCATGACGCTCGCCACCGACGAGTTCATCCGCCGCTTCCTGATCCACGTCCTGCCCACAGGCTTCCACCGCATCCGCCACTACGGCCTGTTCGCCAGCGGCACGCGCGCCGACAACATCGCCCGCGCCCGCGAGCTGCTCGCCGTTGCAAAACCTGAAGGCCAATCCCACCGCGGCCGCCGTCGATCCCAGCAAGCCGACTTGTCCATGCTGCGGCGGCCGCATGATCATCATCGAGATCTTCGAGCGCGGCGCAACGCCACGGCATCGGCCGACAGCTCCAACCATCGTCATCAGGATCGACACCTCATGACCACGTCACAATCCCGCAAATCTGCTCGTCGCGCTCGCTGGCCTCTCGACCGGCCACGGCAGTGCGCGCCCAGATATCCAGCTGTCGTCTCAGATCGTCCGGCAAACATCGACAGCTTTCGACGCCTCCCGCCGCCCATTCATCAGCCGCTTCACCCTCCGGCCAACTCGCTGCATCGGCCCGATCCCAATCACACACCTCACCCGCGGCGCTCAAATCTCCATAGCGCCTGCCGCGCGGCTCTGCGTTCCCCTCCCGCGGTTTCCTCCCTTGGAGGTTTGCGGACGCCGGCCCCGCTGCGTGCGCGCGCCACCTTCATGGGGCCGGCATCCGAAAACCTTCACACAAACTGACATGGCGACCCGACGGAGTCGATGCATCAAGTCACCAGCGCTGCTTCGATTGGAGGTAGAAAGGCCTTTAAGCCGGCGTCATGAAGCGCGGCTCGAATTCGAACCAGGTCCTCTCGCCGGCCGTCGTCAACGTTGCCTCTTGCGGCGACGGCGAGAAGGCGACCACGGATTACGAATAAATTCGACCAGGGCAGTGGTTCGGCTCGCGAATAGTCCTCCAGCGCGGCCACATATTCCAGGGCCTCTGCTCCGTCGCCCGCCGACAGCGACGCCTCGATGGCGTCGCGGTAGAACCACAGGTGGTTATGGCCGACGGCGCCTCGGCCAAGCATTTCCTTGCCTTCGGCAAGCAGCGCCGCGCGCTCCGCCGGGTCGGCCACGGCACGGCTCAAGGCGCTGGTGACCTTTGGCCCGCAGAACTGCGTTCCTGCTTCTCTGCAAATCGCCAACGCCTCTCGCAACATTTCGGCAGCTTCCGCGCGTCGACCGGTGTCAAGCAGAACCCGAGCTTGCATTTCGAGTCCTTGCGCCTCGAACCGCCGCGCGCCAAGCTGTCGGGCAAGCCGCATCGTTCGATCCAGGTAGTCCTGCATCAGATCGAAGTCGCCGTGCTCATAGCAGGCGAACGCACCTAGGGTTTCGCCCAGCAGTTCGGCGCGGGGCTGTCCTACAAGTGCGGCGGCGCGAGCAGCAGCGTCGCCGTCTTCTTTTGCTTGCGGCACCTCATTGAGATAGATGCGACTGAACCCAACCATAGAGCGGTTGGCCACTTCGATGCGGCCGAATCCGTGTTGCTGGCTCAGCGCGACGCAGTGACTGAAGTGATCAAACGCACTGCGCATCTTGCCCTGAGCGTACGCTGCGTCTCCAAGCCCGCCGAGAGCGCGCGCCTCTGCTTCCGGAGAGCCCGAGCGTTGCGCAAAGCCGAGGCCTCGCTCGTGCTCCTCGCGGCAACCGTCGATGTTGCCAAGTGGAAAGAAGATATTGCCCCTCAGGTGATGGATGCACGCGAGTTCGGCCACCGTATCGTGGCGCTCGGCTGTGCGCTGCGCGTCCGCAAGCAGACTAAGTGCTTCTTCGAGGCCTTCGCTCACCCGAAGACCCTCCGCCAGTCCCAGCTGTGCTTGGCACACGGCAACCTCGTTGGGCGACGCGGTTATCGCCAGCCGATAGATTGAGACGGACGAAGCGATATCTCCGAGGTCGCGCTGTAGTTCGCCCTTGAGGCACATCAGGGCGTGACGGTCGGCATCGGCTTGCGCGACCTTCAGGCCGCGATTGGCCAGCCGGAGTGCAGTATCGACATGAAAGGCCGCGCGCTGAGCGCTGGCCGCTCTGAGGTACGCGTCGGCGGCGCCGGCGTCCTCGGCGCGGTCGAGGTGTTGTGCGTGCAGCGTGAGGTCCTGGTCCGCGAACCACTTCGCAGCCTTAAGGTGCAGTTCTCGGCGACGGGATCGCAGCAGGGAGGAGTAGGCTCCCTCCTGGATCAATGCATGAGCGAACAGGAAATCACCACCCTCCGGCAGTACCAGCGCATTGCTGATGAGGCCGTCACAGACGTAGTCCGGTTCGGCGACGAGATGCCGCAGCAGAGCGAGATCAAAACGTTGGCCGATAACCGCTGCAGCTTGAAACGCCCGCCTGTCACGCTGCGCCAACCGGTCCATGCGCGCGAGGACTAGAACTCTGGATGGATGCAGGGACTGCATCTTCGCTTCCTTCTTCAGCGTTGTGTAGGAGCTGTTCCAAAAAGAGCGGATTGCCGCCCGCGCGCTCGATACAGGCAAGCGCGACAGAATGAGTCGCGGCGATAAAACCTCCAGCCAAGCTCAGTGCCTCGTCCCCTCGCAGTGGACCGAGATCGATGGTCGCGAATGGTGTTCCACGGCAACTTGCGCGCCACGCAGCATCAAGCGGGTCGCCCTCGACACGCGAAGTCATGACCAGAAGGCCAGGACCGTTCGCTACGGCCGTCGCAAACGCCGCAAGATGCCCGAGCACATGCGGATCAGCCCAATGGAGATCCTCCACAATGATGAGCATTGGTCCACCGCCGCAGCCGCGCGCGACGAGTGCCGCTGCCAATTCGCGTTTGCCGCGGTTACGAGCGGCATTGTCCATGGCGTCATAAAGCGTGCGCCACTCGCCTATTTGCGGAAGGTCGAGCAGGTCATGAAGAAAAACGAGCCGCTCAGGCGCGATCGCCCCTTCAGCGACCAAACTCTCGGCCGCATGGTGTCGTGATTCAGCTTCGGAGGATGGCGTCAGGCCGAGCAAACTCACGAGCAAAGCGCGGATCGGGTCCTGTCCTTTGCCAACCCCGAAGTCGAGTACAAGGCCGCGATGAGTAACGAAGCCCGCGGCCTCGGCGAAACGGCGCATCTCCTCGACCAATCTGGTTTTGCCGATGCCCGCCTCGCCGCGCACGTAGACGACTTGACCAGACCGCCGACCGAGACACGCGCTAAGGATACTCTTGAACTGCTCAAGCTCGGCCTCGCGGCCGACAAACGAGCTGCGTGTTGAAGCCAAGGGTTCACCCGAGAGACCGCGCAGTCGCCAGGCGCGGGTGGGCGCTTCAAAACCTTTCAGTTGGATCTCGCCAAGCGCATCGCACACGCCCCGTCCGGAGAGAGCGCGGTAAACGCCATCGGAGAGCACGGTCTGTCCAGGGCCGGCAGCGGCCACAAGGCGTGCGGCTAAGTTCACTGAATCGCCGAGTACTGTGTAGTCGTTGGCGTCGGCGCGACCCAAAAGGCCGGCGACTACTTCACCACTGGCTATGCCGACATGGGCCTGAAGCGGCCGGATGGTGTTTACGCTCATCCGGCCGAGTGCCTCATGGATGTCCAATGCGGCACGAGCGGCGCGCAGCGGATCGTCGTCATGCGCACGGGGCGCACCGAAAAGCGCCATCACAGCGTCACCAATGTGCTTGTCGACCGTTCCCCCATATCCGACGACAATGCCGTCGACGAGGGCGGTATAGCGGCCTACCAGCTCGCGGACCTCTTCCGGATCGAGCGTTCGCGATATTGCGGTGAATCCGCAGAGATCAGCGAAGAGTATGGTGACTTGCCGGCGCTCCCCTGCCGGCGAGCCATCGGCATATCTTGAGCTCAGCGCGGCCGTCAAACCTCGCTCCGCAATTGCGGCCAGCAAACGCTTACGATGGCCGAGAGAACTGATGCCGAGCTCTTTCAGGTCCGCGTCAGTAAGCTTGCCGAGAATAACGAAATCAATGTCGTTTTCAGCGAACGCCGCCGCATATTGAGCGAGGCCCAATCTTTCAAGCCACTCCTCAACATCCATGGTTGATGCCCAACCTGCGGACCCGGGTGATTGATAGGGTAGCCCCGGGGCAGGATTTGTCAAAGTCCTGCTGAGGCTTGAATCTAGCCACACTCGGATTTGCGCCAATTACAGGCAGCGTGTGTGCCATATTACACGGTTGGCGCCCGAAATCATGCAGTCTGGACCAGGGCTTTTGCGCGTAGGTGCCGCGGCCACGATCAGCCCCCCTGAGGGGGTTAACTCTTATGGTAGGAGACAACAATGAGCGATTCTAATTCAGTGATTGTTCGCAAGGCGTACGAAGACTTTGCGCAAGGAAACATCCCTTCAGTGTTTTCGGTCTTCGACGCGGGCATCACCTGGCACGTTCCCGGTCATAGTCCGCTATCTGGCGACTATATCGGCCACGATCAGGTTGGAGGTTTCTTTCAACGCACGATGGAGCTTTCCGGAGGCAGCTTTAGCATTGATGTGCATAACGTCCTGGCCGAAAATGATCTCGTTGTCGTATTGGTCACCGTGAATGCAGAACGAAACGGGCTTTCCGCGTCGTTTCCGGAGATCCACGTCTGGCGGATGAAGAACGGAAAAGCGACTGAGTTCCGCGAGTATCAAGGCGATGAGCAGCGGGAGGACCGGTTCTGGTCGTGAGACGCTGTCAGACTGATGTCCGTTGCGGGTCGGTCATCAACGGACCTGGCGGCACCGAAATTCGACTTCCGCTCTTCTACCAAGGAACGAAACCGCTCGCGCGGTAGGGGCGCTGAGGCTGGCAACACAGCCAAGAGGATAGCGCAATAGGGCGTCCTGTCTTGAGATGAGGGGTTCGCAACCTCCAACCAAGACAGGAGCATCCCCATGACCGACGAGGCAATGAGCCCGTTGCGCCGGCGCATGATCGAAGACATGACGATCCGCAAATTCGCGCCGAAGACCCAACACGACTACGTGCAAAGGGTCAAGAACTTCGCCGCGTTTCTCGGACGATCACCCGATACGGCGAGCTTCGAGGACGTGCGCCGCTACCAGCTGCATCTGGCGGCGAGCGGCGTAGGTGTGCCGACCATCAACCAGACCGTCTCCATATTGCGGTTCTTTTTCCGGGTCACGCTCAAGCGCCACGAGATCGTCGAGCATACGCATGCCATTCACGAGCCGCGCAAGCTACCGGTGGTGCTCGGTCCGGAGGAAGTGGCGCGGCTGCTCAATGCCGCACCGGGACTGAAGTACAAGGCGGCGCTGAGCGTGGCCTATGGTGCCGGCCTGCGCGCTGCCGAGGTGGTCTCGCTCAAGGTCGCCGACATTGACAGCAAGCGAATGATCATCCGCGTCGAGCAGGGCAAAGGCGGCAAGGATCGGAACGTCATGCTCTCGCCGAGCCTGCTCGACCTGCTGCGGACCTGGTGGAAGGCAGCGCGCCCGCAGGGTTGGCTGTTCCCCGGCCGTGATCCGGCGCAGCCGATGACGACGCGCCAGCTCAATCGCGCCTGTCACGCTGCCGCTCAGATGGCAGAGATCAACAAGCGCGTCTCGCTGCACACCTTGCGGCACAGCTTCGCCACCCACCTGCTCGAGCAGAACACCGATGTTCGCGTGATTCAGGTGCTGCTCGGTCATTCCAAGCTCGACACGACCGCGCTCTATACCCGCGTCGCCACCAAGATGATCAGCGAGGTCAGGAGCCCGCTGGAACATGTCGCGCTCAAGCTCAGGGAGATCCGGCCACCCGGCTGAGCTGAAGGCGTGTCGCGCCCGGCCTTGGAGGTTGCGGATATCTTCCGCAACCATGGCCCGGCATGGCATCAAGCCCATGCCGGCCATATCAGCCTCGACCAGCTGAAGGTGATGTCGGCGATCGAGCGCTGCCGTACGGCAGCCCTCGGCGGCCATGTCGCACGCTGCGAGGACTGCGCCTATACCACGATCGCCTACAACTCCTGCCGCAACCGGCATTGCCCAAAGTGCCAGGGCGCCGCCGCGAAGCAATGGCTTGCCGACCGCGAGGCTGACCTGTTGCCGGTGCCGTACTATCATCTGGTGTTCACGCTGCCGGCGGCCATCGCCGACATCGCCTACCAGAGCAAGGCCGTCCTCTACGATCTCTTGTTCAAGGTCTCGGCCGAGACCATGCTGACCATCGCCGCCGATCCGAAGCATCTGGGCGCCAGGATCGGCATCACCTCCGTGCTGCACACCTGGGGCTCGGCCATGACCCATCACCCCCACGTGCACATGATCGTGCCGGGCGGCGGCATCTCACTGGACGACAAGCGCTGGGTGTCGTGCCGGCCGGGCTTCTTCCTCTCCGTCCGTGTGCTCTCCCGCCTGTTCCGGCGACTGTTCCTTCAGAAGCTCATCGCCGCGCACCAAGCCGGCCGCCTCAGCTTCTTTGGCGATCACGCCCCACTCGCTGCCTGCAAAGCATTCACCGCCTATCTGAGACCGCTACGCAAGATCGAATGGGTCGTATACGCAAAGCGGCCATTCGGCGGACCCGAAGCAGTGCTGGCCTATCTATCGCGTTACACCCACCGCGTTGCCATCGCCAACAGCCGCTTAATCGCCTGCGACGAGCGAGGCGTCACCTTCAAGTGGAAGGACTACCGCATCGAGGGCCACGATCGATACAAGTGCATGACGCTCGTCGCCGACGAGTTCATCCGCCGCTTCCTCATCCACGTGTTGCCAAGAGGCTTGCACCGCATCCGCCATTACGGCCTGTTCGCCAAGAACGCTTGCGCTGACAGCATCGCACGCGCGCGTGAGCTGCTCAGCGCTGCAAAACCTGAAGGCCAGCCCACCGCTGCCGCCGTCGATCCCAGTAAGCCGACTTGTCCATGCTGCGGCGGTCGCATGATCATCATCGAGGTGTTCGAGCGCGGTGCAACGCCACGGCATTCACCGACAGCTCCGCCCCTCGTCATCAGGGTCGACACCTCGTGACCGCGTCACCATCCCGCACACCGGCCCCTCACGCTCGCCACCTCTCGACCGGTCACGGCAGAGCGCGCCCAGATATCCGCCTGCCGTCGCAAATCGTCCGACAACTTATCGAGTTCGACCCCGCCCGCCACTCATTCATCAGCCGCTTCACCGTCGCAAAACTTGCTGGATCAACTCGATCCCAACCAACCAGCTCACCCGCGGCACTCAAATCCCCATAGCGCCTGCGGCACCGATCTACGTTCCCTTAACCGCGCTTTCCTTCCTTGCAGGGTTTCGGACGCCGGCCGCCGAACACGCGGCGCCATCTCTCAAGCGGCCGGCATCCGAAACCCTACCCAAAAGCGGACATCGCATCACGTCCGTTTCGTGCCCACAAGCGGAAGTCGTCAACGTCACTCGATCACCTCATCGGCCCGCAACAAGTATGACGCCGAAATTGTCAGCCCGATCGCTTTGGCCGCCTTGAGATTGATGACCATCTCGTATTTGGTCGGGAGTTGCACCGGCAGGTCCTGCGGTTTTTCGCCCTTGAGGATACGATCCACGTACGTCGCTCCACTTCGGAACAGATCGGCCGTGTTGTTGCCATACGACAACAGACCTCCACTTTCAGCGAAAGAACGATCGCCGTAGACCCCCGGCAGATGATGGCGTGTGGCTAGTCCGACGATGAGATCACGACTGGACAGTGTCAAGGCATGAGGCGGGACAATCAAACTGGCATTGGACTCGGCCGCCACCGCCATGATGCCCTGTTCGATCTCGCTCGCGTTGTGAACGGGAAGCGGAAGAACCTTTATGCCAATCGATGGTGAGGCGGCTTCGGCTGCATGGAAGAACCCGACGTTGGGGGGTGCGTCCGGATGGTAGATAAATCCGACACGTTCGACTTGCGGGGCAATCTCGTGAAGTATCTCCAGCCATTTGCCGCCGATCGCATTCTCGAAATTGGGGAAACCTGTGGCGTTACCGCCGGGCCTTTCTATGCTGGCGGCGAAGCCACTGCCGACTGGGTCGCCGACAAACACGAACACGATAGGTATGCTGCTGGTTTCATGCAGCAGAATTTCCGTTACCTGATTGCTACTGCATACGATCACGTCCGGGGCCATGCCGATCAATTCTCTTGCGAACGTCCTCGCCCTTTCAGGACCCCCGCCAGCCAAGCGATAGTCGATCTGGATGTTGTGGTCCTCGATCCAGCCTAGTTTCTGAAGGCCTTCGCGCAACGCTGTCAGATTGACTTGTGCTCGCGGATCGCCTTCGGGGTTTCCCATCAGCACGCCAATCCGCCGCATTCGCCCGGACTGCGCATGCACAATGCGCGGCAACGCGGCTGCCGCACCCCCGATAAATGTGATGAACTCGCGCCGCCTCATGAAAGCCCCCTGAGAACTCGTCTTAGGCGATCGTTAAAGCCTAGCACTTTGCGACCAGCCAGCGAGAGGCAAATGGCACCCCACCAGCCTCAGACGCGATCAGCTTGATGTCTCGGTTGGGTCAAAAGCGCCATTTTGGAAGTCGGCTGATGACTTCCGCTCTTCCCCGATCAACGGACGTTTTCAAACCCGGCTGGCATGCGTCAAAAGTGCCACTACCAGAAATCAAGCCATGTCTGCGCCGCCCCGTCATCTTGCGCTCAATTCTTTCGATACGCGCCTCACAGCCTCAAGGCCATCCGGAAGGAGCGAGTTGAGAATGCATTTTGAAATCGGCCAATGCCTCTCGTAGACGGCGCTTCTTTTCCCAAGCCATGCCGCGGTCGTAGTAGGCTTGGGCATCTTTCGGATCGAGCTGGATCGCCTCGTCATAGTCCGCGATGGCCCGGTCGGAGTCGCCCCTGCGGTACCCAAGCGATGCCGCGGTTGTTGTACGCAGACGGATACGTTGGATCGATCCCCATCGACCGTTGAAATCCAGCATGGCGTGGTCGGGGTCACCCCGTGCCTGGTACGCCCCGCCGCGACGCGCATATACAGTCGCGCAAGGCTTCGACCCGTGTATTGGTGCGCGTCGATGGCGCGCGAGCACCCTGCGACCGCGAGGTCATCTGATACTTTACGCAGGAATCCAACTCGTCTGCGGCGGCCACTCTCGGCAACTCGGCGAGGGAGCGATCGCGTCCGCGTCGTCGCTCGACAGAAAGATGACCCGGTGGCCGCCCTCGACGATCGGATCGGGGGTGGCCGCAACCAGGTGATTGAAAGCTTTCACAAGCTTGGCGCCGGTGAACGCCTTCGCGACGAAGGCGGAGGACGGGAGGCCGTCCAGCTCTTCAAGGAGAACTCCGAAATGACGCTTTAGCGGCCTTCGCCGCCATTGTCGCGAGGGCCTACCAGACGAACTCATCCAAAGCCGACTTCGTGGCGGCAAGCAGGGTTGCCTCGATGTCTTCGATGGGCTTGTTTGCACCCATTGGGAAGGTCGACATGAAGTCGGCGCCGGGACCTGTCAGGGCTTCACGAACCGATAGGCGAAGCGATCGGTCTCGCCCTTGATCGAGGGATCGAACACCTTGATCGAGTGCGGATCGTCCTTGTTCGCGAGCATGGTGCTTTCCGCGTCCAGTACGAAGCCGGCCGCCTCCACCTCCTCGCGAACGGATGCAGGCTCAATCCGATGCAGCGACTGGGCGTCGCTCGTGCCCGCCCCGACGGCGGCGGCGTGGTCTACGATGACGTAGGACCCACCGGGCTTCAGCCGCTCGTAGACAGCTCGATTGAAGTGGGCCGCCGTCGCGCCCCTGGCCTGGATCAGCGCGGTGTGGAGATCGTGGTAGAACAGGTGCAGCCACAGGACATCCGCTGGTTGCGTGGCCTCCGGCATCGCCACGAGGTCCGCCGAGACGGCTTCGACGTTCTCTCGGCCCGGCTCCTTCGCAAGCGTCCGCATGCGGCCGACCGGATCGTTCTTGAAGTGGGCGACTTCGGCCGGCACGAAGCTGTAGACCCGTCCTTCGGGTCCCACGACGTCGGAGAAGAGACGGGTCCAGTCGCCGTCGCCTGGGTAAACGTCGATGACGGTGGAGCCCGCATCGACTCGTGCGAACCGGATCAACTCGGATAGCTTGGATTGGTCGTACATCGGGATCTCCTTTACGGTTGGGCATTCGACGAGCGCGCGGCGTGCGAGGGGGCGATCCACGGCTGATCCACCGTCGACCCCGAACCGATGGCCGCAGATCGGCCAGCGCTACGCCGGCCCGGACGCGTCCATCTGCGCGGCCCGCGCCAGTGCTTGCGTGTCGACGTATTCCCGGATGTTGGTCAGTCTGCCGTCCCGGACCGTGATGGCGAAGATCCAGTCGTCCTCGAACGTCTTGTTCGTGGCTTTGATCTTTCCCCTCGCGAAGCCGACGACCAGGACCCGGTCTCCTTGCGCTACGAACTCCCGGGGTTCCGTGGACGTTTCTATCGACTTGGATGCCGTCTCAAGCAAATCCGCCAGCCCCGCGTGTCCGCGGTGCGTTCCGGCCAGCGGCCAGTCCTCGCCCGGAATGATCCACTCGATGTCTTCGGCGACCAGCGCCAGCAGACCCTCCCTGTCGCCGCGGCCGATCGCGGCGAAGAAGTCCTTCACGGTCTGGATGTTCTTCTCGGTGCTCATGGGAATTTCTCCATTTCGCACGGATCGGATCGCGCTCGATCCGATCGCGTGCGTCGTGTCCCTGCCGGTGGGGACGTCGTGTTCATCAGTCGAACTTGACCAGGTCCTTGAAGATCAGTTGACCCCAGCTATTTCCGCGCGCCTGGACTAGCAGCCCACCTTCCGAAAGCCCGCCAAGTTTGATCGGCGCGAAACCGAGATTTTCCGCAAGCGCACCAATCTCCGCTGCGGCGTCGTCATCGTCGCTCGCCAGGAACACGACTCTCCTGCCACCATGTACGGCCGGATCTTGGTCAAGGACGGCAGCGACCAAATGGTTGAAGCCCTTGACCAGTCTGGCGCCAGCGAAGGCCTGCGCGACGACCTTGGAAGAAGGTTGTCCTCCCAGTTCCTCAGGGGGCACGCCGTAGGCATTGGTCACATCGACGATCGTCTTCCCCTGCCAGGTGGGCAGCGCCTTCGCGACATCCGGGTGCGACTCGAAACGGACGGCCAAAAAGATGATGTCCGCCTTGACCGCTTCCGCCAGTTTTTTGGGAATGATCGTGGGTCCGATCGCGGCCGCGGCGGATGCAAAGCTTTCCGGGTCGCGCGTGGTTGCAACGGATACTTCGATGCCGTTGCGGGCAAACGCCTTGGCCAGGGCCTGGCCGATATTGCCGAAGCCGATAATTGCGTAGCTCATGATGTTTCTCCGATCTTGTGTTAATGCCGGGGTCAGACCTGCGCCATGCCTCCATCGACGGCGAGATCCACGCCGGTGATGAAAGAACTTTCATCGGAGGCGAGGAACGTGACGGCAGCCGCGATTTCCTCTGGCTTGCCCCTGCGACCCATTGGGATCTGTGAAGCAAATTGGGCGGCCGCTTGCTCGGCTTGCTCAGGGGTAAGGCCCGTCGTTGTCTCTAAGGCAGGGGTCTCGGTTGGTCCGGGGCTCATCGTATTCACGCGGATTTTGCGGTCTTTCAGCTCCAGCGTCCAAGCGCGCGAGAAGTTGCGCACAGCCGCCTTACTCGCGGCGTAGGCGCTAAACCCTGGCAGCCCCAACACGTTCGAGACTGAAGAGTTCAGGATAATCGAACCGCCGTCTTTGAAGAGGGGAAGGGCCTTCTGCACCGTAAAGAACAGCCCCTTCACGTTCACATCGAAGGTCTGGTCAAAATGGGCCTCAGTAGCTACCGCGAGCGGTGCGATTGTCCCCGCGCCCGCGTTCGCGAAGAGAATGTCGATGTGACCATGTTTCTCTTTCACGACGACATAGAGCCGGTCCAGATCTTCCAAGCGCGACACGTCGCCCACGACCGTCGTAACGTTTCTCTTGATGAAGGCTGCGGCCTCCTTCAGCTCTTTCTCTCGTCGCCCGGTGATCACGACGTGCGCACCTTCTTCCACGAAGCGCTTGGCTGTGGCCAACCCAATCCCGCTGCTTCCGCCCGTGATGACTGCGACCTTACCTTCTAGTTTTTTCATGATCTTTTATCTTTCGTTGTGTGGGCCAGGCACGGGACCGCGCCGGGGTCAGAGTTGCGCCAGGCCGCCGTCGACGGCGACCTCGCTGGCGGTCATGAAGCTGCTGTCCGACGACGCGAGAAAGGCGGCCACGGCCCCGATCTCCGCCGGATCGGCCATGCGCTGGAGCGGAGTCATCGAGGCGAAGACCTTCTGGCCCTCCTCGCCGAGCGCTTCCTTCGCGAGTTCGGTCGCTGTCGCCCCGGGCGACAGCACGTTTACCCGGATGCCGGTGCCCTTCAGGTCCTCCGCCCAGGTCCGCGCGAGGTTGCGCACTGCCGCCTTGCTCGCGCTGTAGGCGCTCATTGCCGGGGCGCCCGTGGTGCCGGCGCTCGATCCGGTCAGGATGATCGAACCGCCCTGGCCCATCAGCGGCAGCGCCTTCTGGACCGTGAAGATCGTACCCTTCACATTGGTGTCGAAGGTTTCGTCAATGTGCTCGGCGGTGATCTCGCCGAGCCGAAGCTGGCTTCCCGCCCCGGCATTGGCGAAGACGATGTCGAGGGTTCCGCGCTCGGCCTTCACCGCCGCGTAGAGTCGGTCGAGGTCGGCCAGATCGGAGACCGAGCCCTTCACCGCGCGGGCATTGGGCCCGAGGTCGGCCACAGCGGCGTCGAGCGCTTCCTGTCGGCGGCCGAAGATGAAGACGAAGGCGCCCTCCTCGATGAAGCGCTTTGCTGCGGCGCGGCCGATGCCGGTAGCGCCGCCCGTGATGACTGCAACCTTACCCTCAAGCTTTCCCATGACTTCTTCTTTCGGGCTCGGTCTTTGGTCGTTCGGGGAGCATCCCCCGAGAACCTCGACATAGGTCCGCCGGCGTCGGGCGTTGAGTGCGGAAGCGCGCACATCGGTGGTGCGAAATCGATCCGGCTGGACGACTGACGCCAGCCGCGACGATCGCTGTCCGCCGTTCGGAATTGGGCCGTGCTGGTCGGCACAGGCTATGATGACCGCCCATACTGCTGTAGGATGCGTAGATACGGGCTTTGGAAGGCGCACCGCGCGGTGCAGGATTGCACCATGATCGACTGGGATGACGTTCGCTACTTTCTTGCCGTCGCGCGCGGAGGCTCGGTGCGGGCTGCCGCCGAGCGCCTCGGGGTGAACCACTCGACCGTGCTGCGACGCATCGCCCAGCTCGAGGAACGCCTCGGGGCGCACATGTTCGAAAAGCTGCCTTCGGGCTACCGCCTGACGGCTGCGGGCGAGGAGGTCCTCGAGCTCGCGAACCAGATGGAAGCGTCGTCGCACCAGCTGGAGACGCGCGTCTTCGGGCGCGACCAGAGCGTGCGCGGGCTTCTGCGGGTGACGCTGGCGCCGCCCCTCGCGACACACCTGCTCATGCCGGACTTCGCCGATTTCGCGCGTCTGCATCCGGACATCGAGATGGAAATCCTGTCGTCCGGCGAGCTGGCAAATCTGACCAACCGAGAGGCCGACGTCGCGATCCGCGTCGTCTACGACCGCAAAACCCTGCCGCTCAATCTTCACGGCCTGAAGGGACCGGAGCTGTTCGGCGGCGTCTACATGTCCCGCGATCGACTAGCCGCGTGGCGTGCGGGCGCGCCTGATCCCATCCGGTGGATCGTCATAAGCATTCATGGAATTCCGGATTGGGCCAGCGAGGGTGAGGTTCGCACCACGGGGGTTCCGTTCAGGACCACGGACGCCGAGGCGCAGATCGTTGCTGTACGGCAAGGGCTCGGGATCACGACACTGCCGTGCTTCGTCGGCGATGCCGACCCCCTGCTGGTGAGGGTGCCGGGCACCGACCTGCACATGTACGGAACGCTCTGGCTTCTCACACAGGGGGAGACACGCAAGACGAAGCGCGTGCGGCTCTTCACGGAGTTCGTATCCCGCAGGCTCGCCGCGTACGCTCCGCTTCTCGCGGGACTGTCCATATCGCGCGACTGACGCCCGGCAGGTCGCCGGCGACGCTTGCAGTGGACAAGTGCCTGCAAGCGGACATCCCCAACGTCCGTACACATGGGTCATTCACGACCGGGTTGAGCCAGTAGCAAGTCCGGCTATGTCCGCTATGCCGCCGAAAGCGGAAGTAAGTTCAGAGCATTGGCTGCTCCCCGGCGGGCCAACTTGCATCAATCCGAATCCGGCGGATGAAGCTGCGGGCGAGACCGCGTAAAGGACGTCCGGCCGCGCTTGATGCCCCAGAGCGGTTGCGCAAGAGTCGAAATTGCATCGGCAGGATTGCTTGCATCCAGACAGACGAGATCGGCCGGTCCACCCACCGCGATGCCATAATCCTCGAGCCGCATCAGCCGCGCCGCGGCACCCGTGATCATGTCGAGGCATCCGGCGAGGTCCGATGGCCGCGACACGTGGCAAACGTTCGCATAAAGATTCGCCATCCGGATCAGCGAGCCGTCGCCGTAAGGCGTGAAGGGATTCAAGACATTGTTGGTCGAGATCGAGCAGGTCACGCCCGCCTTCCGCAACGGTTCCGCCGGCACGACGCCGCGCGGCACCGCATGGTCGTGACTGCGTCCCATCAGATGCAGATCGGTCGACGGCAATATCGTCACGGCGACGCCGGCGCGCGCCAACTGCGCGGCGATCGCGTTGAAGCGATCCGGCGGCAATAGCGACATCTGCGTGGCGTGACCGACCGCCACCCGGCCGCCCCAGCCGAATTCCTCGGTCTTGCGGCAGACATATTCGATCTGCATCCCCTGCGTGGTCTCGGCGAGGTCGAGATGCATATCGATCTCGGCATCGAAGTCGCGCGCGATCGCAAAGATCCGGTCGATCTGGCCGCGCGGATCGGTGTCGAAATAAGGCACGGCGCCGATCGCCCGCGCGCCGCTGCGCAGGCCCTCGATCAGGAGCTCTTCCGTGCCGGGATTGTTGGTGAGCCCTTCCTGCGGGAACACGCACAGCTCGATGTCCATCGCCCAGGCATGGTCGCGCGCGAGCTGCTCGACCGCTTCGAAGCCGATCATGCCGATGCCGGGATCGAGTTCGACATGGGTGCGCATACGCATCGTGCCCTGCGCGATGCAGCGCTCCAACGTGCGCTTGCCGCGATCGTAAACGTCCTCGACCGTGAAGTTGCGCTTGGCTGCCGCGGTCTCCCGGACGGCTTCGGCGACGGTGCCTTCTTCGATGCGGCAACGGTCGAGGATACAGGTCTTGTCGAGATGGATGTGCGTCTCGATCATGCCGGGAACCACGAGGCAGCCCCCAGCATCTAGTTCTTGGGCATCGATTTCTTGCGCATCAACTTGCAAAACTTCCGAGACAGCCGCGATCGTCGTGCCGTGAATACCGATGTCGACGAGGCGAAGCTCGCTCCCCTGCAGCATGCGAGCGTTGCGAATGACAAGGTCCATCAATTCACCGCTGCCGGACGGGCTCCAAAATAGGCATCGTCCAGTACCGCCTCGCGCAGCGCCGCGGCGCTGCCTTGCTCCACCACAGAGCCGCCTCCGAGCACATAACCCCGATCGGCGATCGCAAGGACATGGTCCGCCATTTGATCGACGATCAGCAACGTCATGCCGGCTTCCCTAAGCCGCGTAAACTGTCCAAACAATTCCGCAGCGACGGCAGGCGCCAAGCCCAGCGAGGGTTCGTCCAGCAGCAGAATATCAGGTCGCGCCAAAAGCCCGCGCGCGAGCGCGAGCATCTGTTGCTCGCCGCCTGACAGCAAGCCTGCGGCAGTATGCAGGCGAGGACGCAGCCGCGGAAACCGCTCGAGCATGGTTTCGATCTCGGCCGGGTCGAAATCGCTGCGACGGGTCGCGCCAAGCTGCAAATTCTCGGCAACGGTCAGGTGCGGAAATACCTGGCGGCCTTCGGGCACCAGGATCAGGCCTTTGCGCGCCACCAGGTGCGCCGGAAGCCGCTCCAGTTCCACACCGTCGAGGCCGATATGCCCGGTGACCGGACGGAGCAGACCACTCAGGGATTTCATCAGCGTCGACTTGCCGGCACCGTTGGGGCCGAGCACCGCGATGGTCTCTCCGCGGCCCACCTGAAGGCGGATTTGGTCGAGCACCTCAAGCGATCCGTAACCGGCGGCAAGCCCGCGCACGTCAAGCAAGGTCGAACCGGCCGTCCGCGGCGCTACCGGCCGGGCTGACGCCGCACCGCCAAGATAGGCCGCCTTGACCGCGGGATCGGCGCGAACGACCGCCGGCGGCCCCGCTGCGATGCGGCGACCGGCATCGAGCACGACGATCTCGTCGGAGATCGACATCACGAGCGACATGTCATGCTCGACCAGCACGACGGCGAGGCCGGCGCGTGCCAGACGTTGAAGCAAGGCCGCCGAGCTTGACGGTGTCGGCTTCATCAAGGCCGGCCGCCGGCTCATCGAGCAGCAGCACGGCGGGCGCGGTGGCGAGTGCGCGCGCGATCTCGACAAGTCGCCGGTCGACATGCGGCAACGTGGCCGCGAGCCGGTCATCCGGTCCGAAGTAACCGACCAAGGCCAGCAGCGCGCGCGCCAGCTCCACGGAAGCTTCGCCCCGCCAAGCCCCTCGCAGCAGGCCAAGGCGGACATTGTCGAGCACGCTCAAATTGCCGAAGGGTTGCGCGGTCTGAAAGGTCCGGGCCAGGCCCGCGCGCGCGACTTCATGCGCGGGCATGGCCGGTGATCTCGTGGCTTCCGACGCTTATCGTCCCGGCATTTGCGGGCTGAAAGCCGCTGACGAGATTGAGCAGCGTGGTCTTGCCGGCGCCGTTCGGGCCGATCACGCTGGTCACGCGGCCGGACGGCGCTTTCAGATCGACGCCCGCGACAGCGACCACGCCGCCGAAGGCGACGCGAACGCCTTCGGCTGCCAGATCGCCGCCGGAGCCGCGCGATGTGGGCGAGCGCGAGGTCGATATCCGGCGCGATTGCTGGAGCAGACTGGCCGGGCCTTGCAAATCGAGCGAGCGCACCGGCGATCCCGCCCGGGGCGACCCAAAGCACGATCAGCAGCCCGGCGCCGAAAACCAGCAGACGATATTCGGCAAGGCCGGCCAGAAACTCCGGCAGCAGCACCACGATCGCCGAGCCGAGCAGCGGACCGAGCGTACGGCCGGCGCCGCCGACAACGACCACCAGAAGAAACAGGATCGATTGCGAGAACGGAAACGAGCTCGGCGCGATGAAGCCGGTCAGCGCCGCCTGCAATCCGCCGGCGAGACCCGCCGTGGACGGCGGCCAGCACGAAGGCCGCGGTGCGCACCGGCAGCGGGCCGATGCCGATGCTGCGCGCGGCCGCCGGCGCCGATGCCGTCGCCTGCATGGCAAGGCCGAGCGGACTTCGCGCGAAATAGTGGAAGCCGACAAGCGCGAGCACGCAGAAACCACAGGCCAATAACGCCGTGCCGCCGGTACCGAACGGCGCGGCGATCCCGGTCAGACCGCTCGACGCCCCCGGTCAGATCGCGCCATTCGATCGAGACGGATTCGACGATGAAGCCGAAAGCGATCGTGACCATCGCCAGATAAGGACCGGTGACACGAAGCGCCGGGATCGAGAGCAGCGCCGATATCGCCACGACCATCAACGACAGCAAGCGGCAATGCTTCCCAGAAACCCAACCCGGCCTTGGTCGTGAGGATACCTACGCCGTAGGCGCCGAGCGCCAGAAACCCGCCCTGGCCTAGCGATACTTCACCGGCAAGCCCAAGCAGCACATTCAGCCCGACGCCGACCAGCGCGGTGGTCGCCAGCGTCCCCAGCAAATATCCGTAGTATCCGGGCGCCAGAAGGCATGTCGCGGCCGCGCCGATCAGCAAGCGCTACGCCTGCGGCAACGCCGATCGCCTTCATACACGCACCTTGGTCCGACCACCGAACAATCCGGACGGCGCCAGCGCCAGCGCCGCGATCACGGCGGTGAACGTGACGATCTGGGTGCTGCTCGATCCAAGCCAGGTCGTGGCGCAGGCTTCGACAAGGCCGTAGGCCAGACCGGCGATCACGACTCCCCAGGGATTGGTCAGGCCGCCGAGGATCGCAACCGCAAACGCCTTGATGCCGAACAACGTCCCCATGTCATAGGCGACATTGTAGAGCGGCGCGATCAGGATGCCGCCAATTCCTGCAAGCAGGGCGGCAGCCGCGTAGGTCAGCGGCGATAAGCATGGTGACGTCGATGCTCATCAGCCGCGCGGCATCCGGATGATCGACGGCCGCGCGTAGTCTGAGCCCAAGCTCGGTCCGGTGCATGCCGAGGTGGACCAGAAACGCCAGTCCCAATCCGACCGCCGGGATCAACACCTGCAACGGGAAAATGCCGATCTTGCCGATCACCCAGGGTTCGTCCGCCAAGACGGACGGAAGCGCACGCGGCTCCTTGCCGAACAGCCCCATCACCAGATTGTCGAGCACGATCCCGAGCGCCACGGTCGCCATCAGCCAGGAATTGGTACCGCGCGTGACGAACGGCCGAACCGCGATGCGCTCGACAATGAGCCCCCAGATCGCGCAGGCCAGAAGCGCCGCGGGGACGGCGGCGACCATCGGCCAGCGCATTCCGACCGCCAGCGCGTGACAGATCACCGCCCCAAGCATCACCGAGGAGCCTTGCGCAAAATTCACCGTGCCGGAAACGGCAAACGTCAGCGTGAAGCCGAGCGCGATCAGGCCGTAGATGCTGCCGAGACCAAGCCCCGAAACCAGTGCGGTCGCCAGCATGGCTCAACCGGTAATGGGCTCGATCTGGTCTCCATTGTAGCGGACCATGACGTAATCGTTTTCGTTCAAGGCGTCGTGGTTCTCGTCCGTGAAGGGTTTTGTGTAGTTCTTGATGAGGCCCTGATAACCTTCGATGCCGAGAAAACCCTCGCGCAGCTTGTCGCCGTCGGTTGCGCCAGCCTTGGCGAGTGCGAGCGCGGTCAACTGCATCGCATCATAGGCATTGGCGACACCAACCGGCGGGGTGACGTCACCGGGCCCTTTGATGTCGGGATATTTCGCCATCAAGGCTGCCAGCACGTGCTTGCCGATGTCGTTTTGCGGTCCGAAGAAACTGTAGGTCTGGACGAAGTGCACCTTGCCGGCCCAGGATCCCGCGAGCTCCGGGAAGCGCCCTCCTGAAATGCCCCAGTGCGAAACCACCGGCACGGTCCAGGCGGACCGCTGCAGCGATTTCACGACCTGCGCGCCCGGCGCGGCGTTCCCGACCAGGATCAAGGTGTCCGCGCCGGCTTCGCGCAGCCGCTGCAATTGCGGCGTCATGTCGACATCCTTGTCGTCGAATTTTTCCGAGCCCGCGAGCTTGATGCCTGCTGCGGCCGCCGCCGCCGTTAGCCCGGCGAGATTGGATTCGCCCCAGCCATTGTTGACCAGGATCAGCCCGGGCGTCTTTGCGCCGAAAGTCGCCATCGCGTGTTTGATCAACGCGCGATCGACCAGGACGTCGACCGCGGAAACGCGAAACACGTAATTCGGGTTGGCGCCGTTGCGCGTGATATTGGTCGCAGCCGCCCATACCCCCATGAAAGGCACGTGCGCCGCATTCACCAGCGGCACGATCGCCTGCGACACCGGACTGTCGATGCCGCCAAACAGGATGGCGACGCCCTCCTTGTCGATCAGTTCGCGCGCGGCAGTCTGTCCCTTGGCCGGATTCGACTCATCGTCGCGGCGGACGAGCTCGAGCATGCGTCCGCCCAATACGCCGCCGCGCGCGTTGATCTCGTCAATCGCAATGGTGAGCCCGCGGGTGATCCCCTCGCCCGATTTGGCGGACTGTCCGGAAAGTGCCGCGACCAGTCCGATCTTGACAGGTTCCGCAGCGATTGCGGTCCGGCCGACAAGGCTGCCCAAGGCGATCCCGGCGGGAAGTGCAAGAGCTTGGCGGCGCGTAAGATTTGTCGGCATTTAAGCAACTCCTCTTGTTTGGAGATTGATCTTGGAGGCCTCTGGTGCAGCCCTTGAGCTCGCGTCTTTCTTGCGACGCGTCAACGCTAAGGCGCTGCGGACAACCGCGTTATACAAAGCAAATGGTATGCCAAGAGCGCCACCAAAACACCTTGCATTTCAACACTTTCCGCAACAACGACCAAACCATTTTTGTGGACGGCGGAGTGATCGCTGGCACGCTTGTTGCTAGCTTGGTAGGCGAGATGTCCTGAACCTGAGGGGGAGCGTTCGATGGCGACCATAACCACCACCACTGCGCCGGTTGCGCGAAAGCCGCTCTACACCTCGCTGTTCGTCCAGGTCCTGGTCGCGCTGTTGCTCGGGATCGTGCTCGGCATGGCCGCGCCCGATTTCGCCGTCAGCCTGAAGATCTTCAGCGACGCCTTCCTGAAGCTGATCTCGATGATCGTGGCGCCGATCGTGTTCTGCGTGGTGGTGCATGGCATCGCCGGCGCCGGCGACCTCAAGAAGGTCGGGCGGGTCGGCGTCAAGGCGCTGGTCTATTTCGAGACGATGACGACGGTCGCGCTGGTCGTCGGCCTGTTGCTGGCCTATCTGTTCGGCCCCGGCCACGGCATGAACATCGATACCTCGACGCTCGATGCCAAGGCGCTCAGCAACTACGCCGACAACGCCCACAAGCTGAAGGGCGGCGGCATCGGCAGCTTCCTGATGAACATCATTCCGACCACCTCGTTCGACGCGCTGGCGCGCAACGACGTGCTGCAGGTGCTGTTTTTCGCGATCCTGTTCGGCATCAGCCTCGCCTTGGTCGGCGGCGAAAAGGGCGAGAAGATCACCTCGCTGATCGACGCGGTATCGACCGTGCTGTTCCGGGCGATGGGACTGATCGTGCGCGTCGCGCCGCTCGGCGTGCTCGGCGCGGTCGCCTATACGGTCGGGCAATACGGCGTCGGTTCGCTCAAGCAGCTGATCTCGCTGGTCGCGCTGTTCTACGTCTCGGTCGCGATCTTCGTGCTCGGCGTGCTCGGCGGCGTGATGGCGCTCGCCGGACTGAACATCCTCAAATTCCTGGGCTACCTGCGCGAGGAACTGACGATCGTGCTGGCCACCGCCTCTTCGGACGCGGTGCTGCCGCAGATCATGCGCAAGCTCGAGCGGCTGGGCGTGAAGGACTCGGTCGTCGGGCTCGTGATCCCCACCGGCTATTCCTTCAACCTCGATGCGTTCTCGATCTATCTGACGCTGGCGGTGGTGTTCATCGCGCAGGCGACCAACACGCCGCTGTCGTTCGGCGATCTGCTGCTGGTGCTCGGCGTGTCGCTGATCACCTCGAAGGGCGCGCACGGCGTTCCCGGCTCGGCCATCGTGATCCTGGCGGCGACGCTGAACGCGGTGCCGAGCATTCCGGCGATCGGGCTCGTGCTGGTGCTGTCGGTCGACTGGTTCATCGGCATGGCGCGCGCGCTCGGCAATCTGATCGGCAACTGCGTCGCCACCGTCGTCGTCGCCGCCTGGGAAGGCGATCTCGACCGCGCCAAGGCGCAGGCACGTTCTCGACGGCGATGAGCTGGTCGACGTGACCGCGGGTTAGCTCGAGCGCGGCATTTCGCCGGATCTCGCGGCCGGAAATTCTCGATCAGCCGCAGCAGCACGCGCGCGCCGGCATCGGCATCGGCGAGCTCGACATGCTCGTCGGGATGGTGGCTGATGCCGCCGCGGCAGCGCACGAACATCATGCCGACATCGGCGATGTCGATCATCGCCATGCCGTCATGCCCGGCCCCGCTCGGCAGTTCGAACACGCGGATAGCCTTCCGCCGCGATGGCTTCCGCGACCTGCGCCTTCAGCCATGGCGCGCAGGGCACGGTGCGGTTCTCGTGGGTGACGTCGAGCTGCAGCGCCAGCTTGCGGCGCTTGGCGATCGCTTCGATCTGGCGGACGATATCGGTCACCGCGCGCTTGCGGTGCGCATCGGTCGGCGCGCGAATATCGATGGTGAAGGACACCTGCCCCGGAATGACATTGGTCGCGCCGGGCGTCGGCGTGGATATAGCCGACGGTTCCGACCAGCCCGCCCTCGTCGGTCCGGCAAAACTCCTCAATCGCGACGATGCATTCCGCGGCACCGGCCAGCGCATCGCGCCGCAGCGGCATCGGCACGGTGCCGGCATGGCCGGCCATGCCGGTCAGTCTCGCCGCCAGCCGCGTCGCGCCGGCGATCGCGGTCACGACGCCGACCGGCAGGTTTTCGCGCTTCCAGCACCGGTCCCTGCTCGATGTGCAGTTCGACATAGGCCAGCAGTTCGCTGCGCGCCCGCGCGGCCGCGCCGATATGGTCGGGATCGAGGCCGAATGCGACCAGCGCATCGCGCATCGAAATTCCGGCGCTCGTCCTTTGACCGCCAGCACGCTCTCGTCGAAGGTTCCGGCGACCGCGCGGCTGCCGAGCAGCGTCGAGGCAAAGCGGACCCCCTCCTCGTCGGCGAAGCCGGTCACCTCGATCGCGAACGGCAATCGCCGCCCTCTCTTGTGCAGATCGGCGACGCAGGAAATCGCCGTGATCAGCCCGAGCGGGCCGTCCCATTTGCCGGCGTCGCGGACGGTGTCGTAGTGCGAGCCCAGCATCAGGCACGGCAAGCCCGGCCGCTCGCCTTCGTAGCGGCCGCAGACATTGCCGATCGCATCGAGATGCGCGCGCATTCCGGCCTCGTCGCATCCAGCCCAGGATCAGTTCGGCGGCCGCGCGATGTTCCGTGGTCAGGAAAATGCGCGCCAGATGCTCCGGCGTCTCGGAGATCGCCGCCAGCTGATTGATCCGGCCGACGATCTCATCGCCGAGCGAAGAGTTCTGAGGCCCGGCGGTTTCCGCATTCATCTCGCTCATGCTTTTCCAATGATGAAACTTGCGACGATCCGCGAACTGCCCGCGGCCAGTCGATACAAGTTCAGTGCCAGCGGCGGAAATCACGCCTGTCGTTCACTCGTCAGGCTCGACTGGTAGCAGCCCCAAGCGACTTGACCAGCCGAGCAAATAAGCGGAAGATTGCCGTCCACACTCGATTTGCGCGCCGCGAGTCGGTTAAGAACTGCTTAACTCCCTTGCATACAATCCAAAAATGTTGCCTAAATTTTGAGCAATACTTCGATTGCACAAGATTTGAATCCGATCCGCGATGGCAATTATATAGCTCAATAATATCAAATATTTATACAGACATGCTCACCGAAACGGCTCTGGCACGAAGATTGCGACATGCCCTGTCGGGCTCCGCCGGTCCGGCGAAGCCGCGAAATTAGCGGCGGTCATCCGCCACAAGGAGCAACCGATGGATTTTGGCAGGATTTCACGACGGCATCTCTTGCAAGGCAGCGCGGCACTGACACTCGGCACGGCGCTCGGCGCACGTACCGCGCTCGCGGCGGACACCACGATCGGCTTCATCTATGTCGGATCGCGCGACGACTACGGCTACAACCAGGCCCACGCCGCAGGGCGCGGCGGCATTGAAGAAGATGCCCGGCCTCAAGGTGGTCGAGGAAGAAAAGGTGCCGGAAACCGACGCCGTCGAAAAGACGATGGAGTCGATGATCAATCTCGACGGCGCGACGCTGCTGTTCCCGACATCGTTCGGCTACTACAATCCGCACATGATCAAGATGGCGAACAAGTTTCCGAAGCTGCGCTTCGAACACTGCGGCGGCCTGTGGACCGACAAGGATCCGAAGAACGCCGGCAGCTATTTCGGTTATATCGACGAGGCCCAATATATCTCCGGCATCGTCGCCGGCTACTCGACCAAGAGCGGCAAGCTCGGCTTCGTCGCCGCCAAACCGATCCCGCAGGTGCTGCGCAACATCAATGCCTTCACGCTCGGCGCCAAGCTCGCCAATCCGAAGGCCACCACGCAGGTGATCTTCACCGGCGACTGGTCGATGCCGGTCAAGGAAGCCGAAGCGACCAACAGCCTGATCGATCAGGGCGTCGATGTCCTGACCTGCCATGTCGACGGACCGAAGACCATGGTCGAGAACGCGGCGCGCCGCGGCGCGATGGTGTGCGGCTATCACGTCAATCAGTCGCCGCTGGCGCCGAAGGCCTATCTCACCGGCGCCGAATGGAACTGGGAAGCGCTCTATCCGAAATTCGTGAAGATGATCGCGGCCGGAGAATCCATCCCGAACTTCTACCGCGGCGGCCTCAAGGAAGAGATCGTCAAGGTCTCGCCCTATGGCGAAGCGGTCTCGGCGGAAGCGCGCAAGCATGCCGACGACATCAAGGCCAAGCTCACGGCGGCGACTACACCATCTTCAAGGGTCCGATCATGGACAACAAGGGCAAGACCGTGATCGCTGCCGGCACCGACCGCGGCCAGAAGGATCCTGAACTGGAAAAGATGGATTATCTGGTGGAAGGCGTGATCGGAGCGACTTCGTGACGATCAGACGTGGCGGATCCCGTCGAGGCGGTTGCAATATCTCCGGCCGCCGATCCGGGATTCCTCCAGCGTTACGGCGGAACGATCGAATACGTCCTCATTCCGGGCGCGGCGCTGGTCGGCGCGCTCGCGGTGTTCGGCATGTTCGTCGCGCTGTTCGGCAAGAATCCGCTCGATCTCTATTTCTACATGTACCAGGGCGCGTTCGGCACCTGGTTTTCCTGGCAGAACACGCTGACGCGCGCAGCGCCGTTGATCCTGACCGCGCTGTGCACGGCGCTGCCCGCGCAGCTCGGCATGGTCATCATCGGCGGCGAAGGCGCGCTTCTGATCGGCGCGCTGGCGGCTACCAGCACCGCGCTCGCACTGCCGTCGGTGCCGCCGCTGGTGGTGCAACTGGCGATGGTCTGCGCCGGCATGATCGGCGGCGGACTCTGGATCATGCTCTCGGGCGGGCTTCGCCAATATCGCGGCGTCAACGAAACGATTTCGAGCCTGCTGCTGGTCTACATCGCGCTCGCGATCCTCAACCATCTGGTCGAGGGCGTGATGCGCGACCCGGCCAGCCTCAACAAGCCGTCGACCCGCGAGATCGGCGCCGCCAACATGATCGGCATCGATCCCCGGCACCGACGTGCATTGGGGACTGGTGTTCGGCATCATCGCCGCCATCGCCTCCTACATCCTGATCTATCACACCGTGTTCGGCTTCGCCGCGCGCGTCGCCGGCGGCAACATTCGCGCCGCCAAGATCGTCGGCCTCGGCGTCGGCAAGCTGATCCTGACCATCTGCTTTCTGGCCGGCGCCTCGGCCGGCCTTGCCGGAATGGTCGAAGTCGCCGCGGTGCAGGGCCGCACCAACGCCAATCTCGCCGCCGGCTACGGCTTCACCGGCATCCTCGTCGCCTTCCTGGCGCGGCAAAATCCGCTTGCGATCATTCCGGTCGCGATCCTGCTCGGCGGCATCAGCGCCAGCGGCGGGCTGTTGCAGCGCCGGCTCGGCCTGCCCGACGCCTCGGTGCAGGTGCTGCAGGGAATTATCTTCGTCTTCGTTCTGGCGAGCGACGCGCTCTACGGACGAATTGGCTTCCTGAAAGGCAAATCCTGAGATGGCGGACGGAACGATCGGACTTTGGACCGTGCCGCTCGCGGTGTTCGGCGGCGCCATCCGCGTCTCCACGCCGTTTCTGTTCGTCAGCCTCGGCGAATGCATCACCGAGCGCAGCGGGCGCATCAACCTCGGCCTCGAAGGCACGCTGGTGATGGGCGCGATGAGCGCCTACGGCATCTCCTATCTCACCGGCTCGCCCTGGCTTGGCGTGCTGGCCGCCGGCGTCACCGGCGCGCTGCTCGGCGCGCTGCATGCCGGCATTTGCTCGCTGCCGCGGGTCAACGACATCGCGGTCGGCATCGCGCTGATGCTGTTCGGCACCGGGCTGGCGTTCTATCTCGGCAAGCCGCTGATCGAACCGACGGCGCCGCGGCTGCCCGCGATCGATTTCGGCTGGTGGAGCGACATCGCGCAGGTCCGCGCCGCGCTGCGGATCAACGTGCTGTTCCTGATCGGCGTTGCGCTGGCGCCGATCCTGTACTGGGCGTTTCGCACCACGCGCTGGGGCCTGTTGATCCGCACCGCCGGCGAGAGCTCGGACGCGGCGCGCGCCATGGGATATTCCGTGCTCGCGATCCGCCTGCGGGCCACCATGGTCGGCGGCTTTCTCGCCGGGATCGGCGGCTCGTTCCTGTCGCTGTTCTATCCCGGCAGCTGGAACGAGGGCCTCTCCACCGGACAGGGCATCACCGCGGTGGCGCTGGTGATCTTCGCGCGATGGGACCCGATGCTGTGCATGTGGGCCTCGCTCGCCTTCGGCGGCGCCGCCGCGCTCGGACCGGCGCTGCAGTCGGTCGGCGTGACCTCGGGCTATCATCTGTTCAACGCCGCGCCCTACATCCTGACGCTGGCGATCATGATCATCACCTGCTCGCCGAAGCGCACCTTGACCGGCGCGCCGGCCGAACTTTCGATCACCCGATGAACCGGACGCGCAGCAGACGAGACCGTAGACATGCCCGAGCGCTATCTGAAATCCGAGCCCTATGCGTGGCCCTACAACGGCGATCTGCGCCCGGAGAATACCGCGCTGATCATCATCGACATGCAGACCGACTTCTGCGGCGTCGGCGGCTATGTCGACAAGATGGGATACGATCTGTCGCTGACGCGCGCCCCGATCGAGCCGATCAAGCGGCTGCTCGCGGTGATGCGCGCCCAGGGCTTCCACATCATCCATACCCGCGAGGGTCATCGCCCCGATCTCACCGATCTGCCCGCCAACAAGCGCTGGCGGTCGCGGCAGATCGGCGCCGGGATCGGCGATCCCGGCCCGTGCGGCCGCGTGCTGGTCCGCGGCGAGGCCGGCTGGGAGATCATTCCGGATCTGGCGCCGCTGCCGGGCGAGCCGATCATCGACAAGCCCGGCAAGGGATCGTTCTGCGCCACCGATCTGGAACTGATGCTGCGGCTGCGCGGCATCGAGAACATCGTGCTGACCGGCATCACCACCGATGTCTGCGTTCACACCACGATGCGGGAGGCCAACGACCGCGGCTTCGAATGCGTCCTGATCGAGGACTGCTGTGCCGCCACCGACAAGAGCAACCACGACCACGCGCTGAAGATGATCAAGATGCAGGGCGGCGTGTTCGGCGCGGTCGCCAGTTCCGCCGCCCTGATCGGAGCCTTGTCATGATCATCGGCGAAATGCCGCTGCCGAGCGGGCCGCTCGGCGTCGACGCCGTCGCCATGACCATGCGGTTCGGCGACTTCGTCGCGCTCGACAATGTCGAACTGAAGGTGCGCCCGGGCTCGTTCCACGCGCTGCTCGGCGAGAACGGCGCCGGCAAGAGCACGCTCGTCAAATGCATCATGGGCTATTACCACCCGACCGAGGGCGACGTGCTGGTCGGCGGCCGCGAACAGGCGATCGCCAATCCCAAGGACGCCCATGCGCTCGGCCTCGGCATGGTCTACCAGCATTTCACGCTGGTGCCGGCGATGACGGTGGCCGAGAACCTGGTGCTGGCGCGCGACGACGTGCCGGCCGTCGTCAACTGGGCCAAGGAAAAGCAGGAACTGGAAGCGTTTCTGGCGCGGATGCCGTTCAAGGTGCCGCTCAACGCCAGGGTCTCCGACATTTCCGCCGGCGAGCGGCAAAAATGCGAAATCCTCAAGCAGCTTTATCTGAAGCGGCGCTTTCTGATCCTCGACGAGCCGACCTCGGTGCTGACGCCGGGCGAAGCCGACGAGGTGCTGGGCATGCTGCGCGCCATGGTCGTCGACGGACGACCTGACGATCCTGATGATCACCCACAAATTCCGCGAGGTGATGGCGTTCGCCGACGAGGTGACGATCCTGCGCCGCGGCAAGCTGGCCGGCCACGGCAAGGTCGCCGATCTCACGCCGGACAGCATGGCGCGCATGATGATCGGCGCCGAGGAATTGACCATTCAGCCGGCGCGGGTCGGCGAGAGTCGGCGACAGCGCGGCTCGAACTCGACAAGCTCAACGCGCTCGACGATGCCGGCGCGGTCGCGGTCCACGACGTCTCGCTCGCGGTGCGCGGCGGCGAGATCGTCGGCATCGCCGGCGTTTCCGGCAACGGCCAGCGGCAGCTGGTCGAGGTGCTGGCCGGCCAGCGCGAGGCCGAGAGCGGCGAAATCCGCGTCATCGGCGACGTCTATCACGCCAGCCGCGAGGAAATGCGCCGGCACAAGATGTCGCTGTTGCCGGAAGAGCCGCTGAAGAACGCCTGCGTCGGCGGCATGAGCGTCGCCGACAATATCGCCTTCCGCGAGTTCGACCGCGCGCCGTTCGCAAGCGGCGGCTGGTGGCTCAACCGCGCGGCGTTCCGCGACGACGCCGAGAAGAAGATCGGCGCACTACAAGATCAAGACCCGCACGCCCGGATACGCCGATCTCGGCGCTGTCGGGCGGCAACGTGCAGCGCGCCGTGCTGGCGCGCGAGCTCGGCGGCGATGTCGAGGTGCTGATCGCCGCCAATCCCTGCTTCGGTCTGGATTTCGCCGCGGTCGCGCAAATTCACGCCGAGATCATGGCGGCGCGAAACCGCGGCGCCGCGGTGCTGCTGGTCAGCGAGGACCTCGACGAACTGCTCGAACTGTCGGATCGCCTGGTGGTGATGTTCCACGGCCAGTTCGTCTATGAGGCCCGCGCCAGCGAAGCCGACCTGACGGAAATCGGGCGGCACATGGCGGGGCACTGATCGATCCGCTCCGCATGCCGTCGCTTGCCTGTTGGCAGCCTCCGATCGGCCATGTTCGGCGAAGCGCCGTCCGATGGATGCGGCGCACTGGAGCGGCCAGACAGCCTTTCGAATATGAGCACGTCCGAACTCGACGAGCATTTCCTGCGCCGCTCGTTCGATGTCGCCCGCCGCGCCATGACCCACGGCAATCATCCGTTCGGCGCCATCCTCGTCGATCGGAATCGCAACGTGCTGATCGAGACCGAGAACGGCTACATGCCGTCGCATGACGGCACCGCGCATGCCGAGCGCCTGCTGGCGACGCAAGCCTGCACGACGCTGAGCGCCGGATGTGCTCAAAGGCGCGACGCTCTATTCGTCCGCCGAACCCTGCGCGATGTGCGCGGGCGCGATCTACTGGGCCGGAATCGGCCGCCTGGTCTACGGCTTGAGCGAACATCGCTTGCGCGCCGTCACCGGCAATCACCCGGAGAACCCGACGCTCGACCTGCCGTGCCGCGAGGTGTTCAAGAGCGGCCAGCGGGCCGACCGAGGTCATCGGACCGTTGCTCGAGGACGAGGCCGAAGCGCTGCACGCCGGCGTCTGGAACAAATAGGTTCGCGAAGCGGACCCGAGCTGGCCGCGAACTTCAGATCGCCAAATCACGGTCCAAGCGGATCGGCTGATCTCGACCGCTTCAGCGTCGATCACCGTCTTAGCGGCAAAACTGGCTTCCGCTTTTCCGGACGACGGCTCCAACAAACGAAAATGGCGCCGCGAGTTCAATCGCGGCGCCATCGTCTTTCACCTGGAGACAGATCAGGCGGTTAGAACTTCACCGTGATACCGGCATAGACCGTCGATTCGGTGCAGGTGTTGGTGCTCACGACCGGCCACACGCAGACGGTGCAGACGCCGGGCTCGCGTTGTGGTCGAGGCCGAACTTGTTCTGCCAGTAGCGATAGGCAACCCAGACGTCGACGAAGTGCGAGTACTTCGGACCCCAGATCGCCTTGCAGGCGTCGAAGGTCAGACGGATCGGTTCGCTGTTGAATTCGACCGTCGGTGTTGAGGTGCCATGCGCCGGCGAACCGAAGCGGATGCGTTCTGGTCGCCCTTCGGTCCGTAGAAGCCAGCACGGCCGCTGATCGACGAAGTACTGCATGTTCTCCGGCAGGAAGCCGAGATCCATGTAGTAGTTGATTTCAACCGCCCAGGTGGTCTTGAAATTCGTGTTGCCGTCGACGAGGCAGGTTACGCCCGGGAATGCCGGGCCGGAGAAGCCGTGCCGCACTGGTCGAAGGCGTTGTGGTTGATTTCCTTGTAGGCCAAGGGCGCTACGTTGAAGTAGCCCTTGTAGGGAAGATCGAAGGCGAACTGCAGACCGGCGACGACGTCGCGCTTGGCCGGAGCCAGGAAGTTGTTTTCGGCGTTGGCGTCCAGCGCCGACTTCGAACGAAATGTTATGCAGCGGCCCCATGCGTGAAGGCCTTGGTGTTGAAGATTTCGTTCCAGCCGAAGGTGCGAGCGGAACAGGCCGTAGATTTCGGTTGCGCCGGCGCAGATTGCGGGTCACCGCACGCCGATATCGCGGTCGAAGTGACACCGGCGTTCGTGCACGGCGCGGCCGGATCGTTGTGGTCCGACTTGAACATCGAGATGGTGAAGAAGTTGGTGCCGTAGGCCCAGACGTCGAAGTGGGTGAACGAATAGACCTGCTTTGCGGTCGTTGCCGTTGATCGTGCCGTTCGGCTTGACGGTGAAAACGCCGGGATCGGTACCTTGGGCATCCACGAGTAGGTCACCCGGTCATCGATCACGAAGAAGAACGGCAGATCGGCGACCGGCTTGGCCTTGGCCTTGACCGGCAAGTCGGCAGCGCTGGCGAAGCCCGCTGGAGCGAGCGTGGCAAGTGACAGCGCCGCGGCTGCAATTGCTTTCGTACGATAGGACATTCTGAATACCCCCAAGTTGACGATCGAAATGATCGAGGCCCTTGAGTGTGACACTTGCGCCGTTCGTTAGAGCTGAGAAGCCTCAACTTTCTCCATGGCCTGCCGCAAGTTTCATCAAGAATGCGCCAGCATCAGCGCATTTGCGTCGTCGAGCGCGGCATCTGCTGCGCCGCACAAGCCACGCCAAGCGGCGATCGCGAGCGATCGCGCTTATGCCTGTATTTTATTGGCTTTTTGCGATGATCTGACGCAGCCAGCGCGCAACGCTGGCGCGCAAATCGGGCGCACAACACTGCTCTCGCACACCGGAATGATCGCTGCTCAACTTCACGTCAGCCTCGACCTGGCGGTTCCGAATTGTGTCGACCGTCACAATTTTGCAACAGATTTCCGGCGGTTTCGGCGCAGGCGCACGAGATGGCATCTGCGAGACCTGCCCGTGGCAAGCAAGGCTGCCGGAGAATCACGCTGGAGTCATCGCCTGCCAAAGAGTTGGGCAAACGCTGGCGCTTTTTCGCTACTTACGCCGACGTCCAAACTAGCCCAGTATTGAGGCAGCTCATCCCTCGCACGCGTGACAACGAATGTTAGATCCGACGCCTACCGGCCCGCATTCCGGCGAAACGCCGCTGCTCCAGACCATCGGGCTGACCAAGCGCTACGGCGATTTCCTCGCCAATGACAGCGATCGATATCGATATCTGGCCGCAGCAGATCCATGCCCTGCTCGGCGAGAACGGCGCGGGAAAATCGACGCTGGTCAAAACCATCTACGGACTGATCCAGCCGAGCGAAGGCGAGATGCGCTGGCAGGGCGAGAAGATGGTGCTCTCCGGACCGTCGGAAGCCCGCGCGCCGCGGCATCGGCATGGTGTTCCAGCATTTCTCGCTGTTCGACAATCTCACCGTCGCCGAGAACGTCGCGCTCGGCCTCGACGGCAAGGAATCGTTCAAGGACATGTCGGCGCGGCTCGAGCAAGTATCCAATGTTTACGGGCTTCCGCTCGATCCGAAGCGCGAGGTCTGGCAGCTGTCGGTCGGCGAGCGCCAGCGCATCGAGATCGTGCGCGCGCTGATGCAGAATCCGAAATTCCTGATCCTCGACGAGCCGACCGCGGTGCTGACCCCGCAGGAAGCCGATCAGCTCTTCGTCGTGCTCGAGCGGCTGAAGGCCGAGGGCCGCGCGATCCTCTACATCAGCCACAAGCTCGAAGAGGTGAAGCGGCTTTGCGACACCGCCACGATCCTGCGCGGCGGCAAGAAGGTCGCGACCTGCAATCCGCAAGGCGGAGACCGCGGCCTCGCTGGCGCGCATGATGGTCGGCGCCGAGATCAAGGAGGTGAAGGCGGCCGCGGGCCGGAAGACCACGGTGCCGCGCCTTGTCGTCAACGATCTCAGCCTGGAGCCCGACGATCCCCATGGCGTGCGGCTTGCAGCACATCTCGCTCGAGTTGAAGGGCGGCGAAATCTTGGGCATCGCCGGCGTCGCCGGCAACGGCCAGGACGAGCTGTTCGCCGCGCTCTCGGGCGAGCGGCTGTCGCAGGATCCCGGCACGGTGGTGATCGACGGGCATCGCCGCCGGCCATCTTTCGATCACCCAGCGCCGCAGGCTCGGCGCGGCCTTCGTGCCGGAAGAGCGGCTCGGCCACGGCACCGCGCCGCGCATGAAGCTCTCGGAGAATGCGCTTCTGACCGGCCATGCCGCCAGCGGCATGGTGCAGCATGGCTTCGTCAATACCGCCGCGACGCTAAAGACGGTCGACCGCGCCACCGAGACGTTCGACGTGCGCAAGGCCAAGCGCGATCCGGAAGCCGCGAGCCTGTCCGGCGGCAATCTGCAGAAATTCATCGTCGGCCGCGAAATCCTGCGCAACCCGGCCGTGCTCGTCGTCAGCCAGCCGACCTGGGGCGTCGACGCGGGCGCGGCCGCCGTGATCCGCCAGGCGCTGCTCGATCTCGCCGCCGCCGGCGCCGCCGTGCTGGTGACCAGCCAGGATCTCGACGAACTCGCCGAAATCACCGACCGGATCGCGGTGATGTTCCACGGCCAGCTTTCGGAGCCGCTGACGACCGCGGAGGCCAGCCGCGAGAAGCTCGGCCTGTTGATGGGCGGAAGCAGCCTGGACGCAGAAGGAAGCGGCGCATGCAGTTGGTGCTTGAAAAGCGCGCCGAGCGATCGAACACGATCGCGCTGGTTTCGCCGCTGATCGCGATCGGCTTGACGATCGTGACCATGAGCATCCTGTTCGCCATTCTCGGCAAGAATCCGATTTCGGCGCTCTGGCGTCTACTTCATCGATCCCCTGACCGACAGCTATTCGCTGCAGGAGATCGCGGTGAAGGCGACGCCGCTGGTGATGATCGCCATCGGCCTGTCGCTCTGCTATCTCGCCAATGTCTGGAATATCGGCGCCGAAGGACAATTCCTGATCGGCGCCGTCGCCGGCAGCTGGCTCGCGGTGAAGACCCAAGGCACCGACGCCGGCCATTGGGTGCTGCCCGCGATGCTGCTGCTCGGCGCCGCGGCAGGCGCGCTCTATGCGCTGATCCCGGCGATCTGCAAGGTCAGGTTCGGCGCCAGCGAAATCCTGACCAGCCTGATGCTGGTCTATGTCGCCGATCTCTTTCTCGACTATCTGGTGCGCGGTCCGTGGCGCGATCCGGCCGGCTTCAACTTCCCGACCACCGCGGAGTTCGATCCGGTCGCCACCGTGCCGATTCTGATCGAAGGCGGCCGTCTGCATCTCGGCGCGATCATCGCGCTGGTGGTCGTCGCTGCCGCGGCGGTGCTGCTCGGCCGCACCATCAAGGGCTTCGAAATCCGCGTCGTCGGCGCCGCACCGCGCGCCGCGCGCTTCGGCGGATTCAATTCCAACCAGCTGATCCTCCTGACCTTCGCCATCTCCGGCGCGCTCGCCGGGCTGGCCGGGATCATCGAGGTCGCCGGACCCGTCGGGCATCTGCAGCCGGGCATTTCGCCCGGCTACGGCTTCACCGCGATCATCGTCGCGTTCCTCGGGCGGCTGAATCCGATTGGAATATTAATTGCAGGCCTTTTCCTCGCGCTTACCTTCATCGGCGGCGAGCAGGCCCAGATCGCAATGAAGATCCCGTTCGACGTCACCAAGGTGTTTCAGGGCATCCTGCTGTTCTACGTGCTCGCCTGCGACTCCCTCATTCTCTACCGGTTCCGGCTGATTTTCCCGTCGCGGCAGGTGTCCAGTGGAACTGCTTGAAGCCATCATCCTGTCGGTGCTGGCGGCGTCGACGCCGCTGTTGCTCGCGGCCACCGGCGAACTCGTGACCGAGCGCTCCGGCGTGCTCAATCTCGGCGTCGAGGGCATGATGATCGTCGGCGCGGCCTGCGGCTTCGGCGGCGCCTGGCTCACCGGTTCGATCATCGTCGGCGCGCTCTGCGGCATCGTCGCCGGCACGCTGCTGTCGCTGATCTTCGCGCTGATGACGCTCGGCCTTGCCGTCAACCAGGTCGCGACCGGACTTGCGCTGACGATTCTCGGCGTCGGACTGTCCGGCCTGATCGGCGCCGGCTTCGTCGGCGAGAGGATTACCCCGGCGCCGCATCTTTACATTCCCGGCCTCACCGACATTCCGTTGGTCGGCCGCATCCTGTTCGGCGAGGACGCGTTCGTCTATCTCTCGCTGGCGCTGGTCGTCGCCGTCTGGCTGTTTCTCTACCGCACGCCGGCCGGACTGGTGCTGCGCGCCGTCGGCGACAATCACGTTTCGGCGCATGCGCTCGGCTATCCGGTGCTCCGGATCCGCATGTTCGCCGTGATGTTCGGCGGCGCCTGCGCGGGCCTCGCCGGCGCCTATCTGCCGCTGGCCTATACGCCGTTCTTCATTCCGGGCATGACCGCGGGCCGCGGCTGGATCGCGCTGGCGCTCGTGGTGTTCGCCTCGTGGCGGCCGGGCCGCCTCGTGATCGGCGCCTATCTGTTCGGCGCCGTGACCATCCTGCAATTGCATGCACAAGGCGCTCGGCCTCGGCATTCCCTCGCAATTCATGTCGGCGCTGCCCTATCTCGCAACCGTCATCGTCCTTGTTCTGATTTCGCGCGCGAGAACCGGCGGCTCGACCGCGCCGGCGGCGCTGGGAACGGTGTTCGTGCCCGATCGATGAAATACCCGAAGCGCGCGCGATGGGGCGCGCGCGCATCGGGATAGACAGTCCACCCCTTAGTAGTCAGGAGAAACCCATGAGAAAAATTCTCATTGCGGCGGCCGCAGTGATGCTCGCCGCCGGAGCAAGCCTGTTCGGCGCATCCGCCGCCGACAAGCTCAAGGTCGGCTTTATTTATCTCGGCCCGGTCGGCGATTTCGGCTGGACCTACCAGCATGAAGTCGCGCGCCAGGCCCTGGTCAAGGAATTCGGCGACAAGATCGAGACCACCTATCTCGAGAACGTCAGCGAAGGCCCGGACGCCGAGCGCTCGATCGAACAGCTGGTGCGCGCCGGCAACAAGCTGATCTTCACGACGTCGTTCGGCTACATGGATCCGACGCTGAAGGTCGCCAAGAAATATCCCAACGTGCATTTCGAGCACGCCACCGGCTTCAAGCGCGACAAGAACATGTCGATCTACAACGGCCGGTTCTACGAAGGCCGCTACATCCAGGGCGTGATCGCCGGCAAGATGTCGAAAGCCGGCGTGCTCGGCTACATCGGCTCGTTCCCGATCCCGGAAGTCATCATGGGCATCAACGCCACGATGCTCGGCGCGCAGACGGTCAATCCGAACATCAAGGTCAAGATCATCTGGGCGAACACCTGGTTCGATCCCGGCAAGGAAGCCGACGCCGCCAAGGCGCTGCTCGATCAGGGCGCCGACGTGATCATGCAGCACACCGACAGCCCGGCCGCGATGCAGATCGCATCCGAGCGCGGCAAGCTGGCGTTCGGCCAGGATTCCGAAATGATCAAGTTCGGACCGAAGACGCAGCTGACCTCGATCATCGACAACTGGGCGCCCTACTACATCGATCGCGTCAAGGCCGAACTCGACGGCAAGTGGACCTCGGACAGACATCTGGGGCGGGCTGAAGTCGAAGATGGTCGTGATGGCGCCCTACACCAACATGCCCGACGACGTGAAGAAGCTGGCGATGGATACCGAAGCCGCCATCGTCGCCGGCAAGCTGTATCCGTTCAAGTGCCCGATCGTCGGACCAGGACGGCAAGACGGTCGAGTGCAAGGGCGGCGACCATCTCGACGACGGCCAGGTGCTCGGCATGAACTTCTACGTCAAGGGCATCGACGACAAGATTCCCGGCAAGTAAGCCGAACGTCCGCGATACAGGGTCCGGGCGGCAACGCCCGGACCCTTTTCATGCCCGGCGTCGGTTTGCGGGCGGCAACTGGCTCGCCGACCGATGCGCCATCTTCACTTCGATGTCGGGCAAGCCGCCTTCACCATGAGGGATCAACTTGACTCACCCCACCTGCATCGCGTGCGCGGCCGCGCTGTGGCGCCGGATCAGATCGGGCACGTCGAGCCCGGGGATCGCGCCATCGATCACCACCCATTTGCCGCCGACCATCACCCGGTCGGCGCGATGCGCGCCGCACAGCACCAGCGCCGCCAGCGGATCGCCGTGGCCGGAGAAGCGCAATTCGTCGAGCTTGAACAGCGCCAGATCGGCGGCCTTGCCGACCGCGATCTCGCCGAGTTCGGGACGGCCGACGCAGGCCGCCGATCCCTTGGTCGCCCAGCGCAGCGCGTCCTTGTGGCTGACCCGGCCGACGCCATAGCGCGCGCGCTGCAGCAGGAACGCGGCGCGCACTTCCTGCATCAGGTTGGATTCATCGTTCGAGGCCGAGCCGTCGACGCCGAGCCCGATCGCCGACCCCGGCCTCTTCCATGTCGCAGACCGGACAGCAGCCGGAGGCCAGAATCTGGTTGCTGCAGGCGCAGTGGCTGATGGTGGTTCCGGCCTTGCCCAGCCGCTTCATCTCCGCGGCGTTGAAGATGAATGCCGTGCGCCAGCCAGGTCCGCGCATTGAGCCAGCCGCATTGCTCGAGATAATCGAGCGGCCGGCAGCCATGCATCTGCTCGCAGAATTTGTTCTCGTCCTCGGTCTCCGCCAGATGGGTGTGCAGGCGGACGTCGAGCTTGTCGGCAAGCGCGGCGGTCGCGCGCATCAGCGACGTCGTCACCGAAAACGGCGAGCACGGCGCCAGCGCGATCTGCACCATCGCGTCCTCGCCGCGCTGATGATGCTTGGCCGACCACGCGTTCGCTGTCGGCGAGGATCGTGTCCTCGTCCTGCACCACGCTGTCCGGCGGCAAGCCGCCGTCGCGCTGCGACCGGTTCATCGAGCCGCGCGTCAGCAGCACGCGCACGCCGAGCCGCCTGGCGACGGCGACTTCGATATCGACGGCATCCTCGAGCCCGGCCGGAAAGACATAATGATGATCGGTCGTGGTGGTGCAGCCGGACAGCAGCAGCTCCGACATCGCCACGGTGACGCCGAGATCGAGCGCTTCCGGCGTCAGCCGCGCCCATACCGGATAGAGCGCCTGCAGCCACGGAAACAGTTCGCGGTCCAGCGCCGCCGGCAGCGCCCGCGTCAGCGTCTGGTAGAAATGATGATGGGTGTTGATCAGCCCGGGCAGCACCACATGGTCGCCGGCCTCGAAGAACGCCGCCGACGTCGTCGGCTGGCCGCCCTTCGGCACCAGTTCGACGATCCTGCCGTCCTGGACGACAATGCCGCGCTCGGCGCCATCGGCGAGGATGGCCAAGCGGATCCTTGATCCAGATCGCCCGCGTTTGGTCCATATCCTGCAGCCTTCTCCGGAGATCGGATTGCAAAACGCTCGCACGCCCTATCCCTGCAATTCAAAGACCAGCCCGATCCGTGCGAGAGTTGGCGCTCGGTCTTGCAAGACTTCTTACAGAGAGATGCATCTCGTTGAAAGCGCTGGCGTATCCATGGATCTGAACACCATCACAGAGGTGGCGCATCCGCAAAGCGCGGGCGCAACTGCCCGTTTGGACGGCAGGCGATGCTTGGCTCGCGGGCGGGACCTGGCTGTTCTCGGAACCGCAGGCCCACCTGACGCGGCTGATCGATCTCACCGATTTCAAATGGCCGGCGCTGACGATCGGCGAGACCGGGCTGACGATCGCGGCGACCTGCACGGTCGCGCAACTCGACGCGCTCGCCTGCCCGCCGGAATGGCTCGCCGCACCCCTGATCAATCAATGCTGCCGCGCGTTTCTCGCCTCCTTCAAGATCTGGAAGACCGCAACCGTCGGCGGCAATCTCTGCATGTCGCTGCCGGCCGGACCGATGATCTCGCTGACGGCGGCGCTCGATGGCGTCTGCACGATCTGGAAGGCCGACGGCAGCGAGCGAACGATCGACGTCGCCGACTTCGTCACCGGCAACCAGCGCAACGTGCTGGCGCCGGGCGATCTGCTGCGGCAAATCGATATTCCGCTCGCGGCGCTGAAGCGGCGCTCGGCGTTTCGCCAGATATCGCTGACGCCGGTCGGCCGTTCGGCGGCGCTGCTGATCGGCAGCATCGGCAGCGACGGCGCCCTCGCGCTGACGGTGACGGCTCGACCGTGCGGCCGGTTCAGATTGTCCTTTGCCGAAATTCCGGAGCGCAGCGAATTGCGCGAGGCGATCCTGCAGCACATCCCCGACGATCTCTATCACGACGACGTCCACGGCAAGCCGGCCTGGCGCAAGCACATGACGCTGCGGCTGGCCGAAGAAATTCGCGCCGAACTGCAAGGCCTGGCGCAGCCATGAGCTATCGAGATCAACGGCAAGGATTTTTCGAACACGCCCGCGCGCCGGACAATGCCTGCGCACGTTCCTGCGCGAGCTCGGGCATTTCGGCGTCAAGAAGGGCTGCGACGCCGGCGACTGCGGCGCCTGCACCGTGCTGATCGACGGCGAGCCGGTGCATAGCTGCCTGATCCCGGCCTTCCGCGCCGACGGCCATGCCGTCACGACCATCGAAGGCCTTGCGCCCGATGGCGGCACGCATCCGATGCAGCAGGCGTTTCTCGATGCGCAGGCATTTCAATGCGGGTTCTGCACCGCCGGCATGATCCTGACCTGCGCGTCGCTGAACCAGGCGCAGCGGCAGGATCTCGGCGCGGCGCTGAAAGGCAATATCTGCCGCTGCACCGGCTATCGCTCGATCGAGGACGCGCTCAACGGCAAGACCAATGTCGAAGACGCCGCCGCCGGCACCGCATTCGGCCGCAGCCTGCCCGCGCCGGCCGGACCGCAGGTGGTGCGCGGCGCGGCGCGCTACACGTTCGATACCGCGATCGAAGGCCTGCTGCACATCAAGATGCTGCGCTCGCCGCATCCGCACGCCAGGATCATCTCGATCGACAAGAGCGCGGCGCTGGCCGTTCCCGGCGTGCATGCGGTGCTGACCTCACGAAGACGCGCCGGATCGGCTGTTCTCGACCGCGCGGCACGAGAAGGCCTGGATGGATCCGGACGACACCCGCGTGCTCGACAATGTCGTCCGCTTCATCGGGCAGAAGGTCGCCGCCGTGGTCGCCGAGACCGAAGCCGCCGCCGAAGAAGGCTGCCGCCGCCTCAAGGTCGACTACGAGATTCTGCCGGCGGTGGTCGATCCGGCGCAGGCGATCGCACCAGGCGCGCCGTCGATCCACGGCGACAAGACGCCGGAGCATCGCGTCGCCAACGCGCAGCGCAACATCGTGGCGGAAACCCACGGCGAGTTCGGCGATGTCGCAACCGCGCTCGCCGAATCCGCCGTCACCTACGAGGGCACGTTCACGCACCCAGCGCGTCCAGCACGCCGCGCTGGAAACCCATGGCGGCCTCGCCTGGGTCGATGCGAGCGGCATCCTGAACGTCCGCTCCAGCACGCAGGTGCCGTTCCTGACGCGGCGCGCGCTGGCGGACATCTTCGATCTGCCGCCGGACAAGGTCCGGGTGTTCTGCGAGCGCGTCGGCGGCGGCTTCGGCGGCAAGCAGGAAATGTTCGTCGAGGATATTCTGGCGCTCGCCGCGCTCAAGACCGGACGGCCGGTCAAGCTCGAACTCACCCGCGAGGAGCAATTCATCTCGACCTCGACGCGGCATCCGATGCGCGTCACCGTCAAGGCCGGCGCCGACAAGGACGGCAAGCTGACGGCGCTGCAGCTCGACGTGCTCTCCAACACCGGCGCCTATGGCAATCATGCCGGCCCGGTGCTGTTTCACGCCTGCGGCGAATGCATCGGCGTCTATAATTGTCCGAACAAGAAGGTCGACGCCGTCGCCGCCTATACCAACACCGTGCCGGCCGGCGCCTTCCGCGGCTACGGCCTGCCGCAGACGCTGTTCGCGGTGGAAGCCGCGATCGACGAACTGGCCAAGGCAACTCGGCATCAGTCCCTTCGAGATGCGCCGCCGCAACATCGTCAAGCCCGGCGATCCGATGCTGTCGCCGCCGGGCTCCGGACATCACGACGTGCTCTACGGCAGTTACGGGCTCGATCAGTGCCTCGACCTGGTCGAGCGCGCGATGCAGGCCGACGGCGCCGAAGATCGATCTCTCCGCCGACTGGCTGATCGGCGACGGCATCGCGCTGACCATGATCGATACCGTGCCGCCGGACGGGCATATCGCCGACTGCCAGGATTTCGCTGCGCGACGACGGCGGCTTCGAGCTGACCGTCGGCACCGCGGAGTTCGGCAACGGCACCTCGACGGTGCATCGCCAGATCGCCGCGACCGCGCTCGCGACCACGGTCGATCAGATCCGCCTGCTGCAATCCGACACCGCCCATGGCGGCCACGACACCGGCGCCTATGGCAGCACCGGCACCTTTGTCGCCGGACGCGCGACGCAGGCGGCGGCGGAAAATCTGGCCGCCGACCTCAAGGCGTTTGCATCCGCGCGCGACCGGAGACAGATCCCGGCACCTGCGTGCTCGAACAGCGATTCCGTCGTTTGCGGCAAGCAACGCCTGTCGTTCGCGCAGATCGCCGAAGCCGCGCGCGCGCAAGGGCAAACGCTCGAGCGCCAACGGCACTTCGGCGGGCACGCCGCGCTCGGTCGCGTTCAACGTGCAGGGCTTTCGCGTCGCCGTGAACAAGGGCACCGGCGAAATCAAGATCCTCAAGAGCGTGCAGGCCGCCGATGCCGGCCGGGTCGCCAATCCCATGCAGTGCCGCGGCCAGGTCGAGGGCGGCGTCGCGCAGTCGCTCGGCGCCACGCTGTACGAGGAGATGGTGATCGACGACGGCGGCCGCGTCGTCAATCCGAAATTCCGCGATTATCACCTGCCGTCCTTTGCCGACATTCCGCGCACCGAGGTCTATTTCGCCGACACCTCGGATACGCTCGGGCCGATGGGCGCCAAGTCGATGAGCGAAAGTCCCTACAATCCGGTGGCGGCCGCGCTCGGCAATGCGCTCGCCGACGCCACCGGCATCCGCTTCACCGCCGTGCCGTTCAAGCCGGACCGGCTGTTTCCGGCGCTGCACGAGAAGTTCGGCGACGCATAATTCCAGCCGCGACGTGCGCGATCACCCCCGCCCCACCGTGCACTCGATCTGGCCGTGCGGCTCATCGGTCGGCAGGAACACGTCGTTGTTGTTATCGAGCCCGAACGCCGAGAGGTTCATCAGGATGAAGTGCATGTTCGGGCAGGCCATGCTGATTTCGGAGATTTCCGGCACCGCGGCAAGCGCGGCCTCGCCCATGCGGTACAGGCTATCCTGCACGCTCGCGCTATAGGTGGTGCGAACACTTCCAGCAGCGTATCGAGGATTTTCGCGTTGGTGGCGGGATAGCTCGCCGGCTTTCCCGACCATTTCCACGACGCCACCATGGAGGTCGCGCACATCCGGTCGTTGGTCTCGGCGGAATCGTCGTGTAGCGATCCTTGACGTATTTCTCCCAGCCCGACTGGGTCGACTTCATGAACGTAAAACCGTCGATGCCGGAAGCCAGCGTCGACGTTCCATTGCGCGCGTCGCGGTTACTTCGACGAACGGCTTGCCGTTGCTGTCGAGCACGAAGCTGTGCGGATGCGGCTTGCCGCCGAAACTCAGCCGGCTCCATTTCGTCTCATGCGCGGTGATCGCGACCGAGGCGACCTGCGGATAGGTATCGAGGATATTTCTTCGCCAGCACCTGACAGAACTCCTCGGTGGAGAGACCGGTATTCTCGCGCGCGACGACATTGACCACGTTCTTGATGGTGTCGGTCGAAACCGAAGTGGAATTGTCGGCGTGCGTATAGGCGCGCGCGAAGTCACCTTCGATCATCGCCTTGACATTGAGCTGGCTGACCTCGTGCCGGTCGCCGTCGCGATGAATCCGCATCACGCGAACCCGGCCTTTTCCATATCTGTTCTTGATCAGCGGCACGCGCAAAAACCTCCGGTTCGATCGGGCGAACCCAGCGCGCCGGATTGCTCCGGCTAAGCCTGATACTGAGCAACGTTCGTGCCATCGACAAGCCGGGAAGGCGCAATCCGCTTGGCACGGGCCTTGTATTGCTGCGATGATGCAGGCAACGGGCCGGGTCAAGCCCGACACAGGAGGGATCACGTCCATGAGCACCGAAGTCCATCCGGTCGACGAGGTCCTGCCGACCCCGCGCCTGCTGGCGCTCGGCCTGCAGCATGTGCTGGTGATGTATGCCGGCGCGGTCGCCGTCCCCCTGATCATCGGCCGGGCGCTGAAACTGTCGCCGGAAGACGTCGCCTTTCTGATCAGCGCGGATTTGTTCGCCTGCGGGCTCGCCACGCTGGTGCAGTGCATCGGCTTTCCCGGCGTCGGTATCCGGCTCCCGGTGATGATGGGCGTCACCTTCGCCTCCGTCGGCCCGATGCTGTCGATGGCGGCCGCGCCCGATATCGGGTTGCTCGGCATCTATGGCTCGGTGATCGCTGCCGGAATCTTCGGCATCATTGCCGCGCCTTTCATCAGCCGGCTGCTGCCGCTGTTTCCGCCGGTCGTGACCGGCACCATCATCCTGGTGATCGGCATTTCGCTGATGCGGGTCGGCATCAACTGGGCCGGCGGCGGACTACCGACCCTGACCAAGGTGGTCGACGGCGTTCCCGGCGCGTTTCCCAATCCCGGCTACGGCCAGTTGCAGGGGCTCGGCATCGCGCTGTTCGTGCTGCTGGTCATTCTCGGCCTGATCAGATGGGGAACCGGCTTCATCGCCAACGTCTCGGTGCTGCTCGGCATCATCGCCGGCGCCGATTCTCGCCAGCGTGCTCGGCGTCATGCATTTCGAGAAGGTCGTCGCCGCGTCATGGGGCGACATCGTGCTCCCGCTTCCGCTTCGGCGTTCCGCAATTCCATCTCGTGCCGATCGTCACCATGTGCATCGTGATGATCGTGGTGATGATCGAATCGCTCGGGATGTTTCTGGCGCTCGGCGAGATCACCGGCAAGACCATCGACCGCGACGCGCTGACGCGCGGCTTGCGCGCCGACGGCGTCGGCACGCTGCTCGGCGGCATGTTCAACACCTTTCCCTACACGTCGTTCTCGCAGAATGTCGGCCTCGTCAGCGTCACCGGCGTGCGCTCGCGCTGGGTGACGGTCACCGGCGGCGTCATCATGCTGCTGCTCGGCCTGCTGCCGAAGATGGCGGCACTGGTCGAAGCGGTGCCGCTGGTGGTGCTCGGCGGCGCCGGCCTCGTGATGTTCGGCATGGTCGCCGCGACCGGCGCGCGAATCCTCACCGCGGTCGACTTCAAGAACAATCGCTACAACCTGTTCGTGGTCGCGATCTCGGTCGGCTTCGGCATGATCCCGCTCGCCGCGCCCGAGTTTCTTCCGCAACCTGCCGCACGATCTGCAGCCGCTGCTGGAATCCGGCATCCTGCTCTGCGCGCTGGTCGCGGTGCTCCTGAATGCATTCTTCAACGGCGTCGGCAGCAAGCGCTGCCGCGGAGGCCGATGCGGCGGCGATCGGCTTCATCGGCGCAGCACGTGTGAGGCGATCAGACCGTTCTAGCTTCCGCGATAGGTCGCGTAGCTCCAGGGCGTGACCAGCAGCGGCACGTGGAGATGGCCTTCGGGCTCGCTGACCGAAAACCGCAGCGGAATCTGGTCGAGGAACGGCGGATCGGACATCGGCACCTGCCGTTCGGCAAAATATTTTCCGACGCTGAACGTCAATTCGTAGCGGCCGATCGGCACCGGCCGGCCGCCGATCAGCGGCTGATCGGTGCGGCCGTCCGCATTGGTGACCGCGCGCGTCACGACGCGGCTCGCGCCGAGCTCGGACAGCTCGATCAGTTCGACCGCGATCCCCGCCGCCGGCTTGCCGCTGTGGGTATCGAGCACATGGGTCGACAGCCGCCCATGCACCTGCAGCCGGTCGTCGGAGGTCGACGAGCTGATCGAGGCGCAAGCGCCGCGATCCGGCAGATCTCCTCGATCGAGGTCTGCGTTTCCGGTTGCGGCATCGTTCGGCAGCCGTCGCTCGAAATCGCGCAGGATGGAATCCTTGGTGTGGCGGCGGACGCAGACGATATAGGGAAAGCCGAATTTGGCGCGGTAGGCGTTGTTGACCCGCTCGAATGCTTCATATTCGGCATCCGACAGCCGGTCGAGGCCGACGCTGTTCTGCTCGGCACTGGATTCCGCGGTCAGGCCCGCGGCGCGCTGGGTCTTGTTGGCGAGATCGGGATGCGCCTTGATCAGCGCCAGGCGAAGCTCCGGACGGCGCGCGATCGACCGCCGCCTTCATCGCCGCGAATAGCGCGTTCACGCCGGCGAACGGCCGCGCCGACGGCGGCCTGTTCGGCGATCCACGGCGAATATTCGAAGATATTGGCAAGTGCTGCGACAAAGTCGTCCTTGCTGCAGGCGTTCAGATCGGAAAGCGTCTTTCTGCGACATCCGCGCCCCCTATCCGAGCGCCGGCGCGTTGGCGGCAAGATGCGAGAGATTGGCGTGCCAGTGCTGCGCGATCTGCAGCCGCGTCGGCACCCAGACCCGCTCATGGTTCATGATGTAGTCGAGAAACCGCATCAGCGACGCGGCGCGGCCGGGACGGCCGACCACCCGGCAATGCAGGCCGACCGACATCATCTTCGGCGACGTCTCGCCTTCGGCGTAGAGCACGTCGAAACTGTCCTTGAGGTAGGTGAAGAACTGATCGCCGCCGCCAAATCCCTGCGCATTGACGAAGCGCATGTCGTTGGCATCGAGGCTGTAGGGAATGATCAGATGCGGTCCCGCCGGTCCCTTGATCCAGTACGGCAGATCGTCGGCATAGGAATCGCAGGAATAGAGAAAGCCGCCGGCTTCCATCACCAGTCGCACGGTGTTGATCGATGTTCGCCCGGTGTACCAGCCGAGCGGGCGCTGGCCGGTCACCTCGGTGTGGACGCGGATCGCCTCGCGCGATCTCCCACGCGCTCCTCGGCTTCCGACATGTCCTTGTGCTCGACCCATTTCAGGCTGTGGCTGGCGATGTCCCAGCCGGCTTCCTTCATCGCGGCGACCACTTCGGGATTGCGCTTCAAGGCGGTGGCGACGCCGAACACGGTCGTCGGCAGCTTGCGCTCGGTGAACATCCGCCACAGCCGCCAGAAGCCGGCGCGCGAGCCATATTCGAACATCGATTCGATATTGGCGTGACGCTGCCCCGGCCAGGGCTGCGCGCCCAGCACGTCCGACAGGAACGCCTCCGAGGCGCGGTCGCCGTGCAGGATGTTGTTCTCGCCGCCCTCTTCGAAATTCACCACGAACTGCACGGCGACCCGCGCGTTGCCGGGCCAGTGCGGATCGGGCGGATTGCGGCCGTAGCCGCGGAGATCGCGGGGGTATCCGGCCTCGGCCATCTCAGCACTTCCTCGAAGCGGATTTTCTGCGCGCCCTTCCACAGCACGGTCTTGCCGAGCTCAGGCAAATTCTCAAGCCCCGAGGTCAGGGTGATGAAATGATTGCCGGCGAGCTGACCCATCTTGCTGGCGAAATGCACGCCGCCATAGGCCAGCAGGATTTCGGTTTCGCTGATGCCGCCGGGATAAAGAATGATCTGGCCGGGCGCGGGATAGCTGGTGTGGTTTTCGTAAGAGACGCCGAAATCGAGATCGCCGAGCGGCATCCAGACGCCCTCGCCGCTCCAGCGCACATGGATGACCTGGCTCTCGAACGGCATCGCCTTGCGAAACGCCGCGCAAGTCTTGGGCGCCAGTTGTTCTTCGAAAGCGGGCCTGGAACGTGAAGTCACCGGCGCGGACAATGAGTTGGCTCATTCAAGGTTCTCTTGCATCGTACTCATGATCGAGGGTTCTGCGTTATCAATTGCAGCCAAGGACGCCGGAAGCAAGGACCATTCCAGGGGTGGCGGGCCTACAGGCTCTCTCTGAGAGGCCAAATCGCCTATTGGTCCGGCCGCTTTACTTCGTAGGACCAGCCGAACAGCCCGCTTCGCTGCATCTGAGGCTCGGGCGCCGGCGGCGGCGCTTCCCTGTTTTCGGCCTGGGGCGGCGGCGGAGGCGGCGCGGGCAAATTCTCGCACTTCATGGAATAGACCAGTTCGCCATTGGCGGTCCGCCCGATCGGGGCACAATTGTCGGCGTGGGCGGTTGCACCTTTGGGCGTCAATTTGGTTTGAGCCCAGGCGGGAGATGCGATCAGCAGGAGGGCTAGCAATAGTTTCTTCATCAGCTTCGCTCTCGAGAGATTTGATCGGACCGGCCCGATTAAGACAAGTCTATTACATTCAGCCCGCCGATGCTGCCAAATATTTAGCCGAAAAATTTTTTGACCAAGAAATTTGCTCGCCGCTTCGTGATTGCAGGCACCGTAATATTCGGGCCGAGCCATCGTTATTTCAAGGACACAGCGCGAGCTCGCGAGGCGACCCCCGCCCCGTAAACCGAGCGCGCAAAACCAGCAGACCGGGAGACCAACCATGCGCAAGACCATTCTGACTATCCTCGGCGCGGCCGCACTCGCCGCCTCATTCGTCCAGGTTGCCGCGGCCGCGGAACGCCATCATGTGCGAAAGGCGTACCACGCGCCGGTCGTCCAGACATTCCGCAACTCCAACGCCTGGGTCGACCCCTACGCGCAGCCGACCTACGCACAGCCCAACTGGGGGCTTTACGAAGGCGGCGCGATCTCGGCGCCGGCGGGCCAGTAAGCCGCGCGCCAAATCAAAAGGCCGGTCATCACGACCGGCCTTTTTTCCCTTGCTCTATGCGGCTGGTCCAGCGGTTCCGCGGCGGCATCCTCGCAAGAATAATGCCGAGCAGGTCTTGGCGCGAAGCTCGAGTTCGCTGCGCGTCGGTGGCGGCTTGTGGCCGAACATCACGTCGCGCTGCGGCTGGAATACCAGCATGCCGAGCAGCATGCCGGCGGCGGCCTCGACATCGTCAAGCACGATCAGGCCGCGTTTCTTCTGCACGAGCAGCCATTCGGCAAGTGCCGCGACCGAGCGCCGCATCGCCTTGATATAGAACGTCTCCGGGATCTCGGGGAATTTGTCGCTGTCGGCGAGGATCAAGCGCTGGAGCGCGATGACCTCCGGGTCGAGCACGAGGTCCGCACAGGCGAGCAGCGCATCCGGCAAGGCTGCCTCGATATCCCCACCCTCACAGGCGCGCAAGCTCACGACCGAAACGAACCGGTCTATCCGGTGCGTCACCGTCGCTTCGAACAGCGTCTTCTTGTCGGGGACGATGCGGTAAAGCGTTTTGGTCGAAACGCCGGCGCGCCGCGCCACATTCTCTATGCTGGTGGCGGCAAAGCCGTGCGCGGCGAATTCTTGCCGGGCTGCTTCGAGGATGACGGCGCGGGTTTCCTCGTCGCACCGCACTCGAGGCCTTCCCCGGCTGCGCCGCGGTTCGACCGGCTCGCTTGGGGTTGCCGGACCCGTCTTCCTGATCGTCGTTTGAGCCATGCTTTTAGATGATGCCTGTCATTCTATTGACAGTCCCAATATGATGGCTATTTTGGAAAACGTCAAGTTTCCTAATTAATCCGCTTGGGCCATCGCTGTATTACCGTTGGCTTACAGAGGGATAGCTTAGCAAGGAGCGCTATCATGAGCCGCCATTCAACGTCTTTCGAAGCCGAACATCCGGTTCCAGCCGAAGTCGCGCAGGAGTTGCTGCCGGCCGATAGCAAGAGCGAGGCGGCTACGCCCGTCCCGCTTACCGCCGTACCAGCGCGCAAGGGAGCGATCCGGCGCTTCCTGCTGGCAGGCACCGCGGTCGCAGTGCTGGTGGGCGCGGCCTGGTATGGCTGGGATTACTGGACTGTTGGCCGTTTTCTGGTCTCGACCGACGACGCCTATGTGAAGGCCGACAACACGACCATCGCACCAAAAGTCTCCGGCTATCTTAGCGAAGTTCTGGTCGGCGATAACGAGCGTGTCGCCGCTGGGCAGGTATTGGCGCGGATCGACGATCGCGATTTCAAGGTGGCGCTCGATCAGGCCAAGGCTGATGTCGCCGCAGCTGAGGCCGCGGTCACAAGCAAGCGTGCCCAGCTTGAGGTTCAGCAAGCGGTGATCGCGGCGGCAAAAGCGACCATCGAAGTCGACACCGCAACACAGACCTTCGCGAGCCAGGAGAACAAGCGCTATACCGATCTGGCCGCCACCGGCTACGGCAGCGTGCAGAACGCGCAATCGGCGCAATCGCGCAACGCCGGCGCGCAGGCCGCGATATTGCGCGACACCGCAAACCTTGCTTCCGCTCAGAAGCAGGTCGAACTGCTCAAGGCCGAGATTGCCCAGGCGATCGCCGCGGCGGGGCGCGCGTCCGCCCTGCAACAGCAGGCCGAGCTCAATCTCGGCTACACCACGATCACATCACCGATCAACGGGATCGTCGGCAACCGCACGCTGCGCACCGGTCAGTTCGTTCAGGCCGGCACGCAACTGATGTCGCTGGTGCCGGCCACCGGGGCCTATGTGGTTGCAAACTTCAAGGAGACCCAGCTCACCGCTGTGCGCAAAGGCCAGCCGGTCGAGATCGCCGTCGACATGTTCCCCGGCCAGGTGGTGCATGGCCATGTCGACTCGCTCGCGCCGGCCAGCGGCCAGGAATTCGCGCTGCTGCCGCCGGACAACGCCACCGGCAATTTCACCAAAGTGGTTCAGCGCATCCCCGTGAAGATCGCGCTCGACAATACCCCGATCGAATTGCGTCCCGGCATGTCGGTGATCCCGACCATCGAAACGCTTGAGCACGAGATCAATTCCCCGCGCCAGGCTGTGACACCGAAGATCGCTTACACCGTCGCTTCCCAAAGGTGATGCCATGTCAGCCCTCGCCCTCTCCGCCACAACCCCGGTCGCGCGCGCCACCGGCAAACCATCGACAAGCGCCGCGGCCGGCCCCGGCCGCGCCAGCACCGCGGTCTGGATTGCCGTATTCGCGGCCATGATCGGTGCGTTCATGGCGATCCTGAACATCCAGATCACCAACGCCTCGCTGCTCAATATCGAAGGCGGCATCGGCACCGGCGTCGACAACGGCTCCTGGATCTCGACCTCCTATCTGATCGGCGAGATCGTCGTCATTCCGCTCACGGATTACCTCAGTAGGGTGTTTTCGTTCCGCAAGGTCATCCTTGGCTTCGCAACCCTGTTTGCGCTGTTCTCGGTGGCCTGTGCCTTCACCCATGATTTGCCGTCGATGATCGCGATGCGCGGCCTGCAAGGCTTCTTCGGCGGCGTGCTTATACCGATGGCGTTCACGCTGGTCTTCACCAAGCTGCCGAAGGCCCAGCAGCCGATTGGCCTTGCGATGTTCGCGCTCGCCGTCACCTTTGCTCCGGCGATCGGCCCGACCATCGGCGGCTATCTCACCGAGAACTACGGCTGGCAGACCATTTTCTTTGTCAACGTGGTGCCGACCGCGGTGATGGTGACGACGCTCTATTTCACGCTGGACCGCCAGCCGATGCAGCTCGGCCTGCTCAAAGAAGGCGACTGGCTCGGCATTGCGACGATGGCGGTCGGATTGTCCGCGCTGCAGGCCGTGCTGGAAGAAGGCAACAAGGACGACTGGTTCGGCTCGCCCTTCATCGTGCGGCTGGCGGTGACCGCCGCGATCAGCCTCTCGCTGTTCATCTGGATCGAATTGACCGTGGAAAAGCCGCTGCTCAAGCTGCGGCTGCTGGCCCAGCGCAATTTCGGCATCGGCACGATCGCTGCGGTCTTCCTCGGCTTCGCGCTATTCGGATCGGTCTATCTGCTGCCGGCCTATCTCGGTCAGGTCCAGCACTACAATTCCGAGCAGATAGGTTCGGTGCTGGCGTGGACCGGGCTGCCCCAGCTGCTCCTGATCCCCTTGGTGCCGAAGCTGATGCAGCGCTTCGACGCGCGCTACATCGCCGCTACTGGCCTTTTGCTGTTTGCCTACAGCTCCTTCATGAACATCGAGATGTCGCTCGACTATTCCGGCGACCAGCTTTTTATTCCCAACATCGTCCGCGCCGTTGGCCAGGCCCTGACACTGGCTCCTCTCAGCGCTATCTCGCTCGGCAGCGTCGCGCCGCAGGACGCGGCGGCGGCTTCCGGCATCTCCAACATGATGCGCAACCTCGGCGGCGCCATCGGCACCGCGGTGCTCGCAACCATCGTCACCAAGCGCGAGCAATTCCACTCCAATATCATCGGTCAATCCGTCGATCTCGGCCGCGAGGAAGTGCGCAACCGGATTGCGCAGATGACCGACTATTTCCTGGCACACGGTGTGTCCGACCCGGCGGCTGCGCACCAGCAGGCCATCATCGCGCTCGGCAACGTGGTCAAACGCCAGGCGCTGGTGCTTGGTTTCAGCGACACCTTCGCCGTCATCGGCGTCGTGCTGGTGCTTGCGGCCATCGCCATCCTCTCGCTGCGCAAGGCCACGGCTGCCGCAGCCAGCGGCGCGCACTGATGCTCAGCTGAAAGCAGGCGGCCAGCGATGGACAAACAGCCGATCCTCGCATCGGCGCGCGAACGCCAACAGCGCCCAATCCTGATCTCGCGCGGCGACGACCTGGATGCCGACCGGCATGGCCTGTTCGCCCACCCGACACGGCAGCGAGATCGCCGGCAGGCCAAGCGCATTGGCAAACGGCGTGAACACGGCGTGGCCGCGGGGACCGACGGATTGACCGTCGATGGTTGAAGGATGTGGTTCCTTCGCGGGCCAGGGCATCGCCGCCGCCGTCGGCGTCAGGAGAAAATCGTAACGCCCAAAGAAACGCTCGAACGCCCGGTCCATCGCCGCAATCGTATCGAGCGCGTTCAGATAGTCCCGCGCGGAATATTGCTGCCCCGCGACCGCCATCTCCGCGATCGCCGGAGCGACCTTGCGTTCCCAATCCTGATGATGCTCCCTTAGCCAGGCGACGCCGGTTTGGCTGATGATCGGCCAAACCGCTACAAGCGGATCGGCCAGATGAAATGGCGAGACCGTCTCGATATTGAGACCGAACGACCTTGCTTGTTCGATCGTCGCGTCAATGGTGTTTCCAATGAACGGGTCGACCGGCGCGGCGCTGAATGTCGGGGCATAGGCGATGCGCGGCCGTTCGATGTCGGAATTATGCTTCGACCGCGCCCAGGCCGGCCCCGAAATAACGTCCATGCTCAGGATGATGTCGCCGACGCACCGCGTCATCGGTCCGACGACTTCGAAATTATGCAGGATGGCGGGAAAGCCGTTGCCGCGCGGCACCGTGTCACGCGAGGGCTTGAACCCGACCAGCCCGGTATGCGCGGCAGGCCGGCGAATGGATCCGCCGCCGTCGGTCCCAAGCGCGATCGCGCCCATGCCGGAGGCAACGCTCGCGACCGCCCCGCCGCTCGATCCGCCGGGCGTCAGCTTTGGATTCCAGGGATTTCCAGTCGTGCCGAACACAAGATTGTCGGTAAAACCGTGCAGCGTGAGCTCGGGCACATTGGTCTTGCCGAGGATCACGGCACCGGCTTCGCGCATCCGCCGCACCGGCGTCTCATCCACGTCCGGAACAAACTCACTATAAAGCCGGCTGCCCCATGTGGCGCGCAAGCCCGCGACCAGAATGTTGTCCTTGATCGTGATGGGCACGCCGTCGAGCGGACTTGCCGGACAACCATCCTTCCATCGTCGGGCGCTGTCTTCGGCCGAGCACATAGCGCCGGCTTCATCCAGCGTCACAATCGCATTGAGTTGCGGATTGACGTTGCGGATATGCGCAATCGTCGTTTCGACCACCTCGGGCGGCGACAGCCCATTCGCATAGGCGGCCGATAGCTCGCCCGCAGAAAGCGACCACAGCGGACGATCACCCATCGCGTCAGGCAAGCTTGGGGTAAGTCGCCTTGTCGAAGAAGCTCGAGCCGGCGACATATTTGCGCCCGGCCGACATGTCCGGCTTCTCCTCGCCTTCGCCGCCGGACTCGAACGTCAGTTCGAGCTGCACGCCGCTCGGGTCGTAGACGAATAATTGCCAGAGCGACGTGCCGGGCACGATGAACTCGCGCCAGTCGAGCCCGGCCGCCTCGAAGCGCAACACGTAGGAGCGATAGCCCGAACATGACAGCGAGACATGGTCGATCGCCGCCGTCCCTGCCGGAGCCTTGCCTTCCGGGCCGAGCGCCGGTCCACCGGCATAGACGTGAAGGATGGCGAGGCCGCCCGGCTGCGTGCAGCCGAGCCATGCCCCGGGATATCCGAAATCCGGCCGCGCGAACTCGCGCAGCCCAATGATGTCGGTATAGAATTTCCGCGTTGCCGCCAGATTGTCGGTCTTGATCGCGATGTGATAGAGCCCGTGAACCGTGGCGAGCGGCATTTTCGTCTCAGTGGATCGTGCTCATCCTGTGTGTCTCCTCAATTCGACATTTCCGTCCAACGATAATCCGACGTCGCGATAGAGCGCCTTGAGCCTGTCCTGGAACGGCGCCTCGTTCTTGTGCTTTGTTCCAGCCACGGGATCGGCGCCCTCCAGCATCGTGTCGGTCGCTTGAAGCGAAAACTCCATGACAAAACGCATGCGGTCGCGCCGCAACGCCTCGATCTCCGCCAGCCAGCCAGCGACGCTGCGCTGTCCCTTATTATATTGTTCCGCGATCAGCGCGGCGGCGTTCGACGCGTCTTCGAGCGCTTGCGTTGCGCCCTGCCCCAGCGTCGGCACCATGCCATGGGCGGCATCGCCGAGATAAAGCACATTGCAGTCCTCCGCACGATACAGCAGTTCGTGTTCCTGCATCCGCGCCCAATGGGTATCGGCGACATTTTGACAGATGGTGTCGATCAGCCAGCGCGCTTGCGCGCTCGGCGACGCGGATCGCGGCGTATAGGCGGCGCGCAAAGCATCCGGCATTTTCTGCTCGGGCGCGATTTCCGCTTCGGGCGGAATCGGAAACGCCGCGGCAATATAAATATGGTCGGGCGGCACGCGGAATGACAGGAGGCGGTTGGGACCGTTGAACCATTGCTCGTAGTCGTCGATCAATCCGTTCGACGTGTCCGGAACCAATACCCGGGATATTGCTACTCCGGTCAGCTTGATGCGCGGCTCGCCGGAGATAACGCGCCTTGTACCGGAATAGCGCCCGTCGGCCGCAATCAAGAGATCGATGCCGTCGAGCCGGAAGGCCTTTCCGTCGCGCATCCAGCCAACCGATGTCCTGCGCGGGTCCGCAGCATCACGACCAATATCCGTGATATCGCAGCCATAATGCACGGAAGAGCCGGCCGCTTCGCGCAGCACGCGATAAAGTTCCGACCAGCGGATGCGCCAGCCCGGTCCTTCCGCAACCTTCGTCAGCGGCAGGTCGAACAGCACGGTCCCGTCGGTCAGCGAAATCCGCCAGTTGTGCCAGAGATAGCTCGCCTCCGTGATGCGATCGGCGAGTTCGGGGTCGATCGCTTTCACCGCCTTGACCGCGTTCGGGCCGACATTGAGGCCGGTGCCGGCTTCGGAATGGTCATCCTGCGTGACGCGCTCCAGGCAGATGACCTCGACGCCATCAAGCAGCGCAAGCCTGCGCGCCATCACGCATCCCGCGACACCGGCGCCGACGATGACGATGCGCATCAGACATTGCCTCGTGGTTGCGAGGCGATCACGGCAATCAGGCCGCCGCCGTCAGGCCCCTGATGTTCCGCCCCGCCGGATACAAAAATCCGGCCATCCCCGATTACGCCTGCGACCAGGCCCGCGACCGCGCCGCGGATATGGCGCTGTGCGTTGATGTCGGTGTCGTCGAGCATGGTGTGCCGGTTGCCGCGAATACGACCGCGGCGGTCGGGTTCGCATTTGACCAGGACGGTCGCGATCCGCGCGGCATCGGCAGCCGCGACTTGCGGTGTGGCCGCGATGCCGAGATCGGCCAGCACGTCCACGACGGCGCCGATATCGAGCGCATCGGTCATCGAACGATGCGAGATGCGCAAGGGACCCGCCCAATGTGGGCTGTTGCCGAGCACGACGACCTCGTTGCTCTCGATTTCGACGCCGGAAGAAATGCTGGCGCGTGGCGATTGAATGGAAAAATCGCACAGCAATGACGCGTCGTCGAAACTGTCCGGCTTGATCTCTTCCAATCCCACTGCGACGCCGAACGCGCCCGCCGCACGGGCAAAGGCCATCGATTTGTTGGGATCGTTGGTGAGCGGTGTCTTGCCCGCGGCGATCGCCGCCGCGGCGCGGGCCACGGTGACACAGGGACATTTGACCTGCACGAAGTGCACATCTTCCAGCCGCTCAATCCCGGCATTTGCAATCGCGGCCCGAACCGCGCCAGCGACGCTAACAACATGCGCGCGGCGCCCGACATCTTCGGCGGCGACCGGCGCGCTGAACGCGGTGCCGATCGCGAGCGCGCCGTTTTGGCTCGGCGCCGGCTCAACGTCGCTGACGCAGAACACGCTGTAATGCGGGCTCATCACCCCTTCGGTACCGCCGGAAAGCACGCAAGGGATTTCGCGGATCAGTTGTTCCGCAGGCTTGTTCAGATGCCTCGACAACATCGCCATGAGGGTCTGCGTGAAATAGCCCCGGGTGAAATCGTTGACGCCGCCATTGCCCTCGGTCTTGCCGATGATGGCCGTGACATCCGCCGCGCGGATCGTTCCGCTCACGATCAGGCGTTCCAGCTCGGAGAGGTCTCCGGGATGCGCCATCGACAGCCTGAATACCTGCGCCGTCCTCATCGGTGATCCGTCGTTCGCGTCAGTTCAAACAGCCGGCTCGGGCTGAGCGGGATTTCCAGCAATTCGATTTTCTTCTGCGCAAGATCGAGCGCATTTTCAATCGCCTGCGCAAACAGCGGCCCGACCGGGATCGCACCGGCCTCGCCTGCTCCCTTGATTCCAAGCGGATTGAGCGGCGACGGCGTCGTGGTGTGATCAAGCTCCATGCGCGGTACCTCGAGCGCGGTCGGCAACAGATAGTCGGCGAGCGAGGCGTTCAGAAGCTGACCCTGGTCGTCGAACGACAGCTTTTCGTAAAAGGCGTTGCCGATCCCCTGGGCTACGCCACCGTGAATTTGTCCGGCGAGGATCATCGGGTTGATGACGGTGCCGCAATCATGGACCACGACATATTTGAGGATCTTCAGCTCGAAGGTCAGCGGATCGATTTCGAGGATCACGGCATGGACGCCGTTGGCGGTGGCGCCGCTTGGCGGCCCGAAATATTGCGTCAACTCCAGGCCCGGCTCGGTCCCCGGCTTGACCGCGCCGCGCATCGGGTTGGCGCGCTGCGCGAGCTCGCCGAGGCGGATGAATTTCTGGGGTATTCCGACGATCGATACCTTGCCGTCGGCGATGACAAGATCATCCTCGGCGCATTCGAAGGCATCGCTTGCGAGCTTCAATGCTTTCTGCCGCACGACGCGGGACGCCTCGTTGACGGCATTGCCGGCCACGACCGCGCCGCGGCTCGCAAATGTTCCGGCGCCCCAATAAAACTGGTCGGTGTCGCCCGTGACGATATCGACCTCGGTGACGTCGACGCCGAGCTGGTCGGCAACAATTTGCGCGAAACTCGTGAAATGCCCCTGGCCCTGGGTGCCGATCCCGGTCGCGACGCTGACCTTGCCGTTCGTCTGCACCTGGACCTTGGCGCCTTCATAGGGTCCGATGCCGGTGCCTTCGACATAACAGGCGATGCCGACGCCGACGCAACGGCCCTCCGCCCGCAGTTTCGGCTGATCCCGCTTGATGAATTGATCGTAACCGACGATCTCAAGCGCCTTGTCGAGAACCGGCTCATAGTTGCCGCTGTCATATTCGAGCGGCTGGAAATCCTGGTAGATGATTTCGTTCTTGTAGGGAAATGCATCCGGCGCAATGAGATTACGCCGCCTGATCTCCGCAGGGTCGATGTTGAGCTCGCGCGCCGCCAGATCGAGCAACCGCTCGATCACGAACACGCCATGCTGACGACCGGCGCCGCGATACGGCGTGACGATCGGAAGGTTGGTGAACACGGCGGTGAACGTGCTGTCGTAAGCCGGCACCACGTATGGACCGAGCAAGGTACATTGGCTGTTGATCGGAACCGTCAAGCCGTACGGATTGTACGCGCCGGTATCGTGCAGAAACACATCCTTGATGCCGAGGATGCGGCCGTCTTTGGCCATCGCAATCTCGGCATCGTGGATCTGGCCGCGCTCGTGCGTGGTCGCAAAAAAATGCTCGAGCCGGTCCTCGATCCATTTCACCGGGCGGTTGAGCCGCATCGAAATCCACGGCAAGCAGACCTCTTCCGGGTAGAACATCATGATCTTCGGCCCGAAGCCGCCGCCGACAAAGGGCGCGATGACGCGAACCTGCCGTTCGCCGAGGCCGAGCATGGCGGCGAGACCGTTGCGGACAAAGACCGGCGCCTGGGTCGTGTCCCACACCGTCATTTGGCTGGCGCGCGCATTCCACTGGGCGACCACGCCCCGCGTCTCGATCGGCGAGGATATGCCGTGCTCGTAGCAAAAGCGGCGCTTGAGCACGAGATCGGCTTTGGCGACCGCGCTGCGATAATCGCCCTTGGTCTGGTGGACATGCGCGGCAATGTTCGAGGCGAGATCGTCGTGAACATGCGCCGAGGACGTGCCGAGACCTTTCTCGAGATCGACGACCGCCGGCAGCACATCGAGATCGATCTCGATCTCATCGAGCGCATCCTCGGCGATATAGCGGCTTTCCGCGATCACGATCGCGAGCGGCTCGCCGACATGCCGGACCTTTTCCTTTACGAGCGGCACCTGGGTCCGCGGGTTGAAGACGACCCCCGCTATCGGCGGCGGAGGCACCAAGAGCGGACCAGGCTGCCAATAGGCACCGAGATCATCGGCAGTATAGACCGCGACGACGCCCGGGTGTTTCCGCGCCTTGGAGACGTCGATATTCTTGATCCGCGCGTGCGCGACCTGGCTGCGCAGAAACGCGGCGTGCAGCATGCCCGGCAATTCGACGTCGTCGATGAACAGCGCCTGCCCGGTCAAGAGCTTCTTGTCTTCATTGCGTTTGATCGGTGCGCCAAAGAAGCGTGTGGTCATGGCGCGGCTCGCATCGTCTGCGCCGCCGCCATCATGGCATCGACGATGTTTTGATAGCCGGTGCAGCGGCACAGATTGCCGGACAGCGCCTCGCGCACCTCGTCTTCCGACGGCGCCGGATTTTCCTTCAGGAACACGGCCATCGTCATCAGGATGCCCGGCGTGCAATAGCCGCATTGCAGGCCGTGATGGTCATGCATGGCTTTCTGGATGGGATGCAGTTCGCCGCTATCGGCTGCGAGCCCCTCGACGGTCGAAAGCTCGTGGCCATTGGCTTGCACCGCCAACATCAGGCAGGAACGGACCGGCGCACCGTCCACGAGTATCGTGCACGCGCCACAAACGCCATGTTCGCAGCCGACATGGGTGCCGGCGAGCAGCAATTCGTGGCGAAGGAAATCGGAGAGCAGCGTCCGGGATTCAACGCCGCGGCGATAGGTCGTGCCATTGACCTCCAGCTCGATGTCGTGGCGATCAGGCTGCATGAGTGGCCCGCTGGTACGCCGTGCCGATCGCGCGAATCGCCAGAACGCCTGCGATGTGCCGCTGATAATCAGGACTGGCGTGGACGTTGCCGGACGGCGCGATCGCATCCCGCACGCCGGCCGCGACGGCCTCGATCGCCTCGGGCGTGCATGGTTGCCCGATCAGGCCAGCTGCCGCATGACTCGCATCGACCGCCGTCTCGCCGACGCCGCAAAGCGCGAGCCGGAGGTTTGTACACCGCCGCGCTTCGTCAAGCGTCACCATCGCCGCGAAACCGGCCAGCGCGAAATCGCCGCGCCGGCGCGCCACCTCCATGAAGCAGGCGCCGCTGCGAGGTTTTGGCGAAGGAAAGGCAATTTCCACCAGCATCTCGTCCGGCTGGATATCGGTGGAGAGGAGACCTACGAAAAACTTGGACGCCGCCACTTGCCGTTCGCCCGTCGACGACTTGATCCGCATCCTTGCTTCCATGGCCACCGCGATCGCCGGCAATTCGGAGGCGGGATCGGCGTGCGACAGGTTACCGCCGATCGTTCCGCGATTACGGATCTGTGGATGCGCAATGTGAGGCAGCGCGTCGGCAAACAATGAACAGGCCTTCAGAAAATCGCCGTCGCGTTCGAGGTCACAATATCGGGTCAGCGCGCCGATCCGAATTTCGCTTCCGGATCGATCGATGCCGGCCAGATCCTTGAGACCGTTGATGTCGATCAGGACGGATGGCCGCGCCAGGCGGAAGTTCATCGCCGGAATGAGGCTCTGACCGCCGGCGAGAAATCGGGCGTCGTCACCATATTCGGCCTTGAGCGAAAGCGCATGGTCGAGAGACGAAGCTGCAATATATTTGAATGGCGCAGGCTTCATGGTTCTCTCAGCGGATGGAACGGGATCTCTTTCGCAACGCAAAATTATCTTTCGCCAAATGACGCAAGTCAAAGGCAGCAGGCGAAAACAGCCCCGAAACTGCACCAAAAGACAGCGATTGCTTGCTCATTATTCTGTCGGCGTGCATAAACAATAGGCGCGCCACTGATGGCGGCATTTGCCAGTATCTTCACATGGCATCGCCAAAGCCGAGCATGTCAATTGTTAGCGACCCGACGGTGAGGCTTCGCCCCGACGACGACCCGTCAACCCCTGCTACGGTTGATTCCGCGTTCACAATCGCGTCCGAGCCTTCTTCGCGGAGGCTGGTCGTCGATGCGCAGAACATTTCCCTGACATTCGAGACCGCGGATGGGCGCGTCGATGCGCTTTCCAATGTCAGCCTGCAAATCGCCGAGGGCGAGTTCGTTTCCTTCATCGGACCATCCGGCTGCGGCAAGACCACGATGTTGCGCGTGATCGCCGATCTGCAGCAGCCCTCCTCCGGCACGCTGCTGGTCAACGGCATGAGCGCCGAAAACGCGCGGCTGGCACGCAGCTATGGTTACGTGTTCCAGGCGCCGGCGCTGTTTCCGTGGCGGACGATCGAGAAGAACCTGAAGCTGCCGCTCGAGATCATGGGTTTTTCGGAAGCCGATCAGCAGCAGCGCGTCGAGCGCTATCTTTCGCTGGTGAATTTGACCGGCTTCGAACGCAAATTTCCCTGGCAGCTTTCCGGTGGAATGCAGCAGCGGGTGTCGATCGCGCGCGCGCTTTCGTTCGATCCTGCAATGCTGTTGATGGACGAGCCGTTCGGCGCGCTCGACGAGATCGTCCGCGATCATCTCAACGAGCAGCTGCTGCAGCTTTGGAACTCGACCGAGAAGACGGTGCTGTTCGTCACCCACTCGATCCCGGAAGCGGTGTTCCTCTCGACCAAGATCGTGGTGATGTCGCCGCGCCCCGGCCGCATCATCGATATCATCGATTGCGATTTTCCGCGCGACCGCTCGCTGGAAATCCGGGAAACGCCGGAATTCCTCAAGATCGCACAGCGCGTGCGCACGGGCTTGCGCGCGGGACATTCCTATGACGAGTAGTTCGCTCGCGCTGCCGTTGCGCGCACCGGCTACGCTTGCGCGCCATCCGCTGGTCGAGCGCTATGCGCCGCTTGCGACCACGGTCCTGGCGCTGATCGCGATCTGGTATATCGCGGCGGTTGCGATGAACTGGCGGCTGGTGCTCCGACGGTTTTGAGCGCGAGGAAACGCCCTACACGGTCACCGACGTACTATCGGGAACGATGGACGCGGAACGTCCGCTGCTGCCGGCGCCGCATCAGATCGTGTCGACGTTCCTCGATTCGGTGTTCGGTTATCCGCCGCTAGCCCCGCGCAGCCTCGTCTATCATTCGCTGGTGACCCTGTCGGCGACGCTGCTCGGCTTCGTGCTCGGGCGCTGCCTTCGGCATCGTGCTCGCCTGATGATCGTGCATAGCCGCGTGCTGGAGCGAAGCCTGCTGCCGTGGATCATCTGCTCGCAGATGGTGCCGATCCTCGCACTGGCGCCGATCTTCATCGTCGTGCTCGGCGCGCTCGGATTGCACGGCCTGCTGCCGAAGTCGATCATCTCGGCCTATCTCTGCTTTTTCCCGATCGCGATCGGGATGGTGAAGGGCTTTACCTCGCCCGATCCGCTGCAGCTCGAACTGATGCAGACCTGGTCGGCGACGCCGCGCCAGGTGCTGTGGAAATTGCGCTGGCCGGCCGCCGTCCCCTATCTGTTCGCGAGCCTGAAGGTGGCGATCACGATCTCGCTGATCGGCGCCATCGTCGCCGAGCTGCCGACCGGCGCCGAAGCCGGCATCGGCGCCCGGCTGCTGGCAGGCTCCTATTACGGCCAGACCGTCCAGCTCTGGGCGGCGCTGGTCGCCGCTGCGGTGCTCTCCTCCGGATTGATTGGCCATCGTGGCCCTGATCGAGCGCGGCGTCGCGCGCCGCATGGGAGCGCATTGATGGACCCGCGCAAATTTCGACTGGGTCTGCTCGTTGCCGCGGCGTGCGCTCGCGCTCGCTTTCTGCTCCCGCTGGCGGGCGAGCGCATCGCCGTTGCTGGCGCGGTCCGGTATGGCGGGCGGCCGCAGGCGCCGGCGTGCTGTTCGTGCTTGCGGCCTGGATGGCCGATGACGCTCGCGTGTCAGCGGTCGGCGTTGGCGGCGTGATCCTCGCGGCTGCGACCTCGCTGGTGCTGCTTCAGCGATCCCGACATCGCAGGCATCGGCGCGCAGCGGGCTTCTGGGCGATCGTGATCGCGGCCTGGCTCGCGCGCGGCGATGTGCGTGGTCGACCTCGCCGCGATGCGTCCGATCCGCAACTGACCGGCAGCGCGCGATCAGTCAATCTGCTGGTTCCGCTGCTGTTCGGCGCCGTCGGTGTTCTATCTCTGGGAAGTTGCCGTGCGCGGCTTCGGCGTGCCGCCGGTGCTGCTGCCCGCGCCGAGCGCCGCGGCGGCGAGGTTTGCGGCCTCGCTGCCGACGCTCGGAGGCCGATTTCGTCCAGACCTTCATTCGCGGCGTCCTGATCGGCTACGCGATCGGCTGCGGCGCCGGGCTTTTGGTCGCGATCCTCGCGCATCGCTTCGAATTTCTCGGCCGCGGCCTGCTTGCCGCTCGGCAATTTCTTCTCCGCGCTGCCGCTGGTCGGCATCGCGCCGATCATGGTGATGTGGTTCGGCTTCGACTGGCCGTCGAAGGCGGCCGTCGTGGCCCTCGTGACCTTCTTCCCGATGCTGGTGAACGCCATCGCGGGCCTGTCGGCGGCCGGCCACATCGAGCGCGACCTGATGCGCTCCTATGCAGCCGACCATCGGCAGACGCTGACGAAAGCTCTATCTGCCGGCGGCGCTGCCCTTCATCTTCAACGCGCTGAAGATCAACGCCACCCTGGCGCTGATTGGCGCGATCGTTGCAGAGTTTTTCGGGACACCGACGCAGGGCATCGGGTTTCGCATCTCGACCGAGGCGGGCCGCATGGCCATCGACATGGTCTGGGCGGAGATCGCGCTCGCGGCCCTCGCCGGAATGGCTTTCTACGGACTTGTCACGCTGGCCGAACGCGCGACAACTTTTTGGCATCCGTCGTATCGGACCTAGGTCGGCAAGGTCTTTGAGCATTTGGAGTTTTCGCATGAAGACACAGTCTTGGCATTGGCCGCAGGCCTGACGCTTGGGCCTGTCGCTGTCGAGCGCGCAGGCCGCGGACACCGTCACCATCCAGCTCAAATGGGTCGCGCAGGCCCAGTTCGCCGGCTACTTCGTCGCCAAGGACAAGGGCTTCTACAAGGACGCCGGCCTCGACGTCACCATCAAGCCGGGCGGCCCCGACGTCGCCCCGCCGCAGGTGATCGCCGGCGGCGGCGCCGACGTGGTGGTCGACTGGATGCCGTCGGCGCTGGCCTCGCGCGAAAAGGGCGTGCCGCTGGTCAACATCTCGCAGACCTTCAAGAAGTCCGGGCTCGAGCTGACCTGCCGCGCCGACACCGGCATCAAGAAGCCGACCGACTTCAAGGGCAAGACCATCGGCGTCTGGTACGGCGGCAACGAGTATCCGTTCCTGTCCTGGATGTCGAAGCTCGGCTACAAGACCGACGGCTCGGCCGGCGGCGTCAAGATCATCAAGCAGGGCTTCAACGTCGATCCGATCCTGCAGAAGCAGGCCGACTGCGTCTCGACCATGACCTACAACGAATATTGGCAGGTGATCGACGGCGGCTACAAGCCGAGCCAGCTCGTCGTCTTCAAATATGAGGACGAGGGCGTCGCGACGCTGGAAGACGGTCTCTGGGTGCTGGAAAAGAACCTGAAGGATCCGGCGTTCGTGGCCAAGATGGCGAAGTTCGTCAAGGCCTCGATGAAGGGCTGGGAATACGCCAAGGCGCATCCGGACGAAGCCGTGAAGATCATCCTGGCCGGCGAACTCGACCGGCGCCAAGACCGAGAAGGACCAGAAGCGGATGATGGGCGAAGTCGGCAAGCTGCTCGGCGCCGCCGACGGCAAGCTCGACGTCAAGGATTACGACCGCACCGTCGCGACCCTGATGTCGGGCGGATCGGATCCCGTCATCACCAAGAAGCCGGAAGGCGCCTATAGCTTCGCGTCTATGACGCGATGAAGAAGTAAGCGTATGCTACGGAAGGACGGGATCACGGTCCCGTCCTTCTCCTCCATGGCAAAACGCTCAGAGCGTACATCGCCGCCGGCGACGGCCTGGATCGTGATCAGCGGCCGCGCCGATCGCGAATGCTCGGTTCTGGATATCACGCCGACCGGCGCGAAGGTGGTGGTCCAGGACGACGCCGGGCATTCCCGATCGTTTCGAGCTCGCCTTCTTTCCAGGCCTCGACAAGCGGCAAAGGTGCGAGGTGATCTGGCGCCGCGGCAAGGTGCTCGGCGTCAAGTTCGTGGCGGGACCCGTGACGCCTCAACCATATAGCTGAAGCCGCATCAGACCTCGATCACCCGCTCGACATGAACCCGGCGGCAGTCCATCTCATATTCGAGATCGACCACCGGCGGCCGATTGAAGTGCCAGGTCAGACCCGGCCGCGAGCGCGCCGCGCCTGCCGAGCTCGCTCTCCAGGAACGGAAACACGTCGCGAATGGTGTAGAGCTGCACCGCCGTGGTCTGGCGCCAGTTGCCGGAGAACGCGCTCATGCGCCGCTCCATCTCGTCGAGCACCCACTTCGCCTTTTCCAGCATCGCCCTCCGGGCTGATGTCACCGAGGCGAACGGTGTAGTCGCGATAGTTCGCCTTGCCCTCGACCAACTCGCCGCTGCCGGCAACGACAAACGACGCCGGCGCATTCGGCGCAGACGGTTGTAAACGAAAACGCATGAAAGCCCGGCTCCGCGGGCGGATCGAGCTTCGGACAGACATTGCTGCGTGCCACCGGATTGACGCCGTCCTTCATCACCCCCCATTCGATCAGGGTCTTGATGTAGATTTCGTTGAAGGCCTTGAAGCCCTCTTCGGTGAACGGCGCCGGCGAGCGCAGCTCGCAGGCGCCGAACGCGGTCAGCGGCCGGCCCGCGGCCTTGATGATCTCGCGCGATCCTCTCAAAACCCTGCTTCAGCGGCACCACGCTTCGAGAAACGCACGCGCTCGATGGTGAAGCCGGGAAGCGCGCCGATGCCGCAGGAATATTGGCTGACGCCCGGCATGAAGCGGTAGCCGCTGTTGGTAGCTTCGACGGTCTCGATCATATGGTGCTCCTTGATTGCGGTCAGGTTTGCTGCGGATCAGTCCTGCGAGAACGCCGAGATAGGCCTCGCGAATGATCGGGATCGGCCAGCAGCTCCGGACCGCCGCCCGGTGCGCACGATGCGGCCCATGTCCATGACATAGGCGGAATGGCAGAGATCGAGCGCGGTGGTGACGTCCTGCTCGACCAGCAGGATCGACATGCCCTCGCGCATTCAACGCCCGCAACGCGCGCGACCAATTGCTCGACCAGCAGCGGCGACAGCCCGAGCGACAATTCGTCGATCATCAGATAGCCGCGGCGCGCTCATCAGGCCGCGGCCGATGGCGCACATCTGCTGCTCGCCGCCGGACAGCGTCGCGGCCGCCTGATTGCGGCGCTCGCGCAGCTTCGGGAAAGTGGCATAGACCCGATCGAGATCGCGCCCGAGCTCGCGCCGAGTCGCCTTTCTCGAATAGGCTCCCATCAGCAGATTGTCCTCGACGCTCATCGCGCCGAACAGTCGCCGTCCCTCCGGGACATGGACGATGCCATGGGCGAGTATCTCGCTCGCGCTATCGCCCGGTCATGTCCCTTCCTTCCGAGAAATAATAGCCGCCCTGCGTCGGGATCAGACCCGACAGCGCGCGCATCAGCGTGGTCTTGCCGGCGCCGTTGGAGCCGATCAGCGCGGTGATCTCGCCGCGGCGCACCGCCATGTCGATGCCCCACAGCACCTGGATTTCGCCGTAACCGGCGCACAATCCCTGCAGTTCGAGGATCAGGGAATCAGCCACGGGCGGCGTTCCGCTTGTGCGTATTGCTGCCCGAGATAGGCATCGACCACGGCGGGATTCTTGATGACGTCGCGCGGCGCTCCGTCGGCGATCAACTTGCCGTTGTGCAGCACGACGATGCGGGTGCAGACGTTGAGCACGACCTTCATCAGATGCTCGATCATCACGATGGTGATGCCGTCAGCCGCAAGCTGATGAATGAGCGATGTCGCCCGCTCCACCTCGGCGCTGTTGAGCCCGGCATTGACCTCGTCGAGGAACAACAGCTTCGGCTTCATCGCCAGCGCCTTGGCAAGCTCCAGCCGCTTGCGCATCGCCAGCGTCAGCGTCGCCGCCGATTGTCCGGCCTGCGCTTCCAGCCCGACGAAGGCGAGATGCGCGCGGGCTTCCTCGCGGGCGGATTTCAGGCTCTCGCCGGCTGCGAGAACAGCGCGGCGGCTGCGACATTGTCGAGCGCGGTGAATTCGGCGAACGGCTGCACGATCTGGAACGTGCGCGACAGGCCGAGCCGCGCCGCCTGATAGGTTTTGATCCCGGTGATGTCCTGTCCCATGAAAGTGATGCGTGCCGGAATTCGCCGGCGTCACGCCGCAGATCGTATTGACCAGCGTGGTCTTGCCGGCGCCGTTCGGGCCGATCAATCCGAGCACCTCGCCCTTGTTGATGCCGAGCGTGACGTCGCGCAGCGCCTGCAGGCCGCTGAAGCGCCTGCGACACGGCGTCGAGGCGGAGGATTTCAGAAGGATCTCAGACATGCTTCGCCTTCCGCCAGAACACGCCCGGACGCAGCGAGATCAGGCCGTGCGGCAGGAACAACAGCAGCATGCACGATCAGCACGCCGAGCACGCCGCTGTGGATCTGGATGTAGTTGCGCCAGACCACTTCCTCGAGCCCGAGATAGAGGAACGCGCCGCTGACCACGCCGAGCGGCGAGCCCAGCCCGCCCATCAGCGCCATCACGATCGGCTTCACCGAGTAGAGCACGTCGAACACGTCGGAGGGATCGATGTAATGCACCCAGGCCGCATAGATGCCGCCGGCGGCGGCGACGAAACAGGCCGACAGCGCGAAGGCGATGCTCTTGTAGAGCGTGGCGTTCAGGCCAACCATGTTGGCGGCGGTTTCGTTCTGGCGGATGCAGTCGAGCCCGAAGCCGAGCTTCGAGGTCGACACGGCGATCACCATCAGCGCGGTCGCCAGCAGCAATCCCCACATCGCGATAGAAGAAGAACGTGGCGTCCGCCAGGATGCCGGAGCCCGCGGCCAGCGGGATGTTCAGGCCCATGCCGCCGCCGGTCAGATCGGTGGCGTTGTTGACGAGTTCGCGCAGCACTTCGACCAGCGACAGGCTCGCGATCGCAAAATAATGACCGCGCAGCCGCAACAGCACGGCCCCGAGCAGCGCCCGCCAGCACAAACGAGGCCACGAACGCGATCGCCGATCGAAAGCGCCAGCGGCAGGCCGTCGTTGAGCAGCACACCGACCGTGTAGGCGCCGAAGCCGAAAAAGGCCGCGGTCGCAAACGACGGATAGCCGGCGAAGCCGCCGACGACGTTCCATGACAATGCGAGGATGGCGTACATGCAGGCGATGGTGCCGAGCCGCAGCGCATAGGCACCGCCGAACAGGGGCAGCGCCGCGAGGCAGCCGATCAGCAGCAAAAGCGCGAGATTGAGCCGACTCATTCGAAACCCTTGCGGCCGAGCAGGCCCTGCGGCCTGACGATCAGGAACACGATCAATAGCGCAAAGGACAGCGTGGTCGCATGCGAAGGCCCGATCGAGGCCGAACCGACGCCTTCGACCAGCGCCAGCAGCAGCCCGCCGGCCAGCGCGCCGGACACGCTGCCGAGGCCGCCGAGCACGCAGACGACGAAGGCCTTGCCGAGAAAGGTCGAGGAGGTCAGCGGCGAGATCGGAAAGATCAGCGCCATCAACACCCCGGCGCATCCGGCCAGCGCAGCGCCAAGGCCGAACGCGATCGCATAGATCGATTTCACATCGACGCCCATCAGAACGGCGGCATCGCGATCGAGCCTGACCGCGACGATGGCGCGGCCGACCCGCAAGCGCCGCAGCACGAGATAGAGCACGCCGGTCAGCGCCAGCGCGAAGCCGGTCGCCAGCAGCCGGTCGACCGGCACCACCACGTCGAACAGCGAGACCGATCCCATCGGCGGCGTCAAGGTCAGCTTGCGATAATCGGCCTTGAAAAAGTAGATCATCGCATTGTTCAGGATCAGATCGAGCCCGAAGGTCAGCGTCAGCGTCACCAGCACCGGCGCGATTGATGACACGGTTGAGCAGCAGCCGCTGCAACAGGTAGCCGAGGACGAAGAACAACGGCGCCGCGACAAGCAGCACATACCAGGGCGAGATGCGCCAGCGACTGATACAGCCCCCATGCGAGATAGGAGCCGAGAACGATGAACGATCCGTGGATCAGGTTGATGACGTTCAGCACGCCCCACACCAGCGAGAAGCCGATCGCGATGCAGGCATAGAGGCAGCCCAGCACCAGGGCGTTGATCAGGACCTGGGCTACCAGCACGTTCGATACTCGCTGGCTGCGGCGAGCGTTGTTCAATCTACCCCAAGCTTGAGCTCGCCCTGCTTGATCGCCTTGCGGAAACAGCACGATCGGCTTGGCGCCCTGGATCTGGAACACCGGCGGCTCCAGCGAATTGATCTGGCCGTTGGGCCCGAACTTGACCGGGCCCCAGAACGTCACGATGTCGAGCTTTGCCAGTTCGTCGCGCACCTTGTCGCGGTCGAGCGAGCCGGCGCGTTCGATCGCAAGCTGGAACAGCGCGCCGCAAACCGCCGCCGAAGCCTGCCCGTAATCCGGGTCGGATTTGTATTTGTCGTGAAACAGCTTCACGAAATTTTTGGTCGATCCGAAAATGTCCTTGCCGGCATACTCCTCGGCGGGGTGCCACCACGAAGCGCTGGTCAGGTTCTCGGCTGATTGGCCCGCCGTGTCGATGAAGTCCCGATAGGCCGGCCCGGCGATCATGGTGACCACGGGCGCCTTCATCTGTTGATCGACCATCTGCTTGCGTATCAGCAGGAGATCGTTGACGTAGCCGGTGATGAAGATCCACTGCGGCGACAGCGACTTGATCTGCGACAGCGTCGCCGAATGATCGAGCGTGCCGATCGCGTATTTCTCGAAATAGACCACCTCAAGGCCATTGGCCTTGGCCGATTTCTCCATCTCCTGGGCGATCGCCAGCGGAAACAGGTCGTTGCGCGCGAGGATCGCGACCTTCTTCACGTCCGGCGCCTGTGCCTTGATGATTTCGGTCAGCGGCGTCGTCAGCGTGTCGTTGGGGGTGAAGGTGCCGAACAGATATTTGTAGCCCTGATCGTAGACCTGCGACGATGACGCGGCCGCCGCAATCGTCGGCACCTTGTATTTTTCCGACACGGTGCTCGCGGCCTTTGCCGCGCCCGAGCCGAACGCGCCGAACAGGAAGTTGACGTTGTCCTGGGTGATCATTTGCTCGGTGGTTTGCACCGCGCGCGGCGTGTTGGACTGGTAGTCGGCGTAGACGATCTCGACCTTGTATTTCTTGCCGCCGACCGAAATGCCGCCGGCCTTGTTGGCTTGCTCGGCCCACAGGTCGTAGCCCTGCTGCTGCTTGATCCCCTCCGGCGCCAGCGGCCCCGTCAAGGGCAGCGGAGCGCCGAACCGGATCACGTCTTCGGCCGAGGCACCTGAGGTCGGCGCGCCCCAAAACGCCGCAGCGACAGCGGCGGCCTTGAGAACAATCGAGAAGCGTGCCGACTTCGGACGAAACATTGAGTACCCCATCGAATTTGAGTGCGATTGCTCGAAGCATTGCAAATCCCGTGCTCAAATAAAAGCATGGGAGTTATGCGCAAAACCTCGATCGGTTGCCATTTTCTGCTGCGCTTGCAGTGCTGCGCGCTCACGTCCCGACGCGAAGCGAGGCGCGCAGCTTGCGAAGGCAGGCGATGACGGAAAGCGCCGTGATCAGGCCGGTCCTGGGATTTTCCGATGGAATATTTTCGATCGACATCGAAAAGCGCGCGGAGTCGGAATCCACCTCGATCCGGTGCACGTTGCGAGTCACGGTCGGATCTGCCCAAATCTGGACGCGGGTCCGGTCCGGGCCAATTCCAGCGAGCGACAATGCGACCGCTACATTGAGATTGGCCGGAAATCCCTTTGCGGCCTCACGCGCCGTGCCGTCAAAAATCTTCAGCGGCTCGGTAATCCGTTCGATGTCGATGTTGTTCTCGACGATATAGGGAGCGCCGGCAAGGCCGCCGACCGGCTTGCGGGTGACCATCTGTACCGAGTGGATCGTTCCAACCGCCGCCGCGGTGACGGCATCGAGACCGATCAGCGCGCCGGTCGGCACCACGATCTGACCGCCATTTGCTTTTGCAAGCTCGATCAGGTTGTCATTTTCGAGCAGCGCGCCGACGCTCAGCACAACCGCGCATTTTCCGCTTGTCACGACCGGCGCAACGATCGACCGAACGAGCCTGCTCGGGGCGCATTCGACCACGATGTCGGCGGCATCGGCGAGCGCCTCGATCGGCACGACCGCAGGAACGTTTTTAAGTTCGGATAGCCACGCGCGATGCTTCTCTGTGTTCTGGGCCGATACTGCGGCAAGCACCAATCCCTCAATTCCCTGGTCCAGCGCTTTCACGACTTTGGTGCCGATAGCACCGAGACCCGCGACGGCAACGTGTACATTTGGTCGTGAGCTTCTTGATTCCGTCATCTGCGGCTTCTCAAAATCCCTGTTCAAGCGCTAGTCTAGCGGCGAACCGGCCGCGACCCCACGGCATTGATGGCTGTGCGCATGGCGCGATCGACGCATTTTATTCCGTCTCACCCTGAAATATTCTCACCGCACCAATCCCTTAACTTATATTGAACTGGCACCTCAATTGCATGCAATTTGTCCAAATTGATCGGATAAGGACCCGCAGATGTACCGAAAGAGTCTCTTAGTCACCGGCGCTGCCGTGGTTTGCCTGCTTGCCTCGTTCGCGCAGCCATCGAGAGCTGAAATTGCAACGTGCCCGGCCCAGATTCCGTTCGGTCTGACGACGGCGCTGACGGGAAACCTGGCGCTGCTCGGCACCCAGGCGCGCAACGGCGTCGAGTTCGCGGTCGACGAGATCAACGCCGCCGGCGGCATCGCCGGCAAGAAGCTGGTGCTTTCGACGGAAGATACCGGCGCATCCTCACCGATGCGCTTGAACGCGATGAACCGCATCATCGAGGGCAAGCCGCTGGTTATCTTCGGCTCGATGATCAGCCCGCACGTGTTCGCGCAGACCGAGGGCGTGACCAAATCGGAGACGCCGTTCCTGGTCGGCGCCACCAATGCGAAGGTGACCGCGCAAGGCAGCAAATGGCTGTTTCGCACCCACGTCCATGACGGACAGCTCGCCGATCTCGATTCCGGAATATCTGGTCAAATCGCTCGACAAGACCAAGCCCGGCATCATGGCGGTGGCCGACGATTACGGCCTCGGCGCCTCCAAGGGCATTCAGGCCTCGCTCGCCAAGCTCAAGGTGGCGCCGGTTGCCGTCGACCTCCTACGCGCCGTCGGACAAGGACATGAGCGCGCAACTGCTCGAGATCAAGGACAAGGGCGCCGACAGCCTGATCCTGTTCGGCCGTCCGGCCGACGTCACGCTGGTCATGAAGCAGATGGGCGACCTCGGCATCAAGCTGACGACGATCGGCAATTCCAGCCTCGTGGCGCAGACGACGCTCAACAATCTGTCGGCGGCGGAAGCCGACGGCGGTTACGCCATCGGCGGCATGATCCCGCAAACCTCGACCGATCCGAAAATTCTCGACTGGGCCAAGCGCGTGCAGGAGAAGTACAAGGTGCCGGCCGACAATTTCACGGTCTCGTATTACGACACCGTCTACATGCTGAAATCGATCATCGAGAAGGTCGGCTGCGACAAATCGGCGATCCGCGACGCACTCGCCGCCACCAAGGACTGGAAAGGCATGCTGATCAGCTATCAGGCCGACAGCGCGGGCGATCTCGCGCACACCCTTGGCATCTATCGCAACAAGGGCAAGACGCCGGAATTGATCGGACCGATCAAGGAAAGCGGTTACTGATCCGCTTTACCGATCGCTTTACTGGTCTCTTGGGATGGGCCAACTCGTCGTCAACGGCCTGGCGCTCGGCAGCATCTACGCGCTGGTCGCGCTCGGGCTGCTGCTGATCTTCAACACGGTCCAGATCGTCAATTTCGCGCAGGGGCAGCTCCTGATGCTGGGTGCCTTCATCGGCATCAGCTGGCGCGGTGACGCATGAACTGCCGATCGCGGCTGGCCTGGGCCGTCACCATGGTGGCCATGGCGTTGGTCGGAATCGTGTTCATGGTGCTGGTCTATTTTCCGCTTGCGCGGACGCCCGCCGTTTCTGGTGATCCTGACCACGATCGCGATGGGAATCGTGCTGGAAAATCTCGCGCTGATCATCTGGGGTCCGCTGCCGGTGTCCCTGCCCTCGCCGGTGCGCGGCGCGCCGCTTGCGTTTCGCCGGCGTCGTGATCTCGATGCATCAGCTCTGTGATCTTCGCCACGCTGGCCGTGATCCTGCTGCTGCAATTCCTGCTGCTGACCAAGACCCGCTTCGGCATCCTGATGCAGGCGACCGCGCAAGACCTGCACACCGCGCGCCTGGTCGGCATTCCCGTCAATCGCACCATCGCGGTTGCATTCGCGCTTGGCGCCGTCCTGTCCGGGATCGCCGGGCCTGTTGGTGGCACCGATCTTCCTGGCCGAGCCGACCATGGGCGGCAGCCTCGGCCTGAAAGGCTTCGTCGTCAGCGTGATCGGCGGCTTCGGCAATCTGCCGGGCGCCGTGATCGGCGGCATGTTTCTCGGCCTGATCGAGACTTTTGGCGCCCGCTACATCTCGTCGAACTTTCGCGACGCCTACGCCTTCATCGTCATGATCGGCGTTCCTCATCGCCTGGCCGCGCGGCCTGTTCGGCGAGAAGAGCAGCGAGAAGGTCTGACGTGAAGCCGAGCTGGGCCCCGATCGCGCTGCATAGCCTGTCGCCGCGCTGGCGATCCCTGCCGTCACCCAGGACGGCTACATCATCCAGCTCCTCAACATCGCGATCCTCAACGCGATCGTCGTGCTGGGCCTGAATTTCGTGACCGGCTGGACCGGCCAGATCAATTTCGGTCAGGCCGCGTTCTATGGCCTTGGCGCCTATACCACCGCGATCGCCACCAAGTCCGGCCTGCCCTGGATCGCGACGCCCCTGCTTTCTGTCGGCGATCGTGCTTGCCGCGAGCCTGATGCTCGGGCTGCCGACCTTGCGGCTGCGCACCTACTATCTCGCCATGACCACGATCGGCTTCGGCGAAATCGTCCGCCTGATCATCGTGCATTGGGAGCCGGTGACCGGCGGCACTTCGGGTCTGCGCGCCATCCCCGGCATCAGCGTGTTCGGCGTCGGGCCGCAGGGACAAGTCCAGCATTATTATCTACTGGTCGCGATGCTGGCGCTCGCCACGCTGGTCGCGGCGCGCATCCGGCACTCGGCGCTCGGCCGCGCCATGATCGCGACCAAGGACAGCGAGATCGCCGCCGAGCAGAGCGGCGTCGATACCACCCGCATCAAACTGCTCGCCTTCATGATCGGCGCGGTCTATGCAGGTCTTGCCGGTTGTCTTTACGCTTCATCGATCCGCTTCGTCAGCCCCGACAGTTTTTCCGGCGTGCAGGCCGTTCTGCTGATGACCATGCTGATCGTCGGCGGCATGGGATCGATCGCGGGCTGCGATCGTCGGCGCGCTGGCGCTGACGATCCTCCCCGAGGCGCTGCGGTTCCTCGGCCAGTGGTATCTCGTACTCTATGGCCTTGGCGTGATCGCCGTGATCGTGCTGCGCCGGGTGGCCTTGCTTCGATGATTGCGGCCTTTCCTCTCCGACGCGCAGGCGCGCGATGACGGATCAATCGATCATCACGGCGCGAGGTGTGACGCGGCGGTTCGGCGGCCTGGTCGCGCTCGACGGCATCGATCTCGACGTGCCCCGCGGCATCGTGCAGGCGATCATCGGGCCGAACGGTTCGGGCAAGACCACGCTGCTCAACGCGCTGAGCGGCGCTTCGCACGCCGATTCCGGCTCGATCCGCATCGACGGCGAGGAAATCTTCCGCCTCAAGCCGCATCGCATCGCGCGGCTTGGGCTCGCACGGACATTCCAGAACATCCGCATCTTCGGCAACCTGAGCGGTACTCGAAAACGTCAAGGTCGCAGCCGCCTGCAACGTGCGGACACCGTTGTTCAACATCGTTGCATCGAACGCGCGGCACAAAGAGAGCGAAGCCGACATCGAACAGTGCGCGCGTCATGCGTTGGAGACTGGTCGGCCTCGCGCACCGCGCCGACGATCTCTCCATGCAACTGCCTTACGCACAGCAGCGCCTGTTGGAGATCGCGCGGGCGCTGGCCTCCGAAGCCGAAGGTGATGCTGCTCGACGAGCCCGCGGCCGGCATGAACACGACCGAAAGCATGACGCTTGCTCGAGACAATCGCGAGACTAAAGGCTGGCGGCATCACGATCCTCCTGGTCGAACACAATGTCCGGCTCGTGATGGGGATCAGCGATCGCGTCGCGGTGCTCGATTTCGGCAGGAAGATCGCCGAAGGCACGCCGGCCGAGGTCCAGCGCGACCCGCTGTGATCGAGGCCTATCTCGGCAGGCGGCATCGCCATGCTTAAGGTCGATAATCTGCGGGTCTCCTACGGGCACATCGAGGTGCTGAAGGGCATCTCCTTCAGCGTGGAAATGGGCGAAATCGTCGCCCTGATCGGCAGCAACGGCGCCGGCAAGACGACGACGCTGAGCACCATCTCCGGCCTGCTGCGCCCGACCGCCGGCAAGATTTCGTGGAAGGGCGAGGAGATCCATTCGGCCGCGATCGAAAACATTGTCGCTTCCGGTCTCGCGCATTGTCCCGAAGGAAGGCGGATTTTTCCCGGACTTACCGTACGCGAAAATCTCCTGACCGGCACCGCATCGCGCCGCTTTCGGAAAGCGGAGGTCGAAGCAGACCTCGCGCAAGTCTTCGAATTGTTCCCGCGGCTGAAGGAACGGATCAAGCAGGGCGGCTGGTCGCTGTCGGGCGGCGAGCAGCAGATGCTGGCGATCGGCCGCGCCCTGATGAGCCGGCCGAGTCTTTTGATGTTGGACGAGCCGTCGCTCGGCCTCGCCCCGATCGTGATCGAGCAGGTGTTCGACAAAATTCTGGAGCTCAACAAGCGCACCGGCCTTGGTGTTCTCTTGGTCGAGCAGAACTCGGCGATGGCGCTCGAAATCGCCAACCGGGCTTTCGTTCTGGAAACCGGGACCATCACGTTATCGGGGCCGGCGGAAACCCTGGCGCGGGATCCACGGATTCGCGAGGCCTATCTCGGCAACTAAATTCGACGACCCAAATTGCCTAAATAGGCAGCATACTGACCAAATAGCTCTCTATCGAGGCCCCTAAAGCCTTGACGAACAACGTGTTTTCGTATGCCAGTGCGTGGCATACAAGTTGCGTGTTGCCGGCCATGCAGCCGATCCCAGTCCAGTTGAGCGTTCGAAACGTCCGGAAATCCTTTTCCGGCAAGGCCGGCGAGGTTCGCGTGCTCGACGACCTCTCCTTCGACATCAACGAGCGCGATTTCGTCAGCATCATCGGGCCGAGCGGCTGCGGCAAGACCACGATCTTCAACATCATCGCCGGCCTGCTCGAGCCGGATTCCGGCTCGCATGCAGTATCGTGGCGAGGAGATCGAAAGCCTGCGCGGCCGCGTCGGCTACATGATGCAGAAGGACCTGCTGTTTCCCTGGCGCACCGTGCTCGGCAACGTGCTGCTTGGTCTTGAGACCCGCGGCGTCGATCGCGCCGAGGCCGAAGGCAAGGCGCGGGAATATCTCAAAGGTTTTGGTCTGTCCGGCTTCGAGAACGCCTATCCGAAGACATTGTCCGGCGGGATGCGGCAGCGCGTGGCGCTGATCCGCACCCTGATCATGGACCCCGATATCCTGCTGCTCGACGAGCCGTTCTCCGCGCTCGACTACCAGACCCGGCTCTATCTCGAAGGCGTGCTGAAGGACGCGGTCGAAACCTACCACAAGACCGTCATTCTGGTGACGCACGATATCGATGAAGCGGTCGCATTGTCGAAGCGCGTCGTCGTGCTCAGCGGGCGCCCGGCCCGGGTCAAGATCGTGCACGACATCGACATATCGCGCGACCTCGCCGATCGCGGCGCGCAGCGACAGCCGGTTTTCCGGCTACTTCCACGCGCTCTGCGCCGAACTCGACATCCAGACCGAGAAGACCGCGTGACCCTGACGATGCCCGGCACCACTCCCTTGCCGAAGCGCAAACCGCGCCGCTGCGCGGCGCCGCGCCGGCTTCGACACGCCGCTCGGCCGCGCGATGCTGCAGGCGCTCGCGGTGATCGGCTTCTTCGCGCTGTGGGAAATCGGCGTCCGGATGGGGTGGATTTCCGCCTTCCTGGTCGGCTCGCCGTTCGGAATCTTCGCGGTCGGATTCAAGATGATCGTCAGCGGCGAGTTGCTGTCGGACACCTGGTTCACGCTGTTCGAGGCCATTCTGGGCTTCGTCATCGGCACCATCGTCGGATCGCTGCTGGGGCTGGCGCTCTGGTACTCGGTGTTCGTGGCGCGGCTGGTCGAGCCCTTCATCGTCGCCATCAACAGCGTGCCGAAGATCGCGCTGGCGCCGATCGTCGTGCTGTGGTTCGGCACCGGGCTTGTCTCCAAGGTCGCGCTGTCGGTATCGCTGACCGCCATCGTGGCGCTTGATCGCGGCCTATCAGGCCGCCAAGGACGCCGACGTCGACCTGCAGTCGCTGCTGATCTCGATGGGCGCGGACAAGCATCAGGTGTTCTTCAAGGCGGTGGTGCCCTCGACGCTGCCGTCGATCATCGCGACCTTCCGGATCAATATCGGCTTTGGCCTGGTCGGCGCGGTGGTCGGCGAATTCATTTCATCGCAGCGCGGGCTTGGCCATCTGATCTACACCGCCTCCAGCCTCTACGACCTCAACACCGTCTGGGTCGGACTGTTCACGCTGATGATCATGGGCTTCGTGCTCTATTACGTGATCGACATCATCGAGCGGACGAGCCTGCCCTGGAAGCAGTCGAACACCACGCATCAGGTTCAGGTCTAAAATCCAATGTCGATACACTACGGAGACGTCAGATGTCGTTGCTCACGCGCGTTGCCCGCGCCGCCGCGCTTATCTCGATCCTGCTTGCCGCGCCGGCGCTTCGCCGAAAACAAGAAGGTCACGCTGTCGCAGGCGTTCCAGTCGATGCTGTATCTGCCGCTCTACGTCGCGATCGACGAAGGCTTCTTCACCCAGCAGGGCCTCGACCTCACCAAGGAGACCGCCGGCGCGCCGACGGTCGCGCTCTCCGCCGTCATTTCCGGCAGCGCGCAGTTCTCGATCCACGGACCGGAATGGACCGCGATCGCGGCTTCCAAGGGCGCGCCGGTCGACATCATCGCCAATGTCGTCAACGGCGCCGCGGTGTGGATCGCGACCGCGCCCGACTTCAAGTTCGACAGCATCAAGGACGTCAAGGGCCAGAAGGTCGTCACCGGGCTGATGCCGACCACCAGCACGTCGCTGTTCATGAAGCTGCTCAAGGAAAACGGCATGGACGCCAAGACCGACGTCGACATGATCCAGGTCGCGATCGGCTCCGAACCCGGGCCGTTCGTCGCCAAGCAGGCCGACATCGCCGTGATGTACGAGCCGGGCCTCGACCAGGCCGTCGCCAAGGGCATGAAGGTCGTGCTCGGATTTCCGAAACTCTACGGCGCCTACGCCTTCTCGGCCGTGACCGCGCGCAACGACGTCGATCCCGACACCGCGCAGCGCGTGGTCAACGGCATGGAAATGGCGATGCGCTTCATGGCCAAGAACGAGGCCAAGACCGTCGAGATCGCCAAGAAGGAATTTCCGAACGCTCGATCCCGCCGTGGTCGAGGCCGCGGTCAAGCGCATGCTCGCCGACGGCGTCTATCCGCCGAGCGTCGACATCACCGCGGATGCGCTGAAAGTGTCGATGGATACCCAGATCGCGCTCGGCAATCTGGCGGCGCAGCCGGACTACAAGGCTTTCGTGGTCAAGAAATTCATCGAACCCGCGCTGGCGATGAAATAGGCCAAGAAATAGGGCGAGCCGGCGCTCTGGCGCGTATCCCACTTCTATGCGACCTTCCCGGACTGTGTTTGTCCGGGACTTGCCGACATGACCGATCCGACCGCGCACGCCGCGCCGCAAATCCGGCGCGGGGGTGCTCGAACTTCTGCGCCTGTTCAAGAGCGACCAAGCCGCCGCCGATCGTTACGCGGCCGGCTGCCTGGAGCAGGCGAAGGCTCGTCGAGCCCCGGCTGAAGGCGTTCGAATATCTTCCCATCGACACCGCGCGGCGGCCGGGACCGTTGTCCGGCATTCCCGTCGCGATCAAGGACATCATCGCGACATCGGACATGCCGACCACGAACGGATCGCCGATCTACCAGGACCATGTTCCCGCCGCGGACGCCTGGGTCGTCGAGCGGCTGCGCAGTCTCGGCGCGACGATCTTCGGCAAGACGGTGTCGACCGAATTCGCCTGGCGGCATCCGGGACCGACGGTCAATCCCTGGAACAGCGACCATACGCCGGGCGGATCGTCGTCGGGATCGGCAGCCGCGGTCGCGGCCGGGATCGTGCCGCTGGCGCTGGGCACGCAGACGCTCGGCTCGGTGATCCGGCCGGCCGCGTTCAACGGCGTCGTCGGCCTCAAGCCGAGCTTTGGCGCGATCCCGCGCATCGGCGTCCATCCTCTGAGCCCTTCGCTCGATCACGTCGGCTTCTTTGCGCGACGCGTCGACGATGTCGCGCTCGCGCTGTCGCTGCTCGCAGGCTCGAGCGACCGCGATCTGCATGGCCGGCCGCTTCCAGCCTTTCAGGTCGATGTCGATCAAGGCCTGCAGCCGCTCGGCAAGCCGCGTCTTGCGATCGTGCGTTTCGAGAAATGGTCGCGCGTCGAGCCCGAGCAGCAGAATGCGTTCGAGGCCGCGATCGAGAAATTGCGCGATGCCGGCGCCGTTCTGCGAAGAGCTCGAACTTGCCCGAGCTCGATCGCGCCAACTGGAACGCGATCAACACCATTCTCGCCAGCGAAGCCGCGATGATCTTCGCCGATCTCGTCGCGCGCTACCCCGACCGCACCAGCGATCATCTGAAATCGCTGGTCGAAAGCGGCAAGGCCGTCTCCGCCACCGACTATCTCGCCGCCAAGGCGCTGCAGGAGAAATGGCGCAACGCGCTTGCTGCGGAGATATCCGGCTACGACGCGATCCTGACCTTGCCGGCGTTTGGCGAAGCGCCGCGTCGGCCTGCACTATACCGGCGACGCCGAATATTGCGCGCCATGGACCCTGCTCGGCGTGCCCGCCGTCTCGCTTCCGGCTGGATTCGGCAAACGCGGCCTGCCGCTCGGCCTTCAAATCGTCGCGGACTACAGGAACGACCTTCGTTTGCTCCGGGTCGCAAAATGGACCGAGGCGGTTCTCAGCTTTGACCCAGGCGGTCCGAAGGGGCTTCAAACCTGAGGGGCGAATTTGATTTGCGGCAGGTGTCGCATATCAAATATATTTGCAAGCAACCCAGAGGGAGGCGCGACGTGGTTGTTTCCGCGCGGGAATGTACATTCAGCATCGCGGCTGCGATGGCCGTGTGCTGGGCCCAATCCGCGCTTGCCCTGGACCCGCGCTACCCGGACTGGCCATGCCAGCAATTGAAGGTGCCGGAGATTTCGATCGCGAATGTCTGGTCCGGTCCGGCGATCGAGCCAGCCGACACGGCCAAGCCCGTGGATGCCAAAGAGGCCGAGCTGGTTTCGCGCCTCGCCGCCCGCCGCACCTCGATGGAGGAGGCACGGAAAATGATCGCGGACTATCTGACTGGACCCGATGCGGAAAAACAGGAGAAGGCAAAGACGCTGTTCGCGGCGCTCTATGTGACGCTCAACAGCCAGCGCGATCAGGTGATGAACGGGATCGAGCGCTTTTCGCGCAAGCAGAAGGCGATGGCCGACAACATCCGCGCGGAAGCCCAGAAGTTGCGGGAGATGCAGGACAAGGCCCAGGACAAAGCCAGCGTCGATCAAGCGCAGAATGAGGAGCTCGCGAGCCAGCTTGCATGGCAGACACGGATTTTTGAGGACCGGCGGAAATCGACATCCTATGTGTGCGACGTGCCGGTCCTGATCGAGAAGCGGCTGTTCGATCTGGGAAGGGCGATCCAGGACGCCTTGAACGCCAACGCGCCCGGCAAATGACGATCTCTTCAACCGCCAGGACTTGGTCTATTCGCCCGGGCGCGGCTCCGGCGTCGAATCTTCCAGCGGCAGGAGCGAAGCAAACCAGCCGTCGGTCCCCTCCGGATACCACGCAACATTCGGATACCCGAGCGCGAGCGCGCGCTTGGCGGCGTTCCAGGACATCCAGCAATCGGCGAGACAATAGATAACCAGCCGTCTGGCGCGGTCGCCGTTCGTCGCCTTCTCCAGCCCCTTGGCGAAATAGTCGGCCATGCTGGGCGCGAGTTCGCCGTAGCCGGTATCGGGCAGCCAGATGCTGCCTGGGATGTTGGAGCGCGGCTTGTCACGCCAAAGCGTTCCTTCCGGCAGATTGCGCGGCCGCGGCGGCCGCGGCATCACGTCGACAAAGGACGCCTCCCGGCTGCGCCAGATCCTTTCTGCCTCTTCCGTTCCGATGACGCTGGCGCCATGCAGGGTGGCGGGCGTCGGCGCGCGATAATCTTCGAGGCGATAGCCTTCCGGCTCGGTGATTTCTGCCGCGCGGGCCGGCGCGGCCGACAAGATCGCCGCAAGCGCGAGGCAAATCGCGGCCCTGATCATGGCTGCTTGGAAAGCGTCTCGGCGGTAATCGGCGCGTCGGACTCGTCAAGGATCGGAACGTTGTAGCTCATCAATAGCCTGTTGATCTCGGCCTGGTTTTCCTTGATCAGCCGGCTGAGGGTGCGTTTCCACTCCTGGTCCGACGGACGCACACCCATGCCGATGCGAAACGTCATCTGCGGGCCGGTCTTTTCCTTGACCAGCGGCACCACCACCAAAGGCGGATTGGCGCGCACCGCGTAATAGCCCGCCAGTGGTCCCCACAAGATGCCGCAATCGATATCGCCCTTGGCGAGATCGTCCATCATGGCCTGCGCCGACGAATCGGAGCGGGTGTCGATGAACAGCGGGTAGGACTTGGCGTGCGCCAAAAGGCCGTTCATCGCCATGTTCGTGCTGGGGGGCGTCCTTGCGACGACCCCGATGCGCTTGTCCTTCAGTTTCGGGTCATCGATGGCGGTGACGTCCTCGAGGCCGCTTCCGCGCTTGGTCACCAGCGCATAGGTCGTCCGGTAGTAGGGGATCGTCACCTGCGCCTGATCGTCGCCTTGCGGGAATCCGATGATCACATCGCAGCGGTAGGCGGCCAGCGTCATCCGGACAAAGCCGGTTGCCTGCGGGAAGTAGGTATAGCTCAATTTCTTGCCGAGCTTGGCGGCAAACAGCTCGGCGAGCTTGTTTTCAAAGCCCTCGCCCTTGTCGTTGGAGAACGGCATGTTGCGCGGATCGCCGCAGGCGCGAAACACATTGGGGTCGACGAGCTCGAGCGAACCGGAATCGGCTCCCTGCGCGCGGACCTCGGGCGGCCACGAGGCGGCGAGCGCCAGCAACCCCGCCAAAGAAGCAATCGTCCGCCACCTCACGGCATGAGGCGGCCTTGCCGCCTGCCCTTCGATAAACCCTTGCGTCATTTGATTCCCGTGCAACTGGTCTCGGCCTGCTTCGCGGCTTCCGGCTTGTCTTCATGGTTGGGCGGACGGCCGCCCGGAATGGCGTTGTTGGCGCGCGCGCGCAGATAGACGTAGATGTCGTCGATAAAGCACATGACATTTACGTTTGAGGCAAACGCCGGCATGACCTTGTCGTTGGCTGCGTCGACGTTCTTGCGGCCGTTGGTCACGATGTTGGCGAAGTCGGCGTAGCTCAGCGTCTTCAATGAATTCGCCAATGCCGGCGCTAAGCTCGATCCTTCGCCATTGGGGCCGTGACAGACATGGCAGTCCGAATGGTAGCGGCGAAAGCCGGAATAGGTGTACCAGTCGACGACCCCTTCGCCGCTGATCTTGTAGGTCGGATTGCCGTCCTTGTCCGCATACTTGCCGTTGTCCGATGACGCGACGGCCGGATCGCCCGATCCGTCGGCGCATGCCGCGCCGCTCGCCAAGGCGCCCGCCAAAAGGACCAGCACGAATTTCCACTGACTGATGTTCACGTAAACTGTCCTCGCACAACGAGAGTTGGAGGGTCGGGCAAAAAATCGGCGCGCGGCAAGGCAGCAGCGCGCCGATCCATTGTTACCCAACCGTGGCGTCGGCCTTACTGGTTCGGCAACGCAAACACCGTCAGCGTTCCGCCCAGCGAGGTGTACTGCGCCAGACCGGCATAGCCACCGACCGCACCGAGACCTGCGGTATCGACCGTCTTCTCCTTGGAGGGCAACTTGCCCTGGTCGACCGCGCCATGCCAGGCGGCGGCGTTTTCAGGCTGCAGCAGACCGGCCGCAAGGCCAATGCCCGCCCAGCCACCGACACCGGAAAGCACTGCAACATATTGCTTGCCGCCGTGCTGGTAGGTCATGACGTTGCCGATGATGCCGGACGGGGTCTTGAACTTGTAGAGCTCCTTGCCCGTCTTGGCGTCGACCGCCTTCAGATAGCCTTCCAGCGTGCCATAGAACACCACGCCGCCGGCGGTTGCCAACGCTCCGCCCCAGGCCGAGAACTGCTCCTTGTTCGACCAGACGATCTTGCCGGTCTTGCCGTCCCAGGCGATGAAGTTGCCCATGTTGGTCTCGCCCTTGGGCGGGAACATCGCAACCGCAGCACCGACGTAAGCCTGGCCTGCCGTGTACGAGACCTTGTAAGGCTCGTAGTCCATGCAGACATGGTTGGTCGGCACATAGAACAGCTGGGTGTCGGGGCTGTAGGCCGCCGGTTGCTCGTCCTTGGTGCCGAGCGCCGCCGGGCAGATGCCCTTCGAGTTGGTGTCTTCACCATTGTGCTGGGTCGAATAGGCGTCGACCACCAGCGGCCGGCCGTAGGTCTTGGACGACTTGTCCATGTCGACCTTGGTCGCCCAGTTCACGACCGGATCGAACTTTTCCGCCACCAGCAAATCGCCGGTTGCCCGATCGAGCGTGTAGCCGAAGCCGTTGCGATCAAAATGCGTCAGCAGCTTCCTCGGGGTGCCGCCGATGGTCTGATCGGTCAGGATCATCTCGTTGACGCCGTCGAAGTCCCATTCGTCGTGCGGCGTCATCTGGTAGACCCATTTGGCCTGACCGGTGTCGAGATCGCGCGCCAAGATCGTCATCGACCACCTGTTGTCACCGGGGCGTTGCACCGGGTTCCAGGTCGAAGGGTTGCCCGATCCGTAATAGACCAGGTTCAACTGGGGATCGTAGGAATACCAGCCCCAGGTGGCGCCGCCGCCGATCTTCCACTGGTCGCCCTGCCAGGTCGAGGTCGATGAATTCGGGCCGACGGGCTTGCCGAGCGACGTCGTCTTGACGGGGTCGATCAGCGTGTCGGAATCCGGCCCTTCCGAAAAGGCGCGCCAGGCCAGCTTGCCGTCCTTGATGTTGTAGGCGCTCACCCAGCCGCGAACACCGAATTCGCCGCCGGAAACACCGACCAGCACCTTGTCCTTGAACACGAACGGCGCATCGGTGCCGGACTGGCCCTTGCCGGCCTCGCCGTCCATCACCGACCAGACGACGTTGCCGGTCTTGGCATCGAGCGCGACCAGAGTCGTATCGGCCTGATGCAGGAATATCTTGCCGTCGGCATAGGCGACGCCGCGATTGACCGTGTCGCAGCACATGATCGGGATGACGTTCGGATCCTGTCTGGGCTCATACTTCCAGAGGATCTTGCCTTCATTGTTCAGGTCGAGCGCATAGACGGTATTTGGGAACGGGGTGTGGACATACATCGTGTCGCCGACCACCAGCGGACCGCCCTCGTGACCGCGCAACACGCCGGTCGAGAAGGTCCACGCCACCTGCAGCTTGCCGGCGTTCGAGGCGTTGATCTGATTGAGCTTGGAGTACCGCGTATTGGCGTTATCCCCCTGCTGCATCACCCATTGCTTGGGATCCTGGGCCCGCTTGTCCAGGGCTTCGTCCGCACGCGCGGAAAAGCCCTGCAGGGCCAAGCAGGCCGCAGATCGACGTCGTTACGACTAATAATTTGTTCATTCGCTTCCTCCCTGGGTTTTTGCCTAGAGGGTCGCGGACGCTCCTTGGACAAGGATTCTCCACGGGACGTCTTCGCCCTCTTTGGATGAATTCTTTCGGCACTGTGTCACAGCCTGTGAAGCAAGTCACAATGCGTGAATTCAGAGTGCAGCGAACAGTGCCCGCTGGAGTCTTCGAACAACGGGCTCCCTATTCACCGTCGCTCATGAAGACCGAAGCAGAAAAACTTTAGGTAACTCCTCAATCATAAGCAAGTTATGATTTGTGGCTGCACGATGTTCGATCCGACCGTCTCTCGCGCTGCAATCTCTTGCACTGCAACGCGAGCGAAAAATTCCAGGCTAGCAGGAACCTTTTGGTTCGATGCGAATTCTGACGGGCAAGAATTTGGCGATCTGCCGAAGCGCGTCATTTTGCGCAATGATTTGGCGTGCCCACTTTGGTGGGCGCGGCGGATGGGCGTTGCCCTTCGTGGGCATCATCCTTGGGATGATTTTCGTTCCTACCGCTGCATGCGCAACAGCAACAAGCTCTCACGCCGTTGCCAGTCTCCGAGGTCGCGCCCGGTGTCTACGTTCATGTCGGCAATATCGAGATGATGAGTGCGACCAATCAGGGCGACACCGCCAATGTCGGCTTCATTGTCGGCGACGATGCGGTCGCGGTGATCGATACCGGCGGCAGCACGCGCGAAGGTGCGCGTCTGCTCGCCGCGATCCGCGAAGTGACGCCGAAGCCGGTTCGCTATGTCATCAACACCCACGTCCATCCCGATCACGTCTTCGGCAACGCGGCCTTCGCGCAGGACGGGATTATCTTCGTCGGACACAAGAACTTGCCGCGTGCGCTGGCGGCACGGGGCGAATTTTACCTCAAGGCATTTCGCACCGTGCTCGGCGATGCGCTGATCGCCGATGTGAAGATTGTGCCGCCGACGCTGCTGGTCGACGACGAAATGCAGATCGATCTCGGCGGCCGAGTACTGACCTTGAAGGCCTGGCCGCCCGCGCATACCGACAACGATCTGACAGTCTTCGACACCGCGAGTTCGACGCTGTTTGCCGGCGATCTCTTGTTCGTCGAGCATGTTCCGGTGATCGATGGCAGCATTCGCGGCTTTCTCGCCGACCTCGTGCAGTTGCAGCGCATTCCGGCCGAGCGCGTCGTTCCCGGGCATGGCCCGGTCGTCGGCGATTGGCGCGGCGCGGTTGAAAACGAGCGTCGCTACTTCGAGAACCTCGCCCAAGAGGTGCGCGGTCTGATCGCCCGAGGCACACCCCTCACCGAGGCAGCAAGGGAGGCCGGGCGAAGCGAGCAGTCGCAGTGGAAGTTGTTCGACGAATATGGTTCGCGCAACGTCATCGCGACGTTCGGCGAACTCGAATGGGAATGACGCGCGCACGGCAGCGCGGCTTGCCGCTTGCTGGCTTTTCATATAGCTTTTGTTAGCTGTTTTCATTGTGGAAAAGGAATTCGACCATGTCGATTTTTTCCAGAGTGATCGTCCCCGCTCTGATGGCGGCGCTGCATTTTGCAGGCACCCCTGCCGCATTTGCCCAGATGTCGCCTGCCGCCGCGGATCAACCTTCCGAAGAGACCTGGAACAGCATCAAGGGCGATATCTTCAAGGACCGCCCCATTCTCGATGGCTCGGGCCTTGTGATACTCGACGCGCCACGGCGCGCGGAGGATTCCGCGCTCGTGCCGATCGGCATGCGCGTCAATTTCGCCGATGACGACAAGCGCACGCTGCAATCGCTGACGCTGGTGATCGACGAGAACCCCGCGCCGGTCGCCGGAACGTTTACGATCGGGCCGCGTTCCGGCGTGACCTCGATTTCGACGCGCGTCCGGGTCAACAGCTATTCCTATGTGCGCGCTGATCGCCGAACTCAGCGACGGCAAGCTCTATGGCGTCAAGGCTTTCGTGAAGGCGTCCGGCGGATGCTCGGCGCCGGCGTCATCGAATGCCGACGCCACCAAATCGTGCTCGGGCAGATGAAATTCCGCACCTTCCGGGCCGAGGCCGGCGCGCTGCCGGAAGCCCAGTTCATGATGCGTCATCCGCAGAACTTCGGGCCTGCAGATGGACCAGTTGACGCGGCTCTACATCCCGCCGTTCTTTATCGAGAACCTCAAGATCTGGCAGGGCGACGATCTCGTGATGGCGATGGATGGCGGGATCGCGATCTCGGAAGATCCGAACATCCGTTTCAACTACAAGCCCAACGGCGCCGCCAATTTTCGCGCCGAAGCGCGTCGATACCAGCAAGCATCTGTTCAAGGACGAATGGCCGGTCGAGAAATCGATGCTGTAGCAGCATCGATGCCTTAGAGCGCGATGACTTCTCTTCGAATCGTCATCGCGTTCTATGTTCTTGTTTGAGCATGAGCTCCGCGCAAACGCGTTCCGCGTTTGTCGCGAGGGAAAACCGGTGCCCACTTTTCCGGATCATGCTCCAGCAACGAAGGCGGAAAGCGGTCAGAAGCAGCGGACTTCCGCTTCCGCCTGCGCCCGGCGGAATTCCTGCACCGCCAGCTTGGCCTGCTCGGTCGACCGAAACTCGGAACCGACCGGCCCGGTGACCTGGGACATCGAGAGAATGGTCTCGGTGGTCACGTAGCGGTCGTAAGGGATGATCGAGGCGATCACGTCGATCGAGCAGGAACATTTTTGCAGGAGTTCCTGCGTTTCGCCGTTGGCCTTCATGCAGCCGAAAACATAGTCGGCGCGCGCCGACGTCGGATAATCGTTGAGGTCCTCCGCCCATGCACCTGGGCTGCAGCGACGAGCGAGACCGCCAAAACGGCGCCCGACAGCAGAGACACAGTGCGCAAGCGTGCCATCATCGACGCCATTCATGGCCTGCATCGAACGCGAGAAGCGACAGCCTCGAACGGTGATCGATCCAAAGCGCCGCTCAGGACTTCTTGCCGTCGGCCCCGAACTGCTTGAGATAGGCGATGACATTGTCGATGTCCTCATCCTTCGGCAAACCCGGGAAAATCATCTTGGTGCCGGGAACCTTGGCGCGCGGATTCTTCGAGATATTCCTTCAGGGTCGCCTCGTCCCAGGTGAAGCCGGAATTCTTGTTGGCATCGCTGTAGGAATAGTCCGGATAGGTGCCGGCCTTGCGGCCGACGACGCCGTTGAGCACCGGTCCGACAGCATTCTTGGCGCCCTCGCCGATCTGATGACAGGCCTTGCACTTGAGAAACACTTTCTCGCCGAGAGCCGCATCCTGAGCGCTTGCAGCACCCACCGAACCCGACAACGCCATGGCAGCGAAAACGTAAACTCGAAGATTTGTCACCAGCCCACCCAAGCCCATCCGTTGATCATTGTTGCAATGGCGAACTTGCGCAGCGCCAGCTCGAATAATTTTGTCAGGATCAGTAATCGAGGTCAAGCTCGGGTCCGGCGAACGCGTCTTGCGATGCAACTAGCTTTTCGTCGCAGCGTGAAGCGCGCCAGGCGTTGTCATAGCTCTCTGGCCATAGACCTTGGTCACGGACCTTGCCGCACGCAAACGCGGTAGGCTAAACGGCCAATATCGGTCCAGCGAGAGTCCGCGCGACGTGTTTCGGAAATGGTCATGAAGCGATCCGAGCCTGCCCAAATCCCGGCGCTTGAGATCGATCGCGTCAGCCATCGCTACGGTGCGCGGGTCGCGCTGAACGATGTCAGCCTGACCGTCCGGCAGTCGTCCTTCACCGTGCTGCTGGGATTGAACGGCGCCGGCAAGTCGACGCTGTTTTCGCTGATCACGCGTCTCTATGCGATCCGATCGGGCCAAATCCGCATTTTCGGCCACGATGTTGCAAGCGAGCCGGGCGCGGCCTTGAGCAAGCTCGGCGTCGTCTTCCAGTCGCGCGCGCTCGATATCGACATTTCGGTGCGGCAGAACCTGATGTATCACGCCGCGCTGCATGGCATCGCCAGCAGGCGGGCCAGCGAACTGATCGCGCAGGTCCTGGACCGCGTGGCGATGACCGATCGCAGCCGCGATCGCGTCGGCAATCTCTCGATCGGGCAGATGCGGCGGATCGAGATTGCCCGTGCGCTGCTGCACCAGCCCCGCCTGCTGCTGCTCGACGAGCCGACGGTCGGTCTCGACATCAAGGCGCGCGCCGACATTCTCGATCACGTTCGCCGGCTGTCGACGGTGGAGGGCATCGGCGTGCTCTGGGCGACGCATCTGATCGACGAAGCCGGCGCCGGCGACGACGTGGTGGTCCTGCACAAGGGCAGCGTGCTGGCGCATGGCGCGGTCGGCGACGTCGTCGGCAGATCCGGCGGCGCCGATCTGCGCGACGCGTTCAACCGGCTGACCGGGGCCGCCGATCAGAGCGAACTGGAAGCTGCCAGATGACGGCCATCAGCGAACGCCACCGAGCGAGACACGGCTTCTCGCTGGCGCAGTATTTCATCTGCCTCAAGGGCATCGTCTGGCGCGAAGCGTTGCGCTTCATCCATCAGCGCGAACGCTTCGTCTCCGCGCTGGTGCGCCCGCTGGTCTGGCTGTTCATTTTTGCCGCCGGATTTCGGCAGGTGCTCGGCGTCTCGATCATTCCGCCCTACGAGACCTATGTGCTTTACGAGGTCTATATCGCGCCCGGGACTGATCGCGATGATCCAGCTTTTCAACGGCATGCAGTCGTCGCTGACGATGGTCTATGACCGCGAGACCGGCGGAATGCGCACGCTGCTGGTCAGCCCGTTCCCGCGCTGGTGGCTGCTGACATCGAAGCTGCTGGCGGGCACGCTGGTCTCGGTCCTGCAGGCCTACGCCTTCCTGCTGATCGCCTGGTTCTGGGATATCGAAGCGCCGCCGCTCGGCTATCTGACGTTGTTGCCGGCGCTGTTGCTCAGCGGGTTCATGCTGGGCGCATTGGGAATGCTGATCTCGTCGCTGATCAAGCAGCTCGAGAATTTCGCCGGCGTCATGAACTTCGTCATCTTTCCGATGTTCTTTGCCTCGTCGGCGCTCTATCCGCTGTGGCGTGTCAAGGAATCGAGTCCCGCTGCTGTACTATGTCTGCGAGCTCAATCCCGTTCACGCACGCGACCGAACTCATTCGCTTTGCGCTCTATGAGCAGGTGCACTGGGTCTCGCTCGCCGTCGTGCTCGGCTGCACCGCCGTGTTTCTGTTCGGCGCGATCGTGGCCTACGATCCGGCCCGCGGCTTCCTGGCTCGCCGCAACGCCGCGGCGGGCTGAAATCAGAAAGTGGCCCTCAGGCCCGCGTGCTGCGAAAGTCTGCTGTCATGATGGTGTCAGCAGAACTGATGTCAGAACGTAGCCTTTATCCCAGCATAGGCAGCGAGCGGCATTCCGGGCAGGAACGTGCGGGGGTCGTTGAACGTGAACAAGTTGGCTCCGCCGGGCGCGGAGTTGCTGAAGCCGGCAATATTGAAGAATGTGCCCGCGGAATAGTAGTGCTGGTTGAACAGGTTTTGCACGAGCGCGAAGACCTCCACGTTCTTCGTCACCTGGTAGGAGGTGTGCATGTTGACGACCCAATAGGCTGGCACTTTGGGATTGAGGTTGGAGTCGTCGTGGATGAGATATTGGCTGCCGACCATGTTGACGTCGGCGCCGAGCTTCCAAGCGTCGGTGATTGCATATTCGCCGCCCATCTTGAAGCGATGCGCCGGAATTGCGGGAATATGGTCGCCAGGCACAACGTTGATGTTGACCGCGCCTGTAACGGGGTCAGCGACCGCCATCGGGTTGTTTGGAGAAGAGAGTGTCAGGAAACTCTGGTAAGTTGCGTCGACGAACGTGTAGTTGGCGTAGCCCGTCCAGCGATTCCAAGTAAGATCAACCTTCGCCTCGACGCCCTGCCGGAGCGTAGTCCCGGCGTTCTGGAAAAAGCCGAAGTTCGGCACCACTGAGCTTGCGATGTTGATGATGTCGTCGGTGTTCTCCGTGCGGAACAGGCTGACACCCCACCGCAACCGCCAACCATTCTCGAGGACTTTGGCCGGCGCCTTGAGCGGCGTGGACTCGGCAGCCGCCGCGCCACCAGAGAACTCGCCGCGAAGCCCGCCCTCCATGGTATGCGAAACCACTTGCTTCAGTGGAGGATCGGAGATCAGGAAGTTGTCAATCTGGCAGGGATTGGCGGGATCAGAGCAGCCCAGTTCCAATGGCGTGGGCGCGCGGTTTGCTTCCGAGTAGCCCGCATAGGCGGTGACGTTGGGCGTGATCCGGTAGGTCAGGCCGATCACGGGATTGAAGCGCGAGAACTGGTTGCGGCTGGTGAGCAGCGGGTTGGTACCCGTCTCATCCTGCAGGTTGATCTGGGCAAGATTGAAGCGGCCGCCGGCGGTCAGGGAGAGCTGTGAAGTGATATCGAAGGTGTTCGTCGCGTATACCCCGAGATAGGTGTTGTTGGCGGCAAGGCTAACCGGGGTGTCGTCAGCCGCGGGTTGATTAATGAAGACGCCAGTGCCAGTCACGAAGAAACTCTGGTCAACCGTGCCAAGCTCGGCCGAGGTCTGGAACTGCGTGTGTCCGCGATCGATGCTGGTGCCCACGACAAAATGGTTGTCATGTCCAAACAATTTGCTTGTGTTTGTCGCCTGCAGCGAGCCGCCATAACTATTCGAGTTCGTCCAATTGCGGTCGATCTCGCCAAGCGCGACGTTGGCGGGAAGCGTATTGGCAATCGCAACGTTTTGGTTAAGTGGCGTCACGCCATCGCCAATACAAAGCTGGCCGTCCAGCGGACCTCCGGCGTCGCAGGCCTGGGCGTTGGTTCCATTCCCGTCAACATGGGCCGAACGGTAGCTCCGGAAATAGGTATTGGCCTGAACGGAAAATGTGTCCGTGGGCGTCCATTTGGCGTTCGCCTGCAGGAAGGCAAGCTGAAGATGGGTGGTCTGCGGCCAGGTATAGACGCTCGACCAGCGCTGGTTCAGCAATTCCACCGGCGTGGCAACGACGGCGCCGAGCTTGTTGTCCGCGCCCGTGAAGGAGACGTGGAACTCGGTTTGGTCGCCACGCGCGCCAATATCGGCGTACATCCGGCGGATCTGAGAGGATGAAGAGAAGTCGCGCCAGCCTCGGTCATAGACGGTGTCGGCAGCAACGTAGGCCGAGAGGTTGTCGTTCTGGTACCCGGACTGCGCGCCCGCAGCGACCCGCCCGTAGGAACCGCCCCGAATTTCAGCCTCGGTCCCATGGTAATTGAAACCATTCTTCATATCGATCGACAGCGCACCGCCAATCGCATTGAGCCCGAACAGAGGATTGTTCGGCATCAGCGTCATGCGGGCGATCGCCATTTCCGGAATCAAATCCCAGTTCACGACATCGCCGAAGGCTTCGTTGATGCGGGTACCGTTCTGATAGACGGCCAGGCCCTGCACAGTCCCCGGAACCGGCGAGGCGGTGAAGCCACGATAGTCGAGACTGCGCTGAAAGGCGTTGCCTGACTGGTCGCTCAGGGAGACGAAGGGAATGGACTGCACCATGCCGTCAAGCAGCGAAGGCGTCTTTGCGTGATCAAGATCGGGCGCAGTGACCGTCTGAACGTTGGAGGGCACCTTTTCGCGATCGATTTCCCCGCCAGGTACAGGCGAAACGCTGACAACCACGAGTTTCGGCAAGGCGCGAGATACGCGTGTTGCACTCTCGTTGCGGCCACGCTTGGCGCTTGGCTTCGTCCCGGTCACCACGATCGGTGGCAAGGCCTGAACGGCGGGCGCCTCCTGGGAATAAGCGGATTCATTGCAGGCAAACGGGCACAGCGATATCGATACAATCAGCAGATATCGGCCACTCATCGTCCCGTCCCGCTTCACCCCGGCAGTTCACCTTTCCGCCGGTTGATGCGAGATATTATCGACGCGCCGTGAAGCTCGGCCAGCGGCAAAAGGTCCGCGCAAGCGCGACCCTTTCTTCCCGAAATTTTCGGGAAAAATTCCCGAACCGAACTAGAAGCGCAGGCCGATCGGGACCAGCGCCTCCACAACCACACCAGTATCGCTGGAGCCGACGGTCAGCGTACCGCCCAACGCCGCGATCCGTTCGCGCATTCCGGTCAGGCCGAGACCCAATTTGGTGTCCGGTTTCAGTCCGTTACCATTGTCCCGCACACGGACAAGGGCGCAGCCGCGGCCGCCGCTCGCAAGCTGCCTTGCGGGTTCGACGGTGACATTGACCGAAGTCGCGCCGGCGTGGCGGAAGACGTTGGTCAGCGCCTCCTGAACGATGCGGTAGATCGTCAAATCGGCCGTCTCGCCGGTCTCGCCGAGGGATTGCGAAATCGCCGTCTCGACCATCACGCCGGGATGAGAGTCGCGCCACAGCCGCACCAGGGCGCCGAGCGCTTCGCGAAGGCCAAGCTCCGCAAGTCCGACCGGCCGCAGCTTTTCGAGAACGCGCCGGTTGAACTGCTGCAGGGCATTGACCTGTTCCAGGATCGCGTCGCCATGCTTTCGCAACGCCACCGCTGTCCGGTGCGCGCCATCGGCGAACCGCATCAGCGAGCTGGCATGCGCGCGCAGCGCAAACAGATACGGCCCGAATTCGTCGTGCAGTTCCCGGGCGATCTCCTTGCGCTCGACGTCCTGCAGCGAGACGACGCGCTCGGCCAGATGCCGCTTGTTCCTCGACGGCGTCTCCCAGCGTTGCCGCAAGATGGTTCAGCTTGGCGCAGATCGCGGCCAATTCGGGCGAGCCGGTCGGCTTCACGCGGGTGTCGTAGCGGCCGGCTTCGATGTTGGTCATCGCCCGCGAAAGCGACTGAATCGGCGCCAGCGCCCGGCTGACCACCATCATCGTGATCAGGAACAGCGCGACCGCGATCGCCGAACCGACCTCGAGCTGGGTGACGATGCCGTCCCAGATCTCGGCGATCTCGTCGTTCGGATGCGAGGTGATCACGAGCGACTCCGGCTTGCCGTGGATCGAGATCGGGACATTCACCGCGGTCTGTTCCGGATGAACCAGTGCCACGAACCATGCCGGCACCGGGGATCGCTCGCGCTCGCCGCCGGAACTATCCGACGTCGCAGGCTTGGCCTCTGCGGCAGTGCCCTGCCGCGTGATGCTGACGTGACGCAACTGGTTGAGGTCTACAATGATCCGGCTCAGCCTCGCGTCGGGGTCCGGCGTTTCATTCAGGCTCGTCGACCAAGGTCTCGATGAATTCGCGGGCCAGGCGGATGACGCTTTGATCTTCGGCCTGAACGCGGGGTCCGGCCTCGAGCACCAGCCGCGCGATATTGATGGAAAGGCCGAGCATGAGAACGAGCGCCAGCAGCAGGTTGAGCCGGGCGCGCAAGGATAGTTTCTGCCACATAGCATTCGTCCATATCCGCGGGGGTCGTGCAAATCCTCGTCACAGGGGGCGTTGACAGGCAAAAAGGCCGGCTATCTAATTGAACCGTACAGCACTTGCGCCCGGGATGCACAATCCGGCGCCGGGATGGTGAGGCTTGCCGTGTCAAGCTTGCGAATTGTAAAGGCTTTTCGCATGTTGGTGTGGTTCGGTCTGATGCGATGCAACAACCGAAGTCGACAGAAGGATTTGGAGCAACGCCGATGCGTGTCCTGATCGTCGACGATCATCCCATCGTCGCTTCTGGTTGCCGCGCGCTGCTGGCTGACGACACCGGATATCGTGATACTGGAAGCCTCAGATGCCGAGAGCGGCGAGACGGATGTTTGTCGCCGAACAGCCCGACATCTGCGTTCTCGACATCAATCTGCCGACCGTTTCCGGATTCGAACTGGCGCGGCGCATTCTGGCGCGTGCCTCGACGGCGCGCATCATCATGTTCAGCATGAATGACGATCCGGTGTTCGCCGCGCGCGCGATCGAGATCGGCGCCAAGGGTTACGTCTCGAAATCAGGCGATCCCGTGCGATCTCGTCGCTGCGATCCGCGAAGTTGGCGAACGGCGGCGTGTATTCCTGCCTGCGGCGATCGCCCGAAGCGTCGCCTTTGCCGGACCGACATTCGCCCAGAACCCGCTGTCGAAACTGACATCGCGCGAGATCGAAATATTGCGCCTGCTCGGCGCCGGCAAAAGCCTTTCCGAGATCGCGTGGCTGGTCCATTCGTCCTACAAGACGATCGCCAATACCTCCTCGATCATGCGCCAGAAGCTCGGCTTGCGCTCGTCTGCCGAACTGGTGCGCTTCGCGATCGAGACCCACCTGGTGTGACGCCGAGAATTAGAGCTCGCCTGGCTCGGTCGCTGCCCGCGCCGCCAGCAACGCGCGCATTTCATCGCAGATCGATGCAACGACGTCTTGCTGCGCGTTCCCCGCGGCGGCGGCAGCGCCTTCTCGACGATGATGCCGCGCCGGCCGGTCGGACAGGAAAAACAGCCGATCCGCCAGTTGGACGGCTTCGGCCAGATCATGGGTCACGAACAGCGTCGTTACCTTCGTCCGCGTCGTCAGCGCCAGCAACTTCGTCGCGCAGCCGGCCGGCGACTGCTTCATCGAGCGACACGAAGGGCTCATCGAGCAGGAGAAAATCCGGCCGCACCGCAAACGCGCGGGCGATCGCCGCGCGGCGCGCCAGTCCGAGCGACAATTCGCCGGGATATCGCGCCAGATGCGACTCCAAGGCCAAGTGTCTCGACCAGATCGGCCAGATCGGCAGCGGCGTCGATCGGCGGGAAGCGCAAGCCGGATATTCTGCTCGACGGTGCGCCAGGGCAGCAGGCGAGGCTCCTGAAATACGATACCGAGCCGGCCCGATCCCGGGTGTGCGGATCTCGCCGCGGAAATCCGGATCGAGCCCGGCGGCGATCTGCAGGATCGTGGTCTTGCCGCAACCGGAAGGGCCGATCAGCGCGCCGAACGATCCGGCGTCGAGCCGCAGGTTCAGGCCGCGAACGACCTCGACCGGCGTGCCGTCGGCCGACATAAAGGTCTTCGCATCGATGCGAAGCTCAAGCGGGTCGGCGTCGCCAGCGGTTTGCGCGTCGTTCAAGCGGTTGCACCACGAGGCTTTCGATCACGAGCATAAGCACGATGAACGAGATCGCATAGCTCAGTATCCTGGCCATGTCGAACAGCGAGAAGGCCGACCCCAGCACGAATCCGACGCCGTTGGGGCGTCCGATCAACTCGACCACCAGCACGATCTTCCAGACGATCGAGAGACCGGAGCGCGAACTGGCCGCCAGATAGGGCGCAAGTTGCGGCAGCACGACATGACGAATCCTCGAGAACCACGTGAACTTGATAGGCCTTCGCCATCTCGTCTAGCTCGGGATCGAGCGCGCGGGCGCCCTCGCGCATGACGACGATCACGTTCGGCAGCTTATTGATCGCCACAGCCAGGATCGCCGCGGTTTCGTTGAGGCCGATCCAGATATAGGCGAAGATGATCATCACCAGCGCCGGCATATTGAGCAGCACGATCAGCCACGGATCGGCGTAGCGATCGACGGTCTTCGAGCGTCCCATCGCGTAGCCGGCGATCGACGCCGAGGATCATCGCGATCGCGAACGAACCGACCACGCGCGCGAGCGTGCAGGCCATCTGGAACGGCAGCTCGCCGGAGCGGATGTCGGCCAGGATCGCGGCCCCGACCGTCAGCGGTCCGGGCAGCAGCCGCGATTGAACGAGCGCGGCGGCAAGGGCCCAGATCGCGATCAGGGCGGCCAGCGAATAAGCTCTCGGCACAACGCTCCATCTCCGCGCGCGGGGACGGTTGATAGTAAAGGCCTTGATCGAGCTCTTGCGATGGGCCGACGAGCTCCGGGCCGCCGATGCTCGCAAGCGCCCTGAACAGCGTGCGCGGCATCCGCTTCTTCCGCGGCGATCGGCCGCCGCGGCATTCCCTCCCTGGTCCGATCGCGATAGGCCTTGAAGGTCCGATTCATCTTCGGCGTTCATCAGCGGGCGCAGCGCCTCCCATTCCTGCGTCGGATCGCAGCATGATGTCGTTGGCCTGCTGCGCAACCGCGATGAAGCGGTCGATCAGTGCTCTTGTGGGCGGCCGCGAATTGCTCGGAAAACACGTAGCCGATCAGCGCGACCGGTTCGCTTCAGCCCGAGCGCTGCTTCGGCATCGCGCACGTCGAGGATGCCGGCGATAGCCCTTGGTCTCCAGGCTGGCGCAGAAGTTCCAGAAATTGAGGCTCGCGTCGGCCTCGCCCTGCTGCAATTTTTGAAAGATCAGCGGCGGAGCACCGTACTGCGAGCGTCGCCTCGCGCTTGAGATCGATGCCCTGGCGGATCGCAGCCGCCTGCACGATCAGCCAGCTCTTGTCGAGCGGGCCGCCCGCGATCGCCGAGAACGCGGCCCTTGAGATCGCTCGATGCTCCGTGCACGGTGAATCGTCCTTCACCATGACGGCGCCGACCGCGCTTGAATAGGGATAGAACAGCAATTTGGCGCCAAGCGCGCGCGCGCGCGCCACCCAAAGCCAATCGACGACGGCAAGATCGACCGAACCGCTGTTGAGGGCAAGCTTGCCGGCATCCGGCGAGGCAAATTCGCTGATCTTCAAATCGAGCCCGGCGCCCTCGGCCAGGCCGTGGCGGCGGATCACGTCGAGTTGCCAGGCAAACGTGCCGGTGGTTTGCAGGCCGATCCGCAAGGTATCGGCGGCCAGCGCTGGCGCCGACGCCAACAACGAGGCAGAGCGCCACGAAAATTCTGGAACGCGAATGTCGTTCTCACTACGCGGTTCATGGAAATGACCACCTGCATTGTCGACCCGACAGATAGATTACAAATCGCCATCAAATCCTGCGTGCATCTGGGGCGCAAGATGGCAATGTCGCCAGAGGATAGTAATATCAATTTGCGCCCAGGTTCCTCCCGATCCCGCGCGCCAGTATTGGATGCAGTGCGGCAAAAGCCCGAACCGAGCTGACCGGGCTCAAGTTGCGGTGGGTTTCACGGACAACGCGTGGGATAATGGAGCCCGGATTGAGCGAACGCCTCGCACCTGCGCCGATCGACGACGGTTTGCTCGGCGGCCAAGCGCAGGCGTTTCGCCCAATGCTGTCTTGGCTTGCCTTTTGGCTGGCCTTGCGCTTGTTCCGACTGACGCCCGCACCGAACCCATCGATACCGAACATCTGTTCGGCTTCACCATCGGAAGCGACGTCGGCGAGGTCGGTGAAAGGGAGGTCGAGGGATCGGTCACCGGCCGATTCGCGAAACGAGCGGAACCTACGATGCCGGCACCAGCACGCTGTCGGTGGAGTATCGTGCCGATCGCAAATCTGCGAACCGAATTTACCGGCGTCGGTCAACGCCTACGACATTACCGGCGTGAGCGGGCTCCTCGATCAGCACTATACGGCGTTCGGAGGACTGTCCGCCGACATCCGCTACCGGTTGCTCGATCGTGCGACCGCGCCGTTCGGTCTTGCGATCGGCGCCGAGCCGCATTGGGGCCGGGCCGACGAGGTGACCGGCGAACGCGCCAACCAATATGGCGTCGACTTTGTCGCCGCCGCCGATTGGGAGATCGTTCCCGATCGCGTCGTTGCGGCGTTCAACCTGCTTTATCAGCCCGAAACCACGCGCTTGAAATTGACCGGCACCTGGTCGCAGGAATCCACCGCGGGCGTTGCGATTGGCGTGATGGCACAGGTTCGTCCGGGAATCTTTGTCGGCGGCGAAGCGCGCTACTTGCGCCACGTACGACGGGATCGGGTTGGATACGTCTCGCCGGGCAAGGCTTTTTCGTCGGCCCGACGATCTACTTCAAGCTCTCCGAGCGTGCCTGGCTCGCCGCCGCATGGAGCGCGCAGGTCGCGGGCCATGCCACCGCGATCCATCGGTTCGCTTGATCTGGTCAATTTCGAACGCCAGCAGGCGCGCGTCCTGTTCGGCGTGAATTTCTGAGCCGTCGCGGTCGCGTTAGCCGCCGTTATTTGGCGCAGTCCTTCAGCGTTCTTCTCCTCGATCGTGAAGATCGCGCCCGCCTTGACCTGACATTCGGGACAATGCAGGTTCGCCCGCTCTTGTCGACGAATTTGACGTCATAGACGCCGGCGGCGGTGTCGGTGATTTTCAGGCGCTCGTCATGATCGACGGTGTGATCGCGATCGTTGTCGGCCTGATTGCGGCCCCACTCGTTCTTGCCGAGCCGGCGAAAGCTGCAGCGAGGTAATAGTATTGGCGGTCAGGTTCCAGAATTGGGTGTCCTTTGCCGAAGCGCCCACCGGAATGAATGCCAGCATGCAGGCCATCAGAGCCATCGCTTTGGCCATTTCTTGTCCTCCAAACATTCGCGGCTTCAGACATCGCATGAGGTCATGCGCTCAATCGCGCGGCGTGCCAGCGCAAATGATCTTCCATGAAGGTCGAGATGAAATAATAGCTGTGGTCATAGCCGGCCTGGCGAGCGAAGCAGCAGCGGAATTTCGGCCTGCGCGCAGGCGCGCTCGAGAAGTTCAGGGCGAAGCTGTTCGGTCAGGAATTGATCGGCGTCGCCGTAATCGACCAGAAGATCGGAAAACCGCGCGCCGTCCTCGATCAGGGCGACGGTATCGTGCCTGCGCCAGGCCGCGCGATCCTCGCCGAGATATCCGCCGAAGCGCCTTGATGCCCCATGGCACCTGCGATGGCGCAACGATCGGCGAAAACGCGCTGACCGCGCGATAGCGATCGGGATGCCGCAGCGCGATGGTGAGCGCGCCATGGCCGCCCATCGAATGCCCAAGGATCGATTGCCGTTTCGGATCGACCGGAAATTGTTCGGCGATCAACGCGGGGAGTTCTTCCGTCACATAGCTCCACATGCGGTAATTACGCGCAAACGGTGGCTCGCGTGGCATCGACATAAAAGCCGGCGCCAAGCCCGAAATCATAGGCGCCGGCCGGATCGCCCGGCACGCCTTCGCCGCGCGGGCTCGTGTCCGGCGCAACAAGGATCAGGCCGAGGTCGGCGCACGCCTTCCGAAACTCGCCCTTCTCGGTCACGTTGGCGTGGGTGCAGGTCAGACCTGACAGATACCAGACCACCGGCAGCTTTACGCCGGCCTGATGCGGCGGGACATAGACCGAAAACGTCATGGCCGTTTTGGTCTCGCGGCTGGCGTGGCTGTAAACGCCCTGCGTGCCGCCATGCGACCGGTTCAGCGAAACGGTTTCGAGGTCCATAATTTCTCGGCTCCGGCGCCGCAGCGACGCCAAGATCGTCAGGTGTCAGACATCTTCGCGGTTCCGCCGGCACTTGTCGCTGCCGGCGGAACTTGCGAAGGGTCGGTCGCGTCAGGCCGCCTTGGCCTTTGATTTCGCCACATGGGTGGCGATCGCATCCATCAGCGCCGGCGACAGGCAGTCATAGGGCTCAAGCCCGAGTTCCTTGAGGCGCGACCTGATCCCCGCCAACTCCGACGGATTGACGCCGGACTCGATCACCGAGGATACGAAGGCTGCAAATCCCGGAGCCGCCGAGCCGGATTCCTGGAACAGTTCGGGATGGATGAAGTCGAGGCCATAGAACGGATGCCCCTTGTTCTCGATGCGGCCGAACATGTGGGTCCCGCAGACCTTGCAGGCATGCCGCTGGATCGCTGCCGCGGCGTCGATGACGTGAAGCTTGTCGCCGTTCTCAAGAACGCTCACGTTGTCGCGCGGAACAACGGCGACCACCGAAAAGATCGCCCCCTCCGGCTTCCAGCATTTGGTGCAGCCGCAGGCATGGTTGTGGGCGACATCCCCCTTGATGCCGACCTTGACCGGCTTCTCCTTGCATTTGCAGACAAGGGTGCCACCGGCAAAGCTGCCCGTGCCTTTCTTCACTCCGCTGTCAACCGATGGGTGGATATGAACAGTCATGGCCTATCCTCCTTGTGTTTGACGTTTTTGATCTTGAACGCGACTTTGAGCGAGATGACTTTTCTCCGAATCGTCATCCCGCTCTATCGTTTTGTTTGAGCATGATCTTTTTCGGAAAAACCGGTATCCACTTTTCCGGATCATGCTCTAGAACACGACGACCGAACGGATCGACTTGCCTTCATGCATCAGGTCGAAGCCCCTGTTGATCTCCTCGAGCTTGAGGACATGGGTGATCATCGGATCGATCTGAATCTTGCCATTCATGTACCAGTCGACGATTTTGGGCACGTCGGTGCGGCCGCGGGCGCCGCCGAAGGCGCTGCCCTTCCAGACCCGTCCGGTGACGAGCTGGAATGGCCGGGTCGCAATCTCCTTGCCGGCTTCCGCCACCCCAATCACCACCGATACGCCCCAGCCGCGATGGCAGGCTTCCAGCGCCTGGCGCATCACATTGGTGTTGCCGGTGCAGTCGAAGGTGAAATCGGCGCCGCCATCGGTCAGCGTCACCAGATGCTGGACGATGTCGCCGGTAACCTTGGTCGGGTTGACGAAATGCGTCATGCCGAAGCGGCGGCCCCATTGGTCCTTGGAATCGTTGATGTCGACGCCGATGATCTTGTCGGCGCCCACCATCCTCGCGCCCTGGATGACATTGAGCCCGATGCCCCCGAGGCCGAACACCACCACATTGGCGCCCGGCGTGACCTTGGCGGTATTGACCACGGCGCCGACGCCCGTGGTCACGCCGCAGCCGATGTAGCAGCTCTTGTCGAAGGGGGCGTCTTCACGGATTTTCGCGACCGCGATTTCCGGCAGCACGGTAAAGTTCGAAAATGTCGAGCAGCCCATGTAGTGGAAGATCCTCTCGCCCTTGTGGCTGAAGCGCGAGGTGCCGTCCGGCATCACGCCCTTGCCCTGGGTGGCGCGGATCTGGGTGCACAGGTTGGTCTTCTGGCTCAGGCAGCTTTTGCACTGGCGGCATTCCGGCGTGTAGAGCGGGATGACATGATCGCCGGGCTTTACCGAGGTCACGCCCTGCCCCACCTCGCGGACGATGCCGGCGCCTTCATGGCCGAGGATCGAGGGGAAAATTCCTTCGCTGTCAAAACCGTCAAGCGTGTAGGCGTCGGTGTGGCAAATTCCGGTCGCCTTGATCTCGACAAGGACTTCGCCGGCCTTGGGGCCCTCCAGATCGAGTTCGATGATCTCAAGCGGCTTCTTGGCCTGAAACGCGACTGCGGCGCGTGTCTTCATCTCCCGTTCCTCCACTCAATTTTCTTGAGCCCGGATCAGTTACGGTTTTTGGTCCTCGACCATCTGGAAGACTGAGTGTCGACAACGTGACAAGCCGTGGTGTCATGCGCCAACAGGCGATAGAGCGCAAAAATCCCGGGCATGATATCTTATGTTTGGGAAACATTGCACGCTTGGGTTCAATGTCAAGGCGCAAGTCTTTGCCCTTGCGGCTCATCGAAATCTATCAATCGATCGCGATGCGGCTGCCGATTGGTTGCCTGAGGTTGCAATGCGGCAGAGCCATTGACCCAGCGATGGCTCGGGCTGCGGCGCAGGCAACATCTTCATGTTTCGCACCAGCTTGCCCACTGCTACGGTCGCCGTGCCTCTCCGCAGCCGATGTGGGAACCCTCAGTGGAACGGAGGACAAAATTTGGCCGAAATCCGAAACGCGCAGATCAATTCGGCGTACACTCTTAGAAATCGATTTGAGCCGAGGACACCAGGGAATGATTGAAATCATCCTGACCGTCTGTGCCATCGCCAATCCGGCCAATTGCGAAGAGAAGTATCTCCGGTTCGCCTGGGACGGCTCGCCTCGTCAATGCATGATGGCGGCCCAACCCTATATCGCCGAGTGGATTGGCAGACATCCGGAATGGATCGCCACGAAGTGGAGCTGCGACTATCCCGGCCACGAGAAGCGGCGGATTTGATCGGGCTGCGGCGCGCACGACTTCAGTTTGGGCCGAAGGCAATACCCCAGGGCAATTCACCGACCTGGATCGATTTGATCACCCGCAACGACGCTACGTCGATGACCGAGATGTCGTTCGAGACGCCGTTGGCGACCAGCAAATATTTCTCGTCAGGCGTAAAGGCCCCGTGCCAGACGCGTTGTCCGACCAACAGATATTTCAGGACGGCATGCGTGACGCCGTCAACCACCGCCACACGGTTGGCGGGTCCGAGATCGACGAAGCCGAGCTTGCCGTCCCTGGTGATGTTGATGCCGACCGGCTGGATCGCCTCGGACCGCAGCCCCGGGATTTCGAATGTGACGGTTTGTTTGAGCTGCCGCGTCGCCGGATCGATAATCGCAAGACTTCCGCCGATCTCCGAGGTCACCCAGAGCTCCGACCCGTCAGACTTGTAGGCCGAGAACCGCGGCCTTGAACCGACCAGCAAATTGCCGGCGATTTCGCGGCTTGCGGTATCGATAAAATGCACCATGCTCGTCGTCTCGGAGGTGCAGATCAACACCTTGGAATCCGGGCTGACCGCCATGCCCTCGGGTTCGGTACCGACCAGGATCTGACCAAGCGCTGTGCGCTTCTCCACGTCGATGACGGTCACCATCGCGTCGTTCTCGTTGGCGACGTAAAGAATTCTTTCCGGCCGGATCGAGCGCAAATTGTTCGGGATCCGCACCGGATGGCAGCTCACCGGCATCGTTGCGGGTCTTGGTGTCGAAGACCTGGATCACATCATCGTCACCGAGCGCGACGAAAACGAATTTGCCGTCCCGGCTGACTTCGATGCCACGCGGCCGCTGTCCCGTCTTGATGGTGGCGATGGTCTCCATCTTGTCGGTGTCGATGACGGAGATCGAATTGCCCTTCTCGTTGGAAACATACGCCAGGAAGGCGTCAGCAGGATCGAACGCAAGCAAACATCCGGACAGCGAAAGGCCGAACACCGCGATTCCACGCCAATTGACCATCTGAAATTCTCCAACTGTGGCCCCGAGGCACCCGCTGCAATTGCACGTTACGGAACCGTGTCCGGCTTTCCTTGCGCACGACGATAGATAGAGTAGCCTGAAAGCTCAAACGGAACGAACGGCAGGCGATGTTGCGGCGCGATCGGCAATGTCCTGAGGTCGCATGGGAGGCTTGATTTGCTCCGCCTTCTGATTGGCGTCTTCGCACTCATCATCCTGCTCGGCGGAACCGGCGTTTCCGATCAAGTACCGGAAATCAAGATCGGCTACCTGCATCAGCCACCATCGAGAATCCGGATATCGCTGATCGACGTGCCGGCCGGCAATGACGGCCTTGCCGGCGCGCAATTGGCGATCGAAGACGACAATGCCACCGGGCGCTTCCTCAACCAGCACTACACGCTGATCGAGCAACTGCTTGGCGAGAATGACGATCCGGTCGCGGCGATGCAGGCGCTCGCCGACCAGGGGACGTCATTCATCGTGACGAGCCTGGATGCCGATCGGCTCTTGAAGGTCGCCGATGCCGGCAAGGCGCGCGACGTCACCTTGATCAACGCGTTTGCGCTGGATGAGCGGCTGCGCGAGCAGGATTGCCGCGCCAATGTCTTTCACGTCGCTCCCACCCGTTCCATGCTCGCCGACGCGCTGGCGCAATATCTGGTCTGGAAGAAGTGGCGCAAATGGATGCTGATGTCAGGCTCGCACGAAAACGACGTGCTATTCGCCGATGCCTTGCGCCATGCCGCGACACGATTTGGCGCCAAGATCGTCGAGGAGCGGGTGTTCAAGGACACCGGCGGCGCACGGCGGACCGACAGCGGGGTTGCCGAAATTCAACAGCAGATGCCGGTGGTGACGCAAGGTGCTGTTGACCACGATGTGCTGGTGGCGGCGGACGAAAGCGAGGTCTTTGCGGGTTACCTGCCGTACCGGACATGGGACCCTCGCCCGGTCGCCGGTTCAGCCGGGCTGGTGCCGACCACATGGGACGCGGCGTTCGACCAATGGGGCGCCGTGCAGTTGCAGAACCGCTTCACCAAAAAATTCCAGCGCTCGATGACCGCCCATGACATGCAGGTCTGGACCGCGGTCCGCATGGTCGGCGAGGCGGCGAGCCGAACCGGCTCCGGCGAACCAGCCAAAATGGTTGCTTACATGAAAGGCGCAGACTTTTCGGTCGCGGCCTTCAAGGGCCAGAAGCTCACGATCCGCGACTGGAACCTGCAATTGCGGCAACCCATCCTGCTGTTCGACGGCAGGAACACCGTATCGGTGTCCCCTCAGGAAGGTTTTCTGCACCAGGCATCGACGCTTGATACGCTGGGTCTCGATCGCCCCGAGACCAAGTGCAAGCTCAAGTGAGGGCGTTCATAGCTGCGGTTTTTCACAACCTGAAACGCCGGGCGCGCACGTTGCTGCGCGACGTTCACGCCGTCTACCTCGCAGCCTATGATCCGCGCGTGCCCTGGTACGCCAAGATTTTAGCCGCCACTGTCGCAGGCTATGCGCTGTCGCCGATCGATCTCATTCCGGATTTCATTCCCCTCCTCGGATACGCCGACGACCTGATCATCGTGCCGCTCGGCATTTGGTTTGCGGTGTCGTTGATACCGCACGAGGTGATGGCGGAGTATCGCATCAAGGCGGACCAGGCCAAACGTCCGCGCAGCACCATTGCAGCGATCGCTATCGTTGCGATCTGGATTGTTGCGTTGGTCGCTCTGTCGTGGGCCGTGATTGTTCGCTGGTCCGGTTGAGCCGAGCCCAACGCCATCGTCCATGCCATGGTTCCGCCAAAGTGGTGGGAGCGATTTTCAAGACGTTGGGCACACAATGTCTGCTTGCGCGGGTTCGGCCGGAGTCCTATCGTTACCGGGCGCGGCAACCTGTCGTTCTGTGCAAAGGGAGACCTAAAATGGCCTGGAAGACCCCAAAGATCGTCGAAGTTCCGGTGGGCATGGAAATCAACATGTACGCCTGCGCGGCTCGCAAATAAGCGCTTGCGACACCTTTCGCATTTCGACGGAGGTGGACCGTCGGTTGCAACGACACGCCCGCAACGGACGACGCGCGACACGCGGGCCACCTCCGAAATGTTTGTTTCCTTATGACGCGGGCTGCGTCATGCGTTCCTCCCAACCGCTCCTCACCTCGTCCCACGCTCGTTGGCGGGCGGGGGCATCCTGTCAACACAATTTCAGGAGAACGATTGCTGCCCTCCTGCGACGTGGCCCCGTTGCGCTTGCCTGACCGTGCAAGGTTGAAGCAAGCGACAGAACCGAACTCGGAGACTCACGATGATTTCACGACGCACCGCTCTTGCCGCTTTCGCCGGCGCAACCTTGATCGTCAGTAATCTTCCCGCGTTTGGAAAATCGAGCCGCTCCAGTGCCATCCAGATGCTGGATACGGACAACGACGGCACCGTCGATTTGATGGAAGCCAAAAAAGCGGCCTCGGCGTTGTTCGACAAACTGGACCGCGATCACGACGGCACGCTCGACAAGCGAGAACTTGCCGGCAGGTTGAGCGCGAAAGAACTGGCCGCCGCTGATCCCGATCACGACGGAACCCTGACCAAGGACGAATATCTGGCCATCGTCGAGCAGCGTTTCAGTGCGGCAAATGCCGATAGCGACGGCACGCTGGATGCAAAAGAGCTGGCCACCAAGGCAGGCCAGAATTTGATGCGACTGCTTAAATAATCAGGCGCACATCCCGCCCTGACGCGCGCTCGCGCCGCAAGCACGCGAACGGGCCCTCCCATCGGAAGTTCTGAGCCAACAAATTCCCGTCCCGCGCGCCGCCAGCGCGTGGGCCAGATTCCCCATTGGGTTCCATAGCTTATCTAATTCGCGGCACGAACCTTGCTTTCTAAAATTTTGCCGGATCCCTCAGGAGTGCGAGATGAAGCGCATCGTCCTTGGTCTGGCGTTTTTTTGCGTGATCAGCGTGGTTAATGCCCGCGACTTGGGGCAGTGGGAGAATACCGATCCCACTATCCGTAAATGGTATCAGGCGCTGATGCGGCCGGATGTTCCGACGTCGAGTTGCTGCGGCGAGGCCGACGCGTACTGGGCCGACGAGATCCATGTCAGAAATGGAAAGACTTACGTAACGATCACCGACGACAGAGCGGATGAGCCGCTTGGGCGGCCTCACATGCCGGTCGGCACCGAGATCGAGGTTCCGGACATCAAATTGAAATGGGATGAATCGAATCCCACCGGTCACGGGATCTTGTTTTTGAGTCGCAGCCGTTACGTCTTTTGTTACGTCCAGCCGGGCGGGGTTTGAGCGGTGTAACTTGCAGGCGGCCATTGGCCCGCTTTGTGCATTTGTCCCCGAGACAACAGGAACCAAGCCATGCTTATGCGTTTTTGGCTTTTTGTCGCCGCCACAGCCGGATTTGCCCACTTGATCCTCTCGATGGCGGACCGGGAGATCAGCGCCGGCGTCGACAGGCTCGCCACGGTAAGGCTTGCGCAGCCCGATGCGCAGGATGTGGACTCAAACCTCAAGCTCGTGAGCGAGCGCAGTCCGTACATGCGAAGCGAGCGATAGCGTGACCGATGTGTGATTCAACTGACCCGCACCGACCAAGCCGGCGTTCATCTTCACGCTTCAAACAGCCTCCTCCGACGTCGTCGCCCGGCTGAAGCGCGTAGCGCGTTTAGACCGGATGACCAGGTGATCCAATATTCCGACGTGGATGCCCCGCTTTCGCGGGGCATGACGATGGAGGAGCATAAGTCCGCATTCCCGCGACGCAACGCGCCCAGGCTTTGCAAGAAATCATTCGCCCATGAAATCACAAGGGCGCAGGGAATGCCGGGCGCTCGATGCACCCGCAGCCTCGCGTGCGAAAGTGATAAAGCACACGAGCGTAGTCACCACAGGTTCACCGGAAAAACCCGGCCTTCCCTGCGCAATGGTTTTAACGGCTTATTTCGCGCTCTCCCCGGTGACCGGGCTCTTTTGCCACCGTCGCTTGCGGATAATCTCCGTGAAACTTGACGCCAGCGTCGGGGCGTCAGGACCACACGGCTTTGCCGTCCGCGATAATGCCGCTCGTCGCGCAGCACTTTCGCGTCCACCGCATCCCACCTCAACGTTCGTGACGACGCGTACGTCCCTCTTATCGAGCGCGAGACGGCCGGACTTAGTGCCGTTGATTTGCCCGACGGCACAAGTGGAATCTTTCTCCCGCGGGATCTGGACACGCATTCGCAAAATCAGCCCGGACGGGTTAATTTAAGCGAAATATTTTTGGCGAGGGGACTGGACGACCCAAATCACGTTGATCCTGTTTGAGAATTCGCCATTTGCGCGCAGGCCCGCGAGGCTGGGAATCACGTCATGCTGCCGGGCATGAAGCAGCGAATTGAAATCCCAAGCGCGCCCCTGAGCGGCCAGACCATGGTTCTGCCGGCCAGGTTCGGTTCGGTGATCACGGCATCATCCGGCACATCGATCCATTCGTTGTCGATGCGGACGCGGTAGTGGCCATCCTTCGATTCCCAGTCCGGATCCAAAACGGTCACACCGTCGGCGACTGAACAGCACGGTCCCTTGCCGGACCGGAGGCTGTCGAACCATGGCTTGAGTGGCGATTGCATGTAGCGGCCGTCGTCGCGGGCCTCGACCGCTCCAATCAAAAGCGGCACGAGAATGCCCAATGTGAAGCCAAGGACGGGTGCTTTCATGATCGCATTCGGAGCCTTCTCGGAGCGCCGCCTCCAATCCCCCAGATGCCGTCTCTTCGTTTCGAACTCAACATCGCGGCGCCTTGATGGCCGTCAACCTGCACCCGCCTACGCGATGGCATCCCAGCTATTCACGATCGTGAGAGCTTCAAAGCGGTCTCGCGTCTCTCGCGGTTGGTTCAATTGCGCTTTCATGGCTTTGTTCCCACGCGCGGCGGAGCCCACGGGAGCAAGCCAAGAGGCCGTTCCCGTGCACAGCAGGCGCTTCGCGAAGCCATTTGCGTGAAGACGAACGAGGCGAAGCGTATGAGCTGCGATGGGCGGCGGCGAACGCGTACGCGTCTCCACTCGCTGTTATGGAGAGACCGGCTCCTCTGTTTTACTTGTTTGCTTGCTTCCTTGAACAGTCCGTCATGCATGCCGGATTTTTGACGTCGGGACGCGGATCATCGACGAACATTTTGCGGTTCGGCATCTTGATCGCGCTTAAAGTCTTGGCGTCGAGCGTTGCATCAGCGGGAATGAGCCCATTCAGGCTGAGGATGTAGGCCGAGACCGCATAGACGTCATCATTGCTCAGCGACTCCGGCGCGTTCTGCGGCATGGCGCGGCGGATATAATCGAACAAGGTCGGCGCGTAAGGCCAGTAGCTGCCGACGGTCTTTACCGGCTTTGGCGTTGCAAGCGTGCCCTGCCCGCCGACCAGCCGATCACCGACGCCACCCTCACCCTTGGCGCCGTGGCAGGCCGCGCATTGCTGATCGAACACCTCATGGCCGTGGCTGACGCTGCCGCTTCCCGGCGGAAGATTGTTGCCGTAGCGATCGATATCGATATTCCAGCCCGCGATCTCCGCAGACGTCGCGGCACGCCCGATGCTGTAAGGGCTTTGTGCCAGCGCTTGTGTCGCGCAGACAAGCGCGAATGCGGCAAACGCGGCGACACAAGGCTCACGCAAGGGCATTGGTCACCTCGCCGTCAGCTGCGATGCGCCAGGGCCAGATCGCGTTGTTGTGGTAATAATAATTTTCGCCGCGAACCGCGAGAAGTTCGGCCAATGTGGGCTGCACGTAGCCGGTTTCATCGATGGCGCGGCTTTGAATGACCGCGCTCTCGCCGTCCCAATGCCATGGAAGCCTGAAGCGGGTCAGCGCCCGCTTCAGTACCGGTTCCTGAAGCTGCGCTTCCTGCCAGTTCTTGCCGTCATCGACCGAAACTTCGACGCGCCTGACCTTGCCGTGCCCGCTCCAGGCGATGCCGCTGATCTCCTGAAATCCGGGTTCGCTCAGCCGCTGGCCGCCCGAGGGGCGCGTGATGATCGATTTCGCTTCCATGTAAAATGTGAACTCGCGCGCCGTACCGTCCGGCATCAGATCGGTGTATTTCGAGGTCTCCTCGCGCGAATAGGTCGGCTCGGCGGCGACGCGCAGACGGCGCAGCCACTTCACGTTCATATTGCCTTCGAATCCGGGCAGCAGGAGCCGCAGCGGATAGCCTTGCTGCGGACGAAGCCGCTCGCCGTTCTGGCTGTACGCCAGCATCGCATCATCAAGGCACTTTGCGATCGGAATGCTGCGCGTCAATGCAGCCGCATCGGCGCCTTCGGCGACGACCCATTTCGCACTCGCCTGCAATCCGGCTTCCTGGAGCACGAGTTTCAGCCTTACCCCGGTCCATTCGGCACAGCTCAAGAGACCGACGAGGTCGGAAGCCGTTTTGCCGTAGGGTTTCCTGTAGTTTGGGTTGCCCGAGCATTCGAGGAAATAGATGTGCGACTCCGAAGGAAAGCGCCGGATGTCGTCCATGGTAAAGATCAGGGGCTTGTCGACGAGGCCATGCAGCATCAGCCGGTGCTGCGCCGGATCGATGGTGGGGACGCCGGCATGATGACGTTCGTAGAACAGTCCATTCGGCGTGATGATGCCGTCGAGATCCTGCAGCGGCGTCCGTCCGGACGCGGATAGATATTGCGGCAGATCCTTCGGGATATTCTTGATAACGTCCTTCTCGAACGGCGAAGGCGTTCCGTAGAGCTGGCTTCCCATGGGATCGCCAGGCGTCTTCATCCATTCCGGCACGTTGGGCGGCAGGTTCGCCGCACTTTCGGGTGCCGCCGATGCCTTGCCGCCGGCAAGAGTGCCGGCAATGACGGCCCCACCCACCAACGCACTACCATTTCGCAGGAACCGGCGACGCGATGTCCGAACAATGTTCCTGTCGATGTCGGTTGGCTTGTTCATCGTACGTTATCCGCTCGAAATCGGCAGGCCTTAACTAACGCCTGGAATAACTCGATGAAGTTCAGCCATGTTCCAGGAGCCATGCGCCACGATTGTAGTTCGCCGAACGAGCCCCGCTTGCCGAGGATTGCTGCGCCTGTTCCGATCTTGCCGATTCAGTGCCGAGTGATCGCAACGTCGCCGGCCACGCTTCTCATCCGAGCACATCGCACCGAAAAGGCCGCATCGTTGCCGATGCGGCCATCTCAATCCGCAGCCCAGTTTCGGCTGCCTGCATGGATGCTTCGTGCGAATTTACTCGCAAGCGTGCCGGCGGCCGTCGCGCCCAAGGAACGTCCCCGAAGCGGGGTCAAACGAACGATAACGCGCGGCGCAGGACGCACCGTCTGCACGGCTGTCGATCGCGGGACCGCCGCTGCCGAACAGCACCGGTGTCCTGGCGTCCAGCCCCGCTGCCGGCGTTGGGCGGCCGCCGTTGAGGACATCATTATTGGGGTAGTAAAACGCGAACGCACCTGGCTCCTGGATAGCGGCTTGCGCGAATACCGGCGTCGCGAACATGAGCGACAGCATGGCTGCCGCGCTGAAGATCTTGAATCTGGTCATGGCTTTTGTTCTTCCGTGGATCGATTGGAGCGAGACTTTTTTGAATTCTCGCCTTCTCCGCCCCTGACTGCTCAGAGGCCTCACCACGGACGTAAGCCAAGACCCTGCTCGTCCCACTAAATTGCGCTTGAGGAAGGTTAAATCGATTTCATGTCGAAGGCTCGCATCGCGATTGGCAAAAGCCACACGGAGTGTGAAAGCAAATTGAGGCGGCCGGCACGCATGCCGGCCGCCTCAATATTTCATTCCTGTTCCCTTCGCGGCTGAAAGCGGCCGTTACGCCGCATCCTCCTTTATCATCGGCGGTTCTTCACATGGTGACGGTGCCAATGACGTTCCACCGACGCGTAGCCGTTCTGCCAGTTGTTTCGATAGTAGCCGCCATCGGTATACGGATTGCCGGGCCCCAGGTTTTGGCAATTTGCGTTCGGGTAGAACTGCGCGCAGTAGCCGGGGTCTTCGATCACCGCTTGCGCGAGTGCCGGTGTTGCGGAGGCTGCCGCGACAACAGCGGCGACGCCGATCAATGCGAGTTTCATTTCGGTCTCCAAACTAGTGAGAGAAGAAGATGGGAACGCTTGGCAGTCCTGCCAATAAAATTTTGGTGGGCCATTCTAAAATTCAATTTAATGGCATCACCTGCTGGATGGACCTACTTCGGCTTCAGCTTCAAACGTCGAACAATGGAGGCTCGTCATGTCCAACACCTCGACAAAGATTGCCATCGCACTCTTGATCTTCTTGGCGGCGCCCGCCGCCTCATTTGCAAGGACCGCCGGTGCAGCGGGGTCGGGAAATGTGCCGATCAGCGGAATTGCCCCGGGGCCCGCGAACGCCGGTGGAATGAACAATGTGATGGTCGATCCGAGCGGCATCGGCAACGCCTCCAAACTCGCTCCGCTGCCGGGGCCGCACATCTCCGTCCCGGTGGTTCCGCACTTCAAGTGAGGCAGGATACCGGCGGGACGGCGGGACAGTAGTGATCTAGCTCGCCCCGCTGCAATCGAACGTCCGGGCGGCGGCCCGATCACCACGGGTTCAGCGATCAGGTGCGGCGGGTGCGGCGATGAATATCCTTGATCCACAGGGGCCGATCGGGGCCGCCGAAAAAACCATCCTGATCGATTCGGTCGCGATCATGCTGGCGATCGTGCTGCCGACCATCGTCGCAATCTTTGCCTTTGCGTACTGGTTTCGCGCCTCCAACACCAGGGCATTTCACTGGCCGGACTGGGAATATTCCGGACGCATCGAACTCGTGGTCTGGTCGATGCCCGGCACTCACCGTCATCCTGCTCGGCGGCGTTGCCTGGATCGGCGCGCATCAGCTCGACCCCGCCAAGCCGATCGACGGGATCGGAAAAGCCTCTGACGATCCAGGCGGTGTCGCTCGACTGGAAATGGCTGTTCATCTATCCCGACCAGAAAATTGCGACCATCAACACGCTCACCGTTCCCGTCAGGCGTGCCGCTGCAATTCGAGCTGACCTCGGCAAGCGTGATGAACGCGTTCTTCATCCCGCAATTCGGCAGCATGATCTACACGATGAACGGCATGACCACCCAGCTCAATCTGCAAGCGGACAAGCCGGGGACGTTCCAAGGCCTCGCGTCGCATTTCAGCGGCGACGGATTTTCCGACATGCACTTCGACGTCCACGTCGTGCCATCAGAAGACTTTTCGAAATGGGCGCGGGATGCCTCGAATGCCCAGCAGGCGCTTGACGAGCGCAGCTATGGCGAGCTCGCAAAGCCCTCGACCAACAACGTGCCGGCGATCTACCGCCTCGTCGATCCAAACATCTTCCAATCGATCGTCACGCAGAAGCTGCCGCCGTCGCCGGGCGCGCCGTCGGGCGTGATAGGAGCTGCCCTGCCGTCAGGAGTCGCCGATGCTCGGTAAGCTCAGTTGGGCCGCCATTCCCTTCGATCAGCCGATCCCGATGATCGCATCGGGCGTGGTGGCGCTCGCCATTCTCGCCATCCTCGGCCTGGGTCGTCGATCAGGGGACATCTGCCGTATCTGTGGCGGGAGTGGATCACCAGCGTCGACCACAAGCGCATCGGCGTGATGTACACGCTGCTCGCGATGGTGATGCTGCTGCGCGGCTTTACCGACGCCATCATGATGCGCGCGCAACAGTCGCTCGCCTTTCACGGCCAGGGCTTCCTGCCGCCCGAACATTACGACCAGATCTTCTCAGCGCACGGCACCATCATGATCTTCTTCGTCGCCATGCCGTTCGTGATCGGGCTGATGAACTTCGTCGTGCCGCTGCAACTCGGCGTCCGCGACGTCGCCTTCCCGACGCTCAACTCGGTCGGCTTCTGGCTGACCGCTACCGGCGCGCTGCTTGTCAACATCTCGCTGGTGGTCGGCGAATTCGCACGCACCGGCTGGCTGCCCTATCCGCCGCTGTCGGAGCTTGCTTATTCGCCCGGCGTCGGCGTCGACTATTATCTGTGGTCGCTCGAGATTTCCGGCGTCGGCACGCTGGTCGCCGGCATCAATCTCGTCACCACCGTGCTGAAGATGCGCACCAGGGGCATGAGCTATCTGCGCATGCCGATGTTCTGCTGGACCACGCTTGCGACCAATCTGCTGATCGTCGCGGCGTTTCCGATCCTGACCGCGACCTTCGCGATGCTGCTGCTCGACCGCTATCTCGGCTTTCACTTCTTCACCAACGAAGCCGGCGGCAACGTGATGATGTTCATGAACCTGATCTGGGCCTGGGGTCATCCGGAGGTCTACATCCTGGTGCTTCCGGCGTTCGGCATCTTCTCGGAAGTGATCTCGACCTTTTCCGGCAAGCCGCTGTTCGGTTACCGCTCGATGGTGCTCGCCACCATGGCGATCTGCATCCTGTCGTTCATGGTGTGGCTGCATCATTTCTTCACCATGGGCGCCGGCGCCGACGTCAACGCGATCTTCGGCATCGCGACCATGATCATCGCGGTGCCGACCGGCGTGAAGGTCTTCAACTGGCTGTTCACGATGTATGGCGGCCGGGTGCGGTTTCAGACGCCGATGCTGTGGTCGATCGGCTTCATGGTGACGTTCATCATCGGCGGCATGACCGGCGTGCTGCTGGCGGTGCCGCCCGCCGACTTCGTGCTGCACAACAGCCTGTTCCTGGTCGCGCATTTCCACAACGTCATCATCGGCGGCGTGCTGTTCGGCGCGTTCGCCGGCTACACCTACTGGTTTCCCAAGGCGTTCGGCTTCAGGCTGCACGAAGGCCTCGGGCAAAGCGGCGTTCTGGTGCTGGCTGGTCGGCTTCTACGTCGCCTTCATGCCGCTCTATGTCGCTCGGCCTGCTCGGCATGACCCGACGCATGCAGCATTACGACGTGCCGGAATGGCATCCCTGGCTGATCGTCGCCGCCGGCGGCGCGGCGCTGATCCTGTGCGGCATCGGCTTTCAGATCGCCCAGCTCGTCGTCAGCATCCGCCGGCGCGCAGCAGCTGCGCGACGAGACCGGCGATCCCTGGGATGGCCGCTCGCTCGAATGGGCGACCGCTTCGCCGCCGCCGGCCTTCAATTTCGCGGTGCTGCCCGACGTCTCCGGCGAAGACGCCTATTGGGCGATCAAAAAACGCGCGGCCGGAGCAGGGCCGACCCGAGGCAACGCCGGACTATCGGGACATCGAGATGCCGCGCAATTCGCCGACCGGATTTGTCTGCGCGTTCTTCGCCACCGTCATGGGCTTCGCGCTGATCTGGCACATCTGGTGGATGGTCGCCGCAGGCGCGCTCGGCGCCTTCGCCACCTTCGTGGTGTTCGCCTGGCGCGACCATGACGAGGATACGTCATTCCGGCCGACGAAGTCGCGCGCATCGACCGCGACAACCTGGGCGCAGCGGCACGCTGGTACTCGGCGCAGGGAGCGCCGCCGCATGAGCACGATTGCACTACCGGACGTGCAGCCACGCGATACGTGATCCGCTCACGCGCAGGCTCGCGAGCTAGCGGTCCGGCGTCCAAGCGCATCGTCACCGGCTACGGCTTCTGGATCTTCATCCTCAGCGACATGGTGATGTTCTCGGCCTTCTTTGCGACCTACGCCGTTCTGCTCGGGCAGACGGCGGGCGGGCCGAGCGGTCACGACCTGTTCGACCTGCGCAATGTCGCGATCGAAACCGGATTCCTGCTGGCGTCGAGCTTCACCTGCGGCCTTGCCATCGATCGCGGCCGACGACGCGCAGCGCGATCTGGTTCCAGATCGCGATGGCCGTCACCTGCGTCTTCGGCCTCGGCTTTCTCGACCATCGAGGGCAGGGAATTCGCAAGCCTCGTCGCGCGCGGCGCCGGGCCGACGCGCAGCGCGTTCCTGTCGGCGTTCTTCACGCTGGTGGGCTGCCACGGGCTGCACGTCTCCGCCGGCATCCTGTGGCTGCTGACGATGATGGCGCAGGTCTTCGCCAAGGGATTCCGGCCGGACATTCTGCGCCGCATCCTGTGCTTTGCGCTGTTCTGGCACGCCCTCGACATCATCTGGATCGCCGTGTTCACCGTCGTGTATTTGCTGGGGAGCGCAGCATGAGCAACGGACACGATCACATCGACAACAGCATCGATCTCGCCCCGGGCGACGAGCACATCGAAGGCGGCGTCGGCCCAGCGGGTACTCGGCTATCTGACCGGGCTCGGGCTCGCCATCCTCTTGACGGCGACCTCCTTCTTTGTCGCCGGCACCGATCTGGTCTGGCAGCCGAGCATTCCGGTGGCGCTGGTGGTGCTGGCGATCGCGCAGATGGGCGTGCACCTGGTGTTCTTCCTGCACATCACGACCGGACCCGACAACACCAACAACGTGCTGGCGCTCGCGTTCGGCGTCCTGATCGTGCTTCTTGTGATGGGCGGATCGCTCTGGATCATGGCGAACCTCAACCACAACATGATGCCGATGGATCAGCTCATGCAGATGCAGCGGTAGAGCTGACGGTTGGCTTTTGCGGTCTGGCGTTCACGCAACATCGTTCCGGCCGACCTTGAAACAATAAACTCGAATTTAGAGAACCCTTGGCCGGGACAGTGTTGGATTATCAGCGCGAAGCTTTCACATCCCGGTACGGAGCTCGGAGAATAAACCGGCGCTCTTTTGAAGCGCGCGACCTTTTGGAGGCCTGAAACATGAAGCATGCGACTATCACGGAAGCCGGGTTCATTGACGATGCCCGCTTGAGATCAACCGCAAAACCTCGCGGGCGACCGATCCACAAAATGCTGGTGTCGTTTTCCGCGGCCTATTTCACCGGCGCCTTCGTCACCGATCTTGTCTATTGGCGGATGCCTGACGTGATGTGGGAGAGGTTCTCGATCTGGCTGATCGCCGTTGGCCTGATCGTGGCGGGCCTTGCCGTCATCGCCTACGTGATCGACCTCTTGAGCGGCAGACAAATCGACAGGCCGGCCTTGCCCGGCGCGGTTGGCTACGCGCTTGCGGTCTTGCTCTCGCTGTTTAATGCCTTCGTTCACAGCCGCGACGGTTACACCGCGGTGATACCGACGGGCCTGATGCTTTCCGCGCTCGTCGTCGTCGTTCTCATCTTGACCGCCTGGGTGGCCTCGGCCCTGGCAAATCGCCATCGCGCAGGAGCATGAATATGATGCACGCCGCCCTCAAGAATGCCGGCTCGGCAAAGCTGGCGCGCCGTCTCGCCGCTCTTACTGCCGCTGTCGCGGTCCTGGCGCTCGCCGGCTGCGACGATAATGGCGGCGACCCGAGAACGCAGATCGGCGCCAATCCCGTGCTGCCCCAGCTGCAGCAGTATTTGATGCCGCCGATACGGATCGCAAAGGTGGTCGGATGGGGGAACGATACTCCGACGGTGCCGCAGGGATTGCAGGTCCATGCGTTGGCGACCGGCTTTGAGCATCCGCGGTCACTCTACGTCTTGCCCAATGGGGACGTGCTGGTGATCGAGAGCAATGGTCCGAAAGCGCCGATCTACCGGCCGAAGGACATCATCACCGGCTGGGTGCAATGGTTCGCCGGCGCCAAGGCAAAGGACGCCAACCGCATCACGCTGTTGCGCGATACCAATGGCGACGGCATTCCCGAGTTGCGCACCGTCTTCCTGGATCACCTCAACTCGCCATTTGGCGTCGCCCTGGTCGGCCATGATCTCTATGTCGCCAACACCGATGCCATCGTGCGCTATCCGTACCAGGATGGACAAACCAGCATCACCGCACCGGGCACCAAGCTCACCGATCTTCCCGGCGGGCCGATCGATCATCACTGGACCAAGACTCTGTTGGCCAGTCCGGACGGCTCCAAACTCTATGTCGGCGTCGGATCGAACAGCAACATCGGCGAAAACGGCATCGGCGCGGAATATGAACGGGCCGCGATCTGGGAGGTCGACCGCGCATCCGGCGCGCATCGCATCTACGCCAGCGGCGTCCGCAATCCCACCGGGCTGCAATGGGAGCCCGAGACCGGAAAACTCTGGGCCATCGCCAACGAACGCGATGAGATCGGGCCCGATCTGGTTCCGGATTATCTGACATCGGTGCAGGACGGAGGTTTTTACGGCTGGCCTTATAGCTACTACGGCCAGCACCTCGATCCCCGCGTCGTGCCGCAGCGGCCCGATCTGGTGGCCACGGCGATCGTGCCGGACTATGCGCTGAGCTCTCACGTCGCACCGCTGGGACTGGCGATGTACACGGGCAACGAGCTTCCCGCAAACTATCACGGCGGCGCGTTCGTGGGCGAGCACGGAAGCTGGGATCGAACGCCTCTCAACGGTTACAAAGTGGTGTTCGTGCCGTTCAGCGGCGGCAAGCCCAGCGGCCCGGCACAGGATGTCGTGACAGGCTTCCTCGATGCCGACAACCATGCGCGCGGAAGGCCGGTTGGTCTTGCGGTTGACAAGGCCGGCGCGTTACTGATCGCCGACGATGTCGGAAACACCGTCTGGCGCGTGTCATCGGCGCACGTAGGTGCTTCACCCAAGCCGGGCACCTAGCAGGCCGGCACGCAACTCATAAGAAAAGCCCGGCACAGGCCGGGCTTTTTTTGCGTGGTCCGAAGGCATCACTGACCGGCTGGCGCCGAGATCACATGGCCCTCGCCGATCTCGGATAAATCCTGTTGTTCGACAGACGGCGAGATCCAGGAATCGTTGGCCTTGCGGAACTGCTCGGTCGCATGCACGCGCGCGCGATCCGATCTGTGGGCATGGCGCTCGGCCGCCGCGGCGAGCTAAATCGTCGAGCCGGCAATCAGCAACGCGCCGAGCACGGTTAGAACTGTCTTTCGCATGGTAGTCTCCTTTAAATGGTCTTGATTGATCGGACACCGACGCTCCGGCGCGAGCCGCTGCACCTCGCCAATGCGCTTAAGTGCCCGTCCAAGAAATAATGTCGGAGGGCGCGCTCGCTGACCGCAACGGGGTCACTAACGCGTCAAACTTGTTAGCAATTTTGTCATTCTTGGCGGAGCATCTTGCGCGTCTTCAGTTCGGCGCTCTCAAAATCCGCTCTTCCGATTTCCTTAAATTGGCAGCGCTCTTCAATAGCGCCTGTTTCTCTTCCGGCGACATCTCCGGTTCGAAGACCCGGACGACGCCGCTTCGAGCGACAATGCTCGGTAGCGACAGCGTAACGCCGAACCTGTCATGGTAGCTTCCGACTGGTATTACCGCCCGCTCATCGCGAAGCACGATCTCCGCGATCCGTGCTGATACGATGCCGATGCCGAACTGGCTCGCGTCATTGCCTTCGATGATGGTGATATTGGCATAGCGCACGCTGTTTTCGACTTGCTCGCGTACGCCATCGAGCGTTTCGCCGCGCTGGCTTATCAGCGTGCTGATCGGCACCCCGGCAATGCGGGCGCTCGACCAGAGGAACACCTGCGAGACGCCGTGTTCTCCAACAACCTGGGCCTCGACCTGGTTGGCATCGACCTCAAAATGCTGGGCCAAATGCACTCGGAATCGCAAGCTATCCAGGAAAGTGCCCGTGCTCAACACGCGATCATGCCCCGCACTGACGCGCGCGATATCGGCCAGCGGATCCGGAGGGTCGGTCACGACCAGTATAACGGCGCCGGGTGCGGCGCGGACGATGCGCGGAACGATATCGCGATAGATTTCGGCATTGGTATCCAACAGGCGCAGCCGACCCTGGGGATCGCTGCGATCGGTGGCGCCGCCGGTCTTCTCGTTGATGCCAGCCGTCACCATCACCAGCGCTGCGCCTTTCAGATCGTCATAGTCCCCGTCGACGATTGTCGTCTTTGGGCAAAGCGGCGATCCGTAGAGAAGATCGGTCGCGACCGCCTTGGCGCGTTTGCGGGTCCGGTCGACAATGACGATGTCCCGGGCGCTACCACGGACCACAGCCGCAAGCGCGCATGCAGAGCCGACCCTTCCTGCACCAACGATGCCAATCTTCATGATCGAGTACCCTTTCGCAAGATGATGTGCCGTCAGTCAGCAGAGCTCTTCCTGGCGAGCGGCAGTGTCAACCGCCGCAAACAGAATTCGATGAGGATGCGTGAACACCTCAAATCCGTCGGCGCGGGCAATGGCGGCAAGTGTGATACCTGCCGCATCCGCCATGCGAACGGCCAGCGCGGTGGGCGCCGAAACCGACACCATCACGGGTGCGCCGATAGCAGCGCTTTTCTGCACCATCTCCACCGACACCCGGCTGGTGAGAAGGATGATCCCCTCGAACGCTGCGATCGACGCACGCGCCAGCGCGCCCGCGAGCTTATCGAGCGCGTTGTGACGGCCAACGTCCTCGCGTAGCGCCACGATGCCTCCGTTGACATCCCAAAACGCCGCGGCATGAACCGCGCGCGTCTCGATGTTAAGTGTTTGACACGATGATATGTTCCGCATGGCGGTCATGATCTGCTCCGACGAGAATTGCCGACCGGGCCCGACAATGGCGGCGGGTCGCATGGCTTCCGCAACTGTCTCGATGCCGCACAATCCGCAGCCCGTCGGTCCCGCAATGTGGCGCCGTCGCTCCTGCAGGCGATCGGCCTTCGGCTTACCGAGCCACATCCGCAGTTCGATACCGTCGTCGAGACGCACGACGTCCAACGAATCTATATCCGCGAGAGAGCCGATGATGCCCTCGCTCATGCTGAAGCCAACCGCAAAATCCTCGAGGTCCTGCGGCGTCGCCATCATCACCGCATAAGTCCCGCCGTTATAGGTAAGCGCGACCGCGGTCTCTTCCGGGATCGAGCGACCGCCAGAAGTAAGACCGCAGTGGCGCCAAATCTGGCGATCCACAATCCGGGCTGGTTCCATCATGGAGATTAGACGTCGCGGAGAGATGCGGCTTTCTCAACTAAAAACGAATTTAGCTTTTGGAGAGCGCGGCCAGCGATAAATCCTAAATCACTGTTTAATGGCGCAAATCGCTCCACGGTCCTAGATCAGTTCAGTGCAGCCACACGCCTCTCTCTGGGCGACGTTAAGCGGCTGCCGAGCGGACGGCGCGCAGCCCGCGCCTTACGCCCCCGAGTGACGCGGGCGCGCGCCGTCCTTTTCAAAAACAACTGCGCAAGCGAAGTAAACGCGCGGTTGACCTGGTGCGACGAGAACTTCGTCCGCACAATATTCGCGGGGTTTGAATTGTTCTCCATGAAGCTTCCTGATTTCGTCCGCACGACAACTTTTCGCTGGACCGCCGGGGCGTTCGCGGTGTGCATCGTGTTGTTTTCCGCTTTCGTCTACTGGGAGGCCGCCGATTATATGCTGGCGAAGACGGATGCAGCCCTTAGCGAGGAAAGCCTCGCGATTGCCGCGGATTCTCCTGATCGACAGTTGGACGCCGTCGAGGATCGATTGCGCCAGGACCCACGCCGTATCAAGCTGGCGGGCCTGTTTGGCCGGGATGGACACCGAATTGCGGGCAATCTGGAAGGCCTGCCACGGGACCTGAAGGTCGACGCGCCGGTCCAGAGCGCCGGAGCGATCCGTCTTGATCCAAATGGCCCCGAACAAATGACCGTTCGCGCCATCGCACGCACCTTGCCGAACGGCAATGTGCTGGTGATTGCCGGCAATATCGACGAATTGAAGCAGCTTGCCGAGGTTATGGCGCGCGCCCTGATGTTGGGATTACCCTTCGCCCTTGGCTTGGGCCTGGTGATCGGCATGGCCTTGAGCGTTCGAGCCCAGAAGCGCGTGGACGAATTCGACACATTGGTCCACCGCATTGTCGCCGGAGATTTGCGACAGCGCCTTCCGACGGAAGGCCTTGACCACCCCTTCGACAAGCTCGCTGAAACGGCAAACCGCATGCTGAACGAGATCGAGGCTCTGGTGCGGGAGATGGCCGGGGTTGGCAACGAAATAGCTCACGATCTGCGTACACCGCTCACCCGGGTGCGGCTCGCCCTCGAACGCGGGCTTGCCAATGCCAAGACGCTCGAGGAACTGCAGGCCGTCACGCACCGGGCGATCGGCAGCGTCGACCACGCATTGTCGATCATCACCAAGCTCCTGCGTATCGCCGAGATCGAACACAGCGGCCGCCTCAACGGGCTCGACAACGTCGCTCTGGCGGGTCTCATCAGGGAAGTTGGCGATCTGTATGAACCGATCGCTGAGGACAGGCATATCGCGCTGCGGGTCGTATCCAACGACGATGCAACGGTGCGCGGCAACCGCGACCTGCTGCTGGAGGCAATCGCCAACCTGGTCGACAACGCCGTGAAGTTCACGCCTGCGGGCGGGCACGTGGAAGTCGCCTTGCTCCAGGGCAAGAACGAAAGCATCGTTCGCGTCTCGGACTCCGGACCCGGCATCCGGGAAAGTGAACGCCAGGCAGTCACGCGGCGCTTCTACCGTTCGGACAAGAGCCGAACCAGCTTCGGATTTGGCCTTGGCCTGAACCTGGTCTCGGCGATCGTCAAGCTGCACGGCTTCCGCCTCACGATAGCAGCCGGTCCGGGTTGCGTGGCTGAGATTGTGTGCGCACTCTCCTCCGTTTGAGGCCCGGCCGTTGATCTGGCGCATTCCTGGTTCGCGTGCGCCTGGCGACTGAAAGCGAATTTAGTAGAGACGGCAGACGGCAATTCCCATCTCCAGATCATCGCGACGTCGGCGTTTGTCCTGCCGGGACGCACCGACGTCTGACGAAGATCCTGTGGCGGCACGTCCGCCCATCTCAATGGAGAAATGTCATGAGAGGACGATTGATGATGATTTTGGCAAGCGCACTGCTTGCCGGCAGCCTTGTTGCCACCGGTGCAGCAAGCCCGCGGCGGCGGCGGTGGCGGTGGCGGTGGACATGGTGGCGGCTTTGGCGGCGGCCACATGGGCGGCTTCGGCGGCGGCCACATCGGTGGCTTTGGCGGAGGTCACATCGGTGGCTTTGGCGGAGGTCACATCGGAGGTTTTGGTGGTGGCCGGATTGGCGGCCTTGGCGGAGCTCGCATCGGTGGCTTCGGCGGAGGTCACATCGCTGGACTCGGCCGGGATCACTTCGGCGTTGGAAGACATCGTTTCGGCGGCGCGTATTACGATTACGGTCTCGATTGCCCGTATTACCCGTATTACACGTCTGACACTTTGCCCTACACCTGCACCTACTGAAGTCGAAGTTGCCGGCGCGCAATTCTTCGTTATCCGACCTTGATGCCGCATCACGCGGCGTCGAGGTCGATTCCACACCTCTCATTTCCCCGCGATTGAATTCGAATTTAATGTCCTAAACCGCAATTTAATGGCTCCCCCGCTGCGCTGCGCCTATCCTCTGGTTATCCGATCGAGTTTCGAACGGCCGATGGTAACCAGTTTTCCAGCACGGAGCGATTGATATGGGCATCGAGGGACAATTCGCAGGTCTCACAGCTCGAACACCGGCGTCAGCCGGCGTTTGCCAGAGATGCACGCGGCAAAGGCTATCTCTCCGACATCCGCCGTTTCGCGATGCTTGAAAGGGACCAGGAATATCGAGCTCGCCAAACGTTGGCGCGAGCACGGTGACCGCGATGCCGCGGACCAGCTGGTCACAAGCCATCTGCGTCTCGCCGCCAAGATCGCCATGGGCTACCGCGGCTACGGTCTGCCGCATTTCGGAGATGATCTCCGAAGGCAATGTCGGCCTGATGCAGGCATTGAACCGCTTTGAGCCCGAAAAAGGCTTTCGCTTCGCCACCTATGCGATGTGGTGGATCAGGGCGTCGCATCCAGGATTACATTCTGCGTTCGTGGTCACTTGTGAAAATCGGCACAACCACAAACCAGAAGAAACTGTTCTTCAAACTGCGCTCGGCGAAAAGCAGGATCGCTGCATTCGAAAGCGGCGACCTGCATCCCGATCAGGTCGCTTCGATCGCCAAGAGTCTCGATGTCACGGACCAGGATGTCGTCGACATGAACCGACGCCTCGGCGGCGATAAATCGATCAATGCGCCGATTCACGTAACGAGGCGAAACCGATGAATGGCAGGACCACCTCGTCGATCAGTCCCCTTCGCCCGAGGCCATCGTCGTCGAACAGGACGAGACGGAGCGTCAGCGCAAGGCGCTGACCGCTGCGATCGATGTACTGGACGACCGCGAACGCAGCATCTTCGAGGCACGCCATTTGGCCGACGAACCGCAAACGCTCGAGGAGCTCGCAGCTCAAGTTCAACGTATCGCGCGAGCGCATCCGGCAAATCGAGGCGCGCGCATTCGAGAAAGTGCGGAAAGCCGCCAAGGCCCGCGCCGTGCCAGCGCCGGCGGCGATGTTGGCGGCCTCCGGCGCCTGAAGATGAAGATCCCCGGATCGGGCTAAAGTTCACTGCCCAGGTCACGCCCGCCGATCAGCCCGCTCTGCGGGCTGATCATTTTCACTTGCCCGGACACATCGATGATGGTCCAGCATTGGCTGGATGATGATGATAACGCGTCAGAAAACGAATACGAAGTGATTACCTGTCCGGCCTGCACCAGGTTGCACTTTATCAACCGAAATACCCGGAAGTTATTCGGCCAAAACGAAGGATAGGGCCAACCTCTGAAAGTGAGCAATTCTGACCAGACGACCGCTGCGCCGTGTGTTTTTTTTGCCACCGGCCAAAGAGGTCTGCGCATATGATAATAGCCCACGATAAGTGGACCGAGTTACTTACATGCTCGAACTGCGGAATCTCGGGGTCAGCCCGTCTTTCACGGCCTGAAAAGCGGACCTATGATTTTAACGTGGAAGCCGTTCCAGCAGGCTTCAAAGTCGTGCGCGTGGAATTTGGTGAGGCCTTCTATTGCGAAGCCTGCAATCGACCGGCGGACACCCAATGGCCAGTAGTGGCCTGTTTTGCTTAAACTATAGTCGGCGACGGAGCGCGTATCCGGTCTAGTGTGCGCGATGGCCGATCACCCCATCAACGATTATTACGTCGTGACGTCTCGACGCGGTCAGAACCCTGATCGCTGGAGCTGGGAGATACTCCGCAAGAGCAAACCGTTGGGCATAAAGATGACCGGAGACGGATTCCAGTCCGACACGGCCGCGCAATTTGCTGGCAAGCAAGCGCTGGCGGAATTTCTGGCCGACTTATCGAAAGAAGAAAAACGCCCACGCAAGTAAGACCGCCCCAGTTGACGGCCTCTCCATCTTAAGCCAAGCCCGCGATGTCGCTCAATGGCACAAAGCGGGACATGGCTCGATGTCCGGCTTGAGTCCGTTATGCGCTCCATAGCGGATCGAGCGACGCAGGCTAGCCTGTCGTTGGCGATCGGTGTATAAGCATCTCCCATGGGTTGGGATGCGGAAGACGTAGCACTGCTCAAAAAACTCTGGGCCGTCGGACAGAGCGCCGCGCAGATCGCGCGCCGTCTCGGCTGTAGCCGTAACGCGGTCTGCGCCAAGCTAACTCGTTTGGGCCTGAAGCGCGGTCACAAGCCGCCAACCGCAAAACCCAAGATAAGGCCGGTGCCGAAGCGGAGGCCAGCGCTGTTGGCAGCCTGTGCCCGCCCGGTGGATAGGGTAGTGTCTAGGCGCAAGCCAGGAGCGAGGCAACCTGAGGAATTCACCAAGTCGCAGTTGAAAGCGATGTTGGCTGAGGCCGCTGCTAACACGGCGCGCCTGCCTCGATGATGCGTTCAACGAGCCCGTGATCCGGGAAACTATCCGCAGCATGGACATGGGCGCGATTGGTACGGTCGTATTGACGAGCCGCCGCAGGGGACCACCGCTGGCGTACCCCGAAAAGCGGTGCGGCGCTAACCCCATGCGGAAATCGGAGCAGAAGGGGCAAAATCCCCTAGAGTGCGATGAGATTGGGTTGAACCATCATCGCGCTCTAGGGTTTTGATTGAGCATGATCTTTTCGGAAAGCCAGTATCCACTTTTCCGGATCATGCTCTAGGGTCGAAACCCGAGGAGCAACAACATGATCCCACACATCCCCGAGGAATTTTCCACCAGGTTGATCGACTGGAGTCCCTTCGTGATCATGGGCAACACGATGCCGCCCCGAGATCCTGATGAGGACGAAGAGGACGAGGACGAAGAGGAAGAGGAAGAGGACCTCGCCGACGAACCGCCGGTCGTGCGTGAGCCGGACGAAGACTAGAGGATGATGCTTTACGGTTTCTGGCAATCCTTTCAGGTCGCCGCAGATCAGCCGCCGCCGAACTTGGATGGATCGTCGTAGCTAGGGGTCTGGTCCTGGAGGACCGGCGGGAAGCGTGGGTCCACAGCTTGGCTGGGACGAACGGTGACATGTCGCGGTTTGGAGTGATGCACCCTTGCGGCGTTGGCAGAAGCACAGAGGGCGATCAAAAGGCCTAAGGCCAAAGCATAACGCATCGCATTTGCTCCTCGACCAACCCCCGTTGTTATGTGGTGCGCGGCCGCACCGCCGCAATCTGTACCGGCTTCAAATCGCTCAAATTGGGCATGCGCAACAAGCCGGTGCCGCCCGCGAACACGTACGGCCAGGTGCAAACGCATCTCACTTCCGCAATTAGCACTTTTCGGAAGCGCGAAGCAGAACCGGGGTCGACTTGTAGGACGGCGTTCCGGATTTGGCATCGTAGTGATCGAGCGCGACCAGGATATTCGCCTCCGGATAATAGGCCGCGATCGAACCCTGCGCGATATGATAGGCGACCGCTGTGAGGTTGCGCATGGCCCGCTTGTCCGCCTTCGAGGGCGCATCGGACACGACGGCTAGATCGACGAGATCGCCGTGCTTCAACCCGCGGCTTGCGAGGTCGCGTTCGTTGACGAACACGACGTCACGGCGCCCCTTGATTCCACGATAGCGGTCATTCAGGCCGTAGATCGTGGTGTTGTACTGATCATGGCTCCTGATCGTCGTAAGCGTGAGCGTTTCGCGATCCGCGACGCGAGGATCCTCGTCCACTCCGGGATAGACGATGAAGATTGGCCTTCTTCGTCGGCGTCCGCCACTCGCGCTCCGAAGCAGCAATATAGAGGCGAAATCCGCCCGGCTGCTTGATGCGGGCATTGAAGTCCGCAAAATCCGGAAATACCGCCTCGATGCCATCGCGGATCTTGCCGTAGTCGGCAACCAGCTCCGCCCATTCGACCCGCGTCTGCGGCAAGGTGGCCAGCGCCATTCCGGCGATGATGGCCGGTTCCGATCTCAAGTGCTCGGAGGCGGGTTTCAGTGCGCCGCGCGAGGCGTGCACCATCGACATCGAATCTTCCACCGTGACCGATTGGGGACCGGTTGCCTGAAGATCGATCTCGGTACGTCCGAGACAGGGCAGAATGATCGATTGCTTCGCAAGCAGCAAATGCGAGCGATTGAGCTTGGTGGCGATATGCACCGCGAGATCGAGGTTCCGCATCGCCTTGAAGGTGACTTCCGGATCGGACATCGCAACGGCAAGATTGCCGCCGAGACAGACCAGCGCCTTCGAGCGTCCATCCCGGATCGCCTCGACGGCTTCGATCGCGTTGTGGCCCATGATCGCGTGGTGGATCGAATCCGAACACGCGGGCGATCGCGTTCAGAAGCTCGTCATTCGGAATCTCGGTAATGCCGACCGTGCGATCTCCCTGCACGTTGGAGTGGCCGCGCAGCGGAGAAATGCCGGCGCCCTTGCGTCCGATGTTGCCGCGGAGCATCAGCAGATTGGCGATCTGCTGCACATTGCCGGTGCCGTGACGGTGCTGGGTGATCCCCATGCCGTAATTGATGATGACCCGCTTCGCCTTGGCGTAGATGTTGCCGACGAACTCGATATCCGATCGCGACAGGCCCGAGGCCTCCTCGATCGCGTCCCAGGAGGTCGCGTTCAGGTCGGCCAGCAGCTCATCGATGCCGGTCGTGTGATTTGCGATGAATTCGCGGTCGAGAACACCCGGGCCGCCTTCGGCGAGGCTTTTCGCGTCCAGCGCCACGAGGGTCTTCATGATTCCCTTCAGCACCGCGATGTCGCCGCCGACCTTCACCTGATAATAGGTCGACGCGATCGGCGTCGAGCTCAGCGTCAACATCTCGACGGGGTGCTGCGGCGACGGTGAACCGCTCCAGCCCGCGCTCGCGCAGCGGGTTGAAGACGATGATCGGCACGCCGCGCTTCGAGACCTCGCGCAGCGTCGTCAGCATGCGCGGATGATTGGTCCCGGGATTGTGGCCTATGCAGAAGAGCGCGTCGCAATGATCGAAATCCTCCAGCGTGACGGTGCCCTTGCCGACGCCGATCGACTCCGGCAGGCCGACGCTGGTCGCCTCGTGGCACATGTTCGAGCAATCGGGAAAATTGTTGGTGCCGTATTCGCGCGCGAACAGCTGATAGAGGAAGGCCGCCTCATTGGATGCCCGGCCGGATGTGTAGAACTCGACCATGTCGGGACTGCGGTAGCGCGCGGAGCGCCGCGCCGATGCGCGCGAGCGCCTCGTCCCACGAGATCGGCAGGTATCGATCGGTCGCGTGGTCGTAGACCATCGGATGCGTGAGACGACCCTCATTCTCCAGGTCGAAGTCCGTCCATTTCCAGAGTTCGCTGACCGTATGGGCGGCAAAGAACTCCGGCGTCGTCGCGTTTGGCCGTCGCTTCCCAGGTGACGGCTTTGGCGCCGTTCTCGCAGAACTCAAAGGACGAGGTATGCTTCGGATCGGGCCAGGCGCAGCCCGGGCAATCGAACCCGTGCGGCTGGTTCATGGTGAGCAGACCGTGCGTCTCCTTGACGACGGCCATCTGACCACGAACGGCATCGGCAACGGCCTTCAGGGCGCCCCACCCCGCCGCGGCCCCGTCGTATTCGCCGACGCCTGCGACATCGTCTTGGCTCATCGAGCTCTCCATGGTCGCGTATTATCTTGCTGATGATGTTTTCATCAGGGATGATCCAGGAGACATCGGGAGCGCGCGCAACCTGCTCAACTAAAATACTATTGTTAGATTCCCCAGAGCACGCGCGCGCACGGGACAATCGCACGCTGCGTCGAGACGCGGCTCCATCAGTGCCAACACCATAAACGCGTATTTAATTGAACAATTGCGCGAGCGAGCCTTCCTGCGAGACGCTTCAGCGGCAAGCAAGAGAACGATCTGAATTCGAAGTTCCGCAGCGCGTCAGCAAACCACGTACTTCAGCGTCAACATTGACTTAGGAACCGGGGATTGACCGATGTCCGATGCTCGCGCCGAAGCTTGCGACCGTCGCTCGAACGGGTCACTGTGCACGCCTCGCCGGCTGTGGTCAAACCGGCGAACGTCGATGGAAATCATTGCTGGCTTGCAGCGGTTCTTCCGGCGCTGTTCGTCAGCAACGCTGCGATGGCGCAAGTTGACGGACAATTTGACGGAACGGTTACCCCGACACCGACGATTGGCGCGACCTCGCCGCTTGGCGTCGCAACGGGCTCGGCAGGCTCTCCGACCGGAATCCCGCTCGGCTCTACCGAAATCACATCACCCGGTGTCAGTCCACGCCTACCGGCGTGACGGGCACGATCACCATTCCAACCACAACGACCAGCACAGCATGTTCGACGGTGGCGACTTCGCCTTCGGAAATGTTCGGGTCGACCGCGAGCTACGACGGCGGCGGAATGGCGATGGGAGCTGCGGCGCCCGCCACCGCGGCGAATTCGGGCACCACGGCGATCACAGCCGACATCAACACTCGTCGGCAACATCGGTGACGTCGAGCTGCCGAAAATGTCGAGATCCTCGGGAATGCTCGACACGTCGGGAATGTCGGGAATGTGCGGCTCCGGCTCGAGCAGCATTGCTGCATCGTCCGCGCCAACATCGACCTCGCCCACCACGCCGGGCGGCGGCGCTCGAACCGGAATTCCGTTCGGATCTTTCGAGATCTGGCAATCTTGGCGTTAGTTCGACACCGCCAGTGCCGCTGCCAAGCGTGTTGCCGATGGGGAGCCCGGTGGGGCCGTCGCCGCTGGCGCCAACGATGCCCACGGTTTCACCGACGACCTCACCCACGACGGCGTCAAGCAATCCGGCGTGCACCAGCGGTGCAACTCCCGGGATCGGAAGCTTCGCCGGCGCCGGCAACGCCGGGATCTCCGGCACGTCGGCCACGGCGCGGTTGCTGAGACAATTCATCCTCTGTGAGCGGTAATGAGAAAACAAAGTCATCGCTTCCGCTGCCCAGCCGACGGCGGTCCTTGCGGCCGCTCGCTGCGTAAGCTTTCCGCTCGAATCGGGGATACCCGATGAGAACATTGTTGATGTTGGCAACGGCCTTGTTGTGCTGCAGCCCGGCATTCGCCCAGGTCGGGACGGTCATGCCTCCGCTCGGCGCCACCTCTTCGCTCGGAGCGGTTCCCGGTGCACCGGTCGGCCCCAACGGCTTGGCGCCGGGCGCATCAACTCTGGTCAGTCCGGTGCCCAATGGCGTGACCGGCACGATTACCATCCCGAGCACAAGCAGCGGCGCGGCATGTTCGACCGTTGGCGATTTCGCCAGAGGGAACGTTCGGATCGCCCACGACCTATGACGGCGGCGGAATGGCCATGGCAACCGGAACGACGACGCCCGCCACCGCAGCCACGACGAGCAGGTCGTCGGAATATCGACGTCGTCGGCAATCTCGGCGACGTCGGGAGTGTCGACATCCTCTGGAATGCTGGCGACGTCGGGATTGACGGGAATGTGCGGCTCCGGCTCGAGCAGCATCACGGCATCGTCGAGCCCGCAACGTCAACGTCGTCGCCCTGCCGCACCGAGCAGCGGCGCTTCGAGCCGGAATTCCGTTGGGATCCTACGAGATCGGCAATCTCGGGGTTAGTGCCGCGTCGACGGTACCGACAACAAGCGTATCGCCCATTGTCGGCACGGCAGGATCGAGTGCTGGCGCCGACGATGCCGCGTCGCGTCGCCCACCGGTCTCACCCACGACGCCAAGCACGATCCCGTGAAACAATCTTCATCTGTGAGCGAGAGCGGTCATGAAAAAGAAAGTCGTTGTTCCTGCCGTCTTGCTGACTGCGGCGCTTGCGGCCGGCGGTCTGTACTTCACGCATAACCAGCGCGTTGGAGAAGGCCTCTGCCGCCACGCCGGTTGCGCCGCCGTCGGTGCCGATCGTCGCCGGGACCGTCGCCCAGCATGATGTGCCGATCTATCTTACCGGTGTCGGCACGGTGATCGCGTACAACACCGACATCGTGCGCGCCCAGATCCAGGGGCAGATCATCAGCATCAACTTCACCGAAGGCCAGACCGTGCATGCCGGCGACCTGCTCGCGCAGATCGATCCGCGTCCCTATCAGGCCCTGATCGATCAGTACACCGGAAACCTGCGAACGCGATCAGGCGCAGCTCAAGAATGCCCAGGCCAATCTCACCCGCTACACCACATTGGGCGACAAGGGCTGGGCCACTCCGCAATTGATCGAGACCCAGCAGGCGCAAGTGGGCGAGCTGCAGGCGGCCATCAAGACCGACCAGGCGCTGATTGACGCCGCGAAGGTGCAGCTCAGCTACACGCGCCTGACGTCGCCGATCGATGGCGTGGTCGGCATTCGTCAGATCGACGTCGGCAACATCATCAGCCCGTCAAACACCAACGGCCTCGTCGTCGTCACGCAGCTCGATCCGATTTCGCTGATCTTCACTCTGCCGGAGACGAGTCTGCCGCAAATCCAGCAGCAGCAGCAAAAACCAAGACGCCGCTTGCGGTTCTCGCCTACAGCCAGGATGATACGATCCAGCTGGATCAAGGCGTGCTCGGCCTCGTCAACAACGAGATCCTGCAGACCACCGGCTCGATCCAGCTCAAGGCGAATTTTGCCAACAAGTCGAACAAGCTCTGGCCGGGCGAGCTCGTCAACGCGCGGCTGCTCGTCGATACGCGGCATAACGGCCTGACCGTTCCCGCAGCGGTCGTGCAGCAAGGTCCGAAGGGACCCTACGCTTATGTCGTCAATCCCGACAACACCGTGGCGATCCGCCCGATCAAGGTCGCGCAGATCAGCGACGGCCAGGCGCTCATCGATTCCGGCCTCAAGGCCAACGAGCAGGTCGTGGTCGACGGACAATACAAGCTGCAGCCGGGCACGCATGTCACGATGCTGCACGGCCAGGCCGCACAGGAAGCAGCCGCACAGGACGCATTGCAGGCGCCGATCCCATGAATATTTCCGCACCGTTCATCCAACGGCCGATCGCGACCGCTCTGCTGATGGTAGGGTTGTTGGTGGGCGGTCTGGTCGCCTATCCGCTCTTGCCGGTGGCGTCGCTGCCGAACGTCAACTATCCGACGCTTACGGTCACGGCGCAGTTGCCGGGCGCCGACCCGCAGACCATGGCATCCACGGTGGCATCGCCGCTCGAGCTGCAGTTCGGCGAGATCCCCGGCCTCACCCAGATGACGTCGGCGAGCGCGCTCGGCTACACCCAGATCACCCTGCAGTTCGATTTGAACCGCCCGATCGACGGGGCGGTCAGCGACACGCTGTCGGCGATCAACGCTGCGACCGCGTATCTGCCGAAGAACATGCCGTATCCGCCGATGATCCGCAAGGTCAATCCGGCCGACACGCCGATCCTGGTGCTCGGGATCACTTCGGACAGCCTGCCGTTGACCGTTGTCGACGCCTACGCGCAAAATATCCTGCTGCAAAAGATCTCGCAGATCTCCGGCGTCGGCCTCGTCGGCATCGGAGGTCAGCAGCAGCCGACCGTCCGCGTACAGGTCGATCCGCAGGCGCTGGCGGCTCGCGGCATCAACCTCGAGGATGTGCGCACGGTGCTCGGCCAGGCCAATGTCGACCTTCCGAAAGGTCACGCTCAACAGCCCGCGCCAGACCTTACACGCTCAATACCAACGATCAGCTGTTCCAGCCCGACAAATACGCCGACCTGATCATCGCCTATCGCAACGGGTCGCCGGTCCGCATCCGCGATATCGGCCGCGCCGTCAGCGCGGGAGAGAACGAGCTGATCGCCGGCTGGTTCAACCAGAAGCGCGCGATCATTCTGGCGATCCAGCGCCAGCCCGGCGCCAACGTCATCGAGACGGTGCAGCGGATCAAGGCGATGATGCCGGTGCTGCAGGCCTCGATCCCGGCCGCCGTCAAGGTAAACGTCATTTCCGATCGCACCCAGACCATCCGCGCATCGGTCGCCGACGTGCAGTTCACGCTGATGCTGACGGTCGCGCTCGTCGTCATGGTGATCTTCATATTCCTGCGCAGTTTCTGGGCGACCGTTATCCCGGCCGTCACCGTGCCGCTGGCGCTGGTCGGCACCTTCGCGGTGCTCTACGAAATGGGCTATAGTCTCGACAACCTCTCGCTGATGGCGCTTGTCGATCGCGGTCGGATTCGTGGTCGACGACGCCGTCGTCGAGATCGAGAACATCACGCGACATATCGAAGAGGGCCTCTCGCCGTACGACGCGGCGATGAAGGGGTCCGGCGAGATCGGCTTCACCGTCATGGCGATCACGTTCTCGCTGATCGCCGTGTTCATTCCGCTGTTCCTGATGAGCGGCTATGTCGGATTGCTGTTCCGCGAGTTCGCGATGACGGTGAGCGTGGCGCTCGTCCTCTCGCTGGTGATCTCGCGGACGCTGACGCCGATGATGTGCGCCTACCTGCTCAAGCCGGAGAGCAAGGAGCACGGCTGGCTCTACCGGATGTCCGAGCGCGGCTTCGATGGCCTGCTCCACGTCTATGAGGCAGGCCTGAAGATCGTGCTGCGGCATCAGTTCATCACGCTGATGGTGATGTTCGGCACCATCGCGCTGACCGGGTATCTCTACGTGATCATTCCCAAGGGCTTCTTTCCCCAGCAGGACACCGGATTGATCATCGGCCAGTCCGAGGCGGCGCAGGATATTTCCTTCCAGGCCATGTTGGAGCGCCAGCAGGCCCTGCAGGATGCCATCATGCGGGATCCGGCCGTCGACACGGTCGGAGCCGCGGTCGGCGCCGGCGGCGGCGTCTATACGCTCAACGACGGCCGCGTCTTCATTCAGCTCAAGCCCGCAAATCAGCGCGACCCGATCGACAAGGTGATCGCGCGGCTGCGGACCAACCTCGCCAAGATCCAGGGCATCACGCTTTATATGCAGCCCGCGCAGGACATCACCATCGGCGCGCGGCTGAACAAGACCCAGTTTCAGTACACCTTGAACGACGCCGATCCCGGCGAGCTCGACCATTGGTCGGAACTGTTCCTCGACAAGATCAAGGCGGTCCCCGGCATCACCGACGTCACCACCGATCAGCTCAATGCCGGGCCGTTGCTCGACATCACCATCAAGCGCGACGTCGCCTCGAGCTACGGCATCCTGCCCTACACGATCGACAACACGCTCGACGACGCCTTCGGCCAGCGCATCGTCTCGACCATCTACACCACCCTGCAGCAATACCATGTCATTCTGGAGGTCAACCCCAAATTCCAGTATGGACCCGAAGCGCTCAACGGCATCTATGTCAAATCGTCGAGCGGACAGCAGGTGCCGCTATCCACGCTGGTCGATACGGTGGTGAAGGTCGCGCCGCTCGTGGTCAACCACCAGGGCCAGTTCCCCTCGGTGACGATCTCGTTCAACCTCGCGCCGGGCACCGCGATCGGCCAGGCGGTGAGCGGTATTCAGGCGGTCGAAAAGGAGCTGCACCCGCCGCTCTCGCTGCAGACCAGCTTCCAGGGCAACGCCCAGGCATTCGGCGCATCGCTGAAGAGCACGCCGATCCTGATCGTCGCATCGCTGTTCGTCATCTATCTCATCCTCGGCGTGCTCTACGAGAGCCTGATCCATCCGATCACCATCATCTCGACCCTGCCCTCGGCCGGCATCGGCGCGCTGCTGCTGCTTGATGGCGGTTCACATCGATCTGAGCGTGATCGCGATCGTCGGCCTCATCCTGCTGATCGGCATCGTCAAGAAGAACGGCATCATGCTGGTCGATTTTGCCCAGCAGGTCGAACACAGCGAAGGCTTGACGGCCGAAGAATCGATCTACCAGGCCTGCATCCTGCGCTTCCGGCCGATCCTGATGACCACGATGGCGGCGCTGCTCGGCGGCGTGCCGATGATGGTGGGTACGGGGGTCGGCTCGGAGATTCGCCAGCCGCTCGGTTACGCCATCGTCGGCGGCCTCGCGCTGTCGCAGATTCTCACGCTCTATACGACGCCGGTCGTCTATATCTATCTCGACCGGCTGCAGACCTGGCTGTTCGGGGACAAGAAAGCCAGCGGCCTCCAGCCACGCCGAGCCGGCGCCCGCCGAATGATCGCAAACATCCCAGATGCTGTCACCACGTTCGGTTACCCAGCATCTGGGGGCAGGAGCAATCGCAGAAGTCACGCCCGAATGGATCGTTCTAAACTTCAATTTGATGGTGTGACCGAAGCGCGCGACTATCTCTCAAAATGTTCGAAATTTCATTCTTGCGACAGGAGCGGCGTAAGGGGCTGATCGGGCGAGTGCTCGACGTTTTCGTCGCAGGGGCGATACGGAGGCGCCAAAAATGGACTATCTGGGCGCGCTGCGTATGTTCGTGCGAGCAGTAGAGGTCGGCAGCTTTTCAAAAGCTGCAATTGCCACCAATACCAAGACATCGACTGTCTCGCGCGCGATCGCCGGCCTTGAAAAGGACCTTGGTGTCAGCCTGTTTCATCGCACCACGCGCCGCGCGCATCTCACCGAGCCGGGCGCCACATTCTACGAGCATGCACGCGGCGTTCTGCGGGGCCTGGAGGAAGCGCGGGATGCGGCCTCGGCAATGGAGGGGCGGCCACAGGGATTGATCCGTCTGCATGTCCCGAGCGCCTTCGCGCGCCTGCACATCATTCCGTTCGTGCCGGACTTTCTGGCCGCTTATCCCGATATTCGTCTCGATGTCTCATTGACCGATGTGCGAGTCGATCTGCTGGCTGTCGGCGCCGACCTGGCGATCCGTATCGGTCCGCTCATCGATTCCAGCTTGCTCTCCCGCAAGCTCGCGCCGCATCGGCGCATTGTCTGCGCGAGCCCGGCCTATCTGGACCGCACGCCGCCAATCTCCGAGCCGATCGACCTGCTGCAGCACAATTGTCTGATCTATACGCTGCAGCCGACCGATCGTTGGTTCTTTCGTCACCAGGACGAGACAGGGGATGTTGTCGAGCAAGTGCCCGTCACCGGCACGCTGCGCGCCGACGACGCCGAGGCGCTGCGCGATGCGGCGCTTGCCGGCGTGGGGGTCGGGCTCCTCCCGACATGGCTGGTCGGCGAGGATATCAAGGCGGGTCGCCTGCGGCACGTGCTTCCCGAGTGGTCCTCCATGATCGCCACGAAGCCGGGCGGCATCTTCGGGGTCTTTCCTCCGCATCGCATGGTGCCACCGAAGGTGCGGACCTTTCTGGATTTTGCCCAGAAACGGTTTGGCAAGCCACCCTACTGGGATCCTGATTGGACAGAGGACCGGCACAAGACCTCGCACGACGTCACCGAACAAGACGGCTCCGAGAGCGTCTGACGATCGCGGCGTGTTGCGCGCCTCGCACTAATCTTTCCCAACACGAGACATAGAGCGCAGCCGATCGCTCCCCTACATCAACCTTAAGCCTAACGGCGATGTCTCTGCTTTAGATTCTTAAGGAGAAGCGCAATGTCGAAACTTGGTATTATAGGGGCTGCGGCCCTGTCACTCGCGTTAGCAGTTGCAACCCCGGCCTTCGCCCTGGGGGTCCGCGGTGGCGGTGCGATGCACGTCGGCGGGTTCCACGGTCCTCAAGAAAGCGTCGGCTTAGTGGAATCGAGCGGCGCTGATGCTTCCTATTGCGCCCAGCGTTGGGCGTATTACGACCCGGCGTCCGGGAAGTCGATGGGCGATGATGGTCAGTGGCGTCCTTGCCCATAAAGCAAAAAGACCTGCTCAAGCCGATGCTCGACACTTTCCACTGGAACCTTGCGCGGCGCGTGGCGATGATGCTCGTTACGGGAGTCGGATCGGATCTTTGCCAGCTTCCGGCGACGCAGACCCGGCGCCTGCCGAGTGAGCGAGGATCAAAGATACGTGCTGCGTCCGGCTCAATTCCAAGTGAACGCTCTAAACCGCAATTTAGTCGTCCTCTAAACTGCGTCCCCTTATTTTCATGGCTACCGATCTCAAAGCTGATCCGGACGTCATGAGCTCCCTTGCTGCAATCCACATCGTCAGCCCGGCCGAATTCGATACGGGAACGGCGCAGACGCCGGGCTCAGAGCGCAGAGCCGCCATCGCGCCGGCGCTCGGCATTGCGTCGGCGATCTGGGGCGGCCTGTTCGAGGTGACGCCGGGATCGCGGACGGGCATTCATCATCACGGCGAGCAGGAGACGATCGCCTACGTTCTCTCCGGCATCTGTGAAATCCGCTGGGGCGACCGAGGCGAATTTGCTGCGCGCGCGAAAGCCGGCGATTTCATCCATGTCCCAGCCTTCCTGCCGCACATGGAAATCAACCCATCAGAACACGAGCCGTTTCGATGGGTTGTCGTGCGCAATACCGCGACGCCCATCGTCATCAACCTTCCGGACGACACCTGGCCGTAAGCCGGATGTCATGTTGCGGGCGGCAGGAAGACACCTGGCCGTAAGCCTGATGTCTTCCTGCAAATAGCCCGGACGCACGATCCACCGCGACATCCCGTCCGATCTGCAACACACTCTGAATGTTAATTTAGTGGCTCACGGCAATCGTGAACCTACCTCTGATATGTCTCAGTCGAATTTGAACAGGAGAGGACATCATGTTTTCGAGACGGGATATGCTAACCGTGTCCGCTGCAGGCGCTGTGATGACGGCAAGCGCGGCGCGCGCGGCCTCGTTCGGTAATCCGGACCTGCCGCCGCAAGGCGCCATCAACGCCAAGGGTCCGGGAAATCTCACGGATCCCGGCCCGCAAAGCGAGGCGCTCGCCAAGCAGTTTCCCTCGGCGCAGTTCCCGCCGGCGACCGACGTCGGCGGCATGCCGATGGACTGGGCCTCCTTCAACAACGCGCCCAAGCGCGTTCAGAACGGCGGCTGGGCGCGCCAGGTGACGCAGGAAGATTTCGCGATTTCCGACACGATCTCGGGCGTCAACATGCGGCTGACGGCAGGCGGCATCAGGGAATTGCACTGGCACCAGGCCGCCGAGTGGGCGATCATGACTTACGGCAGTTGCCGCGTGACGGTTCTCGACACCATGGGCCGGCCATACGTTGCGGACGTTAATGAGGGCGACCTCTGGTATTTCCCGGCGGGCTACCCGCATTCGCTGCAGGGTCTCGGCCCGGACGGCTGCGAATTCGTGATCTGCTTTGACGACGGCCACGCCAGCGAGTTCAATACGCTGCTGGTGACGGACTGGTTCGCCCATACGCCGCCCGAAGTGCTCGCCAAGAATTTTGGCGTTCCGGCCGAGACGTTCGCCAAGATTCCGCTGCAAGATCTCTGGATTTTCCAGGGAAAGCTGCCCGGCGATCTGGCATCCGGACCGCGCCGCCGTCAGCAAAACCGGGGGCGTTCCGCCCCATCCCTTTATCTTCCGGCTTGGCGCGTCGAGCTCCGACGAAGGAATCCAAAGGCGGCGACATACGGGTTGCCGACAGCAGCAACTTCATGGTCTCAACGACGGTTGCGGCCGCGCTGGTGACGGTTCGTCCCGGCGGCGTGCGCGAGATGCACTGGCATCCGAACGCCGACGAATGGCAGTATTATCATCAAGGGCAAGGGACGCATGACGGTGTTCAATACCGGCCCGAATGCGATGACGATGGACTTCAATGCCGGCGACATCGGTTACGTCAAGAAAAATCTGGGGCATTACGTCGAGAATGTCGGCGACACGGATCTGGTGTTTATCGGCGTCTTCAGGGCGTCCGGCTATGAGGAGATTTCTCTGTCCAACTGGCTGACCCATACGCCGCCGGCGTTGGTTGCCCAGCATCTCAACATCGACGAAGCGACCATCGCGAAATGGCCCGACAACGCCCCGGGCGTCATGCCCAAGGCGTAGGTCAAGTGACCGACACAGGCGACGTGCCGCATAGCGGCCGCCGTAACAGGAGAACAGCCCAATCAGCAAATCAGCTTGGCATGACCGCGGAGAAGACCGTGATCGTCACCCCGAGATGACGATCGGTCATTTCGTGGCGCACATGCCGCAGGTCTACGCCACGCCGATGATGATCCTGCATATGGAAATGGCGGCAGGCTCGATCGCCTCACACCTGCCGGAGGGCTTCGTCAGCGTCGGCATGGACGTGAAAGTCCGCCACCTCGCGCGACGCCGATCGGCCGCACCGTCCGCGCCATTTCCCGGGTCGTCAGATCAATCCGAAGGGCGTGGTGTTCGAGGTCGAGGCCTGGGACGGCTACCGCAGGATCGGCGATGGCACGCATTGCCGCGGCATCGTCAACGTGGCGGAATTCGAGAAGCGGTACGGCGTAAGCAGTTCGCCTGAGCTGATCGAAGCAAGCCTCGCCGACATGACGGCCTCGTCCGCGTTGGCGATCGGCACCCGCCGTCAACGTCGCCGCGATCGGTCTCGCTAGCGGCTCGTGAACTTAGTGATGTCCGTATCCGGACGCTGCCCTGACCTTGCCCCTGAAGACGGTGTAGCTGATGACCGTGTAGAGCAGCATCAGCGGGAAGACGATCGACGCCGCACCCCCAGAACATGAACACAAGACTGGATTGCGGCGCGGCGGCTTCGTCGACGGTGATGACGAAGGGGATCATGTACGGCCAGAACGACAGCGCCAGCGTGCCGAATGCCGACACGAAGATCAGCGCGACCATGTAGAACGGCCAATGATCATTGTGACGCAGGATGCTGAGCGCGAGCACGGTTGCCGCGACCGCTCCAATCGCCGGGAATACGAACAGATACGGCCGATCGATCCAGCGATGCAGGATTGGAAGGTGTTCGGCCAGCGCGTAAGCGAAGACAACCACGAGGAACGCCAGCACGCCGACCGCGAGAACGGGGATCTGCCGATGCGCCACGTCGCGAACCTCGCCTTCGCATTTCTTCGCCAGCCAACAGGCGCCGAGAAGCGCGTAGCCGAGGCACAGGCCGATGCCGCAAAGCACCGCAAACGGCGTGAGCCAGCCGACCGCACCGCCGGAATATTCGCCGTTCGTGAACTGCAATCCTTCCACCAGCGCGCCGACCGTCATCCCCTGTATAAAAGTCGCGATCAGGGATCCGCCGGCAAAGCTCAAATCCCAGATCCACCGCAGCCGTTGCGTCTTGTAGCGAAACTCGAACGCCACGCCGCGCAAGATCAGGCCCAGCAGCATGACGATGAGAGGCGAGATAGAACGCCGACAGCAACAGTCGCGTAGACGAGCGGGAAAGCTCCCCACAGAATGACGGCGGTGACTACCAGCCAGGTCTCGTTGCCGTCCCAGATCGGCGCGACGGCGCTCAGCATCGCGCCACGCCTGGCTTCGCCGTTCGCCAGTCCGAACAGCAAGCCGACGCCGAGATCGACCCCGTCGAGCAGCACGTAGAGCAGAATGCTGATGGCCAAAAGCGAGACCCAGAACATGACCATGGCTATTCTCCGGCGCCGACGTGGCTGGGTTCTGGAATTGGTTCTTCATCGGCCAGCGACATCGGCCGGTTCGGAACCGCGAGATGCGGGACCTCGAACGGCTTTCCACGCGGACCGGTGCGGATCAGCCGGTAGATGTAAAACGTGCCAAACAGGAAGATGAAGGCGTAGACCGCGCAGAAGATCACGAGCGAGATCGTCGCCTGATGCGTGGTCAGGAACGGCGTCATGGCATCCGCGGTTCGCAACACGCCAAAGACGACCCAGGGCTGACGGCCGACTTCAGCGGTGAACCAGCCGGTAATGATCGCGATGAAGGGCAGCGGAAAGCTGAAGAACGTCAGCCAAAGCATGGGGCGATTGTACGCCAGGCGATGCCTGAAACTCAGATAGCGTGCCGAACCAGGCGAGCCCCAGCATCGCCAGACCGCATCCCACCATGATCCGGAAGGTGAAGAACGGGATGACCACCGGCGGCCAGTTCTCCGGCGGGATGCTGTTGAGTCCGGTTTCCGCCGCGGTGAGGCTGTCGGAATCGATCAGGCTGCCGAACGGCGGTGGCAGCGTGATCGCGAACAGATTGCGCCGGTGCTCCACATCCGGCCAGGCGAACAGCACTTCGGAACCCGGCTTCTCGTCGTTCCAGCGTCCTTCGATCGCGGCCATCTTGGACGGTTGATAGGTGTTGACGTATTCACCGGTCAGATGCCCGAACAGAAGCTGGATCGGCATCAGCACGGCCGCGAGACCAAGGCCCATGCGCAGCATGATGCGCGCCTCGGCGTGATATACCTTCCGCAGCATGTACCAGGCGCCGGTCGCGGCAACACAGAAGGCACCGGTCAGGTAGGCAGCGAGCAGCATGTGGGGAAATCGCGACCACACCACCGAGTTGAAGAGGATCTTGGTCCAGTCGTTCGGAACGAAGGCGCCGTTTTCCATGACATAGCCTGATGGCACCTGCATCCAGCTGTTGTTGACCATGATCCAGAACGCCGAAAACGTGGTCCCCAGCGCAACCATCGCGGTTGAAAACAAATAGAACCATGGCGGCACGCGGCTGCGGCCAAAGATCAGGACGCCGAAGAAACTGGCCTCGAGCATGAAGGCCCAGAAGGTCTCATACATCAGGAGCGGACCCTGGATCGGCCCGGACATTTTGGACAGTGCGCTCCAGTTGGTGCCGAACTGGAATGCCATCACGATCCCGGACACCACACCCAATCCGAATGCCACGCCGAATATCTTCAGCCAGAATTCGAAGATCACGCGATAGGCCGGGCGGCCGGTCGCAAGGCGACATGGCTTCGAGAACAGTGAGCCAGGCCGCCAACCCGATCGTGAAGGATGGAAAGATGATGTGGAAGGTGATGGTAAACGCGAATTGAATTCGCGACAGGAGAAGCGCCGTCATATCCATTGCAATTGCTCCTCGCTCAGAGCGGGATGACTTTTCTTCGAATCGTCATCCCGCTCTATCCTTCTGTTTGAGCATGAACTTTTCGGAAAACCGGAGTCCAGCTTTTCCGGATCATGCTCTAGCTCCGTTGCAACAACCAAATGCCCTCGCCTCTTGACGTCGATCACGGGGTGAGGGCAACCAGCTGGAGGTAGCCACCGGGCAAGCGAGGACGATTAAATTCGCCTTTAGTCTCCAAAGCTCCGCTTACGTCACGCAGCGAGCGCTGCGTGCCGGCGGCGCCATGAATTCCGGGCCGACCGGATCGGTGATGGTTTCGCGCAGGATCCGATCGATCTCGGCCTTGGCAGAGGCATCGAGCGACCAGCCGGTCACCTCGTCGACCGGCTGCAACTGATCGGGATGACGCGCGCCCCACAACGCCGTGGTGATGCCCTGGTCGAGCATCCAACGGACCGCCAGGTGAATGACGCGCTTGCCGAAACGTTCGCGAGCGAGCCGATCGAGCTTGTTGCACGGCGGCCAGATATTGTGCGAACCGAGGCTCGACGAAATTTCGGGTCGGTGCGCCGCAGATCGTCGCCATCGAAAACCGTATCTGCCTTCATCCGTCCGGACAGCAGGCCGCGGCACAGCGCGCCATATCCCAGCGTCGCAATCTTGTTTTTGCGGCAATAGGGCAGAAGGTCGGCCTCGATTCCGCGTTCGAACAGATTGTATGGCGGCTGCAGCACATGCAGCGGCGCAACGCGGCGAAACCGCTCCATCTGGAGAACCGAAAAATTGCTCACGCCGATGGCGCGGATCTTCCCCTGCTCCAACAGCGCGTGCATCGCTTCCGCGGTTTCTTCGATCGTCAACCAACGGATCGGGCCAGTGAACCTGATAGATGTCGATGTAATCGGTTCGAAGCCTGCGCAAGGAATCCTCGACCTCGCGCAGGATGCGGGCGCGGCTGGCATTGCGGGATACCTTTCCGCCGTCCCATTCCAGTCCGGCCTTGGTGGCAATCAGCACGTCCGAGCGCAGCCGGCCTTCGGCGATCGCCTTGCCGACGATCTCCTCGGAACGGCCGAATCCGTAGACCGGGGCGGTGTCGACAATGTTGATGCCATGCTCGAACGCGGCGCGGATGGTGGCGATCGATTCGGCTTCGTCGGTGCCGCCCCACATCCAGCCGCCGATCGCCCAGGTGCCGATCGCGACCGGCGACACCTTGAGCGACGTGCCGGGAATGTCGGTAAGCTCCATGTTCATTCTGAGAGCTTCTGCTTGATCAGCCATGATCCTGTTCCTTCTCTGAGTACGTGCGCTTGGCGTGCGCGTGGCGGACAGTCCGACCTCAATTGGCGGCTACGGAGGGCACGGCGTAGAGCCCGGCTTCCTCCGCGGCGATCAGCCCGAGCGCGGTCCAGTCGAGTTCGCCGTAGCCACGCGCGATTCCCGTGATCAGCCGGTCCCGGACCACGCTGACCGACGGCATCGGGGCGCCCGCTTTCTCTGCCTCCGCAAGCGCCAGGCGCACATCCTTGAGCACCAGGGGCAGGACAAATCCGGGCGCGTAGGTCTGCCTGGCGATCTTGTCGCCGTAGATTTTGTGCGCGCGCCCGCCGAACATCGTGCTCGTCATGATGTCGATGAAGGGCTGCGGATCGAGCCCACGCTTTCGGACCACGGCAACGACTTCTCCGAGCATCTCCAGCGCCGTCGCGCTCATCATGTTGCCGAGCAGCTTGATGAGGTTTGCGTCTTGCGGGATCGGCACCGACCACAAAGGTCCGCTGTCCGAGACTGTCGAGGATCGGCTGGCAGCGCTCGACATCGGCCGGGACGCCGGCGGCGACGATGAACAGCTGGCGCGCCTTGGCGGCATCCGGATTTCCGAACACCGGCGCTGCGACGTAGCCTTGTCCGTGCCGCGCATGCTCGCTCGCCAGCAGCGAGGCGGCCGCCGTGCTGATCGTGCTCATCGACAGATGGATCGCGCCGGGCATCAGGCCCGCGGCCAGACCGTCGAGATCATCGTCGCTGCGACCGAACACGACTTCGCGCACGGCGTCGTCGTCCGGCAACATGCTGATGACGACCTCGCAGTCGAGCAGGTCGCCGATATCCGTTGTCGGCCTGAGACCGAGCGCCTCAAGCTTGCCGATCTGATCCGGGCGACGGACATAGGCGATCACCCGTCGCCCGGCGGCCGCGAGGTTTGCGGCCATCGCCGTTCCCATGTGACCAAGGCCGACAAAACCGATTTCGCCCACGACCGGCGGGCGGCCGGCCGATTCAGAGCCGCCTCGGCGCTCTCGGCGGGAACGTCAGAGGCGCGTTCCGAAGGCGAGAGGCGTGCGGGATTCGTGACTTGGACATGGCGGCTCCTGGCCGAACGCAACCGCACCGTTCTGATGCGCCGCTTGCGACGGACACACCGGGTATCTGGTGATGGGCGTATTTTGCGCTTGTCTCAGCTTGCCGCGCCGTTGGGCTCTTCTTGCTCAGATGTCCTCGAGGCGCCCTGCGCACGCACCGCCGTCAAGGCCGTCCAACCGCAATAAAATCGAATTTAGTTATCTGAACGGCAATTTAATGGTGCCGAAAATGCTTCGGTTTACTCGTCACTTCCAGGTCGCATCGAGGCGAGCCGCAGAGACGGAAATGTCTCTCGATTGTGAGCCTCAATGGTGGCTTTGACGACAACGCAAACCCACCATCCCTTCCATCACCCGACGGAAAAATGCTGGTCCGAGGACGAGAGCCAATGCGCGTGTCAGGAGAAGGGAATGAGTGACATCGGCATTAGCCTTGCGGGTGTTCGTTCGTCCCCTCCATCGATCGTCGAGATTTCGCCGCCCGATATCGCTCGTCGCCGACTGGCGAATTGGGGCGCAATCCAGGCAGACACGGTAAAGGTTACCCGGCGCGAGACTTTCGAATACGGCTTTCAGGCCCGACGCCATTTGCTGATCGCCTACGAACGCGCCGAACGACATGAGGGCGAGACACTTATCGAGGGGCTGCCGAAATCGACCTTGCGCGAGTTCAATTGCAAGCTCAGCTTCGTGCCTGCCGGACATCGGTTCTACGGGTGGCAGACGCCGCGGGTGCTGACGCGCGTCACCTATTTCTACATCGATTTGCAGGATCGGCTGTTTGACCTGGAATCCGGCACCCCCTGCCCGACGATCAGCCCGCGCCTGTTCTTCTTCGATCAAGCCGTCTGGGACACGGCGCTCAAACTCAAGGCCGAGGTTGGGAATTCCGACCCGGGCAGCCGCCAGTACGCGGAGGCCTTGAGCCTCGTGCTGATGCATGAACTGATCCGACTGGAGCGAGCGGCATCCGCCGCAACGGCGCCGCTTCGCGGCGGCTTGCCGGCGTGGCAACAGAGGCGGGTGATGGAATTCATCGAGGAGCATCTCTCGGAAGAGATTTCGCTGGCCGCTCTCGCGGAGCTCGTCGATCTCAGCCTCTATCATTTTGCGCGTGCCTTCACGCAATCCTTCGGCGTGCCTCCGCATCGCTACCACATGGCCCGCCGAATGGATCGCGCCAAGGAGCTTGTTGCGAAAAGCCGGCGCTCTCGGTGACCCAGATCGGCATCCAGATCGGCTTTCGCGAAACGAGTTCATTTACGAGGGCGTTTCGCAAATTCACGCGGACTTACGCCGACCGAATATCGGCGTCAGCGAGAGCATTAACCTTGCGAAGTCAAAGGAGGTAAACATGCGCAGCCATCCTCAATATCGTCAGAAGGACGCAGCGCAGCGCTGCGCCATCTGTGACGGAAAGTTTGGTTTAATCCGGCACTACTCCTGGCGAACTGCGCTTTGTTCGAGGAGGTGCGTTGATCGCTTCAAGTCCCGCGAGGAGAGCGACCGCAGATGGTTGCTGCGCCTTCACGCCGCCCAACAGACGGTTGCGGTCGCAGTCACGGGATTTCGAAGCAACTAGGCTGCGCCATGAACCTTCTTTGCAAACTTCTGCTGTTAAGCTTTCTTGTCGCCCATTGGCGAAGCGCGTCACGCAAACCGCATTAGGAGTAGCCCCATGAGATTTGTCCTGGTGAATGGCAGGACGCCGTGCCGCCAATCTGTCTGTGCGCTGTGCTGCAAGCCGATCGGGGCGAGCTATCTGCGAGAGATCGCGACGCGGCTCCCTTACTGCGATTCCGACTGCTTCGACGATCACTGCGAAGCCGCCGTCACGGCTCTCGAAAATCATGCGACGGCCACCAACCTGACCCCCGCCATATCTAGGAATTGAAGGGTCGGCCTCGACGTTTGCAATGTTGGGTTACCGACATAAGCGCTAGCTCACCTCGAGAGATGACAATATGCCTTGCATCGACGGACGAGGCGTCAGATAATTTGGTCTTGGGGTGGCGGAACACAGGACATCGCATCTTGTGGAACCTTCTGGGAGCGTCGGATCGAGCTTGATTCGACGCAGTTGATCGGAAAGAATTCGCAGCACGGGGTTGGAAAGCAGGGCGGTAGAACTAGGGGGGCGCGATGGCTCGCATTCCATGGCCTGCAGCACTATTCGGTGTGGCGTTACTTTTCGTTGGCGCGACGGATGCGTCGGCCGGCGACATCATGGCAACGAAGGCTGCACCCGCCGAGAGCACGGCGGCTCCCTCGCAGCCAGCGACGTGCAGCAGCTTTGAGGACTTTGTCGTCACCAGCTGCCCACTGACCTGGAATGGCATCACGCTCTACGGCACGATCGATGGGGGCGTGACATGGCTGAGCCATGGCGCGCCCTTAAATGGCACATCCGCCGTCGGGGCAGATTATATCATCCAGAAGTTCAGCAATCGCGCGCAGTGGAGTTCGCGCCAAACGGCTTGACCCAGTCCAACATCGGGATCAAGGGGAAGGAACCGCTCGCTGCCGGATGGACTTTTATCTTCGATCTGCAGGCCGGATTCGATCCTTATTCCCTGCATTTGGCCAATGGACCGCACTCGGATTTGCAGAACGCCAGCATACCGCTCACCAGCCAGGACACGGGCGCCGACTTAAGCCGGGCCGGGCAATTTTATAATTCCGTGGGCTATTTGGGCGTCAGTTCGCCCTATGGCACCTTGACCGTTTTCCGGCAAAATTCGCTGACGTTGGACGCTGTGTTTGCCTACGATCCGATGGGCGCCTCGTACGCCTTCTCGCCGATCGGCTGGCAGGGAATTACCTGCGGCGTCGGCGATACCGAGGACTGCCGGTTTAGCACGTCGGTGAAGTATCGCGTCGACATTGGCCAGTTCAGGGTCGCGGCGCTCTGGCAATTCGGCGGTTACGATCTGAACAACGCCGCGACCGGTTCCTACCAGCTCCAGCTCGGCGGGGACATTCCCAATCTGGCCGGCGGCACCTTGTCGGTCGACGCCATCGGCAGCTACGTCCAGAACGCGGTATCGGTAGGGCTTGCCGGCAACACGCTGCCGGCGGTGCTGCCTCAGGTTTTCACCGCGACGCTCTCCGATGATTCGAGCGTGATGCTGGTTGGCAAATACAGCAAGGGCCCGATCAAGCTGTTTGCCGGATACGAATTCATCCGATATGCGCCCCCCAGCCATCTTTATGCCAGCTTTACCGATATCTCGGGAGATTTCGTCTGCTCCGGCTGTGCTGCGATCAACAACACGAACATCAACAACACAGCCTTCAACGCAGGTGATAAATTGTTCAACGTAGTCTGGACTGGCGTGAAATACGCCGTCACCGACAATTTAGACGTGATTGGCGCTTACTATCATTATACCCAGCCCACCTTTGGTGCATTCGTCAACTGCACCAACCCCTCGGCGTTCGCAAACTGCCACGGGACGTTCGACGCCGTTTCCTTCGTCGCCGATTGGCAGTTTGCGAAGAAATTCGATGCCTACGCCGGAATTATGTTCTCGCAGGTCAATGGCGGCCTGGCGAATGGCTACCTCAACCGCAGCACGATCGATCCCACGGTTGGGCTTCGCTTCCGCTTCTGAGAGATTCCCGCGCGAGACGAAAAAGAGGGTGCCGCGGACGGTGCCCTCTTTGCTTTTGCGGGAATTAAATGGGGAGCCTTTCGGATGAGCCACAATCCACCCCTCGCCCGCGCCATTGGGAGACAGTCTCGTCGCCGCCAAGATTGTCATTCCGCAGCGGAGGCGTGGCCCGGTCCAGCACGGTGACATTCGACACGGTATAAAAGGCCGGAACCAGCAAAGGCACGCCGAGCGCGATGGCGAGCGTTACCGCAATGACAATCGAGTCCTGTTTCGTGAACGTCAACATGTTCAACTCTATTTGAAACCTGTGTGACCCGGCGCGTCGCGTGAAGCCAGGCGCCGCGCCGGGCAACATCAGACGTCAATCGTTATATTTCGGTCCACCGTGATAAGGGCGCGCATTGGTCGCGTCCGTGTCGGTCGCCACGGCCTGATCGAAAGCATTGAAGGTGTAGGCTGCTTGCCGGTCGGAGGGCGCGGCCGTTTCAGCAAACGCCTGTCCCGAGAACGTCATCAGCATCACCATCGATGCGGCTAAAGCGAGTTTCTTTGTCATGATTGGATCTCCTTGTGGTCCCGGTTGGCCGGGCGCATCGCGGCAGAGAATGCCGGTGCGGTTGACGCTGATATGGGCGTGCGATCCGCCAACGCCATTAAATTGTTGTTCAGAATGCGGACGTCCGAGCGCTCAAACGCGTGAACAAAAGCCACTGTTGTAAAAAAGGATTTATTGGTCTCGAAAGGATCCATCACCTATCTGTTTGAAGACAAACAACAGGAATGACGGCGATGCTCATCACTGGCCGGCGGGGCCTATTGCGAACGCTCTTCTTGACCATGGCGACAAGCGCAATTGGTGTTGTCTCGGCGGCGGCCAAGCCCGCGATCACGGCCGTCGGGTCCGCGTTGACGCCTCCCGGTGCGACATATCTCGAGGAATTGAAGGAGCGCCTGGCCCAGGCACCTCGCCGCCGCGATTTCAAGACCGTGCCGATGATCCTGGATCATCCAGAGCAATGGGATCAGGAAGCGTTGACCGAGGTTCTTTCCTACGGGAATGCGCAAAAGCAGGTCTGGGACAATACCGACATCGGAGGTCCCTGGCTCAACCTGATGCGTAACGCGCTCAATTCACAGATATGGTCGTTCAAACATCCGGATTTCCTCGCGGTTTCGGTGACCCATGGAACGGCGCAGCTCGCGCTATTTGATCCGGCCATGTGGGGCAAGTATCAGCTTACGAGACTGGCGGGCGAGGATTTCAAGACCAATACGCTGATCATCGAGCCCAACGCGACGGCGGCCGATCCCGCAAATTACGAGGACCCGGCGGGCGCCTTCTCCAGCGAGGACAATTCCATACCGGCGCTGATGCGGCGTGGCGTGGTTTTCATGTCCTGCCACAACGCCATCTGGGAACAGGCGGCAGCGCTCATTAAGCTCGACATCAATCCCGACAGGCTCTCTCACGCCGCGCTCGCGGCTGAGTTGACCAACCATCTGGTCGATGGCGCCGTTTTGATTCCAGGCGCCGCCGGCACGCTGCCCGAGTTGCAGCAGGCCGGCTTTCACTATGCAACGTAATGCCGAGGCCTGTCGCCAGAATGGGGGAAGCCGTCATGTCCACCCTCACCCTTGACGGCGCGGCGGCCACCGCCAATCGGGCGCTCCAACGCAACGCGACGGTTGCGTTGAACACCGCGGAACGTATCGTTCCGCTGGACCGCGCGCGCAGCTTCATCACGTTGTTGGTGGTGCTGCACCACTCCGTCATCAATTACACCCATTTCGGCAACGGTGACCGGATGCGCTGGCTCGGATTCGATCTGGTCGTGCTGTTCAATGACAGTTTCTTCATGGCCTGCATGTTTTTCATCTCCGGATTGTTCGTCTACGACAGCCTGGCACGCCGGGGACCCGCAAACTTCCTGGCCGATCGGGCCTGGCGCCTGGGCGTACCGTTTTTGATCTCGATCCTTGTCGTGATGCCGATCGCCTATTATGCGAGCTTTCTGCGCTATCATTTGCCGGGAACAACCGACTTCAGCTTCTTCCATTACTGGTGGCACATGCTGACGATCGGTCCGTGGCCGTCAGGGTCGGCGTGGTTCTTGTGGGTGTTGCTGGCGCTCGGTGCGGTTGCCGCGCTGCTCTGGGCGGCGGCGCCACACAGAATCGAAGCGTTGGGAAGGCTCGTCGATGCGCAGCGCGACCGGCCGATGATGGCCTTCGTCGCGTTCCTGATCTTCTCGGTCATCCTTTATCTGCCGCTGCACCTGATCTTTGGCGATTCGGCCTGGCTGGTGCCGGGCCACTACCCGCTTCCCATACAGACCAGCCGCATACTGCTTTATGCCGGATATTTCTTTACCGGCGTCGGTGTCGGCGCGGTCAGCTTGAGAACGGGGATGCTCGCGGTGAATGGGGCACTGGCAAAGCGCTGGACCGTGTGGCTCGGCTCGGCGTTTGCCTGCTATGGCGCAATCCTGCTTCTGGTCTATGCGCACCACAATTGGCTGGCGGACTTCAATTCACCGCCGCTTTGGTGGCACACCGCCTATGGTCTCGCCTTCGCGATGTTCAGCGCAGCAATGACCTTCGCAGTCCCGGCGGTTTTTCTACGCTTTGGGCGATCCTCACTTTGGCTGCTCGACGCGATGCGGCCCTCGGCCTACGGCATCTATCTCCTGCACTTCGTCTTTCTTATCTGGCTGCAGTATATCGTTTACGATCCGGCGTTACCGGCATTCGTCAAATTCGCGATCGTGTTCATCGGCACGCTTTCGATGAGCTGGGCACTCACCGTGCTGTTACGGAAAATTCCTGTCGTAGCTCGGACGATCTAGTGCCTGGCACTTTGGGGCTTCAGTTGTTCACGCTGGCGTCGGCGCTTACGGGCATGCGATCTCGACGACGCACCCCGCCCCCGGGCGAATGGTGAATCGGAAGCCGTGCAGTTTTACAATTGCCGCGACCAGGTTCAGGCCAAGACCCAGGCCCGATGTGTGCTTTATCTTGTCCGACCGGTAGAAACGCCTCAGGACGGCGTCGCGCTCGTGTTCGCTTATGCCTGAACCAGTGTCCCTGACGCGCACGATGGTTTCACCGTTGTCGCGAACCAATCCGATCTCCACCTGCCCGCCGGCCGGCGTGTACTTGACGGCGTTATCGACGAGGTTGGCGACCGCCTCGATCAAGAGATCCCGGTCGCCATAAACGTTCAGCTCGCGCGGCGATTGGACAACGAGGCTGACGCCTTTATCTTCGGCGATCGGCTCGTACATGTCGCCCACCTCGCGCACGAGGTCTGCAAGCGCGACTTTGCCGAAGCCGGCCGATCGCTGGTTTTTCTCGATTTCCGCAAGGCGCAAAATCGCGGTGATGATCGAAAGCGACTGATCGAGCGCCTCAATCGTTTTGTCCGCAACCGCCTGCAGCTGCTCCAGCGTTTTCGCGCTGGTGCGACCGCGCTCCAACGTCAGCCGGGCCCGGGTTAAGGGCGTGCGCAGGTCATGCGCGATGTCGTGGCCGACGCCGGCGAGCGAGTGGATGAGGGTTTCCATCTCGTCGAGCATGCCGTTGACGATGTTCGCAAGCTTGGAGAAGGGATCGTCCGTGTTCCCATGCGGCAGCCGTTCGCGCAAATTGCCGGCGATAATGCGCTGAACGCGATCGTTGACCTCCATGATGCGCCTTCTGGCGCGCGCGTTCAGCGCCACACCAACCGCAATACAGAGAAGCACCGCGGGAATCAGTCCGAGCGCGAGCGCCCGTCCGACGACGCGTGCGATCTCGTCGATTTCATCGGCGTTTCGTCCGACCACCAACACGTTGCCATCAGGCAAACTTCGCGCGATCAGGCGGGCCGCCTGCTTCTCGCGGCCGCTGCCGTCGATCCGGTCGACCACGGCTTCTTGTGTCTTGCCGTCTGTCTTGAGATCGCCTGGCCGGCTTTCCACATTGCCTGCGATCCTGCCGCCGTCCGGGCCAAACAATCCTGCCAACCGAACACGAGCCGGATCCTGCCTTACGCCCTCGTTGATCGACTGGAGCCTCTGCGCTGGCGACAAGACCGCAAGGCTGCCCATCTGCGAGGCGATTGCACGGTCGGATCGCATCGTCAGATCGTGCATCATTTTCAAATAGACGAACCCGAGCAATGCAACGGTAAAAGCCGCGAATATGCCGACCACCAGCGCGGTCCAACGCAGCGTGGTCGATCGCGTGAACTCAGGCAACTGCACAGGGTCGTTCCGACCTAGCAGCGAAGAGACGCTTCCCTGCTCTGCTTGCCTTGGCGAATAGGTGATCGGCTTGGAACGAAGCAGGCATGACTTCGTCGACATGAGTTCAACCCTTCGTGTTTCACTCGTCTGGTTCGCCCCTGCCCGGCGCTTCGTCCAATTCCAGGCGCCAGACTAGCTCGTCAGCGCCAACGGCTCGATCCTACGGAGGTTGTTCCGGATGTTGTGTTGGTTTAGGCCGCCCCATACCTTGGTTTACCGGCGGAGGAATTCGCTTCGGACACGTCAGCTGCCGGTCCCGCCTCGACGGGCGGCGGTCTCGACGCATTTGATCAAGTCGGGCGCAACAAAGGGCTTGGCGAGGAAACCAATGGCTCCGGCTTTCAACGCGCGGTCGCGGACGCTGTCCTCGGGGAAGGCCGTGATAAAGATAAACGGCGCGTTGTGGCCCTGGACATGCATATGCGTGAGAAGGTCCAGCCCGCTCATGCCCGGCATCTGCACATCCGCCACGACGCATGACGAATTGTGCAAGTGGGTCGATCGCAGGAACTCCTCGGCCGACGCAAATGTATGGACCAGATATCCATGCGAGCTGAGAAGATTGTCGATCGCGGCACGGACGGATGCATCGTCGTCAACGACTGAAATCACCGAAAGCATTGACAGGACGACCTTCCAGACGTGGGAGCAAGGCGCTTGCCTTAGCACTGCCCCGCCCAAAGAGTGAGCCGCCGACCAGGTTTGCGAAATCATACTTAGGTTTGTTCGCACGACGATTTTATGCGCGAACAGGCGCGCTTCACCGTTTAATGAGCGGAGAGCTACCGTCTATTTCGCACCCTTGAGTGCGGTCAGATAGTCGACGATCGCACCGACATCCTCCGGGGCTATCGGGGCCTTGTAGTTGTTGATCATCTTGTTGACTTCCGCTGCCCAGGCTTGCTTCGACAACGACGGCTGGTTCAGCACCATGCCGGCAGAGTGACAGGCGAGGCAGTTGTTGTTGATCGCGTCCGAACCCGGACCGTCAGGGAACATCTTGTCGCTGTCGGGCAGGTCGATCTTCACCGACTTCAGTTCGAATGGCGTGGCGGCGCGCGCGACGAGAGGCATTGACGCCGCGCCCAAGCAGAATGACAATCGGAAGCAGATTGCGAAACATCGTGAACACTCCGTCAAACCGCGATGATATCGATCAATTCCATGACGTTGCGCATGAAGCCGGCCGGGTTCCAGTTGGGCATGTCGGGTTGCGCAACACCGTTGCTATTGGTGCAGCGGATCAACAGACTGTACTGCACCGGCAGCGGGCAACGTCAGTTGCGTTTGCCACTGCCGAAATCCGTATTTGCCTTCGTCTTTCCCCAGTTGCGCCTGATGCCAGCTTTTGCCGCGGTCGATGGAGAAGTCGACGCTTGCCACGCCGCAATCGCCGCCGAATGCAATGCCGCGCAACGTCGTCGGCGCAGCGGCCTTCACCTTGCTGCCCGACGCAATATTGGTGACGAAGGATCTGGGCACCATTCGGTTGATCGGAATCATCTTCACGTCCGTTTCGCCCGGCTTGATGCTGGCGTGTGGCGTGTCGGGAATGGTGTAGGCCACTTTGGTCCAGTAGTTGGTGTCGGGCTGATCCAGCACCTCGATATCATTCAGCATCTTGACCCAGTAGGTCGCATACCAGCCGGGCACGACCAGCCGCAGCGGAAATCCGTTCACCAATGGCAGTTGCTCGCCATTCATGGCATAGGCGATCATCACCTCGCCGTCGCGCGCGTGGTCGATGTCCAGCGACTTCATGAAATGCGGTGCATCCGCCACCACCGGCTCTTCCAGTCCCTTGAATCGCACCTGCACCGCGCCCGGCTTCACGCCGGCCTTGTCCAGCACGTCCTTGAGACGGACCCCGGTCCAGAGCGCATTGCCCATGGCGCCATTCGCCCATTCCCCGCCGGGCACGCGAGGCTGGAAAAAGCCGCGCGAGTTGCCGGAGCACTGGTTCACTGCGGACAATTCAACGCTCGGCAATCCGTGAAGGATATCATTCAGCGACAGCGACAATGTCTGATTGACATGGCCGCGCACGGTCAGGCTGAACTTGCCGACATCGATATCGGTCGGGATCAGCGCCCAGTGCCAGCGTACATAGAACTGGTCGTTGGGCGTGAATACACCCTTGTCGAAAACTTCGAATGGGGTTTCCAGCAGCGGTGGACGGGTCCGCTGCAGGATCATCGGTCCCTTCTGCGGAAAGGCGGTCGTGATCTGCCGCGCGTCGGGACCACCGGGCAGCGGAAGATCGATCATGCTTTTGCGCCCAGGCCGGCCTGAAAGAGCGACGCCCGCCACGCTTGCCGCGGCAAGCAGTCGCCGTCGCGTTCGCGATGAAAAGCCATGAGTAACTCCTTTGTTTCCAACAATTTGAGAACTCAATCATGTACGATAATAATCGTAGATCAATCGATCCTACAACTGATCATTGGCGCGACGTCGCGTCATCAAAAGCAACGTTCTGCGCCATTTGAACCTCCGCGGCATTTGTCGCACGAACCAGAGATCGATCGTGTGGTCGATCAGACTGCGGCTCTATTGTTAGTTGCACGGCAGCCTAGCCCAGGTCGAGGCGAACGGCGCGACCTACAAAGGTTGATTCGAACGTCACATTGGTTTGCGGCGCCCCATACCTTGGTTTAGTCGCGGGACAATCGGCTGCGGACGCGCGGCTGTGGAATATCGCGTTCGCTCAATGCGTGCTCGCAAAATGCGCGCTACAGGCTTGGTGCGACGAATTCCGAGCGTTTCGGCCTTTCTCACCAGATCGGCCAGCGACTTCGCGCCCATTTTCCTCATGATATGCCCGCGATGGATCTTCACGGTAATTTCGGCAAGTCCGAGTTCGGCTGCTATCTGTTTGTTCATGAGGCCGGACGATACCAAAGCCAAAATCTCCCGCTCGCGGGGGGTCAGGGTCTCAAAATGCGTCTGCAAATTCGCGACGATCTTGTCGGTCTCGCGTCGCTTGCGATCCCGTTCAATCGCCGCCACCACCGCGTCCAGCATGTCCTGGTCGCGAAACGGCTTGGTCAGGAAATCGACCGCTCCGCCCTTCATGGCCCTGACGGTCATCGGAATGTCGCCGTGGCCGGTCATGAAGATGATTGGAATGTGAATGTTCGCCTTGGCCAGTTCGGTTTGAAAGTCCAGGCCGCTCAATCCGGGCAACCTGACGTCAAGCACCAGGCAGCTGGCGACATCCGGAAGCTTGCTTTGCAGCATTTCGGACGCCGAACCGAACAGCTCAACCTCCAATCCCACCGATTGAAAAAGATTGCTGAGCGCTCTGCGCATCGATTCGTCGTCTTCGACAACGAAGACGATCGGCTCCCTGGCGCTGGCGGGCTCACGCGATGATTTGGGGCGCTCGGTCACGACGCACTCCTCCTGATGCAAGGGCAGGACGAATTGAAACGTCGCACCGGGCCCCTCATTGCGGGAAGCCGACAGACGTCCCCCGTGAGCTTCCACGATCGAACGGCAGATCGAGAGCCCCATGCCCATGCCGCTGGACTTGGTGGTGAAGAAGGCGTTGAACAGCCGGTTCGCATTCTCGGCGGAAATCCCGACGCCGCAATCCGTCACACTCAGGAGCACGCGGCGTGTCTCGTCCTGGCCCGATCGGATCACCAGTTCGCGCGGCCGATCCGTGACCGGCTGCATTGCTTCGATGCCGTTCATCACCAGGTTGATGATCACCTGCTGCAGCTGGACCCGATCACCAAGAATCATGGGGAGAGCCGGCGCCAACTCGGTTCGCAACGACACCTGGTGGCTGACTCAACTCGCGCTGCACCAGCGCGATGACCTCCCTGACGACGTCATTGACGTCGAGCGGCACCTTCTCCATGTCGGATCTTGTTCGCGAGCGCCCGGACACGCCGGATCACCTCGCTCGCCCGGTTGCCGTCGTCGATGACCCATTCCACCGAGCGGCGCGCGGCGGCCAGGTCGGGAGGCTCGCGGTCGAGCCAGCGCAGACAGGCCTCGGCGTTGGCAACGACGGCGGCGAGCGGCTGGTTCACTTCATGGGCGATGGAGGCCGTCAGTTCGCCCAGCGTCGTCACGCGCGTGACATGTGCGAGTTCCGCCTGCGCCTTGCGCAGCGCCTGCTCGGCCTGATCTGCGCGGATCGTCGCGGTAATATCGGTGCCGGTGCCCCGATAGCCGAGAAAATTGCCGTTTGCGTCAAAAACCGGCTTGCCGCTCGTCCGGACGTATACCGGAGATCCGGTCCCGTTGACGGTGTACACGAAATCGCGAAATGGCCGATGGGCGTCAAGCATCGCCCGATGCAGTCGCCATTTTTCGGGCTCCGATTCGACATCGGTTGCAATCTCCCAGCGAGACAGGCCGGCCAGGCCGTGAGGGCGCGAAGCCAACAGCATTGACGTGCTCCGATATGCTGGTGACCCGGTGGTCCGGCCCGGTCTCCCAGAGCCAATCGGAGGCCGTTTCGGCATAATCGCGAAAGCGCTGCTCGCTCTCGCGAAGCGCCTCCTCGGCCCGCTTGCGGTCCTCGATGTCGGTAGACGACCCGTACCATTTGACAATGTTGCCCGCCTCATCGCGCAGCGGCTCGGCCTGGAACAAAAACCAGCGATATTCACCATCGAAGCGCCGGAGCCGGGCTTCAAGCCCGCCTGGCATACCGGACTCCCGTATTGCGCTCCACTTCACCAACATGCCCTTCTTGTCGTCAGGATGAAAAGCGCGAGGCCAGCCGGTTTCGGCTTGGTCCAGTGAGAGGCCGGTATAGTCGAGGGCCGGTTGATTGAGAAAATCGGGGATCCCGTCCGGTCCGGCGCGCCAGACCAGCGTCGGGATCGTATCGATGACCAGTCGAAGGCGATCCTCGGATTTCTTGATTTCGTCAAAGGCCTTTTGCAGCGCTTCCTTTGCGACGTACTGCTCGGTGACATCGACATGCGTACCGACCAGCTCGATCACTTCACCCTCGTCACTGACGACAGGATGTCCCACGGAATGCACGTATTTTGTCGATCCGTCCGGAAGAACGATCCGAAAATCGACTTCGAAGTCCGTTTTCTCCCGGATCGCCTGCCGCACCATTTCGATAACCCGGTCCCTGTCTTCGCGGTAGAATACGATCCCAGAAGGGTTGCTGTGGTACAGCGTCCTTTTCCGGATCGAACCCAAACAGGTGGTACACTTCGGCCGACCGATACACGAACTCTCGCCGCCGCACATCCCAGGCCCAACTGCTTGTATGACTCAAACGCTGGGTTTCGGCCAAATAGGCCTCGCTGCGTCGCAGTTTCCGCTCCGTTTCCCTCGCAGCGGTCACATCCGTTATCGCCCCGACAAATTCGATGCTGCCCGACTGCATCTCTCGCCGCACGAGCGACGGCATGGACATACTTCACTGAGCCATCCGGCATCAGCAATCGATATTCATGATCGTAGTCCTTGCCATCGATGGAGCAACGGTCAATGGTCTTTTGCACGGCAGCGCGATCTTCCGGATGCGTGCGCGCAAGAACCATATCGACGTTGACAGGAGACCCCTCATCGTATCCAAAAATCCTATAGGTTTCCGCTGACCAGGTATTCTCACCGGTGGCGACGCGCCAGCCGAAGCTACCGCTCAGGCTCAATCGCTGTGCCTGGGCCAAATACGCTTCGCTCTGGCGAAGGGCATTTTCGGTCTGCTTGCGGTCCTCGATATCGGTCGCCGATCCGTACCATTCGACGATGTTGCCGGTCTCATCGCGCAGTGGCTCGACGCGGAACAAAAACCAGCGATATTGGCCGTCGAAGCGCTGCAGTCGTCCTTCGGTCTCGCCTCGCGCACCGGAATTCCGTATCTCGCGCCACATCCTCGCGAGGTTAGCCATATCGTCCGGATGAACGGTGCGAGCCCAGCCTTCCAGGCATTCTTCCAAAGAGAGGCCAGTGTAGTCGAGCGTCGGCTGATTGAAGAACTCGGGGGGCCCCTTGGGTCCAGAGCGCCAGACCAAGGTCGGGATAGTGTCGATGACCAATCGAAGGCGATCCTCGGACTTCTTGATTTCGTCAAACGCTTTTTGCAAGCGCCTCCTTGGCGAGGTACTGCTCCGTGACATCAACGTGCGTGCCAACCAGTTCGATCACTTCGCCGTCGCCATCGACGAGAGGATGCCCGACCGAATGTACGTATCTCGTCGGACCGTCCGGAAGATCTATGCGAAAATCGACTTCAAAGTCCGTTTTCTCTCGCACTGCCTGCTGCACCATTTCGATAAACCGGCCCCTGTCTTCGGGTAGAATACGCTCCTGGAAGGATTGCGGTGACAGAGGGTCCTTTTCGCGATCGAACCCAAACAGGTGGTACACTTCGGGCGACCGATAAACGAATTCTTGAAGGCGCACATCCCAGGCCCAACTGCTCGTGCGACTTAAACGCTGGGCTTCGGCCAAATAGGCCTCGCTGCGTCGCAGTTTCCGTTCCGTCTCCCTTGCAGCCGTGACATCCGTTACCGCCCCACAAACTCGATGCTACCAGAAGCATCTCTCGTGGCGCGAGCCAGGGCATGGACATATTTCACCGAGCCATCCGGCATCAGCAATCGATATTCATGGTCGAAATCCTTTCCGTCGCGCGACGCGCGATCGATGGTCTGCTTGCACGGCAGCGCGATCTTCCGGATGGGTGCGCTGGACAATAAATTCCACTGTCGGCTTCGTCGCTCGGTCACATCCAAATATTCGGAAGAGTTTGGTCCGACCAGATGATCTCTCCGCTCGCGACATTCCATCCAAAGCTGCCGGTGCCGCTCAATCTCTGCGCTTCGGTCAAATACATTTCGCTGTGCAGGAGCGCGGCTTCAATCCGCTTTTGATCCTCCATCGCTACCTGCAGGTCATGGCCCGAATGCCGAAGATCTTCTGTTGCTTTCCTTTGCGCCGAGATCAGGAATGCAACAACGAGAGATGTAACGGAAAACAGGAACAGACGCGGCAGCTCCGAAATCCCCACCGCGAACAGGTCATGCTTCCAGGTAAATGAATTGATCGGGGGCACCAGATAATAATGAAAAGCCAAAAGGGCGAGCGCGATCGCTAATAGCGCCGGGCCGAAGCCGCCAACCCACGCCGCGAAGATGACCGCGCAAAGCATCGACGATGCGATCGCTTCGGCATGCAGCAATCGTGTGATCAGGTCCGCAGCAACGATCGCAAGCAGACCGACAAGACCGCCATTGCATAGTGATAAATCGTGGACGGCTTCAGCAACCGTCGAGGGAGATCAGGTTTTTTCATTCTGCTTGCTCGTCCCGCTTGAGGTGATGAGACTGCAATGCTGCCCGAGGAAAAAGCGCGCGGCTGAATTTCCGAAAGTCTGGCTGCCGATCATTCGCCGAGCGTCCCGGGTCTCCGGCACGCAAGATTAGAGCATTTTGAAGAAATCCGGCAATTCGATTGCCTCCCGGCAGGCGGCGGACAGGGTTGCGCGGGGCCGAAGCCACTCAAAACCCTGGTCAAATTGGCGCAAAATCGAACTAAGCACCGCAATTCCGTACAAGCAATTTTGTCTGCCAGAGCTCACTCTGATGGGTTGGCTACGCACAATCGATGCGAGCGGCCTCGATTTCCCGCGGTCGCTTCGGGCCCACCATCAAGGAGCCGAACGATGAAGATGAAATACCTGCTGGCAGCCTCGCTGCTCGCGCTCGCGATATCAGCTACCGCTCAGGCGAGAACAACCGAGCATGTCGCTCTGCCGCATGCCTACGGCAGCGAGGCGGGCCGCGAGGTTGCTGCGCCACCCTGGAGCGCCGCTTGCATGACCGACCACGGCCCAACCGAGTGCGACGAGCCGATGTGGGTCTATGGCAGCCCCCGCGCGCTTTCACGATACCGGAGCGCGTTCTGATTTCAACCGGCTAACCAGGCGCTGCGGCGGATCGCCGTCAAATCCGATCCAGCTAAACTTCAATTTGATCCGACTAAACGTCTGTTTAATGGAGCCGCTGGTTGGCCGGAGCTAGTTTTACACCAAGGCAGCCTGACCCGCGTTTCTCTCTGGCGCGATGTCGATAGCTGCCAAAGCGGACGGCTTCGCGTGGCCTTATTCCCCCTCCCCCCACTAAGGCAGGCGGGAGCCGTCCGCTTCTTTTCGCGATGCTTCCGAAAAACTCGCGATGCCACCGAAAAAAGCCGCCATGCAGATTTTCAAAGTTGCGTCGATTGGTCACCTCTCATTCGCCGCACGTGTGAATAGCGGCGTGCGCGGCAATCCATCGAGTTGCGCGGACATTCGCTGCCGCCCAAGAGCACCAGGTGTGAAATACGAGCACCCTAAACCTCCGTATTACTCTCCCAATCCCTTTTCGATATCTGACGCTTACCCACGTACAATTGAGTCGGGCGTCTCAACTCTCCTAGTCTCGCTCCCAGTCGGAAAAGACTCGGGAGACGGCAAATGAGAGTCAAGCTCTGCACACGGTGTCCGTATCTGCCGTGCGACTTGACGGGTCATTACGATCCCGAAGGCGCACTTCACCTGTGCGCGAAGTGCGACGACCAACGGGAGGCGACCACCAAGTACTACCCACGCAAGACCCGCCGGAGGCAAAAATGCGCAACATTCCCCAATATCGTTGGAACGGCGCAACGAAGCGCTGCGCGATCTGTGACGGAAAGTTCGGTCTCATCCGGTACTACTCCTGGCGAACCGCCCTCTGTTCAAGGAAATGCGCAGATCGCGTCAAAGCCCGACAGGATGGCGACCGCAGATGGTTACTTCGATCTGAGCTCGCCGCCTGAAAACGGTTGCGGCGGGCATCGTGTGGCAATTCACCACAGTTCAGCATTTCGAAACGCGGAGGTGGTGCAGTGAACCTTCCGTACAGCTTTCCCGTGTGGAGCTGTCTCTCTTGCCTGTTGGCGATGCCGGTCCGGGCGCACCTCTGCGCTCCATCGCCGAATGCCGCCCACGCAACCGATACCGAATTCTGCTTCGCACTGGGAGGCGCGACATGAGATTCATATTGGTCAATGGCAGGACGCCGCGTCCGCAATCCTTCTGCGCGATGTGCAATCAGCCGATCGGCGCCAGCTATCTGCGAGAAGTCGGGACGCACCTCATCTACTGCGATCCCGATTGTTTCACGGAACACTGCAGCAGCGCGGCCCTGCTCCTCGAAAGTCACGCAAGAGCTGTGGCCAACCTGACATAAATCCACCTGATAGCCGGTCAATCGGCAGGAGAAATGCAATGAATATCGACGTTAAGATGCCTATCGATCTTGCCGGCGTGAGAATTCCCGACAGCAAGCTCGCTCGCGAGATAACGGAGCTGGTGCGGGACACCGAGATCGCCGCTGCTGTTTCACCATTCGAGCCGCGTCTATTACTGGGGCGCTCTGGCAGGCAAGCGTCGCGGATTGAGATTCGATCCCGAACTGCTTTATGCGGGCGCGATGTTCCACGACATGGGCTTGACGCATCAGCACAGCAGCGCGGACGAGCGCTTCGAGGTTGACAGCGCAAATGCCGCCCGTGACTTCCTGCGAAGCCACGGCATCGCGCAACACGATATCGACACGGTCTGGACCGCGATCGCCTTGCACACGACGCCCGGCATTCCGCAGCACATGCACCCGGTCGTAGCTCTGGTGACGGCCGGCGTCGAAATGGACGTGCTTGGCCTTGCCTATTCCGAATACAGCGACGCGGAGCGCGAGGCGGTGGTGCATGCACATCCGCGTACCGCGCGTTTCAAGGAAGACATCATCCAGGCCTTCTACGACGGCAACAAGCACAAGCCGGAGACGACGTTCGGCAACGTCAACGCCGACGTGCTCGCGGATAAGGACCCGCACTTCACCCGCGTCAATTTCTGCAGCGTGATCCGCGGCTCCGCCTGGCGCGGGTAAACCTCTCCGCGTCCTCCAATCGAGAATTCAGCGCTGAGCTTTCGGAAGCATCGGTCGACAGCCGGCGACGGACGCGCGAAGTCTCGCACATTCATGAGCCCACCATGTCCAAAACCCAGGAACCCACCATGTCCAAAACGAAGCGATTTACCAATGCCACCGGCGCGCCGGTCGCCGACAACACCAACATCATGACCGCCGGTCCGCGCGGCCCGGCGTTGCTGCAGGATATCTGGCTGATCGAGAAGCTGGCGCATTTCGACCGCGAGGTGATCCCGGAGCGGCGCATGCACGCCAAGGGCTGGGGCGCCCACGGCACCTTCACGGTCACGCACGACATCACGCGCTACACCAAGGCCAAGATTTTCTCGAAGATCGGCAAGCAGACGCCGATGTTCGCGCGCTTCTCGACCGTCGCCGGCGAGCGCGGCGCGGCCGATGCGGAACGCGACATCCGCGGCACCGCCCTCAAGTTCTATACCGAGGACGGCAACTGGGACATCGTCGGCAACAACACGCCGGTGTTCTTCTTCCGCGATCCGCTGCGCTTCCCCGACCTCAACCATGCGATCAAGCGCGACCCGCGCACCGGGCTGCGCAGCGCGGACAACAACTGGGATTTCTGGACGCTGCTGCCCGAGGCGCTGCACCAGGTCACCATCGTCATGTCCGACCGCGGCATCCCGAAGAGCTTCCGCCACATGCACCTGTTCGGCAGCCACACCTTCTCGATGATCAATGCCGCGAACGAGCGGGTCTGGGTCAAGTTCCACTTCCGCACGCAGCAGGGGATCGCAGAACCTCACCGACGCCGAGGCCGCGGCCCTCGTCGCCAGGGATCGCGAAAGCCACGGCCGCGACCTGCTCAACGCGATCGAGGCGGGCGATTTTCCGCGCTGGACGCTTTTCATTCAGGTGATGACCGAGGCGCAGGCGAAGACTCATCAGGCACAATCCCTTCGACCTGACCAAGGTCTGGCCGAAGGCGGAGTATCCGCTGATCGAGGTCGGCGTGATGGAGCTCAATCGCTACCCGGAAAACTATTTCGCGGAAGTGGAGCAGGCCGCCTTCTCGCCCGCCAACATCGTGCCCGGCATCGGCTTTTCTCCCGACAAGATGCTGCAGGGCCGGCTGTTCTCCTATGGCGACACCCAACGCTACCGGCTCGGCATCAACTTCAACCATATCCCGGTCAACGCGCCCAAATGCCCGTTCCAAAGCTACCATCGCGACGGCAAGATGCGCACCGACGGCAATCTGGGCGGAACGCTCGACTTACAACCCCAACAGCGCGGGGCTCTGGGACAACCAGCCCGATTTCGCCGAGCCGCCGATGCCGATCGAGGGCGACGCGGCGCACTGGGACCACCGCGTCGACGATGATCATTGGGAGCAGCCCGGCAATCTGTTCCGGAAGATGACGCCGCAACAGCAGCAGCTGCTGTTCGAGAACACGGCGCGGGCGATGGGCGACGCCAGGGCTGCACATCAAGCAGCGGCACGTCGACAATTGCACGCGCGCCGATCCGGCCTATGGGGCTGGCGTCGCGAAGGCCCTCGGGCTCAAACAGAGCCGAGCTGGTCGATTGACGCAGAGTTGAACGCTGTCGCCGATCGGCCGCCACGTGCTGGCGGCCGATCGGCGGCGATCAGTCGCAAGACAGTGTGGTGCGGACAAACCGAGAAAAGGATTTCCAAAAATGTTCGACTATGTCGGGAGTTTTCAATCTGCCATTGCCGCTCTGAAACGCGAGCAGCGTTATCGCGTCTTCGCCGACCTCGAGCGCAAAGCGGGACAGTTTCCCCATGCGCTCTGGAACAGCCCGAACGGCAAGCGCGACGTCGTCGTGTGGTGCTCCAACGACTATCTCGGCATGGGCCAACACCCGAAGGTGATCGAAGCGATGTGCGCCGCCGCGCGCACGATGGGTGCAGGCGCGGGCGGGACACGCAACATCTCGGGGACTAATCGCGCGCTGGTGGAGCTCGAGACTGAGCTTGCGGACCTGCATGGCAAGGAAGCGGCGCTCGTTTTCACGTCCGGCTACGTGTCCAACCATACGGGCATCGCGACGATCGCAAGGCTGCTTCCGGATTGCCTGATCCTGTCCGATGCGCTCAACCACAATTCGATGATCGAAGGCGTGCGCGCCGCCGACTGCGCCAGGCAGATCTGGCGCCACAACGATCTTGAGCACCTGGAAGAACTGCTCTCGCGCGCGCCGCCCGGTCGGCCGAAGCTGATCGTGTTCGAGAGCGTCTATTCGATGGACGGCGACGTCGCGCCACTCGAAGCGATCTGCGACCTTGCGGAGCACTATAACGCGATGACCTATCTCGACGAGGTGCATGCCGTTGGCATGTACGGGCCACGCGGCGCCGGCATCGCCGAGCGCGACGGCGTGATGGCGCGCATCGATGTCATCGAGGGAACGCTTGCCAAGGCCTTCGGCACGCTCGGCGGCTACATCGCAGGCCACGGCGCCGTCGTGGACGCCGTCCGCTCCCATGCTCCCGGATTTATCTTCACGACGGCTTTGCCTCCCGCGGTCGCCGCAGCTACGACAGCTGTCGATCGCTCATCTCAAGATATCGGGCGTGGAACGTGCGGGACAGCGCGCTGCAGTGGCAGCGACCAAGGCGGCCTTGCGGGAAGCCGGCCTGCCGCTGACTGGCGACGGAGACGCATATCGTGCCGGTCATGGTCGGCGATCCCGATCTGTGCAAGCAGGCGAGCGACCTCCTGCTTGATCGGCATGGGATCTACATCCAGCCGATCAATTATCCGACGGTTCCCCGTGGCACCGAGCGATTGCGGATTACCCCCACCCCGGCGCATGACGCTCGGCTGATCGGACAGTTGGCCGACGCCATGGTCTCGGTGTGGCGGGAGCTCGATCTCCCGCTCGCAGGCGACTATCAGCCCGCCGAGCAGCGTGCCCGGACGGTCGCGGCCGGCGGCTAGCCCACACGTCGCACGAACATTGCAATGTCACGCCTGCGCTCTTTCCGGATCATCGCGCATCAATTCGATTTGAAGTCCCTAAAGCCCAATTTAATCGTTCGCCGTCGCGCGCACGCTTAGCGTTGCGCCTTGAACGATGCGTGGAGACAAGATGTTGACCTCAGTGCTTCACCGAATTCGCTTCCTGATGTTGGTAGCAGCTCTCACGGCCCCCACCTGGTCAAGCTGCCAGGCCGTCGGGTCCTTTCAGACCAAGCCGGCCTTTCCAAGCGAAGTGACGACCGACGATCCGCCGCCGACCATCACGTGGCCTAATCTATCCGCCGGCTCTTTCGTCGGTGGCTGCGGCAGGGGTCGCGTCAGCGACCCACAAACACACGGTTGCCGGGGCCCGGCCGATATAATGAGTATCGCGCGATGACGACGAGCGTGGTGCTCCGTCCGGCAAAAGTCGTCCGCTCCGCAAGCAAAACAAGAGGGTAAGCGGCACGCACGCCAAGCTCTGATTCGCTGCTGCGGTTTTATTCATCTTGGCATAAAACCATCCGTCAGCGTCTGCATGAAGGCGACAAGCGCGTCCTCGTCGGCATCAGACAGGCCGAGATTCCCGACCTTGCTCGTGTTCATGTTGTCGGTCGACTCCGGCGCGGGCCAGCATGTCGTGGCTTCACCGGCATCGCCGGGCTTGCATCGGGGCAGGACGTCACGCGTGTTGTAGAAATGCACGATCTCTTTCAGGCTGGTGAAGTATCCATTGTGCCCGTAAGCCTTCACGAACGCTGGATAGGGTCGCTTGTCGACATTGCGCAGGGTCGGCACCTGCATTCGCGCCTGATTGTCGGGCGCGAGCTTCAACCACCGTTGGTCAACCGCGGAGGGCTGGCTCAGCAGATGCCCTTGCTTGAGAAAGGTGCCGACGCCGCCATCGACGAATGACGCGCCTTGCGGATTGGCGACATAACCCAATTTATCGGGCCGGTTTTCCTCATAGTAAGGAAGCCTCGGGTTGGCCGGAGTTCCGATATTGCTGGCGGTGAAATCCGTGAACAGCGGGTCTTCGCCAGGTCCGCCGTCACGGTGACATTCGTTGCATCGCGCCTGGCCGCGGAACAGATCGTATCCCTGCTGCTCCTGCGGCGTGAACTGCGCCTTTTTCGCAAGCACCGCGTCGAATTTTGAGGTGAACGACGTCACCTCGGCCGAGGCCTCATAGCCGGCGATCGATTGCGCCATCTGATCGAAGGTGGTGCCGGCCCGGCCGCGATCAATTGGGCTGAGATGAACCGGCAACGGCTGACCGGCGCTCGGCGGCCCGGGCCGGTCGCAGACCTCCGCCACGTCGCCGGGCCATGCGATCGCAAAGCTCTGCGGCCCCCAGACGCTCTCGAACAGCACACGATAAGGCCGCTGCGAGGCGCGATAAACCGCGCAAGCGATATCGGGCAGGCCCATTTCCACGGGGTTGGTCGGCGGACCTTGCGCCTGCTCGGCGGCCGGGTTGCCCAGCCGGCGTCCGGTCGCGCGCATGTCCCAGAAATTGCCGCCGACGAGGTCACCCTGCCCGGGATTGTAGTGCAACACCGGCGACAACGGGGCGTAAGCGTGCGACTGGGGCTTGCGATCGGAAAATCGCGTGCGCACGGAGCCGGGATAGGCGCCCGTGGTGCGGTTCAGCTCTGATACCGGACCGGTAAAGCCGGTCTCGGGCATGTGGCAGAAGGCGCAAGCCTCGTTGCGGTTTACCGACAAATTCTTGTCGTACAGCATCACCTTGCCGAGCAATTCGATTTGCTGGATCTGATTGTCCGGCAGCGCCCCAAGCCGCTCGATGGTCTGCGCTTCGACGCCGTCAATCTCGGCCTCGACCTGCGTAATTTCCTGGAGCGCCTGCGCAGAGAGCTTCGCGTTGGTCTCCTGCGCGTTTGGCGCATCCGCACCCTGCGAGGAGACGAAGATCGCCGCTGCGATCGACAAAAGCGTGCGCTGTGTCTTCACTTTGGAACCCTGCAAGCCAGCGCCAGGCGGCGCATGCAGAACATAGCACCGTAGCCCGATCGCTTTAAGACGGAGTGGCCCGGCAGTCTATCGCGGCCTGCTCGGTCAGCACCCGCGGCAGATGTTGAGGCGCTTGTCGAGCTCTTCATCCAGCTTCTGTTGCTGGGCGTCGAAGGTCGACATGTTGTCTTGCACGGCTTGCTCCGCTGGAGCGCCGGGAGCAAATTGCTGCGTCCGCGGCTGCAAATGGCCGATTGGGGCGCCACCAGGCACGGTGGTCGCCGAGGCGGCGATTGGCTGGGCGTTGACCGCGGCGCTGCCGGAAGCTGCGAGGATGCTCAGAAGGGCCATCATCAGAAGAGTTGAGCGCATGGATTACTCCGCCGGGATTGAGCGCAAGGCCAGCCTCGCTCGGTTCACCTATGTGCCGGTGACGATCGCGCGTGCCGGTCAACCCAATATAGATGCCGCCCACGCCGGCCTCCATTAAATAGGATTTTATCCTTTTCGGGTTCGCCGATCACGCCCGCTTGAAGCAATCAGGCGCGATGCGCCGATACGTCGCCGTTGCCCCTGATTCAAGCCGGTTGCGGGTCGGGACAGATGATCTCAACCCGGCCGCCGGCGCCGGAGTGGATCGCGAGCCGAAAGCCGTGCAGCTTGACGATCGCGGCCACGAGGTTCAGCCCAAGGCCCACGCCCGGCGTGTTTCTTATCTTGTCGGAACGGTAGAAACGCCGCAGCACGGCCTCGCGCTCCTGCTCGCTGATGCCGCAGCCGGTATCGGTCACGCGCACGATGGTTTCCTTGTCGCCGCGCAGCAGTTCGATCTCCACCTTGCCGCCCTCGGGCGTAAACTTGATGGCGTTGTCGACGAGATTGGCGACCGCCTCGAACAAGCAGATCGCGGTCGCCGCGCACGCTCAGCCGGTGTCGCACCTCGACCCGCAAGTCGATATTCTTGTTTTCGGCGATCGGTTCGTAGATATCGCAGACCTCACGCAGCATCTCGTGCAACGGGACACTTGCCGAAAGCCGCCGACCGCCGGCTGTTTTCGATTTCGGCAAGCCGCAGCAGCGCCGTGATGATCGTCAGCGACTGATCGATGTCCGCGATCGCCTTGTCGACGACCGTCTGAAGCTGCTCGAGGCCGGTTGCGTTGGTGCGGCCGCGCTCGAGCGTGAGCCGCGCTCGCGTCAGCGGCGTTCGCAAATCGTGGGCGATGTCGTTGCCGACGCCGGCGAGCGCGTGGATCATCGTTTCCATTTCATCGAGCATGCCGTTGACGATGACGGCGAGCTTCGAAAACGGCTCGTCGACGTTACGATGCGGAAGCCGCTCGCGCAGATCGCCGGCGATGATGCGCTGAACCCGCTGATTGACCTCTTCGACGCGCTTCTGGGCGCGCATGCTCAGCCACGCGCCGGCCAGCAGGCAAAGGCAAAGCGCCGGCAACAGGCCCAGCGCCAGCGCCTGACCGACGACATGGGAAATCTCGCTGGTTTCGTCGACCTCTCGTCCGATCACCAGCACGTTGCCATTCGGCATACGCCGGGCGATCGCGCGGATCGACGTGACTTTCGCGGTCCGGCGGCAAGCATCCTGACCACCGTGACGCTCTGGACGGAATCGTTCGATCTGTCAGCTCGGGCGGAAACCTGCTCGAGATTGCCCGCCATCTTGTGGCCATCCGCGGCCGAACAATCCGGCATATTGAACGCCACGGGAATCCTGCGCTCAGATGCTCATCGATCGCTATCAGCCGGCGCTCGCCGGGCAAGCCTGCGATATAGTTCAGTTGCCTCGCGATCATTCTGTCGGATCGCGCGATCAGATAGTCGTCGGTCTTCCAATAGATGAAGCCGAACAGCACGATGACGAAAATCGGCGAACACGCCGGCCACCGCAAGCGCCCAGTGGAAGGTGGTCGAACGTATGAATTGCGGCTGACGCATCAGATCTCGCCGCCCGGATGTCCTGCTCGACGTCGACGGCGGCACATCGCGGCCGGCCATCCGAAGCTTATGGTGCCGCGCGAAGAATGAAACCGGCACCGCGGACATTGTGGATCATGGGGGTTTCGCCGGGTCCGTCCACCTTGTGGCGCAGCCGGCCCATATGCACGTCGACGAGGTTGGTCGCCGGAACGAATTTGTAATTCCAGACTTCCTCCAGCAGCATGGCTCGCGTCAGCAAGCTGATCGCTGCGTTGCATCATGTATTCGAGCAGGCGAAACTCGCGCGGCAACAGATCGATCACGCGATCGCCGCGCTTGGCGGTGCGCTCGATCAGATCGAGTTCCAGCGGCCCTACCCGCAACGTCGTCTCGCGCGATTCCGCCGGCCGGCGCAGCAAGCGCCTCCACCCTGGCGATGAGTTCCACGAGCGCGAATGGCTTGGTCAGGTAGTCGTCGCCGCCCATCCGCAATCCGCGCACGCGGTCGTCGACCGCGCCAAGCGCGCTCAGCACCAGCACCGGGGTGCGCACCTGTTCCTTCCGCAGTGCCTCGATGACCGTGAGGCCGTCCATTCCCGGCAACAGCCGATCGACGATCATGGCGTCGGGCCGCAATGACCGCGCCTTGTCGAGGCCTTCGATGCCGTTGGCCGACCATTCGACTTCAAAACCGCGATCGGCCAGTTCGGCTGTGATTTCCTCGGCCGTCTCGCTGTCGTCCTCGATCAGCAGCACTTTTGTCATCAATCGATTCCCGGCTGCGGCGAAAGCATTCGCAGGGCTTTCGCCCATCGACCCCGAAACGGTACGCTTGCCCGAGACCAATGCCATGTCAACGACCTGCAACTGCCATAGGTTTCGTCCCAATAAGGCCGGACGGCGCCGCCCGCCTCGCTCGGGCAGGTGGCGTAGCGTACGCCGTCCGCTCAGCGGCCGTGGTCACCGCCTCCGGGGGCAAGCGCGGTGGGGCCGCCCATCGGAAAAAAATAGCCTTCCTGAACGGGCCGCACCATTAAATAGCGTTTTAGAATTGGCCGAACGGCTGAAAGCCTAAGCGCTGCGCTGCGAAGTCGCGACCAGGCGCAGGACACTCATCCCGCATCCGACCACGGCGAATACCGCGCCAAGCACCAGCGCGAGGGTTGCTCCCTCGCGGCCGGCGAGGCCAAAGCAGAGTGCCGCGAGTGCCGCTCCGATCGTCTGTCCGGTCAGGCGTGCAGTCGCCACCATGCCGCTGGCGCCACCGCTGCGATCGGCAGGTGCGCTGGCCATCAAGGCCTTCATGTTCGGCGCCTGGAAAAAGCCAAATCCACATCCGCAGATGGCCATCCGCCAGACGATGTCGGCGACATGCGGGCTTGTCGGAAGCAACGCCAACAGGGCCATCCCGAGGCCGAGCAGCGCAAGACCGACGCCGCCGAGAATGCCCGCCGGGATAGCGGTCGGACAGACGTCCGGCGATCGGCGCCATGATGGCCACAACAAGAGGCCAGGGCGTCATGAAAAAGCCGGTCTCGACCTGCGACCGGCCAAGAATGTCCTCGAAGTAGAACGGCAGGGAGACGAAAGCCAGACCCTGCACCGCAAACGAGCAGACCGCGGTAGCAGTGGACAGCGCGAAAAGCGGCCTGCGAAACAGGTCGATCGGCAGCACCGGCGCCGGATGAATCCGCCTGTCTGCGGATCAGCACCCAGCCAAGCAACAAAGCGGAGACAATTTCGATCAATACAAGCTCGAGGCCGCTCGTGATGGGCCGCGCTTCCGATCCCCAGGATGAAAAGACCGAGACAGGCCGCAGCCAGCAGCGCGCCAGGAAAATCGAACGCATGCGACGCCCGCGGGGTGCGCGGCAATGTCTTCAGCCCGATCAAAATCGCGACAACGCCAAAGGGAATGTTGATGGCAAACAGCCAGCTCCACGGCCCGATCGCCAGAATGCCGGAGGCGATCGTCGGGCCGAGCGTGAAGGCGGTCGCAACGACCAGCGCGTTGTGTCCGAAACCGCGGCCTTGCAAGCGCCCCGGATAGACGAAACGAACCAGCGCCGTATTCACACTCAAGATGCCGCCGGCGCCCAGACCCTGCAGCACGCGCGCGGTCAGCAGGCTAGGCAACGACCAGGCACAGGCACAGGCCAGCGAGGCCAGCGTGAACAGCAAGAGGCCTGCCGAGATAGATCCGGTGGTGACCGACGATCTCGCCAAGCGCGGCGAGCGGCAACAGCGTCGCAACCAACGCAATCTGGTAGACATTCACCACCCAGATGACATCGGACGGGCTGGCGTGAAGATCGGCTGCGATAGCGGGAAGGGCGATGTTTGCGATCGCCGTGTCGAGCGATGCCATCGCGAGCGCGGTGAAAATCGCCGCCGCGGCCCATCTCGGGCGTTGCTCCGGCAGACCATCGATCGCAACCGGTCCGTTCACCGAGATAATTTCCGTCGACATTCTAAAAAGCTCTCCAGACGTGAGAGATGTAGTACGGATGCGGTCAGGCAGCAGGCGGCTCCCTGCATGCCGCATATGCGACGTGTCCAAAGCGTTTTGCATATTGAAGAAGCGGGGTTCGAAGCTTGCTCCGAACAGATCTAGCCTGCGGCGAGTTATGTATGAATTTGTCCCCTGCCGGTCAGTTTGGACTTCGATCGAACAGGCTTTGGCCGGATCCAACGCCTCCGCGATCACCTGCCGGATGGATTTCGTGTGATCGAGAGAGCGTCGCTCGCCGGGAATGTGTCTTTGAGTTCCTCATCGAGCCGCTGGTCGGCCCGATGCCAATCTCCCCTCTCGAGCGCTGGCCCCGTTGCAGGAGCTCTCTTTCGTGCAGCTCTGTTGTCGGACGCTTGGGATCGGCTCGCGGAGGTTTTCATCGGTAAAAGGTCCCTGCTGGTCCAAATTGGCAGTTTCGACGGGAGGATTCGCGCGTTCCTGCCATTGCTGGACATTTTCACGCCGAGTCACCTGTGCGTCGATAGATAGAAAGCGGTCGAACAGTGGCAGGTCTTGGCTTCACGCGTCCCGGGTGCACTCGAAGAGGAACCAGACGCGTTTCTCGGATTCGTCGATCCAGTTCTCCAGCAAACTCGCGGTAGCCACATCCCCGGCCTCGTCACATAGCGAATGGACCTTGCGCATGTTCTGCGTCAGCAGAGCATTGTCGTCCCGAAGTTCAGCTATCATGTCGAGCGGTTTAACGTATTCGGCATCGTTGTCCACGATACGCTGAACACGCGAGATCTGCCCGATGGAGCGAAGCGTTGTGCCGCCGATCTTCCGCGCTCGCTCGGCGATGGCATCCGTCATCGCGAAAATCTGCTCGCCTTGATCATCGAGCATCAAATGATAGTCGCGGAAATGCGGGCCAGACATATGCCAGTGGAAATTCTTGGTTTTGAGATACAACGCGAACACGTCCGAAAGAAGCAGCACTAACGCCCCCGAGATATCGTTAACCGCTTTTTCCGAAAGAGTCGTGGGTGTCACGAGCGACGCTATGTGCAACATACGGATTGACCTCGTTGATCATTGTTGGATGCCTTTCAGCTGCAGGCACAAGTGAAGGCTTCCAGATTTGCTATGTACCCCAACCGGCCAGCTAAAAATCCTTACTGGTCCGGGGGTTTTCAATTAAATAACAATTTAGCCTCAGAAGTTCGTGGCAAGAGAATGCACGTTCCCGGCGTCAGCAGCCAGGCGGCGACGATACGCCCGGCGTTGCCGCGGCGCCGGTGGCGTTGGCCGGTGCCATCGTGCCGGGCGTTGCCAGATTCATCGTCGTGCTCTCGGCGCATGCCGACGTGTTCGGCGTTGGCATAACCGCCATCGTCGGATCGATGCTGGTGCCGCCAAGCTGCGTGACGTCCGGCTGAATCGTACCGGGTGGCGGGCTCGCCGGAATTTCGCGGCGTCGAGAGCGGCAAAGCCGCGCCATTGGTCGGCGGGCCTCCCGGCATAGAGCTGCATACCGTGGTCGAGGGGCTGCCAAGCGGGGTTGTTGGCGAGATGTTCCCGGTCGTGGTGATGACGATTGGCGTCGGAATGGTCCCCAACGGTGACCCTGACATCATCGGTGACATCGTCGCAGCGGTGACATCGTCGTGGCAACAGCGCCGGCGCGGACGCGGAGACGCTGCTCGATGCCGCCGACGGTACCGGTACGGGCATTGCCGCAATGGAAGGCGACGGCAGAGGTGGTGCTTGCGGGCGGCTGCGGCGCCGGTACGCTCGAGTCGGGAAAATCAGTCAGGAATGATGTAGCCGGTTGTGCCGACAGCGTCAGGAACGGCGGGTCGCGTTCCAGTCGTCGAATTGGAAGAGCTGGCCGGTACTGTTGACGTCGTCGGTGCCGCGGACATCGATGGCGTCATTCGCGGTTGCGCCAGCCGATTGACGACATGGAAGTAACTGGCACCGCCGGAGTTCCAGGCGTGATTTGCCCTGTCGGTGTGGAACAGGTCACGACCGTCCCCGGCGTCGTGGGATCAGAAGCCAGCGGCACCGGCGCCAGCGTCGTGTCGGGAGCGCCCGGCTGGGTCGTCGCCGAGAACGGGCTCGGGCCATTGAGCGGGGAGGTCACGATCGCCCCCGGCGTCGATGGAAGCCCCATGGCCGTGGTGCCCATGGTGGAGACCTGCGCCAGGCTGGCGTTGACAGCCCAACAGCAGGGCGACTGCCGTGAACAGCAAGCGTCGCATCGCGATTGCCTCCTCCGCGCCGATCTAGCTTGTCTGCGGCTTGCGCGACCGCGACCTTGCTGCCTTCCGCCAGGTTCGACCATCGGATTGAGGATGACCTGATCGCCCGGCTTGACGCCGTCGTGCACTTCGACTTCGGTGCCGAAGTCACGCGCGATCGTGATCTTCTGCAGATGGGCGATGCCGTTCTCGACGACCGCGACATGCAGGCCGTTCTGATCGAACACGACCGCGTCGGCCGGTATGATCATCGATGGCGTCTTGCGCGGGATAAACAGCTCGACGGTGCAATAGATCCCGGGACTGAGCGCGCCGTCCGGATTGGGAACGTCGATCTCGGTCAGCAGCGTCCGGCTGCCGGGCTGCAACGCGCTCGCGATCCGCGTGACCTTGCCGGGAAAGGTGCGATCCGGAATCTCCGGGACACGGACCACCGCATCGACGCCGGGCCCAAGCCCGAAGGCCTCATCCTGCGGGACGAACACCTGGGTGCGGATCACGTCAGGGTGCATCAGCGTGAACATGAAGGTCGATCCCGACTGCACCAGGCTGCCATTGTCGATGTTGCGCTGTGTGATCACGCCGTCGAACGGCGCGACGACGCGCTGGTAGGCCTTCTCCTGCTCGAGGACCCGAATCTGGGCTTCCTGGGCGGCGATATTGGACTGAGCCACTCGCCACCGCGGCTTGCTGCGCCTTCAGGGTCAGGCGATCGTTGTCGCCCTGCTGAAGCGTGAGCCATCCCTGCTTGACCAGTTTGCTGTCGCGCCCATTGGTGACCTCGGCGAGATCACGGCTTGCCTGCGGTCTGCTGCAACGTCGCCTGATTCTGGGCCAGCGTCGCCTTGGCCTGCGCAATCTGGTGGTCGAGCTCGGGCGCGGTAATGTCCGCCAGCAGGGCTCCGGCCTTGACCCGATCGCCGATGTCGACATAGCGCTTTTCGATGTAGCCGTTGGTGCGCGCAAAGATATTCGCCGCCTCAAACGCCGTCGTGGTCGCCGGCAAGCTGACGGTGATCTTGCTGTCGCTGGCGCGGACCGCGGCCACGCGAACGTCGGGAACAAAGGTCCGGCTCTGTTGCGCGGTGGCCGCGACCGCGAGCTCGGCCTGGTAGTGGCGCCAGCCGCCTATTCCAAGGCCACCCACGAGCAACAGCAGCGCGCTTGCCGCCGAGCAGCGCGCCTCCGTAACGACGTCGCCGCTTGCGGCGCCGCGTTCGGTAGCGCAACAACGCGATCGGTTTCGGGATCACGCCGGTCCTGAACACCTTCATCTTTCGGCCGCACGCGAATCTCGGTCATTCCGGCACTTCCTCGAATACGCCATGGTGAGGCTTTCCGTCGTTGCCCTTGCGCAGCATGGCGAACAGGTAAGGCACGATCAGCAACGTTGTCGGCGTCGCGAACAAGCAGGCCGCCGATGACGGCGCGCGCCAGCGCGGCGTTCTGTTCCTCGCCGGCGCCGCCGATCGCCATCGGGATCATGCCGACGATCATCGCGGCCGCCGTCATCAGCACCGGACGGATTCGGGTGTGGCCGGCGCTCAGCGCGGCCTCGAAGGCGGTGTGTCCCTTCAGCTGCTGCTCGCGCGCGAAGGTCACGAGCAGGATCGAGTTCGCCGAAGCGACGCCGACCGCCATGATCGCTCCCATCAGCGACGGCACGTTCAGCGTGGTGCCGGTGATGAACAGCATGGTGACGATGCCGCAGAGCGTCGCCGGCAGCGCCAGGATCACGACGAACGGATCGCCGAAGTTCTGGTAGTTCACGACCATCAGCAGATAGACGAAGACCGCGGCGAACAGCAGCCCGATGCCGAGGTTGCGGAAGGAGTCGTTCATGCTCTGGATCTGGCCGATCACCTGAATTGTATTGCCGGGCTTCAGCTCCTTCTGCAGCTCCGTCGCGACCTTGTTGATGTCGGCCGCGACGCTGCCGAGATCGCGGCCCTGCACGCTGGCATAGACCTCAAAGACCGGCTGGATGTTGGTCTGGTTGGAGTTGGTCGGCACCTTGTCGCGCTTGAACGTCGCGACATTGCTGAGCATGCCCGGGACCGGTCTGGCCGCTCACCGCCAGCGAGGTGGAAACCGGCGTGTTGCCGAGCGCATTCAGCGAGTTGACTTTGTACTCCGGCGTCTGCACCGCGAGATAATACGGAATCCCCGACTTCGGATCGGTCCAGAAATTGGGCGACACCTGCTCCGACGAGCTCAGGCTGACATTGATGTTGGTGGCGATCGTGCTGGCGTTGAGGCCGAGCTGCGCGGCCCGGGTCCGATCGATCTCGGCGTAGAACGCCGGCGCATCGACTTCCTGCTGCAGATGCGCGTCGACGATGCCGGGAATCGCGGCAAGGCGCTGACGCAGCTCCTTTGCAACCGAAAGATTGTTCGTGGTCGTAGCCGACGGTCCGGACGTCGATCTGCGCCGGCAGTCCGAAATTGAGAATCTGCGTCACGATGTCGGCGGCCTGGAAATAGAACGTGTCCTCCGGGAAATGCGGCGGGCAGCACCTGACGCAATTTCTTGACATAGTCGGCGGTCGGCTTGTGGCCCTCCTTGAGCGCCACCAGGATGACGCCGTCGTTGACGCCGATCGTCGAGCCGTCGGCGAATGCCAGATTGTAGGCTCGCGCCGGCAGCCCGATATTGTCGACGATCAGCGCGCGGTCCTTGTCCGGAATGACTTCGCGAATCTTGTCCTCGACCGCCTGGAATATCGCCTCGGTGCTTTCGATGCGGGTTCCGGCGGGAGCGCGAACGTGAAGCTGGATCTGGCCGCCGTCGATGAGCGGGAAGAAGTCGCGGCCGACGAGCAGCAACATCACCGCGCCGAGGCCGAGCATCAAGCACGGCGACGACCGGCACGATGACCCGCCGGCGAAGCAGCGTCGTGAGCAGTTTCGCATAGCCATCACGCAGCCGCTCGAAGCCGCGTTCGAACGCGGCGGTGATCCGCGCGAAGAAGCCGCCGGGGCTGCCATCGTCCGTGCCATGACGTTCGCCCTTGAGCAGCAGGCCGATCGTGATCGGCGTCAGGGTCCGCGACAGTCCGTAGGAAGCCAGCATCGCAAACACGACGGCAAGTCCGAGCGGCGTGAACAGGTACTTGGCCGGTCCGTCGAGGAACACCACCGAGGTGAACACGCAGCTGATGGCAAGCGTCGAAACCAGCGTCGGCACCGCGATTTCGGCGGCGCCGTGCAGCGTCGCCTCGGAAAGCGGCATGCCCTCTTCGGTCCACAGGCGGTGGGTGTTCTCGATCGTCACGGTCGAATCGTCGACCAGGATGCCGACCGCCAGCGCAAGGCCGCCGAGCGTCATGGTGTTCAGCGTCTCGCCGAGAAAATACAGCACGACGAGCGACGACAGGATCGCCAGCGGAATCGAGATCATCACCACCAGCGTCGAGCGCCAGGAACCGAGGAAGACCAGGATCATCAGCGCGGTGAGGCCCGCCGCGATGGCGCCTTCGCGCAGCACGCCGGTGACCGAGTTTGTAACGAACACCGACTGGTCGAACAGTTCGTTGATCTTGAGTCCGGCCGGCGCGGCGGCGCGGATCGCCTGCAGCGCCTTCTTCACGCCGTTGACGACCGCCAGCGTCGAGGCATTGCCGTTCTTGATGATGCTGAGCAGGACCGAGCGGTGGCCATTCTCGCGCACGATGTTCTGCTGCACCAGCGATCCGTCGCGGACCTGCGCCACGTCCTTCACGAAGACGGTGGCGCCGTTGACGAACTTGATCGGCATCTTGTTGAGGTCGTCGATCGACGCCGGCGTCGCGTTGGTTCGCACCGTATATTGGGTGTCGCCGATCTTCGCCGTTCCCGACGGCAGCGTCAGGTTCTGCGTATTGACCGCATTGACGATGTCGAGCGGCGTCAGTCCCCGGGACAGCAGCTTGTCCGGGTCGATATCGACCATGATCTGGCGATATTTGCCGCCCGCCGGCGTCGGCAGCGTGACGCCGGGAACCGGCGCCAGTTGCTGGCGGACGCGATAGATGCCGAAGTCGTAGAGCTGCTGCTCGTTCAGGGTGTCCGAATTGAGGCTGAGCTGCAGCACCGGAACGCTCGACGCATTGAACTGCACGACGATCGGCGGCTGGATGCCGGGCGGCATCAGCGCGCGAATGGAGTTGGTCGCCGAGACGATCTGCGCGATCGCGAGGTCGAGATTGACGTCCGGCTGGAAGTAGATCTTCTGGATCGACAGACCGTTGAGGGTCTGCGCTTCCATGTTCTTGATGCCGTTGACGTTGGCGCTGATGGAATACTGGCTGTAGGTGGTGACGCGCTGTTCCATTTCCGGCGTGGTGAGGCCGGTGTATTGCCAGATCACCGTCACCACGGGAATGTTGATTTCCGGAAAGATATCCGTCGGCATCGATCGGATCGCGGCGACGCCGAGAAACAGGATCAGCGCCGCCACCACGTAGAATGTGTGCGGAAATCTCAGCGCGAATCGAACAATGCCCATGGTCTATCCTTTACTCGCGCGCTGCATCACCAAATCGCGCCTGCTATTTCAACTGCACCTGCACGATTGGACCTGGCTTGTCGGGATGGCCCTCCGCGATCACCAGATATCGACGCACGATATTGTCCTCGCCGTGCACGACCTGGCGGATCGCGCCAGTGGCGTTGACGATGGCCGAACCCGCCGGGTTGGTCATGAAGGAGGCCAGCGGCTCAAGCGGCCCCTTGCCGTCCCGATCGTGTGCAAGCGCGAGAACGTAGGGATGCTTCGGCTTCGAGGCCGGTGACCGAAGCCTGCAACACCTGGATCAGGCCCTGATCGAACAGCGAGACGCTGGTCGGCGCTTTGTCTTCGCTGGCAGCAGCCGCAACGCTGCCACGGTTTGGCGGCCCTCTACGGCGCCAAGCGAAAGATGGACGGCCTGGCCGGCAAGGTCAAGCGGCTGCAGATTCTGCGTGCCGTCGCCTGTCCGGAACCGCATTCGGAACATAGGTGATGGCCTGCGGCGCCTGCCCGATCGGACTGGTCGCGATCAGCTTGTTGGTTAGCGGTGTCGATCGCGGCCATGCCGTCGGCGTTTTCCAGTCCGACATAGACCCGGCTGCCGTCGCCGGACGGCCAGACGCCGTGCGGCAGCTTGCCGACCGGGATCGTCGCGACCAGCGAGAAGTCGTCGGTGCGGAATACCTTGACCTCGTTCAGGCCGCCGATCGTCACATAGGCGAATGTGCCGTTGGCGTTGTGGACGATATTGACGTGATTGGTGATCGGTCCGGTGTCGATCGATTTCAGCACCGCAAATGGCGGCTGCGCGTCGAACACCATCGGTCCTGCCGACGTCCTTCAGCGTGAACCAGACCTGCTTGCCGTCGGGCGTCGCGGCGATGTTCGGACAGAACGGGCTGTCCTGCTTGACGTGGCCGACGATCTGATGATCGGCCACGGTGATGACAACGGTCTCCGGATTGAACGAGGAACAGACATAGCCGTACTTGCCGTCCGGCGAGAAAATCTGCATGCCCGGGCCCGGCCGGCACCTTGATGCGCGACTTTTCCTCAAAGGTCTGGCCGTCGAGCACGGCGATATAGTCCTCGCCGCGAACGGTGACCCAGACCTCCTTGCCGTCAGGCGTGAAGAACGCTTCGTGCGGCGAGCGGCCGACATAGGTGGTGTGCTTGACCGCATTGGTCGCGGTATCGATGAAGGTGACGGAGTTGCTGCCGATCGAGACCACCGCAATGGTCTTATGGTCGGGCGAGAAGCCCATGCCGTGGACGAGAACCTGTCCCTTGTAGAGCGGGCTGAAATTGCCCGGCTGCGGATCGCCGAGACGGATCACGCCGACCAGCTTGTTGTCGACGGGATCGGTGACCGAGACGGTGTTGGAGAACTGCTCGGCGGAGTAGACGCGGTCGCGATGGCTGATCGGAATATCCGGGTCCGATGCCGCCCCAGGTGCCTGGCCGGCCCACGCCGCCGTCTGTCCAACCAGGCAGACGCCCGCGAGAAAACCAAGCGTCAAGATATTTGGCTTCATGTTCCGCTCCTATTTCATGTTCATCTGATGGTGCGACATCGCATCGTGCGGACCCATGGAAGACGACGGTACGCCTTGCGGCGCCGCCGGCGCTGTCCCGGGCTGCGTCGGGGAAGCAACCGATGGCGGCAGCTTGTCGCCGAGCGCAAGCCGCATCGCGGTGATTTCCTGCTGCTGGGTCACGACGATCTCCTGCGCGAGCCGACGCAGCTGTTCGTTGCGACCGTATTCGCAGTTCAGCCAGCGCCATGTCGATCGCGCCCTGATGGTGCGGCACCATCATCGCGACGAAATCGCGATCGACGTCGCCGGTCGGCTTGATCGTCATGTCCGCCATCATCTTGTTCATGGCGGCGTCGTTCTCCGACAGGAACGGCTGCTCTTCCGAACGATCTGAGCGGTCCGCCACAGGTTGGATCGGCGTCGCCGAACGGACGTGATAGAGCCTCGTCGGATCCTGCGCCAAAGCGAACGACGTCGCCGCGACCGACGCCGTGGTCGCCAGCGAGATCACGCGTTTGCGTACAAAGGAGCGCGAGAACAGGGCCATCTTTACCTCCGGACATAGTAAGCCGCCGCGTGCGGACACTTTCCCCGCCCAGCTTGAGTTTCCTCGATCTTCTTCTTGGAAGGGTCGCCCCCAACGAAACTCCCGGCAGCACAATGAAGCTCCGGGAGCCAGCTGAAGAATGACGGCCACAGGCCATCTTCTCAATTAAAAACCAATTTATGAATACGAACCGGTTTTTGAATGCTAACCTCGCGCGGTGTTGATACCGCGTGAGGAGATGTTCCTTTAATCGGCCGATCGCTTCTCCACCTGCGTAGAGGAGCCAGCATCGTTGGCTTTTCTGATCCCAATGGAGAAATCGAATGACCAAGCGTAAACTTCTGTCAGCCACACTGATCGCCGCAGCCATGCTCGCAACTCCCGCCATGGCTCGCGAGAGCCAAGTCGCCTCGCGGCACGTTGCTGCCAGCACCGCGCCTTATGTTGATGGACGTGGCTGCGTTCCGGCTCCGGCCGTGGGCGCATTTGCGACGCAGCCCTGGGACAACGGCCCGCCGTGTGAGCCCACGACGGCTTATTGATCCGTCCGAGGAGGTCGAGCTGGAGACGAATTTCCATCAGCTCGACCACTTCTACAGAGCTTGCGACTTCTACAGAGCTTGCGACGTCCAGCACGGTGAAGTTCAAGCGGGCGCCTCATTGGGCTGCCCGTCGGGGTGACCGCATCAGCTCTTCGGCTTGGTCGACTGAGGCAGCTCGCTTGAACTCACCAATTGCTCATTGCAAGACAGTCGAACCCGCGCCCATTCCTCGGCCTCGGCCAGCCAGTATTCCATTTCTTTCCTGGCAGCGACAGAACGCTCGCGGCACATCACCTCGAGATCGTAAAACTGGCTTTTCGAGTACATCGACAACTCCGTCACCGCGCCGTGGACTCTACTTTCGTCCAGCCAATCGAAAATTAAAGAATTTTTTATTCAGGGCGACGAGATGGCCGCAAGCCGTTTCCCGACCTTGCTGATCGTGAACACCCGCTACTTCGTGCACGCCGCCAAAGCCGGGTCCGCTCAAGTAAATTCGATTTCAATACGCGATGGATGATTGCTCCCTGGGAAGGTCAAACGTGTCTCTCCTGGAGAGTCACGAATTCAAAGATCGCGTAATCTTCATTATCACCGGACGATCAAGATCGCGTCAGCCATTTGTGAAAGTGGGCGTGGCAGAGAATGAAATTCTATTTAGTGGCGTCGACTGGATTGCAACCTATATTCGCCTCACGCCGTCAGACGATTTAACCGCGACGTTGATCGAAGTCTCGATCACTCGAGACATGAATTAGTGAATCGCACTCGGGTGTGTGACCCAACGCTATGACGGCTGAGATGCAACGGATTGGCGAAACAGCAGATGGACACGCAAAGCAAAACCCGGCGCGGCGACTTGGGATCAGTGGTGGTAGCCGTGATCGTCGCAATCGGGGCTACAGCCGGTATTCTCTTTAACGACTTTGGCCCAGGCAATGCTTCGCAGGATAGCCGCGCGGCGCGGATGATCACGGCCGCGGCGCTGTCGAAGGCCGGCGCAGTCGAAATTCCGTCCGAGCCGCCCAGCTATCGCGCGGTAGGCGACGATGGAATTGCCCTCTAATCACGTTGGACCCTTTCGCTTGTACGAAATCGTCGCCAAACGCTGTTCGGCATTCGTCAAGAAAATCGCCAACGCCCGCAGCGCCGTTTTCGCCAGAGCTGTCGTCGTGCTTGTTTGCAGCCTGGCCTGCTTTGGGCCTGCGGACGACCTTCAGGCTGGAACACTGCTTTCGCCCGGCGCCGCGGTGCTGTTCGGTAAATCCGCCGAGCCGTTTGGGCTTATCGCCTACCCGCATTCCTTTGGACGCTTGAACGAAAAATGGCGCGGCGTTGAGCGCAGGCTCGACGACGAAAGGGTGCAGCTTGCGCTTTGCGACAGCGATCGCGAGCATTGCGCATCTCTCCGCCGCACTGCAATTTCTCGCCATCGTCGATGCCGCCAGGGAGCGCGACGGTCGCGCCCGGCTCGGCGAAATCAACCGCGCCATCAATCTCGCGATCCACCCGATGAGCGATCTTGCCCAATACGGCGAAATCGACGTCTGGAGCTCGCCGCTCGTTACGTTTTATCACGGCGCCGGCGATTGCGAGGATTACGCGATCGCAAAATTCGTCGCCTTGCAACTGGCCGGCATCTCGCCGGACGATCTGCGCATCGTCGTCATGCGCAACACCCTTTCGGGCGAGGGTCATGCCGTCGCCGCGGCGCGGCTCGACGGCCATTGGTGGATGCTCGACAACCAGCGCATGGCGATGGTCGAGGATGCTTATGTCAGGAATTTCCAGCCGCTGTTCGTGATCGGCCAATCCGGCGTCATGAAATACGATGTTACTTGATCGCCACGCTCGAAATCCTGTTAGTCGATTAACAAACGATGCCTTATCCGCGAGTCCGCTTTACCGCCAAAGGTGGCCATAACGCGCAACTAGCTTCCGGAGTTGCCCTTCAAGAAGACCCGGCTGGCAAGGACGTCCGAGGCCTCCAGCGACATGATATCGTCAGCGGTCAGCACGCGGTCGAGATCGGCGACGAGGCGGTTGGCCTGGCGCAGCCGCATGCGGTCGAGCGCGTTGCGGATCGAGCGCGCGTTGGAGAACAGCGGCTGGGACTTGCGCAAGCGCGATGTAGCGGATGAACGCCTCGCGCGCGTCCGCGGCTGAATTTGTAGTTCATGTCGCGCAGCATCAGCTCGGCGATCGCAAGCAGCTCGTCGTCGGAATAATCCGGAAAATCGATGTGGTGGGCGATGCGCGAGCGGAAGCCGGGATTGCTGGCGAAGAATTTGTCCATGCGGTCGCCATAGCCGGCCAGGATCACCACCAGATCCTCGCGCTGGATTCCATCACCTGCAGCAGGATCTCGATCGCCTCCTGGCCGTAGTCGCGCTCGTTCTCCGGCCGATGCAGATAGTAGGCCTCGTCGATGAACAGCACGCCGCCCATCGCCTTCTTCAGGATCTCCTTGGTCTTCGGCGCGGTGTGGCCGATATATTGCCCGACCAGTTCATCGCGGGTCACGCGAGACGACCTGGCCGCGGCGCACGAAGCCGAGCCGGTGCAGAATGCTCGCGATCCGCAGCGCCACCGTGGTCTTGCCGGTGCCGGGATTGCCGGTGAACGACATGTGCAGTGTCGGCACCTCTGACGTCAGATTCATGCGCTTGCGGATACGCTCGATCAGCAACAGCGACGCGATCTCGCGAATGCGGGTCTTGACCGGCTTCAAGCCGATCAGCTCGCGATCGAGCTGGGTGAGGATCTCCTCGATGCCGACGGCCTCGAGTTCCTCGCGGAGACTGACCCGGTCGGTCATCGCTGCGGCATCCAGATCCATCTGCGAAACCTCAATGCGCCACGCGCGTTTCTTTCGGAAATAAAGGTCTCCGCCGCTTTCACAGCGGCGGAGCGGTGCATCCGGCAAGCAGTGAACGATGCGGGGGCCAATCGTCGCCGCGGGCCGGACGGGAGTGACCTAGCCGTAGCGGTCGCCCTCGGGACGATCGACCGCATAGGATGTCGTGGTGTAGCGGATGTTGCGGCCGGCACCTTCGTGCCGTTCGAGCCGGAAGCCGGGCTCGTCCTTCGGCCGGTTGACGATGAAGGACAGCCGCAGCGATTCCCAGCCATGGCTGGAATCGAACGCCGACATGCGGATGTAGCTGTCACCATACACCTTGCGGCACTCGTTGAGCTCCATCATCACGCCGGCGGCGTCACGCAGATCGAACATCGGCAGGCCCCACATTTCCCAGAAATTGTTGCGGGGGTGCGGGTCGTCGGTGAATTCGATGTTCACCGCCCAGCCCTTCTCCAGGCAGTACTGGACCTGGCGGGAAATCTGCTCGTCGGTGAGATCGGGCAGGAACGAGAAACAGCCTTGGGTAACGCGCATGATCTCTGCTCCTTACATCGCGACAGAGGGTGTGGGAACGTAGTCCGGCATGTCGGTCGATTCATAGTTGAAGGTGACATTCTTCCAGACCTCCAGTGCCGCTTTCAGCGGCGTGCAGGTCTGCGCCGCCTTGGCGAGAATCTCCGGGCCTTCGTGCAGATAGTCGCGGCCCTCGTTGCGCGCGAGGATCATCGCTTCCAGCGCCACGCGGTTGGCGGTCGCGCCTGCCTGGATGCCCATGGGATGGCCGATGGTGCCGCCACCGAACTGCAGCACCACGTCTTCACCGAGATGATCGAGCAGTTGATGCATCTGGCCGGCGTGAATGCCGCCGGACGCCACCGGCATCAGGCGGTTGAGGCTCGCCCAGTGCTGGTCGAAGAACACGCCGTGCTCCAGCCGCATCGGATTATAGTCTTCGCGGCAGATGTCGTAGTAGCCGCGCGTGGTCGCAGGATCGCCCTTCGAGCTTGCCGACTACGGTGCCGGCATGGATGTGATCGACGCCCGCAAGCCGCATCCATTTCGCGATCACCCGGAACGACACGCCGTGATTGCGCTGCCGCGTATAGGTCGAATGCCCTGCGCGGTGCAGATGCAGGATCATGTCGTTACGGCGCGCCCACTTCGCCATCGACTGGATCGCGGTGTAGCCGATCACGAGATCGATCATGACGATGACCGAGCCGAGCTCCTTGGCGAATTCGGCGCGCTCGTACATGTCCTCCATGGTTCCGGCGGTGACGTTGAGATAGGTGCCCTTGATCTCGCCGGACGCGGCCTGCGCCTTGTTGACAGCCTCCATGCAGTAGAGGAAGCGCTCGCGCCAATGCATGAACGGCTGCGAGTTGATGTTCTCGTCGTCCTTGGTGAAGTCGAGGCCGCCCTTGAGCGCCTCATACACCACGCGGCCATAGTTGCGGCCGGACAGGCCGAGCTTCGGCTTCACGGTGGCGCCGAGCAGCGGGCGGCCGAACTTGTCCATGCGCTCGCGCTCGACCACGATACCGGTCGCCGGTCCCTGGAACGTCTTCACATAGGCCACCGGCAGCCGCATGTCCTCGAGCCGCAATGCCTTCAGCGGCTTGAAGCCGAACACGTTGCCGATGATCGAGGCCGACAGGTTGGCGATCGAGCCGGACTCGAACAGGTCGAGGTCATAGGCGATGTAGGCGAAATATTGCCCCGGCGAATTCGGCACGGGATCGACGCGGTAGCATTTGGCGCGATATTTTTCGGCCGCCGTCAGCCGGTCGGTCCATACCACGGTCCAGGTGGCAGTCGAGGACTCCCCTGCGACCGCCGCCGCGGCTTCGATCGGATCGACACCGTCCTGCGGCGTCACCCGGAACAGCGCGATGATGTCGGTGTCCTTGGGCTCGTAATCGGGCTCCCAATAACCCATCTTCTTGTATTCCATGACGCCGGACTTGTAGCGATCCTTGCCGCGGACGGTCATCGAGTGCTGGTTCATGTTGATCTCCTCATCTGGCATGCGGCGGGCGGTCGGAATCGTGGGAACCAGCAGGTCATGCGGCATGGGTCATCTCCCCGATACGTGGATCGAGCGCGCCCGAGCGATAGCGCCTCGCCATCTCGGCCAGTGGGACAACCTTGATCTGCGAGGCATGGCCTGCGGTGCCGAATTGCTCGAAGCGCTCGCGGCAAAGGTCGCGCAACGCGTCCATCGCCGGTTTGAGGAATTTGCGCGGATCGAATTCGCTTTTGCTTTGCGTTGCGACCTTGCGGAATGCCGCCGTCATCGCCAGTCGGCAGTCGGTGTCGATATTGACCTTGCGGACGCCATGCTTGATGCCGCGGACGATTTCCTCGACCGGCACGCCCCAAGTCTGCGGCATCTCGCCGCCGAACCGGTTAAACGCATCCTGCAGCGGCTGCGGTACCGACGATGAGCCGTGCATCACCAGATGGGTATTCGGCAGCCGGTGGTGGATTTCCTCGACCACCCGCATGGCGAGGATGTCGCCGTCCGGCTTCCGCGAAAATTTGTAGGCGCCGTGCGAGGTCCCCATCGCGATCGCCAGCGCATCGACCTTGGTGGCGCGAACGAAATCGACCGCCTGGTCTGGATCGGTCAGCAGTTGATCGTGACTGATCTTGCCTTCGACGCCATGGCCGTCCTCCTGCTCGCCGCCGCCATGTTCCAGCGAACCGAGCACGCCCAGTTCGCCCTCGACGGAAGCGCCGATCCAGTGTGCCATATCGACCACGCGGCGGGTGATCTCGACGTTGTAGTCATAGGCCGCCGCCGTCTTTGCATCGGCCTTGAGCGAACCGTCCATCATGACCGATGTGAAGCCGTGTTGAAGCGCCGTCGCGCAGGTCGCCTCCTCGTTGCCATGGTCCTGATGCAGGCAGAGCGGAATCTGCGGATACATCTCCTCCAGCGCGTCGATCATCTTCGACAGCATGATGTCGTGGGCGTAGGAACGCGCGCCGCGCGAGGCCTGGATGATGACCGGGCGCGTCGACGGCGGCCGCCGCCTCCATGATCGCCAGGCCCTGCTCCATATTGTTGATATTGAATGCCGGTACGCCGTAGCCGCGCTCGGCGGCATGGTCCAGCAATTGCCTCAGCGTGATTCGTGCCATCGGAGCCTCCGTGTCATTGCTCGCGTCCAAAGTGTCATGCGTAAGTTGCAGCCATTCTCGATCGCGCGATGCAGCGCAGCGCCGCCTCTGCGACTGCATCCGCGGTGATGCCGAATTCGCGATAGAGTGTTTCCGCCGGAGCGGAGGCACCGAAACCAGTGATGCCGACGAATTCGCCGTCGTCGCCGAGCCAGCGCGCCCAATCGCCCTCGACCGCGGCTTCGACGCCGATCCGCGGCACGCGTCCGAGAACCGCGGTCCGATATTCACGAGATTGCTGGCGAAACAGGTCGAAGCACGGTGCCGACACGACCGCGGCACGGACGTTGTCTTTCTCAAGTAGTCTTGCCGCATCGAGCGCGATCGATACTTCGGAGCCCGTTGCGATCAGCGTGACGTCGCGGCCGTCCTCCGGCTCAATCACGACGTAAGCGCCAAACGCGACCAGATTCTGTTCGCCGCTCACCTCGCGGAAGGTGGGCATCGCCTGCCGCGACAGGCACAGCACCGACGGACTGGTTTGCGACTGCAGCGCGCAATCCCAGGCTTCCGCAGTCTCGACGGCATCGCCGGGGCGAAACACCAGCAGGTTGGGGATCGCCCGCAGCGATGCCAGATGTTCGACCGGTTGGTGGGTGGGGCCGTCCTCGCCCAATCCGATCGAATCATGCGTCATCACATGGATGACGCGTACACCCATCAACGCCGCCAGCCTGATCGCGGGACGGCTGTAGTCGGCGAATGTAAGGAACGTGCCGCCGTAGGGAATGAAGCCACCATGCAGCGCGATGCCGTTCATCGCCGCCGCCATGGCGTGCTCGCGGACACCATAGTGAATGTAGCTGCCTTCGAGGAAATCCGGCCGTACCGGCTGCTGCGTTTTGGCGCGGGTGAGATTGGAGTGTGTCAGATCGGCTGAGCCGCCGAGCAAGTTCGGCAACGCCTCGGCAATTGCGTCGATCACAAGCTGCGAGGCCTGCCGGGTGGCGATGTTCGGCCGCTCGGTGGCGAAGCGATCGCGCAACCGGGCTATCGCGTCGGTATAACCGCACGGCAGATTGCGATTCAGGGCATCGTGAAATGGCGAGCGCACAGCAGAGCACGACCGCCTCGTCCGTTCGATCCAGCTTCGGCGGTCGGCGTGCCCGCGGGCGCCGGCCTTACGCCATTGCACGAGAATGGATTCCGGGATCTGAAACGGCTGGTGCGGCCAGTTCAGCGCATCACGGGTCTTTGCAACCTCGTCGGCGCCAAGCGGCGCGCCATGGGCTTTTTCGCTGCCCTGACGGTTCGGCGCACCGAAGCCGATGACCGTGCGGCAGGCGATCAGCGACGGCCGGTCGCTGTTTCGGGCCCGTTCGATCGCAACCGCAATCGCTTCGGGATCGTGGCCGTCGATCCGGCAAGCCGACCATCCGGAAGCCTTGAAGCGTGCGACCTGGTCATCCGAACAGGACAGCGACGTCGCGCCGTCGATCGAGATCTCGTTGTCGTCGAACATCACGATCAGCCGATTGAGCCGCAGATGCCCGGCCAGCGAGATCGCCTCATGGCTGAGGCCCTCCATCAGGCAACCGTCTCCGGCGATCACGTAGGTGTAGTGATCGACGAAATCGTTGCCGAAGCGCGCGTTCATCAGCCGCTCGGCGAGCGCCATGCCGACGGCGGTAGCAATGCCCTGGCCGAGCGGGCCGGTGGTCGTCTCCACGCCCGGGGTGTGGCCGTACTCCGGATGCCCCGGCGTCTTCGATCCCCACTGCCTGAAAGCGCGCAACTCGTCCGACGTCACGCCCGCGTAGCCCGTCAGGTGCAACAGCGCATAGAGCAGCATCGAGCCGTGACCGGCCGACAGGACAAAGCGGTCGCGATCCGGCCACGCCGGATCGTCGGGGTCGAATTTGAGAAAACGCGAGAACAGCACGGTCGCGACATCGGCCATGCCCATCGGCATGCCCGGATGGCCTGATCTGGCTTTCTCCACGGCGTCGATCGCCAGGAAGCGGATCGCGTTGGCCATTTCTGCGTGCGAGACATCCACGCGGCTTTCAATTGGCGACAAAGCGGGAGCGTTCATGCCGTGCGCCTCTTGCGTTCCATCAGTTGCAGGATCAGCGGGGTGAGGATGAGCTGCATCGCCAGGTCGAGCTTCGCGCCATGGATCACGATCGAGTTGGCGCGCGACATGAAGCTGTGCGGGATCATCGACAGCAGATAGGGAAAATCGATGCCGCGCGGATTCTTGAGCCGGATCACTACCATCGATTCGTCCGGCGTCGGAATCCACCGCGCGATGAACGGATTCGATGTATCGACGGTCGGTACGCGCTGGAAATTGATGTCGGTCTCGGCGAATTGCGGGCAGATGTAGTTCACGTAGTCCGGCATGCGCCGCAGGATTGTGTCGGTCACCGCCTCCGCGGTGTAGCCGCGGTCGCTGCGGTCGCGGTGCAGCTTCTGGATCCACTCAAGATTGATGACGGGCACGACGCCGATTTTGAGATCGGCATGTCGGGCGATGTTGACCTTGTCCGTCACGACGGCGCCGTGCAGCCCTTCATAAAACAGGAGATCGGACTTTTCCGGCAGCGGACCCCATTTGGTGAACGTGCCAGGTTCGGCGCGGTACTGCTTCGCCTCTTCCTCGTCGTGGACGTAATGACGCGTCGTCCCGGTGCCGGATTCGCCGTAGTCGCGAAATACCCGCTCCAGTTCCTCGAACAAATTGGTTTCGGGGCTGAAATGGCTGAAATGCTTGTTGCCGCGCTCGGCCTGCTCGGCCATTTTCGTGCGCATCTCGAAGCGATTGTAGCGATGGAAAGCATCGCCTTCGATATAAGCGGCGGCGACCTTCTCGCGGCGGAAGATGTTCTCGAAGGTCTTTTTCACCGACGTCGTGCCGGCGCCCGACGAACCGGTGATCGATATGATGGGATGAGCGCGTGACATCGCCATTTGCCCCGTCAGAGAAACAGGCCGCGCCGCGCAAACAGCGGTGCGTCGCTATTGTCGAACATCGGTTCGATGCCTTCGTGGATGGCGGTGACGTCGCGCACGCCGCGCGCGGAGCCCATGATCAGCGGTACCCGCTGGTGCGGCGTTTTCGCGCCAAGTTCCAGAATTCGCCGCCGCCCGGTCGACGCCGCACCGCCCGCCCATTCCATCACCAGCGCCATCGGATGCGCTTCGTACAGCAGCCGGAGCCTGCCCTCGCGATAGCCGGGGCGGGCATCGGCCGGATAGAGAAACACGCCGCCGCGCACCAGGATGCGAAGCGACTCCGCAACCAGCGAACCGATCCAGCGCATATTGAAATCCGCGCCCCGGTTGCCATTGCAGCCGGCAAGGCATTCTTCGATGTAGGCACGGACAGGCCCATGCCAGTGCCGGCGATTGGAGGCGTTGATGGCGAATTCCGGCGTGTCGGGTGCGATCAGGGCTTCGCGTTTGATCAGCAGGAATTCGTGAGTACGCCGGTCGAGGATGAAGATGTCGACAGACTTGTTGAGCGCGAGGACCAGCATTGTCTGCGGACCGTAGACGATGAATCCGGCGGCGCATTGCGCCGTGCCGGGCTCAAAGAAGGTCGAGAGCACGTCATTTCCCCGGGGACGGATCGAAAAGATGGTGCCGACCGAAATATTGTTCTCAAGATTGGCTGACCCGTCGAGCGGATCGATCGCAACGCAAAGCGGCGCCCCGGGTTTGAAGGTTTCAGGAAGTGCCGCCTCCTCGGAAAGAACAGCGGCGACCGGGGCTCCACTCAACGCGCGGCGCATTATTTGATCGGCTGCGACGTCAATATCCTTCTGCTGATCGCCGTCAGTATTGACGCCATTGGCGCGTCCGGTGATGCCCACCAGCGGCCCATCCGCGATCAGAGCGGCAAGATCGATCGCAGCGGCCGCGATGGCCTCGATCACCTCGCCCACCGCGGCAGCATATGGTGTCTGCGGCGCAGGCCGATCAAGATGCGAACGCAGCGTCACGCGCTCGTCCATGGACGTCTCCCAGTGCCCTCTTGCGGGGCCGCTCTCAAGGCGACTCGCCGGTTCGGCGATCCGCCTTGCTTTAAGGAAACGCAATTTGCCCAATTAGGGAAATTTTGTTATCTTTGGAGTAAGCAAAGTTTTTCTTATAAAGGACTTCATGGCCGGCCGTTTTTTGCGGGAATTGACCATCCGCCAATTGCGGGCGTTGACGGCGGTGCAGAAGCATCGGTCGGTTACCGCAGCCGCCAAACAACTCCATCTCACGCAGCCGGCCGTCACACTTCAGCTGCGTAACTTGCAGGCGCTCGCGGGACTGCCTTTGATCCAGCGTACCGGCGACGGCATGCTGCTGACCGATGCCGGACGCGAAGTGCTGTCGCTCGCCGGCCGTATCGAGGCGGCGATCGCCGATTGCGCAACCTCGCTGGAGATGATGGCGGGCAAAACCGCCGGCCGCATCTCCATCGGCGCTGTCTCGACCGCGAAATATTTCGTGCCGTTCATGATCTCCGGATTTTCCAGGCTGCACCCGAACGTCGACGTCACGCTCTCGATCGGAAACCGGCAGGAGATCGGCACGGCGCTGCGCGGCTACGACCTCGACTTTGCGATCATGGGCCGCCCGCCGGCCGACATCGACATGGACGTTCACCTGATCGGCGATCACCCCCATGTCATCATCGCGCCGACGGCGCATCGGCTGGCGCGCAAATCCCGCATCGCGCCGAGCGAGCTTGCAGGCGAAACATTCCTTACACGCGAGCCCGGATCCGGAACGCGCGGCCTGATGGAGCAATTGTTCGAAAGCGCCGGCATTCGCCCAAAGATTGGCCTCGCGATGAGCAGCAACGAAACCATCAAACAAGCCGTGATCGCCGGTCTGGGTATTGCCTTTATTTCCGCGCACACCGTCGCAACCGAACTCGATGAGCGACGACTGGTCACCCTCGATGTCGATGGCCTTCCCATCGTCCGGCAGTGGTTCGCGCTCGCCCGCAAGGACAAGGTGTTGCTGCCGCCGGCGCAGGCGATGCTCGATTTCCTCAGCGCCAAGGGCAAGCAGTTTTTGCCCCGCACCTATGGCCGGCTGCGTCTCACCCGGCCATCCGTCCGCACCAAGCGCCGCTGACGGCAGCTCCGCCGGTGGTAATGACCACCAGCGAGAGCTGACGTGAGCGCGTGGGTCAGGCGGCGCGGTGTCAGGCCGCCTTGGCCTTTGATTTCGCCACATGGGTGGCGATCGCATCCATCAGCGCCGGCGACAGGCAGTCGTACGGCTCAAGCCCGAGTTCCTTGAGGCGCGACCTGATCCCGTTCATCTCCGAGGGGGAAACGCCGGATTCGATCACCGAGGATACGAAGGCCGCAAATCCCGGAGCCGCCGAGCCGGATTCCTGGAACAGTTCGGGATGGATGAAGTCGAGGCCATAGAACGGATGCCCCTTGTTCTCGATGCGGCCGAACATGTGCGTCCCGCAGACCTTGCAGGCATGCCGCTGGATCGCTGCCGCGGCGTCGATGACGTGAAGCTTGTCGCCGTTCTCAAGAACGCTCACGTTGTCGCGCGGAACAACGGCGACCACCGAAAAGATCGCCCCCTCCGGCTTCCAGCATTTGGTGCAGCCGCAGGCATGGTTGTGGGCGACATCCCCCTTGATGCCGACCTTGACCGGCTTCTCCTTGCATTTGCAGACAAGGGTGCCACCGGCAAAGCTGCCCGTGCCTTTCTTCACTCCGCTGTCAACCGATGGGTGGATATGAACAGTCATGGCCTATCCTCCTTGTGTTTGACGTTTTTGATCTTGAACGCGACTTTGAGCGAGATGACTTCTCTCCGAATCGTCATCCCGCTCTATCGTTTTGTTTGAGCATGATCTCCGCGCAAACGCTTCGCGTTTGTCGCGAGGAAAAACCGGTATCCACTTTTCCGGATCATGCTCTAGAACACGACGACCGAACGGATCGACTTGCCTTCATGCATCAGGTCGAAGCCCCTGTTGATCTCCTCGAGCTTGAGGACATGGGTGATCATCGGATCGATCTGAATCTTGCCATTCATGTACCAGTCGACGATTTTGGGCACGTCGGTGCGGCCGCGGGCGCCGCCGAAGGCGCTGCCCTTCCAGACCCGTCCGGTGACGAGCTGGAACGGCCGGGTCGCGATCTCCTTGCCGGCTTCCGCCACGCCAATCACCACCGATACGCCCCAGCCGCGATGGCAGGCTTCCAGCGCCTGGCGCATCACATTGGTGTTGCCGGTGCAGTCGAAGGTGAAATCGGCGCCGCCATCGGTCAGCGTCACCAGATGCTGGACGATGTCGCCGGTAACCTTGGTCGGGTTGACGAAATGCGTCATGCCGAAGCGGCGGCCCCATTGGTCCTTGGAATCGTTGATGTCGACGCCGATGATCTTGTCGGCGCCCACCATCCTCGCGCCCTGGATGACATTGAGCCCGATGCCCCCGAGGCCGAACACCACCACATTGGCGCCCGGCGTGACCTTGGCGGTATTGACCACGGCGCCGACGCCCGTGGTCACGCCGCAGCCGATGTAGCAGCTCTTGTCGAAGGGGGCGTCTTCACGGATTTTCGCGACCGCGATCTCCGGCAGCACGGTAAAGTTCGAAAATGTCGAGCAGCCCATGTAGTGGAAGATCCTCTCGCCCTTGTGGCTGAAGCGCGAGGTGCCGTCCGGCATCACGCCCTTGCCCTGGGTGGCGCGGATCTGGGTGCACAGGTTGGTCTTCTGGCTCAGGCAGCTTTTGCACTGGCGGCATTCCGGCGTGTAGAGCGGGATGACATGATCGCCGGGCTTTACCGAGGTCACGCCCTGCCCCACCTCGCGGACGATGCCGGCGCCTTCATGGCCGAGGATCGAGGGGAAAATTCCTTCGCTGTCAAAACCGTCAAGCGTGTAGGCGTCGGTGTGGCAAATTCCGGTCGCCTTGATCTCGACCAGGACTTCACCGGCCTTGGGGCCCTCCAGATCGAGTTCGATGATCTCAAGCGGCTTCTTGGCCTGAAACGCGACTGCGGCGCGTGTCTTCATCTTATACTCCTATTGCGCCCTTCAACACAGCAAAGCATGTCGTCACCCGCGCCGCGCTCATTCATGACTTTCCAACCCCGTCATTTGATTCCCGTGCAACTGGTCTCGGCCTGCTTCGCGGCTTCCGGCTTGTCTTCATGGTTGGGCGGACGGCCGCCCGGAATGGCGTTGTTGGCGCGCGCGCGCAGGTAGACGTAGATGTCGTCGATAAAGCACATGACATTTACGTTTGAGGCAAACGCCGGCATGACCTTGTCGTTGGCTGCGTCGACGTTCTTGCGGCCGTTGGTCACGATGTTGGCGAAGTCGGCGTAGCTCAGCGTCTTCAATGAATTCGCCAATGCCGGCGCTAAGCTCGATCCTTCGCCATTGGGGCCGTGACAGACATGGCAGTCCGAATGATAGCGGCGAAAGCCGGAATAGGTGTACCAGTCGACGACCCCCTCGCCGCTTATCTTGTAGGTCGGATTGCCGTCCTTGTCCGCATACTTGCCGTTATCAGATGAAGCGACGGCCGGATCGCCCGATCCGTCGGCGCATGCCGCGCCGTTCGCCAAGGCGCCCGCCAAAAGAACAAGCACGAATTTCCAATTATTGAGATTCACTTCAGCCATCCCGACACGGCGTTGAGAACAAAATCGGCGCGCGGCTGTTCCGCCGCGCGCCGATTTATCGTTACCTTGCCGTGCCACGCCTACTGGTTCGGCAACGCAAACACCGTCAGCGTTCCGCCCAGCGAGGTGTACTGCGCCAGACCGGCATAGCCACCAACCGCACCGAGACCTGCGGTATCGACCGTCTTCTCCTTGGAGGGCAACTTGCCCTGGTCGACCGCGCCATGCCAGGCGGCGGCGTTTTCAGGCTGCAGCAGACCGGCCGCAAGGCCAATGCCCGCCCAGCCACCGACACCGGAAAGCACGGCAACATATTGCTTGCCGCCGTGCTGGTAGGTCATGACGTTGCCGATGATGCCGGACGGGGTCTTGAACTTGTAAAGCTCCTTGCCCGTCTTGGCGTCGACCGCCTTCAGATAGCCTTCCAGCGTGCCATAGAACACCACGCCGCCGGCGGTTGCCAATGCTCCGCCCCAGGCCGAGAACTGCTCCTTGTTCGACCAGACGATCTTGCCGGTCTTGCCGTCCCAGGCGATGAAGTTGCCCATGTTGGTCTCGCCCTTGGGCGGGAACATCGCAACCGCAGCACCGACGTAAGCCTGGCCTGCCGTGTACGAGACCTTGTAAGGCTCGTAGTCCATGCAGACATGGTTGGTCGGCACATAGAACAGCTGGGTGTCGGGGCTGTAGGCCGCCGGTTGCTCGTCCTTGGTGCCGAGCGCCGCCGGGCAGATGCCCTTCGAGTTGGTGTCTTCACCATTGTGCTGGGTCGAATAGGCGTCGACCACCAGCGGCCGGCCGTAGGTCTTGGACGACTTGTCCATGTCGACCTTGGTCGCCCAGTTCACGACCGGATCAAACTTTTCCGCCACCAGCAAATCGCCGGTTGCCCGATCGAGCGTGTAGCCGAAGCCGTTGCGATCAAAATGCGTCAGCAGCTTCCTCGGGGTGCCCCCGATGGTCTGATCGGTCAGGATCATCTCATTGATGCCATCGAAGTCCCATTCGTCGTGCGGCGTCATCTGGTAGACCCATTTGGCCTGACCAGTGTCAAGATCGCGCGCAAAGATCGTCATCGACCACCTGTTGTCACCGGGGCGTTGCACCGGGTTCCAGGTCGAAGGGTTGCCCGATCCGTAATAGACCAGGTTCAACTGGGGATCGTAGGAATACCAGCCCCAGGTGGCGCCGCCGCCGATCTTCCACTGGTCGCCTTGCCAGGTCGAGGTCGATGAATTCGGGCCAACGGGTTTGCCGAGCGCCGTCGTCTTGACGGGGTCGATCAGCGTGTCGGAATCCGGCCCTTCCGAAAAGGCGCGCCAGGCCAGCTTGCCGTCCTTGATGTTGTAGGCGCTCACCCAGCCGCGAACACCGAATTCGCCGCCGGAAACACCAACCAGCACCTTGTCCTTGAACACGAACGGCGCATCGGTGCCGGACTGGCCCTTGCCGGCCTCGCCGTCCATCACCGACCAGACGACGTTGCCGGTCTTGGCATCGAGCGCGACCAAAGTCGTATCGGCCTGATGCAGGAATATCTTGCCGTCGGCATAGGCGACACCGCGATTGACCGTGTCGCAGCACATGATCGGGATGACGTTCGGATCCTGTCTGGGCTCATACTTCCAGAGGATCTTGCCTTCATTGTTCAGGTCGAGCGCAAAAACGGTATTTGGGAACGGGGCGTGGACGTACATCGTGTCGCCGACCACCAGCGGACCGCCCTCGTGACCGCGCAACACGCCGGTCGAGAAGGTCCACGCCACCTGCAGCTTGCCCGCATTCGAGGCGTTGATCTGATTGAGCTTGGAGTACCGCGTATTGGCGTTATCCCCCTGCTGCATCACCCATTGCTTGGGATCCTGGGCCCGCTTGTCCAGGTCTTCATCCGCACGCGCGGAAAAGCCCTGCATAGCAATGAGGCCAAGGCCGGTAGCGAGTAGCACCTTGCGCATAGTGAATCCTCCCAGTTGTGGACGAAAGGGTTTCCGCAAAAACGGGCCACTTTTCAGTTTTCTTCGTTGGTATTCCTACCCCGTTCGGAAATAGGAAACTTGCCCAAGAGGGAAGCGCGTTTGTGCGAAAGCGAAACAGAGCGAACTTTTTATCCAGCGCCCGTCACTTTCGCTGGCGGCGCGCGTCCATGCTGCGCAGCGTCAGCAGCTTTACCCACTCCATCAGCCCGTAACGCACGACCCATTGGTTGAGGTTTCCCTTGACGGCACTGAAACTAAGTCGGAGGATTATCAAAGGGCTATCAGGAGGAGTGCCGCTCAAACCCCAATGATCGCCTCAAATTGAGGTAAAACCGCTCCATCATGACTCGGGGCCTCTCGCGGCAAGCGGTCATGTTTTTGATCTCGAATTGGTGGCTGGATAATGTCCGACACGGTCCGCTCACTTAGCACTTCCGGATTAGCACCGAAGAAGCAGATCCAATATTGGTCAGATGCACTGACCGATCTTTGCGGGCAATTCGACATCGATCCGCTGGAAGCTTCGTCATTCGAAGGCCGGATCAACTACACGACGGTTTCAAAGCTAAAGCTCTGTCAGATCGAGGCGAGCCAGCATCGGCTTGCGCATATCGCCTCGCGCGCGAAACCGGGCGCCCATCCGTTCGTCAAGATACTGTTTCAGACTTACGGGATTTCGCATTTCGAGCAGGGTGGCCGCCGCATCGAGCTGATGCCCGGCGACTGTCTCGCCTACGATGTATCCTGTCCGCACACCATAGTGAGCCCGACATTGACGCGACACGAGGTCGTCATCGTGCCGAAAGAACTGCTGCAGGAACGCGGCTTCCGCTTGGCGAAGATGTCGGCATACAAACTCTCGGCCCGCACCGGCACCGGCCGGATCGCCTATAACTTTGTCCATGCCGCGTTCGACGAAGCGACCAAGCTGTCGCCGAACAACGCGATCGGGGTGGCCGATGCGCTGATCGACCTACTGCTGTTGCCGCTCCGCGAGCCCGAAGCGATGTTCGATCGTGTCGGACCTGAGGCGATGTATGTCCGGGCGCAATTCTTCATCCGCGAACATCTGCGCGATCCGGATCTTTCCATCGACCAGATCTCGGCGGCGCTGAACTGCACCAAGCGCTATCTGCACATGTTGTTCAGCGACAGGGGTACCACCATCAGCGACCATATCCTGCAAGCAAGGTTGCAGAATTGCCGCCGGGAGCTGGAGACCCAGGCCGGAAAAACCATCACGGACGTCGCATTTTCGTGGGGCTTTTCGAGTTCGTCGCACTTCAGCCGCGTGTTCCGGAAGTATTTCGGAGTTGTTCCGTCGGCGATTCACAAGGCGCAGCTCGGTGGTCTGTCCCCGGACTTTCCTTGCGAATAGAACTTCCGCTGCGGCGCTACGAGCAGATAGCCGCGCGCGCTTGTGGGCGCTGGGCGCACGAACTCAAAGCGCGGCGGCTACGCAAACTGACGGCGGCATATCGGGACGCCCGAACCTCAAGTCTCAGCATAATTTTGATTCGCTTGACGCCGTTAAGGGCGGTCCGGCGTCAGTCCAATATTTTTGAAGTCGTTGGCAGGACGCCTGCCACGGCTCGACGCAAGATTTGCCGATCGAGCCGGGCCGAGCGTTTCGATGTGGTCTATTTGCGCGCTGCGCAGGCGTACATGTTGATTTCCATGCCAACCGGCACTTCGACAATTTTTGGAGTCTTCCAGGTCATTCCATCCTCCCAAGAAGTTTGGCGCGAACGCCACGCCGAAGTTGAACCTAGGACCACGCCCGACATCGCGCAAGTGCGCAAGATCGAGGTTTGACAGCCGATATTTCTCTCCTGAACAAAGCGATTTCTCTCTTGGACAAGATCTGGCGGCTTGTTGGTCATCGTGTGCAAAAATTGCCGCTGACGCGCGTTACCATTGACGGATCGAGGTGTCGGGATTTCCAGACACCGCCTAAACATACGGAGCTATTGCGGCGAGAGCGGCCAGCTACATCACATTCGTGGCAGACAACGCCAACCACCGAGACGAAATCGCTCGACTACGAGCGTTTTGATAGTGGGACGGTACAGCACTTGGTACCGCACAACCAATCGAGTTCGTCTTAAGTCCTGAAGTTCGCCGGAAATTGTGATCTGGACGCAAAGATAGGCGCGCTGAATATAATCGCTCTTGGCAAGTTCCCCGCCGGGACCGCTCAACGCGATCCGTCCATTCTCCAGGACGTAAGCGTAATGGCATGGCCGGAGCATGGCTCCGGATAACTCTTACAGCGCCTGCATCGTCCAGGCGATCATGTCCTTCGCGATCCGACCGAACGCCCCGTTGAGCGCGGCGGCAGCTGCTGCGGCTCGACCTTGTCGAATTCTTGCCTTTGCTCGAACAAGCGCGACGCGATGACTTTTCCGTCCTTGTCGACAATTCGCGCCGACAAGCCGATTTCAGCCGCCGGCTCGGAATCCACCGCAATCCGGAAACGCCTGACGTCGATCAGAAGCTGGAAGTCGGCCTGTCCGACATCCGCTGTGCGCAACGGCGCGTGAGCGATATCGTAGTTCTCGAAGCTCTTCGATCAATCTGGCCTGCGAGCAGCTTCGGAATCGTGTCGGCCCAGAGAAATTCGGCAAATCCCGGAATAGTCCTTTGCCGGCGAGAACAGCATTCGCTGCGTCTCGAGCATCGCAACCGCCGTCGGCTCCGGGATAGCCAATTGGCCCTTGATGGTCTTGCTCGCCGGCCCGAAATCGCCAGGGGCCTGCAGATCGTAGGTGATTCGCTTCGCCGGCGTGCCTCCACCTGTCATCTTTTCGAGCCCGGCGACGATGCCGTCGAGCTTTGCCGGTGTTGCGCGCCAGGCCTTCGGAGAAAACCTGCAGATTGGCGATGGTGTTCTTCAGCGGCTCCGCATTGTCGGCCAAGCACCGAATCGACCCGCCGCAACGCGTTGCGGGCAGCCTGCGTCATGCCCTCGCCGGCCCCGGGTTCGGCAATCAGCGTGGGCACCTCACCGGAATTCGAAAGCAGCATGCCGCCTTCCAGCGCGATCACCGGAACGCCGGTCAGGCCCTGGAATTCCAGGCCGACCTTGGTGTCGGATCGAACCGGGGTCGTCGAGGCCACCGAGATCGTCGCATTGACGCGGCGCGGGCTGTCCGGCGCAAGGCCGAGATCCGTCACCTCGCCGACGCGGATGCCGTTGAACAGCACGGCAGCGCCGACCAGGAGCCCCGGCACCGAACCATCGAACTGGACGTGATAGGTCGCGCGCGGACCGAGCCCGCCGGTATTGTGAAGCCAGTACACAAAGCCGAATACGGCGACGATGGCCGCCAGCACGAAAGCGCCGACAACGACGAAGGGAGCGCGGGTTTCCATCTCTTAACTCGCTTTTGGTTGCAGCATCTGGGAGCGCTTGCCGTGAAAATAGGCCCGCACCCAGGGATGCTCGGATTGAAGCAGTTCGCGCATCGGTCCGATGGCGACGATCTTGCCGTCCGCCAGCGCCGCGACGCGATCGCAGACGGTATTCAGGCTGGCGAGGTCATGGGTGACCATGAACACCGTCAGCCCCAGCGTTTTCTGCAATGTCTTGATCAGGACGTCGAAATCGCCCGCCGCGATCGGATCCAGCCCCGAGGTCGGCTCGTCGAGAAACACGATCGCGGGATCGAGCGCGAGCGCGCGCGCCAGCGCCACGCGCTTGGTCATGCCGCCCGACAATTCGGAAGGAAACTTGTCGCCATCCTCCGGCTTCAGCCCGACCATTTCGAGCTTGGCGGTGGCGATCTCGTCCATCAGCGCGTCCGACAGCACCAGATTTTCGCGCAACGGAAACTGGATGTTCTGCCGCACGGTGAGCGATGAAAACAGCGCGCCCTGCTGGAACAGAATGCCCCATCTCCCGCGGCGCTCTGGGTGCTGGCGATCATGGGTGCCGCCGATCGCCGCCCCCATCACCTCGATCCTCCGCTCTGCCGCGGAATGAGCCCGATGATGGTTCGCATCAAGACCGACTTGCCGCCGCCGGAAGCGCCGACCAGGCCGAGGATCTCGCCCCTGCGAACATCCAGCGACAGATGGTCGATCACGACATGCGTGCCGAAGCCGACCACAAGGTCTTTGACGCGAATCGCAAACTGTGGCGTTACATCCGGCATCGCGCACATTCCGATCGATGCGAAGAAGATCGCAAACAGCCCGTCGAGCACGATCACCAGAAAGATCGACTTCACCACCGAGGTCGTGGTCTGCTTGCCGAGCGATTCGGCGCTTCCCTTCACCCGCAAGCCTTCGCTGCAGGCGACGATGCCGATCACCAGCGCCATGAACGGCGCCTTGATCATGCCGACCTCGAAGCTGGTCACCGATACGGCGTCGTGCAGCCGCGCGATGAAGATCGCCGGCCCCATGCCGCCATAGAACCAGCGCCACCAGACCGCCGCCATAGAGCGCGGCCATCGATCCGATGAAGGTCAGGATCGGCAGCGCGCAAACCAGCGCGACGATGCGGGGCAGGATCAGCACTTCGACCGGATCGAGGCCCATGGTCGACAGCGCGTCGATTTCCTCGCGCATTTTCATCGAGCCAAGCTCGGCGGTGTAGGCGCTTCCGGAACGGCCGGCGACCATGATGGCGACGATCAAGACACGCCGAGCTCGCGCAGCACCAGAATGCCGACCATGTCGACGACATAGGAATCGGCGCCGAATTTGCGGAAGTGGAAGAATGCCCTGCTGCGCGATGATGGCGCCGATCAGGAAGGTGATCAGCACGACGATCGGAATCGCCTGCCAGCCGACCCTGTAGAGCTGATAGAACAGAGACGTCAGCCGCAGCGATCTCGGCCGGCGCAGCACGCCGAAGATGGCCAGAAACAGCGAGCCCAGCATCTGCAGGAACACGGTCACGTCTTCCGTCGCATCGATCGCGGAGCGGCCGACGTCCTCCACCTTGACCAGCACCGGATTTGGCGCCGGCGCCGGGACCGGATTGTGACGATTGACCTGGCGGACCTCCTCGATCAGCCCGGCATAATTGTCGGCGACGCCGACCACATCGGCACGATGACCGGCGGATGTCGCGCGCCGCGACATCTTTTCGAGCAGCCAGGCTCCGAGCGTGTCGAGTTCACGCACCCCGGTCATATCGAGCCTCACGGTCTTCGACCGATCAAGCTGCGCCGTCACGGCGCCGGAGAGCGCCTCCAGCGTCGCAACATTGGCCGCGGTCCAGGATCCGCCCGGACGCAACTCAAGCACATCGCCTGATGCCGTGGCCGTTAACTGAGGGGAGGTCGCCAAGATCTGTATTCCTTTACGTCTGCATGCATCTTAAGCCCCTGCCGGGACACGGCTTCAAATTGACCTGCCTCAAGACGGCGGCGGCCGGGTTCGCGGTTGACGCAAATCAATTGCGCCGTCGGTGCGCTCGACGTAGAGTTCAACTGCAACTGGATAATGAGCAGAGGCAAGACCGATGTTCAACTCAAGCGAGCTGAGAGATGAACTGCAGGCGCTCAAGGGCGACGTGTCGCGTCTGCTGAACACGACCAGCGAGGGCATTTTCGACACGTCGAAGAATCGTGCCGAGGCTCTCGCCGACCAGATCAAGGCCGCGCTGAACGATCTCGGCGAGACCCTGAGCGAGCAGGAAGAACGTCGTCGAGAACGTCATATCGGATCGTCCGATCACCTCGCTTGCTTCGGCTTTCGCGCTTGGCGTCGTTGTCGGCTTCATGCTGAGGAGACACTTGAGGTGAACACCGAGAACGTCGTCAAACATCTGCGCGTGCTTTGGCGCACCGACAGGATCATCGCCGATATCAGGATGCGGCATCTGCTGGTCGGCCTGGGCTTGCGGGCGTTCGCGGCGTTGATCGCGGCATTCGGCCTGTTGATGCTGGAGCTATCGGCCTATTTCGCGCTGGTCCAGATCTGGAGCGCCATTTCCGCGGCGGCCATTCTCGGCGCGGTCAACTTCGTGATTGCCGCAATCCTGTTCGTGATCGCCGCGAGGCCGCCAACGGGGCGTGAACTCGAGCTTGCGAGCGAAATCCACGGCTCCTCGGTCGACGCGCTGCAGCTCGAGGCACGGGCGCTGCAGTCGCAGCTGTCCGGAATGATCCATCATCCGCTCAACGGAGTTCTGCCCCTGCTGATCGTGCCGCTGATCACGATCATCATCAGGAACCTGAAGAAACCCGCGGCCACCCCGGCCGCCGCGGCGACAACCGCGGCGGACCAGAAATGATCCCGGAGGATCGGATGCGAGTTTTTCTCAAATTACTGGCGTTGTTCGGCTCGATCTTCCTGGCCGCCTATGCCGCTCGCATCGCGCTCGTCCCCAATGCCATGCCGATTGCAGATGGCGAGCAACCAGGCTGGCAAGTCCAAGTCGCCTTCGTTGTCACGACGGTACAAAATATCGGCTTAATCGGAATAGCCCTTGTCGTGCTGGTGGCATTGTCGAGCCGGCTCAAAAGCCTGATCGCGCGATCCCCGTAGACGCACGATATCAAAGTTCCAGCGTCACGTCGCAGACGGAGTGGTCTGCCGGATCGGACTTTGTCGCAAAGCCGAGTTCGCGGCACATGTTCAGCATGACCGAGTTCTCGTGAAGCACCTCGCCCGATATTCGTTTCAGTCCTTCGGACTTGGCGTATTCGATGATCAGCTGCATCAACGCCCAGCCGAGCCCCCTGCCCTTGAGATCGGACCTCAAAAGGATGGCGTATTCGCCGTTCTCGTAGATCGAATCCGAGTGAATCCGAACCACGCCGACCAATCTCGTTGGTGGCTTCGTCGAATGCGACAAAGGCCATCGCGCGGGCATAGTCGAGCTGGGTCAGCCGGGCGATGAACTCATGGGTGAACTCCTTCATCGGCGCGAAGAACCGCAGCCGCAGATCCTGGCTGGTGACGTGCCGCAAAAATTCGTGGATCAGCGGTTCGTCCTCGGGACGAATCGGACGCACAAAGACCCGCCAGCCGTCCTTGACCTCGAGGTGCCGCTGCCATTGCGACGGATATGGCCGCACCGCGAAATTGGCCGGGCCTGAACCGGCGAACTTTCTGCACCGCCCGCCCGAACCGCGACACGCGCGTCGACCGCCAGCACGCCCGTCTCATCCGCCAGCATCGGATTGATGTCGAGCTCGCGGATCTCGGGAATATCGGCCGCCATCTGCGCCAGCTTGACCAGGACCGTCGCGACCGCGTCCTGTTTGACCGCCGGCACGTCGCGATAGGCGCGCAATAGCCGCGAGACGCGGGTGCGTTCGATCAGGTCGCGGGCGAGCTTGCAGATCGAGCGGCGGCAGCGCCAGCGCCTTGTCGTTGATGATCTCGACCGCCGTGCCGCCGCGGCCGAACACGATGACGGTGCCAAAGGTCGGATCGTCGGCGAGGCCGAGGATGAGTTCGCGCGCCTTCGGGCGCAGGATCATGGCCTGGACGATGACGCCGGCTATCCGCGCCTCGGGGCGGAGTTTTTTGGCGCGCGCCAGGATATCGGCCGTCGCAGTCCGTACGGCATCGACGCTGGTCAGGTTGAGAACGACGCCGCCGACATCGGATTTGTGAATGATGTCGCGCGACATGATCTTCAGCACAACGGTCATGCCTTGCGCCAACAGCGCCGAGGCGTGAGCGACGGCTTGCTCGGCGTCGGCAGCCGCGAACGTCGGCACCATCGCGATCTCATAGGCGTCGAAAAGCTGCTTGATCTCGATCGGATCGAGCCATTCGCGACCGTCGGCCAGCGCCGCGACGACGATCTGCCGGGCGGCATCGACATCCGGCGCAAATGTCGCTCGGCATCGCAGGCGGCACCTGCGCCAATGACGCCACCACCTCGCGATGCTGCACCAGATGCATGAAGCCTCGTACCGCGTCGTCCTCGGTGGGGTAGTTGGGAATCCCTGCGCCGCTCAGGAGATCGCTGATCTTCTGGTCCGCGCCGACCCACACCGCCAGCACTGGCTTGGCGGAGCCGCGATGATTCTGGCGGTACTTGTTTGCGACATCGGTCACGGTAGCAGCGATGTCGTCGGCCGGAGCGATCGCGGTCTGAACGTTCATGACCAGGATCGCATCGTTGCTCGAGTCCGCCAGCAGCACCTCCAGCGCCGCCTGCATAACGCGCGGCGTCGGCGTCGCCAACGATATCGACCGGGTTTGAGCCCGACCATGTCGGCGGCAACACCGCGTCAAGCTTCACTCTTGTGGCAGGCGTGATGACCGCGGGAATTCCTCCCAGCTCGACCAGCCGATCGATCGCCAGCACGCCGATGCCGCCACCATTGGTCAGGATCGCCAGCCGCTTTCCGGAAGGCGGTTCGACACGGCCAAGCGTCTCGGCACAGTCGAACAATTCGCGCAGATCCGACACCCGCAGGATGCCGGCGCGACGAAACGCGGCATCGTAGACGGCGTCCGAACCGGCGAGCGCGCCGGTATGGGTCGCGGCGGCCTTGGCCCCTTGCGCCATGCGGCCGGATTTCACGACGATGACGGGCTTGATCCTTGCGGCGGCGCGCGCCGCCGACATGAACTTGCGGGCGTCCTTGATCGCCTCGACATAGAGCAGAATGGCTCGGGTCAGGTCGTCCAGCGCGAAATAGTCGAGCAGATCGGCGATATCGACGTCGAGCTGATCGCCAATGGATACGATGCCCGAAAAGCCCACCCCGCGCTGCGCCGCCCAGTCCACCATGCCGGCCGCAATGGCGCCCGACTGGGAGATCAGCGCCAGATTTCCGGCAACCGGCGTGTGCGCGGCGAAGCTTGCGTTGAGATTTGCGCCGGCATCATGACGCCGAGACAATTGGGCCCGATCAGCCGCATTCCATATCTGTGCGCAGCAAGCGCTCGCCGCTTCGGCCAGCGAACCCGCGCCGTGACCGAGCCCGGCAGAGATGATGACGGCCCCCGCCGCCCCCTTTTTGCCGGCCTCATCGATCAGGCCTGGGACCGCTGCCGCCGGCGCGGTGATGACCACGAGTTCGGGCGCAAACGGCAATTTTGTCAGGCTTTCGACCGCTGTCACGCCGTCGATTTCGGCATGACGCGAATTGACCAGTGCAAATTCGCCTTTGAATTCCGCCTTGCGAATGTTTCGGAGAATGGCCTGTCCGACAGACCCTTGCCGCGGACTTGCTCCCACCAGGGCAACCGAACGCGGCGACAGCAAATTGTTCTAGACGATAGGTCGACATCTCTCGCGAGAGCCTCGGTTGGCGGGTGCGGATTTCCTAGTCTTGGCTGAAGCTTAAAGATTGAGGCAGATCAAAGCCGCGGCGAATACTCCGTGCGAACTTCGCTGGGGTCAACAACGTCCGGAGCATCGCCATGCCGATGAATATGGGAAGAATCGATCAGTACGTTCGAATAGTCCTCGGATTGACGCTGGTGGCATTTGCCTTCAAGGACGGCCTGTTCATTGAAGGATGGCACTGGTTTGGATTGGTGGGCTTTGTTCTTCTCCTGACTGCCTTCTTCAGAAGCTGCCCCGCCTATAGCGCCTTTGGCATTTCGACCCGCGAACGCAAGATCGGGCAGTCGTGACCAAGCGACTCAGGTATGTTTCGTTGGCGGTGCTGGCGCTGTGCATCGTCACGTTTCTGCTACTTCGCCTCTTTTCCCCGGTGTTACCGTACGCCTCCACGGGAGGCGCAAGAACGCTTTGGCTGTGGAGCCAGCCGTCACAATAGTCCCGAAGTATGACAGGGGTTCGCGCGCCATCATAATCGCGCAGCTTCATCGAGAAACGCTTGCTCGCGCAATATCGACTTTCACCTCCGGCTTCGTGCCCGCTGTGATCGCGCAAGCGGTTTACATTTGGGAACCTGCGCAATACGGTCCACCGATGGCGGTTGGCCAGGACTATAGAGCGCCTTGTTTGCCCATTGTTTGATCATCGCGAAGCGCCACAGCGCTTCATTCCACGAGAGGCTGCTATGACGGCCAACGTGTGCCAGGGCCGCGATGTTTTCAAGCGCACTTCGATATCGGATCATGGCGTTTGCTCTCTGCCAAATCACGGACGTCAGTTTGGCCGCCAGGTCTCGATCAGCTTGGACGTGTTATCGATCACTCGCTCGCTGTGCTTCAGGAGCCGCTCTGTATCCCTGCGAATAAACTCCACCTGATGCCGACTGCACTCCCGGTACATTGCGCCGATGTCCTTGACGGAATGTGCTTCGGCCATCTTTGCTAAAAACTCATTGAAGAGTTGCGTCTCCGTTATCGCGCGATTGAGGAATTCGTTGCCGGCAAACAGCACTTCGTCCAACATCACGTTTCGTACGTCCGCCAGGCCATAGAGAGCATATCTGTTCGCCTTGGTAAGTTGCGAAGCAGTGTCGCTCGCAAGCGGCTCGTCGTTCGCGGCATTATTTTCAACCAGCTCTGTCATAGCAACCTCCATGTAGTAGGTTTGACCTTCCCGATTGCTGAGCTTCGCTCAATCCAAGGGCTTCCATTTTGATGGAGATCAAACGGGAACTCGCCTCACCTCCCTAAGTTTCCGAGTGAGAAAGGACACGCGATGCACGCCATGGTATTGGAGGCGCCCGGCAAGACACCGGTTTTGCGTGAGCGACCCGATCCGCAGCCTGGTCCGGGCATGGTCCGCATCCGGGTCGGAGCCTGCGGCGTGTGCCGCACCGATCTCCATGTTGTCGACGGCGAACTGCCCGATATCCCCTACCCGATAGTGCCCGGTCACGAGGTTGTGGGACGGGTCGATGCGCTGGGACCGGGCGTGACGTCGCTGCGCCTTGGCGAACGCGTCGGCGTCCCATGGCTGGGCGCAACCTGTGGCGTTTGTGCCTACTGCCGGGAGGCTCGCGAAAATCTCTGCGATCATCCAGTATTTACCGGCTATACGCGCGACGGCGGATTTGCCTCGCACCTCGTGGCCGACGCGCGTTACTGTTTTCCGCTCGGCGAGACAGGTGAGGACACAGCCCTCGCGCCGCTGCTCTGCGCCGGCTTGATCGGCTGGCGCTCACTCACCATGGCCGGGAATCCGAAACATCTTGGGCTATACGGGTTCGGCGCTGCGGCGCATATCGTGGCGCAGGTCGCGCGCTGGCAGGAGTGCGCCGTCTATGCGTTCACACGGGCCGGCGATACCGCCGCGGAGCAGCTCGCGCTTTCACTGGGTGCCGTTTGGGCCGGCGGCTCGGAAGATGCGCCGCCAGTGCCGCTCGATGCGGCCATTCTCTACGCGCCCGTCGGTTCGCTGGTTCCGACCGCGTTGCGCGCTGTGCGGAAAGGTGGACGTGTCGTGTGCGCCGGAATTCACATGTCGGATATTCCGGCATTTCCTTACCGCTTGCTCTGGGAAGAACGGCAAATCGTTTCGGTCGCCAACCTGACGCGCGCGGATGGCGAGGCCTTTCTCGCAATAGCACCCAGGGCCGGGATCAAGACGCACACAATCATGTATCCGCTTCGCGAAGCGAACGCTGCTCTGACGGCGCTGAGGAACGGCGCGCTGGTCGGCGCCGCGGTGCTGCAACCATGACCGATGACCTTGCGGCGACTTCGCGTGAGACCGACCAGGGTTCGGTGCTTTGCTTTCTCGCCCGTGCCGAATCCGGCATGCGCCGGGTCGACACCCACGCCTCCATCGTCTTTCTCGGCAAAGACCGCGTGCTCAAGGTCAAGCGTGCGGTTCGCCTGCCGTTTCTCGATTACTCGACCCTCGAAAAACGCAAGCACGCCTGCGATGAAGAATTGAAGGTCAATACTCCCTTCGCACCTCAGCTCTACCGCCGCGTCGTTCCCGTAACGCAAGGGGAAGCGGGCCTCGCTATCGACGGCAATGGCAAACCGGTGGAATGGGCGGTCGAGATGGCAAGGTTTGACGAGACGCTTGGTCTCGATCGCCTTGCAGCAACCACGGAACTACAGCCGGCGCTCGCCGTCGAGCTAGCGGACACGATCCGTCGTGCCCATGACCAATCCGCCCCCGCGCGAGGCCACTCATGGCTTGAACTCGATCACCGGGATCATCGACCGGAATACCGCGAAATTTCGCACGGTACACGGGCTGCCGGGCGAAGCGGTCGACCGACTCGACTCCCACAGCCACGCCGCATTGGCTGCGCAGAGCCCCCTCCTCGCGGCGCGGGCCGATGCCGGCTGTGTGAGGCGCTGCCATGGCGATCTTCACCTGGGCAACATCGTTCTCATCGACGGCAAGCCGGTCATGTTCGATGCCATCGAATTCGACCCGGTCATTGCCACCACCGACATTCTATATGATCTGGCTTTTCCGCTGATGGATTTGATCCACTTCGGCCAGGCAGCGGCAGCAAACGCCCTCTTCAACCATTATCTGGACACGGCCGGCGAAGCTGCACGCAACGCGCTGGCGTTGTTCCCACTGTTCCTTTCGATGCGCGCGGCGATCCGCGCGCATGTACTGTTTATGAAAAGCGAGCAGCGCGCAGACGACCCAACCGCGTCGAACCAAGCGGAACATTATTTCGATCTTGCTGTTCGCCTCATCGATCCCGAGGCGGCCGGCGTGGTCGCGGTAGGCGGCCTTTCGGGCACCGGGAAAAGCGTCCTCAGCCGGGCGATTGCGCCCTTGTTCGGGCCGCCGCCCGGCGCCCTCATTGTCCGCTCCGACGTAATCCGGAAGGCACTCTTTGGCGTTCCGGAGACGACGCGCCTTCCGTCTTCGGCGTATGAGCCAGCCGTAACCCGGGCGGTGTATGCGGCTCTGATCAAGCGAGCGCTTCATACTGCCGAACAGGGCTGCTCGGTCGTGCTCGACGCGGCGTTCTTGCGGCCGGAAGAGCGCGCAGCGTTTGCGGCTACCGCGCCGGCGGTCCGCCATACCGGTCTCTTTTTGGAGGCCGACCGGGTGACCCGGCTGGCACGCATCGATGCACGAAAGAACGACGCTTCCGACGCGACCGCGGCGATAGCAGTCGCGCAGGAAGCCATGACGGAAGGCGATCTCGACTGGCCGCGGATCGACGCCGGGGGAACGCCGGCCGAGACGCTGGCGCGCTGTGGGCCCTTTCTAGGCAAGCCTTCTCCGAATCAGGCCTGACCGTCTAGCGCTGGCGCACATAGGCTCCCGGCGCGTCGGCCAATGGTGCCTCGCCGCTCCGAACTTGCGGAAATGCGGGCGGAGCAATGGGCGGTCCGGACTGCGCGGCAAGGAATTGACGCCACGCGGGCCACCACGAGCCTTCTACCGCAGGCGCCATGCGCGCCCACTCCTCCGGACCGATATAGGGCCCGTCAGCCTTCTTAGTCATCATCTTGTAGTGATGCCCTTGCTCGCCGGGAGCCGCGACGATGCCGGCATTATGGCCGCCGCTCGCCAGCACAAAGGTTATGTCGGCCTCGGCGAGAAAGTGAATTCTTGTGCGTCGAATGCCACGGTGCGACGTGATCCCGTTCGGTCCCCACGACGAACGTGGGCGCATGCAGATCGGACAGCGCGATCGGCCTGCCGTTGGCGACATATCGCCCCTCGGCGAGGTCGTTGTTGAGAAATAATTTCCTCAGGTAATCTGCATGCATCCGGAACGGCATTCGCGTCGCATCGGCGTTCCAGGCCATGAGGTCGCTGGGTGGCGCTCGTTCGCCCAAAAGATAATCGCGCACCAGGTGCGACCAGATCAGATCGTTCGAACGCAGCATCTGGAATGCACCGGCCATTTGCTGTGCGCCAAGCACGCCATGCTCCCACGTCATATCCTCGATGAAGGAGAGCTGGCTCTCGTTGATGAAGAGGGTGAGTTCGCCGGCTTCGGTAAAGTCCGTTTGCGCTGCCAATAGCGTCAGCGTGCGAAGCTTCGCCCGGCGTTCCGGCGGCATGGCTGCCGCCGCGATGGCCAGAAGCGTACCGCCGAGGCAATAACCGGCCGCATGCACGTCCTGCCCCGGTACGATCCTTTGCACGGAGGAGAGCGCTGCCTCGACGCCAAGCTCGCGATAGTCCTCCAGTGAAAGGTCCCGGTCATCCGAGGTCGGGTTCCGCCATGACACCATGAAGACGGTGAAGCCTCGCCCGGTCAGATAGTTGACGAGCGAATTGTGCGGGGAAAGGTCGAGAATATAATATTTCATGATCCAGGCCGGGATGATGAGCACCGGCTCCGGCCGCACGGTTGATGTCGCCGGCGCGTACTGGATCAGCTCGATCAGCCTGTTGCGAAAGACCACCTTTCCTTTCGCGGTGGCGACGTCTTTTCCGACCACGAAGCGATCAGCGTCATCGACACTCGCCCCGGTCGGCAGGTTGCGGAGATCCGCCAGCCAATTGTGAAAGCCGCCAACGAGGTTGGCGCCGCCGGTCTCGAATGTCTTCCGCATCACTTCCGGATTGCTGAAGGCGAAATTGGTTGGCGCGACGGTATCGAGCAGCTGACGCAAGGCGAAGGCTGCGATTGCGGCGTTGGCATGGGAGACACCGCGCACGTCCGTGGCCGTCTGCCACCATTGCTCGCCAAGCAGGAATGCCTGCGCCGTCAGATTGAATGCAGGCAGTTCCCAGTCCGGCGCTGAAAAACGGCGGTCGCGGGATGGCGGGAATATTAGCCTCCACGGCTGAAACAGCGTAACCGGTTGCGCGAACTGCTGCGCGAAGCGTGAGGTCGTTTGCAGAGCATCCGCCATCAGAGCCATTTGCTTGCCGGGGGATGTCGCAAGATGAAACAGCCAGTCGGCGAATGCGAGCGAGACCGCAGTGGGCGAAAGCCCACCGGTTAACCGGGCGGCAGCCGCGTGCAGGGCGCGATCAAGCGCCTCAGGCGCGGACATCGCCTTGGCGGGAGCGGCCTCGGGCGGCGGAACGGCCGCAGAGTCAGGCGCGGATGCAGAAATCGCGGTGCCGATATCGCGCGTGCCACCCGAGACCAATGCGACCCTTGCCATTTTCGCTCTCCTTTGCCGGCGCTGCACCAGATGCCGTTGAAACACTGGATAACTAGACGCCGCATGGTCAAGCCGACTTGAGGTGGATCAAATCGCGGGAGCGCTTTTTGAGCTCTTATGGCCGCGCGGCCGAGCGGCGGTCGCTGTTCTTGAAAGCGCGGAGAACGGCCATGCTGAAGAACCTTCTCGTTCACATTCCCTCTGAGCGGATGATCCGCCCGATCGTCGATGGCGCCATTTCGCTGGCAGTCTCGCGCTCCGCCCATCTCGACGCGGTTTCCGTCGGTTACGAAACCGCCAATGTCGGGCTTGTTATCGAAGGCGGCGGCGCCGCAGTGGCAGCCACCATCGAGAGCCAATGCAGAAACGCACTGGCGCGGGCTGATGCAGCGCTTGCCGTATTCGAAGCGGAGGCACGCAACGCGGGTATCAGCTACAACCTGCAGGCCCTGGCAAGCCTGCCGGTGGACGCCGCAGCCTCCGTCGGCGCAATGGCCCGCCTGCATGATTTGACCATTGTGCAGCAGCCAGATCCCGAAACCGACACATTCGATAATACCATGCCGATGGAAATCCTGTTTCACTCCGGCGGACCAGTTCTGTTCGTCCCCTATACGCACAAGGGTCCCCTCGTGCCAAAGCGCATCGGGATCGCATGGGACGGAAGCCGCACGGCTGCTCGCGCACTTCGCGATGCCGGGCCGTTCCTTAGCCTTAGCCACGCGCAAGCAGTCACGATCATCAGCGTCAACGATGCCGAGGCGCCGCAAGAAGCTTCCGCGACGTCGCTGGCGGCACATCTTATGCGACGAGGCATTGCTCCGCGCGTCGAACGCATGATCGCCGATCGGAACCAGATTCAGTCCTCTATTCTAGCGATCGCCGCCGATGACGGGCTCGATCTCATCGTGATGGGCGGCTATGGCCATTCGCGCTTTCAGGAGCGCATCCTGGGCGGCGTGACGCGCAGCATGCTTCGGTCGATGACGGTGCCGACATTGATGTCGCATTGACTCCATCCCCGCCGGCACCATCGTCCAATGCCGTTCCGGATGGCCCAAATGAGCCTAGCAATTGCCATCCGTTCTCTATCCGGTCGAGACGTTGCAGGAAGCCCTGGCTGAGGGGATCGTCACCGGTCATCCCTCGCTGCCGGAATTTCGATTTGATCCTGACCAGATCAACGACTTTCTTGTGTTCCTGAAGTCGCTGGAATAGCGGGACGGATCAGAGCATCATGGCTTATGGGTCGATCAATTTGATTTGGATCAATGCGCTGGGGCAGCATTCACTGTTCATATTCATGATGCCAAAGGGAGGAGGGTTAGATGCCTGCCTCATACAAGCACCACTGGTCGATTTTTGACGCTTGGAAAGATTGGAAAGCGGTTTGCTCGAGATTTGCCGATTCCGATGTTTGCAGCGAATACGAACTGAAGCGCAGAGCCCGTTATCTGGGTATTCCTGTCGCCCAGCTACGTTGGGTTTCAAGTTATAGACCCGACCCAATCAGTCTCCTGGAGCGCCGCATGGAAGCGCTTTCGCTCGACCCGGACGAGGTCGCCCACGTGGAGCCACTCCTGGTCCGGGAACTGCGGCATCATTGCTTAAAGTGTGCGAAGCGTGAACAGTGCGCGCTAGATCTCGCAGACAAATTTGCCGATCCCGATTGGCAAGACTGGCGGGATTATTGCCCGAATGCCGCGACACTCACGATGCTAGGCACCCTCCAAAGCGTCGGTGACAATGTTACCGAAGACCACCAGTGGAGGAGCGAGCAATGACACCCTCGATCAAGTCATATCCCCTCGTCGACAGGGTCATCGATATATTCGGCGACTGGTTGAAGCACAGGCGGGAAATTCGTGAGATGCGCGAATTGGACGCCGGCGAATTTGCACGCATCGCCCACGAACTTTGCGTCACACCCGGCGACCTCGACACATTTGTCCGCCAAGGCCCGCATGCCACCTCCGAGCTGCCCAAATTGCTGAAAGCTCTCGGCATCGATGCAGAGACCCTCGCACGCTCGCAGCCGCTGGTTCTTCGCGACATGGAACGGGTCTGTGCGTCATGCGTACGAAAGGCTCAGTGCGACCGGGATCTCGACGCCGGCACCTCTGATCAACACTATGAGAAGTATTGCCTCAATGCATCGACAATCGACTCGCTGGATCAGAACCGTCCGCGCGCGGACCGCGATGCCATCAGCATTGTGAAAATGCCGCAAGGACTCTCCGCTGATGTCGATGCCTGGGCGGAAGCTCACGGCACGGTCCGCTCCGACGCTATTCGTCAGTTGGTAAAGCTTGGCCTAGGCTCGACGCCATCGGTCGATCTCGCCGGCGCTCGGCGCGATCCCGTTGAAATTGAAGATGTAGCAGTAGAGCAGATCGGCCAGTTGCTCGATCCATCCCTACCCATTGCAGAGCGCGAACGTCGCATACGCAGGCTGACGGAGGGTCCACCGGAATTCCTGGATAAGCGTATTGACTTGCCAAAGAGAGAATGAGCGGACCGCGGCCTACAATTGCGCGATCAATGATCGGTGTGCTTTACCAAAAGCAATTCCGCGTTTATGCCATTTCGTCTTCATTGCTGAATTCAAGTCATGACCAGGCGGGTTTCCTCAGTCTCCAGCTCCCATCGTAGAATCGTCGTTTGCAGGTTCTGAAATCTCTCTTCAACCACGCGCTTCCTGTCGTCCAATCGAGCGTCTATCTCCGCCCAGTCATCGGATCGCAAGGCCTTGACCGCAGCCGGAAACAGCAGCCGCTCCTCCTTTTGCAGATGCTGGCGTTGATGCTCGATGAAGTCGTGTACGGCGAGGTGAAAGCTCTCGCGCAGGAATTCCTGGTCCGCCAGGATGTAATCGACGGCGCGCGCAAAGCTGCGCAACCGTCTGGCTTCCAACTCGTGCTCGGCCTCGACGTCGCCGAAGCGCTTTGCCGCGGCGGGATCGCGCAGTTTCAGCTTTTCGAAGATCCTCTCTTCTTTGGGGTGATGGCAGCTTTCGGGATAATCCTGGAAATACTGGGTGATCGATTGCAGGATTTCGTAGTCTGGCCGCCCGCTGCGATCGAATACCTCAAGCTCGTGCTCCAGAACGAGAAGCAGTTTTTCGATGTTTTGATGCTCATCCAGCAAGATATCAATGATCTTCGGCATTGATGGACCTCCACCAATCGCCAGCTCGAAAGTTAGGACCACTTTCGGGGGCGTTTCCAATTCAACACTAGCGTACCGCAAACGCGGTGCCGGGCTTTGCGCTAGATCAAAAATTTCACGCAAGTCGCGCCAACCATTTTTTGGCTTAAGCCCAGCAGCTGGTTGATGTGGCTCAAGTTGTATCGCGGGCCATGGCGTAGCGTCGTTGGTGTGCAGCACCTTTCAGTGTGTAGCTGCAAGTGCGATGCGCATCGATCCTTCCAGTTGAGTTCGGGAAGACGATATAGAGGTGGCGAAATGCCGCGCGCTTTCTTTCCTACGCTATTCTGCGGAGAAACCTGCGATGAGCTTGAGCTTCGAGACTTTCAGAAGCTCGCAACCCAACTCCGTTTTCGCGCGGGAAAGACGATCTTCTCGGAAGGTGAGCGGGCAGACAACGTTTTTGGCCTCTCGCAGGGCGTCGTACGTCTTTACAAACTGCTGCCGGACGGACGTCGTCAGATTCTGGCGTTTGCGCTGCCCGGCGAATTCCTCGGCATGCCGTTTGCTGACCGGCATACGTTTTCGGCCGACGCCATCGGCGAGGTTGCGCTTTGCCGTTTCTCGCGTAGCGAGCTGACGAAATTCGTTCGGTCGAGTCCCGGTGTCATGAAGTTGATGGTTGAATTTGCAGCTCGCGAACTTGATATGGCACAGAATCAATTACTTCTGCTCGGCAACGGATCGGCCGAGGAAAAAGTAGCGATGTTTCTCGTTAACTGGCGCAACCGGTTGGCGCGCCTCTCGGTATTTTCGGAAACTGTGCCGTTACCGATGCGGCGTCAGGATATAGCTGATTTTCTCGGTCTGAAACTTGAAACTGTCAGTCGCACTCTCGCCAAGCTTGAACAGAAGAACGTCATTCGCCTCGTTCCGAAGGGCGTCTTCCTGACGGGCCTCGCGCAAACGCTTCTGGATGCCGGAATGATGGCGCCGATTTTCGGCTCACCTGACGAAGCTGAGATATGAGGCGAGCGCCTCGATTTCGTCGGGACCTAGCGTGCTCGCAGCCAGAGGCATCGGAGATCCTGGAGCCGAATGATATCCTTGGCCCCATTCCTCGAGCCTGCGCTTTAAGTAGAAATAGGACATCCCTCCGAGACGAGGGATCTCGCGCACGCCCTGCCCCGCCGGACCATGGCATGCGAGGCACGCCACGATATTGGCTTCCGGAATTCCCTCGAGGTAGATCGCTTGTCCCCTTTCGGCGAGCGCCCAATGTCCATCACGGGCGGTTTTCGGCGGCAGCGATGCAAAATAGTCCGCCAGATCTCGTACCATGTCGGTGCGCAGATTGGCCGCGGCGCTCCACATATATTGTTTCGAAAGCGGATTATCGCGGATGTGGGCGGCATAGCCGCGAAGCTGGGATTCGATGTACAGGGATCGCTGTCCGGCAAGTCGTGGCGCGACCGTATAACCCTGCGCTCCGGTCCCATGGCACCAGGTGCAATTACGGACGCTGGCCGCCACCGAACTTCCCGCCCATGAGCAAACGGGCGAGCAAAGTATCGCAATGATCACCAGTTTCGGCCAGACCCGCTTCATGAAACTACCTGAGACCACTGACATAGGCAGCGACGGCTGCGATTTGCGATTTAGTTAGGTTGTGCGAGGTCGGCCCCATGACGGCGGATGAATCCGGCATCGAAGAATTCTGTCCGCGCTCCGCGCTCCAGTTCACCAGCTTGCTGTAGAAGTAGTCCGGGAGCTGGCCGGCCAGGCGCGGAATCTGGTCCTGGCCCCTGGCGTCCGGACCGTGGCATGCGGAGCATGCGGGCACGTTCGATTCGGGCAATCCCTCCTCGTAGATGCGCTTGCCCGTGGCTATAGCGCTACTTGATCCGCCGCCGCCCAGCGGTGGCGGATTGAGATCCCTGAAATGATGAGCCAGCGCCGACAGCATCGACGGCGACAGGGCATGCGCCACATTGGCCATGATCGCGTTCCTGCGGCGGTGCTCGATGAACGCCCGCAACTGGTTCTCGATATATTGGGGTTGCTGCCCCGCAAGGCGGGGCATGGCGTAGTAGCCGTGATAACCTTGGCCGGAGAGACCGTGGCAGGTCTTGCAATATTGCAGCTTGGCCTGAAAATCATCGGCGCGGACAGCCTGCACGAAAGCAGCGCAGAACGTCGCCGCAAGAATTGCTGTTCGCAACACCAAATGTAAGCCAACGATCCTCATCATCCTGCCTTCATCGTTGCGCTGGCGGTTGCAGCCTGGCCCGCCGAAACATGAGCAGCTGGTTTGCGTGCATCGATCTACTGCCAACCCCAGACATGGAAATTCACCCCGAGCTTGACCATCTGCATGGTCGTCCTGAAGCTCAGGGGTCCTGGACCATTGACGACATCGTTCATCGTCGCGGTATGGGTACCGAAATCGTAGTAGTCGTACTCGAGCCTTGCCGACCAATCCTCCGCGAACGCCCATTCGACGCCGCCGCCCCCGGTCCAGCCGGTACGCACGCTCAGTCCTTCGAAGTCGAAGGGGAGTCCGAGCCCGGCCCCACCGTTGAACGTTCCGACGACGCTATACTTGTTGCTAGTCCAGGCGACGCCGCCCTTGGCATAGAACAGCCAGTAGCCGGCCGCATAGCCGATCCTCCCCGTCAGGGTCGGCATGAAATCGGTTTTCACGTTAATAAGGGCCACGTCCGGCGGACTGTCGGGAAGTGCGAACAACCTGCTGCCCTTCACGGTTGCGCCCGACACCGCTCCCTCGACGCCGAGCACAAAGTTCGACGGGAACTGGTAATCGCAACCGATCTGGCCACCGATCATCGCGCCGCTCTGTTTGACCCCGATCGTGGTAGGTCCGCCGGTTGTGAAACCTGGCGCACCCAGATTGGGGTTGTCCTGCACCAGCAGCACCGGGTCGGTGACATTTTCATTGGCCCAAACGCCGGCGAGGTGGGCGCCGAGATAGCAACTGGTCCATGTGAACCGTTCCACGAATGTTGCCTTCACAGGCATCACGGGTGGAAAATCGGCGGCGAATGCGGAGCCCGCGACGGTCAATGCAAGCCCGGCAGAACCCAGAAAAATCAGTTTGTTCATCGAACCATCTCCGTGTGCTTGCCGCCCCGCCTACATCGCGAACCAGGCGTGGAGGAACAGGGTGTTGTTGTCGTGGGCGCCGACCGTGGTGCCGTTGAACTTGTTGTAGTAGATGTATTGCAGTCCAAGTTTGGCGTTGAACCACGGCCAGCCCGGCGCTTTGCTCAGGCCAAAGGGAATGTAGTCAAGCTCCGCAATCCAGCCGCTACTGTTCGGGCTGTTGTTCGCGAATGTGGGTGCGGCGTAGATCGTCGGGTCGGCAGTGCCCCAGATATCGAAATATTGACCGGTGACCGCGATGCGGTTGTCGCCGCCAAAGGTGAACTCTCCCGTCAGCCGAAGGCTATTGAGCTCATTGGTCGGATTGGACGAGGCCATTGTGGCGAAGCTCGCATCGAGCCGCTGAAACTCGCGAATAAAGTTGGCGCGCAGCGTCACCCAGTAATTCGATCCTTGATACTGGTATTGCGAGTCGACGCCGATGTCGGTGAACGTGTTCGATTGCAACAGCGTCCCCGTCGTTCCCTGTATGAAGCTGGTGTCAATCCACGGATTCACATTGGAGATCATGCCGTAGGTACCGAGCATGAAGGTGTGGGGACCCCAATGCGGCTCGAACGCCGCGCGCCAATAGGGCGCCACGCCGCTGAACAGGCCGGGCGTGCCGAATGGGTCCAGGCCCAGCGAATTCTGCGAATCGAACCCGAGTGTCTGGTAGCCGGTCAGTTCGAGAAACAGCATGTCGTTGATCATGGTGTAGACGCCGACACCGCCCACATGCGCGGCAAAAGCACCTTCGATGACGGTTTTTGCGCCGGGTGTGGCCGCAAGCGTCGACGCGGCAAAGGGGAATGACCACGCTGGTGTCGTGTTCCACGGATCCTGAACGGTTGGATTATTGTTGGCGGTGATACCGAAGATGAGGTCGAGCCCGCCGAGATTTGCGGTGCTGGCAAGGCGGAAATCGGTATTGTCCCAGGTCCAGGTGTGGATGAATCGATCTGATGGATTTCCGGACAGACTGGAGACGGGGCCCGGCGCGTTATAAGTGACCTGGACAAAGGCGCCGAGATTGCTGGTAATCGCGCCGCCCCAGAACCCGCTGACGGGCGACAGCACGGTGTTGTTATTCGCCTTGTAGGGGTCCGTCGGGGGCGCGATCTCGTCGACTTGGGTGTGGGTAAAGCCGGCGATCGCCATCATCGAGACCGGCGGCACCCAACCCCTCTCGGCAACCGGGGCCGCCGTGGGAAGTTCGCCATTGCCATCGATCCGGTTGGTGCTGGCATAGTTGCGCAGCGCGCCGTAGGCATCATTCGGGCCCGCGTTGTTTCCGAACAGCGTCGTCTTGTAGAGGCCACCACCCGTTGTATAGCCGAGCAGCTTGAAGCGGCGGCCAAATGGAGTGAGCCCGGGGAAATTGGTGTGGCAGGTGCCGCAGGGCTGCCCGGTCTGGCGCGCAAAGCTCGGAAGCGCATGCGCAGGCGATGCAAAGCCGATCGTCAGATAACCGACCAGGACGGTAGCAACTGCAGCCGCCACGAACAGACTGCCGTTTCCGAAAGTTCGAGTAAGACGACCACTATCGCCCCGCATGGCATCTGTCCCATCGTTCGCGGCCTTTCGTACGAACGCATGAATCGAAAGCCGCTTACGACGACGACAATAGTGCAGGACTTGCGAACGCCGCTAAGCCAATAGCAGCGTTGATATCCGTTTAACTGATCGCGAGACATTTTTGCAACGATAGTTGCATATGCAACGATATAGCGCTCGTCGAAATTCCTATTTCGCCGCTCGCAGGTTGATCGATGCGCGAGAGACACCTCGCCATCTGCCACAAGAGAACTGATTTGCGGGCGGCGCATTGATCTCGATCAAATTTTCCTTGAAAAAATGAACTGGATCGACCCGCGCGGCGAAGCGTAACGTGACTTTGCACAAGAGGCGGGGTCATGAGATTTCGATCAGTATCGGTGCTTGCAGCTATCGTCGCTTCCGCGGCGGTACACGCGGAAGACAAGGGGGCCGTCTCGACGCAGGAACTCAGGGCCAAGACGGACTATTGCAAGACCTGCCATGGGGTGGCGGGGCAAGGTTTTCGCGGATCGTTTCCAATGCCCCGGCTTGCAGGACAGCAACCGGAATATCTGGAAAATCAGTTGCAGGCGTTTATCGAGCGCCGGCGAACAAACCCCGTGATGTTCAACGTCGCGCACGTTCTGAGCCCGTCAATGCTGAAGGGCCTGGCCGAACATTTCAGGGATCTCAATCCAAAGCCGCTGGGCGGAGCGCCAAGGGATCAGGTAGCCGAGGGCAAGAAGATCTATCTCGAAGGCGCCGGCGAAAATATTCCCCCATGCGCGTCCTGTCACGGCCCGGAGGCCAAGGGGGCCGACGCGTTTCCGCGCTTGGCCGGCCAGCTCCATGACTACATTTACCGGAAACTGACGAACTGGGAAAAAGAACGAGGTCAGGACAAGGCGAACCCCGACAACTCCGCCATCATGCAGCCCATCGCGCATAATTTGAGCGAAGCCCAGATCAAGGCCGTCGCAGCGTATCTCAGCTACCTGGAGTAACCCGTCGCCTCGGCCCACCAACAAAAGCCATCCCGCATCTGCCGCGCTGTCAATCCGTGATAGCAATCCGTAGCGGCCGTTTGAAGATCTGACTACCAAGAGGGAAATTAACATGCGAGCTTTAATCATTGCTGGTTTGGTGATCCTAGCGAGTACAACTGCCTCATTAGCGCAGGATTCCGCAGCGGGCGAAAAGGTCTTTGCCATGTGCAAGGTCTGTCATCAAATCGGCGAAACCGCGAAGAACGCGGTAGGTCCTGTTCTGAACGGCTTGATCGGTCGAAAGGCGGGTACGAATCCAGGATATGCTTATTCCGACGCCAATAAGAACTCGGGTTTGACTTGGGACGAGCCGACGTTTCGTGAATACATCAAGGATCCTAAGGCCAAAATCCCCGGCACCAAGATGATCTACGCCGGCCTTAAAGATGAGCAAAAGACCAACGACCTGTTGGCTTATCTCAAGCAATTCGGGCCAGATGGTAAGAAAATGTGAGACAAGAAGCTGCGCCGCTTTGTTTCACGCCGATTGCGCGCTCCATCGAATCACGCTGCTGTCCGCGCCGCTACGGCTTCATAGATGTCTTCCTCCTGCGCGGTGTGCATCCGCACCAGGGTCTCGATCGCTTCGATGATCCGCTGGGCGTCGCGAATGAGATAGCGGTCGATCTCTTCCGTCGGCAGGTCCTCGGCGACGCGCGCAAGCAGGCGCGCAAGATGCAGGATCTCGCGGTGTGCCCGGCTCATGGCGGAAAGGCCGTGGGTTTCCTTGAGAAATCTTGGAAAGCTGCGGATAGACGTTGCCTTCGTCGTCGCGTTCATGCGCGACCACATGCTCCTGAACTACCTTGTTGGCCTCCGCGATCAGCGCCGCCCCGTTTTGCGGCGTGGCGTCGTCGAGCGTATCGACGATCGATCGCAGCCGGTCGAGGTCGCCGAACAGCGAAACGTGGTTGCGATGTAGCTCGCGTCCGGTCGCAGCGGTCATGTGCCTTGCGGCGTGGCCGTAGGCGGGGGTCAGGGCGCGAAGTGCATTGAGGATCACGGCGACGTCGATCACCTCCTGAACGATGGCCGCCGGCACCGGCATCAGCCAGCCAAACGTGGCGGCCAGCATCGCGAGCGTTGAAAGCCCCATCCCGGCGACAATGCTTTCGACCGCGATTCGCCGCGCCCGTCGCGCGATCACGATCGCCTCGCCGACCCGATCGAGGCGGTCGGCGAGGATCACCACATCGGCCGCTTCCGACGAGGCGCTGGCGCCGCGGGCGCCAAGCGCGATGCCGACATCGGCTGACGCCAGCGCGGGCGCGTCGTTGATGCCGTCACCGACCATGATGGTCGGATGCAGCCGCTGCTCGGAACGCACGGCATCGACCTTGTCGGAGGGCACGCGGTCGGCCAGCACCGCGTCGAGATCAAGCGCTGCGCCGATCGCCTGCGCGGCAGCGGCACGGTCGCCGGTGACCATGACCATGCGGGCAACGCCCGCCTCGCGCATCAGCCGGATCGCCCGCGGCGTATCGGCACGAAGCTCGTCGGCGAGCAGCAAGGCGCCGATCGGCCGTCCCTCGACCGCGACAAAGACGATGAGCGCCGAGCGCCACGAGGCGCGTCGGATCGCCCGCGATGCCCATTCGCTGACGTGGCCGCCGGGAAAGATCATGTCGCGCGAACCTGCGGCGACCCGCCGTCCGTCGATCACGCCTTGCAGTCCCGAGCCCATGGATTCCCGCACCTGCCGGGCACTTTGAGGCCGCAAGGCCCGCTCGGCGCCGGCCTCGACAATGGCGCGAGCGACAACGTGATGCGACGCCTGCTCCAGCGAAGCACCGAGCATCAACACCTCGTCGGCGGTCTCGCCCGGCGCAACCTCGACGGAAAGCAGCCGCGCGCCGCCGACCGTCAGCGTGCCGGTCTTGTCGAACAGCACGGTATGCGCGCGCGCCAGTGCCTCCAGCGGTCCGCCGCCCTTGACCAGGATGCCGCGTCGGGCCGCTTGCGCCACGCCGGCGATGAAGGCAACCGGTGCGGCCAAAATCAACGGACACGGCGTTGCCGCCACCAGCACGGCGAGAGAGCGGATCAGATCGCCCGAGATCAGCCAGGCGACGAAGGCGAGCGCCAGCGTTACAGGCAGGAAAATCAGCGCGTAGCGGTCGGCGAGCCGCACGAACGGCGCTTTCGCGGTCTGCGCCGCGGTCACCAGGCGTACGATGCCCGCATAGGTGCTTTCGCCGGCGGCCGCTGACACCGTCAGTTCAAAGGTTTCGCCGGCGTTCAGAGAACCGGAGAGGACGGCAACGCCGCGCGCCTTCACCACCGGGATCGGCTCACCCGTCAATGCCGATTCGTCGATGGTCGCCGCGCTCGAGGTGACGACGCCGTCGACCGGAACGATTTCGCCCGCCCGCACCAGAAGCTGGTCGCCGACGGCTACATCCGATATCGGCACGTCCTCGATGCGGTCACCGATGCGGCGATGCGCTTCGCGGGGCGCGCGATCGACCAGCGAGCGCAAATCATGCTCGGCGCGGGCAACGGCGATATCCTCTAGCACGTTGCCGCCGGAATACATCAGCGCGACCACGGCGCCGGCGAGCGGCTGGCCGAAGTGCGAGCGCGGCGCTCATCGACACCAGCGCGATCGCATCGACGCCGAGTCGGCCGGCCAGGAAATCGCGGACGATCGAGACCGCCAATCCCGCAATCACAGGAGCGGTCGCCAATGTCCAACAAAGATCGGCGAGATCCGGTCGGCCACCAGCGCGGGCGGCAATACCCGCTGTCAGGCCGGCAACGGCGATCGAGACGAGGGCCCACCGCAGGACGCGCTCATATGACATCATTTATTCCGTGCTTGTGGACCCGGCTTCAGCGATTGCCTGATAAAAGCTGATCAAGCCCACAACAACTGGCGGAATTCCCATCAGCGTCCAAACCAAGGGCGATCCCGCCGCTATGGTGTGGACTACGATCCAGGTGCCGAAGCCGGCTATTCCTGCTGAAATTGAAAACGAGAGCGCTCTATTCATTCGCGTCCCCTTCAACGTCTCCTGCGGGCGGGTCTTATCGCGGATTGGGATGAAAGCCCGCTGGATGCCACACCGGTAAATCCTTGAGCTGCAGAATTCCATAAGTCAGTTTGTGGTGGATGGCGCAGGAAACCAACCGGGCGAATGCACTTGGGTTGTCGTGGAAATCTATTTGCCAGACATTTTGAGCGAGCCGCAAAACGCCCTCTTGCTCTTCGAGGGAGCTGACCATCGGCTCACATGCTCGACTAAGATCCGCCAGATAGGCAAGCCATTTGGGATGATGCCCTTCGGAATCATGCTTTTCCGGCATGTTGATCACGACGATCGCACTGTGCATGGGGAACTTCCCGCCGGCCAATCCCGCTTCAGGCGTTCAGCCGGTTGAGAGCCGCGCGATTGCGGAAGGCGATGCGACGCGACGTTTCCAATACAATCACACCGGACTGCACCAGTTGCGTGATGGTCCGGGAAACCGTCTCGATCGTCAGACCCAGATAATCGGCGATATCCTGGCGCGACATCGGAAGCTCGATCGCCGCATTGCTGGAACTGCGGCTCGCCATTTCGAGCAGAAATCCGGCGACCCGCTCCTCTGCATTCTTGATCAGGACGAGGGAATGCTGTTGCACGCGCTGCAGCTCCCGCACGGTCAGCGTCCAAAGCTGCCTTGCCAAGTCCTTTTCGTGCTCCGCGCGCGCCAAAATGCTGTTGCGCTTGACTACTAGCACCTGGGCATCGGTCACGGCCTCGGCCGAGGATAGATGCACCTCACCGGCCTCGACGCCAAAGATGTCGTCCGGCAGATAGAACGCACAGATCTGGCGCCGCCCGTCGTCCAGCATCCGATAGGTGCGCACCGCACCGGAGATGACCTGATAGAGGTACTCTGCCGGTTCGTCCTCGCCGTAAACCTCGGCATTGCGGGCGAACCGCATCGGAGCCCCGATCATGCCCAAGGGACCTTCGGGAAGCGGGCCCGAACGAACAACAGCGGGACGGACGGGGATCGAGGATTTGGCAATGGCGAGCATGGGAGAACTCCGGTTTGATCGTTCGTGACCGGAAGTTTGCCCGTTTCTGCGATTTCCGAAATTTGGATATTTCCCCTAAGTATAAGTCCGGAGCCCTCCGTAATTTTGCGGGTTACCAAAACCGCGGCCTGTTGAGGCATGTCAAAGCGGCGAGCGAATAGTCTTGCAAAGTGAGTCCGGTGATCACGACGGGTGCCCGCTAGTCATGAACTGGGTAACAGCATTCTTGTCTCGCATCGTGAATGCGCCCGAGTGGCGCGATATTGCGACGGCGCCGTTTGACCGCGCGATCGAGCTTGCCGTGATCGACGGCGATATCGGTGTATTGAGCTATCCCTGTTTGCGCCATGGCGACGCATGGTTTGACGCAGAGACATTGCAGCCGGTGTCGGTCGCAGTGACGCATTGGCGCTACCGGCAACCTGCCATTCTTCCGGCAAGCTGCTGTTGACGCATGCCGCCTCTGTCCTGACAAGGAGGACGGTCGATGAAAAAGATGATCGCATTCTTTCTGGTGCAATCGCGGTTCGGCTCGTCGCGAAAGCGCGTCGACTGGACGCTCGTCATTGCCTGGGCAGGCATCGCCATTGCGCTATGGATATTACTGGCCGTTCGTTGATTCGGCGGGTTCATCGTCGGCGATCGCCCGCCAGGCCGCGCCATCCAGATCGTCGTACTGGCCGCTTTTGAGTGACCAGAGAAAGCCCATCAGGCCGACGAAGCCAAGGGTGATCGCGAGCGGAACGAGAAACACCAGAACTTCCATCAGACCATCTCCCTCTTGCAACCTGCCCGCAGCGCATTGACCATGACCAGCAAGGAGGAGCCGGACATCGCGGCTGCCGCAATCAGCGGGGTAACCAGCCCCGCAACTGCGACCGGTACGGCGAGCGCGTTGTAGACCACGGCCAGCCAAAGATTCTGCCGCATCAGCCGCAGCGCCTGCCGCGAAATGCTGATCGCGGTGGCGACAGGTACCAGCCGCTCTCCGAGGAACACCGCATCCGCGACAGCCTGGCTCATATGCGCGGCGGTGACCGGCGACATCGAGGCATGCGCCGCGGCGAGCGCGGGCGCGTCGTTCAAGCCGTCGCCGACCATCATCACCTTGGAACCATGACGAGCGAGGTCGTCGATGCGCGCGATCTTGTCGACTGGGGTCACCTCCGCGCGCCATTCGTGGATGCCGAGCGCTTGGGCGGCGGCCCTTACCGCCGGCTCGCGATCGCCGGAAAGCAGCTCGACGGCAATGCCGTATCGATGAAGCTTTGCGATGACCGCAGCCGCATCCGGGCGCAGGCGCTGTCTTACCGCGAAGACATGGCAGGCTTCGCCATATCTGAACGCGACGACGGAGGCTTCCGGATCACGGCTGAGGATCTCATCGGCAAGTCGATCGGCACCGCAATAAGACGGCCGGCCGAGCCTGACCTCTAACCCGTCAAGCAGGCCATGGACGCCCTGCCCGGGTTCTTCCTCAATATCTGGCAACGGCGATTTCGCGGCCGCAGCGCGCGCGACGGCGGCCGCCACCGGATGCCTGCTGGCGAGCGCCAGGCGGCCGGCCAGTTCGAAGACATCGGCGGGGATGCTGGCGGCATTCGCAACATCGAGCTCGGGCAAGGTGAGCGTTCCCGTCTTGTCGAAGATGACGCGATCGATCCGCGCGATGCGCTCGATGGCGTCTCCGGAATTCAGGAGCACGCCCGAGCTGAATAGCGCACCTGAAGCCACGGTCTGCACCGCCGGAATGGCGAGGCCGAGCGCGCAGGGACAAGTGATGATGAGTACCGCGATCGCGGTAACGACCGAAATCGTGGAGGGTCGCGCCGTAGGCGAGCCAGCCCACCATCGTCAGCAGCGCCGCCGCATGCACGACCGGTGCGTACAGCCGCGAGGCTCGTTCGGCCAGGCGAAGATAATGGGAGCGCGACTGCAACGCGTTCTCGAGCAGGCGGGATATCTCGGCCAGCAGCGTCTCTTCCGACGCCGCGGCGACGCGGACGCGCAACGCGCCCGATCGGACTAGCGTGCTGGCGAACACCGCGCTGCCGGGCACCGCCAGCGTGGGCCGCGTTTCCCCCGTGATCAGGCTCTGGTCGATCTCGGATCTTCCCTCGATCACGTTGCCATCGACCGCCGAGCGCTCGCCGGGACGCAGCAGCACGACATCTCCCGGCTCGATGGCGGCGATCGGGACGGTCCTGATCTCCCCGTCGTTGATGAATTTAGTGGCCGTCTCGGCCTTGAGCGCGGCGAGATTGCCGGCAAACGCGCGGGTGCGCCGCCGCATATTCTGGTCGAGGTAGCGGCCGGCGAGCAGGAAGGCGATCAGCATGATGGCGGCGTCGAAGTAGGCATGGTCGGCATGGGAGGCCGTCTCGACCAGCGACATCGCAAGCGCGAGCACAATGCCGATGCTGATCGGCACATCCATGTTGACGCTGCGTACGCGAAGCGCGCTCCAGGCCGATGCGAAGAACGGCTGGGCGGAATAGGCGGCGGCCGGCAGCACGATCAGCGCCGACAGCCAGTGAAAGAAATCGCGCTGTTCGGGAAGCATATCGCTGGCATTGCCGGACCAGACGGGAATCGAGAGCATCATGACGTTCATGGCCGCGAACGCGGCGACGCCGAGCCGACGCAGTAGCGACCTGGCTCGTTCAGTCTCCTGCGTCTCCGCGCCTGCCCGCTCGAACGGGTAGGCTCGGTACCCGAGCTCGGCGAGACGGTCGACGAACATCGCCGGATCGACCGATCCAGCCTTCCATTCCAGCGCCAGACGGTGGTCGGTCAGATTGACCCGCGCCGAGGTCACGTCTGGAATCTTCGACAGATTTCGCTCGATCTTGGCCATGCAGCCGGCGCAATTGATCCCTTCGACCGCGAGATCGAGATGAAGCAGGCCGGCGGCGGGGCTTTTCAAATAGTGCGAAAAATCCGTCGATGACATGATGCTATCCCGTCAGTTCAGGACGACACGATTGCGCGACAGGAACATGCGCTTGCCGTCAGTGTCAGCCTCGATCACGAGATCCCACTGCCCCGGCGCGACGGTTTGCGCCGTGCCGCGATAGCTGCCGCCGCCGCTCTCGGCGATTTCGAAGGCCTGGTCCGCGCGCCGGTCGGTAGGGCGCTCAAGCCTTGCGAAGATCGCAAGGCCGGCGAGAGGTGCTCCACTGCGATCCTGGGCATGAATGGTCAGGGCAGCGAAGCCCTCGGGCTTGCGCTCGATATGCGCGTTCACTTTCCAATCCCGGGCGTTCTGCTGGTGCGCCGCCAGGATTTCCCGCTGGTAAGCGAGGCTCGCGCTATAGGCGCTGTCGACTTCGGTGCCCGGCAAGGTGGTGATGGCGAGCCGCATCATGACCACATTGACGCCGATGACGACGGCAAAGAACGAAACCACGGTGATGAGGACGAAGCGCCCTGTCAGCGGTCGCACGGTGGAAGCAGATGCGCTCATATGTCGGTTCCTCGGCGGCCTGGATTTAAGGTGTCACGAAGTGATCGGTGGCGGCGGCGACCTCGCCGAGCCCGATGTCGGTCACGCGAAACGTCACGGGTGCGGACTTTTCCGGCCCTTCGCTGAACGGTGCCGTCACCAGCACGCGCACTTCGGTGGTCTGATCGCGGCCCAGGACGATCATCGGCCGGTCGGGGGTCACCGAATCGACACCGACGATATGGACCTGCGCGTTGGGCGGGCCGTCAATGTCGACCGCGATCACGCGATCGAATCCGCGCTTGTTGAGGAAGCGCAAGGTATAGCCGTTGCGGATCGAGCCGTCGCTGAGCCTGACCGCCACGGGATTGCGATCGTGCAGCACGTTGACGTCAAGTAGCGTCCTCGTCATCAGCGCATAGAGCATCACGGAACAGACCACGACGATCAGAGATGCGTAGACGGCGGTGCGGGCACGGAAAGGTTTGAAGATCTCGGGCTTCCCGGCCACCCGGCGTTGAACGTTGATGTCGTTGTCGTAACCGATCAGGCGGGTTTCGCGGCCGATCTTCTTCATCACGGAATCGCAGGCGTCGATGCAAAGCCCGCACTGGATGCAGCCGAGCTGGGCGCCGTCGCGGATATCGATGCCGGTCGGACAGACCGCCACACATTGGTTGCAATCGATGCAGTCGCCGGCGTGCTCGCCGAGCGCGCGCAGATCGATCGATTTCTTCAGCGAACAGCGCGCTTCGCCGCGATCATATTTGTAGGTGACGTTGAGCGCCCACTCGTCGGTCAGCGCCGCCTGGATGCGCGGCCATGGACACATGTAGACGCAGACCTGCTCGCGCATGAAGCCGGCCAGCACATAGGTCGACAGCGTCAGGATGGCGATCCAGATATAGGCGATCGGCGGCGCCTGGAATGTCGCGAGCTGTTTGACCAGCGCCGGCGCATCGTCAAAGTAGAGCACCCACGCGCCGCCGGTCCACCAGGCGATCACGAGCCAGATCGCGTGCTTCAATACGAGCCTTGCGGCGCGCTTGGCGTTCATCCCCGCCGCGTCGGCCTTGATCCGTTCGCGACGGTCGCCTTCGACCCAGCGTTCCACGGCGTAGAACAGATCGGTCCAGACCGTTTGCGGACACAGATAGCCGCACCAGATCCGCCCGCCGAGCGCGTTCATCAGGAACAGGGTGACGGCGGCAAGGATCAACAGTCCCGTGAAGTAATAGACCTCCTGCGGCCACAGCTCGATGAAGAAGAAATAGAAACGCCGGTTCGGGAAGTCGATGAGGACGGCCTGATCCGGCGCGCCGAGGCCGCGATTCCAGCGCACGAACGGCAAGAGGTAATAGAGGCCGAGGCAAAACGCCATCAGCCGCCACTTGATCCGGCGAAACGTGCCGGAGACGCTTTGCGGATAGACTTTCCTGTGCGCCACATAAAGCGGCCCATCGTCGTCCATCAGCAGATCGTCGGATGAAACCATCTTGTTCATGACCTGAGGGCTCACAAAGGGTCCTCAGGTGAACTTACAGCGCGTGGGGACGGCGATGCTTGACCTACATCAACCGCCCGCCACGGCCGTTCACTTGCCACCGCCCAGCGAATGCACATACACCGTGAGCGCCTTGATGGTGACGGGGTCCAGACGTCCGATCCACGCCGGCATGACGCCGGCGCGACCGTTGGTGATGGTCTCGACGATGGTGGCCTCGTCCGAACCGTACAACCAGATCTTGTCGGTCAGGTTCGGCGCGCCGACGTCCGGATTGCCCTTGCCGTCTTCGCCATGGCAACTGACACAGTTCTCGGCAAAGATCTTCTTTCCGGCCGCCGCATCGAAGCCGGAAGCGGTCGAGAGGCCGGACAGCGAGCGCACGTAATTTGCGACCGTGACGATCTCGTCCTTTTTCAGGATGGCGTCGCGGCCGAACGCCAGCATCTGGCTATCATGCGCCTTGGCATCCCCTGACCTCGCGCCGAACTGGATCGTCTGCATGATCTGGTCGAGCGAACCGCCCCACAGCCAGTCGTCGTCATTCAAATTCGGATATCCCTTTGCCCCCGCGCCGCCGCTGCCATGGCACGGCGCGCAATTGTCGGCAAATACCGTCTTGCCCCGCGCCCGGGCCAGCGAAAGCAGCGCCGGGTCCTTCTCGATGTCCGCAAGCGAGGTGGTGCCGAGCACCTTCATCTTCTCGCCGCGCAGGGTTTCGAGATTGGCAAGGTCCTCGGCGACCGCGGCACGATTGGTATAGTGCAGCATGCCGGCCGTGTAGCCGCTTACCAGCGGCCAGGCCGGATACACGACCCAGTATCCGATCGCCCACACAATCGTGGCGTAGAAGGTCAGAATCCACCAGCGCGGCAGCGGCGTGTTCAGCTCCTTGATGCCGTCCCAGACGTGGCCGGTCGTCGATCGGCCGGAAACGCTATCGATATCGTGATGCTCGCTCATGATCTGTCAGTCCTCCTGCAGCGGCATTTTCGCCGCGGCATCGAAGAGCGCCTTGTTGCGGGGACGCAGCGCGTAAAGAAGAATGGCAATGAATATCCCGACGAAGACCGGCGTCCAGAAGGTGAGGACGAAGTTCGACGCCAAGTTTTCAATGGAAACAATCGCTTTCATGTCGAACCTCTTCAGCGCAGATTCGCTTTTTCGTCGTAGAGCTTGAAATCGACCAGCGTGCCCAGCATCTGCAGATACGCGACCAAGGCGTCGAGTTCGGTCGGATTGCCGGGCTTGCCGTCGAAATTGCGCACGGCAGCCTTCGGATAGCGCTTCTGGAAGGCGTCGGCGTCGGGACTGTCGGGATCGACCTGGGCCTTGAGATCGGCTCTGGCGTTGGCGATCTGCTCGTCGGTATAGGGCACGCCGACGGCGCGGCTGGTGCGCAGATGCGCGGCGATATCTTCCTGGTCGATCTCGGTTTCGGCCAGCGCCGGATATCCGGGCATCACCGATTGCGGCACGATTGCCCGCGGATCGATCAGATGGCGAACGTGCCAGTCATCGGAATATTTGGCGCCGACCCGGGCGAGATCCGGACCAGTGCGCTTCGAGCCCCACTGGAATGGATGGTCGTACATGCTCTCCGCCGCCAGCGAGTAGTGCCCATAGCGCTCGACCTCGTCGCGCAGCGGACGGATCATCTGCGAGTGGCAGAGATAGCAGCCTTCACGGACATAGATGTTGCGACCGGTCAGCTCCAGCGGCGTGTAGGGACGAACGCCGTCCACCGCTTCGATGGTGCTCTTGAGATAGAACAGCGGCGTGATCTCGACGAGGCCGCCGATTGCGATGACTGCGAGAATCCCCACAATCAGGATGATCGAATTCTTCTCGAAAATAGCGTGTCGGTTCCAGAGAGACATGCGATGTCCTATTCGGCGGGCTGGAGCAAGCCGGCAGCTTGCGTTTCCTCGGCTTCACCTGCGTTGACCGTCATCCAGAGATTGAAGGCCATGATCAGCGCACCGATCAGGAACAGGGCGCCGCCGGCAGCGCGGATGATGTAGAAGGGATGCATGGCCTCGACGGATTCGATGAAGGAATATTCAAGGAAGCCGAGCGAGGTGTAGGCACGCCACATCAGGCCCTGCAGGATTCCCGACACCCACATCGCCGAGATGTAGAGCACGATGCCGATGGTCGAGATCCAGAAGTGCCAGTTGACCAGCTTGAGGCTGTAGAGGCCCTTGCGGCCCCAGAGCCATGGCACCAGGCAATACAGCGCGCCGAAAGAGACGAAGCCGACCCAGCCAAGCGCACCGGAATGCACGTGGCCGATGGTCCAGTCGGTGTAATGGCTCAGCGAATTGACGACTTTGATCGACATCATCGGCCCCTCGAAGGTGGACATGCCGTAGAAGGCCACCGACACCACCAGCATTCGCAGCACCGGATCGGTGCGCAGCTTGTCCCAGGCGCCGGACAGGGTCATGAGGCCGTTGATCATGCCGCCCCAGGACGGCATCCAGAGCATGATCGAGAACGTCATACCGAGCGTCTGCGCCCAGTCGGGCAGCGCGGTGTAGTGCAGGTGATGCGGACCGGCCCAGATATAGAGGAAGATCAGCGCCCAGAAGTGAATGATGGAAAGCCGATAGGAATAGATCGGGCGTTCCGCACGCTTCGGAATGAAATAGTACATGATCGCGAGGAAGCCGGCGGTCAGGAAGAAGCCGACGGCGTTGTGCCCGTACCACCACTGGAACATGGCGTCCTGAACGCCGCCCCAGGCGATGTAGGATTTCGAGCCGAGGAACGAGACCGGCAGCGCGGGATTGTTGCCGAGGTGCAGCACCGCGATGGTGACGATGAAGGCGAGGTAGAACCAGTTGGCGACAAAGATGTGCGGTTCCTTGCGCTTCACCAGCGTCATCAGGAACACCAGCAGATAGGTGACCCAGACGATCGTGAGCCAAAGGTCCGCATACCATTCCGGTTCGGCATATTCCTTGGATTGCGTGACGCCGAGCAGATAGCCCGTACCGGCGATCAGGATGAAGAAATTATAGCCGAGCACGACAAACCAGGGCGCAAGGTAGCCGGCGAGGCGAACGCGGCTGGTTTTCTGCACGACGTAGAACGAGGTCGCGAGCAGCACATTGCCGCCAAAGGCAAAAATCACCGCTGACGTATGCAGCGGCCGCAGCCGGCCGAAGGTGGTCCAGGGCAAGTCGAGGTTCAGCGCCGGCCATGCCAGTTGCGAGGCGATGATTAGTCCTACTGTGAAACCGGCGATGCCCCAAAACACGGCCGCGACCGCCGCAAATTTGATCGGTCCGAGATTGTAATTGGGCCGTCCGTTGATCTCCTGCGGTGGAAGCTCCGCCGGCCGATCATAGTAGCGATTGAGGATCGTGAACGCCGCCAACAGGCTGGCGACGCAGCCGAGCGACGCATGAAAGGCGAAGGGCGCGTCGTGCGCCAGTGCCGCCCCGACCAGGCACAGGAACGCCAGCACGATAAAAAGCGGGGCGAGGATGGCCTCGCCGATCGTCATCGATTTCGGACCAATAGACGCAGTTGTCATGGCGCGACTTTCTTTCTGGGCTTGCTGTTCAACGAAATCACATGCGTACCGCGGACATTTTGATCGAGATCAAAACGCGAGGCCGCGAGACAAAAATCAACGGCAATGCTCTCGGATGGATTCCTGCGCGAGCGCCCGCAGGGTCAGCTCGTTCGGGCAATATTCAGGTGGGTCTTCCACCTCTCCGGCGGCGTCGAGATCGCTGGCGCAACGATCCTTCGCACCGCAGAGCCCGCAAACCCGCTCTAGATCGCGCAGCACGTCGCCACGTCGGGCTTTCAGATCATCTTTGGACAGACCCGACTGGACCAGGCGCCGATCGAGCAGGACGGCCGAGCCGGTCGACTGCCCAGTCAGTGAGAGCAGGTCTGACGTCGAGACATGCAGGTCTCGCGCAATTCCCTCGATCTCCCGCGAGCTCAAGGCGCTCATCTCGTCCCATCGGCAAAACGCCTTTCTGGCGCTGTCCACAAGACTACCGAAAAATGAGACGCTGTTGGTCTTGTCTGATCGTGCAAACATGTCTCATGCCCTCCTTGCTCCCACTTAGGCCCTGCGAAAGGGGCAGGCTCGTTGAGCCAGATCAAACGGGCCGCGAGTTTTCCGCGAATGCGACCCTCAAACGGTGGTGCTGAATTGAGCCGCTTTGGGTCGTCTGTAGGTATCGAAAGTCGCGGCAATCACCCTGACGACGGATCGGCCGGCCTCGGTTACGACCACTTTGTTTCCACGGATCGTGACCAGTCCTTCGGTCTGCATGGGGCAGAGCAGCGACAGTTCTTGGGCGAAATCGAAATTCGGCGCTATCGCGCCGAGATCGGCGGCGAAATCACACATCAGCCGTTCGATAATCCGAGCTCGCAGTCGATCCTCGCCGCCCAAGAGACAACCCCTGGCCGACGCGAGCGAGCCGGCCTCGACCGCGCGAATATATCGTGGGACATCGGCGATGTTCTGGACAAAGCCTTCCGCGAAGGCGGAGATCGAAGACGCACCGAAGCCCAGCAAAATCTTGCAGTCGTCGTCGGTATAACCTTGGAAGTTACGGTGCAGGCGGTCCGCGGCCGCAGCCTCGGCCAGCGCATCGCCTGGCTTGGCGAAGTGATCGATGCCGATTTTCGAATAACCCCTGCCAACGAGCGCTTCGGTGATGGCATCGGCCTGATCGGTGCGCTGGTCCTGCGAAGGTAGCCGTGCCTCGTCAATCCGCCGCTGGTTTGCCTTCAACCGAGGAAGATGCGCGTAGCCGAAGCACGCGATGCGATCCGGCGACATCGCTGCGACCGAGGCGCAGGTCTCACGCACAGAATTCCGCGGTCTGCATCGGCAGCCCATACATCAGATCGAAGCTTAGATTTCGAATGCCCGCGGATCGCAGACGATCGACCGCAGCCCCAACCATCGCGAGCGGCTGAAGCCGGCCGATCGCGGCCTGCACCAGCGGATTGACGTCCTGGACGCCGAGGCTGGCACGGGTGATACCGAGTGCGGCCAGACCATCCGCCAGCTCTGCGGTTACATATCGGGGGTCGAGCTCGATCGCGTGCTCAAATCCTCGTTCGAACGAAAAGCCATCCCGGAGAACGGCAAGAACGGATCGCAGCCCGCCCGTCCCGAGGATGCTGGGCGTGCCGCCGCCCCAATGCAGCCGGGCAACGCAAAGTCGCTCCTTGACGAGACGACCGGCGTGCGCGATTTCGGCTTCGAGGGCGCGGCGATAGGAGGCTACGACCTCGTCGCGGAGAGCCATCTTGGTATTGCAGCCGCAATAGAGACATATCTCGCGGCAATACGGCACGTGCAGGTAGATCGAAATACTCTGTTCGGCGCCGAGGCTGCCGAGCCAGGCGGCATGCTCGCTCGCCGTGACCATCGGCGTGAAATCCGCCGCGGTCGGATAGGACGTGTATCGCGGCACATTGTGGCTGGCGTAATGGCGAGCGGCAGCGTCCACGGTATCCTCTCGCGTGATATTTCGTCGACGCGGAGCGCTACGGCGACCATGCCCGGCATAGCGCCGTCGGCGATCGAAATTCCACGGCGTCAGCGAAGATGGTCCAGTCGTGGACTCGTTTCTGATTGCAAAAATCGGCTTCCGCCCGCTGCACCGCCTCCGTAAGCGAAGCGGCGTCGATCGTGAACGCGGCCTGGCAGGCGCGATGCTCGTGGCCGGTGTCGTCGCAAACAGTCTTTATGAAGCGTACGTCGAATGAGGGCACCGCGATCTCCTTTTTTGTCCTGGAAGCCTTGTTGTACAAATCCAGAGACGGCGCTTTGACCGAAATCAAACTCACACGTCCCGGCGAATGGTCCAGCCGGTTGCCACGACGGCAAAGCCGATGATCAGCGTGACCGCCACGACGGTCTCAACCAGTCCAAAACTAAGGACATCATTTGCAACAAACCACGCCGCAATCAGCGCCGGCAAAGTCAGTAGAAGGCGTATCATCTGTATCATGGGCTCACATTCTCCCTGCGCCGGTTCAGCCGGCGATGTCCTCGGACGATTCGACATAGAAGCCCGAATAGGTGTCGACGAAGCACAGATGATCATGCACCTCTTTCACGCCCGAGATGTTTTCCGCAGCCACGATCGCCGCCTGCCGTGAATTGGGATTGATGACGATGCCATGCAGATGGACGACGCCGTTGCGTACCGTCACCTGCAGCCCGATCGGCCGCCAGTCCGTGTTGCTGATCGCGCTGATAATTCGCTCACGTATGTGATCGTCGTCGGCGGTCGGATCGGGCACATCGCGGGCCATGCTCGCAACGGCCTGCAGCAGGTTCGCGCGGGTCACGATGCCGACCAGACGGTCGTTGCGCATGACCGGCAGGCGCTTGACGCGGTTCTTCTCCATCGTCCGCACAATTTCTTCCAGCGTCGTGTCCTCGGTGACCACCAGCGGATCGTGCGTCATGACTTCCTCGACCTTGCGCCCGCTCGCGTGGACGAATTCAGTCGCCGCGCGGTTCGGTCCCACGAAGAATTGCAGCCAGCGCGGCCGCTTGCGCTGCGTGCCGATCTCGGAGCGGCGCAGGAAATCGCCTTCGGAGACGATGCCGGTCAATTTTCCGCCCTTGTCGAGCACGGGAAGGCCGCTGAGGTGGTTGTCGAGCATCAGCTTGGCTGCCTCGACGATCGAAGTGTTGGGGCCGATGGTGATGACATTCCTGGTCATGATCTGGTGCGCGCGCATGGTGATCTCCTCGCTGGACGATTGATGTAATCCTATCGTCTCGGCGAAGCATGCTTTTGATACAGGTCAACGCACCATCGAATCGATGTGCGAGTATGATCGGGTCTTGAAGAGGAGATGACCTAATGCCCGTTTCGACCATGATCGTGCTTGCCGCTGTCGTTGCCATGTTTGCGATTTTCGCTGGTGCGCTGGCTTGGGCGCAGCTGCAAACACGCGACCTCACCAGTACTCCTGCCCCGACCGGAGCCAGCCGCCCAAAGAAGCGGCCCTACTAGCCCGGCGCGATCTTTCGACTGGAATTCAGCTTACTGGCAGCTCAGCCGTGAGAATATCGCCCGCTGCCATCTCCATTTCGCTACCCAATCTCGTGCGCGCCGCGTCCCAGATACGAGCTGCAATTTGCGGCTCGCGATCCATCAGACCGTGCAGGTCGGACGCATCGAGCGCGAGCAGACGAGTCGGTCGCAGCGCGACAACCGTCGCGGAACGCCGCGATTGCCGCAAAGCGGCGACTTCCCCGAAGAAATCGCCAGCGCCAAGGTGAACGTGTTTGTGGTGCAGCTTGATTTCGACTTGACCGTCCACGATCAGATACATCGAATGCGCCGGCTCGCCGCGACGGGCAATGATTGTTCCCTTGTCCGCCTTCTGCGCGCGCAAGATCTTCATTACGTCGCCGATCTGCACGGCGGTTAGCTCGCTGAACAAGGGAATCCTTGCCACCAGGCCCCAGGTGACAACAAAATCCCTGCGATGCACTTCGTTGGCAAACGCCGTCGCCACGATGCCGACCGGGAGCGCCACCATCAGCAAGCCGACGAAGATGGTTAATCCGGCCACCAGCCGCCCCGCCACTGTCATCGGCACGGCATCGCCATAGCCGATCGTTCCTAGCGTGACGATCGCCCACCACATGGCGTCGGGGATGGTGCCGAACTTTTCGGGCTGCGTGGCGCCTTCGGCAACATGCATGAACGCTGCCGCGATCAGCGTCGCGCCGCAAAGGATCACGAAGCAGCCGACAAGCGCGCGGCGCTCCGTGTAGAGCGCCTCCAGCAGCGAGCGCATGGCGGGCGAATAGCGCGTCAGCTTGAAGAAGCGTATCAGCCGCAAGACCAGGAAGGCCTTGAAATCGGCCGCTATGAACAGCGACAGCCAGAACGGGAGCACCGCCGCAAGATCGATCAACCCGGCCGGGCTGAGAGCAAAGTGCAGACGGGACCGAATTGTACCAAGACGTCGCCAGCGCGGGTGTTCGATTGCCGTCCACAGCCGCACGGCATATTCGGCCGAGAAGATTACCAGGGCGGCGTATTCGATCGCTTCAAACACGTCGCCATGAAGGGCGGCCAGCCTGGGCACGGATTCCAGTACGGTCGCCGTGAGAGTTACCACGATCAGCCCGATCAGCGTCCAATTCAGGATCGCACTGAGCGTATCGAAGCCAGAGCCCTGATCAAGGATACCGAACAGACGCTGGCGAAACCGGGCAACCCGATGAAGGTGCGACACCGTTACCTCCAACGCGCCCGACGGCTTCAGACCGAACGATCCAGGCGCCCGAATGTGGTGAACCCCAGCACACCGTAGAACGGGCAGCGCAAAAACATGGCGGTGGCGAACAGATAGATGCCAGCCAGCAGTGCAAGGGCCGTGTCCGGCGTGAGGGTGCCGTCCTTCCCGATATAGGCGATAAGGGCCAGGCCCAGCATGGCGCGGATAACCTGGTCGATCGTTCCAATGTTGCGGGGCATTTTCCAATCTCCCGATTAATCGAAGTGGCAGCTTGGACCGCGCGGGCGCATTTGCCTTTGATCCTGATCAAACGGTGGTCGATTGAGTCCGGAGACATCGTTGTCTCACTTGATCTGGGTCAAACCATGAAAAACGGTCCTGCCGTAGCCTTCAAAATCAAACCCACCCCTAACGTGCATGAGGGCTGCGATGTACGAATTTCTCGAAGAAACGGTTCAGCGCAACATGACAAGCCCCGCCAAGACTGTCGTACCGGAGATGACCGTAGGTGATCTCCTGCGCTTGTTCGCTAGCGACGATCTCGACGCTTATCCGGTGGTGAGCGGCGGCGCGCTAGTTGGAATCGTCTCCAAGGCAGATGCGCTTAAAGCCTTTTTGCTCACCCCTGCCGGCATGTTTCCGCATTATGATGACATGATGGGGACGACGGTCGATGAGATCATGTCGCGCCAGGTCGTGACCGTCGGTGCCGAGACAACGTTGCAGCATGTTCTGCACTTGATGGGCGTCCACCGCTTCAAGAGCCTGCCTGTCGTGGATCAAAATAACCGGTTGACGGGCATGATCGCACGGGAAGATGTCATTCGGGCACTTACCCGTTGCCATCGGCGCCAGGCTCTGCCGCTGGTCGCGCCGGCCGTCGGCTATTACGCGATCGCCTGACAGCGATCCGGGCCAGTCGCGTTGGCGAAGGCCACCGTTTCATAAACCTGCCGCCAACGCGATGCGCATCAGCTCGGACATGCTGCGCGCGCCAGTCTTGGCCATGAGATTGGCCCGGTACACCTCAACCGTGCGTGGGCTGATGCTGAGATCATGAGCGATGACCTTGTTGATCTTCCCGGCCACCAGTCCCTGCAGAACATCGCGCTCCCGGGGAGACAGCTCGGCCAGGCGGGCTTCGGCCTCCTTTCTCGCAGCGTTGTCACCTTGAGTTGCCGGACGAGCTTCCAATGCAGTACGGATCGCGCCCAGAAGGACGGAGTCGTCGAACGGCTTTTCGATGAAATCCGCCGCCCCCGCCTTCATCGCTTCCACCGCAAGCCCGACATCGCCGTGACCGGTGATCAGGATCACCGGGCATGCAGACCCCGTGCTTTTCAGCTTCCGTACCAGTTCGATCCCGTTCATTCCTGGCATCCGGATGTCGGAGACCACGCAGCTCAATGCATCGATCGGGGATTCCGCCAGGAATGCGCTGGCCGAATCATAGACCAGAGGCTTGAACCCGTTGACATCCAGCAGAAATGCCATGGAGTCACGCATCGCGGCGTCATCGTCGACGACGTGGATAACGGTCTTATCGTTCATGGCCGGCCTCCAGCTCGGCGAAAGGTAGGGTAAATTCGAAGATGGTTCCGCCGCCGTCATTGGGAGCGGCTGAGATCCGGCCACTATGGGCTTCAATGATGGTCCGGCAGATTGAAAGTCCAACGCCCATTCCGTTTGCCTTGCTGGTTACGAAAGGTTGAAACAAGTGCTGCGCGATCTCGGGACTAATGCCGGTACCGGTATCGGCGACCGAGAAAAGCGCGATTTCCTTTTGGCGCCTGACCGCGACGGTCAGTTCGCGGCGGCTCGTTGTTTCCATCGCCTCCACTGCGTTCCTGATCAGATTGAGCGCGACCTGCTGAATCTGGACCTTGTCGACCACAATGTCGGGAAGACCGCGATCGCATCGAAGTGATACCCGCACGCCCTGCTCCCTGGCGCCGACCAGCGCCAGCGCCGCCGCCTCCTCGAGTAGGATCGCCGGATTTTCCAGGGTGTGCTGGGTCTCTCCCTTGGCAACGAACTCCCGCAGCCGCTTGATGATATCGCCGGCGCGCAGCGCCTGCACCGCGCTGCGGTCCAACGCCTCGCGAATACGCTCCTTGTCGACCTGATCAGCTTTCAAGAGGGTTGCCGCACCGCGGAGGTAGCTGGTGATGGCCGACAGCGGCTGATTCAGTTCGTGCGCCAGTGAGGACGCCATTTCACCCATCGCGGTAAGACGGGAAACGTGGACCAGCTCCGATTGCAGCTCCTGCATGCGCCGCTCCTGGCTTCTACGTTCAGTCAGGTCGCGAACAAAGCCGGTGAAGAATTGCTCGGCACCCACTTTAGCTTCACCGACCGCCAATTCCATGGGAAATGTTGACCCGTCGTTGCGTTCGCCTACCACGATCCGGCCAATCCCGATAATTCGGCGCTCTCCCGTGTCCCGGTAGCGGTTGAGATAACCATCGTGCTCTTGCCGATAGGGCGTTGGCATCAGGATCGAGACATTCTTCCCGACCGCCTCATCCGCCGACCAGCCGAACAGGCGCTCCGCCGTCGCGCTAAAGGATCGCATAATGCCGCGATCGTCGATCACGATCATCGCCTCCGGTACGGTATCCAGGATCGACTGGAGCTGCGCCTGCCGGTAACGCGAGTCTTCCGATTCGCGCAAAAGCCGGTTGCCGATGAAGCCGAGAATCGGCCCGAGCACCGCGAAAAACGAAACATCGATCAGGTTTGCAGGATTTGTGAAAAGGCTTGTCCCGAGGAAAAATGCACTGATGCCCAAACATAAAATCGTCGCAAAGATGGCCGGGCCCCGGCCGCCTGCGAATGCGGCAAACACGACGACCGGCAGGTAGATCACCGTAAACGTGCGGTCTTCGAAGTATTGATGCAGCAGGAAGCGGAGAACAAACACGAGCATGGCTGCGGCGGCCGCCGACCCATAGCGAAACCAGAAGCGAGGTTGGGTCATCGAGCGGCCTGATCCGCCGCGATTTTGATGATAGGCCTTCCGCTTGGCACCTTATCTGATCCAGGAAATCGATGGTTTCGATGGTTGAGAAGCGAATTCTGCCGGTGATAGCATACCTGAAATGTAAGGGCGCTTGGCCCTTTCCTCTCGGTCGGGACTGTGCCAGATAACACGAGCTGTCGTACACGTGGAAGCAGAGGCAGGCCATGGATAAAACTGTGGCGGACCTGAACATCGCGCATTTCAAGAAGCTGTTAGCGGTCGAAGCAGATCCGGCCAAACGGCAGACGATCGAACGGCTGCTCGCCGAAGAAGAGGCCAAATTGACGCTTGCCCGAGTCGAATAAGACCCGAACGCAAGGCAAAACCTAATTGCTTCCGGCCCAAGGACGCCAATGCGTCGGGCTGACGATAACACGCTCGAGTGTTAGCACCTTGATCCAACCATCCGGCGCGCGGCGGCACGCAAACACCAGCGGATGCACACGGTCCCTCTCGATCACCGCGAGTTCAAGATCGCAGCCAAAAGGAGCCGTTGAAATCGTTTCCCACACTGGCCGTTCATCCATCGTGTCTGGTCTCGTGTATTGCGGCATCGCGTCGTATGCGATGGCTCCAGGTCACACCGGCCCAAGCTTTGATCAGTGCCGTCTTGCCCGCTGTGCCCTCTGATTCTCTGAAGACTTCTAAAATAGGCGCAGAGGACCCGCACCGTTTGACCTATGTCAAAACAGCGCCGGCATTTCGCAATGCAGCAGCGAACCCGCAAAAACCGCGGCTAAAGGCAATCACGAACGGTCGATGTCGGCGGCCTGGCGCTCGCTCCCGACGGCAATCACCCCCATGATCGGCCGACGCGAGTTGCTTCCGATCGAACCAAGTAGGCCAGAATCTCCAATGCGTCGGATAGATCAGAACTGGTTCGCCAGCCCACACGTGAACCAGATACCCGAGACTAGACGGCGGGGAAGCTGCACGGAGCGACGCCGCATTTGTCGGCCACGCCAATTTCAAGGTCGCAATTCTCGGGTGCAAGTTCGATGGGCAGCATCGAGGCATGCCCCGAGGACGCGATTACGCTCGTTTTCGGCACGGAGAAACGCGGCGTAGACATTCCGGATGTTGGCGCTGATTTTCAAACCAACGTTTCGGATTCCCGACAGCGTGCCGTGATCGCCCGCAACAAACTCCTGATCCATCCCACACGCCTCCATGGTTTCACGCACCCAGCGCAGTCCCTCGTGTTGAAACGACCGCTTCCTGACCTCGCCAACGTCAACCCTTCTTGACCAACGGACAGACGCTATCCTTTAGCGGGCGGAATGCCTGGTCGCCAGGGATCACCTCGCGCAGCTTGTAATAGTCCCACTCGCCCTTGGACTCCGACGGCTTCTTCACCTCGTACACGTACATGTCGTGCACCATGCGTCCGTCTTCGCGGATCCGCCCGTTCTTGGCGAAGAAGTCATTGATCGGAAGCTCGCGCATCTTGCTCATCACTGCCTGCGCCTCGTCCGTGCCGGCGGCCTCGATCGCTTTCAGGTAATGCATGGTCGACGAATAGTCGCCGGCGTCGCCCATATGCGGCATCCGCTTCATGCGCTCGTAGAAACGCCTGGACCATGCCCGCGTTTCGTCATCGCGATCCCAATAGAAGGCATTGGTCAGAACCAGTCCCTGCGCGGCCGAGAGGCCGAGGCTTTTGATATCGGTGATCCAGACGAGCAACCCCGCGAGCGTCTGGCCACCCTTGGGAATACCGAACTCCTGTGCCGACTTGATCGCGTTCACCAGCACGTTTCCCGACCCCGCCAACGCGACGACCTGGGATTTGGAGGCCTGCGCCTGCAGCAGGAACGATGACTGGTCGAAGGTCTCGATCGGATATCGGGTCGAGCCGACAATTTCTCCACCGAGCGCTTTGACGACGGCCGAAGTATCGGCTTCCAGAGCGTGCCCGAACGCATAGTCCGCGGTCAGAAAGTACCAGCTTTTCTTGCCGGCCTTCATCAGCGCGCTGCCTGTCCCGCGCGCCAGCGCATAGGTGTCGTAGGCATAGTGGACGCTGTTCGGCGTGCAGGCGTCGTTGGTGAGACGGGAGGCGCCGGAGCCATTGATGATGGCGATCCTGTTCTTGTCCTTGGCGAGCTGGGACACGGTAAGCGCGATCGAGGAATTGATGAGGTTGGCGATCATGTCGACATGATCGACATCGAACCATTTGCGCGCCAGTGTCGAGGCGGTATCCGGCTTGTTCTGATGGTCGGCGACGACGACTTCGATCGGCTTTCCGAGAACCTTGCCGCCGAAATCCTCAACCGCCATCTTGACCGCAGTCACCGCGCCCTCGCCGGACTCGTGGGAGAACTGGCCCGACATGTCGGTCAGCACGCCGATCTTCACGACATCGTCGGAAATGGCGGCGGTCTGGGCGCCGGCATTGCCGGCGAAGACGGCCGCCACCACTGCAGCAAGTAGACCTTGTTGCATTCCAGCCTTCATGTCTTGCCTCCCCAGGCGGTTGGACGCGGCTCAATCCCGCATTTTGTTACATGCATAACTAGACCTTTGTTACATGCGTAACTAGACTTATATTTCCTGCGAGTCAATCGCGCCGATGTGTTAAACGAGCCCCGCTCGTCAAAAAGCCGCATCCAACAGACCGTGCGAAATGCCCGTCACCGCCAAGATTCAAACTGCGAAACGATCGCCGAGACCCGTCCCCAGGAAGGTCAACAGCCCAACCAGCGTCGCGCGAAGCGAGCGACATTGCTCGGTCGCTCGCACGCTCGACATCGTTTCCGACGCATGGGCGTTCCTGGTCATCCGCGAGGCCTTCTTCGGCACCCAGAAGTTCGAGGCCTTCCGTTCGGCGCTGGGCATTCCGCGCGCAACGCTTACCGATCGTCTGAGAAAGCTGACGAAGCTTGCCATTTTCCGCCAGGTCGCGACCGGCGCATCGCAGCGCAAGGAGTATCGTCTCACCAAGATGGGGTTCGATCTCTATCCGAGCTTCATCGCCCTGATGCAGTTTGGCGATCGCTGGCTCGCCGACGGCAAGCCGGCTCCCTTAACGCTCGTTCACACGAGTTGCGGTTGCGACAGTCATCCCTTGGTCGCCTGCTCGCATTGCGGCGAACGCGTGAGTGCGCGCGACGTGACGTATCGGGACGGACCGGGTGCGGGTCGCCATCCCGCCAGAGCAGGCCGCAATACCAGGCGCGCCTCCGACGGAAGCCGATTCCTGCTGGGCCGCCCGAGCTCGGTTTCGCGCGCGCTGCAGATCATCGGCGACAAATGGAGCTTCATGGTCGTTCGCGAAGCCTTTTTCGGCAATCGACGCTACGACAAGATCCTGACCGAGCTTGCGATCGCCCCGAACATCCTGACCGACCGGCTATCGCGGCTTGTGGCAAGCGGCGTGTTTTACCGCAGACAATATCAGAGCTCGCCCGATCGCTACGAATATCTCCTCACCGACATGGGGCGCGATCTTTACGGTCCCTTCATCGCCATGTTGCGATGGGGCGACCGCTGGCTTTCGAAGGGAAAGTCGCCGCTTCTGCTCAAGCATCTCGCCTGCGGACATGATTTCCACGCCTCGGTGATTTGCGACCGCTGCAAGCAGCCGATCGTCGCCGCCGACATGCGCTACAGGCTGACCTACAACCCCGAAGCCTTCGGAGCGCTCGGCCCCCGTTCCGTCACCTGAAGCAGGAGCGTGCTTCAGGAAACCTGATTCAGCGCCTCGACCAGCTTGAAGCGCATGATCTTCCCCGAACCTGTCCGCGGGATTTCCGAGACGAAGTGCGTGGCCTCGGGAATTTTGTAGGACGACAGATGCGCCTTGCAGTGATCCATCAACGAGTTCAGGTCCAACTCATCGCGTTTGGCGACGACGAACAGGCACGGCACCTCGCCGAGCGTGGCGTGCCTGATCCCGACCACCGCGCAATCCGTCACGTTCGGATGCCTGATGACGACTTCCTCGATCTCGGCCGGTGCGATGTTCTGTCCGCCACGGATGATCAGCTCCTTGATGCGGCCGGTGATCGTCAGGTAGCCGGAGGGATCCGATTTCGCGAGGTCGCCGGTGTGGTACCATCCCTTCCGCAAGGCCACGGCGGTCTCCGCCGGCTTGTTGTGATAGCCCTGCATCAGGTTCGGCCCGCGCACGATCAGTTCGCCCTCGTCGCCGAAGGGAACGTCCTCGTGCGATGAGGGATCGACGATGCGCACGGCGAGGCCCGGCACGGGCAGTCCGCACGAACCGATCGGCCGCTCGCCGTGGAGCCAGTTCATGGTGACCATCGTGGAGGTCTCGGTGATGCCGTAGCCGTCGAGCAGCGGCGTCTTGAAGCGCTCCTCGAACGCCCGGTTCAACGTCGCCGGCATGATCGCGCCGGCGGAGATGCACAGCCGGATATTTCCGAGCCGCTCGATGTCCGCTCTCCTGGGCCTGGTGCAGCAGATAGTGGAACATGGTCGGCACGCCGGGAAAGACGGTGTACTTCCCGGACTGCATCAGCTCGAGCGCCTGCTGCGGCGAAAACTTCTCCATGATGTGCTCGCTCGCGCCGGCGGCAAGGACGCTGAGCACCGAGAGGTTCAGCCCGTAGGAATGGAACAGCGGCAGCGGCGAGAGAACGACGTCCTTCTCGCTCAGCTCGCAGATCGGCGACCAGCATGCCGCTGCGATCCACAGCATGCCGCGCAGCGACAGCAGCACGCCCTTGGCGCGGCCGGTGGTGCCGGAGGTATAGATGATGAAGGAGGAACGATCGATGTCGTCCGGGATCCAGCGGCCTGCGCGCCGGCACCGAGCGCCAGATCCGCCATCGACCGGCCAGCTTGCCGCGCGCCTTCGCCCGCGTAGATCACCTCAGGCGAGATTCCGGCGTCGCGCGAGATCTTCGCGACCAGCTCGCTTCTTCGCGGCGTCGTGACGACTGTCCCGCAGTCGGCATCCGTCAGTCGATAGCTGATCTCGCCTTCGGCCGCGTCGAAGCTGATCGGAACGATCACGGCGCCGGCGCGCAAGCCCGGCGAAGACACGCCTCGATCCAGTCGACGCCGTTCGGCAGATAGATCGCGATGCGATCGCCCTCGCGCACGCCCGGCCTTTGACCAGGTTCGCGGCAATCGCCGCGGTGTTCGCGGCGAGTTGCGCGTAGGTTACCGAGCGCGACGAATCCCAATACGCAACCTGCTCGGGCCGCTCCGTTTCGCGTGCCGATCCAGCAGTTTCGCGATCGGCGCGATCAGATCAACGTGCAGCATCGCTCGACTCCCCTCAGACCATGCTGAATCCGCCGCTGATGCTGATCATCTGTCCGGTGATCCAGCTTCCAGCGTCGGAGGCAAGCAGCGCGACCATCGGCGCGACGTCGGACGGCTGACCGAGGCGGCGGATCGCGTAGGCCTTGACCAGCTTCTCGCGGTTGGCATCGACCCACGCCTTGTCATGCGCGGTCTCGATCAGGCCGAGCGAGATCGAGTTGGCGGTGACACCGGAACGGCCCCATTCCCGGGCAAGCGACTTCATCAGCGCGATAGTGCCCGCGCGAGCCGCCGCGGCAAGCGCCAATCCGGATTCGCCGACGCGCGAGGAATCTCCCATGATCGAGATGATACGCCCGCGGCCCGAGGCCTCGAGCAGAGGGCCGGCGCTGTGGCAGCAATTGAGCGCGCCGTACAGGCAGGTATCGATCTGCTTGCGCCAATCCTCGGGCGTGCTTTCGCTGAAGCGCTTGCCGGAACACCAGGCCGGCGTTGTTGACCAGGATGTCGAGCCCACCGAAGTCGCTCTGGACGTTCGCGACGAGTTGCTTGACGACGGCCGCATCCGCGATGTCCGCCTGATAGGCCTTCGCCTTGCCGCCGGCCTTCTGGATCTCGGCAACCACGGCCTCGGCTTCGTCCTTCGAGCCGTGATAGTTCACCGCGACCGCAGCGCCGGCAGCGGCCAGCGTCCTGGAGATGGCAGCGCCCACGTCCCGTCCGCCACCCGTCACGAGGGCAACGCGTCCCTGAAGATCGATCATTCAGGATTTTTCCTTTGTTTTGAGTTTGGCCTGCTCCATGAGCCTGAAGATCCGCTCCGGGGTCATCGGAAGAATAGAGACGTCGATATCCAACGGCGAGAGCGCGTCCGCAATCGCGTTGGCGATCGCGGCCGGCGCGCCGATCGTGCCGCCCTCGCCCATGCCGCGAAAGCCGCCGGCTACCGCGGATTCACTTTCGATATGGACGACGTCCATGTCGGGCACTTCGGGCGCGGAGGGGATCATGTAGTCGACGAGGCTGGCGCTCAGGAGCTGGCCATCCTCGTCGTAGACGAGTTCCTCGAAGAGCGCGGCACCGATGCCCTGCGCCACGCCACCGTGGACCTGGCCGTCGACGATCATCGGGATTGATGATCCTGCCGCAATCTTCGGCGACCACGTATTTGAGGATCCGCACGAAGCAGGTCGCTGGATCGACCTCCACGGCGGCGATATGGGTGGCCGCGGCGGTCGTCCCGTTGATCGGATCGTATGTGTAGGTCGAGCTCAATTCCTCGCGCGCCTCGACCGGCAACGTCTTCATGTCGGAATAGACCGCCTTCGCGATCTGCTTGAACGTGACGGCACGGTCGGTGCCGAGTGACGAACGCCTTGCCGTCGGAAACCTCGATGTCGTCGTGATTGGCTTCGAGCAGATGCGAGGCGACGCGCTTGATCTTGTCGCGCAGGAGCGACGAAGCGTGCTTCGCGGCGCCGCCGCCGAGCACCGCGCTGCGGCTCGCATAGGTGCCGGTCGACATCGGAACGGCGTCGCTGTCGCCCTGGATGACGCGAATATCCTCGAACTTCGCACCGAGATCGTCGGCGATGATCTGGGCCAGCGTGGTTTCCAGTCCCTGGCCGTGCGACGCGACGCCGAAGGCTGCGGTGATGGCGCCGGTCGAATCGATCGAGATCTTCGCCGTCTCCGAGCCGGTATTGATCGGCATTCCCGGCGCCACCGCGATGCGCGATCCGATGCCGGTCAGTTCGGCGTAGGTCGCGATGCCGATGCCGAACAGCCGCCCTTGCTTGCGCGCATCGGCCTGCTCGGTTGCGAAGCTGCTCATAGCCGGCGGCTTCAGCGGCGGCTTCGAGGCATTCGACGAAGCCGGTCTTGTCCCAGATGATCCCCGAACGCGATCCGATACGGAAATTCCTCCGCGCGCACCAGATTGCGGCGTCGGATCTCCAGGGGATCAAGACCGAGCGCCTTGGCGCCGAGGTCCATCAGCCGTTCGGCGACAAAGGTCGAGATCGGTCGGCCGACCCCGCGATACGGTCCGGTCGGCGGCTTGCAGGTCGCAACGCCGCGGACGGCGCCGCGATAGGATCGGATCTTGTACGGACCGGGAAGGAAGCTGACGACCTGGACCGGCTCCAGGCCGCAGGTCCAGGGATAGATCGAATAGGCCCCAACATCGCCGATCACGTCGGCTTGCAGCGCGACGGCGACGCCGTTCGCGTCGAAGCCCATCTCGGCATCGACGATTTCGGCGAAGGCCTGGCTGCTGCTGCTGATGTCCTCCAGACGGTCCGCGGTCCATTTGAGCGAGCGGCGGAGCTTGCGCGCCGCGATGCAGATCAGGAGCTCCTCCGGATAGAGCGAGCCTTTCGAACCGAAGCTGCCGCCGACGTCGGGCGCGACCACCCGCAGGCGGTCTCCCGGGAAGATCGAGCGATTCGGAAATCGCATCGCGCACGATGCCGGGAATGTTCGAGGACGTATAAAGCGTGATGGCGTCGCGCCGCTTATCGTATTCGCCGTAGTAGCTGCGGGGCTCGATCGCAAGCGGCGCCTTGCGGGTCATCTCGAAGCGGCCGCTGACCCGGACCGCGGCGCCGCTTCAGATCGGCGGCGACGTCGCCCTTCTTGAATTCGCGCGCGATCAGCACGTTGGTGCCCGCCTCCTCGTGCAGCAGCGGCGCATCTTCGGCGATGGCCATGCTCGCGCGCGCGACACTGCGCCGAGCGGCTCGTATTCGATCTCGATCAGTTCGAGCGCGTCCTCGGCGAGATACCGCGAGGTCGCGACGACCGCGACGACGGCCTCGCCGACATAGCGCACCTTGCCGGAAGCGAGCGGCATGATCGGCGTCGCGTAGTAGTTCGGCATCCGCGAGAACGGAATCACCGGCTTGAAATCGTCGGCGATGTCTTCCGCGGTGAAGACGGCGACGACACCCGGCGCCGCCTGCGCCGCCGCGGTGTCGATCCGCACGATCCGCGCATGCGGCTGCTCGCTGCGGCGAAACGCAAGGTGAAGCGGCCGGTCCGGCTTGCGGTCGGCCGTGTATTCGCCGCTTGCCGGTCAGCAGCCGCGGATCCTCGGTGCGCTTGATCGGCGCGCCGACGTGCCGCGGCCGCAGCATGTCCGAGGGTTGTGCGAGGCGATCCTTACTCATAGCCGTCGTTTCCCTTGCGCAGGCTCTGCCATTGCCGGTCGTCATGGCCGCAGATGACGGTCGCCCCGGCCTTCTCGATCCGCCGTATATCTTCGAACGACTTCAGCAGCGCCTCGGCATTCCAGGTGTTGCGCGGCGCAACGTCGGCATCGAGGCTTTGCCGCAGGCTGATCGCGTCCGAAGCCAGCAGGAATTGACCGTCGCGGTCGAGACTGACCAGTGCGCCGAGCGTCCCCGGCGTGTGGCCGGGCAGCGGCACCAGCACGACGCTGCTGTCGCCGAAAAGATCCTTCTCGCCGTTCACGGTGTCGATCGGCTTCCCGCAGTCCCAATCGGCGCGGAGATAGCCGGCCATCTCCGCACCCGAAGCGTTGGCTGCCTCGATCTCCCTCGCGTGTGCCAGGATCGTCGCCTTCTTGAAGAACGGCGTTGCAGCCGCAATGGTCGGGATGGAAATGCGAATTCACGACGATATCGATGTCGTCGGGCTGCAGTCCGACGCAGGCCAGGCTGGGCAGCAGGGTTTCGCTGGCGCTCATCAGCGGCTTCATCATTTTCGCGAGCGGGCCCCAGCGTTCTTCGGCATGGTCGACGACCGACGGGTGACATCCGGTGTCGAACAGCACATTGCCTTGCTTGTGCCGGATCAGGGCGCTGCTGACCGGCAAGTCAATCGTCTCGCTGCGGTCCGCATCTGGAATGTAGATGCTCTTCTTCATGCGAAGGCGCCCGGCAGAAAGGAAATTGAGCTTCATCGTTCTTTCTCCCGGCGGATGGCCGCGGCGCTCCTGATCGCGGCAACGATGTTCTGGTAGCCGGTGCAGCGGCAGAGATTGCCGGAGAGGCCTTCCCTGATTTCCTCGTCGCTCGCGAGCGGATACTTGCGGAGCAAGTCCTCGCCCGTCATCAACATGCCGGGCGTGCAGAAGCCGCATTGGAGGCCGTGATGTTCGCGGAACTGAGCCTGCAGCACGTTGAGCGATTCCGGCGTTCCCAAGTCCCTCGACCGTGGTGATCTCGGCGCCGTTGGCCTGGACGGCAAGCGTCAGGCAGGAGCGCACGCTGTCGCCGTTCACAAGTACGGTGCACGCCCCGCATACGCCGTGCTCGCAGCCAACGTGAGTGCCGGTCAGCCCGAGCGTGTCGCGCAGGAAATCGGACAAGCAGCAGGCGCGGCTCGACGCCCGCCACGTCATGCCTCGTTCCGTTGACCGTCACGCGATATGTTCACGTTCATGCCGGATCACCCTCGCGCCGCCAACGCCGTCCCTATGGCCCGCCTGGCCAATCCGCCGAGCAGATGTTTGCGGTATTCGGCGGAGGCATGAAGATCGCTGTTGGGCGAGACGCTCGATGTCACCCATTCGGAGAAGCGACCGGCCAGCTCTCCGTCGACATCGGTCTCACAGAGCTGCTTCTCGACTTCCTCGAGCCGCAGCGGCGTGTCGGCCACGCCCATCACTGCAACGCGCGCGTCCGCGATCACGGCCGCCACGCGAATCGAACCGACATCGCGATGCTCGCGAGCGCGAAATCGCCGAAACGGCGCGCCACCTCCTCGAACGCCCACCCGTCGTGTCGCAGAATCGGAAATTCGATTTCAACGACGATGTCCTCGGGCTCCAGGCAGTTCGTCAGGGCGTCGACGAAGAAATTCTTCGCCGCGATCGTCGCGTCGTCCCTGCGGCCCCTGTACCGAGATGCTGGCGTCATAGAACATGGCCAAGCATCGGCAACTCGGCCGCAGGGTCCGCATGCGACAGGCTGCCGCCGATGGTCCCGCGGTTGCGGATCGCCAGATGCGCGACGTGACGCATCGCCGCCGACATCACCGGCAGCTTCGTCGCGATCAGCGGCGAGTGCTCGATGGCGCGATGGCGCGTCAGCGCACCGATCGCGACACTGTCGCCACGCAATTCGATGAACGACAGCTCCTTGATGCCGTTGAGGTCGACGAGGACGGCCGGCCGTGCCATCCGGAAGTTCAGGAGCGGCAACAGGCTCTGGCCGCCGGCCAGAATCTTACCCTCGCCATTGGCCGCGACGAGCGCTTCCACCGCGGCGTCCAGCGTCGCCGGCGCAACATATTCAAACCCGGCAGGCTTCATCGGCTTCGCCTTTCAAGGCCGGCTCCCTTCTGCTTCGCCATCACTATTCGCCGCGAAATCGCGGCGGCCGTTTCTCCGCGAAGGCCCTCCGACCCTCCTTGAAATCTTCGCTATCGGAAGCAGCGTCGATCAGCCGCTGCGCGGCCGCGACATCGAGAGCGCCCGCCCCCATCGAGAGACCGTTCAGCATGAACTTCGCACCTGCGATCGAAAGCGGCGCATTGGCCGCCAGGCGTTCGACAAATTGCTCGGCGGCCAGCATGACGTCGTCATGTATCTCGTCGACCAGTCCCATCGACCTTGCCTGCTCGGCGGGATAGCGATCGCCCGAGTACAGAATCAGTTTGGCGTTCGCGACACCGACCAGCGCCGACAGCCGCTGGATGCTGTGAACGCCATAGACGATCGAAAGCTTCGCCGCCGGAATCCCCAGATCGGCGCGTCCGTTCGGCGAAGCGAAAATCGCATGCCAGCGCGAGATGGCAGCCGCCGCCCAGGCAATAGCCGGAGATGGCGGCGACCACCGGTTTTCCAAGCCCGGCGATCGCGCCCGAGCAGGCGTCGACGGCGACCTCATATTCGGCGCTCTGCTGCCTATCATTGCGGATCTTGTCGAACTCGGAAATGTCAGCGCCGACGCTGAAATCCTTTCCCTTGCCCGACAGTACCACCGCGCGCAGGTCCCTGTCGGCGGCGAAGCACGAGAAGATCTCCGCCAGTTCGCGCCACATCGCGAGCGTGACGGCATTCTTCACCGAGGGCCGATTCAAGGCGACATGCGCGATGCCATTCCGCCGCCTGATGTCGATCTCTTCCGGCATTGTTTCCTCTCGCGCCGGACCGCGCACACGCTCGACGCTTCGTCGCGACCCATTCTCGGACGTTGCTTTGACGTCCTTAGTCACTTGCATAAGTAGACTAATTGCTCATGGCGCGTCAAGCCCCTCTCGAAACCGTGTGCCATTACGCATCATTTTTCTGCTGAAGGGAGAACACGACCTGCAATTTCTGCCCTTCGTTACCGGTGCTGCCTACATTGTCTCGCAGGAGCTTCACATTAGCATTGGCGTGTTGCGTAAGATTCGGCAGGCAAGATCACTTCGCCCGGCAGGACCACGGGGCACGCGGAATTCCCGAACAGCCGTTCGGTGGGTCCCTAGAGCCGAAAGCCTGCCGTAAGGCCCTTCTCCGACTTGCGCAAAACCGGCGGCTATCTACTTCAATCCGAAGAAGGAAATCACGGAGTTCAGAAGGCGCGGCCGCACCAGTTTCGCACCAGAAACGACATCGCCGAAACGCAATGAACGCGACCGATTCCCAACGAAAATCTGGCGAAGTCAACGATCGCGTGCTTTTTCCTCCCGCTCATAACGGTCTGGTTGCAGGTTCGAAGTCCTGCCGGGCCAGCGCGCTTCACCCTTGCGGGCTTCGCGCGGCGCAGCCTCGCCGGAGACGCTGACAGCGAAGCGTGTCCGGCGCAGCTTGAGCGAACCGCATATTGACTGCCACAGAAGTCCAGCTCAAGGCCGCGTCTTGCCGCGGTCGCTTTTTTCGCTGGCGCGGCGCAAGGCTTCGGCAAGTGCCCCGCCTCCGGATTGCACCGCGGGCTTGCGCGGCGACGATGCTTTGGTGAAGCTGCGGGAACCGTCCCGCAAAGAGCCCTTCGCCTCCTTCTTGCCACCGGTCTCGTCGTCAAGACGCAGCGTAAGCGCAATGCGCTTGCGGGCAACCTCGACCTCCAGCACCTTCACCTTGACGATGTCGCCAGGTTTGACGACCTGGCGCGGATCCTTGATGAAATTTTTCGACAACGCCGAGATGTGGACGAGCCCATCCTGGTGCACGCCAATATCAACGAAGGCACCGAATGCGGCGACGTTGGTGACGGTCCCCTCCAGGATCATGCCAACTTTGAGATCCTTGATCTCCTCAACCCCCGCCTTGAACACCGCAGTCTTGAACGCTGGACGCGGATCACGGCCGGGCTTTTCCAGCTCGCGCAGGATGTCCGTCACCGTAGGAAGCCCAAACGTATCGTCGACGAAAGCCTGCGGCCTCAGCTGACGCACGATCTCGCTATTGCCGATCAGCGCCTTGATGTCGCTTTTGGTCGAAGCAAGGATCCGCCGCACCACCGGATAGGCCTCCGGATGCACGCCCGAGGCATCCAGCGGATCATCGCCGCCGTTGATACGCAGGAAGCCAGCGCATTGCTCGAACGCTTTGGCGCCCAATCGCGGCACGTTCTTGAGCGCCTTGCGCGATTTGAACGCACCGTTCGCGTCGCGATGCTGCACGATGCTTTGTGCGAGGCCCGGACCAATGCCCGACACGCGCGCCAGGAGCAGGGGAGACGCCGTGTTGACGTCGACGCCAACCGCGTTGACGCAGTCCTCGACCACGGCATCGAGCGAGCGCGCCAAATGACTTTCACCGAGGTCGTGCTGATATTGGCCGACGCCGATCGCCTTGGGGTCGATCTTCACGAGCTCGGCGAGCGGATCCTGCAGGCGCCGCGCAATCGACACGGCCCCGCGCAGGGTGACATCGAGCTCCGGCAGTTCCTCGGAGGCAAAGACGGAGGCCGAGTAAACAGAAGCGCCGGCTTCGGAGACGACGATCTTCGTCATTTTCAGTTCCGGCAGCCGCTTTACCAGTTCGGTTGCCAGCTTGTCGGTTTCGCGCGAGGCGGTGCCATTGCCGATCGCAATCAGATCGACGCGGTGCGCAATCGCCAGCTTTCCGAGGATCGCCAGCGCCTCATCCCATCGTCGTTGCGGTTCATGTGGATAGACCGCGGTGGTAGCCAGCACCTTGCCGGTCGTATCGACGACGGCAACCTTGACGCCGGTGCGGTAGCCGGGATCGAGACCCATGGTGACCCGGGCACCGGCCGGCGCCGCCAGCAACAGGTCGCGCAGGTTCGACGCAAACACGCGCACGGCTTCAGTCTCGGCCTTTGTCCAAAGCCGCATGCGCAGATCGATATTGAGATGCACCTAAATCTTGGTGCGCCAGGCCCAACGCACGGTCTCCGCGAGCCAGTTGTCGCCGCGACGGCCCTGTTGGGAAATGCCGAAGCGATTCATGATTTTCAGCTCGGAGGGGCTGGAAACGCCTGGCGCCGGAGGCTGCGCTTCCGGCTGGATTTGCAGATCGATAATTTCCTCCTTCTCGCCGCGGAACAACGCCAGGATGCGGTGCGACGGCAATTTCTGCAGAGGCTCGCTGAAATCGAAATAATCCTTGAACTTCTCTCCTGCCGTCTTCTTGCCCGCGCGGACAGTGGACGCCATCCGCCCCTGCGACCACATCTCCTCGCGCAGCACGCCTTTCAGATCGGCGTCTTCGTCGAAGCGTTCGGTCAGGATTGCGCGTGCTCCTTCAAGCGCCGCGGCGACGTCCGCCACCCCTTTTTCGGCGTGCACGAAAGCGGCTGCTGCGGATTGCGGATCGCTTTGCGGCTGCGTCAACAACATCTCGGACAGCGGCTCAAGGCCCGCTTCCTTGGCGATCTCGGCCTTGGTGCGGCGCTTCGGCTTGAACGGAGCGTAGACGTCTTCGAGGCGCCCCTTGGTGTCGGCGGCGAGGATTGCGGCTTCGAGGGCAGCGTCGAGCTTACCCTGCTCGCGGATCGAATTGAGGACGACAGCGCGACGCTCCTCGAGCTCGCGCAAATAAGTGAGCCGCTCTTCCAGAGTACGCAATTGGGCATCGTCAAGCGCGCCGGTCAGTTCCTTGCGATAGCGGGCAATGAACGGAACCGTGGCGCCGCCGTCAAGCAACGCAACAGCGGCCTCGACCTGCTGGTCCCGGACACCAAGCTCCTGCGCAATCTGCTGATGAATCTTTGCCACGCAAACTCCCACTGAACCACTCAGAAGCAACCGAACTGCCGGCTGCGGGGACCCCGCTTATGGACCATGTGCGAATGATTCATCAAGCCGAGGTGTGAAACGCTGGAGCGGAATCAACGTCGGGCGAGGTGGATCCGATCGGTTCGCAGATTCTGCCAAAGTGTTATCGTCCAGTCCACGTGGATTTCATACTACTTCGGTGTCAGCCTGAAAGACGCGCTCAAACACGTCGTCGATAACATTGAACTGAGATAGAGGATTGCGCGGCGGGCGGCCCAAGACTGGTGCCCGGAGCTGGTCCGTTGACCAAATGGCCGGCCGTTGGCATCGCTGTTGTTAGTTCCGACTCCTACGGACGATTTTGTTGCCGTAACGATGCCGATCACATTGTTGAGAGTGGACTGCTCGGCCGGCTCGTCAAAACACCGTTTGAAAAACCGTTTTAGTTTCGGCCTCTCAAACGGTGAACGCCGCTAAGTGATTGACTTGCTTGGTGGGCGCACCAGGGCTCGAACCTGGGACCCGCTGATTAAGAGTCAGCTGCTCTACCAACTGAGCTATGCGCCCGGAACTGGTCCGGAAGGCCTTCGCAAGAGGGCGTCGTTTAGCAAAGCGACCCAGCGATGTCCAGCAAACCGCGGGAGGTTTTCCCAACCCTTCCGCAGGCCTTGACGCGGCAAAAGCCGCCGGATTCCGGCGGCTTTTTCAATGATTTGGGGAGCCGGAAGCGCGCGATCAGAGCCGCTCGCCGCCGCGGTCGCCGTCCCGATCAGGGCCGCGATCGTCGCGGTCCATGCCGCGCTCGAGCCAGCGATGCCGCCAGCCTTCCGCGCCAAACTGGCCGCCGCGATGGGTCAAGAGCGCAAGCCGGCGCTTCTGGCCGTCGTCGAGCGTCTTGTAGAGCGGGTCAGCCGCATCCGCGATCTTCTTTAGCGCCGCGGCCGAGGTCGCCATATTCTCGGCGCGCTCGCGCAACCGCGCCACTGGATCATCCCCCTTCTGCTGATCGGTCTGGTCATTCTCCGCCTTCATCCGCGCGTTGGCGCGATCGATCCGCAACTTGGCGAAGTCCCGCACCGCGGTCTCGACCGGCGGCCACAACTTCTCCTGATCCGGCGTCAGCTTCAGCCCGGCGTGCACCGCGGCGATCCGCGCATCGACAAACGCCGCCCTGTCCTCGGGGCTCAATCGCATATGCTGCATATGCTCACGAAACCACGTACTGTGCTGGGCGTAGACTGCGGTAGAACCAGCGATAGCGAGCACGGCAACGCCGGCGAGCAAAACCTTCCTCATGCGAACCTCCTTTGAAAGGCTGCCGGATGATGGGCGCGTAACAGCGCGCAATCAACTTACAGTTTGGACAGAGTACCCTCTCTTACCAAGATGTAATTCCTTGTCATTTAACCGAAATGAAAGATTTCAGATCATTCCGAGCAGATGCGGCAGCCACAGCGAGATCTCGGGCACATAGGTGATCAAGGCGAGAAACACCAGCATCGCGCAGAGCCACGGCAGCACCGCGATCGTGATCTCGCTGATCCCCATCTTGGCAATGCTCGATGCAATATAGAGATTGAGGCCGACCGGCGGGTGACACAATCCGACTTCGGTGTTGACGATCATCAGCACGCCCAGATGAACCGGATGCACGCCGAGCTTGGTCGCAAGCGGATACAGGATCGGCGCCATGATCAAAAGGATCGACGACGGGTCCATCACATTGCCCGCGAGCAGCAAGATGATGTTGACGACCAACAGGAACATCCAGATCGAAAAGTTCTTGTCGATGATCCATGCCGCCATGGTCTGCGGGATCTGCTCGTGCGTCATCAGGAACGAGAACAGCACCGCGTTGGTGATGATGTAGAGCAGCATCGAGCTCATGCTCGCCGCCTGCAGCAGCACCTTCGGCACGTCGAGGAGCTTCAATTCCTTGTAGACGAACACGGTGATGCAGAAAGCATAGACCGCGGCAACCGCGGCGGCCTCGGTCGGCGTGAAGATGCCGCCATAGATGCCGCCGAGCACAATACCGATCAACAGCAGGCCCCAGACGCTCTCGCGAAAGGCCGTCCATTGCTGGCCCAAGGTGGCCCGCGGCATGCGCGGATAGCCGTTGCGCCAGGCGACAAACCACGTCACCGCCGCCAGCATCAACGCCAGGATCACGCCCGGCACGATGCCGGCCATGAACAGCGCGCCGATCGAGGTGTTGGTGGAGACGCCGTACAGCACCAAGATGATCGAGGGCGGCACCAGGATGCCGAGCGCCCCTGAGGTCGAGATCACGCCGACACCGAAGCGTTTGGGATAGCCGTATTCCACCATCGCCGGCATCATGATCGAGCCGATCGCAACCACCGTTGCGACGCTCGATCCCGAAATCGCCGCGAACATCGCGCAGGCCGCAACGCCAGCGAGACCCAATCCGCCCGGCAGATGGCCGACCAGCGAGGTGGTGAACGCGATCATCCGCCGCGCCACGCCGCCGCGCGTCAGGAACGTGCCGGCGAGAATGAAGAACGGGATCGCCATGATCCCGAAATTGTCGAGGCCGGAAAACAGCTTTAGCCCGACGCTCTCGATCGGCACTTCCGTCATCGTGAACAGGAAGGTCAGAACGGTAAGGCCGAGCGAAATCGAGATCGGCATCCCCGTCAGCATCAGGGCAAACAACAGGCCGAAGATAAGCGCCGCGCTCATCACGCTTCCCCAAGCGCGATCGGCGCCTTTTCGCTGACCTCGATGCCTTCGACATGCGTCGCATCATGATGCGGCAGCTCGTTGGTCCAGAAGTAAGCCCACATCACCTGCAGGAAGCGGAAGCACATCAAATAGGAGCCGAGCGGAATGCAGGCGTAGACCAGCCAGCTCGGCAGTTCGAGGTCGGGCGAGACCTGGTCGGTGTGCATCAGCTCGATGACGAATTTGGCGCCCATGGTGCCGACGATCGCGGTGAACAGCGCGCCGCCGAACAGGCCGAACAGGATCACGCCCTTGCGCCAGCGATCATTGAGCTGGTTGATCAGCACATCGACGCCGACATGGATGCCGGTGCGCACGCCATAGGCGGCGCCGAACTTCGCCATCCAGATGAACATGTAGATGCACAGCTCCTGCGCCCAGGAGATGTGAATGGCGATCAAATAGGGGTAAAGAAACGGCACGCCGGTTCCGAACCGGTGCACGACGGAAATGAAGATCAGGATCGTCGCAGCCCCCATCAGGCTCGCGATGATGATTTCCTCCAGCCGGTCGAGAATGCGTAGAAACATGAAGATCCCCTGTGACAATCGGGCGGTTTTTTCAAACCGCCCGACCATGCACTTCCCGCGGCCGTGACAGCCGCGGCCCCTGCCTAGAGCCTCGGTTCTGATTGAATCAGAACCGAGGCTCCGGTCTTTTGTTTTGGCGTGTTTTCTTCACGCGAACCGGTACCCACTTCGCTCGAAAACACTATAGCGAGAGCTCAGTTCATCGGGCCGCGGCCCGTCTCCTTGAGGAATTCGTCGATCAAGGGCTGACCGACGCGCGACGCCACGTCCTTGTAGACCGGCATCATCGCCTTGCGCATCGCCTCGTCCTGTTCCGGCGTCAGCGTGATGATTTCGGTCTTGCCGGCCTTCTTGATCGCTTCCAGCGCGTCGTCGTTCTCCTTGGCCGACTGGCTGTTGCCGAACTCGGTGGCTTCCTTCATCGCCTTCTCGCAATTCGTCGCGGATATCGGCCGGCAAGCCGTCCCAGAACTTCTTGTTCACGACCACGACGTAACCGATATAGCCGTGATTGGTGACGGTGGCGTATTTCTGCACCTCGTGCATTTTCTGGGTGTAGATGTTCGACCAGGTGTTCTCCTGGCCGTCCACCACGCCGGTCTGCAGCGCCTGGTAGACTTCGCCGAACGCCATCACCTGCGGGATCGAGCCGAGCGCGCGGAACTGCGCCTCCAGAACCTTCGACGACTGGATGCGGAACTTCAGTCCCTTGTAGTCGTCGGGCGAGATCAGCTTCTTGTTGGCGCTCATCTGCTTGAAGCCGTTGTCCCAGTAAGCAAGCCCGGTCATGCCCTTGGAATCCAGAAGCTTGAGCAGTCTCGCGCCGAGCGGACCGTCGGTGACCTTACGCAGCGTCTTCAGGTCGGGCAGGATGTAGGGCAGATCGAACACCTCGAATTCCTGGATGCCGATCGGGCCGAACTTGGAGTTCGACGGCGCCAGCATCTGCACCGCACCGAGCTGCAGCGCTTCGAGCTCTTCCTTGTCCTTGTAGAGCGTCGAGTTCGGATAGACTTCGACCTTGACCTTGCCGTCGGTGTATTTTTCCGCCAGTTCCTTGAACTTGTCGGCCGCCTTGCCCTTTGGCGTGTCGGACGCCACGACGTGGCTGAACTTGATGATGATCGGCGATTGCGCCAACGCCGGGCCGGCCAACGTCAACGCCGCGACCGAAGCCGCAGCCAAAATGATCTTACGCATCTTTCCTCCCGCGCTATTCTTGCGGAGCCCGAACCACCGGCCCCGAACCTTGTATGCCAGCCGCACCAATACAGAGAAGCCGGCAGGATTGCCATTGCCCCTTTAGCAGGGGCTATTTTGCCCATTTTGCTGCAACGCAAAAACGCGGCGTTGGATACGCCGCGTTTTCGGTGCTTCCGTCAGACCTCGCCTTTTGCCGCGATCAGCTCGCTGCTGCCGCGGGCATGTCGCGCTGGCGCTTCATGACGATCTTGTTGAGCGCGCCGAGATAGGCCTTGGCGGACGCCACCAGCGTATCCGGGTCCGCCGCCTTCGCCGTCATCGACCTTCCCTCATGCGCCAGCCGCACCGACACTTCGGCCTGCGCGTCGGTGCCTTCGGTAACCGCATGAACCTGATACAGCTCGAGCTTGGCCTCGTGCGGCACCAGTGCCTTGATGCAATTGAACACCGCATCGACCGGCCCGTTGCCTTCGGCTTCCTCAATTTTGATCTGGCCGTCGACGTCGAGCTTCATGGTGGCGCGCTGCGGTCCATGGGTGCCCGCGATCACCGTCAGCGAGGTCAGCTTGATCCGATCATGGGACGCGGCGATCTCCTGATCGACCAGCGCCTCGATGTCCTCGTCATAGATGTCCTTCTTGCGGTCGGCGAGCGCCTTCATCCGCGCGAACGCATCTTCGAGCTGGTTGGCGCCGAGCTTGTAGCCCATCTCCTCCAGCTTGTGCACGAAGGCGTGACGCCCCGAATGCTTGCCGAGCACCAGCGACGACTGCTTCAACCCGACCATTTCGGGCCGCATGATCTCGTAGGTCGAGGCGTCCTTCAAGACGCCGTCCTGATGGATGCCGCTCTCATGCGCGAACGCGTTGCGGCCGACGATCGCCTTGTTGTACTGCACCGGGAACGAGGTCGCGGCCGACACGAGCTTGGAGGCACGCGTCAGTTGCGTGGTGTCGATCTTGTTCCACCACGGGAATTTGTCGTTGCGCACGTTGATCGCCATCACGACTTCCTCGAGCGCGGCGTTGCCGGCACGCTCACCGATGCCGTTGACCGTGCATTCGATCTGCCGCGCGCCGCCGGCGATGCCGGCCAGCGAATTCGCCACCGCCATGCCGAGATCGTTATGGCAGTGGACCGAGAATACCGCCTTGTCGGAATTCGGCACCCGCTCGATCAGCGTGCGCATGAAATGCGTGTATTCCTCGGGGATGGTGTAGCCGACGGTATCGGGAATATTGACCGTAGTGGCGCCGGCCTTGATCACGGCCTCGACGATACGGCACAGGTAATCCATCTCGCTGCGGGTGCCGTCTTCCGCCGACCATTCGACATCGTCGATATGGTTGCGCGCGCGGGTGACGTTGGCGATCGAGAGCTCCAGCACCTGCTCCGGCGTCATGTTGAGTTTTACGCGCATGTGCAGCGGCGAAGTGGCAATCACGGTGTGAACGCGGCCGCGCTTGGCGAACTTCACCGCTTCGGCGCAGCGATCGATGTCCTTCGGATGGGCGCGCGACAGGCCGGCGATCACCGCGTTCTTGGAACGGCGGGCGATCTCGCTCACCGCCTGAAAATCGCCTTCGGAGGTGATCGGGAAGCCTGCCTCGATGACGTCGACACCCATGTCGTCGAGCATCTCGGCGACCTCGAGCTTTTCCTCAAAGGTCATGGTTGCGCCGGGGCATTGTTCGCCGTCGCGCAAGGTAGTGTCGAATATGATTACACGGTCCTTGTCGGACTTGTTGGCCTTGGTCATCGCTGAAAATTCCTTTTGGGTGGTGCGCCGTTTTCATGAGCGCTGAAGGGTCTGATCAACTCGCGCGAACCCCTGAGTGCCCAGGCGCAAACCGCCCAGACGGCCCTCAGGGGCCGATAAGAAGCAGCAGCCCGCCAATAAGGAGGGTGGGCAGGGACGCAGCCGGGGTAGCAGAGGTACGGGCGGCATCGGCCGCTGCACCCCGAACTCCACACTTTTCGCTGCGAATCAGCATTGCCAGACCCTGGTTGGAGGGCAAATCCTCGGCCAAAACCATTGACGGTTCGTTGCCGGGAGGCCGCTCCGGTGGCCGTTCTAGACGAGAAATGCGGGGGGCCGCAATGCCAAAAGATAGTCAGACGGGCTGACCTTTCCTTGCCCTCCCTTGGAGGGGTCGAACTTCGCTCCTCGTCGTCCCCGCCACCGGGTCTCGCCGTCGGCGAGCCCGATGACAGGCTCCAGCCGGGACCCATAACCACCGAAGTGAGTTGACGTGCTCGCTGTGGTCCCAGCTTGGCATAACAACGAACGTACGTGGTTATGGGTCGCGGATCGGCGCTCGCTATCGCTCGCTTGTCCGGGACGACGTGGAATGAATTCAATTGCCAAACAGCCAAGATACACGCCCGCGTTCCCGCGGCGCGGATCGCGCCCGAGTTGTTGTGCAAACCACCCTCGAAAGAATAAAGGGCGCAGGGAAAGCCGGGTGCTCGATGCACCCGCAGCCTCGCGTGCGAAATAAAAAGCACACGAGCGTAGTCACCACAGGTCCACCGGATTGACCCGGCCTTCCCTGCGCGACGGTTTTAACGGCTTATTTCGTGCTCTCCTCGGCGACCGGCTATTCGATTCACACATTTCGAAAACCGACTCTTCTTCAATGGGTTAGCCGGACACCCGCTTTGGGCCATCAAGTATTGCCGCAATCGAAGCAAGTGACTCTGATGACTCACATTTTTCGTCGCGCTGATTGAATAGGTCGAATCAGAAGTGTGCATTCGATAGCCGGCGACCGGGCTTTCTTGCCACCGTCGCTTTGCGGATCATCCCGCGAAAACTTGACGCCAGCGTCGGGGCGTCAGGACCACACGACTTTGCCGTACGCATCAGCGCCGCTCGTCTTGCGTCGCCAAAGCGTCCATCGCATCCCGCACCCAACGTTCGTGACGACCGCGAAGCGCCCCTCTCAGAGGGCACGAGACGTCGGAGAGAAAATCGCTGATTTGGGGTGAGCGTCAAGCGTTCGCTCCGGAATAGAGCGACGACAAAATGCGACATTGACTAAGCGGTGGTGTGGTCGCGACATTGCGCACACTATGGCTGCCCGTCGGGCAAACGTCGGCCGAAGCTTTCGCGCTCATTCTGAGGAGAGCTACGAAACGCAGAAGGCGCGTATCTTGCCTGCTTTAGATCAAGCTAAGCCGCACGCACGGTAGCAAGGAATTTGCCCACTTCCAGCTTGAGGCGATTACTGTCGCTCGATAACGAGCGCGCAGCGGACAATAACTGCGACGACGCCGACCCCGTTTCGTTGGCGCCACGCTGCACATCGGTGATGTTTGCGGAGACCTGTTGGGTGCCCCGCGCGGCCTGCTGCACGCTGCGGGAGATGTCCTGGGTCGCGGCGCCTTGTTCCTCCACCGCTGCGGCAATCGTCGAGGAGACTTCAGATAGCTTCTCGATGGTGTCGCTGATCGCCTTGATCGCGCCGACCGAGTCCTGCGTCGCCGCTTGAATCCCCGAAATCTGCTGTCCGATCTCTCCGGTCGCCTTGGCGGTTTGTTCTGCGAGCGCCTTCACCTCCGATGCGACGACCGCAAAGCCACGGCCAGCCTCGCCGGCGCGGGCCGCCTCGATGGTGGCGTTGAGCGCCAGGAGATTGGTCTGTGCGGCAATGGTGTTGATCAGTTCGACGACATCGCCGATCCGGGTGGCGGCCTTCGACAACTCGCTGACGCGATCGGTGGTCGAACGCGCCTGGTCGACCGCTTCGCTCGCCATCCGGGCGGATTCCTGCACCTGACGGCTGATTTCATTTACCGACGAAGACAGTTCTTCCGTGGCGGATGCCACTGATTGCACGCTGGTGGAAGCGTCTTTCGACGCAGCCGCGACGTTAGTGGTCAGCTCGCGCGCTCTTTCGGCCGTTCCCGACAACGTGCTGGCGGAAGCTTCGACCACATTGGAGGTCGATGATACCGTCTCGACAATCTCTCCGACGATCGTCTCAAAATCATCGGCAAGCCGGTGCGTGTCGGCCTTGCGTTGCCCGGCTGCAATCTGATCCTGCCTGATCTTTGCTTCGGACTCGCTGCGTGCCTTGTCTTCGGCCTTGATCTTGAATCTCTCCACCGCGCGCGCCACGTGACCCACTTCATCCTTGCGTCCGATGCCGGGCAACACGACAGCAAGGTCGCCCTCCGCAAGTTCCAGCATCGACCTCGCCAACGCGGTGATGGGCCTGCTCAGCGAGTAGGCGAAACCAACCGCAAGGATCAGACCGACAACAAGTCCGGCTGCGCTGGCGACAGTCATGGTCACACGCGCAGTGGCAACGAATGCTTCGGCTTCGGTCCGGTATTCATACCCATAGGCCGCGACCATCTCGACGAGATCATCAACAGCGGCCGCAGCCTCTTCCCCGAGTTGCATCACCCTGAACGTTGGCGGCAATTCCGTGAGGCCGCCGGGAGTTGGTTTAAGTATCTTCAGGGCAGCTTGAGACCAGTCGCGAACCTTGCTCTCGGCCTGTTCCCGGATCGGACGGACGTTCGCGGCCGGCACACGCTCGCGGACGACGCCGAGATCCTCAGAAATCCCCCGGACCAGTTTCTCGAACTTGGCCGCGGCTTCGCTGGAAGCTCCGACGCTCAGCCCCTGCTGCACGATGATCCGGGCTTCGTTGAGCTCGGAATGGGCGGCACGCGCATGATTGATGCCCATCAAGGGCCCGTCATAGAGCTGCGTGACCAGGGCTCCGGTCGAAGTGATGCCGCGAACGCCGTAGAACGCCAACCCGCAGGCCAACACCAGGATCACGCTGAGGACGCCGAAAATCTTCAGGCGGATTGACATCGCGACGCTCCAATCTATTAATCCACCACGTTCACAGTCATCTTCATCCGGGGATGAATCGCGCAAATCACCGCAACCTCGCCGACCTCCCTGAAGGTGACATCGGTCGAGCTGCCCGGTCCCTGCGAGCCGAGATTGAACTCATTGCCCTTGCTCGCCGACATGATGTTGTGAGGCACGCTGTCGTCGTTGAAAAAGGTGATCGGCTCGCCTTTTTTGACGGTGATGCTCTCTGAGGAGAACGTCCGCCCTTGCTGATGAATGACTTGCGTCGCGGCCAAAGCGCCGGTCGAAAGCCCGCTGAGGACGGCAAGAGTGACCAATGTCGGTGTGCGCATCGCTATGATCCCGTGCATTTAACGCGGCAGAACTGGCGCCGCAGTTGGTGTGAGATTGCTGTTCAACGTGTTCAGAAAGGCGACCAGGTCGGATTTTTCCTGCGCCGTCAGCCCGAGCGGCTTCATGAGGTCGGAACGGCTTGGCCGATCGACCCCGCCGCGATCGTAGTGATCGACGACTTGCTCAAGCGTCGCCAGCGACCCGTCATGCATGTAGGGGCTCCGGCGCGCTATCTCGCGAAGGCTGGGTGTCTTGAAGGCATGCTGCATTTTGACGACGTCCGGCAAATATTTGCCGCGGCCGACATCGTCGCTGGACAGGCCGATATCCTGAAAGCCTTCATTGGTGAAATTCCAGCCCTCGTGACAGGATGAGCATTGCGCGTTGCCGTTGAACACCAGGAAGCCGTGCTTGGCTTCCGCGGAAATCGCCTTTTCATCGCCCTCGATCCAGGCATCGAAGGGCGCGCGCTCGGATACGACCGTGCGCTCATAGGTCGCAATCGCCTTCGCAACTGTCTTCACAGTCAAGCGCTCTTCCGGAAAGGCGCGGGAGAATAGCGGCTTGTACTCGGGGATCGATTCGAGCCGCTTCATCAACTCCTCAAGCGGCATGTTCATTTCGCCGGCCGATTGAATCGGACCCAGCGCCTGATCCTCAAGGGTCGGCAGCCGTCCGTCCCACATAAAAATATTGCTCCAGGCCGCATTGACGATCGTCGGAGAGTGGCGGCCGAGCTTTTGCATTCCGTGACCGACGCCAACAGCGAGACCATCTCCCCATCCGTAACTGGGGCTATGACAACTGCCGCAGGATTGCGCTGAAGTCACCGAGATGCGTGTGTCGAAATAGAGCTGCTTGCCGAGCGAGGCTTTTTCGGGCGTATAGGGATTGTCCTTCGGAAATGGGATTGTCGCCGGCCGTCGAAACAGCGTCTTTAAGGCGTCCGTGCTTGGAGCGGCGCGCTGCTGCATCGAGACATTCCGCGTCTCGCCGACGAGCGCAGAGCCTGATGCAAGACGCGCCGTGCAAAATTGGGCGACGTTAAGTGAGATGACCACCAAACCGATGGAAGATATTCGACCAAAGCTTGCTGGCCGCATGGTTGCTCCCCAAAGCAATCATCAAGAGCGGAGAGCCATATTTTTCCATTGGCCCGCACCTTGCGAATAAGTGATATGCAAATTTGAGCGGAAGAGGTTAAGGAAATCTTTACGACGTTTCATCAGGCGCGCGCGCAATGGCACGCGCTGGTTGAGTCGGAGATCGCGAGCCACCTGGGTTGAGGCCCTTTTGCCCCACGAACTCAAACTTCGCAAAACCCATCCGCTGCTCAATCGATCAATCATGGGCACTCCGCCATAGCAGCTTTTCTTGGAGTGATGAGCGTATGACGGACTACCGTCGGCTGGTCCGCCTGAATTCGGTGAACTGCCCAGGCTCGCAGCGTCAGAAAATCTGCGCGACCGCGGTCTGCGCTTCATTCTGGATTCTCTTCAGGTGATTTTGGTCGCGGAAACTTTCGGCGTAGATCTTGTAGAAGTCTTCCGTTCCGGAGGGCCTTGCCGCAAACCATCCTCTCTCGGTTTTCGACCTTGAGGACACGGTCGACATAGCGAAGGTGAGCGAGCGATCAAAACTTCTGGAGCACGTCGAGGGGGAAAGCTTGCGCGTTTGGCTGGCCATTCCAGTCGGTCCAATAGCAATTGACTTGATTGCCCTCGACGCTGTCAACGGTCATCAATGGCCCTCCCGAACGCAACCGAACAAGATCACCAGTCCGTAGCGAAGGAGCGTTCCAGTTCTGCAATGCGGCGCTCGATGAAGCGGCGTTGGAAGAAGCCGGAATCCAAGGCAGACAGAACGCAGCCGCGAGTGCAATTCCGGTCAAGGTCCGCTTCGTGAACGAAAACATGTTGAACTCCACTTCCCGTGAAGCTGACATAGAGACGCATTTCGCCAAAACCATTAAATTGCATTTTAGAAGTGGTTTGTCCGAGGACCGCAGCCCATGGTTTCATGGCCCCATGCAGCCAGCGCTGCATGACCCCAGCCAAACTGAAAAGTCCGCTCGTCGCTTATGCAAAGCCGACGAGGCAGACGCGAACCTCCTCCTTGTCGAGAAAGGTTCGCAAGTTTCTCAACCGAGACATTCTGGAGCGATCACGAGACGTTGACGGTCGACGTGAGCGAACGCGGCATGACATCTCCAGCAAACGCCGTCACCCTGCCCCACCGCTCGCTCGATTGAGCTCAGCCGATCACCCTGTCGGCGGCGATCAACAAGGCCGGTGAGATCGCAAGCCCCAGCGCATCCGCGGTCTTGTTGTTGATAATAAGATCAATCTTCGTTGGCAGCTCCACGGGGAGTTCACCCGGCGCGGTCCCATTCAAGATTTTATCCACATAGCTCGCCGCGTGCCGGATCATCAGCACGCCGCTCGGTCCAAGGGTCATCAGGAAACCGTCGTCAGCCAGCTCTTCGACATGGCCCAGCGTTGCCATGCGCCGCTCGATCGCAAGTCTCGCGATATGCTTTCGCTCGTTGAAAAACAATGCGTCGGGTTGGGTAATGACCCCGCCGACTTTTTGCCGGGCAAATTCGTCGAACGCACGATCAATTTCGTCCGATCCGCGAACCTCAATTACCTGCATCTCCAGCGAGATAGCCGCAGACTTGAGCGCCTGAGCCGAACGGCTGGCAACGTTGGAATTGTTGCCGTTGGCGAGAAAGCCCAGACGGGTGCTGGCGGTCACCTCCTTCATCATCTGCAATTTTTTGCCGCTGAGATCGACAGCGACGTTCGAAAAGCCGGTGATGTTGCCGCCGGGACGATTGAGGCTTGCAACAAGACCAATCTGCACCGGGTCGGGAACCCAGGTGAAAACGATTGGAATTTTGTCTGTCGCGCGATGAGCCGCCATCGCGGCCGGCTGCGTATGCGCAAACAACAGGTCTAGCGGAAGCGCCAGAAGACCAGCCACGTTGGTGTCGAACCGCTCGTATTGCTCGGCGGCAAACGTATCAATGATCCTGATGTTCTTGCCTTCAATCCAGCCGAAATCCTTCAAGCCGTCGCGCAGGGCGTCAACACGCCCGATTTCTCCCTCGGCATTTTCCGCATGCCAGAGCACGCCCATGACAGGAGTTTTCCTTGATGGCTGGGCACGCGCGCCAATTGGCCAGGTTGCGGCGGCGGCCACGCCGCCAACGCCTACGATAAATTCGCGACGCCTCATCTCTGCCACCGGATCGCTTGAACCAGCATTTCCGCATGAAGCCGAAATCAACAGCTGGTAAGATAGAAACTCTAGTCAAAAATTCACGCCGACCATAGCACGATAGCACGAAATGCGCCTTGCATTTGCGAAACGGCGCAAGATGGGCTTCGCTGCGCGCCGACGGGCGCCAAGGGAGCGTGCCGAATTCCAGCCTGCTCGACATTAAGGAAACGCCATGAAGCTCCCTCGCAGAGCTTTTCTGCATCTGGCAGCGGGCGCTGCCGCGCTCCCGGTCGCTTCGCGGATCGCGAGCGCGCAAAACCAGTCCGACACAGCCAGCCGTCGGAGCAGCCGGTCCGCCCGCTTGCGGAGAGACTTGCCGCCTATGCCGATGGCCTGCGCTACGACGATATCGACGCCGCGACCATCGAACGGGTCAAAACGCACGTCATCGATACGATCGGATGCGGAATCGGCGCCTTCGACGAGAGGCCGGTCGGGATTTGCCGCGACGTCGCGCTGGCGGTCGGCGGTAACGCAACCATTATCGGCACCGATCGGCGCACGACACCGGAGCTCGCGTCCTTCGCCAACGGCGCCGCCTTCCGCTACTTCGACTTCAATGACACCTATGTGGGACGCTTTTCCGTTCATCCGAGCGATCATATTGCGGCATGCCTCGCGGTGGCGGAGGCCGAGCGGGCCAGCGCACAGGATCTGATCACCTCGATCGTCATCGCCTATGAAGTGAACTGCCGGCTGGTCGACGCCCTCGACATCACGACGCGCGGCTGGGACCCGCCGGTCATGAGTCTTCCGGCGGTGGCGCTCGCCGCCGGAAAGCTCATGAAACTCAGGCCCCGACCAATTGACACAAGCGGTCAATCTCGCCGTCAACGACCATATTCCGATGGCCCAGACCCGGGTGCAGACGCTGTCGGACTGGAAGGGGTTCGCCGACGCCGAAGCCGCGCGCAATGCGGTATTCGCCGCGCTTCTGGCGCGTGGCGGCCTGACCGGCCCGGCTCCTATTTTCGAAGGACAATCCGGTTTCTTCAAGCAGGTGTCCGGGCCGGCGAACGTCGACCCGGACACATTCGGTCGGCGAGGTGTGCCGTTCCGGATCCATCGCTGCGCCATAAAGCCTTATCCCGCGGTGATCTACACCCAGACGGCAATCGTGGCCGCTATCGAAGTTGCCAGGGAAGTGGGATCGCTCGATCGCATTGCCGCGATCGAGATCGCAACGACGACCCGCGGGCTATCAACGGACCGGCAGCGAACCGGAAAAATGGTCGCCGAAAACCAGGGAGACCGCCGACCATAGCCTGCCCTACATCACGGCACGGGCGATGTTCGACGGTGACATCACCAATGAAAGCTTCGCACCGCATATGTTCGGCGATCCACGTATCCTCGCCTTCATGCAAAAGATCACGGTCCGTGAGGATCCCGATCTCACTGCGCGGGTCGGAGCAGCGCCCACGCGCGTGACGGCGGTGCTCGCCGACGGGCAGCGAATTTCGCGCGAAGTGGATTACGCACCGGGTTTCGCGGAACGGCCGATGAACAGATCCGAAGTCGAAAGGAAATTCCGCGGAAATGTCGGCAAGCGCTGGCCGCAGCGAACGGACGAACGCCATCCTGCAGGCCTTGTGGGCGCTCGATCAGACGGACGATCTGTCGCTTTTGCTCGGCCGGCTCTCGATGCAGGACAAAACCGTAAAGGAAAAACCGTAGCATGAGTTACCTAAGGATCGCGATAGCTGCCTTTGCCTTGATAGCGGCGATGCGCAGTGCCGGCACGCGGATGCCGCCGAAATCAGGGTTCTGTCATCCGGCTCATTGAAGGCTGCACTATCCCAGCTGCTTCCGAGACTTTCAAAAGTCATCCGGCGACACCGCAACCATTGAATATGGTCCCGCGGGCGCCGTTGTTGGCCGGATTCAGAAGGACGATGCCGCGGATGTGGTCATCGTATCCAGATCGCAGCTCGAAAGGCTTGCAAGCAATGGCAAGGTCATCCCGGGCAGCCTCGTCAACATCGCGGGAATCGCTCTTGGGGTAGCCGTGCGCAAGGGAGCGCCCAAACCGGATCATCAGCAATGTCGAGGCGTTCAAACGGGCCCTGCTCTCCGCCCGGTCGATCGGGTACCGCGATCCGATAACCGGTTCAACGTCCGGCATTTATACGGCCAGCCTGCTTGAGCGGCTCGGCATTGCACAGGATTTGAAGCCGAAGCTCAGACTTGACAGATCAGAGGGAGATGTTCCCGAGAACGTCTTTCTGGGGGTTGCGAACGGCGAAGTTGAAATGCAAATCGGCCAGATCACCGAGATTGTCATCTCGCCGGGCGTCGATCTTGCCGGTCCACTCCCCAGCGAGATCCAGAATACCACGTTGATGGCAGCCGGAATCATCACGACCAGTAAAGCGACAGGACGCCGCCAGGGCACTCATCGGCTTTATATCATCCCCCTCCGCCGCCGCCGTCCTGAAGGCGAGCGGATTCCAGCCGGTCGACAAGAATTAAGCCTTGTCGGTTCTACCGAGCCGGGCGGCTTGGGCGTCAGAAAATTTTCGCGATCGCCGCCTGGGCTTCGTCCTGGATTCGCTTCAGATGCTTTTGGTCGCGGAAACTTTCAGCGTAGACCTTGTAGACGTCTTCGGTGCCGGACGGCCTTGCCGCAAACCATCCCATTTCGGTCTCGACCTTGATTCCGCCGAACGGCTGGCCGTTGCCCGGCGCCTTGCTCCAGGTCGCGCGAACCGGGTCGCCGGCGAGCTCCTTGATATCGAGCTGGCTTGGGCTCACCGCCTTCAAGGCGTCTTTCTGCTGCATAGTGGCCGGCACGTCGATCCGCTCGTAGAAGGGCACGCCAAGCTCCGACGTCAGGTCGTCAAAGAGCTGGCTCGGATCCTTACCGGTCCTGGCGAGGATTTCCGCAGCCAACAGGCCCAAGATAATCCCGTCCTTGTCCGTGGTCCAAACCGAGCCGTCGTGTCGCAAAAACGACGCACCGGCGCTTTCCTCGCCGGCAAAACCGAATGAGCCGTCGCCCAGACCGTCGACAAACCATTTGAAACCGACCGGCGTCTCGACGAGCTTTCGGTTCAGCTTTTTCGCAACGCGATCGATGATGGAGCTGGAAACAATCGTCTTGCCGATCGCCGTGTCTTTTCCCCACTGCGATCGCTGCTCGAACAGATAGGCAATCGCGGCTGCGAGGAAATGGTTCGGATTCATCAAGCCATTGGAGCGGGTGACGATGCCGTGCCGGTCGGCATCGGTGTCGTTGGCGAATGCAACATCGAATTTGTCGCGCATCTGGATCAGGCTTGCCATCGCAAAGGGAGAGGAACAATCCATGCGGATTTTTCCATCCCAATCCGCGGTCATGAAACGAAAGGTCGGATCGACGAGATCGTTGACGACGCTCGCCTTGATCCCATAGCGCTCGACGATTGGTTGCCAGAAGTGAACCGCAGCGCCGCCCAGCGGATCGATGCCAATGTTCACGCCGGAGGATTTGATCAGCGCCATATCCACGATGTTGCCGAGATCGGATACGTAGGAACCGATATAATCGTGCAGATGGACCGATCTCGATTTGCGCGCCCGCTCGTACGGCAACTTGGCGACGCCCTTCAGCGCATTCTCCAGATAGAGGTTTGCGCTCTTCTCTATCTTGGCCGTGACGTCGGTATCGGCCGGGCCGCCGTGCGGCGGATTATACTTGTAGCCGCCGTCTTCCGGCGGATTGTGCGAAGGCGTGATGACGACGCCGTCGGCGAGCGCTACGGTCCTGCCCTTGTTGTAGCTCAGAATGGCATGGGAGATGACGGGCGTCGGCGTATAGCCACCGCGCTCATCGATCATGATGTCGACGCCGTTTGCGGCAAATACCTCCATTGCGCTGACCAGCGCGGGCTCGGCGAGCGCGTGGGTATCGATCCCGACAAACAAAGGCCCGGTTAGGCCGGCCCCGTGACGGTAATCGCAGATCGCCTGGGTCGTCGCCAGGATGTGATCCTCGTTGAAGGAATTTTTTAACGACGATCCGCGATGGCCGGATGTGCCAAAAGACACCCGCTGTGCCGGATCGGCCGGATCCGGCTTGGATACGAAATAGGCCGTGATCAGCCTTGGGATATTTGCAAGCTGGTCCGGCGCAACCGGCTTGCCTGCCGCGGGATTAACAACAGCCACTGATGTCCTTAACTCCAACAATTCTGGCCGCTGCAGGCCAGTAGGCGAGCTATATCACAGTAGGTCGCAGCCAATCGAAATATCGTGAAAGCCGGGGGCCGCGACTTGAACCAAGGTAGGAATGTTCCATACCTAGAGGTAAGCGAAATTAAATTCTATTGCGCTTATTGTCGTTTTGGCTGCGGTCAAGGGCGAAAAGGAATGTTGGTCCAGGCAACGCATGGTCAATCGGGCTCGGCGCACGTCGTTGTGCTGGGCAACGAAAAGGGTGGGTCGGGCAAGTCGACCATGGCCCTTCATATTGCCGTTGCGCTTTTGAAAGCCGGCCAACGCGTCGCCACCATCGATCTCGACGGCCGGCAGCGCAGCTTCACCCACTATATCGAGAACCGCCGCGCGTGGGCGAAGCGCACCGGATGTGCGCTGGAACTTCCGCAGCACTGCCGCATCGATCTGGGCGACAGCCTGCAGATCCAGGACAACGAGTCGGTGGAATTTGCCCAGTTCTCGGCGGCGGTCAGCAAGGTCGAGCGCTACTTTGACTTTATCGTCATCGACACGCCGGGAACCGACAGCTATTTGATGCGGCTCGCGCACTCGATGGCCGATACGCTTGTCACCCCGGTCAACGACAGTTTCATGGATTTTGACGTGTTGGGAACCATCGACCCGGCGACCTACCTCGTGACCGGTGCGAGCCATTATGGGCAAATGGTGCTCGACGCAAGACGCAAGCGCCGCCAGCTTGACGGCTGCAGCACGGACTGGATCGTGGTCCGCAACCGTTTGTCGATGCACGAGTTCGAGCAACAAGCAGCGCGTGGCTGGCGTGCTGAACGATCTGTCGTTCCGATTGGGTTGCCGCGCCATCGACGGTTTTGCCGAACGCGCGGTTTACCGGGAGTTTTTTCCCTGTGGGCTGACGGCGCTGGACGATCTCGACCAGGCGATGCCGGGAACCCGTCCCAATGCGGGCCACATCGCGGCGCGCAAGGAGGTCACCAGTCTGTTGAGCCAGCTGAAACTTCCGCTCGACGAACGTGGCCGCCGCCGCGTCGCCAACCGGGCCGAATGGTTTGCCCAAGTCGACACGCCTCTCAAGACCTTCGACATCATCGACGCGTGACGGCGCGCTCAGTTCCGACCTTCCCGCCCGCAAGCTGATTTCACTTCGTGCCGAACATCCTGTCGCCGGCGTCGCCGAGGCCGGGCAGGATATAGCCGTGATCGTTCAGCCTGTCGTCGACCGCCGCCGTCCAGATCGGCACATCGGAATGCTCGCTCTGGAAATGCGCGATGCCTTCGGGCGCGGCAAGCAGGCAGACGAAACGAATGTCGCGGGCGCCGCGCGCCTTGAGAAGCGAGGCGCCCGCGCATGCCGAATTTCCCGTCGCCAGCATCGGATCCATCATCACTACCGTGCGATCCGACAAATCGTGCGGCGCCTTGAAGTAATATTCGACCGCCTGCAAGGTCTGGGGATCGCGATAAAGCCCGATATGCGCGACGCGCGCCGATGGCACGAGCGCCAGCATGCCGTCGAGAAAACCGACGCCGGCCCGCAATATCGGCGCGAAGGTGAGCTTCTTGCCGGCGATCGCGGGCGCCTTCATCGGCGCCAGCGGCGTCTCGATGTCGATCATCTCGAGCGGCAAATCCCGGGTAATCTCGTAGCAGAGCAGCATCCCGATCTCGTTCAGGAGCTCGCGAAAGCCCTTGGTCGAGCGGTCTTTCTCGCGCATCAGCGAGAGCTTGTGCTGGACCAAGGGATGGCTGACAAGATTGACATTGTTGGCGTTCATATCAATCGCTGTACACGTTTCCCGGCGTTTTCGCCAGATGGGCGCTGTTAGCCGAAGCCGAAAAATGCTTCGATCCGCTTGACCGCGAAAAAGGCACTGCAAGATGGCCGCAGATAAAACCCCGCGCGCAATCCACCACGTCGATGTCCCCGGCTACCCGGCGGCGCATTCGCCCTACTCGCACGCCGTCGTCGCCAATGGTTTCGTGTTCGTGTCGGGGCAGATACCGGTCAAGCCGGGAGGCGCTCCGACCGAAATCGTCGGTCGCACGATGCAGGAGCAGACCCGTCAGGCGCTGCGCAACGTCAAGACCATCCTCGAAGCTGCCGGCAGCTCGCTTGAGCGCGTCGTCAAGGTCACCGTGCTGCTGGCCCGGCCCGATCTCTACAAGGAGATGAACGAGGCCTATGCCGAGTTTTTCCCCGGGCCGAAGCCGGCGCGCGCCATGGTTCGCTTCGGCGCCGACATCCCCGGCGTGCTGGTCGCGATCGAAGCGATTGCGCTTACTTGAGGCCGACTTTGGCGCAGTGCTGGTGTGGAACTGTTCGGGGTTCAGAAGGATGCGTGATCCGTCTTTACCCTCCCCTCAAGGAGAGGAGAAGCGCGCCGCTATTTAGTCGCCACTTTTTCCGTCGCCGCTCCCGGCGCCTCGGGCTTCAGGTAGAGGATCAGGCAGCAACAACAAATTCCGAGCCCGACCCGAGGAAACTTGAGCGCGACAAGCGCGGCCAAGGCGAACAGGCATAAGGTCGCGATCGATCGAACGCGCATGATCTTGCGCACCTTTGGCGGCACGTCATCCACCGAAGCGGGCTCGATCAGCTCCCAAATCAGGAAGACATAGGTTGCATTCACCAGGAAGAATACCACCGCATAGAAGGCAACCGGCTGCGGCGCCAATTTGCTCACGGCCATCCAGGCGGTGGAAAGCGGAAGCAGCGACACCGAAAACAGATGCGCGAAATTGAACCACAGCAGGCGGGGTGTCGCCTCGTTCGCGTAGCGCAGCAGATGATGGTGATTGGTCCAGACGATGGCGATGAAGAGGTAGCTCACCGCGTAGCTCAGCCATGTCGGCCAGAGCGACAACAACGCCTTGAAGGTCGGCAGCGCCGGCGGGCGGAGCTCCAGGACCAGCACGGTGATCAGGACGGCGAACACGCCGTCGGAGAACGCGCTCAGTCGCTCCGGGGTTGCTCTAGCACTGAGCATGGTCGCGCCCTCTGCTAGCGCGCCATAACGGTCCGAGGCCTGTCAACGAAGGCGTCTCCCAAGAAATAGGTCAATCATCACGGCGGCGAATAGCTCAAAATGTAAACAGGATTGAAGCATACCAAGAAAATTGATCTGTTTCATCGGCGTTTTGAATGCCCCGACGGACGTAGCCGAGCAAATGATAGGCGTCATTGATGTCGTACCGGGCGCCCAGCCCGATACTCGACGATGCAGGGGTGCCGCTGGCATCTGCGGTCCGGTGAAATAGCTCGACGCCCATCTGCAGTCTGGGAAGCAATTGATACGTAACAACGCCGCCCGTTAAGCAGAAATTCCGCGACGATCGCTCGCTTACAACGCAGCCTCCTCCACCGAAGGCTGACCAGCCGCCTTTCCAGTCTTTCTGGACCCATACGGGAAGCAGAAGCGAGGCCGTGTCGTCACCGATGTTTCTGGATGGACTCGGCAGGAAGACGCGGGGAAACACGCTCACGTCCAGACCGAATAAATCCTGGTGCAGGAAGCGATACTTCGCCGCAAGCTCGATATTGCTGAGGCCAATGCTCGTGGCCGTTACCGCAGAACGGTCGAAGCCAGCGGGAATCGTGGCTGTCAATTGGAGATCTGGCGCAGCCCCATAGTTGAAATCAAGTCCGGACGCCCCCCCGATATCCCCGCGCGCAGCTGTACCATTGTTGAAGGTATAGATCTCAAAGTGCTTGTAGTCGGTCGGCTCGGGATCGTCCGACACATAAGGCGGCCCGGCGATAGCCGGACATACCAGGCCGAGAGCTGCGATGGTGATGAATGTCCACTTGAAGAACATCAACAACGAGTAACATGGATCTCTCGTCGCCAAAAGATCTTGCCCGTGATCGGATCGATGCGAACGTGTGGAGATTGTTTTGCGCGGTAACTCCTAATTGTCTCCTAAGTGTTGCGTCCTAGCCATCATCGTCACGGGCGAGGCCTGGCGGGGGAAGCAACGTCCGAACCTGAATGGAGTCGAAACTGAACGAGAGTGCTTCGCACGCAACTCTCTTCACAATCCTTTGAAGCAGATCTGGAAGAAAATCCATGAACGAAGCCGGTAAGCCAACCCTCAGCAAGGTGCCCGAAGTCACGTTGGTATTTTGGGTCATTAAGGTCGCTGCTACCACACTAGGAGAAACCGGTGGCGATACAGTCACCATGACACTGAATTGGGGCTACCTCGCCGGCACCGCTCTATTTGTTTCGCTGCTCATCGGCTTCGTTATCTGGCAAATCAAGGCGACAAGATTTCATCCGTTTCTGTATTGGACGACCATCGTCGCATCCACGACATTCGGCACCACAATGGCCGACTTTGCGGACCGGTCGTTGGGGATCGGTTACACTGGCGGATCCACGCTCCTGCTCCTGTGCCTCATGAGCGTTCTCGGCCTGTGGTACTTGTCGCAAGGGACGATTTCGGTCGACACCGTGAGCACTCCAAAGACCGAAGCGTACTATTGGACGGCAATCACGTTGTCGCAAACCCTGGGCACCGCTCTCGGCGACTGGTTGGCCGATACGGGAGGTCTCGGATACGAAGGTGGAGCATTTGTATTTGGAGCGGGTCTTGCGGTCCTGACGGCCGCTTATTACTGGACGAATATTTCGCGAGTTGGACTTTTTTGGGCGGCCTTCATCCTGACGCGGCCGCTTGGAGCCACCGTCGGAGACTTTCTCGATAAGCCGGTAAATCATGGCGGTCTCGCTCTCAGCCGCCCGTTAGCGTCAGCGATCATCGCGGTCTTCATCCTTGGATGTATTTTCCTGCTTCCTCAGCGGGCCGGCAAACATCCGGGACAAACTCAAGCTGCTAGCGCTCCGGTTCGTTGAACAAACGAACTGCTTGTACAGGATACCCAAGGTGAGACGCGATCGCGGGGCGTGACCATCGATGGCATCGATGGCATCGCTGACTTAACCGCTCTTGCTCGCCGCTTTCGCGATCCGCGCCACCTTCCTCGCCCCGCCCTTGCCTTCCTCGAGCAGCGCCTGGCGCACCTGCTTGAACTCATCGAGCGAAGACTTGTCGACGCGCGGAAAGCGCAAATTGAGCGCGTCCATCGCGCGGACGATGGTGGAGCCGATCACCACGCGCGCGAACGTCCACGATATGGGAGGTCGGCCAAAAATACCGGCAGTCCGAAAGGTCGACAGGTCCTCGCGATTTCAGTTAGTGTCTTCCGACAAGACGTTATTTCGGGAGAAGCGCTTTTGAACAGTCGATTCAAGCTAAAACGCGATTACTACGCCGGCGGCCTGATGCTCTTGCTCGGAGTAGGCGCTGCTGTGACCGGTGCCGGCTACAAGTTCGGCAGCCTTGCCAGAATGGGGCCCGGCTTCATGCCGGTCATGCTGGGTATCGTCCTGGCGTTTTTGGGCATCTTGATCGCCGGCACCGCGTTGGGATCGTCCGAACCCGACGACAAGACGTTCCTGCCCGACAATCCGCAATGGTTCGGCTGGCTCTGCATCCTCGGTGGTCCCATCCTGTTCATCATCTTCGGCCTGTATGGCGGCATGATCCCGGCGATCTTCACTTGCGTGTTCGTCTGCGCGCTGGGAGACAAGACAGCTACCTATAAATCCTCGGCCATCCTGGCGGCCGGCGTCACGGTGTTCGGTGTGCTGCTGTTTCACTACCTGCTGGGCATTCCGTTCCCGATGCTGCGCGGGGTGAACCTGTGATCTCAACCGCCATTACCGATCTCTGGTACGGCTTCGGCGTCGCGCTCGAGCCGCACAATCTGATGTACTGCTTTCTCGGCGTGCTGGTCGGCAACCTCGTCGGCGTGCTGCCGGGAATGGGTCCCGTCGCGACGATTTCGATTCTGCTGCCGCTGACCTTCGGGATGCAGCCGGTGCCCGCGATCCTGATGCTGTCCGGGGTCTACTACGGCGCCCAGTACGGCGGAGCGATCTGCTCGATCCTGTTGAACCTGCCATGTCATCCACCTCACGCGGTGACGTGTCTCGACGGGTTTCCGCTGACCAAGCAGGGCAAGGGCGGCACTGCGCTCGGCATCACCATCATCGCCGCCTTCATCGGCGCCTCGTTCGGCATCACCGAGATGATTTTCCTGGCGCCGTTCCTGGTCAAGGTGGCGCTCGAATTCGGGCCGGCCGAGGTTTGTTCGCTGATGCTGGTGGGATTGCTTGCGGGCTCGACGCTGGCGAAGGGATCGCCGCTCAAGGGCATCGCGATGACGGTTCTCGGCCTGCTGGTCGGCATCGTCGGATCAGACATCGAGACCGGACAGCCGCGCTTCACCTTCGGCATCACCGAACTGTTCGACGGCGTCGAGATCATCGCGCTGGCGCTCGGCATGTTCGGCATCGCCGAGTTCATGAACAGCATCAACAATACCGAAACCGTCGACATGAAATACGCCAAGGTCGGCATCTCCGACATGTTTCCGTCGAAGGCCGATCTCAAGCTGGCGTTCTGGCCGATGATCCGCGGCACCTTGCTCGGCAGCCTCTGCGCGCTGATTCCGGGCACCGGACCGACGATCGCCTCGTTCGTGTCCTACGCCACCGAGAAGAAGATATCGAAGACGCCGGAGCGTTTCGGTCACGGCGCGATCGAGGGCGTCGCCTGCCCCGAGGCGTCGACGCATTCCTCGGTGCAGGGCGACTTCATCCCGACCATGAGCCTCGGCATTCCCGGCGACACCGTGATGGCGTTGCTGTTGGGCGCGCTGATCATTCACGGCATCGTTCCCGGCCCGCAGCTCATCAGCCAGCACGCCGACATCTTCTGGGGCCTGATCGCGAGCTTCTGGATCGGCAACATCCTGCTGGTCATCCTCAACGTGCCGATGATCGGCCTGTGGGTGAAGCTGCTGAGCATTCCCTATCGCTACCTCTATCCGAGCGCGATGTTCTTTGTCTGCATCGGGGTCTATGCCGCCAACAACGACATGTTCCAGGTCGGCGAAACCCTGGTCATCGGCGTCGTCGGGCTACATCCTGCTGCGTCTTGATTTCCATCCCGCGCCGATCCTGCTCGGCTTCGTGCTTGGACCGCGTTTCGAGGAAAACTTCCGGCGCAGCCTGCTGATCTCCCGCGGCGATCTGATGACCTTCATCGAGCGTCCGATCAGCGCGTTCTTTCTCGCGATCTGCGTGCGTGCTGATCGCGGCCCAGATTTATGTCTGGCTGCGCAAGCCGAAGATACTTGCGGAGGAAAAGGCGATCGAGGCCCAGGTGCCGACAACGCTCGTATTCGGAAATAGCCGGTTAGATGCGGCGTTGATCGACCGTCGACTGCTAGACAGGGGAACTGGAATTCATGGAAACCCGGCTCAACACGGTGATTACGTTTGCTGTCGTCGCCGGCTCCGCCGCGCTGGTTGCTTTCACGCTTGGATATGTCGCTCACTACGATTTCGGATTGTCTCGAATAGCAATTCGTCATTCGGCTCTAGTCGCCACTGCGTTGATTGCGATGCCTCTTGCGGCCGAATTGTTCAGACGTTACCGGCACAAGTCCAAGTGAATAAAACCGGCGCGCTGCGCTAGAAAGTTTAAACAGCGGTGAGATCTGTGACGTCGCCGACCGAGTAGCGCGACTGGAGGCCTCACTCCATCTTGATGCCGATTTCGTCGATAACCGTTTTCCATTGGCGCGTCTGCTGTTCCAGCGCTGCGGCGAACTCCTGTGGGGTTCCGATCCTTGCCTCCACGCCGAGGGCATCCAAGCTGGCGCGGAACTCGGTTGAGCGGAGTCCGTCGTTGATGGCGCCGTTGAGTTGCTGGACGATGGTCACTGGAGTTCCTGCCGGTGCGAGCAAGCCGAATATGACCTCTGGCGGGAAGCCCGATACTCCCACTTCCTCCATGGTCGGCGTTTGCGGCAGCTCCGGACAACGAATCTGGCTGGTCACAGCAAGCGCCTTCAGTTTCTGCTCCTTGAAGTGCGGCAACAGGGTCGACTTGTTGCCAATACCATATCGATGTGTCCGCCGAGTACGTCGGTAATGGTCGGCGCTCCACCTTTGTATGGCACGAACAGAATGTCGGTACCGGTTTTGGTCTTGAAGAACTCGCCAGCAAAGTGCGTGTATATGCCGGGAGGGGCGCCGTATTTCAGCTTTCCGGGATTATCCATCGCGTACTTGACAAGTTCCTGGGACGTGTCGGCCGGCACGCGCGGCGATAAGGCAAGGGCCAGGGAGTCGGCATAGATCATGGCGACCGGAGCGAAGGATTTAATCGGGTCGAAGCCCAGATTCTGGTAGATCGCTCCAGTAATCGCGTTGACGTTGGTCCCGCCGAGCAACAACGTGTAGCCGTCCGCAGTTGCGGTCGCGACCACTTTGGCGCCGATCCTTCCGCCAGCTCCGGCCTGATTTTCGACGATAACGTTGTGGCCGAGCCTGGAGGAGAGCGACTGCGCGACTAACCGGGCGGCAACATCGGTCGGTCCGCCGGCTGGAAAGGGAACAACGATTCTAATGGTTCGTTCCGGATATCCTTCAGCACGGCTCGCCTGGATGGACCCCATGCTGAGGCAGGTCACGAGCAGTGCGAGAAGCAAGCCCGCCACGCTGCTGCGCTGGACGATCGCCAGCCGGATCGCAGCATGGGCGAGTTCAAGAGGTACCATTCCTGCTCTCCCTCTGATGCGCCAACCCTAGGGCGAGACCCGATGACGTGGTGTGTCTATCGTGGCGTCGAACTAGTCGCCTCTCTTCGCCGCCTTTGCAATCTGCGCCGCCTTCCTCGCCCCGCCCTTGCCTTCTTCGAGCAGCGCCTCGCGCACCTGATTGAACTCCTCGAGCGAGACCTTGTCGACGCGCGGAAAGCGCAAATTGAGCGCGTCCATCGCGCGGACGATGGTGGAGCCGATCACCACGCGCGTGAACCATTTGTGATCGGCCGGCACCACATACCACGGCGCCACCGCGCTTGAGGTGTGGCGGACCATCTCCTGATACGCGGCCATATACTTGCCCCAGAGCGCGCGCTCGGTGACGTCCTGCATCGAGAACTTCCAGTTCTTCGCGGGGTCGTCGAGACGGCCGAGAAAGCGCTCGCGCTGCTCCTGTTTCGAGATGTTGAGAAAGAATTTCAGGATCACCGTGCCCTGGCGCGTCAGATAGCGCTCGAACGCGGAGATGTCCTCGAACCGTTCGCGCCAGATATTCTTGCCGGCCAGGATCGGTGGAATCCGCTGTTTCGCGAGCAGTTCCGAATGCACGCGCACCACCAGGCATTCTTCGTAATAGGAGCGGTTGAAGATGCCGATCTGGCCGCGCCGGGGCAACGCGATCGCGGCGCGCCAGAGAAAATCGTGATTGAGCTCCATGGTCGACGGCTGCTTGAACGAGGTGACTTCGCAGCCTTGCGGATTGACGCCCTCGAAGATGGCCTTGATCGCCGAGTCCTTGCCGGCGGCATCCATGCCCTGGAAGATCAGGAGCAGCGACCAGCGGTCCTGCGCATAGAGCTTTTCCTGGAAATCGCTCAGCCGCTTGCGATTGGCCTCGATGATCTTTTCGCCCTTGTCCTTGTCGAGCCCGCCCTTCTCGGCCGTGTTGTGCGACTTGAGATGGAATTCGCGCGAGCCGTCGATGCGGAACGGCGCGACAAAGCGATCGAGCTCGACCGCGAGCGATTGCGACGGTTTCTTGCTCATGATGTCAAGGTCGCCTAGCGTTGCGGTTTCAGCTTTGCGGATTTCAGCGTTGGGCGTTTCAGCCTTGCGGTCAGGCTACCAAGAATGCCTTGCGGAAGAAATATGATGAACAGCACCAGCAGCACGCCATAGACGAGGTTGTCCCAGCCGACCGCATTGGTGCCGAATCCGATGCGCAAGGTTTCCGCCAACAGGATGGTGATGATGGCGCCGACCGTCGGCCCAAGCGAAACATAGAGACCGCCGACGATCGCGGCAAACACCATCTGCAGCGACACCGAGATGCCGCTCACCGTGTCGGGCGAGATGAACATCTGGTATTGGCAATAGAGCGCACCGGCAAGCGCGGTCATCAGCGCGGAGAGTCATCGTGATCTTCAGCTTTTCCGCGGTGACGTTGACGCCGACGGCGGCGGCGGCGTCCTCGTCCTCCGAAATCGCCTCCATGGCGTGGCGGGCCATGCTGCGATCGATCGCGCGCCAGATCAGAAGACCCAGCAGCCAGATGAAGAGCGCGATCAAGTACCACGTCACCTTGTCGTCGAATTGCAGCGCCAGCAACTGGCTGCCTTTGGTGCGGTTCGGCGTATAGCCGAGCGAGCCGCCGGTATAGTCGCGCGTCGCGGTGATGACCTGCAGCACGATGCCGGACAGCGCCAGCGTCACCAGCACGAAATAATGCCCGGTGATGCGGAAGCGGAAACAAGGATAGCCGACCACGATCAGCGCGAGCAATCGCCGCCGCCGCCATCGCGAGCGGGAATGCCGATCCACGGCGACACGCCGAGATGGTTCCACAACAGCGCCGTGACATAGGCGCCGACGCCCATGAAGCCGCCATGGCCGAGCGACACCAGGCCGAAGCGGCCCATGATCGACCACGAGGTATAGGCGAACGACCAGATCAGGATCAGCACCAGGAGATGCAGATGATAGGGGTCGCGATAGACGAAGGGCAGCGCGATCGCGGCCGCCAGCGCCGCGATATAGACCAGCTGATGCGTCTTCATCGCCGCCTCGCCAATAGGCCGGCGGGCCGGATGAACATCATGACGATGAAGAAGGCAAAGGCGAGCACGTAGCCCCATTCGAGATCGGAAAACAGCCCGCCGAGCGAGATGATCTCGGCGAACACAAAGGACGCGATGAAGCCGCCGACGAAATTGCCGAGCCCGCCGAGCACGCAGATCAGGAAGGTGATCGGCCCGAACGACAGCCCGACAAAGGGATGCACGTCGTATTGCAGCACCAGCAGGCAAGCGGCAAGGCCTGCGAGTGCGCCGCCGAGCGCGGAGGTGATGAGATAGATGCGCTTGGTATCGACTCCCATCAGCGGCATGATCTGGCGGTCCTGCGAGATGGCGCGGATCGCGGTGCCGGTGAAGGTGCGCGTCATGAACAGATAGACCGCGACCATGCCGAACAGCGCGGCCGCAAAGGACAACAGCCGCGCGTAGCTGAAATTCATGTCGCCGAGCACCAAGACCGGCAGGCGGATGCCGAGATTGCGGAAGTCGATGCCGAAGGCGACGGTGGCAAAACTCTGCAGGATGAACAGCACGCCACCGGTGGCGAGCAGCTGGTTGATCGGAGGTGCCGTGAGCAGCGGCGCGATGACCAGATAGTGCAGCGCCGCGCCCATTGCCGCGACCAGCAGGATGACGAGCGGAGCCGCCGCCCAGTACGGCACGCCAAAAACCTGGACGAGGTAATACATGCCGTACATGCCGATCATCACGAGCTCGGCGTAGCAGATCCAGGTGACGTCGATGACGCCGAAGATCAGGTTCAACCCGAGCGCCAGCAGCGCCAGCACCCCGCCCAAGCAGAATGCCGTTGACCACGGCCTCAAGCAGGTAGATGTCGAAGATGTCCAGAAATGCCTGCATCGGTTATCGCCTCACACTCCCAGATAAGCTTGCTTGATGGTATCGGTCGCCATCATCTCGGCCGACGTGCCCGAGGCGCGGATGTGGCCTGCCTCCAGCAGATAGGCGCGGTCCACCACCTTGCAGCACCTGCTGCACGTTCTGCTCGACGATCAGGACCGTCAGCCCGCCGGCGCGGATCCGCTTCACGAGCTCGAACACCTGCTGCACCACGACCGGCGCGAGCCCGGCCGAGGGCTCGTCGAGCAGCAGCAAGTTTCGGATCCGACATCAGCGCGCGGCCGATCGCGCACATCTGCTGTTCGCCGCCCGACATGGTCCCGGCCATCTGGTGGCGCCGCTCCTTCAGGCGCGGAAACAGATCGAACACGAACTCCAGTCCGTTCGGCATATTTGGCGCGGGCATCGGGCGTGAACGCCCCCATCTTGAGATTGTCGTCGACGGAGAGCCGCGGAAACAGCCGGCGGTTCTCGGGAACATGCGCAATGCCGAGGCTGACGATGCGGTGCGCCGCCGTTGCCAGCACATCGGTGCCCTGCATGCTGATCGATCCCCGGCGCGGACGGATCAGGCCTGAGATCACCCGCATCAACGTGGTCTTGCCGGCGCCGTTCGGGCCGATCACGCCGACCGCTTCGCCTGCCTTGACGTCAAGACTGACGCCGAACAGCGCCTGGAAGGTGCCATAGCCCGCATCGACCGATTTCAGCTCGAGCATGGCTCAGGCCCCCGTCCGGCGACGCGCCAGCGCGGCGGCTGCCTGGGTCGCGTCGGCGTCGGTGCCGAGATAGACCTCGATCACGCGCGGGTCGCTTGCGACCTTGGTCGGCAGCCCTTCGGAAATCTTCTCGCCGTGGTCGAGCACCATCACGCGATCGACCACGCGCATCAACACGCCCATGATGTGCTCGACCCAGATGATGGTGATGCCGAGCTCGTCGCGGATTTTTCGCAGCATGTCGGCGGCCTGGTCCATCTCGGTCTCGTCGAGCCCGCCGAGGCTCTCGTCGGCGAGCAGGAGCTTCGGGCCGGTGGCGAGCGCTTTCGCCAGCTCAAGCTTTTTCAGGCCGGCGGCGCCGAGCCCGTCGACGCTCGCCTGACGGTCGGTCGGCAGGCCGACCATGGCGAGCGCGCGCTCGGCCGCCTCCTCCGCTTTGCCGCGGCTGTGCCGGCCCTGGCCGAAATAGCCGGCCAGCGCCACGTTGTCGAAGATGGTCAGGCGATGAAACGGCCGCGGGATCTGGAAGGTGCGGCCGATGCCGCGGTTGATGATCCGGTGCGGCGCCAGCCCTGCGATCTCGTGGCCATCGAACATGATCGAGCCGGCCGTCGGCGGCAGCGTGCCGGACAACATGTTGAAGATCGTGCTCTTGCCCGAGCCGTTCGGGCCGATCAGGCCGAGGATCTCGCCCTGGTCGACGGTGAATGACACATGGTTGACGGCCGTGAAGCCGCCAAAGCGCTTGAACAGGCCCTCGACTACCAGCACAGCGGTCCCTTCGTTCAGCTAGAGAGCCAGCTATTTGTAGCTATAGGTCGTGCCCGCGGGCAGCGGCAGCACCGGCTTCGCGCTGCGCCTGGCTCTTCGGCCACACCACATACGACTTGTCGTCGATATACTGGATCACCACCGGGAACGAGCGCTCGTTCTGGCCGGGCATCGCGGTGCCATCGCCTAAGAACTTGACGCCGAAGCCCGAGCATGGTGCCGCCTTCGGGGATATCGGTATCCAGCGCCGCCTTGCGCAGGGCATCGGGATCGACGCCGCCATATTTCTTGATGGCGCGCGGCAGTACATCGGTCAGGAACAGGTAGGTGTTAGAAGCGGCCATGCCGACATGGGCGGAGCGGATCGCTACACCCGGTTTCACCTTGTCGAACTCGTCGCCGACCATCTTGATGACCGGCGGCAGTTTGGGATCCAGGGTTTCCGGGTTGGTGAGCCAGATCGAGATCGGATCGGTGTCGAAGAGATAGTTTGCGTCGTTGCCGAGACCTTCCTTCAGCTTCTCATAGACGCCATAGCCCGCGCCATGGCCGACGATGGCACCGACCTTCAGGCCCTGCTCGCGCGCCTGCCGGAAAAACAGCGTGATGTCGGGATTGTAGCCGGTGTGGAAGATCACGTCGGGCCGCGCGCGCTTCAGTTTCGTCACCAGCGCGGAGAGGTCGGGCGCGGTCGCCGAATAGCCCTCCTTCATGCACGACATTGAAGCCGGCCTTCTTGGCACCGGCCTCGTTGCCCTTGGCGACGTCGACGCCGTAGGCGCCGTCTTCGTGGATGATGGCGACGCGCAGGTCCTTCGGCTCCTTGCCGAACTTGGAAACCGAGTTCTGGGCGATGAAATCCATCGTCATCAGGCCGAACTGGTCGCCGCTCGGCTGCGGACGGAAGACATATTTGTAGTTCTTGCCGTCGAGCACGGCGGAGGAAATGCAGGTGGTGATCCACATGAACTTCTTGAGCTGCTCGACGCGGGCGGCCACCGGCACGCACTGGGCCGAGGAAAAGAAGCCCAGCAGCATGTCGACCTTTTCCTGCTCGATCAGACGGACCGCCTCGTTGATGGCGACATCGGGCTTGCTCTGCGCGTCGGCATAGACCGCCTCGACCTTGTAACCTTCGACCCCGGTCTTGGCGTACTGGTCGAGCATGATCTTGGCGCCGGTATATTGCAGCTCCGAGCCGCCGCCGGCGAGCGGGCCGGTCAGGTCGTAAATCACGCCGATCTTGATTTTCTTCGCTTGGCTTTCTTGGGCGTTAGCGGAAACCGCCATTCCCAGCACCGCCATTGCGGCCACTAGCCTGACGAGCAGGCGTGCGGCTTTGCGCTCCAGCATCGAACCCTCCCTTGGCAATTGTGCGTTGCGTTTGTTGTTCTTGTTGGCGCCTATCACATTGATAGCGCCAATCGATGTCAAGCCGCATTGCTAAGCACAGGCCTTCGCGCATCCGCGGCGCTTGCGCCTTTAGTATCAGCCCGCAAGGGCGCTTTCGACAAACGCCGTCACGAAACGCGGCATCCGATCGGTCAGGTCGCTCAGGCGCCGCACCAGATGGATCGCGGCAAGCTCCCGCTCGGACTGAAGGACGAGATTGGCCTCGATCCGCTCGCGCAAGGCTTCGCCCGGCATATCGACATCCAGGACCCTGATCATTGCAACCGACGGGCCGGTAAAGACGCAATCCCAATGCGTGGCGGCGCGGTAATCATCCGGCGTGAGGCCGGTTTCCTCTTCCACCTCGCGGGCCACGCTGCCTGCGATGTCGAGTGCGCCGTTGCTGATATCGTCGAGATCGGGCGTGCCGGACGGAAAATAAATGCGCCCTGCATTCGCCGTGTGCTGGCCCATTTCGCCCATGACGAAGGCGCCGTCGGCGCTGCGCAGCGCCCCCATGCCAAAGCCGTTGAATATTTCAGGATCGGGAAAGCCCCAGTCGCGCCAGGCCAGGAAACTTGCGAAATCGGTCTCGAAATAATCGGCGCTGAAGCGCCCGCCTTCGAATTGCGGATTGCGCGCCAGCAGCACACGGCCGTTCCAGATCTTCGGCTTCTCGCGTTGCTTTTCGGCGAAATGCGCGGCGACGTCGGCGCGCCGCTCCGCGGCGAACCGCCACGGCCATGCCCGCACCGGCAAATCGAGCGTCGTGACGCGATGAATGCGAGGGGGCATCATAGCGCGGGAGAAGCGCTATTTCGCATTCATCCCCGTCGTCTTGGCTTGCTCGACAAATTTGTTGGTAAAAGTCTTGCTGACGTCGATATTGGCCTTGGCGACCTCAGGCGAGCCTTCGCTGAACACCGCGAGCACCGCATCCGCGCCCTTCGGATCCATCTTGCCGGTCTCCGAATACATCGGGATCGTGTTCTTGAGCGCGGCGAGATAGAGTTCCTTGTTCTTGCCGACCATCTCGTCGGGCATCTTGGCCATGATCTCTTCCGGCGAATGGGAGTGGATCCACGCAAGTGTGCCAACGATCGCATTGGTCAGCGCCTGCGCCTCCTTCTCATGCGAGGCGACCCAGGCCGCGGTGGCATAGAGCGCGCCGCCCGGATATTCCCCGCCGAAGGTTGCTAATGTGTCCTTTTGCGTGCGCGTATCGGAGAGGATGCGAAGGTCCGGATGGCTGCCTTGCAGCACGGTGACGGACGGGTCGAGCATCACGGCGGCATCGATCTGGCCCTGCTCCATGGCGGCGACCGCGGTCGCGCCGAGGCCGACGCCGATCACCGCGGTGTTTGAGGGATCAACACCGTTCTTCTTCAACAGATACTTCAGGAAGAAATCGGTCGAGGAGCCCGGCGCGCTGACGCCGACCTTCTTGCCCGCGAGATCCTTGATCGATTTGATTTCGCCATTGTGCGAGGGCGATACCACCAGCACCAGGCCAGGATAGCGGTCGTAGACGACGAAGGCCACGAGCTCCTGCTTCTTGGCGGCGAGATTGACGCAATGGTCGAAATAGCCGGATACCACGTCGGCGCTGCCGCCGAGCGCGGCTTTCAGCGCGTCCGAACCGCCCTTCAGGTCGACCAGCTCGACCGCGAGGCCCGCTTTGTCGAACTCGCCGAGTTGTTTGGCCAGCACCGTCGGCAGATAGCACAGGCAAGCGCCGCCGCCGACCGCGACCGTGATCTTGCTCTGCGCCGCGGCGAGACCCGTGGTCAACACCAGCGCCGCGAGTGCGCCAGCCAGCCTGCCGATCATGGTTTTCATGGCTTCCTCCATTGCCTTGCCGGCACGATAGAGCAGCGCACAGGCCTTGAGAAGGTGGTTGTACTACCTCACCGTCATTGCGAGGAGTGAAACGACGAAGCAATCCAGCTTCTCAGAAGGATTTTGGGTTGCTTCGAGGAGCCTGTCATCGGGCGGTGCGTTGCGCCGACCCGCTGGCTCGCAGTGACTGAAAAATCAGTCGCTAGTCGTGTCCCTCCACCCCCGCCCTCGCCAGACAACGATCACTGCTGCGGACAGCTCGAGCGCGATGCAGAGCGCAAGGGCCGCATCATAGCCGCCGGTCCAGTCGCGAACCATGCCGATGAGTACCGGACCCAACGCGCCAAGAACTCCGCTGATTGCGATCGACAGCCCCATCACGACGACAAAACTCGCGGCACTGAACTCGCGATGAATGATCAGCGGCGGCAAGGTAATGAGATTACCCACTGAAAAGCCGAAGACTGCGCAAGCAGCCAGTACGATGGGAGCGCTGTCGGACTGCAGGATCGTCAGGAGCGCCGCGGCCTGACTGATGAGCGATGCGGCGGTGACGCGCCGCGGATTGTATCGGTCGGCGACCATGCCGAGGCCGAGGCGTCCAGCTATCGCCATGAACGTCATGACCGAGACCGCAAACCCCGCGTTGGCACGGCCTATCTTCGGTTCAAGCAGCGCGATCTGATGCACGATGAAAGCAATCTGAGCCAGCAGTGCTAGCGCAAACGGTATCGAGATTGTCCAGAACGCCAGGCTGCGCATCAGCTTCGCACGCGATATGCCGCTTGGTGCGGAAGACACTGTGGCTTGTCCGGCTGTTGGCGGGCCGATCCAGGCGACTGCAACCGGAACCAGAACGGCAACCATGACCGCCGTCGCGGTCAGCATCGCGGCCGGGAAGCCAAACCGTTCAACAAGAAACACCAGCAAAGGCGTGACGACGACCCCGCCGGAACTGGCGCCGGTGAACGCAAGGCTGATGGCGAGACCGCGACGGCGCACGAACCAAAGGCTCACGACAGCCGCAATTACCACCGTTCCCATGCCAATCCACGCGAGAGACATCAGCATGAACGCGGCGTAGAGCTGCCAGATGGAGCTCGCCCGTGCGAGCAAGGCCGTGGACGCCGCAAGCGCCGCAATTCCCAAGAGGACAAGCCGCCTCACGCCCAGCCGGGCCACGAGTTCATTGGTGAAGGTCGCGGAAATGTTGGCGAGCAGGAACGACAGCGTGCTCGCGCCCGAGATAAGGGCAGCCGGCCAGCCGTTCAGACGTTGCAGCTCCGCAAGATAGACGCCATGACCGTAAAGGCCAAAGCCAAAGAGAAACATCGCCATCAGGAAACAGGCGAGCACGACGCGCCAGCCGGCATAGCGCAACGACATCTCGTCCGACGGGTCTGTGTTCTGTGCGAGGATCATCTGGCTCGGGACTGTCGCGCGGGTCGCAGCCGCGCATGTCACGGCCCGGCCCTATCATGCGGCCTTTAGCGCAGAGAGGCGAATAGCAATTGGCCCGACGCTGTAACAAAGTCGCAAGCGCTCGGGGTGGCGTCGATCAATCTCGCCCCGCCGCGGCCGGCCGCCACACCAGAAGCCGCCGCTCGACCAGCGTCACCGCCATATCGATCAGGATCACGAAGGCGGACAATACGAACATGCCGGCGAACACGCCGGCGACGTCGAACACGCCCTCCGCCTGCTGGATCAGATAGCCGAGCCCGGCCGCGGAGCCGAGATATTCGCCGACCACGGCGCCGACCACGGCAAAACCCACCGAGGTGTGCAGCGAGGAAAACATCCAGGACAGCGCCGAGGGCCAGTAGACATGCCGCATCAGCTGCCGCTCGCTCATGCCGAGCATGCGGCCATTGTCGAGCACGGTGGTCGAGACCTCCTTGACGCCCTGATAGACGTTGAAGAAGACGATGAAGAACACCAGCGTCACGCCAAGCGCGACCTTGGACCAGATGCCGAGCCCGAGCCATAGCGTGAAGATCGGGGCCAGCACCACGCGCGGCAGCGCGTTGACCATCTTGACATAGGGGTCGAACACCGCGGCGACTTTAGGCTGGCGCGCGAACCAGAAGCCGACCGCAACGCCGCCGAGCGAGCCGATGACGAAAGCAAGGATCGATTCCCAAAGTGTGATCAAGAGATGCTTCCAGATCACGCCTGTCGAAAACCATTTGACGATCTGCTCGCCGACATCGACCGGATTGGAAAAGAAGAACGGCGGCAGCCACATTTTTCCGAACACCGGCACGCTGGCAAAGAACTGCCACAGCGCCAGGGCGACGATCGCGACCAGTAACTGCAAGGAGAGGAGCCCGATCCTCGACATGCTCAAGCCCCTCTCATTGCTGCGCTAAGCTTACGGTTTGGAGAACGTGCCGACCAGGCCCGTCGCGCCCTTGGCGTGGCCGTCCAGTGCCTTGATCAGTTCATCGCGCGTCATGCCTTCCTTCAGGGCAGTCGGTTCAAGATCGGTCGCGATCAACGTGAAAGTGTAGTGATGTGGCGCACCGGCGGGCGTGCATGGACCGAAGTAGGTCGGCAACTTCATCAGGCTCTGGCCGCCGACATATTTCTCGCTGGGTTTGGAAACCTCGCCTTCGGCAAACCCGGTGACGGAGGCCGGAATCCCATAGGCTACCCAGTGGCTGACGCCGCCAGGCGGCCGGCGCTCGGGATCGAACATCAGGAGCGCAAAGCTCTTGGTGCCCTCCGGCGGGTTGGCCCAGGAGAATGCGGGCGAAACGTTCTCGCCGACGCAGTTTGGATTGGACTTGTTGTTCCCGGCGCTTTTGAGCGGCAGGCGTTCGCCATCCTTGAAGTTCGACGAGGACAGCGTGAAGGCGCCTTGCGCGTTGGCGTTTTGCGTGCCGCCCAGCGCGACGAGGGCGACGATCGAGGCCAGAATAAAATTACGGATCAGCATGAGATCTCCCCGGTTTGTTGTTTGCCTCGTCTGCTTTCTTGCAGTCTCCGCCCAAGCGGGACCGGCGCGGTCAGCCGGCTCCCGATTGCGCGTAACCCTTCAACACTTCCGCCTTAAGAACACTCCATATCTCACGGTGCAGTGAGTGGAATTCCTTCTCCATCCGCACTTCCGAAATATCGCGCGGCCGCGCCAAAGGAACGCGCCAGTCGCCGATGATGCGCGCGCCCGGCCCGGCCGACATGATCACGACGCGATCGGCCAGCGCGATCGCCTCCTCCAAATCATGGGTGACGAACAGCACCGCCTTGCGGTCGGCGTTCCACAACTCAAGCAGCAGATTGCCCATGATCTGCCGGGTCTGGGCATCGAGCGGTCCGAACGGCTCGTCCATCAACAGGATTTTCGGGTCGCGGATCAAAACCTGTGCGAGCCCAACGCGCTTGCGCTGGCCGCCCGAGAGCATGTGCGGGTAGCGATTGCCGAAAGCGGAAAGCCCCACCGAATCGAGCCAGGCTTGCGCGCGTTCCAGCGCCTGCGCGCGCGGTATGCCCACAATTTCAAGACCGATCGCGACATTGTCGATCGCGGTCTTCCAGGGAAACAGCGCATCGGCCTGAAACAGATAGCCGGCGTCCTCGTTCAGCCCGGTCAGCGGGGAATCGAAGATCCGCACCGTCCCCGACGCCGGTTTGCGCAGGCCGGCGGCGACATTCAGCAAGGTCGACTTGCCGCATCCGGTGGGTCCGACGATGGCGACGAACTCGCCGGGCGCGACCGACAACCGCGCCTTCTCGACCGCCGTATAGAGGCGCGCATCCGCAAGCCGAAAGGCCACCGTCGCGTCGTTGAGCGCGACCGCCGTTGGCGTTGCCATGTCCAAGCGTTTCCCCCTCCAAGTTTAAGTGATGCCTTAGCGGTTTGCGGGGACAAGTTCAACGAAGCGCTGCAACGTGGTACTGCAGCCCTTCACCCTCTAGAAGAGGGTAAGGTAACGCCGCCAACAGACCGAGGCCCGATGCCATCAGCGCCACTGATCGCCTATGCCCATGTCGGCAAGAGTTTTGACGGCGGCAGCAGTCCGGGGCGCGTGGTCGCGGTCGATGACGTCTCGCTTCAGGTCGCCGCGGGCGAATTCCTCGCCATCGTCGGCGGCTCCGGCTCGGGCAAGACCACGCTGCTGCGGCTCGCCAACCGGCTGATCGATGCCGATTTCTGGCACCATCACGGTCGAAGGCGCCGATGTGCAGACGGTCGATCCGGTGCAATTGCGCCGCCGCATCGGTTACGTCTTTCAGAGCGGCGGGCTGTTTCCGCATCTGAGCGTCGCCGACAATATCGGCATCACGCCGAAGCTGTTGGGCTGGCCGGCGGCTGAGACCTTCGCGCGGGTGGATGAATTGCTCGATCTGGTGCGGCTCGACCGCGCGCAGCATCGCGACCGCCTGCCGCGGGAATTGTCGGGCGGTCAGCGGCAGCGCGTCGGCGTGGCGCGCGCGCTCGCCGCAAAACCGCGCATCGTGCTGATGGACGAGCCATTCGGCGCGCTTGACCCCTTGACCCGCGACGCGCTCGGCGACGACTACCGTGCGCTGCACAACACGCTCGCTTTGACCACAGTCATGATCACCCATGACATGACTGAGGCCATTCTGTTGGCCGACCGCATCGCCGTCATGCGCAGCGGCCGCCTGCTCGCGCAGGGCACGCCAAGCGAGCTTTCGGCGAGCCGCGATCCCTATGTCGGCGAACTCCTGCGCACGCCGCGGCGGCAGGCCGAGCGGCTTGGCGCCTTGTTGCCGCAAGGCGGCGCGGCATGAGCCTGTTCTCCGATCCGCGCTGGGGCGAGGCGCTGGCGCATCTGCCCGATTATCTCGGCAATCATGTGCGCGTCAGCGTGGCGGCGCTGGCGCTCGGGCTCGCAGTCAGCCTTCCCCTCGCGATTGCGGCACGCAATCGTCGAGTGATGCGCGGCGCGCTGCTGGGACTCGCCAGCATTGTGCAGACCGTGCCGGGCCTTGCGCTGCTGGCGCTGTTCTATCCGCTATTGCTGGCGCTGGCGGCGCTGACGTTAACCTGGTTCGGGTTCGGTTTTTCCGCCTTCGGATTCCTGCCCGCGGTGCTGGCGCTCGCGCTCTATTCGATGCTGCCGGTGCTACGCAACACCATCACCGGCCTCAACGGCGTCGAGCCTGCGATCCTCGAGGCGGCACAGGGCGTCGGCATGACGGCTCGTCAGTCGCTGTTTACGGTGGAATTGCCGCTGGCGCTGCCGGTGATGATGGCGGGCATCCGCACCGCGGCGGTCTGGGTGATCGGCACCGCGACGCTGTCGACGCCGATCGGCCAGACCAGCCTCGGCAACTACATTTTCGCAGGTCTGCAAACCCAGAACTGGGTGTTCGTGCTGTTCGGCTGTCTGGCCGCGGCCATCCTGGCGCTCGCGGTCGATCAATTGCTGGCGCTGATCGAAAGCGGCATCCGTTATCGCAGCCGCTTGCTCGCGGCGCTTGGCAGCCTTGGCATCGCGGCGCTGGTTGCGGCTACCCTGGTGCCCTCAATGGCGCGCTCGTCGTCGAGTTATGTGGTCGGCGCCAAAACCTTTGCCGAGCAATATGTGCTGTCTGCGCTGATCGCGCAGCGGCTGCGCGCGGCGGGGCTTTCCGCCACCTCGCGCGAGGGCCTCGGCTCCAATGTGATCTTCGAGGCACTCAAGTCCAACGATATCGACGTTTACGTTGATTATTCCGGCACGCTGTGGGTGAACCAGTTTCACCGCACCGATATCAAGTCGCGCGAGGAATTGCTCACCGAATTGAATACGACGCTGGCACGGCAGAACATCACGCTACTCGGCGAACTCGGCTTCGAGAACGCCTATGCGCTGGTGATGCCGAAAAAGCGCGCGGAGACGCTCGGCATTCACTCGATCGCCGATCTCGCCGCGCATGCGGGCACGATGTCGCTCGCTGCGGACTATGAATTTTTCTCGCGGCCGGAATGGGCCGGCTTGCAAAAGGCCTACGGCCTGTCGTTCCGCGCGCAACGGCAGATGCAGCCGGATTTCATGTATGCAGCCGTTGCTTCCGGCGAGGTCGACGTGATCGCGGGCTATACCAGTGACGGCCTGATCGCCAAATACGGTCTGGTGGTGCTGGAGGATTCGAAGCATGCGATCCCGCCCTACGACGCGATCGTGCTGCTGTCGCCGAAGCGCGCCGACGATCCGGCGCTAAAGGCGGCGCTCGCGCCGCTGCTCGGCAAGATCGATATCTCGGAAATGCGTGAAGCCAATTTGCGCGCAGCCGGCGGCGACGCGACATCATCGCCGGATATGGTGGCGCGCTGGCTGGGGGAGAAGATCGGCAAGCGCTGAGGCTCGTCAATTCGCGCGGGGCCTGCGCGGAGATGAAGTCAGGTCGCGTGCGGCCCGCGATCGATGCCGGGATTTCGGCCCGCGGCCGCCATCGCCAGCCGGCCGAAATAATGCGCCCAACCCTTTTCGTGGCTGGCGCACAGCGCCTCGTTCGGCAGACCGCTATGCGTCATGCGCAGCAATGTGCCGCCATCCCGGTCGACAAGATCGATCTCGATCAAGCTCGATCCCGGCGGCACGTCTTCCCTTCCCTCCCAACCGAAGCTGTAGGCGAGGCGATGGATCGGCACCACCTCCCGGAACGCTCCGCGCGCCACGCGTTCACCTACGCCGCCTACGCCCTTGACGAGATAGAGCCCGCCCGGATGCGTCTCGGTCGTCGCCTCGGCGCCCATCCAGCTCACGATCTTTTCCGGATCGGTCAGGAAAGCGAAAACCGTCGCAGGCGGGGCTGCGATCTGGACCTCGCGTCGGACCACGAGCGGTTCGTTCATCGATTCCTCCGAAGGCCGGGCGCGCCGATCGCGGCGTGAAGGCCAATCGTCCGACGATAGCTCGTGACAAGGGTGACGTGTCAAATTCATAATGGTTCCATGCAGCTCTCCTCGACGCTTTCCTGGCTCGTCGATGCAGCCGGCGAGGCGCCGGGCGCCGACCGGCTGTTGGCGGAACTCGGCACGCATCTGGTCGGGGATGGCCTGCCGCTTTCGGGCGGCGCGCTTTCGCAGTCCGTCCCTCACCCGCTGATCGCGCGGCGCACCTGGATGTGGCGCGCCGAGAGCGGGGAAGTCATCGAGGCCTTGGGGTTCGCGGCGGGAGGACCAATGGCGGCGCTGGAGGCAAGCCCGGCCAGCGACGCCGGCCGGCGCTGGCTCGCCGGAATTGCTGATGGCGTCGTGCACGAGGACATCGTCGGGCTTCGGCCGGATGGGCCTTCGCTCGGCTGGATCGGGCCGCGTCAGTTCACACCGGACGAGACCGATAACCTGCGACAGGCCGCGCGCTTTGCCGCGGCACCGCTTGCACTTCTCGCCGCGCGGGACACATTGACGGCTACTCTGGAAGCCTATCTCGGCCGGCGCAGCGCGGCGCGGGTGCTGGCGGCTCCCTTGCGGCGCGATGTCGGCGAGACCATCCAGGCGGCGCTGCTCTACGCCGATCTGCGCGGGTTCACGGCGCTATCCGAAGACAATCCTACCGCTGTCGTCATCTCGGCTCTTGGCGCCTGGTTCGATCGCATCGCAGGCTCCGTTCACGCCTTTGGGGGCGAAGTGCTGAAATTTATCGGCGATGGCGTGTTGGCGATCTTCCCGGTCGCCGGAGAAGCGCCGCGCGGCGCTTGCGAAGCCGCGCTGCGTGCGGTGGCCGCCGCTCGCCTCGGGATGATGCATCTGGACAAGGAGCGACATCGGCAGGGGCTGCCGCCTCTGCCCTTCGGCGCCGCCCTGCATCTCGGCGAGATGCTATGGGGTAATATCGGCGCCGCCGATCGCCTCGATTTCACGGCGATCGGCCCCGCCGTCAATCTGGTGAGCAGGTTGGAAGGATTATGCCGGCCGCTTCAGAAGACGGTCCTTGTGTCGGGCGCGCTCGCCGCCGAGACGGAAGCGCCGCTGATCTCGCTCGGAACGCATGTGCTGCGCGGAATCGCCTCTCCGTGCGCGGTCTTCACCTTGCCTGAGAATTGGCCCGACGCGAAACCGGCAAGATGGTGAAATCCACGAGTATCGTGGCGCGGGAGTACGCTGTCGCTGATCCGCCCTGCGAGCTTGGACCTGTGCGGTCGCGTGCTATAAAGATCGATCAGATCAGGAGCACACCATTCTATGAGGTTTGTTAATCGCGCGGGCCGCGATATTTTCTTCGCTGTGCTTGCACTGTCGACGCTCGTGGCTTCATCCCGACAAGCGCACGCCGCCAACTATCCGGACAAGTCGGTACGCATCGTGGTGCCGTTTGCAGCCGGTGGTGTTGGCGACATCACCGCACGCATCATCGCGGAAAAACTCGGCGACAAGCTCGGTCAGCGCTTCTACGTCGAGAACCAGGCAGGCGCCGGCGGCATCGTTGCGGCGCGAACGATCATCTCCTCGCCGCCCGACGGCTATACGCTCGCGCTACTCGCCAACGGCACCGCGGTCAGCGTCTCCTTATTCAAGAAACTGCCCTACGATCCGCTGAAGGATTTCGCGCCGATTTCAAGCCTGGGATTCTTCGATTTTCTGTTCGCCACTGCGGCGAACTCGCCGTTCAAGACGCTTGGCGACTTCATCGCGGCCGCGAAGGCAAAGCCCGGCACGCTGAATGTCGGCACCATCAATGTCGGAAGCACGCAAAACCTGTCGGCGGAATTGTTCAAGACCGCCGCCGGCATCGATTTCACCATCATCCCCTACCGGGGAACGCCTGAGATCCAGGTCGCGCTGCTGCAGGGCGATGTCGCCCTGATGATCGACAGCTACTCCTCCATGAAGGGTAACCTTGCCGACGGCAAGCTGAGGGCTCTCGCTTCGTCCGGCGCGCAACGCTCGGAGGCCACGCCGGAACTCGCCACCGTGCAGGAAGGCGGCGTTGCCGGTTACGACGTGGTCTCCTGGAATGCGTTGTTTGCGCCGGCCGGCACGCCGCCGGAGATCGTGAAGACGCTGAATGCGGCGCTACAGGATATTCTCGCCGACGCCGACGTCAAAAAGCGGCTGCTCGAACTCGGCATCGAGGCCAAGGCGGGCACGCCGGAGGCGCTGGCGTCCCAGCTCAAATCCGACATCGAGAAATGGCAGAAGGTGATTGAGAAAGCTGGAATTCAGAAGCAGTAGCGTCGTGCTGCTGTTGCGCGCCATGAGAATCGAGGAGAGCTGAGCGACCGGCCGCAGTAGGATGGGTTGAGATTTGTAGGGTGGGCAAAGCGCAAGCGTGCCCACCTCTTTCGATCCAGAGCCAGAATTGGTGGATACGGCGCAAGGGCGCCTTTGCCTACCCTACGTTCCGCGACGCTTCACGCGAAGGCGGTGGCGAGGAACGCGGCCAGAATGCCGCCGATCAACAGATACTTCACCGCGTAATAGACGCGCTTGTTCCATGCCTTCATCCGCTTGCCGGCGAGGCGGACGTGGTAGACGTAGCCGAACACGCGGTTGACCCAGCCGACGCGCTCGCCCTCTTCGTTCTGGGTCGCGCTCTCGTTGATGATGTTCCTGGAGACCCAGCGGTTGACCGCGGTCATCGCCCGCGTCTTCAACGGACGCTCGACGTCGCAGAACAGGATGATGCGGTCGTCGCTGGTGGTGTTCTCGGCATAGTGCAGATAGGTCTCGTCGAACAGCAGGTCCTCGCCGTCGCGCCAAGAATAAGAGTTGCCGTCGATGAAGATACGGCACTCGCCCGGCGATTTCGGCACCACCAAGCCCAGATGATAGCGCAGCGAACCGGCATAGGGATCGCGATGCTGCACCAGCTTGCCGCCCGGCGGCAGGTTGGCGAACATCGCCCCTTTCACGTTGGGAATGGTGCTCAACAGCTCCACCGTCTTCGGGCAATTGGCAAGCGCCGACGGCAGCGCCTCCTCGTACCATTTCAGATAGAAGCGCTTCCAGCCGGTCCGGAAGAAGGAGTTAAAACCCCAGTCATTGTATTTGTCGGCGGCCTTGATCTGCCCTTGCGCAAACAGCTGCAGCGCTTCTTCGCGGATCATCTGCCAATTGTCGCGCAGCACGCTGAGCTCGGGGACCATTCCGACCTGCAGGATCGGCCGGTTCGGCACCGCCGAAAACATGTACATCAGCACATTGTAGGGCGCCATGATGGTGGAATGGTCGGAGACCTGCCGCCAGAATCCGAGCCGCACCTTGCCGCGGAAATGCACGGCAAGCGCCGAGCCGAGGAAGGCCCAGAGGACGAGGAATTGCGGCGCAAACAGGCGCATGACCATGGCAGGAAAACCCGACAAAAACCCTCTCGCGCAGCCCTATAACAGATTTGCAACGCCGCGCTCAAGACGCCATTGCGCCTCATCGGGAACCTTGGGTCGGGTAACCTACAATCCGTGGATCATGCCGGCATCGATCAGAAGCCGGTTGAAGCGACGCGCTTCCGCGCCGTCCTTGCAGGCATAGAACATTCCCTTGCAACGCAACATGATCTGCTTCTGCTCTGCGAACGAAGGATCGAGCGGAATGCCTGCGGCTTCCTGAATCACCAGCGGCAGATAGGGTCCGTCGATCGTCATCCATTTCGGTCGGGCTTTTGACCGGTTCGAAGTTGATCGCATCGATCGCGTAATAGGTCGCGTAATAGCGCGGATCGTAATCCTCGAGCTTCTTGCCGACGCCGGCCTCGTCGAGAGCCGGATCGAGGACATGCGGCGAGAATTCCGGCTGGTGATCGCCGTAGCGCACGATCAGGAACGGCTGGCCGGGAAACTTCTTCTTCAGTCCGGCGATGAACGCCTTGTAGTCGTCGGCGCTGATCGCCTGCCGGCGCAGATATTCGTCGACCACCGGCTCATTGCCCGGGGCGCGCCAGGACGGCATCAGGTCAGGACGAAATTTGCGTCTCCCAGGGAAAATGATTGGCGGCGAGATAGACGAACATGAACAGCGGCGTCTTCGGCGGCGCCTCCGACATCAGCGACAAGGCTTTGTCGTAGAAGAAACTGTCGGGCTCGACATCGCTGGCGCCGAGATCGTGCGCGTCGTAGAAATGCTGGATGCCGGTGGTCAACTGAAAACTGCGCGCGCTCATGAACGCGCCGAACGCCGGATAGAGCGAGATCGTGTCGTAGCCGCAGCGGCGCAGCGCCAAGGGCAGCCCGCGCTCGACCCGGCCGGAGGCGATGCGGGTCACGAAATAGGCGAAGCGGCCGAACGAGCGCGACGAGAGCCCTGCGAGCACGTTGTATTCGGTGAACCAGCTCGGGCCGCCATTGCTCTCGGCGAGGAATTTGCGCTCCCTGCCGTCGAACGACTTGAAATGGCTGCCGTAGCCGGGTGGCACCTTGATGCCGTCGGCGGCGCGAATATCGAAGCTGGATTCATCATGGACCATGATGATGTTCGGCCGGCGGCCCACGGGATGGCAGGAATCGAGCAGCGGAACGTTGAGACGCTCTCTTGCGACCGCATCCGATTCCATAAAACCGTAATGAATGAAATCCGATACCGCGGTGACGCCGGAGCGGGAGAATTTCGACAGATAGCCGTCGTCGTAATAGCCGCGCCAGGCCTCGTCCGGCCATTCGATCGAATATCCAACCAGCGCTGCCAGGCAAGCCAGCTTGCAGGCGAAGGCCGGCAGGCGGCGGATGCGGAACGGATCGAGCCACCACAGCGCGTACATCAGGGGGATCGTGACCAGGCCCGCCGAGATCACCGACCAGCGCAGATTGGGGAAGATCGTAAACAGGAACGCCGCGGTATCGCGATCGATCACCATCAGGTCGACGAAGTTCGCGGTCATCTGCACGACGTCGTGCTTGAGCCGCGACAGTAGCACCAGCACCACCACCATGGTCAGCGACAGCGCGCCCGACAGCGCGGGGCGTCGCAACAGGGTGATCCAGAACAGGTTCAGGATCCCCCACGACAGCAGAAAACAGGCGCGCGAGCCGAAATCGGTCTCGGTCTGCAGCATCAGGACCAGCGCCGCCAGGTGCGGCGCCGCGACGGCCAGTAGCCTGAAGATACCAAGGGAGGCGGCGCCCGCGGCGGCGACGGTTGCAAAGGGGCCTGGATTAGGCGCGGACGCCATGGACGGGGACGCAACTTTAGTCCGGCGCTGCCAAAGCCTTGGCTGGCGATGACCAGGAGACCGACGCCGCGGCCGGAACCCGCGACGTGTCTTAAAAATGTAATGGAACCGTCATGAACGCGCAATGAAGCGACCCGCTGACCTTTGGTCTAGAGGGGCCATTTTTGCCGGCAACCTTACCGGGCCGGCGGTGGATCGCGACGCTTAGCCGGGCGAACCGGCCGGACGGACGAGGTTATTTCGATTTTTGGTCGGTTAGCGGACAGACAAGGGCTCCGGGACGGAATTACCTTTTTTGTCATGCCGAGGACGACGAAACCCGATCCAGAGCTGTTGCCGATCCACCGTCCGCGCTGCCCCGACTGCCAAACGCGGATGATGACGGCTGACGTCACGCCGGTATCAGAGGGTTTCGAGCATCACAGCTACGAATGCCCGAAATGCGCCCACGCCGAAACCAGGATTGAAGCCTGCGATCCCCTTCAATCGAACGCGAACCCGTGGATCGCTCGCGAGCCGGGGCAATCGGATAGTTCAGCATTGACCAAATAGCGTTCCAATCCATGGCTCGACCGATCAAGAACCCGCTGCCTAGACTGGATCTGGAAGTCGAAGCGCGGGCAGCCCTCGAAAAAGCCCGCGCGATGCCGCACGGTCCGGAGCGGACCGAAGCGATGAAACGAGCCGGTATCTTGCGGAACGCGGTCGACATCCAAGGACTGCTTATCCCCAAGCGAGGCAGACCGCCGAAACCCTGAACCTGGTGCCTTGCCCAAATGCGATTTCAACGAGATTGAGACCGTCAACTCGGCGGCCGGACATTGCTCGTTAGCCGTTCGACGGCTTCGGACTTCAGCGGATCCCCGAGCGTCCTTGTCTCGATCAAGTTGCATCTTTGGCACTCAAAAGTCCGCTCTTCCGATCCATCGGGAAGCAACGTGAGGCGAACCAGCATCATTCGGGTGTAGTGGCACCGGCCGCAAAGCGGCCGCTCGATCACAGTGAGCCTGATTTCCGTCAACGACCCCTTGGGCATGATCCCCCTCATGCGCCTGGTCGCGAAGCTGGCCCGATCCCTAAACTATTGCAGCGCACCCAAGAACAGGGACCGGCATTGCAGTCGCGAACCCGTTCATTCCCAGCGCAAATATAGTTGCTTGGGCTATTCCCTGCGTCTGTTCGCCACCCGACCTAGCCACGATTAATTCTTGCTATGTCCGGTACTTGACGTAACGTCAGCAAATTATCGGGTATCCGGTTAGGCACCGATAGCTGAGAGTTCTCTGCGCTCCCGCCTGTCACACAGGGAGCGCATGCAATGAAGAACCTCTTGCTCAACCTGCTCTCGCCTGCCGACCTGAAACGTCTTGAACCGCATTTGAAGCCGGCGCGTTTCGAACAGCATCATCTGTTGTTCGAGGCGGATGAGCAAATCCGCCATGTCTACTTTCCGACCAGCGCGGTGGTGTCTCTTGTCACTACCCTTTCGACCGGAGAAACGGTTGAAGTCGCGATGGTCGGGCTCGATGGCGTGGTGGGCGCGTCCGCGGCGCTCGACGGCAAGATGTCTTTGAGCCGTGGCATCATTCAGCTCGGCGGTGAAATGGTGGTGTGCGATATCGAGGCGCTGAAATCCACTGCCTTGCAGAGCCCCAAATTGCTTGCCCTGCTGATCCGGCATGAGCAGACGGTTTACGCCCAGGCCCAGCAGTCGGCGGCGTGTTTCGCGACGCATCAGGTGATCGCCAGACTATCGCGCTGGCTGCTTCGCGCGCGGGATTTGTCGGGCAGCGACATTCTGTCGTTCACCCAGGAATATCTCGCGGAAATGCTCGGGGTGCGACGGACCAGCGTCACGGTGGTTGCCCACACCTTGCAGGCGGCGGGATTGATCAAATACGCGCGCGGCAGGATTCAAATATTGAATACCGAAGGGCTCGAGGACAGCGCCTGCGAATGCTACGGCACCGTCAAGGCCCAGTATGCGCGCTTGCTCGGACCAATCGGCTCGAAATAGATCGCCGGTTTTCACCCGCGCGTGGACGGTAGCCGCTTCGCGACGCCGTCGATGAAGAGGTCAAGGATCGCTTCCGCGGTGCGCTCGGCATCGGCGTCGGCCACGCCCCAGCGCGGAAAATGGCCGTCGATGTTCATCCGCGCAAAACCGTAGACCAGCGCGCGGCCGGCGATCAGCACCGGCTTCAGCTCGCTGGTGCGCAGCGCTCCCGCCGCAAAGGCATCCGCCAACATCCGCTCGGCCAGCGCGATCAGTTCGGCATTGTCGCGCGACAGATCCGCGGCGCTGTCATGATCGAAATAGCGGCCGCTCGAGATGATCTCGAAATGAGCAGGATTGCGCATCGCCCAGCGCAGATAGGCGAGGCCAAAGCTGCGAAAGCGGCCCAGCGGGTCGTCGACCGGCACCTGCGCCAGGGCCGTTTCGATCTCGGCCCGGAAGCGGGACTGCGCTTCCCAGGCCGCCGCCGTCATCAGCGCATCGCGGCTTTCGAAATGACGGAACGGCGCGCCCGGCGAGACGCCGGCGCGGCGGGCGGCTTCGCGAACGCTGACGGCCGCGGCCCCGCCCTCTTCGGCCAATTGTAGCGCCGCGTCGATCAGGACGCGCCGGAGATCGCCATGGTGATAGGGCTTTGGCGCCGGCGGACGGCGCGATGGCCGGCGTTTCGGTTTCGCGGATGCGCTCATGAGGTCTCTTGTCTGAGCATGACCTTGATCGGAAAACCGGTACCCACTTTTCCGGGTCATGCTCGGTTTAGCATCACCCCATCGTGAATGTAAGCGTCGATTACACGGATTGACCGCGCGCACTGAGCGCATGTAATTGATGATTACATCAATGGGGAGCACGCGTCATGGCATCGCGTCCACAAAACTGGTTCGAGGGCTGGCGGCTGTTTGCCGTGCTGACGCTGACCCTGATCGGCTTAAGCGTCTGGATCGCCGCCATGCGGCAGTTCGAGGTCGAGGGCATCCGCATGGTGATCCGTTTCACCGCGCGCACCTCGCTCTTGTTGTTCTGCCTGGCGTTTGGCGCCGCCGCGCTGGCACGGCTCTGGCCCAATGCGTGGACAAGGTGGCAGCGCCGCAACCGCCGCTATCTCGGCGTGAGCTTTGCCGCTTCGCATGGCCTGCACGCGGTTGCGATCGCGGCCTTCGCGGCCGTGGACCCCTCGGGCTTTGCCGCCGCCACCAGCGCCGCCTCCTACATCTTCGGCGGCGTCGGCTATGCCTTCATCATCGCCATGACCGCGACATCGTTCGATCGCACCGCAAGCGCGATCGGCCCGCGCGCCTTTCGCGCCCTGCATCTGACCGGCGGCTACTATCTGCTGCTGCAATTTTCGGTGTCGTTCGGCAAGCGGATCCCCAACATGCCGCTTTACGCGCTGTTTCTCATTCCGCTGGTTGCGGTGTTCGCGTCGCGGATGATCGCGATGGTGCCTCGCGCGAAGAGCGCAGTAACAGCGGGATAGAAGCTCAGTCGTCCATCAGCAGATGAAACTTCCGCCCAAGCTGGCGGCGAACGGTGAGGACCGCCCGGTCGACGTCGCTGATGAGGCTCTCGCCAAGGATGACGTTCGGGATTTCCCAGTTGCGGCCTTGGCGAACATCCGGCAACCGGCAGAGAGCAGCAATGCGCGCGGTTTCGCATCCGGGCTCGCGCCGCAGTGCCGCGTTGGCGATCTCCGTCAATTCCGCGTTGTTCTTGCCGATCGTCGTCATGCGGCAACAGCGATCAATAGCCTCGGCATGCTGATCAAGCCTTGCGCGTCAAGTCTTGGCCATCATGCCTGAGCATCAAGTCTTGGGCATCAGGCCGAGACGCCTGGCGATGATCCTGTCGACCATGCGCTTGGGCAGGATAGCCGTCATCAGATGCCGCATCGGATCCGGCGCGATCTGATAGCGCACCCTGGGATGCGCCGTCGTCAGCGCTTTATAGACGCGCTCGGCAATCTTCTCCGGCGGCAGGCCGATCGCGTCAAGATGTTTCATATAATTGCCGACCTTCTGGAGCGCGGGCAGGTAAGGCGAGTTCTTATACTTAGACGTGTCGACGTCCTCTTGGCCCTTGCTCCAGATCGGCGTCTTCACCGGTCCGGGGGCGACGATGATGACGTCGATGCCGAACAGCATCAGTTCGCGGCGCAGGCTTTCCGACAAGCCTTCGATCGCATGCTTGGACGCCGCATAGGCCGGCGTCAGGGGATTGCCGGTCTTCCCCGCCACCGACGAGATCATCACGATCCGCCCCTTCGGTCCCTTCAAGGAAGGATCCGACCCGAGCAGCGGGCCAAACGCCTGCGTCGCGATGATCGGACCGATGACATTGACCTCCATCTGGCGACGGAATTCGTCGGCGGCAAGCTCCAGCACGGGCCCCGCGACCGCAATGCCGGCATTGTTAACGAGGCCTGACAGCGTCTCGCCATCAAGCGCGTCGCGGACCCCGCGCGCCGCCGCCAGCACCGCGGCCTCATCGGTGACGTCGAACGTCAGTGGGGTGAAATTAGCGCCGAATTCGCTTTTCAGCCGCTCCGCATCGGCCTGTTTGCGCACGCTGCCGAACACGCGAAATCCGCGATCGAGCAGGAGTTTAGCCGTGGCCCAGCCGATGCCGGTCGACGCGCCGGTGATGACGACGGATTGCATGGTTGAAATTCCTCTCCGAACGATTTTTTCGCGCTCAGCGCGCAAAAACGCTGATCCCTCGCTTGCTCGGCTGCGCATGATATCACGCGCCGGCGGGTTCGCCCCGTGCTTGTGACACCCAGGCCCGGTAAAGCCGGGTGCGCCGCTTGGTCAGGATCTGCTGGCGGATCAATGCCAACAGTGGATTGGCGTCAGGTTTCGGCCGCTTGCCTTTGCCGAGGCGGCGCAGTTGCAGCTTCACCAGCGCCATCTTCGCAAGGCTTGCATAGGCCTTGTTGCGCCAGCCGACGCTCGGCATTTCGACATCGAGTGCTTCGCCACCCTTCCACCGTTCGGGCAGCTTCGGCTCGAACGCCATGGCGCTGGCGATGCCGACCATAGCGACCCCCGGCCTGCCCCCGTTTGGCTTCAGCGCCTGCTCGGCGACGGCGCGCCGGCGGATACCGCCGGTGACCATGACCGGCATCCGCGCAACCGCGCTGACGTCGCGCGCGAAATCGAGAAAATAAGCTTCGCGCACGGCGGTGCTGCCGGCCTGCGGCGCGCCTTGCATGGCCGGGCTTTCGTAGCTGCCGCCGGACAATTCCACGAGATCGACCGGCAACTCGTTGAGCCAGCGCACCACCTGCACGGCGTCCAACGCTTCAAAGCCGCCCTTCTGGAAATCGGCCGAGTTCAGCTTTACCGCGACCGAGAAGCCGGGCGAGACCGCGGCTCGCACTGCCTTAACCACATCGAGCAAGAGCCGCGCGCGATTATGCAACTCGCCACCCCATGCGTCGGTGCGCTGGTTGGTTAGTGGTGAAAGAAACTGGCTGATCAGATAGCCGTGGGCTGCATGGATCTGCACGCCGGAAAAGCCGGCGGCTTCGGCCAGTCTGGCGGTGGTCACGAAACGCGCGACAATCGCGGCAATGCCCGCGGCATCCAGCGCGCGCGGCACAGGAAATAGATGCGAATAGGAGCCCATGTCGACGCCGATGGCCGACGGCGCCACCGCCTCTTGTCCCATCGCTGCGAACACCTGCCGGCCAGGGTGGTTGATCTGCAGCCAGGTTTGGTTGCCGCCACGCTTCGCCGCCCGCGCCCAGGCCTTGAACGGTTCGATCGGCTGGCGCTCGTCAAGCACCACGCCGCCGGGTCCGGTCAGCGCGGTCGGATCGATCATCACATTGCCGGTCAGGATCAGGCCGACGCCACCCTCGGCCCAGCTTTCGTAGAGGCGCCGCAGGCTGTCGCCCGGGAGCTGACCGCTGTCCGCCATGTTTTCTTCCATCGCCGCCTTCGCAATGCGGTTGGGAACGACCGCTTTATTCGGCAGCGTCAGGGGGGCAAACAGCGACGACGGCAGGATGGATGCATGCATGGATTGGCCTTGAATTCGGTGACGGATCGGGGCACTCTACACCTTCAACCTAACTTGAAGGTCAAGGCCTGTTCGAAGGAGACACCGCCATGCAGATTGGTGAACTGGCGCGGCGGTTCGGGGTGGCGCCGTCCAAAATCCGGTTCCTGGAGGACGAAGGCCTGGTGCGGCCGGTCCGCAGGACCCCGACGGGCTACCGCGAATATGACGAGAGTTCGGCTGAAGCGCTAGCCATGATCCTGCAGGCGCAATCGCTCGGCTTTACGCTCGACGAGATCAAGGGAGCGCTTGCGGAGACCAAACATCACGGCCTGCGCCGTGACTACCTGATCAGGCAGATCGAACTGAAATTGAATGAACTTGACCGTCACATCGCCCAAGTGAACGAACTGCGCGCGCGGCTCGCCTGCGCCAGCAACGAGCTCAAGGCGCGCATGAAGAACGGCGAGAAATGCGACACCAGGCATCCGGCGCCTCCGCCGATCGGAACGAAAAAACCGCGCCCGGTGCATCGGGTTCATCGTTGAAGTCCGACGATCGCGTCGATGATCGGGCCGAACAACTGCCATTTCTCGCCGGTGAACCGCATCATCTGCAGCTGCTCGATCGGATAGAAATCGGTCGGCGACGTAATGAGGCGCGAGGGCTTGACCCATCGGCGGCGATGATGTGGACTCTCCCCGGTCAACGCCGGTGATTGACGGAAATGCTGTTCGGAAAACCGGAGTCCCGCCATGTCTCTTGTGGTTTCCAGCGAAACAAAACCCCAACGCACCTTCGATTCCGCCGAAATGGGGGCCATCGCCCACCTCTATCGCGGCGAGGTCTATCGCTCGACGATCTGGCGAACGCGCCTCGACAACACCACCAACTGGTCGATCGTCACGATGGGCATCGCGCTGTCGACGACGTTTTCGAGCCCCCAGGCCTCGCCCTTGCCGCTGCTGCTGGTGGGGCTGCTGCTTGCGGTGTTTCTCGGGATGGAGGCGCGGCGCTATCGCTATTTCAACGTCTGGCGCGCCCGCGCGCGCTGGCTGGAGGTGAATTTCTACGCGCCGATGTTTACCGGTGAAGTGCGCGACGACAGCTGGCAGGTGATTCTGGCGCGCGACTACACGACGCCGCGCCATCACATTTCGTTTGTCCGCGCCGCTGGGCGGCGGCTGCGCCGCAATTATGTCTGGATTCTCGCCGTCCAGGTGATCGCCTATTATGGCAAGATCGCCATCCATCCGACGCCGGCGACGACCTTGGCGGAATTCGCCGATCGCGCCGCCGTCGGCCCGATCCCCGGCTGGGTCGTTCTGATCGTTGGCTTTGTTTACAATTTCGGCTGGCTGGCGTTTGCGCTCGGCACGATGTGGCTCGATCAGCGCACGCATGGCGCCAAGGGCGACGCGGTGGCGATGGGCTAGCGCGCGGCAGCCGGTACGAAAGCTGCGAGATTCGCGAACGACGAATGCAGCTCGTGGTTTGCGAGGTTGCCGGCGACCAGAACCAGCGTTGCGGCGAGCACCAGCCGCAGCGCCGCTTCGGGCACGCGATGCGCGCAATAGCTGCCGATCACGAATGCCGGGCAACGAGCCCAGCAGCAGCACGCCCATCAGGTGCCAGTCGATCGCGCCGGTGGCCCAGTGTCCCATTCCGGCCACCAGCGTCAACGGCACCGCATGCGCGATGTCGGAGCCGACAATGCGCGTCATCGGCAGCTGCGGGTAGAGCAACAGCAGCGCAGTCACGCCTACCGCGCCGGCGCCGACCGAGGAGATCGTGACCAGCACACCAAGGGCCGCGCCCACCAGCACGGTCGCACGCGCAGTGGTGGCAGGGGCGAACTGCTCCATCCGCGCACGATAGCGCTCCATGATCGCCTTGCGGAAGACCAGTGACGCCGCGGTGAGGAAGCAACGCAAAGCACAGCACCAGATTGACCAGGCTGCGCGAGGATTCGCCGTTGAGATCGAGCTGCCACAGCACGAACAGCGTCACGATGCTTGCCGGAATGCTGCCGCTGGCGAGCCGGATCACCGCCGGCCAGTGGATGCTCTTTGCCAGGCCGTGCGCGACGCTGCCGCCCGCCTTGGTGGCAGCGGCATAGAGCAGATCGGTGCCGACCGCGGTCGCCGGGTGGATACCGAACAGCAGGATCAGCAACGGGGTCATCAGTGAGCCACCGCCCACGCCCGTCATGCCGACCAAAACGCCGACACCGAATCCGGAAACCACGTAGAGGGGATCAATCATAAGCATCTGTGGAATATTGGATTCCAAATGCGGCCCAGAGATGAACGGCTAGCTGCCAAGTAAAGCAAAACTTCGCAGTTGCAACCGTCCGGACCAAAAGAGAATGATTTATGCGCCGATCCACCGATCGGTAGTGCTTTTCATCCATCGAACCGCCCCCGACCGGCGCCGTCCTATTTTCATGCAAGAGCTTGAATGAGGGTATCCAGGCGGCGCCGGAGCGCGCCGCCTGGATCAGCGTCATTCGGCAGGTGCTCCGATCGCCTGCGACGGCAGGCGATTTGGAATGTGCAGGAACAGCGCGCAAACGATGGCCGCGATCAAACCGAGCAGAGCGAGCCCATAAAGGCCGCCCGCAAAGCTGCCGGTCCAATCCTTCATGAGACCGACATAGCCGGGCCCGAAGAAGCCGCCGAGATTGCCGATCGAGTTGATCCAGGCAAAGCCTGCCGCGAGCCCGGCGCCGCTGAGGAACATCGGCGGCATGGCGAAGAACGGACCCTTGGAGCCATAGAAGCCCATTGCTGCGATCGACATTCCGACCAGCGCCCACCAGCTCCCCATCGTCATGCCGGCGATGACGAGGCCGACGGTCGAGAACACGCAGCCGATGAACAGATTCCAGCGCCGCTCGTTCATGCGATCGGAGATGCGCCCCCACGCCACCATGGCGATGGCGCCGCAGGTATAGGGAATCATGGTGAGCCAGCCGACCGTCATGTTGCTGTAATTGCCCAGCGACTTGATCATTTGCGGAATGAAAATCAGCATGCCCAGGCTCGCTGTGACGATGCCGAGATAGTTCAGCGCGAGCAGCAGCACCTTCGGATTATAAAGCGTCTGCCACAGCGTGAATTTGCGCACCGCCTCGGTGGCACGCCGTTCGGCGGCGATGGTGGCGACCAGCCAGTCGCGCTCCTCGGGGCTAAGGAATTTGGCCTGCGCCGGGCGATCGGTGAGCACGAAGTAGGTAAGCACCCCGATCACGACGGTCGGGATCGCTTCGGCGATGTACATGATTTGCCAGCCCTTCAGACCGAACAGGCCTTCCAGCCCGAGAAGCCCCGTCGATATCGGCGCGCCGACCGCCACCGCGACCGGTAGACCTACCAGAAAGCCTGACACGATGCGGGCGTGATGGCGGCTGGGAAACCAGTAGGTGAAGTAAAGCAAGATGCCAGGGAAGAAACCGGCCTCGGCGACGCCCAGCAGGAAACGGACGATCGCAAAGCCCGTCGAATTCGTCACCACTGCGGTCAGGCCCGCGAGGATGCCCCAGGTGATCATGATCCGGGCGATCCATATTCTGGCGCCGACCTTTTCCAGGATCACGTTGCTCGGCACCTCGAAGATGAAATAGCCCCAGTAAAACATGCCGACGGCAAACCCGAAGGTAGCGGCCGACATGCCGATGTCGCCGCGCATGGTGAGCCCGGCGAAACTGACATTGATCCGGTCGATATAAGCGAGCACATAAGACAGAACGGCAAATGGCAACAGGCGCAGATAAACCTTGCGCATGGTCGAGCGTTCGAGCGTGCGATCCATAGTTCCCTCCCCCGGGATTTGTGGCCAGCCCCGGCCTATGCCGATGTTCCTGGCAGTGTCAGGATCATCTTCCAGTTCAGCGGTCTTGTCCTTCGAGATGCATCGCTTCGCGATGCTCCTTTGGGATGAGGCCTCAGTTTGAAACCTCGGTGTGCCCGTCGATGATCGGGCCGAACAATTGCCATTTCTCGCCGGTGAACCGCATCATCTGCACCTGTTCGATCGGATAGAAATCGGTCGGCGTGGTCTTGATGCGGATGCCCGGGATATAAGTGTCGATCTCGAAATCCATGTTGGCGACGATCTTCATCACGTTCTCGCGGGTGAGGTCGTCGCCGCAGCGCGTCAGCACATAGACCAGCGCGGTCGATAAATTATAGCCGGTGAGCGGCCCAGATTCGGACTTGTCGGCTTCCGGATAATATTTCGCCATGAAAGCGCGGAATTTCTGCATGCCGGGATGGCTGTCCCATTGCGGATCGGTGACGTCCATCTGGTAATAAGCGCTGAGGATGCCCTTGGAGTTCTCGAGCCCCGCGGGCTTTAACACCGCGCCGACCGAGGCCGACACGTTGCTCATGATGTGGACCGGATGCCAGTCGAGTTCGGCAAGCTTCTTGATCGCCTGCGCCGCGAATTTCGGGGTTGCAATGTTGACGAAGATATCCGGATTTAAGGACTTGATCGCCACCACCTGGGAGTTGACGGTCGGCATCGCGACCTCGTAGGGGATGCTGGCGACGACCATGCGGTCATATTTTTCGCGCAACACGTCTCTTAGGCCCAGCACGTAGTCCTTGCCGAAATCGTCGTTCTGATAGAGCAGACCGATCCTGGCGTTGGGATAATGCTGCAGGATATAGGTCGCATAGATGCGCGCTTCCGCCCGGTAGTTCGGCTGCCAGCCGATGGTCCAGGGGAAATGCTCGGGGTCGCCCCAGCGCGACGAGCCGGTGGCAACGAACAGCTGCGGCACCCTCATGGTATTCATGTATTTCTGGATCGCGGCGTTGCCGGCGGTGCCGAGCGGGGCGAAAACCAGAAACACCTCGTCGCTCTCGACCAGCTTGCGCGCCTGCTCCACGGTCTTGGGCGGGCTATAGGCGTCGTCATAGCTGATGAAGTTGATCTTGCGGCCGTTGACCCCGCCATTGTCGTTGATCATGCGGAAATAGGCGCTCATGGTCTTGCCGATGATGCCATAGGCCGACGCCGGCCCTGAATACGGCATGATGTTGCCGATCTTGATTTCAGTGTCGGTGACGCCCGGGTCGTATTTTTTCTGCGCGGCGGCCGGCCCCGCGGCAAAGCTGAGGATCAGCCCGGAAAGCGCAAGCTTCCCGATAAAATCCGTCTTGATGAAATCCTTGAACGCGCGCTGCATGAGTTCCCTCCTGCTCGCCAAGCGTGACGGCTTCCGTCGGACAGTTCCCTCTGAATTTTTTTGTAGCGGGATCGACGATAACAGGGGTGCGGGCCGACCGAAAGCGGCGCGGGCAAGATTTGTCACGTGAGGCGCGTGCAGTGCGGCGTAGCGAGACCTCGCGGCGTGCGCGGTTGATGGGTCTGAAGGGCTGTGGCGGCAGGGTGCTTGCGCCGGCGTTCTCCGGCCGGCGTCGCATTTTATCGCCCAAATCATCGGCGCGCCCCGAACCGTATTTCTACGGGGTCCCACTTTAACGCGCGCGTAGGGCGCGCGCCCCATAACTCTTGTTTGAATTCACGGCACTTCTGGAATTTCCGGAAACGGGCTCCGCGCCGGGCAGGTTTCAAAATACAGGCATGGGCGCATGTTGCAGCAGCTGGATCATTCCATCATCGCAGAGCTCGAAGACGCCGTCAGGAGCGGCTCGTCCGAGAAGCGGGTTACGAAGCTTCGCCAGGTGACTGACCTGTTCCTGCATGACGGGGGACGCCTCAACGACGATCAGGTCAAGGTCTTCGACGATGTGCTGTGTCTTCTGATCGCCCGGGTCGAAAGCAAGGCCAGAGCCGAGCTCGGCCGCCGCCTGGCACCGATCGACTACGCGCCGTTCGAAGTCATCCAGCACCTTGCGCGGGACGAGGAAATCGCGGTGGCCGGCAGCGTGCTGGCGCAATCGAGCCGCCTAAGAACGAGCGACCTCGTGGAGATTGCCAGCACCCGAGGGCAGGATCACCTGCTCGCGATTTCGGGCCGGATGAACCTGCCGGAAGCCGTGACCGACGTGATCGTCGACCGCGGCGAGCGCAAGGTCATTCGCAAGCTTGCAAACAACGCCAGCGCGCGCTTTTCCGACGCCGGCTATTCCGGCATCGTCGCGCGCGCGGAGGCGGACGACGAACTCTCCGAGATCCTCGGGCTTCGTATTGACCTTCCTCTCAAATTCCTGCGTGACCTGTTGCGGCGCGCGACCGACGCGGTGCGTGCCAGGCTGGCGGCGATCGCGCCTGCCGAGCTACAGGAAGAGATCAAGCGGGTGCTGAAGTCGATCGCCGGCGCGGCCGGGGAAGACACCTCTTCCGAACGGGATTTCAGCCGCGCCGAAGCGCTGGCGAAGCTGTTGAAGGAGCACAACGAACTGGACGATGGGGCCATCATCAAGTTCGCCGGAGCCAGAAAGATCGAGGAAGTGGCGGCCTCGCTCGCCGTTCTCAACAATGTGGCGACGGCGATGATGGTGAGACTGCTGGAAGGGCCGCGGTCCGACCTCATCCTGATCCCCTGCAAGTCGGCTGGATTGAGCTGGCTTGCGGTCGAAACCATCCTTTCCAACCGGCCGCAGCAGCCGATACCGGAGCAAACGCTGCAGCTCGCCCGGAAGGACTACGGCAAATTGTCCACGGAGACTGCCCAGCGCACCCTGCGGTTCTGGCAGGTCCATAACAAGATCGAGAAGTAGGTTTTTCGGCCGTCGCCGCGCTCACAGCGCCTGCTTCGGCCGGTGCGCCCTGGTCACCGCGATCGGATTGCGCCCAGCGCGAGCGCTCGCGGGCACTCAACCGACACGAGACGCAACTCAACCCCGGTCTCACCGGGATCGCAGCCGATCGCGCCGCTCACAATCTGCTCAAGATCTCAGTTCTTGGTCAGCACGCGCGCTCAACCCTTCGTTGCGATCGCGCAGGCGACGAGAATATGGGTGAAGCGCCGGCGCTTTCGATCTGAAGCTGCACGACTTATTGACTCGGAAATTCTGTGCTCGCTGCTTCACACGAAGAATGTGAAGGAAGCGTCAGTTCTTTGTTCCAGCGGCTGCGCCAGCGTAAGTTGCGGCAGCTCGCGTCGACTTCGAAATTAGCTGAGGGTCGCAATATCGGGGTCGACGAAAAAGCGAGAGCGCATCCAGCACTCTCGCTTTTGAATATATCGACCCGGGCTTAATTTTTCGTACCGCCGGCATCCTTCGAGGCGCGCAAGAGCGCGCACCTCAGGATGACGCCCTGTTAGTTCTTCGTCTTGTCCACCAGGGCGCCCTTCTTGATCCACGGCATCATGTCGCGGAGTTTGGCGCCGACCTCCTCGATCGGATGGGTGGCGAGCTTGGCGCGGGTGGCCTTGAACGAGGTCTGGTTGACCTTGTTCTCCAGCATCCAGTCGCGGGCGAACTTGCCGGACTGGATGTCGTTGAGCACCCGCTTCATCTCCTTCTTGGTCTCCTCGGTGACGATGCGGGGGCCGGTGACGTATTCGCCATATTCGGCGGTGTTGGAGATCGAATAGTTCATGTTGGCTATGCCGCCTTCATAGATCAGGTCGACGATCAGCTTTACCTCGTGCAGGCACTCGAAATAGGCCATCTCCGGCGCATAGCCGGCCTCGACCAGGGTCTCGTAGCCGCCCTTGATCAGTTCGACCAGGCCGCCGCACAGCACCACCTGCTCGCCGAACAGGTCGGTCTCGCATTCCTCCTTGAACGAGGTCTCGATGATGCCGGCGCGGCCGCCGCCGATCGCGGAAGCGTAGCTCAACCCGAGGTCATGGGCGTTGCCGGAAATATCCTTGGCGATCGCGATCAGGCAGGGCACGCCGCCGCCGCGCTGGTATTCCGATCGCACGGTGTGGCCGGGGCCTTTCGGGGCGATCATCAGCACGTCCAGATCAGCGCGCGGGTCCAGCAGGTTGAAGTGCACGTTGAGGCCATGGGCGAACACCAGCGCCGCGCCCTTCTTCATGTTGTCGTGCAAATGCTCGCGATAGATGTCGCCCTGCAATTCGTCGGGGGTCAGCATCATCACGAGATCGGCCCATTTCGCGGCTTCCGCGACCTCCATCACCTTGAAGCCCGCGGCTTCCGCTTTCTTGGCCGAGGCCGATCCCTTGCGCAGCGCGATGGCGACGTCCTTGACGCCGGAATCCTTCAGGTTCAGCGCATGGGCGTGGCCCTGGCTGCCGTAGCCGACGATGACGACCTTCTTGCCCTTGATCAGATTCAAGTCGGCGTCGCGATCGTAATAAACACGCATGGTCGTTTCCTCGAGGTCGTGGCCAAAATCGGCCGGTTAATCAGGCTGTTAGGTGGAGGGGACCGCCGGTCGCCCGCGAATTTCCGGCGTTGTCTAGAGCATTTGCTCCCAGGGGGAAACCCTCATCTCGCATGGCGCGTGTGCCTCATCATGCGTCCATGAAAACCGGATAGAGCGAGGCCAGCAGCAATACCGCCATCACGATATTGAAGATCCGCACCGCCCGCCGCGAGGTCAAAAGCTGCCGCAACGAACTGCCGAACAGCGCCCAGGCGGTGCACGACAGCGCGCCCAGGATCAGGCTTAGCGAGACCTGGATCGCGATATTCCAGGGGAAAGAGGCGATCGCCGCATAGGCGGTGATGGTGCCGATCACCATCACCCAGCCCTTGGCATTGATCCACTGGAACATCGCCGCACCCCAGAACGTCATCGGGCGGCGGCGGTTGTCCTGATCCGGGGTAACGGGGTCGGACATCGCAATCGCGGCGGCAAGGTAGATCAGGTAGGCCACGCCGCCATATTTGAGGATCGTCTGCAGCACGGGATAGGCGATGAAGATGGTGCCGAGCCCGAGCCCGACGGCGCCGACCATGAAAGCAAAACCAATGGTGATGCCGGCGATATGCGGCAGCGTCGGGCGGAAGCCATAGGTCAGGCCCGAGGATAGCAGCATGATGTTGTTCGGCCCCGGGGTGAAGAACATCACGGTGGCGAACATCACGAAGGCGATCAGAAGCGAATGTGACATGGTTTGCTCACGCAATCTTCGGCAGGATTTTCGGCCGTCTCGCCAGGAGCATCACGGCGATGCCGCCGACCACGGTGACCATTCCGGCGAGCCGCAGCGGCCCGAATTTCTCTGCGAACACGATGCTCGAGGCGCCGGCGCCGACGAACGGCACGAGCAGCGCAAACGGCACCACCTGCGCCGCCGGGTAATCGCGCAACAGCCGGCCCCACAGCCAATAGGCGATCGAGGTGGAGAGGCCGCCGAGGCAAAGCACGCAGACGAGGCCGGTCAGCGACATGTGGGCGAGCGCGTGCCATGTCGGCTGCGGCCCGTTGCTGACAAGCGCCAGCGCGAACAGCGGTATCGCCGCGACCAGGCACAACCAGGCGAACAGGTCGAACATGCGCACGCCATTGGCGCGCCGCAGCAGCAGATTGCCGATCGCAAAGCTGATTGGCGAGATCATCAGCACCGCGAATGCGCCGACGCTGAAATCGTAGCCGACGGTGCCGCAGATCAACAGCAGTCCTAATGTGGCGATGCCGATGCCGACGGTCTGCATCGGCGTCGGCAATTCGCGGAACATCAGTGCGGCAAAGGCGATGGTGAACAGCGCCTGGCTCTGCACGATGACGCTGGACAAGCCCACCGGCACGCCTTCCGCGATGGCAAAGGCTTGCGCCAGGAACTGGCCGAGGAACAGCGTGAAGCTGATTGCGATCAGGAGCGGCCAGGATACTTTTGGCTTGCGCACGAACAGGCACGGCACGGCTGCGATCGAAAAGCGCAGCGCCGTCATCAACTCGGGCGAAAATTCGTCGAGCGCGATCCGGCTTGCGACGAACGCAAGCCCCCAGATGACCGCCACGGTGACGGCGATGCAGACGTCGGCCGGCTTCATTTTTTTGCTCTTGTTGCTAGCCCTGCTCGCCGGATTTCGGTTTGCGCAAAAGATACGTGCCGTGCATCGGCGCGTGATAGTCCACTAATGTCAGCGTGAAGCCGGCTTCGGTCAGCATGCGCTCGATCACCCAGCCGAAGGTCGAATATTCGTCACGCATATGGGTGACGACGCTGTCGCGTTCAAAATCGTGGTTCTTGATATTGAAGTCCGCCCATTGCTCGACGTCGCGCTCGGAACCGTCGGGCATGCTGACGAACACGATGTCGCGCAGGTAGAAATTCGCGCCCGGCTTCAGCGCGCCATGGATGCGCGACAGCGCCACCGCCTTCCAGAAATCCGGCAAATGATGCAGCGTGAATTCGCTGACGACCAGGTCATACGAATTGGGCTGATAGGCAAAGCTCAACAGTCCCGCCGACTGGGTGCGGATCGGCGCCTTGCGGTCGCGCGCATAGACTTCGGCGAGCGCCAGCATCGCCGGCGAAATGTCGATCGCGTCGACCTCGGCGCCCATTAGCGCGGCCTCGCAGGCCAACACGCCATTGCCGCAGCCGATATCGGCGACCCGCCATCCCGGCTTGACGCCCAGCATGGTCAGCGCGGCGCGGGCGCGAATATCGCTGTCGTCGTGGCGGTCGTAGATCGCGGCGACGGCGGAATCGAGCCCGATCCGCCGCCGTTCATTGTAGTACCAGTCGCGCGCCAACATGGTTCACATCCCTTCGGGCCCGCGCCCGATCGCGGCGACACCGGTGCGCGAGACTTCGACAAGGCCAAGCGGGCGCATCAGGTCGATAAACTGGTTGATCTTGGCGGTGTTGCCCGTGATCTCGAACACAAAACTCTCGGTGGTGGCGTCGATGACGCGGGCGCGGAACGCATCCGCAAGCCGCAGCGCCTCGACGCGATTGTCGCCGCCGCCGCGCACCTTGACCATCGCGAGCTCGCGCTCGATCGAGCGGCCGGACAGCGTCATGTCGACCACGCGATAGACCGGCACCATGCGGTCGAGCTGGTGCTTGATCTGCTCGATCACCATCGGCGTGCCCGTGGTGACGATGGTGATGCGGGAGAGATGTTTCTGGCTCTCGGTCTCAGAGACGGTGAGGCTTTCGATGTTGTAGCCGCGCCCGGAAAACAACCCGATCACGCGCGCGAGCACGCCCGGCTCGTTCTGCACCAGCACCGAGAGCGTGTGCGACTCGGTCGGATCGTGACGCTCTTCCAGGAAATAGGCCGATGCGGGCTGGTTCATTTTGGAGGTCCTATCCATCTCTCATACGTCATGCCAACACCGCGTCGCTGGCGACAGCTTCCGGCGACACCCATCTGCGAAACAAATCGAAATCGATATTGCCGCCGCTCAGGATCAACCCGACGCGCTTGCCCTGCAGCTTCTTCTTCTCCTGCAAGGCGGCTGCGAGCGCTGCGGCGCCAGCGCCTTCCGCAAGATTATGCGTGTCGGTCCAGTAGGCCCGCATCGCGAAGGCGACCTCGTCGTCGGTCACCTGCACGATATGCGAGGCGCCCTTGCGGATGATCGCGAGCGCGTCCGGATCGGGGATGCGCGTCGCCATCCCATCGGCAAGGGTATTTGAGGTCTCGGTGGTCACGACCGTGCCGGCCGCGAACGACAGCGCGTAGGACGGCGCCAAGGTTGACTGCACGCCGACGATTTCGGTTTTTAGCTTGAGCAGATCACGCGCTAGGATGCAGCCGCAGATGCCGGAGCCCTGCCCGATCGGCACATAGAGCACGTCAAGGTCCGGCACCTTGCGCAGGAGCTCCAGCGCGTAAGTCGCAACCCCGAGCACCAGATCGCGATGGAACGCCGGCACGATATGAAACCCCAAAATTTCGGCGCGGCGATAGGCCTCTTCGCGCGCGGCCTGGAAATCCGCGCCATGCTCGACGAGGTCGGCGCCAAAAGCCTGCATGGCGCGGTTCTTCTCGACCGAGTTGCCATGCGGCACATAAATCGTCACCGGCAGGCCGTGACGGCGGCCTGCGAAGGCCAGGCTCTGGCCGTGATTGCCGCGCGTCGCCGAGATGATTCCGGGCGTGTCGGGCCGCTCCCGCTTCAGCCGGTCGACATAGACCAGGCCGCCGCGCACCTTGAAGGCGCCGATCGGCGTATGGTTCTCGTGCTTGACGACCACGATTGCACCAAGCCGCTGCGCCAGCAGCGGCCAGGCATGCGCCGGCGTCGGCGGCATGGCGCGACCGACGACCGCATGCGCCTGCTTCAACTGCGTGAGATCAAACATCGGCCAGCCCCTCACACCAGCGCCTTGCCACCGGCGAAGGCGGTCGCGGTCGCCTCCTCGGCTGCTTGTTCCGGGAGCAGCATTTCGTTGTGCGCCTTGCCGGAGGGAATCATCGGGAAACAATTTTCCAGCGCCGCCACCCGGCAATCGAACAGCACCGGGCGCTTGACCGAGATCATCTCCTTGATCGCGCCGTCGAGATCGGCAGGCTTGATCGCCTGGATGCCGACGCAGCCATAAGCATCGGCGAGCTTGACGAAATCCGGCAGCGCCTCGGAATAGGAATGCGACAATCGGTTGCCGTGCAACAGCTGCTGCCACTGCCGCACCATGCCCATATACTGGTTGTTGAGGATGAAGATCTTGATCGGCAGTTCGTGCTGAACCGCGGTCGACATCTCCTGCATCGTCATCTGCACCGAGGCATCGCCGGCGATGTCGATCACGAGGCTGTCGCGATGGGCGACCTGCACGCCGAGCGCCGCGGGCAAACCGTAGCCCATGGTGCCGAGGCCGCCCGAGGTCATCCAGCGGTGCGGCTCCTCAAAGCCGAAGAACTGCGCCGCCCACATCTGGTGCTGGCCGACTTCGGTCGTGATGTAGGTGTCGCGGCCGCGCGTCAGCTCGAACAGACGCTGGATCGCATATTGCGGCAGGATGATATCGTTGTTCTTCCGGTAGGACAGCGAATTGCGTGCGCGCCATTTCGCAATTTCCTGCCACCAGGCCTTGATGTCAGGCTTCTTGGCTTCCGCCTTGAACACCTGCAACAGATCGCCCAGCACGTTGCCGGCATCGCCGATGATCGGCACGTCGACGCGGATGTTCTTGTTGATCGAGGACGGGTCGATGTCGATATGGATCTTCTTCGAGCCCGGCGAAAACGCATCGGTGCGGCCGGTGATGCGGTCGTCGAAGCGCGCGCCGACGCACAGCATGACGTCGCAATCGTGCATCGACATGTTGGCCTCGTAGGTGCCGTGCATGCCGAGCATGCCGAGCCAGTTCTTGCCGGATGCCGGATAGGCGCCAAGTCCCATCAGGGTCGAGGTGATCGGAAAGCCGGTGAACTCCACCAGCTCGCGCAACAGTTTTGAGGCCTCGCGCCCGGAATTGATGACGCCGCCGCCGCTATAGATCACCGGCCGCTTGGCGGCTGCGAGCAGCGCCACCGCTTTCCGGATCTGGGCGGCGTCGCCCTTGACGCGCGGGGCGTAGGAGATATGGACGTCGGATTTGCGCGGCGGATGATAGGTGCCGAGTGCGAACTGCACGTCTTTTGGCACATCGACCACGACCGGCCCGGGCCGGCCGGTGGTTGCGACATAGAACGCCTCATGCAGCACCTTGGCGAGATCGTTGACGTCGCGCACCAGCCAATTGTGCTTGGTGCAGGGCCGGGTGATGCCGACGGTGTCGCATTCCTGGAACGCGTCATTGCCGATCAGGTGCGTCGGCACCTGGCCGGTGATGCACACCAGCGGAATGGAATCCATCAGCGCATCGGTCAACGGCGTCACCATGTTGGTGGCGCCGGGGCCCGAAGTCACCAGCACCACGCCAGGCTTGCCGGTCGAACGCGCATAGCCCTCGGCGGCGTGGCCGGCGCCCTGCTCGTGGCGCACCAGGATGTGCTCGACCGCGTCTTGCTGAAAGATCTCGTCATAGATCGGAAGCACCGCGCCGCCGGGGTAACCGAATAGATGCTGGACGCCATGATCGATCAGCGCGCGCACGATCATGGCTGCGCCGGTCATCTGGTTCGGATCGTGGCTTTTGTCGCTCATGACGTGTTCCTTGACTCTTTCTGGCTTGGCTACCGGATCCCGCTGTTGCCAGCGGCTGCTTCGCTCGTCGTTTTTTCGGAAATAAAAAAGGGCCTCGAGGGGCCCCATGCACACCGCCTGAATTTGGATGGCCTCAGCCATCCCCGGCGGTGCGCCTGGGTACGACGACGATAAGGAGCTTGGTAATAATATTACGCATATGGCGGCTCAGACTTCCCAAAGGTTGCGCGGTTATAGCTGCCAAGGCCCAGAAGTCAAGGTAGGGCGCCGCAGCGCGCGATTTGGAGGAGATTAGCGGGGTTCCGGCGGTTCGGCGAGTGCGAATTTGCTGCACCGGCGCAAAATGCCGTCATGAGCGGGCAGGCGGTCCGGTACGGTCCAGCCACTCCCTCGCCGCCTCCGGCTGCGACCCATTCGAACTCCGGCAGTTGATGCCGGAACCAGGTGAACTGCCGCTTGGCATAGTGGCGGGTGTCGGCGCGGCCGATCGCAGCCGCCTCGTCGCAGCGTGAGCTCGCCCCGCGAGATGCCGGATCAGCGCCGGCACGCCATGCGCCTTCATCGCCGGCAGCAGCGGATCGAGGTTTCGCGCCGCGAGTGCAGCGACCTCCTCCAGCGCGCCGGCCTTGAGCATCGCATCGAAGCGCGCATCGATCCGCGCGTAGAGCGCTTCGCGCTCCGGGCTGAGGAACAGCGCGCGGAATTGCGCCCTGCGGCAACAAGCGGCGGCAGGCCCTCGCGATGCCAGTCGGTCAACGAGCGGCCGGTCGCTTCGACCACTTCCAGCGCGCGCGCGATGCGGGTGCGGTCGCGCGGCTTCAAGCGTTGCGGCGGACGCCGGATCGCGCCGCGCGAGTTCAGCATGCAGCGCCTCGACGCCGTCGCGCTCGAGCCTTGCGCGCACGCCGTCGCGGATCTCGGGCGGGATCGGCGGCACCGCCGACAGCCCGCGCGTCAGCGCCTTGAAATAGAGGCCGGTGCCGCCGACGAAGATCGGCAGGCGGTTTTGCGCACGCGCCTCGGCCAGCACCCGGCCACATCCGCCACCCAGGCGCCGGCGGAAAAGTTCATCGCCGGCGTCGACATGGCCGTAGAGCCGGTGCGGCACCCGCGCCTCCTCTTCCGGCGTCGGCCGCGCGGTGAGGACGCGGAGATCGCGATAGACCTGCATGGAATCGGCGTTGATCACGACGCCGCCGGCTCTTGCGCAAGCTCAAGCGCCAGCGCCGACTTGCCGCTGGCGGTCGGCCCTGCGATAAGCACGGCCTCGAAGGTCTTGGATTCGCGAATTCACACATGTCTCTCGTCGCCACGCTCATCTGCAATCCCAATAACCCCGCGCTCGATTCCACCATCGTCGACGGCGCGCGCGCCGTGCTGCCTTCGCCGGCGACCAGCGCACTGGCTGTTCGACGAAGTGGCGGTCGACATCCCCTTCGACGGCAGCGAGGATATCGCGCGCCATCGAAGCCCGCCTGCGCGCAGGCGCGCGGCGACCTGCCGATCGACATTGTCGTGCAGCCTCGCAGCCGTCAGGCGCAAGAAGCTTTTTCTGGCCGACATGGATTCCACCATGATCGGCCAGGAATGCATCGACGAACTGGCCGACTTCGCCGGGCTGAAGGCGCATGTCGCCGAGATCACCGAACGGGCGATGCGCGGCGAGATCGAGTTCGAGCCGGCGCTGCGCGAGCGCGTCGCGCTGCTCAAGGGTCTGCCGGTCAGCGTGGTCGACGAGGTGCTGAAAACGCGCATCACGCCGACGCCGGGCGGCCGTGAGCTGGTCATGACCATGCGCGCCCACGGCGCCTATACCTGCCTGATCTCCGGCGGCTTCACGCTGTTCACCAACGCGGTCGCGGCGATGATCGGCTTTCAGGAGAACCGGGCGAACGAATTGATCGTCGAGGACGGCAAGCTGACCGGCGAAGTGAGCGAGCCGATCCTGGGCCGCGCGACAAAGCTGGCGACCCTGATCGAGCTGACGCGAATCCTTCGACCTCGACGACATCGACACACTGGTGGTCGGCGACGGCGCCAACGACCTCGGCATGATCCAGCATGCAGGACTTGGCGTCGCCTACCACGCCAAGCCCGCGGTCGCTGCCGCCGCGGCAGCGCGGATCGACTACGGCGATCTCACGGCGTTGCTCTATGCGCAGGGGTATCGGCGCGAGGAGTTTGTGGGGGGATAAATTCACAATGTCCACCGTCCTACCCTGGGGACCCTACCGCGCATTCTTTTATTCGAACGAGCGCGGCGAGCCTCCGCATATCCACGTCAGAGCAGGCGACTTCGCAGCCAAATTCTGGCTGCATGTAGCGGTTAATGCAGGATTTCCTGCCTACGAAATCAGCGCTATTATCCGTCACTTGAGATCGCACCGCGATCTGCTCGAAGGCAAATGGCATGAGCACTTTAGAAATTGATGTCGGCGACATCAGGCCGGTCTCGGTTAGCTTCACGGCCGAGGAGCTGGTGGTGACGCTGGCCGATGGTCGCCGGATCGCGACGCCGCTTGCCTGGTATCCGCGGCTGCGAGATGCCAGTGCCTCGGCACGCGAGCACTTCGAGCTGATGCCGATGGGCATTCACTGGCCGGAGCTCGACGAAGACCTGGGCATTGCCGGGATGTTGAAGGGTCGGCCGGCTGTTTGAGCTTGCGCGAGGCGCGCTGTCGCGCCTCCGCCGTCATCACCCGCCAACCGGTCCCGCCTTTGGCCGGCCGGATGACAGGCTCCAGCGGGTGATCCATTATTCCAGAGAACTGAGTTCTAAGCCGAGACGGCCGCGGCGTACCGGATACCCCCGCTGGAGCTTGTCATCGGGCTCGCCAAAGGCGAGACCCGGTGGCGGGGTATGAGATTACTGCACGCTCAGCGCCACGAAGCGCAACTCGCCGTCGCCGTTGGCGACCAGCAGCAGCACGGATTTCTTGCCGTCCTTTTTCAACTGCTCGATCCGCTTCTTGATGTCGGCGGCGTTCGAAACCGCTTCCTGCGCCACCTCGACGATGACGTCGCCGGCAGACAGCCGTTTGTCGGCAGCATCCGACGTGCCGTCGACACCGGTGATGACGACGCCCTTGACGCTGTCCTTGATCTTGTAGCGGGTGCGCAAATCCTTGCTCAGTGTCGCGAGATCAAGCCCGAGCGCCTTCTGAGTCACCGGCTTCTCCGCCGGCTCGTCCTTGGTCTTGGCGGAAGCCGGCTGCGCCTTGTCGGGATCCTCCAGCCGGCCGAGCGTCACTTTCTTGGTTTCTTCCTGGCCCTTGCGGATCACGACCACGTCGACTTCCTTGCCGACCGCGGTGTCGGCCACGACGCGCGACAGATCCTTCGGGTCCTTGATGTCCTTGCCGTCGAACTTGACAACGACGTCGCCGGGCTCGATGCCGGCTGGTTTGGCCGGACCCTTGTCGTCGACGCCGGCGACCAGCGCCCCGCGGGCCGGCTTGATGCTGAGGCTTTCGGCGATCTCGTCGGTGACCTGCTGGATGCGGACGCCGAGCCAGCCGCGGCGCAGCTCGCCGAACTGCCGGAGCTGATCGACTACGCCGGCGACCGTCTTCGAGGGCACCGCAAAGCCGATGCCGATCGACCCGCCGGAGGGCGAGATGATCAGCGTGTTGACGCCGATCACTTCGCCGTCGAGGTTGAACAGCGGACCGCCGGAATTGCCGCGGTTGATGGCGGCGTCGGTCTGGATATAGCTGTCATAGGGACCAGAGGAAATGTCGCGGTTCTTGGCCGAGACGATGCCGGCGGTCACCGTGCCGCCGAGGCTGAACGGATTGCCGATCGCGACCACCCAGTCACCGAGGCGCAGTTTGTCGGAATCGCCGAACTTGACCGCGACGAGTTGCCGCGGCGGCGCGAATTTCAAGACGGCGAGATCGGTCTTCTTGTCGATGCCGATGATCTCGGCCTTGATCTTGGTGCCGTCATTCATGATGACGTTGATTTCGTCGGCGTCCGCGATGACGTGATTGTTGGTCACGACGACGCCGGAGGTGTCGACGATGAAGCCGGAACCGAGCGAATTGGTCTTGTGCGGCGCCAGATCGCTGCTGCCGCCGCCCTTGCCGCCCGGACCCCGGCGGTTCTTGAAGAAGTCGTCGAAGAATTCCTCGAACGGCGAGCCCGGCGGCAGTTGCGGGATCGCGCCCCTGCCGTCGCCCTTGGCCTCGATGGTTTGCGAGGTCGAGATGTTGACGACCGCGTCGATCACCTTCTCGGCCACGTCGGCGATGCCTTCGGGGCCACGCGCGAGCGCCGGCATTGAGACAAGCGCGCTCGAGGCGCCAAGGCAAATCGCGGCCAACAAGGGGCGCAGGCGATGGCTCAGGGCTAGGGTCGCAGCGGTCATGTCAGCTTCTCTCCAGGAACGGAATTGATTTCCGAAAGGTTCTAGTTGCAAACGTCACAGTGCGCCCGAACCGGGTGGCGGCGCAAGCACATCGCTTTAGCACTTCTTCGTCATAAAGGCCGCTAATACGGCGAAAAGCCGACCGTCATCCGCGGCAGCCTTCATGATGTCCCGCAACTCAAACGTGGCGGCGGACCGCCCAGATCAGGATCAGGCCGGCAACCGCCGAGCCGATGCCGACCACGCGCAGGATGTTATCCGGCGTTGCCAGCGCGCTCTTCATGGCCCTGCGCATCCACGCCGGGCTTGCCGCGAACAACAATCCTTCCAACACAAACAGAATGCCCACACCGATGAGGAAGTCGGCGAACGCTATGGACCTCATCGGACTGGAACCTCCCGTTTGATCTTTTTCTGGTTTTTGGCCGGGAGCGTTTTGCCCCGGCTGCTATTGTCTTGAGTTTACGGCTTCGGCACCACGGCTGCCGGCGGCGGGCTCGGCGCCGCCGCGGCCGGTTTGCCCGTGGCGCTACCAAAATATCGGAAGAAATCGGAGTCCGGCCGCAGCAGGAAGCGGGTATCTCCGCTCTTCAGCCCGTTCTCATAGGCGCTCATAGAACGGTAGAACGCGAAGAAATCCGGATCCTTGCTGTAGGCCTCGGCGAAGAGGCGGTTGCGCTCGGCGTCGCCCGCGCCGCGGGTTTGCTCCGCAGTGGAGTTGGCTTCGGCCACGATGACGGTGGCCTCGCGATCGGCGTTGGAGCGGATCTCCTGCGCCTTCTGGCCGCCCTGGGCGCGGAACTCGGCGGCCTCGCGCTGCCGTTCGGTCTGCATGCGCTGGTAGACCGCCTGGCTGTTCTGCTCGGGGAGATCGGCGCGGCGGATGCGCACGTCGACCACCTGGATGCCGTAGCCGTCGGCCTCATGATCGAGCTGATCGCGGATCCGCGCCATCAGCGCTTCGCGCTCGTCGCGCACCACCTGGATGAAGGTGACCTCGCCGAGCACGCGGCGCAGCGACGCGTTCAACAGCGTGGTCAACTGCAGGTTGGCCGCCTGGATCGAGCCGACGCTCTGGTAAAACCGCAGCGCGTTCTTGATGCGATAGCGGGCGAAGGCGTCGACCACCAGCCGCTTCTGGTCGGAGGCGATCACTTCCTGCGACGGATTTTCCAGATCGAGAATGCGTTTGTCGATCGAGATCACGGTGTCGACGAACGGCGCCTTGAAATTCAGGCCGGGCTCGGTCACCACTTTCACCGGCTCGCCGAGCCGCACCACCAGCGCCTGCTCGGTCTGGGCAACGGTGAAGACCGAGCTGTAGGCGACGATCAAGACCACGAACAGCAGGATCAGCGCGACAATTCCTGTAACCGGGGACCTCATCGCGTGCCCCCGCTCTGTAGCGTCACACCACCCTGTTGGGGCTGGCCCGTCGTGGCCGGCGCCCCTGGGCGCCGCGGCGTCAGTTCGCTCAACGGCAGATAGGGCACGACCCCCTGCCCCGAAGCGCCGCCGTCATAGACGAGTTTCTCCGAACCGCCGAGCACCCGCTCCATGGTTTCGAGATAGATCCGCTCGCGCGTGACGTCGGGCGCCTTCTTGTATTCGTCGTAGACCTTGAGGAAGCGCGCGCTCTGGCCCTTGGCCTCGGCGA
>CAVQNB010000003.1:0-416823 GCA_963713785.1 uncultured Alphaproteobacteria bacterium
CCCTCTACTTGGTTCAGTTAGTTGCTAAGGCTATCTTTACGTCAGCGACCGGAGAACTGATCTGGTGCTTTCCGGCGGGGTGAACATTTATCCCGCCGAAATCGAACAGGTATTGATCGGCATGCCCGGCGTCGCCGATTGCGCAGTGTTCGGTATCCCCGATGCCGAGTTTGGGCAATCACTTGTTGCTGCGGTGCAGACCCACGGCCATGCAATGCTAACTGCGCAACAGGTTCAGGATTTCCTTTCCAAGAAACTCGCGAACTTCAAGGTGCCGCGAGTAATCGAATTTAGGGACACTCTTCCGAGAGAGGACACGGGAAAGATATTCAAACGCCGGCTCCAAGAAGAGTACGTGGCGCGCCGATGACGGCGGCGGTCGCGCTCGATAGTGATCCCGGAAAACACCGTGAAGCGAGGCTCAGATTTGCTTTGGCGTCTCGGCGAGATGGAGCGGCGCTGTGAGAGCGCGCGTGGCTGCCGAGGGTCCAGCCTTAACCCGCTTATCGTAGATCGCCGCTAGGTCCAGCAATCGTCGCTTGGTAAACTCGTCTGCGTTCTCCGCAAGGCTGCGACAACGTTCGGCATACGCCTTCAAGAAGTTAGCATCCACGGCAATCCCCCACTCAACAACAAGCTCACTCTTGCACAGTCGCATCTACGACGGGCGTTGGAGGCGGCGCTTAAACTGTGGATAAATGAGCTTAGTGCTCGTAGCGTTCGAGGGTTTTACCTTGTCACCTTTTTGAAGGCACCCCATAGGCAACGCGTTGATGTCCGCCACCCGCCGCATTTCAGAGCCCACTCGTGGCTGGATCACTTCCGCGAAGGGCAGAAGCGGTCATCCCGTTACCTCGGCGCGTGCGTGTCCGGGCTCATTCGGGCAGCCCCGCCTTCCGAAGACCCTCAATGTGCAGCTTCGTGTTGGATTGCCCGCCCCGAGCGATCCACGCCGATATTGTAAAGGCGGGATCAAGCTCGAGCAGACGCGCCGCCGCCTCACGCGCTTCAGCGTCGCGTCCGAGATGGGCGAAGGCAGCCGCGAGACAGCGGTGAGCTAGCGAGTAGGAGGGGTTTTGACGCAGGGCTTTCTTCCCTGCGACGATGGCCTCGTCAAAGCGACGAAGCTCGATAAAGGCAAACCCCATCCCAGTAAGCGACCGGTGTAGCAGCGGATCTATCGGGCTCATACGAATGGCGCGTTCAAAGCTCTGGACCGCTTCCTCCGGCAGTCCCGCAACTCTATAGACGTGGCCTCTTGAGCTCCATGCTCGAAATGAATTTGGGTTAAGCGCGACCGCCCGGTCAGCCATTTCGATCTCACTTTCACTATCGCCGACCATGAACGCCGAGGTCAAGGCAGCCAGCGCTATCGTGTCTGGATCACCATCGTCGGTGCTCAATGCCAAGCGAAGAAGCCGAACTGCTTCCTTCCTGTCGAATAGAGGATCGACTGCATAGCCCCAAACGACGTTTTGCATGTGACAGGTACCTGCCAGAGCCGCGACCAAGCCGAACCGAGGGTCTAACTCCAAAGCGCGATGCGCCAGCCTCATCGTCTCGGCCAACCCTTCGCGGGTCGATAGGTAAAACTGCTGCATGGCTCGGAGAAAGAGATCATATGCGGTGAGGTTCTCCGGTCGCCGCCGCGTCGCCATTGCAATTTCTGTTTGAAACAATTTTGGCTGAATGGCCGAGACAACGGCGACCGTGACTTCGTCTTGGAGAGCGAAAACATCTGCCATGTCACGCTCGAACCTGTCCGCCCAGATGTGCGCGCCGGTCATGGCATCAATCAACTGCCCTGTGATGCGAACCTTCCCAGTTGCTTTGCGCACCGATCCCTCAAGGACATACCGCACGCCAAGCCTGCGTCCAACTTCCTTTACATCGACGGCTTTACCTTTGAACGTAAAGCTCGAATTGCGCGCGATTACAAACAACGACTTGAACCGCGAAAGCGCGGTGATGATCTCCTCCACCATCCCATCGGCAAAATACTCCTGCTCGGGATCGCCGGAGATATTCTCGAACGGCAGAACCGCGATGGAGGGCTTGTCGGGAAGAGCGAGAGCTTCAGAAGATCGAGTAGTGCTTGGCGGCATTGTCAGCGTGGAGATGCGGTCAATCTGGATACGCCACGCGCGTATCGGTTCAGCGATGTTCTTTAGCGCCTGCGGTCCCATATCATCACAGGCAATCTCTACCTTGCTCCGGACCTGCCGATAGGCGTCATCCGACATGCAGACCCCGCCCGGTTCGGCGATCCCCTCAAGGCGGGCCGCAATGTTGACGCCATCACCGAAGATGTCGTCGTCATCGAAGATGATGTCGCCGACGTGAATGCCGATCCGGAATTCGATCCTTTGGTCCTGCGGCACAGAAGCATTCTGGTCGGCCATCCCGCGCTGGACTTCAACGGCACCACGTACTGCATCGACGGCGCTGGCAAACTCGACCAACAATCCGTCACCGGTCGTCTTGACGATACGCCCGCGATGGGAGGCTATCGCGGGATCAACGAGGGCCTTTCTAACCGCCTTGAGCCGGGCCAGCGTGCCTTCTTCGTCGATCCCCATCAAGCGGCTATAGCCTGCGACATCCGCCGCGAGAATTGCCGCCAGTCGCCGTTGAACGTTCTCGCCGGTCAAGAAGAGGCCCCCGGATAACCATTCAGCCCAGTTATCAAAGCATGATGCGCCGGTCTCGGCCAACGATCATTGCGATCAATGCTGCGATTTGGCTGCCGACTTCGATGAGGTCCACCTCAATAACGCTGCCGTTTCGTATTGGATGGTGTGACCGCTGAGGACCAACCCTTGGCGGCGGCTGACCACCTTGCTCAGGTCGTCCGGGATTAGACCGGCCGGCTCGACCGTCAAACCTTAATACTTTCTTAATAGCACTTTTTGACCCCGGGATATTTCTAAGGTCGGTCTCGCGAAGCGAAACGGGGCCGCCCGGTCCATGCAGGCCGGGGGGGAAGTTTTTGCACCCATCAGCCTAGGCGCCTTGCCCGCCGCGGCTATGGCATGCGGCCGATCATGGTCGCGTCAGCCATGTCAGTGAGGCAAGTTATGAAACGTGATCTCTATGCGGAGGTGTCGGCGCGCATTGTCGCGGAATTGGAACTCGGCGCAGCGCCTTGGATCAAACCTTGGTCAGCAACTCCCGGCGCGAACACACCCTGCAACGCCGCAACCAATCGCCCCTACTCCGGATGCAACGTTGTTCTGTTGTGGATGGCACAGGCGGCAGGCTATCGAACGCCCCGCTATCTAACTTTCAAACAAGCCTTGGAGTTAGGCGGGCACGTTCGCAAGGGCGAGCACGGTACGAAAGTTTATTTCGTCAAGCAGCTCGAAATCCGCGAAGACGCGGACGAAGCTCCAGCACGGCTGGTCCCGATGATGCGGGAATACACCGTGTTCAACGTCGACCAGTGCGAAGGGCTTCCCGACAGCGTCACCACGGGTAAGCCGATGCGCGTTCGCAATCCAGACGCACGCGACGACTTGGCCGACCAATTCTTGCGCTCAACCGGCGCAGACATTCGGGAAGGGCACGGCGAGGCTTGCTACATCCAAAGCCGAGATTTTATCTCGATGCCGGCATTCGCCGGGTTCAAGGGCGCAGATCACTTCTACAACGTCGCGTTCCACGAATTGACGCATTGGACGGGACACAAGGCGCGTCTTGATCGCGATTTGAAGAACCGGTTCGGCACGCGCAATTACGCGGCGGAGGAACTCATCGCGGAGTTGGGCGCCGCCTTCCTGTGTGCGGAATTTGGCTTTGACGGTGACGTTCGGAACGCTGGTTACATTCGCAATTGGATTGAGCTTCTGAAGGCTGACAAACGGGCATTCTTTACGGCGTGCAGTCAGGCATCCAAGGCTGCGGACTACCTGCGCGGCTTAGCCCTCACCGAGCCCTCGGAAAGGACAGCGTGATGGCGACACAACGCGCAGGCCATGAGCCGCTCTTCGACATCCACCCACTGACCGGCGCCAGCATCGAAGTGTTCTACTCCGATCGCACGCTGGAGACGTTCGGCCGACGTGGCAGCGGCTGGTTTTGGTGGTCGCGCCCGCGTGGGTTTTCGCCAGATGGTCCGGCAACCGGCCCATTTGCTACGAGTTACGCCGCGTATCGCCACGCGATGAATACGGCTTCATGCTCATCCTTCGCCATGTGCGGCGCGCCAAAGACCAACCCACAATGTTAATGCGGACACAGTGCGGACACGGCGATTTCCAGTTGAAGAGCTACATCAGCTAAGTGATTGAATTCAATGGTGCCCAGGGGCGGAATTGAACCACCGACACTGCGATTTTCAGTCGCATGCTCTACCAACTGAGCTACCTGGGCATGTCCCTAGCCCAAGGCCGGGAGCGCCGGTTTATAGTCAGGCCGGGCAGCCCTGTCTACCCGTGCTTCGCCTTCGGCTACGCAGGGCGTGCCACGCTGGCCCTGGTCGCCAAATGCTTTCGAAATCGAGCTTTTTCCGTTTCTTCGGGCTAGCGCCAGGAATGGCGGAGCGGCGTGTCGGCCTACCCTCAATTTTCAACCCTGATCCTGGCCTCCCGGATCACCGGGCCCCATTTGGCGATTTCCGATGTCAGGAAATCGGCCAGTTCCGCTTCCGTCGAGCCTTTCGGGGTCGCGCCAAGTTCCTCGAACCGTGTCTTGACCGCGGGATAAACCAGCGCCGCATTGGTGTCAGCGTTGATTTTTGCCACGATCTCCCGCGGCGTCTTCACTGGGACGAAGAAGCCGAACCAGGAGAACACGTCGAAACCGGGCACGCCGACTCGGCGATGGTCGGTATTTCCGGCACCACGGCGACGCGCTCTTTCGTCGTCACCGCGAGCGCGCGCAACGAGCCTGCTTTGGCATGCGGCAGGATCGAGGGCATGTTGTCGAAGATGACATCGACGCGGCCGGGAATGAGGTCGTTGATCGCTGGCGCCCCGCCGCGATAAGGGATGTGCGTCATCTCGACTTTTGCGAGCCGCTTGAACAGTTCACCGCTGAGATGCAGCGTGGTGCCGTTGCCGGAGGAGGCGAACGTGATCTTGCCCGGGTTGGCGTTGCAATGGGCGATGAATTCCTGCACTGATTTCGCCGGCGAGGAGTTCGGCACGCACATCAGGTTGGGCTGGGTGATCAACAGCGTCACCGGCGCGAAATCGCCGACCGGATCGTAGCTGAGCTGCGGATACAAAAACTGGTTGGTGGCCAGTCCCGGGCCGACGATAAAGATCGTATAGCCGTCGGGATCGGAATGGGCGACCACATCGGCCGCGATGTTACCGCCGGCGCCCGGCCGGTTGTCCACCACCACTGACTGGCCCCAGACTTCCTGCAGGCGGTTTGAGACCAGGCGCGCCGTGATATCGGTCGAGCCGCCCGGCGTGAACGGCACCACCACGCGCACCGGCTTGACCGGCCAGTCCGCTGCGTTCGCGCGTGAAGATAGTAGCGACGGCGCGGCCAGAGCGGACGCGGCGAGGCCGACAAAGCGGCGGCGGTTCAGCATAGCGCACTCCCCCGAAGGACGCGTCGCCTGATGGCCTCAGGGCTTATTTTTGAGGTGAGTGTGGGGACAAGGCCCGACAAAATCAATGCGGCGCGTCGGCCGCCCTAGCGAACAATCGTCGCGGACGTGCTGCCCGCCCGGCTCATTCCGTGCCTTCCTCCTCGTTCTCGGACCCTGGGACGACATAGGAGCCGGACAGCCAGCGGTTCAGATCGACATCCCGGCAGCGCGTCGGAACAGAACGGCAGCGCGGCCTCGACGGCCGGCTTGCCGCAGATCGGGCAGCGCTTCCCCTTCGGCGCGCCGTCTTGCGCGGCTTCTGGCGGCTTAGCTGGCATTCAACCAGCCGAAGCGGATCGGAAAGCCTTCGCCGCCGAGCAGCGTCGATCGATTCATAGAGCGGCAGGCCGACGATGTTGGTGTAGGAGCCGACCATCTTGACCACGAACGATCCGGCGATGCCCTGCACGGCATAGCCGCCGGCTTTGCCGCGCCATTCGCCGGAGCCGATATAGGCCTGGATGTCGTCCTCGCTCAAGGCGCTTGAAGCGCACGCGCGTCTCGATCAGGCGCTGGCGAAACGCCTCCTTCGGCGTCACCAGGCAGATCGCGGTGTAGACGCGGTGGTTGCGGCCCGACAACAGCCGCAGGCATTGCGAGGCTTCGTCGACCAGATTGGCCTTCGGCAGGATGCGGCGGCCGACCGCGACCACGGTGTCGGCGGCGAGAATGAAGGCGCCGCGCAATTCGTCGTCGAGCTGCACCGATTTGAGCGCGGCGTCGGCCTTGGCGCGGGCCAGCCGGTTGGCGCAGGCGCGCGGCAATTCGCCCCGCTTCGGGGTCTCGTCGACGTCGGCGGGACGCAGCGCATCGGGCTCGATGCCGGCCTGGTTGAGCAGGCTGAGACGTCGCGGCGAACCGGAAGCAAGAACGAATTTGGGACGGCCTAGCATGCGGATTTTGTCGGCGGGAGGATTCGGGGACGAATGCGCGCGGAACCTATCGGAAGGCATCGAGACAACCGCGCATTGTGACGACCAACGCTCAGCGGAGACCCATGCGTGCGCGCCTCTTTGCGAGGCCGTCCAGCGGCACATCGCGTCGCATGACACCGCGTCGCGAGACGGCGAGTGCGCGGCATTCAGCCGCTCGCCGCGCCGACCTTCGAAAACCGCTTGCGGATGCGCAGCAACAGCCCGTCGCAGACCTCGCGATAGGCTGCCAGCTTCTGCTCGCGATTGCCTTCGGCGCCGGTCGGATCGTGGGTCGGCCAGTATTCGACGTCGGCCGCGAGCGTGCGCGTCAGTTCCAGCGCCTTGTGATGCGCCTCCGGCGACAGCGTGATGATCAGGTCGAAATTGAGCCCCTCCCAATCGTCCAGTTCCTCGAACGTGATCGGCTTGTGGCCGGAGATATCCTGGCCGAGTTCCGCCATCACGGCGACCGCGAACGGATCGAGTTCGCCCTTCCTGACGCCGGCGGATTTGACGTAGAGCGCGTGCGGGAAACATCTGCTGCAGCAGGCTTTCGGCCATCGGCGAGCGCACGCTGTTCAAGCCGCATGCGAACAGCACGGCCTGCGGAGTGCGCACGCGCGGAGCGCGCCACGCTCAGGCTTCTTCGGCGCATGATCGTCGAAACGGATCCGGGATCATGCGCTAGCCCTTCCAGTGCAGCACGCAGATCAGCGTGAACAGCCGGCGCGCGGTTTCGAAATCGACCCGCACCTTGCCCTTCAACCGCTCCTGCAGCGTGCGCGAGCCTTCGTCGTGGATGCCGCGGCGGCCCATGTCGATGGCCTCGATCTTGTCCGGCGTCGCGGTGCGGATCGCCTGATAGTAGCTGTCGCAGATCATGAAATAGTCCTTCACGATCCGCCGGAACGGCGTCAGCGACAACAGATGCGCCACCACCGGCGCGCCGTCTTCGCGGCGGATGTCGAACATCAGCCGGTTGCCGGTGATGCCGATATGCAGCGTGAACGGCCCGTCGTCGGCGCCTTCCGGCGCGAACAGATTCTGCTCGACCAGGTCGTAGATCGCGATCGCGCGCTCGTGCTCGATGTCGGGACCGGAACGCCCGATCGATTCCTCGTCGAGCGTCACCGCGACGATGCGGTTTTGCGAATCGTCCTCTGGCGGCGGCTTGGTCATGGCAGATTGAGGCGCAGTCCGACCGAGCGCGCATGGGCATCGAGGCCTTCGGCCTTGCCCAGCGTCATCGCCGCCGGTCCCAGCGCGCGCAACTGGTCCGGCCCGCATTTCAGGATCGAGGTTCGCTTCATGAAGTCGAGCACGCCGAGGCCCGACGAGAACCGCGCCGAACGCGCCGTCGGCAGCACGTGGTTGGAGCCGCCGACATAGTCGCCGATCGCCTCCGGCGTATGGGGCCCGAGGAAGATCGCGCCGGCATTGCGGATTTGCGCCGACGAGCGCTTCCGGATCCGCGGTCATGATTTCCAGATGCTCGGCGGCGATCGCATTCGCCAGCGCCACCGCATCGTCGAGGTTCTTGACCAGGATGATCGCGCCGAACTCGTTCCACGAGGCCCGCGCGATCTCCGCGCGCGGCAGCGTCGCAAGCTGCGACTTCGCACCGCGCGTTCGACCTCGTCGGCGAGCGCCGCATCGTCGGTGATCAGGATCGACTGCGCGTTGACGTCGTGCTCGGCCTGCGCCAGCAGATCGGCCGCGATCCAGCCGGCATTGCCGGTGCGGTCGGCGATCACCAGCACTTCCGAGGGACCGGCGATCATGTCGATGCCGACCTTGCCGAACACCAGCCGCTTGGCGGCGGCGACATAGGCATTGCCGGGGCCGACGATCTTGGCCACCGGCGCGATGGTCGCGGTGCCATAGGCCAGCGCCGCCACCGCCTGCGCGCCGCCGACGCGGTAGATCTCGGACACGCCGCCGAGATGCGCCGCCGCCAGCACCAGCGGATTGAGCTTGCCGTCGGGCGACGGCACCACCATCACCACGCGCGCGACGCCGGCGACCTTCGCCGGCACCGCGTTCATCAGCACCGAGGACGGATAGGCGGCGGTGCCGCCGGGAACGTAGAGCCCGACCGCTTCGATCGCGCTCCAGCGCCAGCCGAGTTCGACGCCGAGCGCGTCGGTGAAGCGATCGTCCTTCGGCAGTTGCCGGCGGTGGAAGATCTCGATCCGGTCGCGCGCGAATTTCAGCGCGTCGAGCGTTGCGGCGTCGCAGGCCTTCACCGCGGCGTCGATTTCGGGCTGGCGACGCGCAAGGCGCCGGCCTCGAGATCGAGCCGGTCGAATTTGCTTGCGTCGCCTCGATCAGCGCCGCATCGCCGCGCGTCGCGACGTCGTCGACGATGGCGCGGGTCGCGCGCTCGATATCGGCGGACACCTCGCGCTTGATGGCGAGAAATGTCGCAAATCGTTCGTCGAAATCGGCGCTGCTTCGGTCGAGTCGAACGGGCATGGTGGCTTTCCGGCGGGAATCGCAAGGTTACTGCCAAGCCTACTGCAATGGCGCGACAGCCAATCGCCGTCAACCCTTCAGGACCAGGATTGAGTAGGGTGGGCTAAGCGAAGCGAGCCCACCAACTGGCCTTCCGGCACAGCGTGGTGGGCACGGCGCAAACGCGCCTTTGCCCACCCTCATATGGGGCCTCTTGAGTTAAGCGTCCTAACTGGGGCTTGGGTTTTATTTTGATCGCATGGCGCAGCGGCGGTGCGCGGAGCCATGCGTAGCGCAGCGTACCGCCGCGGTCGACGCGCTCAGGGACCAGCTTCCGGCGATTTATGCAGTTGCTCACTGCATCACCTCATATCCGGTCGGACCGCAATGGCCCGTACCCACATTCCGCATGCTTGCGGCGAGGAAGCTACGAGGATGAGACCCATCTACGAAACAGCCTGTTTGTTGGCCCTAGGGTGGCACGGTCATCATCCATCCCGCGCTGACCGCGGCAGATGCCGCGACGCTGACGCGTTCGTTAAATCATTGCGCCTCCGCCGACTTGAGCACCGCCCCTGCGGGCACAAGACCGGTTGTGAGGTAACGCCAAAGCGCCACCACCAGCTTGCGCGCCAAGGCCACAATGGCGATGCGCCTGATGCGCGTGCCGGCATTGAGCGTGCGCTGCCGGAACCATTGGCTGAGCTCGCTGCCAGGCTGATGCCGCAGCCACAGCCAGGACAGCTCGACCGCGGAGCAGCGGGCGCGCGGATTGCCCGCCTTGCTGATCCCCTGGTCGCGATCGGTTCCGCCGCTTTGCCATGGACTGGGCGCCAGCCCGAAATAGCTCGCGACCTCGCGCCGGTTGCGGAAGTCCTTGTAGAACACCTCTTGGGTCAGCGTCTTCGCGAACGCCGGGCCAAGACTTTTGAGCCGCTGCAAAAGTTCGCTGCGCCGAACCATCTCAGCCACCGCAGGCGCCGGATCCGCCGCAGTTGGCGTCCGCGCGAGCGCATCGAGCTGCTTGCGCACCAGCATCAGCCGCGCATGCTCGTTCTCGATCTCGGTCAGAACCCGAGGCGGCACCCCCTGGCCCTGCCAATCCCGCTGCCCTGCCAGCCAGGTCAACCAGTCGCGCCGGCGCGGGTGCCCGACCGCAAAACCGTGCAGCCGCAGCAGGGCCTTGATCCGGTTGGTGTGAGCGGTCTGTTCCTTGGTCAACCGATCGCGTTCGCGCGTGTCACGGCGCGCATCCTCATGCTCAGGCGTCGGCACACGGACGGTCCGAACCACGCGCGGCTCTCCGCGCAGGTAGGCCATCAGCGTTCGCAGCATCTTCTCGCCGTCGATCCGGTCGGTCTTCACCCGCCGGGCCCGCTGATCCACCGCAATGCTCGAAGGCTCGAACACGTAGTTCGCGATCCCCGCCGCCATCAGAAGCCGATGCAGCCAAAACCCGTCATAACCAGCCTCCTAGCAACTCACCACCGCGGGCACCGCTCCCAGCCTCCGGGCCGCCCGATCGCGCACCCGATCGATCAGCGCCAGCAGGCTCGCGTGATCACCGCCCCGCACCTTGTGCCGGGAAATCTTATCCCTGTCCGGACTGTGCATCGTCACCAACCAAGTCTTCTGGCTCAGTTCGATCGCAACAAAAATCCTGCTAATATGCTCTGTGATGGGCGTGCTTACGCTGGGTGCTTGCATCCGACGTCTCCGTGGGTTCGAGTGTCCAAACCCAAACCTAACGGATGCACGCTCATCACCCCATGGAATTCTACGGACTATCGCGCGCCCCGGAATGACGTGGTTCACGCGCCCATCCCTGGCTCGCCGAGATCGCTGGTGCCGAGATCGTCGGCGCCGAGGTCGGTCAGCTCGCATTCCAGGCATTCGACGTCGAGCCGGAGCGCCCCGCCCTGGCTGAACATCAGCACCGCGCTGCCGCCGGGCGCCTCGCTTTCGTGAAACTCGATCCCGAGCAGATCGAGCATCGCGTCCGGCGCCTCCAGATCGATGTTGCGCGACTTGCACGACAACACTCGGTCGAAGCGCAGCGCCGCGACCAGGCGGCGCGGCCTGGTTTCACCGGCCAGCGTCTGTTCCCAGTCCAGCCGGCTCATGCCGACCACCAGCCGCTTTTCGCCTTGCCGCCAGATGATGTCGGCGGTCTGCACGCGGGCGTCCTGCACATGCGCCGAAATCACCGCGAGGTCGTCGGCATCGAGCGCAATCAATTTGAGTTCGGTGGTCGCCATCATCTTCAAAAAAGACCTCAAGTTTGCGCGTATTCTATTCGCAAAACCGGCATCCACACCCGGATCAAGTCCGAGGGTATGCTTTTGCGGAATACGCGCCTAATCGCTGATGCGCTCGATCGACGCGCCGCACGCCGACAGCTTCTCCTCGAGCCGCTCGAAACCGCGGTCGAGATGGTAGACGCGGTTGACCATGGTCTCGCCTTCGGCGGCAAGGCCGGCGATCACCAGCGACACCGAGGCGCGCAGGTCGGTCGCCATCACCGGCGCGCCGCGCAGTTTCGCGATGCCGTCGATGGTGGCGGTCTCGCCGTCGAGGTGAAATCCGCGCGCCGAACCGCGCCAGTTCCTGCACATGCATGAAGCGGTTTTCGAAAATCGTCTCGGTGATCTGCGAAGAGCCCTGGGCGCAAGCCATCAGCGCCATCAGTTGCGCCTGCAGATCGGTGGGAAAGCCCGGAAACGGCGCGGTCGAAACCGTGACCGGCCGGATGCCGGCGCCGTTGCGGGCGACGCGGATGCCTTCGTTGTTGACCGAGATATCGGCGCCGGCCTCTCGTCAGCACGTCGAGCGCCGATTGCAACAGTTCGGGCCGCGCGCCGGCCAGTTGCACGTCGCCGCCGGTCATCGCCACCGCCATCGCATAGGTGCCGGTCTCGATCCGGTCGGGCAGCACGGTATGCCGCGCGCCATGCAGATTTTGCGACGCCCTCGACGACGATGCGCGGCGTGCCGGCGCCGCTGACGCGCGCGCCCATCTTGTTCAGGCAAGTCGGCGACATCGACGATTTCCGGCTCGCAGGCGGCATTGGTGATGACGGTGGTGCCCTTGGCCAAGGTCGCCGCCATGACGGCGACATGGGTGCCGCTGACCGTCACCTTCGGGAAATCGATCGCAGCGCCCTTGAGGCCGCCGGGCGCCTTGGCGATCACATAGCCGCCGTCGATGGCGATTTCGGCACCGAGCTTCTCCAGCGCCATGATCAGGAGGTCGACCGGCCGGGTGCCGATGGCGCAGCCGCCGGGCAGCGACACCTTGGCCTCGTGCATCCGCGCCAGTAGCGGCGCGATCACCCAGAAACTGGCGCGCATCCGCGACACCAGTTCATAGGGCGCGGTGGTGTCGATGATGTTGGCGGCCGAAATGTGCAGGGTCTGGCCCTGATATTCGCGGTCGCCGGGCCGCTTGCCCGCCGACATGATGTCGACGCCGTGATTGCCGAGGATGCGCTGCAATTGCGCGACGTCGGCAAGCCGCGGCACGTTGTCGAGGATCAGCGTTTCCTCGTGCAGCAGCCCCGCGATCATCAGCGGCAGTGCGGCGTTCTTCGCGCCCGAGATCGGAATGGTGCCGTTGAGCTTGCTGCCGCCGACGATGCGAATGCGATCCATGGAAATCCCTACGGTGACAAGGGGCAAAGTATAGGGCGAACGAGGCCAGGGCAAAAGCGTGAAATTTGCGGCTATTTGATGGGTCGCGGTCATTCCGGGCGACGCCAAGCGGCGAGCCCGGAATCCATGACCACGACCGTGAGTATGGATTCCGGGCTCAGTCCTGCGGACTGCCCCGGAATGACAGGTTGGTTTAGGCCATCGCCGCCGCGGGATGGAATCGCCGCCACGCGCCGATGATAACGAGCACGAACAACAGAAGGACGAGGCCCTGGACCACCGCGAAGGGCGGTTCGCTCGGCGGCACGCTCGGCGCCAGCGCGTGCAGCGCCGGCACTTTCAGGAAGGCCTGTATCACCGCACGAACACGTTGAGATAGAGCGAGGCCAGCGCCGTCACCACATAGATCCAGCGCCACGGACCGGCGAGCCTCATGGCGTAAAGCGCGATGCAGGCGATCGCCAGCAGCACCAGCGAGAGGATGCCGACCATATGCGACGGCAGCAATTGGGTGAACGGAAAGCCGGAAGCCGGTGGCACTGGTCAGGATGGTGAACAAGCAGAAAGATCGCGGTCAGGCCCGGCATCCGGTTGGAGCCGAGCATCCCGAACATGACGATGATGCCGGAAACAATACCGATCAGGCTGATGATCACGTGGACCATCGTAAACGTAGCCAAGCTCATACCGAGGACCATGACGCACTCCCCCTGTTAGACCAGAAGCGAATGCTACTAGCGTCCCCGGCAAATTGCCACATTGGCGAGGCGCTACTCAGGCATGCGGGCACACGCCAGAACCGGCAGGTGTGATGCCGCAATCCTTTGCGTGACTGTCACAAATTCTAGCGAGTGAGAAATTCGACCAGTTTCGGGATCACCTGACCGGGCGCCTCTTCCATCAGCCAATGACCCGCGCCGTTGACGAGCACGCCTTCGACATTAGTCGCCACCATCTTGCCTTGCTCGATCAGGAACGGTCCGCCCGCTTTCTCCCCTGAAAGCACCAAGCAGCGGGATTGTGCAGCTTGGTCTTCGCAAACCCCGCAAAATCCTCGGCGTCCATCGGGAAGGCGCGGAAGACTTCCATCCCGGCCTTCATGTGACCGGGCTGGGCATAGGCCCTGGCGTAAAATTCGCGATCCTTTTCCGGCACCGATTTGTTCGGATCGGCGGCAAAATCATTCCAGAAATGCTCCAGATAAATCCGCTCGCGGCCGGTGACCAGCGCCAAGCGGCGTCTTGCCGTAGAAGTGGAAGTGCCAGAGATCGCGCAGCAGAAAGACGCTGTTCCAGTCGCCGATTCCGGGCAGGAACGCTTCCATCAGCACCAGACGATCGACTTCGCTCGGGTATTGCGCCGCATAGGCGTAGGCGACCATCAAGCCGATATCGTGACCGACCAATCGGATGCGGTCATAGTTGAGGCTCCTCATCAGCGCGTGGATGTCCCGCGCCATCGCCGCCTTGGTGTATCCGTCCGTCAGGCGCGGCCGATTGTCCGAAGCCGCGCAGATCCGGCGCGATCACGGTGTGCTTGTCGGCAAGTTTTGCGATCAGCGGCAGCCACATATGGCTGGTTTCGGCGTAGCCGTGCAGCAGTACGACCGGATCGCCTTGGCCTGCGACGAGATAGTGCAGCCTGATCCCGTTGACCTCGGCGAATTTGCTCTCCATCCGGCTTCCCCATGAGTTGAAAACTTAAGTTCAGTAGTAGCGCGGGATCGGACCGTTGTGCGGAGTTTTTCGCTTCGACAAATCGAACAGCACTTCATCGATATAGCACCAGCCCCAGCCCTCCGGCGGATCATATCCTTCAATGATCGGATGACCGGTTAAATGAAAATGCTTGGTCGCATGCTTGTTGGGGGAATTGTCGCAGCAACCGACGTGGCCGCACGTGCGGCAGATCCGCAAATGCAGCCATTCGCTGCCGCTCTTCAGGCATTCCTCGCAGCCGAGCGCGCTCGGTGTGACGTCTCGGATGCCGGCGATGTGAGAACAGCCCTTTGCCACCCGTTCACACCTCTTTGGTGTCGAACAGGATCATGTCGGCGCCTCCGGTGGCGAAGGTCTGCACGTCCGCCGCCGCGGCCTTGCCCTCGGCGCTGCCAAAGCCCGCCTGGATCGAAGCGAGATTGTCGAAGGTCAGCAACGCGATCAGGTGGAAGGGCGACGGTCCGGCCGGCGTCGCGACCGGACCCTGGCTGACCCTGATATTTCCGCAGGCCCGGGATCTTCTTCGCGAGCGGAATATGTTTCTCGACATAGTGCTTGTCGAAAGCAGCTTTATCCTTTGGCGTCTTGTACATCACCACGAGTTCGGCCATCGCGTCTCTCCCTTGTTTGTTATTGAGCTACCATTAACGCACACATCAAAGCGCCGGTTTCGCGGCGTCGCCGAGAAACCCGTGCAGCGCCGCCACCACCTGCGCGCCCTCGCCGATCGCACCGCCGACCCGCTTGACCGAGCCGGAGCGCACGTCGCCGACCGCGAACACGCCGGGCACCGAGGTTTCCAGCGACGATACCGGCTTTCCCGAGATGCAGGTCGGACTGCGCGCCGGTCACCACGAAGCCGCCGCGGTCGAGCGTGACGCCGCAGCCGTCGAGCCAGCCGGTGGCGGGATCGGCGCCGACGAACAGGAACAGGTTGCGGATCTCGGCCGTGGTGTCTTCACCCGACAGGCGGCTGCGCCAGCGCACCCGCTCGAGCGAAGCATCTGGCCTGCCCTCGAGCGCGACCACCTCGGTGTTGAACATCAGTTCGATGTTCGGCGTCGCCTCGATGCGCTCGATCAGATAGCGCGACATGCTGGCACCCAGGCCGCCGCCGCGGATGATCATGAGGACCTTGCGGGCGTGGCCCGACAGGAACACCGCGGCTTGGCCAGCGGAATTGCCGCCGCCGACCAGCACGATGTCCTGCTCGGCGCAGAGCCGCGCCTCGATCGGGGAGGCCCAGTACCAGACGCCGCGGCCTTCGAAGCTGTCGAGGTTTTCGATCTCGGGCCGCCGGTAGCGCGCGCCGCTCGCGACCACGACCGAGCGGGCGCGCAATGCGTCGCCACAGTCGAGCTTCAGCGCAAAGGCACCGTCGGTGCGCGAGCAATCGAGCGACTTCGCGCTCGATCGGAATCATGATGTCGGCGCCGAACTTCTGCGCCTGGGTGAAGGCGCGTCCGGCCAGCGCCTGACCGGAAATGCCGGTCGGAAAGCCGAGATAATTTTCGATGCGGGCGCTGGCGCCGGCCTGTCCGCCGAACGACCGCGCAGTCCAAGACCGCCACCGAAAGGCCTTCGGACGCCGCATAGACCGCGGTCGCGAGGCCCGCCGGACCGCAGCCGACGATCGCGACGTCATAGATCCTTGTCGCCCGGCGGCCCGCCGATCATGCCGATCGCGCGGGCGAGTTCGGTTTCGCTGGGATTGCGCAGCACGGTGCCGTCGGCGGTCACCACCAGCGGCCAATCCGACGGCGACGGCGAATAGCGCGCGATCAGTTCGGCGGCGTCGTGATCGCGTGTCCGGGTCGAGCAGATGATGCGGAATAGCCGTTGCGGGTGAGAAATCCCTGCAGGCGAACGACGCCGGTCGAATTCGAAGGCCCGATCAGCACCGGGCCGCCGACGCCGGCCCTGGATCAGGTTGACGCGGCGCAGGATCAGCGCGCGCATGATGCGCTCGCCGAGATCGGCTTCGGCCACCAGGAGCGCGCGCAACCGCTCCGGCGGGATCAGCAGCGTTTCGACGTCGCCCTCGGCATGGCCGTCGACCAGCGCGACGCGGCCGGAGAGCTGGCCGATCTCGGCCAGAAACTGCCCCGGCCCCTGATCGATCACCGGCGTGACATGACCGAGGCCGTCGCGCTGGGTGATCGCGACATGGCCGGACAGCACGACGAACATGCCGGGTCCGGGCTTGCCGGTCTCGAACAGCCTCTCGCCGTTCCTGTAGTTCCTGATCTCGCCGAACCGGCGCATGCGCGCGATTTCGTGCGCCGTCAGCTCCGGAAAGGTCTGCTCGGGACGCGGAAACGTCCTGGCTGCGCAGCGCCGCCGTTGGTCTTGCTTCCAGTCGCGCCGTCGCCGGCCATATTCGTGTCTCACCGTGTCAGAAGCATCGGAGGTTAACAAAACCTGCCGCGGGCCGAACCCGGCTATTCGTCCGGTTTCTTTCCGCCCGCGTCATGTGGCGAGACGTCATCACCGTCGGAAGGCGCTATCGTGACATCGCTGCGGCCTCTCGCTTGCGATTTTCGCCGCTTGAGATTTTCGCGCAACGCCAGTTTCAGCCGGTCCTGTCGTGAATTTGTTGCAGACGGCGGACGTTGCCCCCGCTGTTTGTCCTTTGCATTCGCCATGGTCGACCCGTTCGAACGCTGCCTGGATTATGTCCCGCGCAGAATAGACGATTGTCCGAGGCACTGGCACTCCTCTCCCCCCTCAACGCCCCGAGGGGAACCGGCGCGGCCGCAACCGCCCAATCGAAGCAGGAAGCAGCGGGCCAACGCTGATTTATGGCCGGTTTTGATGGTGCCGCGCGCTTGCGCAGGCGGGGGGCTTGTGGCAAGGATCGGCCGCCGTGTGGGCCTTTTTGGCCGATTCTCCGACGTCCCGGGCATGCTGCCGTAGCTCAGTGGTAGAGCACTCCATTGGTAATGGTTGGGATCGAAGGTGAGAAAATGGAAAAAACCCTTTAAATTCGGCAATCATTACGACAAAACTGTCGCGACGTAAAACGGCGCAAATACGCAGAACAGAACACGAAAACGCATACAAAACCGTGGAAAATCCGTGCAGTCCGTTCTTTGGACGTTCCGTAGAATCGGCACCGGAATCAGGCCTTCGATTTGTCCGGTTAGCTCAGTGGTAGAGCACTTCATTGGTAATGACGAGGTCAAAGGTTCAATCCCACTACCGGGCACCATCCCTCGGCAGACCACGGGGCGCGGCGCTGTCTGAGCGGAGGCCATGGTGGCCAAGCGCGGCTCGGCGCCAGCGTTTGGACGCCGGCATTCGGACATGACCATCGCTTCGACCTGATCGCACATTGGAACGGCAACATGTCGCGCGTGCAGGTCAAGACGAGCGCGACGTGGACGACAATTCGATCAGCCTGAGCGGAACGCGTCGTTATCGATCGTGCTGGCGGGAAGCAATTCCCGGTGATCACTGCCGACGATTGCGACGTGATCATTGGCTATCACCCGGATACGGAAATCGCCTACGCAGTGCGGCCGGTCGGAAAGACTCGCTACAAGCTTCGCAGCACCCCGCCCAAGAACGGCCAGTTAATCGGCATCATGTTCGAGAGTCCGATTTTCGGCTGACAAGCCTTGAGCAGATCAAGCCGGTTTCGAGGTAGTCCCGGTGCCACGTAGCACCCCCCTACCAGCCTCACCCATACGTCTCCCGGCCAGCCCTAGCGACGTAGCCCCGGCCAGTCCTAACGCACCGGTAGCGGCTGGCACCGCTAGCCGCAACGCTAGCCGCCCAGTTCGCGCCCCTTCCCCGGTTTGTTCGCAATGCGCTCACGGGTGGGAGCGCCCCTACGCAACCTGTGCGCACGTAAAGACTACGGTAATCGCGCCTCGATTTGTATTTAAGGGCGTGTCCGAATTTGCCTTCCCGAGTGCCGAATTGGAACAAGCACGAAGCGGGCGCATATTTATGGATGGCCCGCGATCGGTGGCTTGAAGTTCTCAGATGCCCGGACTGCCGAAGGACTAGCGAAGCCCAGCTTTCGGCAGAAGATGAATATTCGTGGGTCATACGGGTCGATATCGCCCCATCAGGTTTCCGAGTCTATGCAAATTTTTGGGGAAAGGAAAACAGCAACGCCATTTTCAGTACGCGAACAGTAGCAGAAACAGATTTTTTAGCAAGCGACCGCGATCAACGCGGCGCACATTTCAAAGGAAGCCGATTTTATGACTTACGATTTTAGCAACGACAACGGAATTGATTACAGCGACAACTAAATCAATGACGATGACGACACTATTCAAGACAACGAAGAAGACCACGAAGAAAACAAGACGAAGAGACTCGGTGCCACGTTCGTAAAAAAGAAACACGGAAGCACGATTGACCACACGACTGTCTCGGCGAACCCGTTGGATGCCGACTTGCTACCGGCGACGACCCCTGAACGGGAAGAGGCAGAACTTCGTCGCGGCAAGAAGGTCGAGGACGATAAGGAAACCGAGCCGAAGCTTTCGCGAGCCGTTGCCTCAACGACCGCGAAGCAACAGTTCAAGGAAAAGCTGGCGGCTGCTTCAAAGGGTTTCGACTTTAGTCTGCTCAAGCCACCGAAGTCTGCCGCCAACGATAATTTTAAGCCCGTTGTGTCATGGCCGTTGATGGATCAGCTTACGCGCAGATTTTTTGAGCCGGATGAAGAGCGCAGAACGAAGCTGATTGTAACGGCTCGTTACGTCCGCGAATTGATCGACCTAGCTGGCGCGGACTCGCTGGGTAATGATAATGATTGCGAAGTGCAGCGCACAGAGTCTGGCAAGGTTTGGTTCGAACACGGCCAAACGCTGGACAGGAAAAAGGTCATCTTCGATAATAAGGATGGCGAGTCCGATGCAGAACGCTACAGCGGATCGGTGCGAACGGCGAAGAAATCCGGGCCGGTGAGTAATAGCGGATTCGATCTAGGCCGCGACGATCCATTCCCCGTGCGTGTGATGGCTGCGCGTAAGGAACTGGACATAATCATTGCGGCGGTCGGACCGCTGTGGCCTTCGCTCTTCGCGACGATTAGCGAGAACGCCACGATGACCGACATTGGTGTGTCTCTTGGCGTGAAGAGATTCCAAGCTCCTCGCGAAGGCACGAGGATTATTCGGCTCGCGCTGACGGCAGCAATGGAAGCGCTTGGCCGATTGAACGAAGTCAAAGACGAGCCACGACGCACGACTCCGATGCCTGAAAAGTCGCGGGGCCATTTTATGAACCAGTCGCGCAATCATGTTATGGCGGCATGAGACAAGCGTTTGATGTTGCTACCACAATTAGTCAAACGTCTTGCCAAGTACGGATAGTGTAGAGGAACGGCTTCCTCCACAGACTTCAACCCGGTCCCGCGCCTTCCATCGCGGATCGGGTTTCTTTTTGGCCGAAGCAAAACCCCAACCCCGGACAACTCCGAGAAGGAACACCCATGAACGTCAATGCGACGTACCCACTGCATATCGCGGCGAAGACCGCAGGATTCACGGTAAAACAATTTCTCAGCAAGAGAGACCACGGATTTTTGCGGCTGCAACGCTGCGACCGACCTTCAACGGGCAGCGGCGAGCCGGTCGGATATTCAAGGAATCGAATTCTTGGAAGCCGCGACGATGAAATGGCTGGCCGCCGTGAACGTGCCAGCTTCAACCGCCTCTGCCGCCGCTTTGAAATTCACCGACGAAGCTCAGACGGGCCGCACCGCTGGCCAGTTGTTTGAGCGCGGCAAAACAATTTTGATAATCACACCTGATGGCGCCGCAGTAAGGAACGTGTTCTTCGATGCGACGCTAGCAGACGCGACCGACCGTAGTGTCTGCGCCATAACGCTAGACATGAACAAGGTCGTCGAACGAGTCGCCGCAATTCTTAAAAACGAGAAAGTAAAATGACTACCTTAACCTCTGAAAATCTTACTCGCCTCACCGCTCTTTTGCAGACGCAAACAGCGGCGGCAAAATCTACCGATGCGGAATATTGGCGCCTCACAAAAATATTGAGGCCAGACATTCTGGACCAGAGCGTCATTCGTTATGACGAGCCGACAAAGGTCGCGGTGATCGGTGTTACCGAGCCGAAGGTTATGGCCAATCGCACCACAGGCGGCGACCCCACCGAAGCTGAGCGGCGCAAGGACGATATCGAACGCATTGCGCGGGGCGAGCCGCTTGTCGAGCGCATGGATATTGAGTCGCGAATCAATCACGAGGCGCGCAAGCGGGCCGCGATCGAAGCCGTAATCGAAAATCTGGAGAAACAAATCCGGGACGAAAAACACAGACTTGCAGTTGCGCATTGCAAAGCTTCAAAGCCGCAAGAAGTGGAGCGGATGGGGCGCCTCTTCAAGGCAATTGCCGACGTTCACGCGATTCATTCGGAAATAAACGACACGCGTCAAGACCTTATCAATTCCGGAATCGGTTTGCATGGCGTGTATTTGCTGATGCCAGACTTTCTTGGGAATCCGAGAAATCGACACAGCGAACTAGGGGACTATTTCCGAGACGGCAAGCGACTAGGCTACATCAATTCGATCCCGAAGGTTTTCGAATGAGCGACGATTTGGTTATCCAAGGCGAAGCTACTCAGTTTGGGAAACCGTTTGTACATGGTGACGACATCCTGATTTTGAAATCAGGGGTTTTCGATCCCTCGCTTCGTGGCGCGAACGACATTAAACTTTTGGTCAATCACGACCCGGAACGCTGCCTTGGTAGTTCGAACGACGGCAGGTTGCTCATTCATGCCGGTGAAAAGAAAATGGTCTTTCGATTCTTGATTGGCGATCCTGATGCAACGTCGTTCAAGTTCTTTTCAGACATTGCTGACGACCTCAAATCTTATTTTCCTATTTCCATTGGCTACCTGCCGACGAAAACCGAAAGCGAAATCATCGACGGCGTTAAGGTGAAGTCGATCGTTGAAGCGAACCTTCACGAGATATCCATCTTGAACAAAGCCCCCGCAATTCATTCAACCTACGGCCGCGTGACCAAGTTGGAGTCCTGCAACGGCCTTCAGGAGGATTACGAGCTTGGCAGGTTCGGCCTGATCGGCAGGTTCGTGAGTCTGCATCGTGCCATCAAAGCGCAGGAAAATGGTGGCGTGCTGAACTACAATCATATCACCAAGCCTTGGGATCGTTCCTACGACAACCTCCAAAAGGCGCTTCGTAATTTGGGCTGACGATTCAGATAGCGCACCCTGTGGCGTCTCGAGACGGGCGTAGCGCGGCAGGCACGGCACGCGGTTAGAGACATTAACGCGTGCCGTGTCTTGCTAAAATAATCAGCGCGCCGCCGACTCTGCCCGGTATGCGTTGCAGACAACTCGCGGCTTAGTCTCCGTATGGCTGTAGCCGTCATTGGCATTGCTTCGAACCCGCCATCGCTCGCAAGCGGGCTATATATTTTTGCGAGCCACAACGCCGCGTTTCGCGGCAATCGAAAAGTAGAAAAGATGATTAACAGCAACAAGCAATCTTGCAGCGACAGCCTACGCGCCAGTCTCTTACGAAGCCGAGATTGGAGGCGCAGATTGAAAGCGAAATTTCCGAGTGATCCGCGCATTAGCCGTGCAGCGGAAACACTCGACCGCATCGCAGGTGAGGTAAACCAACTGACTGACGAAGAATGGACCACTCTGAGTCGGTTCTATGATTGGTCGTCAGGCGTATGGGCCGAGTCGGTATCGCAAGCGGCGCGGGACGTTGAATTCCGTCGCGACGTTCGCACTTTTCATGGCTTCGTCAACAACCTGATCGGAATCCTTTCCGAACAGAATGTCGCAACCAACTGATTATTACGTTCGGGGAGAACAGTAGTATTATGAAAGACCAATTTTTATGTGTTCGATTTCTAACGACGACATTTCCACGACACCTTACGACCCCGACTACGGACCTCACAGTCCATACGACATGCTACCCTTGCCAGCCGAAGTTGAACGCGCTTTCCACCAACATGCCGGTGGCGACGTGAATGAATGGTTCAAAGATCACGGTATCGATGCCGCACCCATCGGCAAACTGATTCAGTATGGCATGGTTTGGAATCCCGACACCGAGCGGCGCGATTTCAAAATATACGAGCCGTGTCACGTCGGGCCGAAGCACCCACCGGAGCTAGCCATTCCGGTTATGAAAGACGGCAAGTTCGTTGACCTACTCTTTATCAGTGAATCAATGTCGGTGGAGCGGGCCACATGCCGCGCCTCTTGGCTAGGCACAATCACGCCGACAACGCGATTACACGTCCATCCACTCGACTGGATAGAGTCCGGCTGCATAGGAGCGTGCCACGTTGAGCCTATCAGCCGCAAGGCGCTTAAAGACTAAAGACTTGCAGGCCGCCACGACGATCGAATGCAACGATATCGGGACCGCGTTGGAAGCTTGGGATTGGGGCTTTGGTGCCGATGACGATGGACTGGCGCGGTTTGAAATCGACGACCCGCCCGGCAACATCCGGTCTTACTTCGAAACTGATATTAGGTTTCGCGCGGCGTCGAAGGAGTCATGTTTATGAGTCAGTCAATCGGTCTCGACGTTCTCAAAAAGCTTCTTGATGAAACGTCGGCTAACGCCGTTGCCGAATTTGATAAGCGACTCGAACAGCGCAAAGCAAAAGCACCGGCCAGCCTTCCAGCCGCCAAGCCGCCAGCGGCATTACCCGTTATCGACCCGCGCGACTGGCAAGGCAAAGCAGTGCCGGAACGGAAATGGTTCGTTGAAGGTTGGATACCCGATCGCACCGTGACAAATCTCAGCGGCGACGGTGGTTCCGGTAAAACCGAGATCATTCTTCAACTGATAGCGGCATCGTCGTTGCAGACGGAATGGTTCGGCAAAGACGTTTCTCGCGGGCCGTGTTTGTATTTCGGCGCGGAAGACGAAGCCGACGAACTGCATAGACGTTTGGAAACGATTGTAGACGAGTCTGGCAACCAGTTGTCGGACTTGGATGGTATCCGTCTGATTCCAATGGCCGGGCTTGACGCTGTCCTGGCCGAACCGGATCGGAAAGGCAATCTTGCTGTCACCGATATCTATCCAAAGCTGGTATCGCAAGCGATGGCTTTACGGCCGAAGCTGATCGTGATTGATCCTAGCGCCGATGTGTTCGGTGGTGATGAAATCAACCGCGCACAGGTTCGTAAATTCGTTTCGATGCTTCGCGCTCTGGCTATGAATATCGATTGTGCGGTGTTGCTGTTGAGCCATCCGAGCCTAACCGGCATGAGCAGCGGCACGGGAACGTCAGGCAGCACGGCTTGGAACAACTCTGTTCGCAGCCGTCGGTATCTGGAAATTACGTCACCGGAAACCAGAAGTCCTGACAATCGTCAAAGCAAACCATGGCAAGGTCGGCGACAAGATTGAAATGCGGTGGCAGGACGGCATTTATATTCTGGACGATGGTGGCGACACGGTGATTGACTCATTGCGCAATTCGAGCATCGACAAACTGTTTCTTGAATTGCTCGAACTGTTCACGGAGCAAGGCCAGAATCTAGGTATCGCTACAGGCACCAGCTACGCACCGGCCAAGATGGCGGTTCATCCCAAAGCCAAGGGGTTCACCAAGCAACAACTAGCCGCGAGTATGCAGCGGCTACTGGATGCAAAGCGGATCAAGGTCGTAACGGAAGGTTCGCCGAAGCGTCTGCGGAAGCGGTTGGTCGTAGTTGACCGGCCAACGGTCCATTAGCCGTCACCTTCCACCGACCCTTCCACCGACTTCCACCGCCTTCCACCGGAGTGTGCGTCCACCCCCCTTATACCCCCGTGGCGGTGGAAGCACCGCCGCCCGGTGGAAGCCGGGCCGTCGCTGCCACCGCCAATTGCTTTTAGCTAGGCGCACACAGTGTGCGACAAGGTGACTTCCAGCGGCGTTGCTCTGGCCAGTGTACGGCACGCCTGCGGCGTGGCGGCGACCTGCGGCTACATGCCTAGCCAAGCCAGACAGACGCACCAGCGAAGCGCGCTGCTGCTTGTGGCTGACCGCGATTAACGTACGGGCGCACGGCCGGCGGCGGGGCGGGTTACTCTATAACTCGATCAGCCATCAAAAGGACCTGCTCAGGAATGGTCAGGCCGAGCGCCCGAGCCATCTTGAGATTGATGATAAATTCAAAGGTCGTCGGTTGTTCAACCGGCAGGTCTTTCGGGTCGGCACCTTTGATTATCTTATCGGCATATTCAACCGCCTTTGTGAAGAAAGCCTGTATGTTCGAACCGTAGCTCATCAAGCCATCGTAGAGCGTTACATAGGTGCTGACTTGGAAAATCGTGGCCAAGCCCATGTGCAGTGCAATGGCGGGCAACGTGGGTCGTGGTGGGTCGGCGAGAACGTACACAGCATCGCAACCGGCAGCTTTCATTTCCGAGAAAGCGCGCTCCAAGTCCTCAGGGTTCGGAGCGACAAAGCGGCTTGTAGATATGCCGACAGCCTTCGCGGCACGTTCAGCTACTTCCGCGAAAGCAGGATGCGTCGGATTGTTTGATATCAAAATGCCAATCCTCTTCGCATTCGGGAAGACTTGTCGAATAATGTCGAGCGTCTTGGTCGTCGTGTCACCGAACATATTCGCAACGCCGGTAATGTTTCCGCCCGGATGGGTGAAGCTTTTGACGAACCCCGAACCGACGGGATCGCTTGCGGGCGCCATGACAATCGGAATTGTTGATGTTGCCTTTTGGGCAGCGGCAATAGCGGGGGTTGCTTCAGCAATGATTAAATCTGGCTTCGAAGCGATCAGTTCATCCAACAGCGCTGGCAGCGTGTCGTATCGGCCTTTTGCTTCACGAAAATCGATAATCAGACTTTTGCCTTCGTCATACCCCTTTGTCTTGAACGTCTCGCGGACAAGATCGAGAATGAATTCGCCCTGACCTGAAGTCACTAAAGCCACACGCCATACCTTCGCTGTTTCAGCGTTGGCCAAGCTGGCAACGGAGAGCGAACCAATGACAAAGGCTCGGCGCGTGAGCAGACGACGCAAGGCTTATTCCTCCTCCTAATCGCCGCAGCATAACAGTGCGCTGGTTCGAGGGCCACCATCCTTCAAAGGGATACTAGCGTGGCACGCTCTCGCGCCTGACTAGACAGCGTGCCTGTTTCTAGCAGTGCCAAACAGAAATGCAACCATGGGTGGCGGGCATCGACTCTTTGGGAATCGAGCGGCTGGAACTGAGATTATCAAGCCTCCTGCGCATCTAAGCAAGAAGGCGGCGGCATACTTCAAGAGATTCGTGGCCGAATATGATTGTGAGGATTCCGATATCGAAGTGCTGATACGCATTTGTGAGTCCGGCGACCGCGCGGATCAATGTGCGGCTGCGCTAAAGAAGCACGGATCGCTCTTAAGCACTGATCGCTTCGGCTGCGAGAGAGCGCACCCGCTCGTGGCTGTGGAACGTGCGGCCCGTGCGGCGGTGATCGACGGCATTAAGGCTCTTGGCGTTTTGAAGGACGAGAAACCAGCCGACAGATATCAGAACAAGGTATTTTGAAAATGTTGCTACACATTCACACACGAAGACAGATGGCGCTCTCACTTATCGAACGCGGAATCATTACACCGGCAGAAGCTGCGAAGTTGCTCGGCGAGTCTCGGCAGGCTGTTCATTACATCGCACGCGAGATCGACCAGAAAGCGGCCCGCGCAAACTTCCTAGAATCTATTTGGCGGGATGAAACCGAACGGGTCGTTCGCAAGAAGGTCGCTAGCAATAACGCGGCTCGCAAACGGCAACCACTGAAGCGGAGGGTGCAGCAATGAAACGGCGAAGCAATAACGCGGCTCGCTCACAACTCACCGAAACCGAGCGGGGGTGGCTCAATGGGGAATGGCACTTAGGCAGCGAACCGCGAACGCCAGACGAAATAATGAAATCGTTGGCGCTGATGGGCGGCATTGGCAGCAACGAACGTTGGGCATCTAACGGAAATCCCGAAACCCATTTCTGGAGACCGGGACTTAACCTACCGATAACACTTTCTGATCTTGAACATCACGAGGCGTGTTGGTTAGAAGCCGGTGCGCCAGACAAAGACAAGTTCGGTGGCGAAAGTTATTTCATTTGGAATTTCTATGGCGACGCCGAAAAACAAAAGTTGTGGGACGAATTCGGCGACAAAGAAAATTTCCATTGGGAAAGTTGCCTTCGTCGCCCCATCCCGCGCGGCGCTTCAATCGACGCAGCAATGGTGGCGTTTACGACGATAGGACCGTTCAACATTGAGTAATCAAGTTCGGCTGAATTGACCGAACTTGGTCCGGCTTCAACGGGGAGGTCGATTCAACCTCCCCGTTCGCACAACTTCTATTTCATCAACACGCCGCACACTTCGCGGCACGGCCCGCAAAAGCGGCCCGCTCATTTTCTAATCTCAACACTTTTAAGGAAACTACACTATGGAATATCTTACATGCCCATGCTCATTCGAGATCAAGAACCAGCGCGACGACGAAGGGACGATTTTTGGATACGGTAGTACCTTTGACAACGTGGACTCATATGGCGACACAGTATCTAAGGGGGCTTTTTCTAAAACTATCGCTGACGCGAGCAACGGGAATGCCCCGTGGCCGGCGATGCTTTCGAATCATGGCGCGGATCAAAACCCGATCGGCATTTGGACCGACATGTCAGAAGATGACCGGGGCTTAAAACTTAAAGGGAAACTAGCTCTGAACACCAAGAAGGGGATCGAGACCTATAATCTTTTGAAAATGAAACCGAGACCCGCGCTCAATGGGCTTTCGATCGGCTATCGCGCTAAAGACTTCGAACTTCACAAGTCAGGGCTCTGGCCCGAATGGTGCGAGGCGCACATTGAAACAAGTCGAACTTGTCGAGTGCAGCATTTGCACTTTCCCGGCTGACGGATTTGCACGTATCGGTGGAGTTAAGTCGTGGCTCGGTGTTGAGCCGGTGGTCGTTGATTGGAAAGAGGTGGCCCGCGCCGATTTCGAGAGACTGCGTAGCGTGATGCAGCGGAACGGCAGGTAACTGATATTGCCGGATTTTGTGTATGTGCCATGCCGCTCATTCTGGATCGGCTACGACGTTCTCCCAATCTACTACGTCCGTGGTACCGTCAGAGGACAAGTGTTTACGAGACTACGGGAACGTCTGACGAAAACGCAGCGGAAGAAATCCGCATCAAGCGTGAGGCTCAACTCCTAGAGGACAGCATCCACGGCCGCAAGGCGACGGTCAGCTTTGCAGAGGCAGCTAGCTCCTATCTCGACAGCGGCGGCTCGCCGCGCTTTCTGGGCGAGTATGACGAGCGCACCAAGAAATGGTCCGGCCTGATCGGACATTTCGGCCCGCGCAAGCTCGGCACCATTACGCAGTCCGATTTGGATAAGGCGGCCGATCTGCTCTATCCGGGCACGCAATACAACACCCGCAATAGGCAGTGCCATGCGCCGTTCGTCACGGTCTGGAACCATGCCCATCGCAACAATTGGTGCGAGAAGCGCGACTGGGCACGCCCGCGCAAGCCGAAGGGGACGGCCCTGAAGTTTGCCATGAAGAAACGCCGCGCCGGTACCACGGCGGTGAGCTACGAGCGCGGCGAGAAGTTCGTGCTGGCGATGTCGCCGGGGCCTGCGATGCTGATGACCACCTTCTTCTACACCGGAATGCGTCCGATAGAATTGTTCACGCTGGAAGAGGATCAAGTCGATATCAAGGGCCGCTGGATCACGCTACCAGAGAGCAAGACCGGCGAGCCGCGCGGCGTTCCGATGCACGAGGTCTTAGTGCCGCTGTTCACCGGGCTAATGAAGCGAGGCGGCTTTCTATTCCGCACGCCACGCGGCAGGCCGTATGAGCCGAAGGACGACCAAGGCGGCGGCCAGATGAAGACGGCCATCAATGGCGCACGCAGGCGCTCTGGGATTACCGACATCGCGCCCTATACCGGGCGCCATACGGTTTCGACGCAGTTGGTTATCAACGGCGTGCATCAGTTCATCAAGGATCAAATCCTTGGCCACGTCGTCACCGACAGCAGCCACAACTACACCCATGTGCCGCAGCCCGATCTGATAAAGGCCATCAACACGCTGCCGGTCATCGACGGCTGGGCGAACGCGCCGTGGATGCAAGACCCGCTCGTATGGGCGCACAAGCTCGCCGAAGGCACCGGCAAGCGCAACGACCTGAAGAAAGCGGCATAGCGATGCCCCACCGATTGATGGTCAATCTGCCAGATGGAACGGCGCGGCCGATGACCGATGCCGCAGGCGCGGCATTGTCCGCAACATTCTATTTATCATTGGCCGAACCGAAGTTGCGGACATACCCGAGTCTCAAGCAACTCCGTCTGCAACAGGACGCGCTCAGTCGAAAATTCCACGCTCTGCTTAATGGTATCGGGGCCATCGACCATCCCGACAGAGCACTTAGAAAACAAATTGCCGCGAAGATGAGCGAGATTGAGCAGGCCCGCCAGCAGCTATGGGACCTAGAAATGGAGCGGATGGACTTGGAGCGCGGCATCAACGGTCTAAAGGCAATCCGTGCAAAATCCGTGCAGTGATAAATATGCGCTTAGGAAATGCCATAGAATAAGGGATTTCTAACTTCTAACCTCACCATTGGTAATGGAGAGGTCGACAGTTCAATCCTGTCTGGCAGCACCATCTTTCAGCCGTATCCATCGCCGATGAACCGGTTCGCGGGCGCAAGCGCCTGCGCATTTGCGTGAATCGATTTTCCGGGAAATCAGTTTGAATGACCGGCCCTGAACTGAAGCAGCTCCGCGCGGATCTCTCCGAGGCGATCGGCAAGCAGCTCACGGCGGCCGAGATGGCGAAGTTGTGCGGTCTTTCCGCACGCGACGGCGCCGATACGATCCGTCGATGGGAGATCTCAGGGCCAAGCGGGCCGGCTGGCGAACTGCTTCGTATTCTGGCGATGGCGAGCGACCACCATCCGATCCTGGCAAACTTCAACGTGTTCGACCGCTTTGATATCCGCGAACAGGACCGGCCGGCACGCCGGGCGGAATTCCGCGAAAAGATGCGCGACGAAGTGCGTCACCGCCTTGGTTAAGGCCTAGCTAACAAGGCGGCACGGCAAGCCGCAAATTAAGGCTTCTTTTAGGTTTCATTAAGGCCCCATTAAGCACAGAAAATTGTTGTTCCCCAACAGGTTGGGTTCTGTCTCGGTGTGGCCCATGGGTGACAGCATTTTATTCAAAAGCGTGTCTAAGTGCGCGCCATGGATGACGCCGACACGCGGCGTATCTCGAAAATGATCTTTTGGAGACAAGACCAATGAAGAAGTTTCTACTCGCTACTGTGGCGCTCGTCGCTCTCGGCGCGACCGTGCCAGCACTTGCCGCCGATCTCGGCGCACGCGCTCCCTACACCAAGGCTCCGGCCTATGCGGCGCCGATCTACAACTGGACCGGCTTCTATATCGGCGGCCATGTCGGCGGCGCGTTCTCGAGCAACAGCAATTTCAACGGCCTGACCACCGGCAACAACGGCAACAACGGCCGCTTCCTCGGCGGCGTGCAGGGTCGGCGCCGACTACCAGTTCGCCCCGAACTGGGTGGTCGGTGTCGAAGCCCAGTACAGCTGGCTGACAGCGGCAATGTCGGCGTCGTGTTCCCCGGCGGCTTCGCCTACAACAACAACCAGCGCGGGCTCGGCTCGGTGACCGGCCGCTTCGGCTACACCTGGGGTCCGGGGCTGCTCTACGTCAAGGGCGGCTATGCCTTCTCCGACAACAACGAAAGCGTGACGTTCGGCGGCGTCCCGGTCGCGTTCGCGATCAATGGCGACCATCGCAACGGCTACACCGTCGGCGCCGGCCTCGAATACATGTTCGCGCAGAACTGGTCGGCCAAGGTCGAGTATCAGTATTACAATTTCGGCAGCGCCAACTTCACCGCTCCGGTCGGCGCTGTTGCCGTTCGGCAACTTCACCACCGACGACCACACCGTGAAGGCCGGTATCAACTATCGCTTCAACTGGGGTGGCCCGGTGGTCGCCAGGTACTGATCGAAGTACTGATCCAAATATCGATCGCAACTCGCGATCATCTGCGGAAAGGCCGGCCTCACGCCGGCCTTTTTGCTTGGCGCAAAAATTGCCAAGATCCTTCCGCATTTTCCCGATTTTGTTAACCGGGTAACGCGATACTGCCGGCCGACCAATTCACCTGAGGTTGATGCAGCGGAGCGGGGCAGAGGGCATGGCGGCGTACGATTTGAGCATTCGGCAATTTCCGGTGGTTGTTCCGGCTTTTTGCGGCCCGCGTTGGGGCGTCAGGGGCAGCCTGTTCGCCGCCTTCGCCGTGATCGCCGGCATGGCCATCGTCATCAGCGCCGGCGCCGGCCTGGTGCTGCGGCCATCTCGGCGGCACCATGGTCGATCTGAGCGGACGGGACATTCCCGCGGCTTGCCGCCAGCCTGCAACTTGCGGCGCAGAGCGCGAGCCTCGCCAGCCAGGGGCCGGCGCTGCTGGCCTCCGCAGAGCGAGGAGGCGCTGAACGAGCGCATCCAAGAAGATGAAGGAAACCCAGCAGGTCACGCTGGACAAGCTCGGCGAGATCATCGAACTCGGCGCCGACAAGACGGTCGTCGCGGCGCTCAGCGAAACCGTCAAGAACATCGACGACACCATCAAGAGCCTGGGCTCGGCGGCGCGCGAGCGGCTCGAGGCCGCCGCCCAGCACGACAAGCAATATGACGCGCTGCGCGCGGCGCAGGCGGCTTTCGTCGCCGCCGCCAGCCCCGCGATGATGGACGCGCAGGCCCAGATCAACGCCATCCTGCGGTCCGCCGAACTTTCCGCCGACGACGCGACGCGAGGCCGCGCGGACGGTCGAGCAGCTCGGCAATGTCATCGCCAGCGGCAATCTGGCGGCATCCGACATGACCGCCGCGCTGTCGGCCAACAGCAGCGACACGCTGGAGGCGATCGAGAAGGAATTCAAGGCCGACGCAAGCGCGCGTCAAATCGAACCTCGACCTGCTGCCCAAGAACTCCTCGACCAAGGCGCTCGAGCGACGCGGCGCTGAAATTGCTGGCGCTGGGCGAGGGCAAGACCGGCGTCTTCAAGATTCGCCAGAAGGAACTCGACGCCATCGACTACGGCCAGATCGTTCTCGATGAAACCCGCAAGCTCAATGTCGGTCTCGGCATCAGCGTGCAGCAGCTGGTCGACGGCGTGCAGACCGAGACCGACGCCTCGACCTGGCAGGCGCGCCGCGAGATTTCCTTTGCGACCATGGTCATGCTGGCGCTCGGCGCGCTCGACCCTGGTCGGATCCGTCGCTGTTCGTCTGGCTCTATGTCGGCCGCAACATCCTGCGCCGGATCGGCAGCCTGCAGCGCTCGATGCAGCTTTTGTCCGACGGCGACCTCGAATCGGAAATCTATCGCTCCAGCCAGCACGACGAGATCGCGGCGATGGCGAATTCGCTGCAGGTCTTCCGCGAAAGCATGATCGAGGCCCGCGCGCTCTCCGCCGATCAGGACAAGGACCGCATCGCCAAGGCCGAACGCGCCACCCGCATGGAGGCCCGGATCGTCGAATTCGAAGCCACCGTCCGCGCCGCGCTGGACAGCCTGCAGAAGATCGGCCAATTCGATGCAGACCACGGCGCAAAGCATGTCGGCGACCGCCGATCAGTCCAGCGCGCTGGTGAGCGCGGTGGCGTCCGCCGCCGAGGAAACCTCGGTCAACGTGCAGACGGTGTCCGTCGGGCACCGAGGAATTGTCGTCGTCGATCGCCGAGATCGGCCGCCAGGTGGTCACCTCGGCGCAAATCGCCCGCAAGGCCGTCGACGAGGCCGGCGCGACCGACGCCACCATGCAGGGGCTGGCCGACAATGCCGAGCCGCATCAGCGTCGTGGTCGACCTGATCCAGACCATCGCCTCGCAGACCAATCTGCTCGCGCTCAACGCCACCATCGAGGCCGCGCGCGCCGGCGAAGCCGGCCGCGGCTTTGCGGTGGTCGCCTCCGAGGTGAAGAGCCTCGCCAACCAGACCGCGAAGGCCACCGACGAAATCCGCTCGCAGATCGCCAGCATGCAGCAGGTGACGACGTCGGCGGTCGGCGCGATCCGGAACATCAGCAGCACCATCGGCGAGATCAACGACGTGACCACCGCGATCGCGGCCGCGGTCGAGGAGCAGGGCGCGGCGACGCGCGAGATCGCCCGCAACATCCAGCATGCCGCCGGCGGCACCAGCCGAGGTTTCCAGCAACATCGTCGGCGTCTCCACCGCCTCGGCCGAAGCCGGATCGGCCGCCGTCGAGGTGCTGAGCGCCTCCGGCGCGCTGCGCCGCGAAGCCGACATGCTGCGCTCGGAAATCGACGCGTTCCTCGTCCAACATCCGGGCGGCGTGAGAACTTCGTCATTCCGGGGCTGCGCCAACGGGTCGCGCGAATGCGCGCCCGATGACAGGCTCCGCATAGCGCCAGGCATCTGATGCCGGGCTGTGCAGCGCACCATCCCGGAATGACGGCCACCCATGTGTTTGCCCAAAGCCGCATCTGTTTTTTCGGCTGGCGCCGCGCCGATTGTGCGGCTAAGCCGGTGGGAGACAACTGCGACTCGAAACGATGCATTCGAAGACAGACACGGTTCAGTCCTCGGCCGAGGCACTGCGATACCCCTGGGAAAATCACCCCGGCCCCGACCAGGTCGTCGAGGTGATGCCGGGCGTGTTGTGGGTGCGGCTGAAGCTGCCGTTCCGCCTCAACCATGTGAACATCTATCTGCTCGCCGACGGCGACGGCTGGGCGATGGTGGATTCCGGATTCGGCAACGAGGAATCGATCGCGGCCTGGACCACGCTGTTCGAGGGCCCGCTCAGCGCATGTGAAGATCACGCGGCTGATCGTGACCCATTCGCATCCCGATCATGTCGGGCTCGCGGGCTGGATCGTCGAGCGCTTCAACTGCCCGCTCTATATGTCGCAGGTCGAATATCTGCAGTCGGTCTATCACCAGAACCGCGGCACCGAGGAGCGCCGCAACGCGCAGCGCCTGTTCTTCCGCCGTCACGGCATGGACGAGAACCTGACCGACAAATTGCTCGGCCGCGGCCAGGATTATCTGAAGCGGGTTTCGATCCTGCCGCCGTCCTATCGCCGCATCTCGCATGGCGACGAGATCTCCATCGGCACGCGGCGCTTCAAGGTCATCACCGGCGGCGGCCATGCGCTCGACCAGGTGATGCTGTATTGCGCCGCCGACAAGCTGTTCCTGTCGGCCGATCAGGTGCTGAGCAAGATCTCGCCCAATGTCAGCGTCTGGGCGGTCGAGCCCGACCAGAACTCGCTCGGCGAATATCTGGCCTCGCTGGCAAGCCTCACCACCACGCTGCCCTATGACGTCATCGTGCTGCCCGGCCATGGCGTGCCGTTCTACGGATTGAAGACCCGCATCAAGCAACTGGCCGACCATCACGAGGAACGCTGCCGGCTGATCGCCGACGCCTGCCGGGAAACTCCGCAAACCTCGCAAGGAACTGGTGCCGGTGGTGTTCCACAAGCACGTGCTCGACGTGCACCAGATGGGCTTTGCCGCCGGCGAACTGATCGCCCATGTCAATTACATGCTGGTCGAGGGACGCCTGACGGCCGAGGAGACCGACGGCGTGCTGCGGTTCAGGACGACCTGATTTTCGGGCGTCTGCTTAAATTCCGATCATTTCACTTGCTATAAAAAAGCATCTCCCGAAATGGTGAAGTCGCGCCTGCCGCACTGGCTTTATTTTGCAATTGCGGCCATTAGTATATAGCGGCTTCGAACGCGGGGTACATCCAACGACGCCCCGTCGAAAGAACGGTTGGTCAGCGTGAATGCAATTGCGAACAAGCTCGCGATCGTTTGCTGTGCCGCGGTGCTGATCGAGGCCTTTGCGATTTCCGGGGCGCGGGCCGAGCCGCCTGATTTCAGCGGCGTTTGGATTCCCGACGTCCGAGACCAAAAGCGCCAGGAAACGGCGAATATGCCGCCCTGGAAGCCGAATATCCTGCCGCAGGTCCAGCACATGGCTGCCGAGGAAAAGGCCGGCCGGCCGTTCCTTGTTCTCAGCCATTGCCTGCCGCATGGCATGCCGAGCTGGATGCTGATGACCCACAATGCCTTTGAACTTCTGGTCACTCCCGGCCGCGTCACCATGCTGGGCGAGGTCGACGGCAACCGGATGCGGCGAATTTACATGGATGGCCGTCCGCATCCCGAAGATCCCGACCCGAGCCTTCACGGCCACTCGATCGGGCACTGGGATGGCGATGCGCTCGTCATCGACACCACTGCGATCGTGCCCCAAGCCTATATCGCGATCAGCGAGGCCATCGGCATCCCCAATAATGGCGACATGCACATCGTCGAACGGTTGCATCTGGCAGAGCCGAACGTCCTCCACGACGACCTCGAAATAACGGCGCCAAAAGTTCTCGACGCGACCTGGAAAACGACGCGGATTTTCCGCCGCTATCCGGAGCGTCACTACGAGGTCACCGAGGGGGAGTGCGAGCAGGAAGATCTGATCCCGGGTAAGGATCAATTCGGCAACGACATCTTCGTCTCAAACCCGCAGGGCCAGTACGGCTCGGTCCACACCGTGAAATAAGGGTAATCAGGAATGTCGCCGAAAATCGTTCCTCTGGCCGGGAGCCTGGTCGCTAGCCTGGTCTTGGGCTTTGGCGGCACCGCTGCGGCGCATCATTCGAACGCGGCCTACGATCTCGATCATCCCCAAACCATGGAAGGCACCGTCAAGGCCGTCAACTGGACCAACCCTCACATCAGCTTCGTGATCGAGAAGGACGCCAAGAACGGCGAGCCGGCAGCTACCTGGGTTTTCGAGGTCTCGAGCCCCGGCGTGTTGACGCGCTCGGGCTGGACCAAGCGCTCGCTGCAACCCGGAGATCATGCAGTTTTCCGTTATGCGCCGCTGCGCGACGGCAGTCCCGGCGGGTTCTTGCAGAAAGTCACTTTGCCAAACGGTCAGGAGCTGACCTACAGCCTGACCCCCGCCGAACAATGACGTGATGATCGACGCCGCCTTGAGCGCATTTTGCACATGGCTGGCGGGGACGTGGCTCAGCCACATCATCCAGACGACCGGCTGGATCATTCCTTCGCTTCAGACCATTCACATTCTCAGCGTTGCCGTGGTCTTTTCCGCGGCGATCCTGGTCGACCTCCGGATCTGGCGGTTGCTCGATCGCGACGCGCCGCTGCCTGAGCTGGCGCGGCGATTCCTGCCGACGATCTGGCCGGCGCTGGTCGTCCTGCTGGTCACGGGAAGCCTGCTGATCATCGGCGAGCCGCGCCGTTCGCTGCTCAATTCCACCTTCTATCTCAAGATGGCGCTGCTCCTGGTCGCGATCCTGCTGACGGGGTGGCTGCAACGGTCGATATCGTCATCTCCGAACTTTTGGGACAGGGATCTCGCACGGCAAATAGCAGGACGCCTCGCGGCGACCGTCTCGATCCTGGTCTGGTGCGGCATCCTGTTCGCCGGACGCTGGATTGCTTACACCCAGGCGGGATGATGCAGCGGTTTTGGGAGCTCATTTCCTATTTCGAGGACAGCGGACTGGCGGACAATATTCGCGAGAACGATGTGCTGTTTCCCTTGATCGAATCGGTGCACGTGCTCTCGATTTGCCTGGTGGTCGGCTCCATTCTTGTGGTTGATCTGAGATTGCTTGGGCTTGCTTCCACTAACCGCCCGGTGAGCCGCATCACCAGTGGAATTTTGCCGCTGACCTGGAGCGCGTTTGCGGTTGCCGTGGCGTCGGGCTTGCTGCTGTTCATTTCCAACGCCACCAAATACCTCGAGAATGGCTATTTCGTCGCCAAGATCTTCCTGATCTGCGCGGCCGGCCTGAACATGGCGGTCTTTCATGCCATCAGCGCCAAGGATTTGCCGCGGTGGGAGAACGAGGCCGCGCTGCCGCTCCCGGCACGGCTTGCCGGAGGATTGTCCATTCTGTTGTGGGTTTCGGTGGTCACATGCGGACGCTGGATCGGATTTACCATGCAGGTTCACTAGCAAGCAGGTTCACTGGCATGCAGGCTTATTAGCATGATCGGCATCCATCGCTTTCGCGGCACCATGATCGCGCTCGTCATTAGCTGTGTGTCCGCATCACCATCGAGCTCCGACGACGCAGCCCCGACAGCGCCGTTTCAAGCTCATGTCGACATGAAGACCTTCATGGAGCATGTGCTTAGTCCGGCCGCGGCGCTCATCTGGAAGGTCAACGCGGTTGTGATCGACGCAAAGGGCGAGCACGATCTATCGCCCAAATCCGACGACGACTGGGAGCAGGTCGTCAGCGGCGCGGCGACGCTGGCGGAGGCCACCAACGCGCTGATGATCCCGCAGCGGGCGCGCGATCCGGACTGGAACCGCTACGTCCAAAAGCTTGCAGAGGCGGCGGACAAGGCCTACCGCGCCGCCGAAGCCCATGACCTGAAATCCATCTCGGAGGTCAGCGACCGCCTCGACGGGATTTGCGCGGCCTGCCACCATCACTATGGACTCGAATGATGGCCGCGCTCCTGCAATGGGAGGGTCGGGATTAACTACATTTCGGCGGCTGCCCCCCTCGTCGCACGCCCTTGATCGGCCTCGATTTCTCGAGCTCAATTTAATGTGAGCCCCGGCATTGCCCGGGGCCCTTTTGTGATGTTCCGGAAAGGCGCGGTTTACCTCGATCGGGGCAGGTTTGATCCTGATCAACACGCCGATTACCGCTCGACATTAAATATAGAAAAGCTCTAAAAAGACGAAGTTCTCAAAAGGCTTGGTCGCTCCGGCCGGGCGCCGCTCTCAGGTTTCGCGATGGATTACAGCAAATATTTCAGTGCCGCCCTCGACCGCCTGCACGACGAGCGGCGCTACCGGGTCTTCGCCGATCTTGAGCGGATCGCGGGCCGCTTTCCGCATGCGGTGTGGCATTCCCCGCAAGGACGGCGCGATGTCGTGATCTGGTGCTCCAACGACTATCTCGGCATGGGCCAGCATCCGAAAGTGGTCGGCGCCATGGTCGAGACCGCGACGCGCGTTGGCACCGGCGCCGGCGGCACCCGCAACATTGCCGGCACCCATCATCCGCTGGTGCAGCTTGAAGTCGAACTCGCCGACCTGCACGGCAAGCAAGCCGCGCTCTTGTTCACCTCGGGCTATGTCTCGAACCAGACCGGCATTGCGACCATCGCAAAACTCATTCCGGACTGCCTGATCCTGTCGGACGCGCTCAACCACAATTCGATGATCGAGGGTGTCCGCCAGGCCGGCCGCGAACGTCAGATCTTCCGCCACAGCGACATGGCGCATCTGGAAGAGTTGCTGCGCGCGGCCGGGCCCGACCGGCCGAAGCTGATCGCCTGCGAGAGCCTCTATTCGATGGATGGCGATATCGCGCCGCTGGCGAAAATCTGCGATCTCGCCGAACGCTACGGCGCCATGACCTATGTCGACGAGGTGCACGCGGTCGGTATGTATGGTCCGCGCGGTGGCGGCATCGCCGAGCGCGATGGCGTCATGCACCGCATCGACATCCTGGAAGGCACGCTCGCCAAGGCGTTCGGCTGCCTCGGCGGCTATATCGCTGGTAGCGCCGACATCATCGATGCGGTGCGCTCCTACGCCCCCGGCTTCATCTTCACGACCGCGCTGCCACCCGCGATCTGCTCGGCGGCGACCGCCGCGATCCGGCACCTCAAGACCTCGAACTGGGAGCGCGAGCGCCACCAGGACCGCGCCGCCCGCGTCAAGGCGATCCTGACCGCCGCGGGCCTGCCGGTGATGTCGAGCGATACCCACATCGTCCCGCTGTTCGTCGGCGACCCCGAAGCCTGCAAGCGCGCCTCCGACATCCTTTTGGAAGAGCACGGCATCTACATCCAGCCGATCAACTATCCGACCGTCGCCAAGGGCACCGAGCGGTTGCGGATCACGCCCTCGCCCTATCACGATGACGGGCTGATCGATCATCTCGCCGAAGCGCTGCTGCAGGTCTGGGAGCGCCTTTCGCTGCCGCTGAGCGAGAAGTCGCTGGCGGCCGAATAGGCCGCTTCCCCCGCGCCGCATCGGGCTTAACGACGATCCCAAATCCTAGATTTAACGGGAAAATCGCTGTCGCCTGCGGCAGCGCCAGGGGATAGAATTCATCATTCCGTCAGGTCCCGCGAAAGCGGGGCATCCAGTAATCCGAGACGCCGGCGATCAAGTCTCTGACGTTTCCGAGTACTGGATCGCCCGGTCGAGCCGGGCGAGGACAGAGATGAGGAAGTTGGATCCAATCGGAATCCGCTTCTGCAGGAGGAGTTCAAGCAGCAATGCTGCACGACTGGGGCGTGATCGCCGCCGCCTTCGGCTACATCGGGTTCCTGTTCCTGGTGGCGAGCCATGGCGACCGCCTGTCGCCGACCCAGCGCGGCCGCGCCAGCGCGCTGATCTATCCGCTGTCGCTCGCGATCTACTGCACTTCCTGGACGTTCTTCGGCTCGGTCGGCTTTGCGAGCCGCACCAGCGTCGACTTCCTCGCGATCTATATCGGCCCGATCCTGATGATCGGGCTGTGCGCGCCGCTGTTCCGCCGGGTGATCCAGCTTGCGAAATCGCAGCACATCACCTCGATCGCCGACTTCATCGCCGCGCGCTACGGCAAGAGCCAGGCGGTGGCGGCAACGGTGGCGCTGATCGCGATCATCGGATCGGTTCCCTATATCGCGCTCCAGCTCAAGGCGGTGGCCTCGTCGTTCGAGACCATCTTGAGCGAAGACCAGGCGATCGCCCATATTCCGATCATCGGCGACATCGCACTGATGGTGACGCTTGCGATGGCGACCTTCGCCGTGCTGTTCGGCACCCGCCAGACCGACGCGACCGAACACCAGCACGGGCTGATGCTCGCGGTCGCCACCGAATCGATCGTGAAACTGGTGGCCTTTCTCGCCGCCGGCGCCTTCGTCACGTTCTGGATGTTCGATCCGCATGAACTGATCCAGCGCGCGATGAAGACCCCGGAAGCGGTGCGCGCGATCGAGTACACGCCCTCGATCGGAAACTTCCTGTGCATGGTGGCACTGTCGTTTTGCGCCATCATGCTGCTGCCGCGCCAGTTTCACGTCAGCGCGGTGGAAAATTCCTCCGATTCGGAAGTGAGCCGGGCGCGCTGGCTGTTTCCGCTCTATCTCGTCGCCATCAATCTGTTCGTGATCCCGATCGCGATCGCCGGCCTCGTCACCTTCCCGTTCGGCGCCGTCGACAGCGACATGTATCGTGCTGGCGTTGCCGATGGAGGCGGAATCGCCGCTGCTCAGCGTCGGCGTCTTTGTCGGAGGCCTGTCGGCGGCGACCGCCATGGTGATCGTCGAATGCGTCGCGCTTTCGATCATGGTCTCGAACGATATCGTGGTGCCGCTGGTGCTGCAGCGAAGCGGCGCATCGCGCGAAGGCAAGGATTTCGGCGACTTCCTGCTGCGGGTGCGCCGCTTTGCGATCTTCGCCATCATGGCGATGGCTTATTTCTATTATCGCGCGCTCGGCAACACCCAGCTCGCGGCGATCGGCCTGTTGTCGTTTGCGGCGATCGCGCAGCTCGCGCCGGCGTTTTTCGGCGGCCTGTTCTGGCGGCGCGCGACCGCGCGCGGCGCCATGGCCGGCATGCTGGTCGGCTTTGCGGTGTGGATCTATACGCTGTTCCTGCCGAGCTTCCTCGACAGCAACACCGCCGGCATCCTGCTGCTGCAGCACGGTCCGTTCGGCATCGAGGCGCTGCGCCCGCAAGCGCTGTTCGGCGCCGATCTGCCGCCGCTGTTGCACGGCGTGCTGTGGTCGCTGTCGCTCAACCTCCTGACCTATGTCGTGCTGTCGCTGGCGCGGCAGCCCTCCTCGATCGAACGGGTGCAGGCGGACCTGTTCGTGCCGAATGCGCTGGCGCCGATCGCGCCGACCTTCCGGCGCTGGCGCACGACCGTGACGGTGCAGGATATCCAGAGCACGGTTGCGCAATATCTCGGCCCTGAGCGCGCCCGAGATTCGTTCGAGGCCTTCGCGGTCGCCCACCAGGTCCGATCTCGAACCCGTCGGCGCCGGCCGATTTCGAACTGCTGCAGCACGCCGAACATCTGATCGCGTCCTCGATCGGCGCCGCCTCGTCGCGTCTCGTGATGTCGCTGCTTGCTGCGCAAGCGCACCGTCTCCGCCAAGGCCGCGCTGAAGCTTCTGGACGATTCCCATGCCGCGCTCCATTTCAACCGCGAGATCTTGCAGACCGCGCTGAACCATGTGCGGCAGGGCATCGCGGTGTTCGACGCCGATCTGCAGTTGATCTGCTCGAACCGGCAATTCGGCGAGATCCTGGGGCTGCCGCCGCATCTGGTGCAGATCGGGATTCCCTTGCAGGAAATCCTCGAATTCATGGGGGCGATCAGCCCGCACGGCTTCGGCGACAACGAAGCGCTGCTGGAGCGGCGGCTCGCCGCCTACACCACCGAGGGCGAGCCCTATCTGGAGCGGCTGCCCGATCGCCACATGGTGATCGAGGTGCGCGCCAACCGGATGCCGGGCGGCGGGCTCGTCATCACCTTCTCCGACGTCACGCCCGAGCTTCGAGGCCGCCGAAGCGCTGGAACGCGCCAATGCCACGCTGGAAAAGCGCGTGCGTGACCGCACCGAGGAGCTGACCCGCCTGAATTCGGAACTGGCGCTCGCCAAAAGCACCGCCGAGGACGCCAACATCTCGAAGACGCGGTTTCTGGCGGCGGCAAGCCACGACATCCTGCAGCCGCTGAATGCGGCGCGGCTCTATGTGACGAGTCTGGTCGAGCGCCAGAGCGGCGGCGAGGATTCGCGGCTGGTCGAAAACATCGACAATTCGCTCGAGGCGATCGAGGAAATCCTCGGGGCGCTCCTGGATATCTCGCGGCTCGACGCCGGCGCCATGACGCCCGTCGATCACGAGTTTCAAGATCGGCGATCTGATGCGTTCGCTCGAGATCGAATTCGCGCCGATCGCGCGGGCCAAGGGGTTGGAGCTGACCTTCGTGCCCTGTTCGCTGCCGGTCGAATCCGATCGCCTGCTGCTGCGGCGGCTGCTGCAGAACCTGATCTCCAACGCCATCAAATATACCCCGCACGGCCGCGTGCTGGTCGGCTGCCGGCGCCACGGCCAATCGCTGCAGATCGGCGTCTACGATACCGGCGTCGGCATTCCCGATCGTCAAGCGCGGCGAGATCTTCAAGGAGTTTCACCGCCTCGAGCAGGGCGCGCGGATCGCGCGCGGTCTTGGCCTTGGCCTGTCGATCGTCGAGCGGCTCGCGCGCGTCCTCAACCACGGCATCGCGCTCGACTCCAATCGCCGGCGGCGGCTCGGTCTTTTCGGTGACGGTGCCGACCGCGAAAGCCATCAACCACACCGCCGCCGTCACCAGCGCAACGCCGCTGTCGCGGACGCCGATGAGCGGCTCGCTGATCGTCTGCATCGAGAACGATGCGGCGATCCTGGACGGCATGCGAACGCTGCTGACCGCGCTGGGACGCCGAGGTGATCGCGGTGACCGATCCCGGAGGCCGCGATCGAGGCGATCGAGGCCGCGGGCGGCCGGGTCACCGGGCTTCTGGTCGACTATCATCTCGATCGCGGCAACGGCGTCGCCGCGATCCGCGACATTCGCCGCCGCTTCGGCGAAAACATTCCGGCGATCCTGATCACCGCGGACCGCAGTCCGCATGTGCGGGCCGCGGCGCGCGAGGAGACGATCGCGGTGCTCAACAAGCCGGTCAAACCGGCGTCGCTGCGCGCCCTGATCGGCCAGTGGCGCACCCAGCAGATGGTCGCGGCGGAATAGAAGCAGCGCGCCCGCCTCGCACCCGAACCAACGTCACCGATTCATCGTCGTCCTGACCAGTTTCACCAATTCCGGATCGTCAAACGTTTTGGCCGTCATCACAGCGCCTGCGGCGACCATGTCGGCATGGCCAAGGCTCGTCCGTATTCCGATGGTCGCGATACCTGCCGCGGAAGCGGACTGAATGCCGGAGCGGGAATCCTCGAACGCAAGCGACAGATTGGGAGCCGCGCTCGCCGCGCGCAGGCCTTCCAGATAAGGCATTGGATGCGGCTTGCCGTGCGCAAGCTCGTCGCCGATCACGAGAGCCTTGAACCGATGCATGATCCCAAGTCCGGAAAGCAGCATTTCGGCATTCAGCCGAGGCGCGTTCGTAACCGCGACCATGGGAATCCTTGCGCGATCCGCAAGGGCCAATAGCGGCATCAAGCCGTGCAGCGGCTGAACTTTCCCGGCGACGAGCTTTCGGAAGGCTGCCTCCTTCTCGGCTATGATCGCCGTCTGACGCGTGGGCGATTCCTCTGCAAGAAACCGCGCGCTGATCGAGGCATTGGAAAAACCCTGAAGCTCCTTGGTGAAGCGCGCGTGATCAAACACATGACCGCGCGGACCGAAGACCTGATTGAACGCTTCCAGATGAAGCACGTCGGTATCGGCTAGCCCGGATATCTCACAGTCGATAAGCGCATCGGGGCTCCGAATCAGCGAAAGTTGTTTTGCGAGAACGACTTCTTGATGATTCGAGGAGAGCCCCGATGCCGACAGAGTGTAGCGCAGAACGGTTTGAATTTGGACTGGTCGGACGCCGCGAAGTTGTGGGTAGTTTTGACGGAGGAGCGATCACGTCGGACGCTGGAGCGCTGCTGCTGGGGGCGACGGATCGGGCGATCGGACTGGTTGATCGGTTGGCCGCGTGCTTCATCGATCATCGCAAGCAGGAACTGATCGAACATCGGGTTGCGACCTTGGTGGGTCAGCGGGTGTTCGGGATTGCGCTGGGCTACGAGGACCTCAACGACCACGACGAGTTACGTCGCGATCCGGTGATGGCGGTGCTGGCCGGCAAGCTGGAAGCGGGGCGGGCGAACTGCGCGCCGGTGGCGGCAAGTCGACGCTCAACCGTCTTGAGCTGAGCCGCGAGACGGCGACGCGCTATCACAAGATCGCCGCACGATCCGACCGCCATTGAGAGCCTGTTCGTCACGCTGTTCCTGGAGGCGCATAAGAACGCCGCCGAGGAGATCATCCTCGATGTCGATGCCACCGACGATCCGCTGCACGGGCACCAGGAAGGGCGGTTCTTCCACGGCTATTACGATTGCTACTGCTATCTGCCGCTCTACGTGTTCTGCGGCCGGCATCTGTTGGCGGCCAAGCTGCGGCCGGCGAATATCGACGCTGCCGCCGGCGCGGTGGAGGAGATTGCCCGCATCGTGGCGCAGATCCGGGCGCGCTGGCCGCACACGCGGATCATTCTGCGCGCCGACTCAGGCTTCGCCCGCGATGCCCTGATGGGGTGGTGCGAAGCCAATGCGGTCGATTACATCTTCGGCTTGGCGCGCAACGCCCGCCTCACCGGCACGATTGCGGCCGAGCTCGCCGAAGCGCAGCAGGAGAGCCAACAAACCGGCAAGCCGGCACGCCGCTTCAAGGACTTCACCTGGTCGACCCGCAAGAGCTGGAGCCGCGAGCGGCGCGTCATCGCCAAGGCCGAGTGGACCAAGGGCGAAGAAAACCCGCGCTTATCGTCACGACGCTGACCACCGGCGATGGCCGCTATCTCTACGAGGACATCTACTGCGCCCGCGGCGAGATGGAGAATCGCATCAAGGAATGTCAGATCGACCTGTTCGCCGATCGCACCTCGACCGGCACCATGGCGGCCAACCAGCTTCGCCTGTGGTTTGCCTCGATGGCCTATGTCCTGGTCGAGGGCACCCGTCGCCTGGCTCTGCAGGCGACCGATCTCGCCGATGCCACCTGCGGCACCATCCGCCGCAAGCTCTTCAAGATCGGCGCCCTCGTCACCATCAGCGTTCGCCGGATCAAGTTCGCCATGGCCTCCGGCTGTCCCTACAAGGACATCTTCGCCACGGCGCATCGTGCCCTCGATACCACTTGAGCCGACACCGGCTCGCCGACAGCGCCAATGTAAGCGCAAGCCGATGCCGCGCGCCCGTCTCCACCCGCAAGCCGTGCAACCTTGGTCGCCGAGACTCGCCCCGCGCGAGTTCTGCGATCGCAGCCGACCGGTAAAAAACAAAATCAGCCGAAAACGGCTCCCGATAGCCCAAACCGCTACCTCGCAATCGGTGGTGTGAGATATCGCGGTGCCGTCAATGTCGAACAGCAGCGCCTTGCTTGATCCCCGCAGCATCTCAGCATTCTTCCGAGCGCATGGGCGCTATTGCTCGCTCGGCGTGCTCTGCCGCCACTGGCTGCCGGCGATTTTCGCCGCCGCGATCACCGCTTGCGTGCGGCTCTCGACGCCGAGCTTTTGCAGGATCGCCGAAACATGCGCCTTGATGGTCGCTTCCGAGACCCCGAGCTCGTAGGCGATCTGCTTGTTGAGCAGGCCTTCCGACAGCATCATCAGGACCCGCACCTGTTGCGGGGTCAGCGTCACCAGCCGGTCGCGCAGCCGCGTCATCTCCGGATCGGCCGCCGACGACAGGTCGGTGTCCGGCGGCACCCAGACGTCGCCCTCCATCACCTTGAGGATGGCGTCGCGCAGCGTATCGACCCCGAACCGCTTGGGAATGAATCCCGACGCGCCGAAGTCGAGCGACCTTCGGATCGTGCCGACATCGTCGCTGGCCGACACGATGACCACCGGGATCGCCGGATATTGCGCGCGCAGATAGATCAGGCCGGAGAAGCCCGAGATCCCCGGCATCGTCAGGTCGAGCAGGATCAGGTCGACATCGGAATCCTGCTCCAGCAGGGCGGTCAGGTCCTCGAACGATCCGGCTTCGTCGATCTTCGCCGACGTCACGACGCTCGTGACCGCCTGCCGCAGCGCGTCGCGGAACAGCGGATGGTCGTCGGCAATGACGAGGCGCGTGCTGGCTGCGGAGTCATCTGTTTCCAAGTGTAAACCCGTGACCGCCTTTGGCGAGGCTGGCCACAGCAATCTGCCAAGCGAATCCTTAAAGCGACAATTGTCCCCTGACGGCCGACCGCATGCAAGCACGCAATAACGCCTTGCAGTAAAGCGGTTAATCCGCGCGCGCTTGTGCGCCGCAATAGGCGCCTCAGCCGCCTGCTTTTCAGCCTGTCTGGTTGCAACAGATGCGGCGTTTCCCGGAATAGTGGCAAAGGGCCAAAAGTCTTATTGGGAGAGGTTTCACGGCGATGTTACCGTGAAGCGAACCCCATGGATCAACCCGGCCAAGTCCGGCGCATGGGCGATCGAGCTTGCATCAAATCGGGGAGCAAACAATGACGATGGCCTTAACGGCGGGCGGCATCCGCACCGGAGGAATGACGGCTGAAGAGCGAAAGGTCATTTTCGCTTCTTCGCTCGGCACCGTCTTCGAGTGGTACGACTTCTACATCTACGGAACGCTGGGCGCGTTCCTTGCCAAATACTTCTTCTCCAACGTGCCGCCGAATGTCGGCTTCATTTTCGCGCTGCTCGCGTTCGCCGCCGGCTTCGCGGTCCGCCCGTTCGGCGCGCTGATCTTCGGCCGTCTCGGCGACATGATCGGACGCAAATACACCTTCCTGATCACGATGACCCTGATGGGCATCGGCACCTTCTTCATCGGCCTGATCCCGGGCTACGCGACCTGGGGCATCGCCGCGCCGATCGTGCTGATCGCGCTTGCGTCTGGTGCAGGGTCTTGCGCTCGGCGGCGAATATGGCGGCGCGGCGACTTACGTCGCCGAGCATGCGCCGAAGAACAAGCGCGGCTATTACACCTCATGGATCCAGACCACCGCGACGCTCGGCCTGTTCCTGGCGCTGCTGCTGATCCTCGGTATCCGCACCTGGATGGGCGAAGAGGCCTTCGGCGATTGGGGCTGGCGCATTCCGTTCCTGCTGTCGGGCATTCTCTTGGTCGTCTCGATCTGGATCCGGTTGAGCCTGAACGAATCGCCGGTGTTCCAGAAGATGAAGGACGAGGGCAAGACCTCGAAGCGCCCGCTCAGCGAAGCCTTCGGCGAATGGTCGAACGCCAAGATCGCGATCTTCGCTCTGCTCGGCGCGACCGCGGGCGAAGCCGTGGTGTGGTACGGCGGACAGTTCTATGCGCTGTTCTTCCTGACCCAGACCATCAAGGTGCCGGCCGTCACCGCGCAGATCATGATCGTGGTCGCGCTGGCGCTGGGTACGCCGGGCTTCATCATCTTCGGCTGGCTGTCGGACAAGATCGGCCGCAAGCCGATCATCCTGGCCGGCTTCCTGCTCGCGGCGGTGACGTATTTCCCGATCTTCAAGGGCATTACCCACTTCGCCAATCCGAAGCTTGAGACGGCGCTCAACTCGGCGCCGGTGACGGTGATTGCCGACCCGAGCGAGTGCTCGTTCCAGTTCAAGGCGACCGGCACGGAAAAATACACCACCAGCTGCGACATCGCGAAGTCCGCGCTCGTCAACCTGTCGGTGAATTACACCAACCAGGATGCGCCGAAGGGAACGCCGGCGCAGGTCAAGGTCGGCGACCAGACGCTGACCGCGACAGCGGTGGATTTCGCCAAGACGCTGTCCGCAGCGATCAAGGCCCACGGCTATCCGGCGTCGGCCGATCCGAACGAGATCAACACCGTGATGACGGTGGTGCTGCTGTGGATCCTCGTGATCTACGTGACGCTGGTCTATGCCCCGATCGCGGCGTGGCTGGTCGAACTGTTCCCGAGCCGCATCCGCTACAGCGGCATGTCGCTGCCATATCATATCGGCAACGGCTGGTTCGGCGGCTTCCTGCCGGCGACGGTGTTCGCGATCGTGGCCGCGACCGGAAACATCTATTCCGGTCTCTGGTATCCGGTCGGCGTCGCCGTCATGAGCCTCATTATCGGCTTCCTGTTCCTGCCGGAGACCAAGGACGTCGACATCACCAAGACCTGATTTTTTCGTCCGGCGGCGCAAGCCGCCTGGCGTCATCAAAAGACCGGCCGCGGGGGAACGCCTTCCGCGGCCGGTTTTGTTTTACCGCGGCGATGTCGCTAAGCTGCGAATTCCTCGAGCGATGACCAATGGTAGTCGGGAAGCCGCAGGGTGTCGATGATTTCCCGGCCCACCGCAAGCCTCGCCACGCCCGGGATCGCGAACGCCCTGATCACCTGGTTGCGAAACCGCAGGCCCCATTGGGTCCTCGGTGCAAAGGCCGAAGCAAAGCGTTCGGCACCCCGCTGCTTGATATTGATATAGGCTCGCAGCAACGCTTCGTATTTGCCAAACGCTTCGTCGTACCGCCCGCCGGCATTGGCGAGCTCTCCTGCCAGCACGTAGGCGGAGATCATTGCAAGCGCCGAGCCCTGGCCGGCCAGCAGCGACACGCAAAAAGCCGCATCACCTGCAAGCGCGATACGGCCTTTCGACCAGCGTTCCATCCTGATCTGGCTGACGCTGTCGAAATAAACCTCGTCCGTGCGATCCAGTTCGTCCAGGACGCGGAGGCATTCCCATTTCCCATCGCGATATATCTCGCGCAACATGGCCTTCTGAGAGTCGAGCGTCGCCGGCAAGGCATCGTGTCGGCGGCAAATACGAAGCAGGAACAGCGTCCGGTCGTCGTGCAATGTAAAGCGGCCGAGCATCCGTCCCGGCTGTCCGTACATCAGATACACGTCTTCGTCGCGCGGACGGTAGCCGCGAACCTCGAACGCGGCGACGGCGTAGCCGAGCCGCTTCTCGAATTGGGGCTGCGGCCCGAACACGAGCCGACGAACTTCCGAATGCAATCCATCCGCGCCGATCACCAGATCGAATCGTCGCTCGCATGAAGTTTCGAATTGACCAGGACGCCGTCGGATTGCTCTTGCAGTCCGAGAATTTCATCGTCGAAAATAATCTCCGTCGTGTCGTTGATCTTCTGAAACAGCAAGCGTGAAAGATCGCTGCGTGCGAGCGTGACGTAGCGGCCGCCGGTCAGCTCGCGAAAGACGTTGGTGCCAAAGCCGGCTATCCGCTTTCCTCGATCGTCTACGATCTTCGTTTCGCGCACGTGATAGCCGATGCGATTGATGTCGGCCGCCAGGCCCATGCGCTCGGCAATGTCGTATCCGAGACCCCAGAAATCGACGACATAGCCACCGCTGCGTAAGCAGGCGCACGCTCGACCAGCGTCGGCCGGAACCCGGCTGCCTTCAGCCAGAAGGCGAGCGTTGGCCCGGCGATCCCCGCACCCGAGATCAAGATCGTTTATTGTTCACCATCGTAAGGGTACCCGTGGCAGTCGAAGGGCGCCGGGTAGAGACTTTCGAGCCTCAGCCGGTCGCACCGATGAACTGCAGCACGACCTCGCGCCGATGCGCTCGCGCGCGATGCTCGACCAGGTAGATCGCCTGCCAGGTGCCGAGCGCGAGTTCGCGGTTCAGGACCGGTATCTGCAGCGAGGTCGCGGTCAGCATGGTCTTGACATGCGCCGGCATGTCGTCGGGGCCTTCGGTGTCGTGGCGCCATCCGGCATTTTCCGGCGCCAGCCTTGCGAGCGCCGTCGCGAGATCATCGAGCACCGTCGGATCGGCGTTCTCCTGAATCGTGAGCGAGGCCGAGGTGTGGCGGATGAACAGCGTCACGGCCCCCTCTTTCGCAGCCGCATTATCGACGAACTTTGCGACCTCGGCGGTGAGATCGACAAAGCCGCGCCCGGCGGTTTGGACCGCGAGAAGCGAGGAGATGATCGTGGTGGCGCCGACGATTGACGGCGCGGAGCGGGATGTCGATTTGGGTGGGGTCATGGACGAACTTTCAACCTGATCATTCCGGCCAACCAACAGGGCTATCGCCGGTCCGATGGCGGGCTCCGCGATCCATCGGCGGCGGCCTCCCGATTTTGGGCGGCACTGGTTGAAGCCCTTCCTACAATGACCCGCGCAGTGGTGATCGGTCCCGGCGTTTGCCGCAAGGCTAATCATGGCGGACGGAGTGTCGGTTTCTCTTTCTCATGTGGCGGTGAGGGATTCCCGCGTCGACGAATTCATCGCCGTAAGCCTCGTATCCTAAACCCTCATAGAATTGCAGTGCGTGCGTCTGAGCGTCCAGGAGGAAATGGTCGACGCCTCTCAGATCAGGGGCTGCTTCTATAGCCGCGATCAGCAATTTGCCAATCCCAAGACCTCTATTCGATCTGGACACGGCGACGCGACCAATTTTGGCCGACGCGCCGCCATCCCTGAACACAACGCGCGCTGTCCCGACAGACCGGCCATCAGCCAGCGCCATGAAATGAAGCGCCTTGCTATCATCCTCATCGCGCTCCAAATGGGCGGGAACGTGCTGTTCGCCGATAAAGACCTCTTCTCTAATCCGAAAACACTCTTCCAGGTCTTGCGCCGTGTTTGCGGCTCGAATTGTTGTCATCGCCGCACCTTAAGCGGAATTTATCACCGGGCGCGCGAGGCGCGATCGGTGGCTTCGCTCATCCTGCGATGAAGGCTCGCCTCAAATCTTGCCGGAGACATCCTTCTGCATACGGTTGGCCATTTCCATCAGCCGGCGCCAGGCCCGCTCCAGAAACGACACCACGCGGTCCATGTCCTGGTCGCTCGGCAGCGGAATCTCGATCTTGCGCTCGCTGTCGGCCACCTTGGGGTCGGCCTTCTTCAGCGAATCCGATTTCGGCAGCGCTTCGTCGGTCTTGCCGCTCACGGCAGGCTCGCGCGCGGCGAGCTGCGCCTTCAGCCTTTCATTGTCGGCCTGCAGCCGGCCGATCTCAGCATCGAGCGCGGTGCGCTCGTCCGGCACCGCGTAGCAGGCCCATCCGGTGCCGGTGTTATTGCAGGTCGACACCGTGCCGGTGCGGGTGTCGAGCCTGATCACGCCGTCGGTGACTGGGGACAGCGTATAACGGCCGTTCTCGCTGTCCGGCATCGACTCGGCCGCAGCGGGCCCGATCCCGGCGAGGCCGAAAGCAAAGGTTGCAACGATGAATGAAAGTCTCAAGGGCGATGACGCATGGTTCATGGCGTTGCTCTGCCTTGCAGATCGATCGAGTGCCCCTAAAGCCGAGAGCTATAGGGCTTGCGGCCGGATTTCAATGCGTCGGCGAGCAATTCGATGCGGTCCTGTCCCCAAAATACCTCGCCGTCGAGGACATAAACCGGCGAGCCGAACACGTCGGCTGCGAGGGCGTCCTGGCGGTTTTGCTCATAGGCCGCGCTGATCGCCTCCGAGCCGGAGCGCTCGACCAGCTGGTGGCCCGGAAGCCCCGCCGCGTTGGCGAGTTTGGCCACCGCGTCCGGGTCGGCCAGATTGAGCTCATCTTCCCAGACCGCCGGAAAGGCCCGCCGCAGAAGTGGGTCGGGATCGTATCCAGCTTCGATCGCTGCGATGACGACGCCGTCCGCCAGCCGCGCATTGAAGGGCGAGTATTTCGGCTGCAGATGAAACTTCAGGCCGCGTTTGTCGCGCCATCGCTGCAGCTCGACCATCCGGTAACGCTGCCGCACCGGATGGCGCTTGATCAGCGGCAACCCTCCGGTCTCGGAGAACAGATCGACCAATATCACCGGCTTGTGGTTGACCTTGAGATCATACGTCGCGACCACGTCGCGAAACGCCTTGTGCCCGATATAGGCCCAGGGTGATGAAAGCGAGAAATAATAGTCAACCTGACGCGGCATGCGGGCTCTCCCGGCAACGGTTTCTTGTGCGCGGGCTATCCCAACAGACCGGCCGGTCCGATGCAAGATCGACGATCCGGAGTGCCGGGCTAGATCGGGCCGAACTAGTTCGCCGATGCCGGCGTCTCAGACCCGCCGGCCGAACCACATGCGCCGCAACAAATGGTCTCGTCTTCCGAACTGGTGATAGAGCGCGGCGGCCACATGCACGACGATGAGGGCTGTCAGAATAAGTGCGAAGAGAAAATGCGCCGTAAAGGTCGGATAGACGTCAAATGTCGCCGGCAGTGCCTCGCCCGTCTTCTGGAACACGCTCCTGTTCAGCCCGGCGAGGATTGCGGTCGCAAGGCCCGTCCCCGCCATCAGAACGACCAGCAGATAAAAGCCGTAATGGGCGAGCCGCGCGCTCCTGTCTAGCGCGGCGTGGCCGGTCGTCGCATCCGCTGGTTTTGCGGTGGCGAGGCGCACGATAAAGCGGATGACTGCAAGTCCAAGAATCACCATGCCCAGCGACATATGGATGAGCAGGACGCCGATCTTCTCGGGATCGATATTGGGCATCGGCGCCAGCAGGAAGAAGCCGGCGCAGAGCATCGCGATGATCAAGACGGCGATCAGCCAATGCAGCGCGACCAGCAGCGGATGATAGCGCGAGACCAGCGCGGCCTTCATGCGAGCCCCGCCACTACGCGCTCCAGACCGGCGAGGAATTTCTGCCGGCCGTAGTTGGCGCCCTGATAATTGGCCTTGTCTTGCAGGCGGAAGCCGGACTGCTCCATGCGCAGAAGGGTGCCGCCCGAAACCGGCGTCAGCGTCAACGTCACGACGCTCTTTAATCCCCTCGCTGCCTCCTCGCCCCACCCGTTCCAGGTGTAAGAGAGCCGCTGGTTCGGCTCGACCGCCAACACGTCGCAGTCGATCACACCGTTCCAGTTCGGCATCGGCGTAGAACGGAAATTGAAGCGGCGGCCCACGACCGGTTCGAAATCGTTCTTCATCAGCCAGTCCTCGATCAGCGGAGCTTGCGTGAGCGCTCGCCAGATCTTTTCCGGCGGATGCGGCATCACCCGCCCGAGGACAAGGGCGTGGGTATCAGCAGCGGCTTCGTTCATTGATCCTTCCTGTTCAGCAAGGTTTCGAGGGCGTCAAACCGGCTGCACCAGAACGCGCCATGCAGGTCTATCCAGTCGATCAGCGGCACGAGCCCGTTCGGCTCGGCGTCGAATTGTTGCGCATAAATTCCCATAACCCGCCAGTTATTAATTGGTCAAGCTGGAACTGCCACCCGTCTTTGGCTTTGCGGGCGCGCCTTCCAAGCTTTTGCAGTGCGTCGATCGGTTCCCGACCAACCCAGGTCGGCACCGATAAATCCAGATAAATCAAGGAGCTAAGCAACTAACACGCAATCTTGACTTGGCTAGAGGCGGTCAGTATGGTCCGCGCGGCTTTTGAGGGTGACGGGGCGTAATTTCCATCTCGAACGATATCGTGTCGGGTCTCCACATGGCGGAAGGCACGGACGAGGGCGGAAATGGAAGTCGCGATAAATCGCCCGAAGAAGCTGCGCTTTCCGCAAGGCTCGGAAGTCTCGACCATCGGTTGTCCGAAATTCGCGACAGCCAGAAAATCAGGACTGACCAACCCGCAAATGGAAGCGGAGACGGAGCAGCCAGGGCGTCAGCCATGGCGCGCGGTTTTCGCCTTTCCTCGGAGTTGGTCGCGGGCGTTGTTGTCGGGGCGGCGATTGGCTGGGGGTTCGACCGTTTGCTGTCGACATCGCCGTTCGGTTTCATCGTGTTCTTCCTGCTCGGTTTCGTCGCCGGGGTGGTGAACGTAGTGAGATCTGCCGGCGTCGCTCCTCGCAATCGCTAGTGCCGACGGAAGTCATGACAACTGAATTTCGATTGCCGGCTAGGCCGGTGGACCAAGAGCCGCGCCGATGACGATCGAACCGATCCACCAGTTCCAACTCGAAAACCTCTTCACGATCGGCCACATCGGCGGTCAGACGATCTACTTCACCAATTCGTCGGCCTATATGTTCCTGGCGGTGGCCGTGATTTCGCTGCTGATGATCGGGGGCTCCGCGGGACGGCAGCTGGTGCCGGGCCGCTTCCAGTCGATTGCCGAAATCACTTACGAATTCGTCGCCTCCACCATCCGAAGCACCGCCGGCGCGGAAGGCATGAAGTTCTTCCCGCTGATCTTCTCGCTGTTCATGTTCATCTGCGTTTCGAACCTCGTGGGCATCATCCCCTATGCGTTCACGGTTTCGAGCCACATCATCATCACCGTAGCGCTGGCGCTCCTGGTGTTCTTCACCGTTCTCATCTACGGCGTCTACAAGAACGGCCTGAAGTTCTTCAATATTTTCGTGCCGTCGGGCATTCCAATCTTCATCCTGCCGCTCGTCGTCTTCATCGAAATCTTCTCGTTTCTCCTGCGGCCGGTCTCGCACAGCGTACGTCTGTTTGCCAACATGCTGGCCGGCCACATCGCGCTGAAGGTGTTCGCGGGCTTCGTCGCCATGCTCGGCGTCTCGCTCGGCGCTATAGGCTGGATCGGCGGCGTGATGCCGCTCGCGCTCACCGTCGCGCTGACCGCGCTCGAACTCTTGGTCGCGTTCCTGCAAGCCTATGTGTTTGCGATCCTGACCTGCATCTATCTCAACGACGCCATTCATCCGGGACACTGAGCGGTCCGGAGAATTCCACCCACACTTCATCTTTCTTTCCTCAAGGAGTTAAAAATGGATCCGGCAGCAGCAAAACTCATTGGCGCGGGCATCGCGTGCATCGGCATGGGCGGTGCAGGCGTGGGCGTGGGCGTCATCTTCGGCAACTATCTCGCCGCGGCGGTGCGCAATCCTTCCGCAGCGCAGGGCCAGTTCGGCAACCTGATCTTCGGCTTCGCCGTGACCGAAGCGCTCGGCATCTTCTCGCTGCTGATTGCGCTGCTGCTGCTGTTCGTCAAGCTCTGAGCTTGCGCCCTCTCGCGCCGCTGTCTAGCGGCGTGCATGCCAGCAACAGGAGAACTCCATGGCTGAGAGTCATGGCGGCGCCGAAAGCACTACGGCCCACACCGAAGCCGATGGCGGCGAGGGAGGATTTCCCCCGTTCGACTCGAGCACGTTTGCTTCGCAGCTGGTGTCGTTGGCGATCGCGTTTGTCGCGCTCTATCTGATCGTCTCCAGGATCGCGCTGCCGCGCGTTGGCAGTGTGCTCGACGCGCGTCAGGGCGCGATCGAGGGTGACCTTGCCGAGGCGCAGAAGCTGAAGGATGCTTCCGACGCGGCGCTGAAGGCCTACGAAAGCGAGCTCGCCGCCGCGCGCTCGCGGGCGCAGGCGATCGGGGCGGAGACCCGCGAAAAGCTGAACGCGGCGGCAGAAGCCGAACGCAAGACGCTGGAAGCGCGGCTGACGCTCAAGCTTGCGGAGGCTGAGAAGGCGATCGCAGCGACCCGCAGCGCCGCGATGAGCAATGTCCGCGGCATCGCAGCCGATGCGGCGGCCGCGATCGTGCAGCGGCTCACCGGGATCGCGCCCGACGGCAAGTCCGTGGATGCTGCCGTCGACGCTTCCTTGAAGGGGTAGCCCATGTTCGCCGAACCGGAATTCTGGGTCGCCGTCGCCTTTGTCATCCTGATGGGCGTATTCGCCTATCTCGGTGTCCACCGCACCGTGCTGACGACGCTCGATCACCGCCGCGATCGCATCAAGGCCGAGCTCGACGACGCCCGGCGGCTGAGGGATGAGGCGGCCAAGCTGCTCGAACAATACAAGGCCCGCCGCGCCAGCGCCGAGCGCGAGGCCGAGGAGATCGTTGCCGGCGCCAGGGCCGATGCCGAGCGCATCGCCTCGGAAGCCAAGGCCAAGCTGGAAGATTTTGTCACCCGGCGCACCAAGACCGCCGAGAGCAAGATCGCGCTCGCCGAAGCCCAGGCGCTCGCCGATGTCCGCGCCGCGGCGGCCGAGGCCGCGGTAGCGGCCGCCTCCACCATCCTGTCGCAATCGGTGAAGGGTGAGGTCGCCGACGATCTGCTTGCAAAGGGCATCAAGGACGTTCGCGAAAAGCTGAACTGACGGCGCGAGAGCCCGGGCGACGACAAAGCAGCCTACTTCTTCTTTTTTACCGCCTTCGGCTTCGGCTCGGGCGCCAGCGCCTGAGGATCGAAGCCGATATAGAAGATGTATTGATCGCCGGTCGTGCCCGGCGGGATCGGATACACCAGATCGTCGGCCACCAGCGTAAACGGCACGTTGCCGTCCTCCGACATCGTCACCGTGGTCCGGTAGGGTTTTGTGGCGATCACTTTCTCCGACACGCCGCCCTGCACCACGGCGACACGCAGCGGGATCTCGACCGACGCCGGCGCGCCGGCAGGGCCTGCGATGATGCGGCCCTGGATGCCGATACGGGCGGTGATTTCACCGTTCGCCTTGCTGCAATCGCGCGCGGTCCTGGTGATCGTCGCCTGAAAGCGCACATCGTTGCCGGTCGCGGCCTTGCCCGAAGCTCCGACCGCATAGGTCGATGCGCCGGCCCGGATCGTCACCGGCGGGCAGTTCTCCTCGACCTGGGCCGCCGACGGCTCCGTCGGTGCCGTCGGCGCCGCGCTCTGCGCGGGTTCGTCCGGCTTGCCGCCGAACAGGCTCTTGAAGCGATCGCCGAGCGATTGCGACGATGCCGGCGAGGCGAGCAGCAGGCAGCCTGCGGCGAACGCGGCCGCCGCCACGCCCGCGATTTTCAGTGCTGGTTTGTCACCCATACGACGTCCCATAATTTCCCACGTCGCCCCTTGGTTCCAGGCGCGTTATAACAGCGCGATGACGGCGAACCCAAGGCGCAAAAAAAGTCCGGTTCAGCCGCGAAAATCCTCATGCAGCAGCCCGAACAGCAGGTGATCCTGCCAGACGCCGTTGATGCAGAGATAGCGGCGCGCCAAGCCCTCGCGGCTAAAGCCGCATTTCTCCAGCACCCGGATCGACGGCGCATTGGAGGGGATGCAGGCGGCCTCGATCCGGTGGAGATTGAGCTCACCAAACAGCGACGGCAACAGCACGCGCAGCGCCGCCGTCATGTAGCCGCGATGCGCATGAGGCTGGCCGACCCAATAGCCGATGGTGCCGGCCTGGACGATGCCGCGGCGCACATTGGCAAGCGTGATGCCGCCGATCATCGCGCCGTCCAGCTCGCGGAAGATGATGAACGGATAGGAGCGGTCGGCCGCGATGTCCTCGGCGTAGCGGCGCAGCCGGCGGCGAAAGCCGGAACGCGTGAGATCGTCGGACGGCCAGATCGGCTCCCACGGCGTCAGATATTCGCGGCTATATTCGCGCAAATGCGCCCATTGCAGAAAATCCGACATCTGCGGCGCCCGCAGCAACAGCCCGTTACCGCGCGGCGCCAGCGCGGCGGGTCCGCTCGATGGCAAACGAAACAGCGCCATAGATGATGCTCCCCGATGCCTAGAGCGTGATGACTTTTCTCCTAGCCGTCATCCCGCTCTATCTTTTTTGTTTGAGCATGATCTTCTCGGAAAACCGGTACCCACTTTTCCGGATCATGCTCTAGTGCAGCCGCGCTTTGGCCTTCGACTTCGTCAATCCTTCCGCGAAAGACACCGCCGTGTCTAGACCCCTGCCGCTGCCGAGCGCGACCACCGCGGGGCGGCTGCGCGACATCAGCGCGCGGGCGGCGTTCCGGGTCGATTCCACACTGACGGCGTCGATCCGGGCCACCAGCTCTTCCACGGCCAGCGGCCGTCCATAGGCTAGCACGTGGCGTGCCAGTTGTTCGGCGCGCGATGAGCAGCTTTCCAGCGCCATCAACAGGCCGGCCTTCATCTGCGCCTTGGCGCGCGCGACCTCGGCCTCCGTCAAGGTCTCGACCGCGTCGTTGATGACATCGACCACCACCTCCATCATCTCGGGCGCGTCGGCGGGGTCGGTGCCGGTATAGAGCCCGAAAAAGCCGGTGTCGGTATAGGGCGCGTGGAACGCGTAGATCGAGTAGCACAGCCCGCGCTTTTCCCGCACTTCCTGGAACAGCCGCGACGACATGCCGCCGCCGAGCGTGTTGGTGAAGACCTGCAGCGAAAACAGCGACAGATCGGTCTGCGGCACGCCTTCCAGCGCCAGGGTCAGATGCGCCTGTTCGAGCTCGCGGTGCACAACGCGCGAGCCGCCCGGGCCGAACATCGCCGGTTGCGGCTTCGGCGCCGGCTCGCCATTGAAGCTTGCAAAGCGCCGCGCCACTTCACCGACTACCTGCTTGTGATTGACCGCGCCGGCCGCCGCCACCACCATATCGGGACCACGGTAGTGGGTCGCGAGATAGCCGCGCAGCATGTCGCGGTCGAACCGCTTCAAGGTCTTGGCGGTACCCAACAGCGAGCGTCCCATCGGCTGTTCCGGATAGCAGAGCTCGTTGAGATGCTCGAACACGACGTCGTCGGGCGTATCCTGCGCCGCGCCGATCTCCTGCACGATCACGTTCTTTTCGCGCTCCAGTTCGTCCGGCACGAAGGACGGATTGGCGAGAATGTCGGAGAGCACGTCGAGCGCCAGCGGCACATCGGCCTTCATCACCCGCGCGTAATAGGCGGTGGTCTCGGTCGAGGTGCCGGCATTGAGATCGCCGCCGACCGCCTCGATCTCCTCGACGATTTCGCGCGAGGAGCGGTTGGTGGTGCCCTTGAACGCCATGTGTTCCAGAAGATGCGAGATGCCGTGCTCGTTCGGCTTTTCGTCGCGGCCGCCGACACCGGTCCAGACCCCGAGCGCCGCGGTTTCCAGATGCGGCATGGTGTCGGTCACGACGGTGAGGCCGGAGGGGAGCCTGGTCATCTCGACGCTCATCCGGCAACTCCCTGCTTGGCGGCGCGGCTGACCGACCTTATGAACCGCTCGACCTCGACCTGGTCGTTTTTCATGATCTTGACCTGCTCCGGCTTGGTCATTAGGCCCTCGAGCCAGGCCGGCAATTGCGGCCGCACGCCACAGGCGGATTCGACCGCATCGGGAAACTTCGCGGCATGCGCGGTCGACAGCACGATGTTGGGAATCCTGGAATCCGTGGTGTCGCGGTCGGCAACCGCAAGCGCCACCGCGGTATGGGGATCGACCAGTTGGCCGGCCTCGCGCCAGGCCGCGCGGATTGCGGCTGCGGTTTCGGTCTCGTCGGCGCGCCCGGCGTCGAACTCTTCCCGGATCGCCGCCAGCATCGCATCCGGCAGCACGAAACGCCCGGACTGTTTCAAGGACGCCATCAACCGGCGCACCGCCGCCGCATCGCATTTGCTCGCCTCGAACAACAGCCGTTCGAAATTCGAGGACACCTGGATGTCCATGGAAGGCGAAGCGGTAGCGTGCACCTCGCGCACTTCGTAGATGCCGGTCTTGAGCGTGCGCGGCAGGATGTCGTTGACATTGGCCGCGATCCTTAAGTTGCGCACCGGCAGGCCCATGCGCTTGGCCACGAAGCCTGCAAAGATGTCGCCGAAATTGCCGGTCGGCACGGTGAAATCGACCGCGCGCGACGGCGCGCCGAGCGCGACCGCGGAGGTGAAATAATACACCACCTGCGCCACGATCCGCGCCCAGTTGATCGAGTTGACACCGGACAGCGAAACGGCATCGCGAAACTGGTGGTGATTGAACATCCCCTTCACGATCGCCTGGCAGTCGTCGAACGTGCCTTCGATGGCGAGCGCGTGAATATTGGCCGCACCTCGCGTCGTCATCATCCGCCGCTGCACGTCGGAAATCCGTCCGTGCGGAAACAGCACGATCAGGTCGACATTGGCGAGGCCTGCGAACGCGTCGACCGCAGCACCCCCGGTATCGCCCGAGGTTGCAACCACGATGGTGGTGCGCTGCGCGCGCTGTTCCAAGACATGATCCATCAGCCGCGAGATCAGCTGCATCGCCACGTCCTTGAACGCAAGCGTGGGGCCGTGGAACAGTTCGAGCAGGAATTGGTGCGGACCGATCTGGCTGAGCGGAACCACCGCGGGATGACGGAACGCGGCGTAAGCGTCGTTGGCCATGCGGCCGAGGTCGGCGTCGGAAATTTCGCCGCCGACGAACGGGCGGATCACGTCGACCGCGACCTCCCAATAGGGCCGGCCGAAAAATCCGGCGATGATTTCACTCGAAAGCTGCGGCCAGCCTTGCGGCACGTAGAGGCCGCCATCGCGGGCAAGCCCGGTCAGCATCACGTCGCAGAAGCCCAGTTCCGGGGCCTCCCCCCGTGTGGAAATATACCGCGTCACGCCGCCCTCCAAAGGCTTAAGCTCCCGTCAAGCCTTTGATTTAAATAGATAATCATAGTCTGCCGATCGCAGAGTTGGGCGGCACCATAATGCGTTTGGGGCGAAGGGGAAATGCCGGCAGAGCGAAAAAGACAGGGCTCCCAGCGCCTTCGCCGATTTTCGCTGCTTCCGTCTCCAAGCCGCCATACCCCCGCGCAGGCGGGGTATCCAGTCCGCCGCGGCCTTTCGATTCCATCGTTGACGTCTCTGGAATACTGCATCGTCCGCTTTCGCGGACGATGACAGCAGAGATTGCGGCGCGTGGCTCAGCGATCCCGCGGCACGAAATGCCCGAGCTGCACAAAATTCCTTTGCCCTAAAATAGGGCGCGGGGAATGCCGGGTGGCCATTGCACCCATAGCCTCACGTGCGAATTGAAAAAAGCACATGAGTTAGTCACCACAGGTCCACCGGAATCACCCGACATTCCCTGCGCGATGGTTTACGGCTTATTTCGTGCTCTCCCCGGTGACCGCTATCGAATGCACACTTCTGATTCGACCGATTCAATCAGCGCGACGAAAAATGTGAGTCATCAGAGTCACTTGCTTCGATTGCGGCAATACTTGATGGCCCAAAGCGGGTGTCCGGCTAACCCATTGAAGAAGAGTCGGTTTTCGAAATGTGTGAATCGAATAGCCGGTGACCGGGCTCTTTTGCCACCGTCGCCTGCGGAATAGCTTCCGCAAACTTGACGCCAGCGTCGGGGCGTCAGGACCACACGACTTCGCCGTCCGCTATTGGCGCCGCTCGTCTTGCGTCGTCAAAGCGTCCACCGCATCCCGCACCCAACGTCCGTGACGATCGCGAAACGCCCCTTGAGGGGCACGGGACGCGCAAAGTTGTAGAGATGATTTGCCCGACGGGCAAAGTGGAAAATTTTTGCAAGAGGGGCTGGACAGGCAAATCGGTGATTTGCCCGGGTCGGGCAAATCACTCGCGCTGTCGGACGGAAGGTTCGGCGGCGCATGATCAGCTTCGCTGCTCACCGGCCGACCCACCCGGACAAGACTTGGACTATAGCGCCCGCGCCAATGACGATGCTATGTTGAGGAAATGAGAGGGCGAGCTCGGATGATAAAATTTCGAGAAATAGCGGCTCCGATCATTTGCGCGGTTCTCTGCCTATGCACTGCCGCCGCGGCTCAAGCCGGTCCCTGCAGCGAAGACATTGCTCAGTTCGAAGCAGCCATACGCCAGTCCGCGGGAAGTCCGAGCGCGGGATTGACGGCGCCGCAGTCGGTTGGTGCCCAACTGAATCGCCAGCCAACACCCGAGTCTTTGAAACGGGCCCAAGAGCGCCTGCAAGCAAAATTCTCGGCGGCAATGGCCCGCGCCAAACGGCTGGATGCCAGGGGTGATCACACAGGCTGCAGTCGGGCACTTTCTGTAGCCAAGCGAATGTACATTCTTTGAACGGGACCACAGGCCGCCAGAAATATCCCCACTTCCCCGTTGGCCCCGCCGCCTGTCGCAGCAGATGGCGAAGATGCCGCTCGCTAACGCGTCAAGACGTTCCTCCCGGATCGAACGGACGCCGCTAACCGCCAGAACAGGTAATTGTCGTGACCGTCCTGGAGCAGGATGACTTTTCTTCGAATCGTCATCCCGCTCTGTCTTTTTGTTTGAGCATGATCTCCGCGCAAACGCTCCGCGTTTGTCGCGAGGGAAAACCGGGGTCCACTTTTCCGGATCACGCTCTGGTTCAAAAAGTATTGGGAATCATGGGCCCGTAGTAGGCGCCCCGGTGGCCCCACACATCGCGGCCCCCGTACCCGCGGGATCCGCCATTCAAACCGCTGGCGTCACCAAAGTGATTGCCACGAGAACCATCACTTTCGCCAATATAACGCGCACCGGGCGTGGCACTCGCATTGGCGTCCTCGGCGAGGTGCCGCGAGGTTAGATGGCTCTCGCGAGCCATAGCGGGAGTTGCGAGCATGGCTGCGGCGATCAGTGCAGCCGACAGAACCTTAAGCTTAGTCATTTCAATTTTTCCATTTGATATAAAAAGCCAACAGCGTTTGGCTCCTCTACCGAAATGGCGAAGCGATTAGATTGATAAAAGGAACAGATTCTCACGTCGTTTCAATGCCGCGCGAGGTCGGCGGGTCGCACGATCACAAGTTCCGGCGTTAGGGATTCGGTCTGTTGAGCACCGTGCGAAACCCCAGATGTGCAGCCGCAAGATCGTTTTCCTGGGGCTGCCGTGCGGCAGGGCGAAAGCGAGAGCAATAGTTCATGGAACACAGATATGAGCCGCCCTTGATGACGCGGCTCGGCGTTTGGCCGGACGCCATGCGAAGGCTGATCAGTTCCGGACCTGCCGGATTGGTGGCCGCTGCTCTTGCGTGGCCCGACCTGTACCAATCGCTGGTCCATTCCCAGACGTTGCCGATCATGTCGTAGAGGCCATAGCCATTTGGAGGAAAGCAGCCCACGGGAGCTGCCTCGGCGTAGCCGTCATCGTTGGTGTTCAGCACCGGAAAGATGCCCTGCCAGGTATTGGCAATCGGCTTGCCTTCCGAATCGAAGGCGCTGCTCCAGTCGTCTTCGCCATCGCGTCCGCCGCGCGCGGCGAACTCCCACTGCGCTTCGGTTGGCAGACTGCGGCCGAGCCACTTGGCATAAGCAAGGGCGTCGTCATAGGCGATATGGACCACGGGGTAATTTTCCTTGCCCGCGATCGAACTTCCCGGGCCACCGGGCTGGCGCCAGTTTGCACCGGCGACATATTGCCACCATCGACCGTCTGCGCCCCTCGCATCCTTCGGAGGCACAAACATGATGGAGCCCGGAACAAACATCTCCTGCGGCCAATCAGGATAACTCCTGGGATCGACCGGACGCTCGGCCAAAGTCACATAGTTGGTCGCCTCGACAAATTTCTTGAATTGCGCGTTCGTCACTTCATGACGATCGATCCAGAACCCATCGACGCGCACAAAGTGCGTAAACCGCTCCTCCGGCTGCTGTTGATCGGAGCCCATCGCAAAAGTGCCTGCTGGAACGAATATCATTCCCGCGGTCTCGCCGTCTCCGGAGGGGAGCCCGGAATAAGCAGCGCAGCTGCCGACCTCGGCTTTTGACTGATCCTTTTCGATGCCGGTCGCGTACACGCCGATCATCGCGCTGGCAAACACCGCACCTGCTCCCATTGAAAGCAGCAGCAATCGGTGACGAGCAGCCATGGCCGGTTCTCCGGTTTTCCTGCAGCTGGGTACGCCTATTCGTGTCCGTTACCCGCAGCTTGGGCACCCTGTAAGGAGTGCCCGCCACTTTCGCGATTGCGGTGCTTAGTCTCTCGCTCGTTCGAGTGCGTGCCGCATCAGCTTTTGTTCATCACTTGTCATTTGCTCGGACCAAGTTTGTAGGTCAGCTTGTCGATCTTGCCGGTGAAGTGGAACGGCAGCTTGTAGCTGTCGTCCACCGTGGTGCGGGTGTCGCTCCCGATGTCAAAGGTCTCGTCGATGGCCATAAGAAACGGAATCGTGTGCGGGATCGTCTTTGCGGCCATCTCACTTGCCATCAACCGTCAGCACACCGGTGCCACCCTTGCCCGGGCCGGGTCCGTCGTACTTGAAGTCGAACACGATCGTGTGCTTGCCGGGCTTGAGCGCATCGCCCAACAAGTCGCGACCTCCCACGCCGCCTTCCCAGCGGTACCGCTCCAGATCGAGCAGGTTGTAGACGAAGACCGGCTTGCCTTTGAGCAGGTAAAGGGCGTATCCGCCGAAGCGACCGCCCAGCGTCACGATCATTCCCTCCGCGCCGCCTTGCGGGAACCGTCACCTCGGCGGTGATCGTGTAGTCCTTGTTCAGAATGCTCGGTGCGTTGCCGACGCGGAATGCCGGCGTTCTCACCGGAATAGGTGAAGACCGTTCGCCCGGCGGTCGCGCTCGGCCGCGGCGTCACAATGCGGGGCAGGACCGAGTTGTCCAGCGGCAAGACCTGGTATTTCGCCGCCTCCGTCAGGAACAACGCCTGCAGCTCCTTGCAACTTGTCGGGATTCTTGGCGGCGAGGTCGTTGTATTGCGAATAGTCGTCGGTGAGGTTGTAGAGTTCCCACTTGTAGTCGTTGATCTCAGGCAGCTTGGCCGTTCCCAGAAGCCAGGGCGGCACCGGCGGCGTCGTCGCACGCATACCAACCATCGTGGTAGATGCCGCGATTGGCGAACATCTCGAAATACTGCGTGTCGCGCTTCGACGGTGCGTTGGCATTCGCCTTGTCGAACGTATAGGCCATGCTCACGCCTTCGATGGGCTTTTGCGCGATGCCATTGACCGTAGCCGGCGCCTGAATGCCCGTGGCTTCGAGGATCGTCGGCACGATGTCGATCATGTGATGGAACTGGGAGCGGATGCCGCCGACGTCCTTGATGTGGCCGGGCCATGAGATGACCATGCCTTGCCGGGTGCCGCCGAAGTGCGATGCCACCTGCTTGGTCCACTTGAACGGCGTATCGAACGCCCACGACCACGCCACCGACATATGCGGGTAGGTTTTGTCGGAGCCCCAATTCTCGTAATGCAGCATCAGCTCGGCTTCCGGGAGTTTCAGAATGCCGTTGTAGGCGGTCATCTGGTTCGGAGTGCCCTCAAGGGTGCCTTCGGCGCTGGTGCCGTTGTCGCCGCTGATGTAGATGATCAGCGTGTTGTCGAGCTTGCCCATGTCCTCGACCGCCTGGATGACGCGGCCGATCTCATGGTCGGTATAGGCTGCGTAGGCGGCAAACACCTCCGCCTCCCGCGCATAGAGTTTCTTTTGCACGAATGAAAGCGAGTCCCATTTCGGCAGGGTATCCGGCCAGGGGGTGAGCTCGGTATTCGCCGGGATCACCCCGAGCCGCTTCTGGTTGGCGAAGATCTGCTCGCGCAGCTTCTCCCAGCCCATGTCGAACTTGCCTTTGAACTTCTCGATCCATTCCTTCTTCGGCTGATGCGGCGAGTGCGTGCCGCCCGGTACGTAATAGAGGAAGAACGGCTTGTCGGGCGCAGCCGCGTTCAAGCTGTTCATGTAGTTGATGGCATCGTCCGCCATGTCGGTGATGAGGTTGTAGCCGGGCTTGCCGATCCACGGAAATACCTGGGTCGTGTTGCGGATACAGATAGGGCGTCCACTGGTCGGTCTCGCCGCCCATGAACCCGTAGAAGTACTCGAAGCCCATGCCGACCGGCCATTGGTCGAACGGTCCCGCCGCGCTGTACAGATAGGTCGGGGTGTTATGGTTCTTGCCAAACCACGACGTGGCATATCCGTTGTCGCGGAGAATAGTTCCGATCGTCGCGCTCTCCTGGCCGATGACGGAATCATAGCCCGGATAGCCGGTGGACATTTCGCCGATGACGCCGAACCCGACCGAATGGTGGTTGCGGCCGGTGATCAGCGCCGCCCGCGTCGGCGAGCAAAGCGCCGTCGAGTGGAACTGGGTGTAGCGCAATCCCGCCTTGGCGATGCGATCCATGTTCGGGGTCGGGATGACGCCGCCGAAGGTGCCGGACACGCCATAGCCCTGGTCGTCGGTCATGATCAGCAGCACGTTGGGCGCGCCCTTGGGCGGCACGACCGATGGTGGCCAGTACGGCTTGGAATCTTTCGCCGTCTCCTTGATCACGCCGCCGAACTTCGGGGGCTCGGGCGGCAGTTGTTTGCCGTCGATCGTGGTCGTGGCGCTGGGCGAGCCGGGAGTGCCCGTGATCTGCTGCGCCATCACTCCGGGCAAATAACTTGTTCCGAGAAGAAAGCCTAACGAAAGGGCTGTCGTGATCTTCATGGCAACGTCTCCCTGATGACGATCATTTGCAACCACACGGTGAGCGACGAGGTAGCGATATAATTCCTGAAGCAGCCGCGGCTGACTATGCAAAAACGGCAGCTTTGCAGTATTGCGACAAATCTCGACTGACTTTGGGTTTGTCGCCTCCTTGATTTGGGGTTCTGAGCAATGCCGCCCGCCTGCGGCACAATGGCACGACGGGCAAATAACGCATGACGCGCATGCGCGATTTGCCCGTCGGGCAAAATCAGCTGATCTGTTCGCCGTAGCCTTGGCGGCGCAAGATCAGCGTCGCTGCGGGCGGGCTGTGATTCCGCTCAAAGAATATACATTCGCTTGGCTGCGGAAAGTGCGCGAGTGCAGCCAGTGCGATCACCCCTGGCATCCAGCCGTTTGGCGCGGACGTTGCCGCTGAGAATTTTGCTTGCAGGCGCTCCTTCGCTCGTTGCAAGGACTCCGGCGTTGGCTGGCGACCCAGTTGCGCGCCGACCGATTGAGGTGCTGTCAATCCCGCGTTCGGATTTCCCGCGGATTGACGTATTGCTGCTTCGAATTGGGGAATGTCTTCGCTGCAAGGCCCGGCTTGAGCAACCGTGGTGCATAAACAGAGAACCGCGCAGATGATTGGAGCCGTTACTCCTCGAAGTCTTGTCATCCGATCTCCCTCTTGATTGCGTCCAACCTGGCCATTCAAAAAAGTCCGGAAGCGCCCCGACGTAGATGCTGTCTGGAACCGGCGTGGAGGCGGAGGCGAATATCTTCGGCTGTCACTAACCTATCACGGATTTTCGACGCCGTTCGCGTTGCGGCGACCCATTGCAGCTTGGCAGTCATTACCCGTAGACTTGGATCGCGGGGGGAAGGCGCGATGTCGCGCTCAATAGAAAAAGGGAGCGCGTCGTGACAAGGTCCGTCAGAATAATTGCAAGCGCGCTTGCGGTGTTTGGACTGGCCGCTTGCGGCGCGGCGGTGGCGCAGGCTCCGGGAGCAAGTCCCTCACCATCGACGTCGCCCGGTTCGTTTCCGGCCTGGGCGTATCCATGGGCTCCGGATTTCAAAGCGCCACCCGATGATGGCGTTCCAAGACACGTTCCCGACAGTGCCGACGCATTCACCATCACGCAGGAGCGCGATCTTTTCTTCGCGCCGGACTGGCACCCCGACGATCATCCCCCGATGCCGGACGTGGTGGCGCACGGGAGGCCGCCGGAAGTGCGGGCCTGCGGCTCATGTCATCGTGTCGAGGGAACGGGCGGTCCGGAGAACGCGAGCCTGGCCGGTCTTCCTGCTTCCTATATCGTTCAGCAGATGGCCGATTACAAAAGCGGCGCGCGAAAATTCTCCGGCCCGCAGCGAAGCCCGGTGCTGCTGATGACCGCAATAGCCAAAGGCGCCACGGAGGCGGAAGCGCAGGCCGCGGCGGAATATTTTTCATCGCTCAAGCCAAAGCCAAACATCAAGGTCATTGAAACCGACACGGTCCCGGCGACGCAGATTGCCCGCGTATTTTACACGATTGTGAAAGACGCCGGCACGGAACCGATCGGCGAGCGCATTGTCGAGGCGCCGGAGGATGTCGCCCAATTCGAACATCGCGACTCACGCTCGCGGTTCGTGGCCTATGTGCCCAAGGGAAGCATCGCCAAGGGGGAGGCTTTGGCCAAAACCGGAGGATCAGGTACGACGACTCCTTGTGTCAGCTGTCACGGTCCGGATCTCAGGGGTGTCGACGCCGTCCCCGGCATTGCCGGACGTTCGCCCAGCTACCTTGTCCGTCAAATGTACGATTTTCAGCAGCATTCCCGGGAGGGAAGCGCGGGCGCGGTGATGGCGGGCGTCGTCGAAAAGCTCTCGCATAGCGATATGATCTCGCTTGCGGCCTTCATCTCTTCATTGCAGCCCTGAGCGCAGCCCCTGATTGGCGGCGGCCTCGACGCGGTTGGCTCGTTGAATGGCCAGCGCCGCCCAGGGGCTATGACCCGGCGCACGCCATTTCGACCATCCCTCACGGACCCGTGAGGTGATTTCCCGGCTGGCTCCCATGAAACAATATTCCCCGGCAAAGAAACCATTTTTCGGGCGCGGCGAAGACGGCCGGAAAATATTAGCGGCGAAGATCGCGCTCAGTGATCAAACAACGGAGTTCGATCATGTCCGCGCTTTTAAACCTGATCTACCGGGAATTCTGCATTGCTCGTTTGGCTGAGATGGGAAAGCATCATCTTGGCGGCTGATTTCACCCAACGAAGGGGATTTCACATGCGCAAACTGCTCTTGATTGCCGCAATCACTCTCGCATCCACTACCGCGAACGCTGGTCCATCCAGGAGCCTGAGCCTGGCTTCGGCGGATGCCACCAAGCCGGTTGCGGAACAGCCAAAAACGCCAACGGCCGAGCCCGCCAAAGTGGTCGACCGCCCCGATACGACTGCTCCTCAACCGGCGGCGAAGGATGCCTCCACGGGAGATAAGCCCGCAGAAGCCGGGAAGCGAAAGCCGAAACATGTATCGACCGAAGCTCGCATCATCTACGAGCTGCACCGACACGGCATTTACTGGTAGACCACGCGGCTTATCCTCGATCAAATTCAGTCGCTGGTCCGGCGGTTCGCCGGGCTGCGGTGAGAGCGATTTCAATCGTCGAAGTTTTGTTGCGTAACCTTTTTCATCACCTTGATATGGAGCAACGCGATGGATCGCGAACTGATCAAAACCGATTCCGATGACTTTTCTGACGACTTGGCCGAAGTTTGGCGGACCGCACAGCAACGCCGCGTCGAAGATATCGGCGGGTGGCTCGGCCAATTGTTTGAGCGCAGGCGTCGGCTCAAGGTTGCCGATGATGGGGCAATATATCCCAAAGGCCGTTCTGAGCTTGGTTCAGCCAAGGCGTGACAGCCCTCGCTCGCAAGGGCAAAGCAGTGTGACCCAGCGCACGCCATCCTTTCCCGAATGTCCGTAGCGTTCGCATTGTTAGGCGGACAAACGATTCCAACTCTCGCTGCGACCAAAATTCCGTCTGTTGGCCGAGTGATTTATTAGGAAAGGAATTTCGGATGAAAAGAACAGCTATGATACTTGCAGCGGTTGCCGCGCTTGCGGCCACTTCTGCGACAGCTCCTGCGCAAGCCAGAAGCCTTCGTGCGGGTAATACTGCAGCTATTGCCGCTGCTGCGGCTGCCGCCGTGCTGACGGCGAACGCTTACGGATACGGGCCGGGGTATGGCTATTATAACGGGCCTGCACCGCTATATTACGGCGCGCCGGTTTATTTCGTGCCCCAACGATATTCGTGGTGATTGTTATCGAGATGGCTTGGGGCGCAAATGCTTCGAGCCATCCCCGACAGGCGCGTCGCTCGCCGACCGGAGCTCCGAGTTCGCCGGAAACGGAAAATCAGACTCAATATCTCGGCGCAGCCGGGTTACCCCAGCGGTAGTTGATCCGCGCGGTGACCATGTCGACGTCCTGACGAATATTCACGGTCCGGTCCGCGGTGCCGGCTGCCGCATTATTATTGGGCCCCATCCCGGTCGAGATGAAGGTGTTGTTGGCGTTGCCCATGAACAAATGATCGTACTCCACCCCGACCGACCAGTTCGGCGCAAAGGCGTATTCGACGCCGGCGCCGACCGTGCCGCCCCAGCGGGTTTCTTTCGCCTGATCGAACACGATGCCGGTCGCGGTACCGAGACCATTGTATTTGTCCGCAGCGACCGCGGCGCCGCCCTTCAGATAGAGCAGCACATTGCCCCAGGCGTAACCGGCGTGTCCGGTGAAGAGACCGAGCGCGTTGACCTGGCTCTGGTTGGTCACCGAAGGGGTGACCAGGCTGACATTGGATCCCTTCAGATTGGCCCAGTCGCCCTGCGCTTCGACGCCGAACACCCAATTGGAGGCCTGCCAGCGATAGCCGATCTGACCGCCCGCCACGCCGCCGTTGCCGCTGTTACAGCCCGCATAAGTGGTAGGAAACAGGGCGTTTCCATTGTTGGTCCAGCACTTCCGGTCGCCGGCCCAGCCGCCATTGGCGCCGATATAAAAGCCGCTCCAGTCATAGATGACGGCGACCATCGCCGGCGCCTTGGTGTAGGGACCGGAGGGAAAGTCCGCGGCGAACACGGGCGCGGCAAATCCAACCGCAGCCATCGCAACAAGCGAAATCGCTTTCATCTTCGTCCCCCAGGCTTTCAGATCCCCGGGGCAACTCTGGATTGACTCCGTAAATAGTCTGTTACGGGGGCGACGCAGCCGTGCGATTCACGCCGAAAAGGACCGAACTAGTTAATGCACGATACGCTCTTCCAGAGTCTCTTGGAACGGGAGGCTGCTTCGAACTGCTACTGGACGGAAACCGGAAGCAGCGGGCGAGCGAAACTGAGTTCGTGGCCGTCGGGGTCAACGAGGTGGAAGAAGCGCTCACCCCATTCGGCGTCGCGGGGCGCGGTCTCTGGCTGGCATCCGGCTCCGAGTGCACGATCGTAAAGTGCGTCAACATCCGTAACGTAGAAGATGACCCGCCCCCACCAGGACCAGCGCCGTTCGGCAGGCTGTGCGATGAGGTTGAGATAGTTCGTCCCTGCGCGAAAGCTGGTGAAAGACGACTCTTCGCCGCCGTGCAGGACCTCAAACCCGAGCGCGCGGTAGAATCGGACGGCGCGTGGCATTTCGTGGGTGCCCAGTGTGATCGCGCTGATCGCTTCGATCATGGACAAAACCCTCCCGCTTTATTCTCTGCGCCGTCTGTGGCCGGCATTCCTCCACCGGTCAGGACAAAGCCGAGCGCAGCGATGCGGAGGCGAACCGCCGCTCATCGAATCGGCGCGGGACGATCGCCGCAATTTCGCTGGTCATCCGATGAGCCACCGCCCTTTGTGGATATCGAACTTCACCAAGCCTTCGTCGCGCATTTTCAACAGGAGGGATTGGCATGCTTCCTCATTCACGACATTGGCGCGTTTCATGACTTCGTAGACCTTGAGCGGCTTCTCGCGGAGCGCGCTCAGGATATTTTCTCGATCATTCAGCAAGACAGGACTCCTTCAGTCACCAAGCGCCAATCACTGAGAATACGAAAGCTGATCTTCCGTAACCACTCGCTCGATATTCTCTGATTTGCTCTTGATGCGGTATCTGAGACGTCCGTCTGCCTCAATGGGCATACGTTGAACGATGGTGTAGATCATTGGTGGATCAGTTGCGGCTCGACCTTGTGGCCCTTGGGCCCGGTGGTGGACGTCTTCATTCAGCTTATAGGCATATGACATGTGTCTACCTCTGGAATTTACGGCCGCTCTAGCGCAGACCGTGCAGTGATGCAATGCACCCTATTGCCTTTCCGGCGTCGGCTCGTGAAAGCGAATTGGCGTCTAAGCGATGCGTTAGACCGTCCACACCTGCGCACGAGCGTGTCAGTGAGGTTGACCTAACGCTGTCCAAAAAACAGGCGTTGGTTGCCATTTGATCCCGGTGGGCGGATGCTGTCGGCCACGGCACAATGGAGAGCAGCATGAGCAAGCCAGGCCTCGACCATCGCCACCGCAACAAGGACGGCGAAATCAGCGGCAAACACGGAAACACGCTCATCCGTACCTTGCGCAAGATCTACGGGCAGAGTTTCGCGGCTGGCTATCCTGAAACCGAGAAGCTGAGCGAGGTTCTGCTTAAGCTGAACGAGACGTCGCTGAGCCAGCTTCGCCGCGATCATGAGACCGGCCATTTGGAACACAAGATCGCCACCGCTTCGAAGTAGCTCCGCCGGCCTGAATGGCAAAGGCCCTGCCTTCGATGCAGGATTTGCGATTGGCGTATCGTATGCGGTCGTCCTGGAGATGCCCTCATTAGCTGTCGCCCACTTCGACATCGATGCTGGCCGCCCGCAGCGCGGCAATGGTCGAGGCGAGATGCGACCGGTCTCTGGTCTCGATCACGACCTCGAGCAGCACCGCCTTGGCAGGCAGATCGGTGAAGATGCGCTGATGCGACACCTCGACGATGTTGGCGCCGGTCTTGCTCAGGACGCGACGACCACGGTCTCAAGCTGACCGGGCCGGTCGACGATGTCGAAGCGGAGTTGCGACAGGCGGCCTTCGCGCGCGAGCTGACGGGTCAGCACGCCGGACAATAGCCGCGTGTCGATATTGCCGCCGCTCAGTACGAGGCCGAGCGCGCGGCCCTTGAAGCGTTCTTCGTCGGCGAGGATCGCCGCGAGGCCGGCGGCGCCGGCGCCTTCGGTCACCGTCTTCTCGATCGTGATCAGAAGGCTCAGCGCCTGCTCGATCTGCTCTTCGGTCACCAGCACGATGTCATCGACCAGCGCGCGCACGATCTCGGAGGTGATCCGGCCGGGCGCCTTGACCGCAATGCCCTCGGCGAGCGTATCGCCGCGCATCGGAAGCTGCTGCCCTTTGATCAGGTTGTACATCGACGGATAGAGCGCGGCCTGCACGCCGATGATCTCGATCGCGGGCTTCAGCGTCTTGGCGGCGACTGCCATGCCGGAGATGAGCCCGCCTCCGCCGATCGGCACCAGCAGAACGTCGAGGTCAGGCATCGCAGCCAGCATCTCGAGCGCGATGGTGCCCTGGCCGGCGATGATCAGGGGATCGTCGTAGGGATGGATGAAGTCAAGTCCCTGTTCGCGGCCATGATCGATGGCCAGAGCTGGCGGCTTCCTCGAGCGTTGCGCCGCCTTCGATCACGGTGGCGCCGTGCCGGCGCGTGTTCTCGATCTTCACGGTCGGCGTTCCCAAGCGGCACGACAATGGTCGCCGGTATTGCAGAGGCGCGCGGCGTGATAGGCCACGCCCTGCGCGTGGTTGCCGGCCGAAGCGGCGATCACGCCGCGCCGGCGTTCATCGGCGGACAGCGCCGACAGCCGATTGAGCGCGCCGCGCTCCTTGAACGTCGCCGTGAATTGCAGGTTCTCGAATTTGAGCCAGACGTCGGCGCCGGTGATGTCGGACAGCGTGCGGCTGCGATCGAAATTCGTCCGCTTGACGACGCCGGCCAGCACGCCCGCCGCGTCCTCGACGTCTTCGCAGCGTGACCGGCAAGCGCGCAAGGGATGCTGTTGGCGTCTTGGTCATTTTATCGAATCTCAGGTGGCCGCGTTTTGCGCGGCACGTGCTCGTAGCACGTAGGGTGGGCTAAGCGAAGCGTGTCCACCACAATTTAGCGATCCCGCAGATTTTTCGCCTTCGGAAAGGACATGGTGGGCACGGCGCCAAGAGCGCCCTTGCCCACCCTACGTCATTGATTACCCCGCCGCCGCCCTCGCGCCCATTGAGGCTGTCATTCGGAGTTCAGCGCCGCGATGGCCTCGGAAGCGGACACGATGCGGGCGAACTCGCCGTTGAGATTGGCAGAGCGTCATCGCGTGGATGTCCTCGGCAGCGTGGGCGTCACCATCGGGCCCGACGCGATCGAAGGTCCAGGTCGCGTCGCGCACCAGCCGCGCGTCAAATCCGAGATTGCCGGCCATCCGGGTCGTGGTTTCCACGCAATGATTTGTCGTTGCGCCGCAGATCACGAGGGTCTTCATGCCGGCCGCGCGCAGCCGGCTTTCCAGGTCGGTGCCGATGAAAGCGCTGTTCACCCGCTTCACGATCACAGGCTCTCCGGCCATCTCGCGCGCTTCGTCCTTGACGGAATAACCGCTGCCGCCGGGCAGGAAGGAGGAGTTCGGCCGGGTGCCTTCATGCCGAATATGAAAGATCGGCGCGTCATGATCCCTGAACGCGCTCAAGAGGTCGACGATCCGCGCAACGGCGTCTGGATTGTTGCGCCGCTTGCCTGCGGCCTCCCACTCATCGAACGCGCGCTGCACGTCGATGACGATCAAAGCGGTGCGGGGTGGTGGACTATTATTCATCGGATGAAACTCCCGGCGATCGGCTTATGAAGACCTGCCCTGAAAGCGAGACTTCGAAATGCCGTTTTTGCCTCGTTTCCTGACAGGCTGTCGAACAGGAATATCGCTTGCGACGTCACGATTCAATCGGGAATCACCCTGGCCGCTGCTCGCGCCACCACACGCCGAACGCGATCACGACCGCGCCGGCCAGTGCAAACCAGGTGATGGCGTATTGCAGGTGGTCGTCCTTCAGATGGACCTCGAGCGGACCGGGCTTCGGGATGCCGCTTCGCCGGCATCGGCTGCTCCAGATCGATATAGAACGGCGCGACGTCGCCCCAGCCGAGTGCATCGCGCCATGGCGAGATGATCCCGCGTGAACCACAGCCGCTTTGCGATGTTTTCCGATGGCGTCAGCAGGCCGGCGGTTTCCGGAAAACGGATGTAGCCGGTCAGCGTCGACCGGCGCGTCGGTGACGAGCCGCGCCACCGCGCGATCCTGCTGCGCGCGATCCTGCATCGTGTTGGGCACGAAGCCGGCATTGACCACGACGGTTTCGCCGGCCGGCAAGCCGCGCCGGCAGGAACGCCCAGGTGCCGGGGCCGGAAATATCGTCGCGCACCGCGGAGCCGGAGCTATAGACCATCGCATCCGGCAGTCGCTGCATAGGTCGCGGCAAAACTGACACGGCGGAATTCGTCTCGGCCGGCGTCGAGCGCGCTCCACTGCGACGGCTGCGGCAGCGGCGCAGGCGCCGCGGCCAGCCGTTCGGTCAGGGCCGCGATCAGCGCGTGCTTCTCGACCCGGCGCTGCAACTGCCACAGCCCGAGGCCGACGAACAGCGCGACCATCGCAAGCGTGAAGATGCCAAAACCGGCAACGCCGCGCCGCCGTTCGACCGTCGCGCTCATTTCGGCGCGCGGTCGATCAGCCGGCCCTCGGCGGCCCTGTGATGGAATTGCAGCGCGATCAAAAGCGACTTCATCGACGCGCAGCGGCAGCAGCGTGGTCACGAGAATCAGCGGCAGCCACAGCGCGGCGTGCACCCAGAACGGCGGCTGATATTTTACTTCCACGATCAGCGCGGCCGCCACGACGATGGCGCCGGCGATCATGATGATGAAGACCGCTGGCCCGTCGCCGGCTATCGATGAAGGCGTAGTCGAGCCCGCAGACTTCGCATTTGGCCGTAGCGTCAGGAATCCCCCATAGAGCTTGCCCTTGCCGCAGCGCGGACATTTGCAGGCGAGGCCGCGGATCGCGCTCTCGGTCAGCGTAGGAAGATTTTCGTCCAACATGCGGTTTCCTTCCCCTCTCCCCTTGTGGGAGAGGGTGCCTTCGCACAGCGAAGGCGGGTGAGGGGTCTCTCTCCGCGGATGCAGACCCCTCATCCGGCTCCATCTCGCTCCGCTCGATTTCGCCACCTTCTCCCACAAGGGCAGAAGGAAGCAAAAAGGGCGGCCCGGCGGCCGCCCCTTTGTAGCACAGCGGATAAGAATCAATGCGCGCCGTGGGCCATGGTTTCCGCGCCGTGGCCCCAGACATAGATGCAGATGAACAGGAACAGCCAGACCACGTCGACGAAATGCCAGTACCAGGCGGCGAATTCGAAGCCGAGGTGCTGGGTCGGGGTGAAATGCCCGGCATAGGCGCGCGCCAGGCACACGATCAGGAAGATGGTGCCGACCAGCACATGGAAGCCGTGGAAACCGGTCGCCATGAAGAAGGTCGCGCCGTAGATGTTGCCGGCGAAGGAGAACGCGGCGTGGCTGTATTCATAGGCCTGCACGCAGGTGAAGGACACGCCGAGCGCGATCGTGAGGCATCAGGCCGTATTTCAGGCCCTGGCGATCGTTCTCGAGCAGCGCGTGATGCGCCCAGGTCACCGTGGTGCCCGAGGTCAGCAGCAGCAGCGTATTGAGCAGCGGCAGATGCCAGGGATCGAAGGTCTCGATACCCTTGGGCGGCCAGACGCCGCCGAACAGCGCCTCGCGGGTGGCGTGCACGGGATCGGCCGGGAACAGCGCGGAATTGAAGAAGGCCCAGAACCAGGCGACGAAGAACATCACCTCGGAGGCGATGAACAGGATCATGCCGTAGCGGTGGCTGATCTGCACCACGCGGGTGTGGTCGCCCTTGTACTGCGCCTCCTTGATCACATCGCTCCACCAGCTCGCCATGGTGTAGAGCACGCCGATGACGCCGACGCCGAAGATGATCGGCGCGGCCGAGACCATATGGTGCATCCAGAGGATCGCGCCGACGGCCATGACGAAGGCCGAGATGGCGCCGACGATCGGCCACGGGCTCGGATCGACGAGGTGGTAGTCGTGGTGCTTCGCTTGCGCCGTAGCCATTTTCGGTCTCTCCGTTAACGGTGCCGGTCCATTCGGCACGTATTCGTCTCGAAAATCAAATTCCGGGATTCTCCGTTTAGAGGTTGCCCTTGAGATTACCCTTGAGGTTTCCGTTGGGTTTATCAGGTTCGCTCGCGGCCACCGGCTTCGGCGCTGGGTCGCGGACGGGATAGAAGGTATAGGACAGCGTGATAGTGTTCAGCCCGTCATTGTCGTGGTCGGCGGCGAGCGAAGGATCGACATAGAACACCACCGGCATCTGGCGCTTTTCGCCCGGCGCCATGGTCTGCTCGGTGAAGCAGAAGCAGTTGATCTTCTGGAAATACGCCCCGACCGTCAGCGGCGCCACGTTATAGGCGGCCTGCCCGGTGGTGGTCCGCGCCGACTGGTTGGTGACGTTGTAATAGACGGTGACGACCTGGCCGATATTGACCTCGATCTCGGTCTGCTCCGGCTCGAACTTCCAGGGCAGCCCGGCCGCGACATTGGAATCGAAGCGCACCGCGATCTTGCGCGCCAGCGGCGCGGCTGACGGCGCCGAAGTCGCGACCTGCGTGGTGCCGTTGAAGCCGGTGGTGCGGCAGAACCAGTTGTAGAACGGCACGGCGGCGTAGGACGCGCCGACCATCAGCGCCACCACCGCGCCGCAGATCGCAGCCACCAGCGCATCGCGGCCAAGGCGCGGCCGGCTCGGCGTTTGCTGGCTGGTCGGTTCCATATCCATCACAGCGTTTCCATCATAGCGGCCGGTTCAGCACGGCCGGCCCCTTGACGATGGTGACCGCGAAAAACAGCACGACGAGAACGCCGAGCGCGAGCGCAATCGCAATCGAGCGCTGACGGCGGCTCTTTTTCTGCGCCTCGGTGAGGACGATTCCATCTGGCTCTCGGTTGTCGGCCATTGGCGTGTCATGCGCCCCCTACCAGATCACGGGTGCGACGGCGCGGAAGGCGACCTCGATCAGAAGGGTCGCAAACAGCGCAAACAGGTAGAAGATCGAGAAGGCGAACAGCTTTCGCGTGGCGCGCAGCGAGGCGGCGCGCTCGCGGCGGCGATAGACGTTGATCGCGAGCGCCAGCATGCCCCCGCCGAGGATGAGCGAGGTGATGCCGTAGGCCGCGTCGAAATAGCCGAGCGGCCAAGGCGCGGCCGCGACCGCAACCAGCACGATGGTGTAGAGCAGGATCTGCAGCCGTGTCGCATCGGGACCGGCGACCACGGGCAGCATCGGCACGCCGGCGCGGGCATAATCGTCGGAGCGAAACAGCGCCAGCGCCCAGAAATGCGGCGGGGTCCAGAAGAAGATGATCAGGAACAGCAACAGCGGCTCGACCGACAGCGAGCCGGTCGCCGCGGCCCAGGCCACCACCGGCGGCAGGGAGCCGGCGGCGCCGCCGATCACGATGTTCTGCGCGGTCCAGCGCTTCAGCCACATCGTGTAGATCACGACATAGAAGAAGATGGTGAAAGCGAGCAGCGCGCCGGCGATCCAGTTGACGAGGATGCCGAGCGTCATCACCGAGAAGAACGCCAGCGTCATGCCGAACGCCATCGCTTCCGGCCGGGTGACGCGGCCGCGCGGGATCGGCCGGTTGGCGGTGCGCGACATCAGCGCGTCGATGTCGCCTTCGAGCGCCATGTTCAGCGCGCCGGAGGCGCCGGCACCGACCGCGATGCATAGCAGCGAGGTGATCGCCAGCACCGGATGGACATGGCCCGGCGCGATCACGAGGCCTACCAGCGCGGTGAAGATCACCAGCGACATTACCCGCGGCTTTAACAGCGCGATGTAGTCGGAGACATCGGCCTCGGAAATCCGGGGCGAAAGCTCAATGGCGTTGTGATCGACAACCGACAAGACTGGTTTCTTCCTAAAGTGACGCGGCGCCGTCGAGGCGCCGCGGATTGTTGATTACTGCACGCGCGGCAGCACCTCGAACTGGTGGAACGGCGGCGGCGACGGCAGCGTCCATTCGAGCGTCGTGGCGCCCGCGCCCCACGGATTGTCCGCGGCCTGCTGCTTGCGCATGAACGCATCGATCAGACCGTAAAGGAAGATCAGGACGCCGAAGCCGGAGATAAAGGAGCCGATCGACGACACCAGGTTCCAGCCGGCGAACGCGTCGGGATAATCGACATAGCGGCGCGGCATGCCGGACAGGCCGAGGAAGTGCTGCGGGAAGAACACCAGATTGACGCCGACGAAGGTGAACCAGAAGTGCAGTTTCCCGATCGTCTCCGAATACATGTAGCCGGACATTTTCGGGAACCAGTAGTACCAGCCGGCGAAGATCGCGAACACCGCGCCTAACGACAGCACGTAGTGGAAGTGCGCGACCACGTAGTAGGTATCCTGGAGCACGCGGTCGACGCCGGCATTGGCCAGCACCACGCCGGTGACGCCGCCGACCGTGAACAGGAAGATGAAGCCGACTGCCCACAGCATTGGCGTCTTGAACTCGATCGAGCCGCCCCACATCGTGGCGATCCACGAGAAGATCTTCACCCCGGTCGGCACCGCGATCACCATGGTGGCGGCGACGAAATAGGCCTGCGTCGCCGACGACATGCCGACCGTGTACATGTGGTGCGCCCACACCACGAAGCCGATGCCGCCGATCGCGACCATTGCATAGGCCATGCCGAGATAGCCGAACACCGGCTTTTTGGAGAAGGTCGAGACGATCTGGCTGACCATGCCGAAGCCCGGCAGGATCAGGATGTAGACTTCGGGGTGGCCGAAGAACCAGAACAGATGCTGGAACAGCACCGGATCGCCGCCGCCTTCGGCGGAGAAGAAGGTGGTGCCGAAATTGCGGTCGGTCAGCAGCATGGTGATCGCGCCGGCGAGCACCGGCAGCGACAACAGCAGCAGGAACACCGTCACCAGGATCGACCACACGAACAGCGGCATCTTGTGCAGGGTCATGCCCGGCGCGCGCATGTTGAAGATCGTGGTGATGAAGTTGATGGCGCCGAGGATCGAGGAGGCGCCGGCCAGGTGGATCGACAGAATGGCGAAATCGACCGCCGGTCCCGGATGGCCCGAGGTCGACAGCGGCGCGTAGAGGGTCCAGCCGGCGCCGACGCCGTTGGCGCCCGGCTCGCCTTCCACGAAGCTCGAGATCAGCAGCAGCGCGAACGAGGCCGGCAGCAGCCAGAACGAGATGTTGTTCATGCGCGGGAACGCCATGTCGGGCGCGCCGATCATCAGCGGCACGAACCAGTTGCCGAAGCCGCCGATCATCGCCGGCATCACCATGAAGAAGATCATGATCAGGCCGTGCGAGGTCACGAACACGTTGTAGGTATGGGTTTCGTGGAAGATCTGGACGCCGGGATACATCAGCTCGGCGCGGATCGCGATCGACATCGCCGCGCCGATGATGCCGGCGATGATCGCGAACACCAGGTACATCGTGCCGATGTCCTTGTGGTTGGTCGAATAGACGAAGCGCCGCCAGCCGGTCGGATGGTCGTGGGCGTGATCGTCATGCGCGTGATCGTCGTGTGTCGCTGCGGTCGTTGCCATTTTCAAATCCTGCCTTGCAGTCGTCTTGTGGACCCGTCGGTCCCGTCGCCCTTATCCCTGATGCGCGCAGTCAAGGGCTTACTGCGCAGCACGCCGCCGCCGAAGCGAAGAGTACTATCCGGCGCGCTCGCGAACTTCTTCTTCGCCGTCTCGACCCAAGCGGCGAATTCCTGATCGCTCACCACCCGCACCGCGATCGGCATGAAGGCGTGATCCTTGCCGCACAGCTCGGAGCACTGGCCGTAGAACATGCCGGTCTTGGTCGCCTTGAACCAGGTCTCGTTCAGCCGGCCGGGGATGGCGTCGATCTTGATGCCGAAGGCCGGCACCGCGAAGGAATGGATGACGTCGGCGCCGGTGGTCTGCACGCGCACGATCTTGTTGACCGGCACCACCATCTCGTTGTCGACGCCGAGCAGCCGCGGCTGCTTGTCCTGCGCCATCAGCGAGTTGAACTCGAACTTGCCGTTATCGGGATAGGCGTAGCTCCAGTACCACTGCTTGCCGGTGGCCTTGATGGTCAGATCCGCCTTCGGAATATCGAGTTCCAGGAACAGCAGCCGGAACGACGGCACCGCGATTGAGACCAGGATCAAGACCGGGATTAAAGTCCAGGCCACCTCGATCAGGGTGTTGTGGGTGGTCCGGGAGGGGACCGGGTTGGCCCTGGCATTGAATTTCACCACCACGGCGACCAACAGTCCAAGGACGAACAGAGTAATGACGAAGATGAGCACGGTCAGGAAATTATGGAACCAGGTGATGTTCTCCATCACCGGGGAAGCCGCTTCCTGCAGCTTGTATTCCCACGGTGCCGGTTGCCCCAATTCGGCGTCCGCCGCCCCGCTTGCCGCCAGCGCAACGCTGCCCACTGCCAGTCCCAGCCACCGGGCGCCCATTCGGCCCATCGACATCTTCATGCCGTTCGCGCTCCTTGTACGTCAAAACCCCAAAACATTCCGCCTGATGGCCCAAAGGTGATCCAAGGATGACCCAAGCCTGATCGCTCAAGCATGGCCAACGGAATGCCGCCTGATCCGCCCCCTGACAAACGGCCTGAGGTGTACCTTTGGAGGTACCGGGCCAGATCGCTAGAACGCCGAAATCCAGCCTCTCAAACCATAATTCTCAGGCTCTCGCAATGCAGTAGTACGGCCTGACGTAGGGCATCACCTTCTATCTTCCAAGTGCACTTGCAAGTGTACTCGTGGGTGTCACATTTTCCCCGACAAGTCAGGCAAAAGCGGAGGTTCTGCGGTTCGAGGCCGCTTGACAGCGGGATTGCCCGTTGTAGGCACGGCATGAGCGTTCCCGAGGAACCTGATTCGCCCTGCCAACGGGGCACGCGGCATAGGGATTGCTTGCAAAATGCCCTGAAGACGCCGTCATTGCCGTATCAGTCGATTGTTCTCGCAAGACACCTAGAAAGACTGTCTGGCAAGACTGTCTGGCAAGGCGAATACAAGGGATCAACCCCGATGGGGTCTTTGAAGCAATGGCTGGCTACCCTGCTTGCCGCGGCATTCGTGGCAGGCGCCAGTGCTACGGCGCATGCGCAGGGCGCGGTGCGCTCGGTGCATGGCGACTGGCAGATCCGCTGCGACACCCCGCCGGGCGCGCAGGCGGAGCAATGCGCCCTGATCCAGAGCGTGGTGGCGGAAGACCGTTCCAATGCCGGTCTGACCGTCATCGTGCTGAAAACCGCCGACCAGAAGAGCAAGCTGATGCGGGTTGTGGCGCCGCTCGGCGTGCTGCTGCCCTCAGGGCTCGGCCTGAAACTCGACAATCAGGATGTCGGCCGCGCCGGTTTCGTCCGATGCCTGCCCAACGGCTGCGTGGCCGAAGTGGTGATGGACGACAAGCTATTGGGCCAGCTCCGCAATGCCAAGACCGCGACCTTCATCATCTTCGAGACCCCGGAAGAGGGCATCGGCTTCCCGCTCAGCCTGAACGGGCTTGGCGAGGGGTTTGACAAGCTGCCGTGAGGCATTCCGCCTCGCCCTATGGACTGCCGGTGGGCCCTCCCCTTTTCCCGCGATCGTGCCTATGTTCCAGTCTTCGTCGTCGTCCCGGACAAGCGAACGAAGTGAGCGCGATCCGGGACCCATAACCACAGGTTACCGTGTTGTAAGGGGACCGCGCCGCCGGCTTTTGCTTAACTCACGGAGGCCTGTGGTTATGGGTCCCCGCTTTCGCGGGGACGACGGTGGTACTCGTTGAACTGGAGTTTTCATGACTGATCCGGCCACAACCTCCCTGCTCGACCGCGCCAATCTCGACCGCGACCAGGTCCGCCATGAAGTCGCGCGCGGGCTTAACGGCGCCGACGACGGCGAATTGTTCCTCGAATATAGCCAGACCGAAGCGCTGATGTTCGACAATGGCCGGCTGAAACAGGCGACCTACGACACCTCGCAAGGGTTTGGCCTGCGCGCGGTAAAGGACGATGCGGTCGGCTATGCGCATTCCTCCGACGTTTCGCTGCCGGCGCTGATCCGCGCGGCGGACGCGGTGCACGCGGTGCGCGGCGGCTATTCCGGAAACTTCGCAGCCGCGCCCGCCCCACACCAATGTGCGGCTCTATGGCGACGACAATCCGCTGGACGCCCCGGGCTTCGAGTCCAAGGTAAAGCTGCTCGCCGAGATCGACGCCTATGTCCGCGACAAGGACCCGCGGGTGCGCCAGGTCACCGTCAGCCTGGGCGCCACCTGGCAGGTGGTGGAAATCCTGCGCCCCGACGGCGAAAGCTATCGCGACATCCGCCCGCTGGTGCGGGTCAATATTTCCGTCGTCGCCGGCCAGGGCGACCGCCAGGAGAGCGGCAGCAAGGGTTATGGCGGCCGCGAAGGCTATGCGCGCTTCATCGAGACCAAGGCCTGGCGCGAGGCCGCCGACGGCGCGATCCGCGAGGCGCTGGTCAATCTGGAATCGGTTCCCGCGCCCGCCGGCGAGATGGACGTGGTGCTGGGCGCCGGCTGGCCCGGCGTGATGCTGCACGAGGCGGTCGGCCATGGGCTCGAAGGCGATTTCAACCGCAAGCAGACGTCGGCGTTCGCGGGGCTGATGGGCCAGCAGGTCGCGGCCAAGGGCGTCACCGTGGTCGACGACGGCACCATGGCCTCGCGGCGCGGCTCGCTGTCGATCGACGACGAGGGCACGCCGACCAACCGCACCGTGCTGATCGAGGACGGCATTCTGGTCGGCTACATGCAGGACCGCCAGAACGCGCGGCTGATGAAGATGAAGCCGACCGGCAACGGCCGGCGCCAGGGCTATGCCCATGTACCGATGCCGCGCATGACCAACACCTACATGCTGGCCGGCGCGCGCGATCCGGCCGAAATCCTCGCCTCGGTGAAGAACGGCGTCTATGCCGCGAATTTCGGCGGCGGCCAGGTCGACATCACTTCGGGCAAATATGTGTTCCAGTGCACCGAGGCCTATAAGATCGAGAACGGCAAGCTAGGCGCGCCCTTGAAGGGCGCGATGCTGATCGGCAACGGCCCGACCGACCTCAATCGCATCACCATGATCGGCAACGATCTGGCACTCGATAGCGGCGTCGGCACTTGCGGCAAGAACGGTCAGGGCGTGCCGGTCGGCGTCGGCCAGCCGACGCTGAGGATGGAACGGATTACGGTCGGAGGAACCGGTGCATGAGCGTTGAGAAGCTGGAAGCCGCCAAGAAACTGGAAGCCAAGTCCGGCTGGCGCGCCCAGGCGCTGCAGCTTGCCGCGGTCGTGCTGGCCGTGTTCGTCGCCAAGGGGGCCTTAGCCGAACCGTTTTACGTGCCGTCCGGATCGATGGAGCCGACGCTTCTGATCGGCGATGCGCTGCTCGCCTCGAAATTCCCCTACGGCTACGGCACCTCGTCGCTGCCGATCCAGATCAATCTGCCCGAGACCGGACGCGTGTTCGAGGGCACGCCGAAGCGCGGCGATGTCGTGGTGTTCCGCTGGCCGGGCGACCGTTCGCAGGCCTGGGTCAAGCGCGTCGTGGGCTTGCCCGGTGACCGCATCCAGATGCGGCAGGGCCAGCTCTTCATCAATGACCATGCGGCCTCGCTGAAGTCGGACGGCGCGGGTGAAGCCGAGGACGACAACGGCAATGTCGAGCCCGCCAATCGCTATGTCGAGACGCTGCCGAACGGCGTCAGCCACGCGATCTTCAAGATCCGCGACAATGGCCGGCTCGACAACACGCCCGAGGTGACGGTGCCGCCGGGACAATTGTTCGTGCTCGGCGACAACCGCGACAATTCCGCCGACAGCCGCGTCGCAGTGCGCGACGGCGGCGTCGGGCTGTTGCCGATGGATAATCTGGTCGGCCGCGCCGACGCCGTGGTCGGCTCGTGGGATCTCGGCATGCGCAGCCAGCCGGTCTGGACCTGGCTGTCCGGCTTTCGCCTGGCGCGGTTTTTTACTGCGGTGCATTGAGCGGGACCCTCATGGCAAGGAGCCCGCGAAAACGGTGGATCGGGCTTTCGATGTAGAATGTAGGGGTGGGCAAAGGCGCCCTTCGCGCCGCGCCCCCCCGAGTGTGAATCGCTGCGAGAATGGTGGGCACGCTTCGCCTTGCCCACCCTACACACCGCCGATGAACAAAGACGAATTTCTCACAGCCGCCTTGCGCAACCCCGTCAACAAGGCAATCGCGGATGAACTATTCCGCCTTGCGTTGCCGGATGCGTGGCTCGTGTCCGGATGTCTGGTGCAGAGCGTCTGGAATGTGCTGACGGGGCGCGCGGCCGATCATGGCATCGCCGATTATGATATTTTCTATTTTGATACGGACACCTCCTGGACCGCCGAGGACGGCGTGATCCGCCGTTTGCAGGATAGACTCGCCGCGCCCGGCGTCAGGATCGAGGCGCGCAATCAGGCGCGGGTCCATCTCTGGTACACCGACAAGCACGGCCTGCCCTATCCGCCGCTAAAATGCTCGACCGACGGCATCGATCGCTTCCTGACGAAGAATACAATGGTCGGAATCCACCGCGCGCGAGATGGCTACCAGGTCTATGCGCCGAATGGCTTCGACGATATCGCTCGCCTGATCGTGCGGCCCAATTTGGGTGCGAATTTCTCGGCCGAAAATTACGCGACGAAGGCTGCGCGATGGAAAAAGCTATGGCCGGAAATCACAGTGCTGCCGGCGGAATAATCCGTCATTCCGGGATGGTGCGTTAGCACCAGACATCAGATGCGCAATTGCGCATCGGCGAATCTCGAGATTCTACGAGGTGCAATTGCACATCGTAGTTCGATGCGTTGCATCGCCCCGGAATGACGGCGCGCGTTACCGCACCACGCCCGAAATAAATCCGGCCTTGCGCCGCGGCGGCTTTATTTCCTTTTTCAGAAAACAATGCGCTTCCCTGCCGACGTAGCCCGGCCTTGCATAGGTCCAGGCCCGGCATTTGTTGTCGGCGGTGCAGGCGGCCTTGCAGGCATCGTCGCCGTCGCCGCCCTTGAGCTCGAAATTCTTGTAGTCGCCGCCGAACCGGTCGATCGAATTTTCTTCCGCGCCGTTGCGCGGCTCGACGACGCCGGCGCCGCGCACGCCCGAGACGCAGCAATTGTCCTGCACGCGCGCCGGCACGTTGCTCTTCAGCCAGCACACCGCGCCGCTCGTGGTATCGGTCGGATAGCTGAAACTCCAGGCCCGGCAGCGCCGGTCGTGCTCGCACACCAGCGCACAATCCGCCGGGTCGCCCGAAGCGACCGGCGAACTCAGATAGTCGCCGCCCGGACGATCGAAATTGGCTTGGGCCTGCGCCGGCCGCATGCCGAGCACGGCCGACAAGCCCGCAAGCAGGATCACACACGCCCCAAGCAAGCGGCCTTTCCCCATATAGATGCTTTCAACTATTTGAATGCGCCGCGTTTTTTAGGCCGCCATTTGATGGCCACGAACCTGTACGGCCGATGAACAGCCCAAAATCCGGTCAATGACCTCGATCTAGCGCCTGAACGGCGGTGATCAAATCAGAACCGATCTAGTCTGTTGTTTTGACGCGTTTTCTTCACGCGAACCGGCATTCCACCGCGCTCGAAAATGCTTCTAGAACGCGTATTCCGTGTAGGCCGGCTCGACCGAGCCCTGCCATGGGCCGTGAAATTTCTCCAGCATCTCTTCGGCCGGCGGCCGGCCGCAATCGATGATACGATCCAGCGGCTCCAGATGGCGGGTCTCGTCCCGCCCAAAATGGTCGATGCGGCCGCGGCGCCTCAGGCCGGCATGCGCCAGGGCCAGGCACTCCTTGGCGATTTCAAACAAATAGCGGTTGCCGATCCTGGCCTTGAAGCCGAGGCGCGGCACCTCGTCGCGCAGCGCCTGGCGCTCCGCTTCATTCCAATGCCTGACGATCTCCCAGGCGGCATCGAGGCTTGTCTGGTCATACAGCAGCCCGACCCAGAACGCCGGCAGCGCCGGCAGCCGGCCCCACGGCACGCCGTCGGCGCCGCGCATTTCCAGATAACGCTTCAACCGCACTTCCGGGAAAATCGTCGAGAGATGGTTGGCCCAATCCGACAGCGTCGGACGCTCGCCGGGCAGCGAATTATTCCGGCCCTCGAAAAAAGCCCGGAACGACGATCCGGAGACGTCGATATAGCTGTCGCCGCGCTTGACGAAATACATGGGAACGTCGATCGCATAATCGACCCAGCGTTCGAACCCCATGCCGTCCTCGAACGCCCACGGGATCATTCCGGCGCGGGCATTATCCGTGTCGCGCCAGATTTCGGAACGGAACGACAGATAGCCGTTGGGCTTGCCTTCGGTGAACGGGGAATTGGCGAACAACGCGGTCGCGACTGGCTGCAAGGCCACCGAGACCCTGAGTTTCTTGACCATGTCGGCTTCGGAGCAGAAGTCGAGATTGGTCTGCACCGTGCAGGTCCGGTACATCATGTCGAGGCCGTATTGGCCGACCTGCGGCATGTAATTGGTCATGATCTTGTAGCGGCCCTTCGGCATCACCGGAATTTCGGCCCGCGACCAGGACGGCGTCATGCCAAGGCCGAGGAAACCGATCCCCAAGGGGGCGGCGACCTCGCGCACCTGCGCCAGATGCGCCATCAACTCGGCCTGGGTCTGATGCACGGTCTCGACCGGCGCGCCCGACAATTCGAACTGCCCGCCCGGCTCCAGCGAGATCGCGCCGCCGCCGGTGACGTCATAGAGGCCGATGATGTTGCCGCGCTCCGTGATCGGCTCCCAGCCGAGCAAGAGCTTCATGCCTTCGAGCAGCGCGCCGATGCCGCGGGCGCCTTCGTAAGGAACCGGACGGTGTCCCGAGAGCGTGAACGGCGTCTTCTCATGTTCGGTGCCGATCCGGAATTCGGATCTGGGCTTCACGCCGGCTTCCAGCCACGCGACGAGTTCGTCGCGCGATTGCAGCGGCGTCATATCGATCTGGTCACGCGCCATGTCAGTTCCGGATCAAGAGCGCTTCGACCGATCGCGCGCGGTGTCGGGGGATATCCGCGAACCCTACTGGCCGCGCGGACGTGAAAGAGTAGGAGTGCGTCATCGCGCGGCTGCGCCATCGCTTGCGGCGGGCAAAGGCGCCTCACCGCAGGAGCAGCCCAGGCGGTCGAGCAGGCCGCAGAGCTTCGTCGCATCCGCATCTGACAATTTCGAGCCGACATGCTTTTCGATCGCGGCCGAATACGCGCCCCACATCTTCTTCTGCAGCTCGCGCCCGGCTTCCGTGATCTCGACGAACTGGCCGCGCTTGTCGATCTTGCATTCGCGCCGCGCCGCCAGGCCCTCGTCGACCAGGCGGTCGATCAACCGCGACGTGGAATATTGCGGGATCAGCATTTGCCGTTCCAGCTCCACGGGACGCATCTCGCCCGAGGGCGCGCGCGACAATTCGAGCAGCGCGTCATACCAGGCGAGCGGCGGGAAACCGGCCTTCTTCAACTCCTGCTCGACGGCGTCCAGCACCCGGCTCTGGACCCGCATCAGGCGGATCCAGGCGGCAGTCGCCTCGGTCGATGGCTTACGCTTCATCGTTGAGTACCATAAGGTTTCACGGATCAGTGTACCGCACTAAATGCATCTGCATCAATCTTGACTATTTCATGCAGACGCATTTAGTCATCCGGCGGTCAAAGTCCAACGGACCAAACCCAAGGAAATTCAACAGGAGGGATATTCGATGAAGCTTTATTATTCTCCCGGCGCCTGCTCGCTCTCCCCCCATATCGCGCTTCTCGAGGCCGGCCTCCCTTATGATCTGGAGAAGGTCGATCTTCGGGCCAAGAAGCTGGAGAATGGCGACGACTTCCTGCAAGTGAACCCCAAGGGCCAGGTGCCGGCGCTTAGGCTCGATAGCGGCGAACTGGTGACGGAAGGGCCCGTCATCGTGCAGATGATCGCCGACAAGGCCGCGGGCAAAAACCTCGCGCCCGCCCGCGACAGCACCGAGCGCTACAAGTTGCTCGAGTGGCTCAACTACATCACCACCGAACTGCACAAGAATATGGGCCCGTTGTTCTCACCGGTGCTCGCCGACGACGCCAAGGCCTTCTTCAAGGACCGCGCGATGGGCAAGTTCAAATATATCGACAGCCAGCTTGCCGGCCGCGACTATCTGATGGGCAAGCAGTTCACGGTGGCAGACGGCTATCTCTTTACCATGCTGCGCTGGGCCGACGGCCACAAGATGGACCTCTCCGGCCTGAACAACCTGATGGCCTACAAGTCCCGCGTCGCCGCGCGCCCCAAGGTGCAGGAAGCGCTCACCAAGGAAGGCCTGATGAAGGCGGCGTGAGGTTTCAACCTATCGACGTCATGGCCGGGCTTGTCCCGGCTATCCACGTTCTTTGGCGGTGCCACGCAGGACGTGGATGCCCGGCATCGCAGACAAGTTTACCCAGTCTGCGCAAGGCAGACTGCTATGGCCGGGCATGACGGGCTAGATGGCAAGGCCGATCACGCCGCGGCCTGTTTCTTCGGCGGGAAGCGGCCGTAGAACGTCTCGCCCTTGGCGGCCATGTCGACCAACAATTTCGGCGGGCTGAAGCGCGAGCCGTATTTGGCTTGGAGCTTGTGGCACAGCTCGACGAACTTTTTCGTGCCCATGAAATCGATATAGGACAGCGTGCCGCCGGTGAACGGCGCAAAGCCGAAGCCCAGGATCGAGCCGACATCGGCCTCGCGCATGTCGGTGATGACATGATCCTCCACCGTGCGCGCGGCTTCCACCGCCTGCACCACCAAAAAGCGCTGCTTCAATTCTTCGACGTCGAGCGTATCGGGGTCGAGATGCTTCGGCTGTAGCCCCGAAAGCTCCGCCCACAGGCTCTTCTGGCCTTTGCCCTTTTCGGGATAGTCGTAAAAGCCCTTGCCGTTCTTGCGGCCGAAACGACCTTGTTTTTCGACCATCTCGACCAACAGCTTCTTCTGGGCCTGGTCGATGGCGTTGGCGCCGAGATCGGCCTCCGTCGCCTTCATGATCTTGAGCACCAGATCAAGCGCTACTTCATCTGAGAGCGACAGCGGCCCGACCGGCATGCCGGCCATCTTCGCGGTGTTCTCGATCATCGCCGGCGGCACGCCTTCCATCAGCATTTCCAGCCCCTCGGCGGTGAAGCGCAGCACGCAGCGGTTGGCGAAGAAGCCGCGGGAATCGTTGACCACGATCGGCGTCTTGCCGATCACGCGGACATAATCGAGCGCGGTGGCGAGTGCGACGTCGTTGGTGTTCTTGCCGACGATGATCTCGACCAGCATCATCTTCTCGACCGGCGAGAAGAAATGAATGCCGATGAACTTGCCCTGGTCCTTGAAATCCTCCGCCAGCGAATTGATCGGCAGGGTCGAGGTGTTGGAAGCGAAGATCGCGTCGCCCTTCAGAAGCGGCTGCGCCTTGGCGTAGGTCTCCGACTTTACCTTGCGGTCCTCGAACACCGCTTCGATGATCAGGTCGCAATCCTTCAAGGTGTTGTAATCCGCTGTGGCGCTGATGCGCGACAAAATAGTTTCGCGGTCGCTTTCCTTGGCGCGGCCCTTCTTGATCAGATCGTCGACCACGGATTTGGCGTGGCCCTTGCCCTTGTCGGCGCTCTCCTGGTCGCGGTCGATCAGGACCACGTCGATGCCGGCGCGCGCCGATACGTAGCCGATGCTGGCACCCATGAAGCCGGCGCCGATGATCGCGAGTTTTTTCACCTTGGTCGGCGGCACGTTGGGCGGACGCCGCGCGCCCTTGTTCAATTCCTGCATCGACAGGAACAGGCTGCGGATCATCGCGGCTGCTTCCTTGGAGCGCAGGATTTGCGCGAAATAACGCGACTCCACGCGCAGCGCCGCGTCGATTCCCAACTGCAATCCCTCATAGACGCAGCTCATGACGGCGCGCGCCGCCGGATAATTGTCGTAGGTCTCGCGGCGGTAGATCGCATTGCCGGCCGGGAACATCATCATGCCGGCCTTGGAATAGACCGGGCCCCCCGGCAGCTTGAAATTCTTGTCGTCCCAGGGCGCAACCGCCTTGCCGCCGCCCTTGATCCAGTCCTTCGCGGCCTTGATGAGATCGCCTGCGGGCACAATTGCGTCGATCAGCTTTAGCGCCTTGGCCTTCTCGAGATTGACGGCCTCGCCCTTGAGCAGCAATTGCATGGCGTCCTGCGGCGGCACGATGCGCGGCACGCGCTGGGTGCCGCCGGCGCCGGGGAACAGCCCGACCTTGATTTCGGGGAGGCCAAGGCGGGTTTTGGGATTTTCCGCGGCGACGCGATAGTGGCAGCACAGCGTGAGCTCAAAACCGCCGCCGAGCGCCAGCCCATTGATCGCCGCAACCCACGGCTTGCCTGAGGTCTCGATCGAACGGAATACCAGCGAGAACCGTCGGCTCTGGTCGAACAGCATCTGGTTGGCCGCAACTTCGCCCTTGATCTTCAGCACCTCGGCATAGGTCCGGCTCATGCCTTCCAGCATCGAGAGATCAGCGCCCGCGGAGAGCGCCTCCTTGCCCGAGGTGATGACGACGCCCTTCACCGCGGCGTCGGCCGAGGTCTGCTTTACGATCGCCTCGAGCTCGTTGATCGAGGTCTCGTCCAGCACATTCATCGAACGTCCCGGGGTATCCCAAGTGACCAGCGCAATGCCGTCGGCGTCGGTCTCGACTTTGAAATTCTTGAAGGCCATGTGTCGCTCCCTCGATGCCGACTGCCGAACGGCGCGGCGGTTATCTCTGCTCGTAGGGTGGGCAAAGCGAAGCGTGCCCACCGATGCGGTTAGACAAAATGGTGGGCACGGCGCGAGGTGCGCCTTTGCCCACCCTACAGCTTAAACTCGCTCGATGATCGTCGCGGTGCCCATGCCGCCGCCGATGCACAGCGTCACCAGCGCAGTCTGCTTGTTGGTGCGCTCGAGCTCGTCGAGCACGGTGCCTAAAATCATCGCGCCGGTTGCGCCGAGCGGATGGCCGAGTGCGATGGCGCCGCCATTGACGTTGATCTTGGCGGTGTCGATGTCGAAGGCCTGGATGTAGCGTAGCACCACGGAGGCAAAGGCCTCGTTGAGCTCGAACAGGTCGATATCTGATTTCTTCATCCCTGAGCGTTCGAACAGCTTTTCGGTCACGTCCACAGGTCCGGTAAGCATCATCGCCGGCTCCGAGCCGATATTGGCAAAGGCGCGGATCTTTGCCCGCGGCTTCAGGCCGTGTTTGGCACCCGCCTCCTTGCTGCCGAGCAGCACCGCACCGGCGCCGTCGACGATCCCGGACGAATTTCCGGCATGATGCACGTAGTTGATGCGCTCGATTTCCGGATGCGACTGGATCGCCACCGCATCGAAGCCGCCCATCTGCCCCACCGTCACGAATGACGGCTGCAGCGAGGCCAACGACTGCATCGTCGTGGTCGGACGCATGTGCTCGTCCTTGGCCAGCAGCGTGAGGCCGTTGATGTCTTTCACCGGCACCACCGACTTGTTGAAGCGGCCTTCTTCCCAGGCCTTGCCGGCGCGCTGCTGGCTCTGGACTGCGTAGGCGTCGACGTCGTCGCGGGAAAAGCCGTATTTGGTGGCGATCAAATCGGCCGAGACGCCCTGCGGCATGAAATAGGCCGGTACCGCGATCGACGGGTCCATCGGCCAGGCGCCGCCGGAGGCGCCGATGCCGACGCGGCTCATCAACTCCGCGCCGCCGCCGATCACGAGTTCATGTTGTCCGCTCATGATCTGGGCGGCCGCGAAATTCACCGCATCGAGGCCGGAGGCACAGAAGCGGCTGATCTGCACGCCGGGGACGGCTTCGCCGAGGCCGGCCTTGATCGCCGCGAAGCGTGCGATATCGGAGCCGGCCTCGCCGACCGGATCGACCACGCCGAGGATGACGTCGTCGACCACGTCTTCGGCAAGGTTGTTGCGCTCTTTCAGCGCCTGCAGCGGCACGGTCGCGAGCGCCAGCGCCGTGACCTCGTGCAGCGCGCCGTCTTGCTTGCCGCGGCCGCGCGGCGTGCGAACGTGGTCGTAGATATATGCCTCAGGCATGACGCCCTCCCGGGATGATGGTCGTAATATAATAGCGGATTGAACCGGCTTTGCTAAGGATTTCTCCGGTCAGAATGCTTCCGCCGCCAATTCCATGGTAGTCGCGCTTCCGGTCTGGATGCGCGCGAGATGCAGCGCAGTTTCCGGCATCATCCGTTCCATAAAGAAGCGGCCGGTCACGAGCTTCGTCGTCAGATAGGGCGTCGCGCCACTGTCTGCAATCTTGTCGAGCGCCACTTTCGCCATTTTGGCCCACATGTAGCCGAGGGTGACGAAGCCGAACAGTTGCAAATAGTCGGTGGCGGCAGCCCCTGCGTTGTCCGGCTTCATCATCGCATTCTGCATCAGCCAGGTGGTGGCCTGCTGCAGATGGCCGAGCGCGGCGCTCAACGGCGTGACATAGGGCTTCATGGCTTCGTTGGCACCGTGATCCTTGGCAAACGTCATCACCTCGCCGAAGAACGCCATCACGGCGCGTCCGCCGTCGCGCGGCAGCTTGCGCCCCACAAGGTCGAGCGCCTGGATGCCGTTGGCGCCCTCATAGATCATCGCAATCCGGGAATCGCGGACGAACTGCTCCATGCCCTGTTCGGCGATATAGCCATGGCCGCCATACATCTGCTGCGCCTGCACCGCGTTGGCGAAACCGGTTTCGGTCAGGAAACCTTTCATGACCGGCGTCATCAGCCCCATGTGATCGTCGGCTGCCTCGCGGTCCTTTGGATCAGGGGAACGATGCGCGACGTCGCTTTTGAGCGCGGTCCAGATCACCATCGCGCGCGCCGCCTCGTTGAAGGCGCGGATCGTGAGCAGGGTGCGGCGAACGTCCGGATGCACGATGATCGGATCGGCCGGCTTGTCGGGCGCCTTCGGTCCGGTCAGCGAACGGCCCTGCAGGCGATCGCGGGCATAGGCCGCCGCGTTCTGATAGGCGACTTCGGATTGCGCGAGCCCCTGCACGGCGACACCGAGCCGGGCCTCGTTCATCATCACGAACATGCCCTGCATGCCCTTGTTCTCTTCGCCGATCAGCCAGCCGGTGGCGTTGTCGTAGTTCATCACGCAGGTGGAATTGCCGTGGATGCCCATCTTGTGCTCGATCGAACCGCAGGTGACGCCGTTGCGCGCTCCCAGCGATCCATCGGCATTGACCAGCACCTTCGGCACCACGAACAATGACACGCCCTTGATGCCACTGGGTGCGCCCTCGATACGGGCCAGCACGAGGTGAATGATGTTTTCGGTCAGGTCGTGCTCGCCGGCGGAGATGAATATTTTGGTGCCGGTAATCTTGTAACTGCCGTCGGCCTGCTTGACGGCTTTGGTGCGCAGCAGGCCCAAATCCGTGCCGCATTGCGGCTCGGTGAGGTTCATGGTGCCGGTCCATTCGCCCGCCACCATCTTCGGCACGAACATATTCTTCTGTTCCGGCTTGCCGTGCACGATCAGCGCCGCGGTGGCGCCCATGGTCAGCCCGCCATACATCGAAAACGCCATGTTGGCCGCGGACTGGAATTCGGTGACGGCTTGGCTGAGCGTCACCGGCAGCCCCTGCCCGCCATATTCCGTCGGCGCCGATAGCCCGAGCCAGCCGCCTTCGGCAACCTGCTTGAAGGCTTCCTTGAATCCCTTTGGCGTCGTCACGCTGTTGTCGTCGTGGCGAACGCAGCCTTCGAGGTCGCCTGTGCGATTGAGCGGCTGCAGCACTTCTTCACTCAACTTTGCCGCCTCGCCCAGGATCGCCTCGCGAACATCGGCGGAAGCGTCGGAAAAGCCTGGGAGATTGTCGTAGCGGTCGATTTGGAAGACGTCGTTGAGCAGGAAGCTCACATCTTCCACGGGGGCTTTGTAGATCGGCATGATGTTCTCCCGGCAGGCAGTAGAAGACAGGGTCAAAATTCGGCTGGCGGACCGCTTAGGCGAGATTTTCGACCGCAGCAATCGCGATAGTTCCGGAAAAGCACCTTATCTGATTCCGGAGGTCCAAGGTGGCTTTTCAAGTTGGCTTTGGAAACCGCTTCACGGCTGCGTCAGTTGCTCCCCCATCAGCCGATGCAGCAGGTTGAGCGCCTTGAGCGGGCGCACCATCACCTTGAAATGCGTGATCCGGCCGTCGTCGCCGACCGTGATGATGTCGACGCCGTTGATCCTGATGCCGTCGATCTCACCCTCAAATTCGACGACCGCGCCGCGCTCGCTGCGCCACTCGCCAACAAAGGAAAAGCTGGGGCCACCCAGAACCGTCACCGCACTCGACAGATATTTGAATGTGATGTCGCGCCCGCGCTGCGGCGTATGCACGACGGGGCTTTCGAACACCACATCGGGGTGCAGCGCATCCCACAGCACGGCGCGGTCTTTTGACTTCACATAGTCGTACCATCTGTCGAGCGCGGGTATCGTCATCGGACCTCTCCTAAGCGTCATGGATGGTGCAGCCTTAAACGCCGGGCTTATTTGCGCCGAGCAGGATAAGCACGAGCGCGGCAGCCATGAGCATCCAGCCGGGATGAGGACCGCGCGTGGCCCAAAGATTGACGACAGCACCGAACAAGTAAGAACCGCCAACGAACAGACTGCTCGCAAGCCTGGCATCCTGCTCGAACCAGTTTGCAGCGGCGACCAGGACCAGTCCGCCGAGGAACCAAGCGATCGTGCTGAAGTGCAGGAGCAGCGGAACCAGCCTTCTGGTCCTTCCGGCTATCCCCTTATCTGCGAGGGCAAACTCCTCAAACGGTCTAACCATAAAACGTTGGACCCGAATGCCGTGCACCACCGCCACACAAGCCCCTATGATTCCGGCCATTGCGAGCGCCACGTTTTGCCAAGCGATTTCCATGTACCCGTTCCTCCCGGTTGGCATTCAGTGACGTTTGGTTTCGCCGCCTACGCGCTGATCCGTTTCATGAAATCGCTGCCGGCCGCGGCAAATTCGCCCCTCATGCGCTCGACCAGTTCGGCAACCGGCGGCGCGTCGGCGATCTGGCCGATACCCTGTCCCGAGCCCCAGATGTCGCGCCACGCCTTGACCTTCATGTTGCCGCCGGAGCCGAAATTCATCTTCGACTTGTCGGCGACCGGAAGATTGTCCGGATCAAGACCTGCCGCCGCGATCGACGGGCCCAGGTAATTGCCGTGCACGCCGGTGAACAGGTTCGAGTAGACGATGTCGTGCGCGGCATGGGCGGTGAGCGCCATCTTGTAAGCAGAATCGGCGTTAGCTTCTTCGGTCGCGATGAAGCGCGTGCCGATATAGGCAAGGTCGGCGCCGAGCGCGAGCGCGGAAGCAATGCTCCAGCCGTCGGAGATCGCGCCCGACAACAGGATGGTGCCGTCGAACCATTGCTTGACCTCGCGAACCAGCGCGAACGGCGACAGCATGCCGGCGTGCCCGCCCGCGCCGGCGCAGACGAGAATGAGACCGTCGACGCCCTGCTCGGCAGCTTTCCGCGCGTGCTTGACGTTGATGACATCGTGGAACACCACGCCGCCGTAGGAATGCGCGCCCTCGACGATTTCCGACGGCGGACGCAGCGAAGTGATGATGATCGGCACCTTGTGCCTCACGCAGGTCTCCATGTCCTGCATCAGCCGGTCGTTGGAGGCGTGGCAGATCTGGTTGACCGCGTAGGGCGCGACTTTCTTCTCCGGATGGCGCGCCTGGAATTCGCCGAGCTCGCTCTCGATCCGCGTCAGCCATTCGTCGAGCTTTTCGACCGGACGCGCGTTCAGCGCCGGGAATGAGCCGACGATGCCGGCTTTGCACTGGGCAATGACGAGTTCCGGCCCCGACACGATGAACAGTGGCGCGCCGACCACGGGCAGCTCAAGTCGATCCTTGAGCGAGGCTGGAAGCGGCATTGGTACCCTCTTTCTTGTGGCCGGCGCTTGCTTGACTGGACTCAAACGCTGTTGCGCAAGGCGAGAAATAGCGGTCTTTCGACCGTTGGCACGACACTCAGCCTTCTCATTATGCATATTGACGCATATGTGTATTTATGCATATAGTCAAGCGTCAAGATTGGAACATGGACGAGACGGAGGGTTGGCGTTTTGGCGCTCGGTGACGCGATCCTGGTCTGCCTGACGGAACGTCCGATGACGGGCTACGAGCTCGCCAAGACGTTCGACACGTCCATCGGGTTCTTCTGGAGAGCCGACCACCAGCAGATTTATCGCGAACTCGCGCGGCTCCGCGACCGGGGCCACATTCAGGGCCGCGAGGTCGTGCAATCGGGTAAGCCAAACAAGCTGGTCTATACCCTCACGTCCGAGGGCAGAGCGGCGTTGCGGCACTGGGCGGCGCGGCCGAGCAGCCCGTCTTCGATCAAGGACGATCTGCTCGTGCGGCTCTATGCGCTTGACAGCGTCGACATAGATTCCCTGCGCGCCGACCTCATGGCGCGGCTGGAGTACCACCGCGATCGTCTATCCCGCTTCGAACATATTCTGAACAGCCGCTTCCCCCACGGCGCCGCGTCACTCGCGGATACCGGCAGGCTGCTCGTGCTTCACATGGGCCTTCGTTACGAGCATGCCGTGGCGGAGTGGTGCGAGCAGGCGCTCCAAACCCTGTCGGCCAATGCCAACGGCACGAACGTCACGCCGATCAACGACGGCAGCCAGCGCGACATCAAGGGATGACCGTGTGTCCTAACGACTTCAGCCAACGTGCGGGCGAAACGTAAGCCGGCTTTTTGATTGGCCTTTACATGGAAAGCAGAGCTCAACAGGCTTTAAGCAGATACATCGAGGCTGGAGCCGTCGCCAGAAGTCGAGCAACTCCCGCCACAGTGTTTTCGCTGCTAAAAGATAGCGACACATGGCCGCGATGGTCGCTCTTCAATTCATTTGAGCTCGAGCGTGCGGGGAACGATGAGCGTTTCGGTGTCGGAGCAATCCGCACCTTTTCGACCCGTGTATCCAAGACCACGGAACAAGTGACGGAACTAATCCCCAATCAAAAGCTCAGCTATGTGCTGCTGTCCGGTCTGCCTCTTTGGAACTATCAGGCTGTGGTCCAGCTAAGTTCGCCTGAATCCGGGGTTACGCTGGTCAATTGGACGGCTTCGTTTCAATGCGGGTACGGAACCGGCTGGTTCTGGCGCATTTTCTTGAAGCTTATCCTTTCCAGGGTCGCCATGCAGCTAGCTGCGGCGGCGGAGGAGTTGGATCCGTCGGATTCCTAAAATCTTGAATTTCCATTTCCCAGCCAAGGCGCCGATCATGGCAGCCATTGCGGCAGCCTGACCGCAGCCGCGGCGACCGCCCCTGACCATCAATTTCGAGGATTTGGGCAACTTTCGGGGCCGGCGGCCCAATTCCTTAACCCGTTATTTACCGTGACGGGAAAAAGTCGAGAGCTGAGGCAGACGACCTGCGCGGAATTCGATTGTCTCTCCATTGGGACGCGCGGGGAGGCTGAAGGCGCAGGTGGAGCGCCTGGTCGGCGGAACCGGACAGAAGCATGAATTCGCGCGTATCGTGGAGTGTTGACGGTATCGATCCATCCGTACGCGAGCGGGCCGAGGCCGCCGCGCGCCGTGCTGGGATGTCGCTGAGCGACTGGCTCAATTCCACCATCGGCAATTCCGCGCCGCCGAATTTCCGCAACCCGATGCAGCAGCCTGCAAGCCGCGAAGCGCACGATGTCGCCGACATCCATCAGCGCCTCGATTCGATCACCCGCCAGATCGAACAGATTTCCGGTCCCGCCCCGCGCAGCGACGCTGCCCGCGGCGAGCAGGGCGTCGCCCGCCAGTTGAACGACGCGATCTCGCGGCTCGATGCGCGGCTGTCGCAGATTTCCAATCCGCAAGGCGCGCGCGCCGCGGCCCAGCTTGCCGACAAGCAGCGCCAGGCCGAGATGGTCGAGCGCGCGGCGGGTCAGGTCTATCGCCCATCGCCGCCGCTGAGCCCGGCCTCGTTCGATTCCGCGATCGCGGAAATCACCGCGCGCCAGAGCGAGCTCGATGCCCCGCCGCGATCGATACCGCCGCGCAGCACGCCGCCAATCGCGCCCCAGATGCCAGCGCCGGCAATGCCGGCGGGTCCGGATTTTTCCTCGCTCGAGCGTCATCTGCTCAAGATCACCAGCCAGATCGAGGCGCTGCAGCGCCCCGACGGGATCGAACAGTCGATCACAGCTTTCCGCAACGAACTCGCCGAAATCCGCCACGCCATCACCGAAGCGATGCCGCGCCGGGCGATCGAATCGATCGAGAGCGAAATCCGCTCGCTGTCGCGCCGCATCGACGACACCCGCCAGAGCGGCATCGACGGCCAGGCGCTGGCCGGCATCGAACGCGCACTCGCCGAAATCCGCGAGGTGCTGGGCTCGCTGACGCCGGCCGAGCAACTCGCAGGCTACGACGACGCGATCCGCAATCTCGGCGCCAAGCTCGACCTGATCCTGCGCGCCAATGAAGATCCCGCGACCGTGCGGCAGCTCGAAAGCGCGATCGCAGCGCTTCGCGCCATCGTCTCCAATGTCGCTTCCAACGACGCCCTGGTGCGGCTTTCCGACGACGTGCGCCTGTTGTCGTCCAAGGTCGATCAATTGGCGCAGGCCGGCAACAACAGCAATTCCTTTGCGATCCTCGAACAGCGCATCGCAGCGCTGACCTCGACGCTGGAAAGCCGCGAGCGGCCGAGCGCCGAACGACAATTCGGAACTTCTCGAAGGCACGCTGCGGGCGCTGTCCGACCGCCTCGACCGCCTGCCGGTCGGCAACGACAGCGCCGCCGCGTTCGCCCATCTCGAACAGCGCGTGGCGTATCTGCTCGAGCGCCTGGAGGCCTCCAGCGATCACCGCGCCGGCAATCTCGGCCGGGTCGAGGACGGCTTGCAGGACATCCTGCGTCACCTCGAGGACCAGCACGCGAACCGTTGCCGCGCTCGCCGAAACCAATCGGAACATAAGCCCGCCGCAGCCGATGGATTCCGGCATCGTCGACATCGTCAAGCGCGAACTGTCCGACATCCGTTTCAGCCAGTCGGAAACCGACCGCCGCACCCAGGATTCGCTCGAAACCGTTCACAACACGCTCGGTCATGTCGTCGACCGCCTGTCGACGATCGAAGGCGATCTCCGCACCGTGCGTTCCGCCCCGGTCCAACCGGTGGCCTCGCCCGAACCTGCCGCCGCTCCCGCTCCCACCCTTGCTCCTACTCCGGCCCCCGCCGTCGTCGAGCCGCTGGTGATCCCGCGCGCGACGATGCCGCCGCTCGCGCCGCAGCCGTCGCCGCAGCCGCGGCCCGAATTGCCGAACCCCGCCGCGAGCGAAATGCCTTTCGCCGCGGCGCCGCGCGAATTCCATGCCGCCCAGCCGCCGGCACAGCCTGCCGCCGCGCCGATGCCGCCGAAGGCGATCAGCGAGATTCTCGAGCCGCATGCCGCCCAGGCGCGCCCCGCGATCGCGCCCGATCTGCCGCCGGATCATCCGCTGGAGCCGGGCACTCGCCCCAGCGGCCGCGTCGCTTCGCCGTCGGAGCGGATCGCCGCTTCCGAAAGCGCCATCAGCGAAATCCCGGCGCCTTCGCGCGAGAAGGTCAGCTCGTCGAGCTTCATCGCCGCCGCCCGCCGCGCCGCCCAGGCCGCCGCAGCCGCGCCTGCCAACGAAAAGGCCGCGCGCGCGTCGAAGGCCTCGGCCGGCGACAAGAACGACAAGGGCAAGGGGCCCTCGACCATCACCTCAAAAATCCGCTCGCTGCTGGTCGGCGCCAGCGTGGTCGTGATCGTGCTCGGCACCTTCAAGATGGCGATGACGCTGCTCGATACCGGCAGCCCGCCGCCGATGCCGCCGGCGATGGAGAATTCGATCGACCCGCCGGAAGCAAGATCGCCGGCCAGCGCCGCAGCCAGCGCCGGCAGCGCCCTCGATGACCTCGCCGACCCCGATCGGCCGGCAGTCGAACAATAGCACCGCACCCGACACGCTCGACAGCGCGCATCGGTGGCGATCCCGCCTGCCCCTGCCCTGGCGCCGGCCTCGACCATCACGCCGGCCGACATCACCGGCACGATTCCAGTCGCGCCGATGATGCCGGCAAACGGCAAGCTCGCGATCGTGCAGATACCGCCGACCGAGCGTTTGCCGGATACGATCGGCGGACCGGTGCTGCGCGCGGCCGCGCTGAAGGGCGATCCGACCGCGGCCTATGAGATCGGCGTCCGTTTCGCCGAAGGCAAAGGCATCGCGCCGAATCTCGACGAAGCCGCCAAATGGTACGACCGCGCGGCGCAGGCCGGCGTGGTGCCGGCGATCTTCCGGCTCGGGACCCTCTACGAAAAGGGCCTGAGCGTGAAAAAGGACGTCGATATCGCACGGCGCTACTACCTGCAGGCCGCCGAGCGCGGCAACGCCAAGGCGATGCATAATCTCGCCGTGCTCGACGCCGATGGCGGCGGCAAGGGCGCCAACTACAAGAGCGCCGCGCAATGGTTCCGCAAGGCCGCCGATCGCGGCGTCGCCGACAGCCAGTTCAATCTCGGCATTCTCTATGCCCGCGGCATCGGCGTCGAACAGAACCTCGCCGAATCCTTCAAATGGTTCAGCCTGGCGGCGGCGCAGGGCGACGCGGATGCCGCCCACAAGCGCGACGATATCGCCAAGCGGCTCGATGCCCAGTCGCTGGCGGCGGCAAAGCTCGCGATCCAGACCTTCACCGCCGAACCGCAGCCCGACGACGCCGTCAATGTGGCGACCCCGCCGGCGGATGGGACCAGGCGCCGGCACGGCCGCGCGCGAAGCCCGCCGCCAAGCCGGCTGCGACCAAGCGCACCGCCGCCGCGCATTAAGGCGCTGCCGCCCGGCCTTGCCGGCATGTACCTCAGCGATGAACCCGTGTAGACAATCGCTCGACCAAGCGGTGCAAATGATTCTTGCCCCAGTTCGTCGTCGTCGGGGATGGTTCTAACCGCCGAGAGGATCGAATTGTCCGTCGATGATCGTCAGGACGATGGAGATCGCTTCCCGAGGTCGCCGACCGGCCCTTGGGTCACCCCGCCGCGCGCGCCTGCCGACCAGCCTGCGGCGCCGCCGCTTCGTACCACCAGCCACAGGCGGCGCTTCTGGTCGGTCGCCATCTTCATTCTTCTGATTTCGGGCCTCGGCATCCGCGCCTACCGGGACCTGTCGCGGCCCGAGGCCTGGGCCTACTGGAAGGACCTATTTCTCACCGAGCATGACGTCGTCGCTGATCGCCGGTGCCGACCTCGGCGGTTCAGGCCACGGCCGGCCCGCACTTGGCCATCAGCGGCGACGATCGGCGCCGCCAGCCGCGAGCTGGTTCCGCGAGCGGCTCGACGAAGCCCATCTCGTGCCGGGCGACGTCGTATTGCTGTCATCTCCCGGCGGCGATCTGGATCAGGCGATCATCATGGGCGAAATCATTCGATCGCGCGGGCTTGTCGACCGCGGTCGGCGTCGCCGATGCCGCCGGTCATGTCACAGCCGTCGTATTGCGCCAGCGCCTGCGTGCTCGTCTATGCCGGCGGCAAGCCCCGCTATGGCATCGAGGGCTCGATGCTGGGCGTCCATCGGTTTGTGACATCCGCGCCCGGGCGCGACCCCGTCGCCGACACCCAGCGGACCGCGGGGATGGTTTTGAGCTATATGACCAAGATGGGCGTCTCCTCCTCCGTCGTGGAGGCCATGTCCGAGACCAGGGAAGTCCGCTGGCTCGGCGCCGGGAAGCCTCGGCGATGAACCTCATCACCGATCCCGTCGCGCAGGCCTTGAGCCCGCGGGCCCGTTAATCTGAATTATTCACCACGTCGAAAATTGCGTACGGCGACAGTCGGCAAAAAAGCCGCCGCGTGCGGATTCTTTAGTCCCTCCAGGGCAGCGATTTCGGTTATGCAGGGGCGCGGCGGATGATCTGCGCCGCTCATCGAAGAAACCATGCCATGAGCGGTTTCGGCCAGCCTCAGGGCTAACATCCGAAGCGAACGCGCGTGCAGCTTTATCTTCCGATCGCCGACATTCCGGTCAATATTTTCCTCATCCTGGCGATGGGCGCGGCGGTTGGTTTCGTGTCCGGCATGTTCGGCATCGGCGGCGGCTTCCTGATGACGCCGCTCTTGATCTTCGTCGGCATCGCGCCCGCGGTCGCGGTCGCCTCGGTCGCGAGCCACATCGCGGCCTCGTCGTTTTCCGGCGCGATATCCTACTGGCGCCGCCGCGCCATCGATCCGGCGCTGGCGCTGGTGCTGCTGAGCGGCGGCACGTCGGCACCGCGCTCGGGGTCTGGACCTTCACGCTGCTGCGCTCGCTCGGCCAGCTCGACCTGATGATCGCGCTGTCCTATGTCGTGCTGCTCACCACCGTCGGCGGACTGATGTTCTGGGAAGGCCTGCGCGCGATGCTGCGCGACGCGGCGCGGCGTCGCGGTGCCGCTGCGCCGCTCGGGCAGCCATGGCTGGATCCACGGCCTGCCGCTGAAGATGCGCTTCAAGCGCTCCAAGATCTATCTGTCGGTGATCCCGGTCGTCGTCGGTCGGCGTCATCATCGGCTTCATCGGCGCGGTGATGGGCATCGGCGGCGGCTTCATCCTGATCCCGATCATGATCTATCTGTTGCGGGTGCCGACCTCGACCGTGATCGGCACCTCGATGGTGCTGACGCTGGTCACCATGGTGTTCGCCACCCTGCTGCACGCGGTCACCAACCATCTGGTCGACGCCGTGCTGGCGCTGATCCTGATGGTCGGCGGCGTCACCGGCGCGCAGTTCGGCGCGCGGGCCGGCCAGAAGATTCGCGGCGAACATCTGCGGCTGTTGCTTGGGCTTCTGATTCTCGCGGTCGGAATCCGCTTTGCGATCGAACTGGTGATCCGGCCCGACGATCTCTTCACCATCCGGGAAACCGGAGGCGCCGGATGATCGGCTGCGCATCATCTCGCAGGCGTCGCCGTGCTGCTTGCTGGGCACCGTATTCGCCGTGCCGCCGGCGCGCGCCGAGCGGCTGATCGTGTCGGTCTCGAACCACCGCGTCACCGTGACGCCGAACTATTCCGGCGAAGAGCTGGTGCTGTTCGGCTCGGTCGAAAAGGACGCCACCACGCCGGCCACCCGCACCAGCTACGATCTCGTGGTGACCGTCTCGCGGCCCGCGCGCCGACATGGTGACGCGGCGCAAGGAGCGCAAATTCGGCATCTGGATCAACACCGACTACCGCCAGTTCCTGCAGGTGCCGACCTATCTCGCGCTGTTCTCCAACCGGCCGTTCGACGCCATCGCCTCGCCCGAAGTCGAGCGGCGGCAGCAGCTCGGTCTCAACAATGTGCTGCTGACCCAGCGCGTCGGGCCCGATTACGCCGACGTCGTGCCGAACGATGCGTTCCGCAGCGCCTTCGTGCGGCTGCGCTCCGAACACGGCCTCTATCGCGAGGATACCTCCGCGGTGACGTTCCTGACGCCGACGCTGTTTCGCACCGGCATTCCGCTGCCGGCCGAAGTGCCGATCGGCACCTATGACGTCGAGATCAAGCTGTTTTCCGACGGCGCGCTGGTGACGCGGACCGAGACCGCGTTCGAAATCGTCAAGGTCGGCTTCGAACAGTTCGTCGCCACCACCGCCCGCCAGAACGGCCTCGTCTATGGGCTCGTCACCGCCGTTCATGGCGCTGATGACCGGCTGGATGGCGTCGATCGTGTTCCGCAAGGATTAGCGCGGCGCCTCGATCACGGTCGCAACGCCGGGCTCCAAGCATCTTCAAGCGCTTGCCGAAGCCGAGCGTATCGAACGACGCGCGCAGATCCTGTGCGTTCTGCCGGAAATGCGCCCATCCATCGGTATGCAACGGGAACGATCACCGCATCCGGGAAACGCGCGCGCGGTCTCGATGGTGTCGTTGGTGTCCATCGTCAGATGAAACGGCCCGCGGGTTTGCGCCGCGCCCGCAAACGGCAGCACCACGCCGCAGCTGAAGCGCCGCGCGACTTCGGCGACGCCGTCAAACCAGACGGTATCGCCGCTGACATAGATCGGGCGGCTGCCCTGCTTTGTTCGAGGCGACGACAAAGCCGATGACATCGCCCGATAGCGGCTCGATGCCGGCCGGGCCGTGACGCGCTGGCGTTGCGGTGATGACAAGCGTGCGGCCATCCTTGCCGGTCAGCTCGGTGCCTGCCCATGGCGCAAAGCCCTCGGCGTGACCGCCGAGACGTTTGGCGCCGGCTTCGGTCGTCAGCACGCGTTTTGCTCCCTTCAGAAAATCCTTGCCGGAGTGATCGAGATTGTCCGCATGCTGGTCGTGGCTGAGCAGCACGGCATCGATCTCGCCGACGGCGTCGGCGCTGAGCGCGGGGCCGACAAGTTTCTCAAGCTTCACATGCGGCAATTGATAGGCGCCGGGCCCATCGAAGGTCGGATCGGTGAGCAGACGAAAGCCGTCGATTTCGATCAGCGCGGTAGGGCCGCCGATCAGCGTGATCGATGAGTGAGTCATCGATTTACTCCTCTGTACGGACGGAGCTCGTCGCAGCGGCCGGACGCGTCACCAGATAGATGCCGAGCGCGACCGGAACGATCCCGAGCAGATCGCGGAATCTCGACGTGCTCGCCGAGCACGATCCAGGCGAACAGCATACCGAGCGGCGGCATCAGGAAATGATAGGCGCTCGCAGCGGTCGCGCCGCACACCTTCAGGAGATGGAACCACAACAGATAGGCCAGGATCGATCCGCCCAGCACCAGGAACGCGAACGCGCCGAACAGGCCGCGCGCTCGGCACGATATCGCCGACATCGGCGAGCGTGAACGCGAACGGCAGCAGCACGAGCCCGCCAGCCAGATTCTGCACGCCGTTGCCGATCCAGAGGCTGCCCTTCGGCGCCAGCAGTTTGAACAGGATGGTGCCGGCCACGATCGAGGCCAGTGACGCCAGCGTGAACAGGATGCCGTGCAAACTGTCCGATGCCGACCGACATGCGATGCCAGACGATGAAGCCGACGCCGGCGATCCCGAGCAGCAGCCCCGCAACCTTGCGCCAGGTCAGCGCCTCGCCGAGGAACAGCGCCGCGAGCACCGCGGTGAACACCGGATTGGCGCTGACGATCAGGCCGCCGAGGCCGGCGGACACGGTCTGCAGCCCGGTATAGCCGAGGCCGAGATAGAGCGCGTTGTTGGCGACGCCGAGGATCGCGAACACGGCAGCATCGCGCCAGGTCAGCTGACCAGCCTTCGCCGCGCAGCGCCGAAATGCCGAGGATCAGGATTCCGGCCAGCGAAAACCGCGCGGTGAGCAGGATCAGCGGCGGGCAATCGGTGACGCCGATCTTGCCGGCGACAAAGGCGAAGCTCCAGAGCAGGCAGAACAGGCCGATATAGAGCGGCAGCGGATTGAAGCGGGCGCGGGGAACCGCGATCGACGGGGCAAGCGACATGGGAATTCTCCTTTGCCCTTGATCTAGGCGCGCGCCTTGATATTTGGAAATTAAATGATAAACTGACTATCAGTGGAAATATGAATGGAGACAGGCTCCATGCTCGATCTCGAACTGCTGCGCAGTTTCGTCTCGGTGGTCGATGCCGGCGGCTTCACCCGCGCCGGCGAGCGCGTCCACCGCACCCAATCCACCGTCAGCCAGCAGATCAAGCGGCTGGAAGACGATGTCGGCCAGCCGCTGCTCGAACCGCAGCGGCAAGGACGTGACGCCGACCGAAGCCGGCGAGCGGCTGTTGTCCTATGCGCGGCGGCTGCTGTCGCTCGCGGAAGAAGCCCGCGACGTGCTGGCGCGGCCGGGCAATGAAGGCGCGGTGCGGCTCGGCGTTCCCGAAGATTTCGCCGCCTATCGGCTGGCGAAATTGCTGGCGACGTTTTCGCGCTCGCATCCCGGCCTGCGGCTCGATGTCCGCGCCGATCAAAGCACCAATCTGAAGCGCGATCTCGAACGCGGCGAACTCGATCTGGCGCTGTTCAAGCGCGCCGCCGGCGAAAAGGGCGGCATCGCGGTGTGGCCGGAGCGGGTGCATTGGGTCACCAGCAAGAGCCATCCGATCGATACGCGCGACCGGCTCGGTGCCGCTGATCGGTTTTCCCGCCGGCTGCCTGTATCGGGCGGGCGCGATCCATGCGCTGGAAAGCGCCGGCCGCGCCTGGCACATGGCCTATACCAGTTCCAGCCTCGCCGGCATTCAGGCCGCGGTCGCCGCCGGCATGGGCTTGAGCATTCTGTCCGAGATGGCGATCCAGGCCGACCATCGCGTGCTGACCGCCAAGGATGGCTTCGCGCCGATCGACCAGACCGAAGTGGCGCTGGTGGCCTCGCCCGACGCCAGCCCCGCGACGCTGCGGCTCGCCGATCGCCTCGCCGAGTTCTGCGACAACGTGCAGGCGAAGGCGGCGTAGTAGGAGCAGCGGAGAAGGTGTCACCTCTCCCATGGGGAGAGGTCGGCGCATAGCGCCGGGTGAGGGGTTCAGGTCTTTCGATAGAGCTTATCCCCTCACCCGGATTGCGGCGCAATCCGACCTCTCCCTATGGGAGAGGTGAAGAGAAGGGTCCGCCTCTGAACAATCAATAACACCGCGACGCGGCGATGGTGTGCAGCGCGGTTGTCGCCGAGCACATGCGCCATGAAGCCCGGCGTCCGGAAGATTTTTGCAAACGCCGCGTCGCGGATGCTCAGGCCGCCGGTATAGGCGCCGAACGCCGGCATCACCGCGCGCTCGCCGTCGCAGGCAAAACAGCGCCGCTCCATCGAACGGCCGCGCGTCGGCACGCGCGCCTTGGGATGCAGATGGCCGGCGATTTCGCCGGACGCACCGGTCGGCTCGTGACGAAACGCGATCGGGCCGATCGCGACTTCGCTGGCGACCACGCCGCCGAGATCGGACGGCAGCGCCGGATCGTGATTGCCCGAGATCCAGATCCAGTCGCGCCGCGCCTGCAGCGCCGCGATGGCGTCGCGATCCGGCGCCGACAGCCGCTCATGCGCCGTCGCGGTCATGAAAACTGTCGCCGAGCGCGATCACCATGCGCGGGTCGTGCCGCGCGATCACCGCGGCGAGCCGGCCGAGCGTCGCCACCGTATCGTAGGGCGGCAGCAGCACGCCGCGCGCGGCAAAGCTGGAGCCTTTTTCCAGATGCAGGTCGGAGACGACGAGCAGGCTCTGCTCTTCCCAGAACAGCGCGCCGGAGAGATCGGCGAGCAGCGAAACGCCTGCGATCGTAACTGTCGAAGCGCGCATGGTATGGCCATCTCTCGAAGATTGCGCGCTTGCCGTCACGTTCTATCCTGTCGCCTCTTTGACCAGTTCCTCGGCGGCTTCCGCCAGCAACTCGTCGGATGCTTCGCCATAGACCGCCTCGCGGCCGATTTCCAGCATCACCGGCACCGCCAGCGGCGAAACCTGGTCGAGTTCCCGGTGGGTGATTCGCCCCTGGATTCGCGACAGCATATCACCCAGCCGGCGAAGATCGAGCAGCCCGGTCGCGGCATCGGCGCGCGCGGCGCGCAGCAGCACGTGGTCCGGCCTGATGCTTGCGCAGCACGTCGTAGATCAGATCGGTCGAGAACAGCACCTGGCGGCGGGTTTTTTCCTCGCCGGTGAAGCGCCGCGCGATCAGGCCGGAGATCAGCGCGCAGGTGCGGAAGGTGCGCTTCATCAGCGCGGATTCGGCAAGCCACGCCTCGAGATCGTCGCCGAGCATGTCCGGATCGAACAGCGCGTTGAGATCGAGCTTGCCGTGCCGGATCATGAACGACATGTCGCCGAGCCCCCACACCGCCAGCGCATATTCATTGGCGACAAAGCCGAGCGGCCGGGCCCGGGCGCGCTCCAGCCGCCGCGTCAGCAGCATGCCGAGCGTCTGATGCGCCAGCCGTCCCTCGAAGGGATAGCAGACGAGGTAATGCTTGTTGCCGCGCGGAAAGGTTTCCACCACCAGTTCGCGCACGCCGGGCACGCGCGAGAAATCCGCCTGCAGCGACAGCCAGTCGCGCACCTGATCCGGCAACGCGTTCCAGGCGCGCTTGTCGTCGAGCAGCTTTCGGACCCGTTCGGCGAGATAGGTCGAGAGCGGAAACTTGCCGCCCATATAGGACGGCACCTTTGGCGTCCTTGTCGTTGGCGCGCGAGACGTAGACCTGGTCTTCCACCAAGCGCTTCGTAGCGCACCACCTCGCCGCCAAAGACAAAGGTGTCGCCGACCACCAGCCCCTCGATGAAATATTCCTCGATCTCGCCGAGCATGCGGCCGCCGCGCCCGAGCGCGCCGGTCGAGCCCGGCGCCACCGCCGCGCGAGCGCACCAGGCGCACCTTCAGCATCGCCTCCTCGACGATGGTGCCGACATTGAGGCGATAGCTTTGCCGCACCCGCGGATTGGCGACGCGCCAGCGGCCTGTCTTGTCCTGCTTGATGCGCGCGAAGCGCTCATAGGTTTTCAGCGCGTAGCCGCCGGTCGCGACGAAATCGACCACGTCGTCGAAATCGGTCCGCGTCAGGCTCGAATAGGGCGCGGCCGTCAGCACTTCGGCGATAGAGCTCGTCGGACAGAAACGGCTCGCCGCAGGCGCAGCCGAGCACGTGCTGCGCCAGCACATCCAGCGCGCCGGTGCGCAGCGGCGGAGTGTCCTGCGCATTCTCCGCGATCGCGTCGATCGCGACGGCGCATTCCAGCACCTCGAAGCGATTGGCCGGCACCAGCACCGCGCGCGAGGCTTCGTCGATGCGGTGATTGGCGCGGCCGATCCGCTGCATCAGCCGCGACGCGCCCTTGGGCGCGCCGATATTGATGACGAGATCGACGTCGCCCCAGTCGACGCCGAGATCGAGCGAGGAGGTGCAGACCACGCCGCGCAATTTGCCGGCCGCCATCGCGTCCTCGACCTTGCGGCGCTGCGCGACGTCGAGCGAGCCGTGATGCAGCGCGATCGCGAGGCCATCGTCGTTCATGCGCCAGAGATCCTGAAACAGCATCTCGGCCTGGCTGCGGGTGTTGACGAACACCAGCGTGGTCTTGTTGCGCTTGATCAGGTCGTAGACTTCGCCCAGCGCGTGGCGCGCGCTGTGGCCGGCCCAGGGCAGGCGCTCGCGTGTGTCGAGCATTTCGACGATCGGCGCGGCGGCGCCGCCGGCGATCACGATGTCGGCGGCTTCGCTCACGGCCGTCGCGCTGCGGCACCAGAAACCGCGCCAGCGATTCCGGCTCGGCCACCGTCGCCGACAGCCCGATCGCGCGCATCTGCGGGCGCCAGCCGCCACAGCCGCGCCAGGCCGAGCGACAGCAGATCGCCGCGCTTGGAGGTCACCAGCGCGTGCAATTCGTCGAGCACGATGCGCTTGAGCGACGAAAACAGAAACGGCGCGTCGTCGGACGACAGCAGCAGCGCCAGTTGCTCGGGCGTGGTGAGCAGGATGTCCGGCGGATAGCGCCGCTGCCGCTGCCGCCGCGACACCGGCGTGTCGCCGGTGCGGGTCTCGACCTTGATCGGCAGCCCCATCTCGGCGATCGGCGTTTCCAGATTGCGCGCGATATCGACCGCGAGCGCCTTCAGCGGCGAGATGTAGAGCGTGTGCAGGCCGCGGCTGCGCTGCACGCCGCGGCCGGTGGAGATGATTGCTGGGACGCGGCGATGACTCGGCGCAACTCCTCCCCTCCTCCCACGCGCGCAGCGCGTGGCGGGGAGGGGTCGGGGGTGGGGGGTCTATCGCATTCGCTCTCAGCTCGCAGCGAGATTGCGGAGCCACCCCCCACCCCCGACCCCTCCCCGCCGCTTCGCGGGGGGAGGGGAGCGGATCGCATCGCAGTTGAGGGAGAAGACAACTCCACCAGCGTCGGCAGAAATCCGGCCAGCGTCTTGCCGGCGCCGGTCGGGGCGATCAGCAGCGCGGAGCGGTCGTCGCGGGCTTTTTCGAGCAGCGCCAGCTGATGCTCGCGCGGCGACCAGCCGCGGCCCTGCGAACCAGCGCACGAAAGCGGTCCGGCAGCACGGCCGTTTCGGCCGATGGTTCGGGTAAGTTAAGCAGCGACACGCCAAACAGGTAAGCCGTCGGGGCCGCTTCGTCGAGGGCACCGTGGAACGAGATCAGATCCTTGCCGCGACCACGACAAGACCGGGCACCGGCGCATTGTCCTCGTTGCGCGCCGACAAATCCTCGAGCTGCGACAGCGCTAAGCCCGGCCGCTGCGATCGACGCGCGCACATAGGCGGCGCCATGGGCGTAGCGCAGCCCCTCGCCGAGAATGACGCCGTCGCCGTCATGGGTTTCGACGGTGAACGCCAGCAGGCCGCCGGCGGCCAGCACGCGCCTCGCCTCGCGCAGCACCGGCGCGAGATCGGCCACATAGACCATCGCGTCGGCGGCGAGAATGAGATCGGCGCTGGCGTCCGGCTTGCTGCGCAGGCCCTCCACCATGTCGGCGACTTCAAGCTCCGCATAAAGCCCGGTCGCGCGCGCGCGCTCGATCATGCGCGGCGACAGGTCGATGCCGATGAAATGATCGACCTCGCTGGCGAAGGCGGCGGCCGCGAGCCCGGTGCCGCAGCCGAGATCGATGGCGCGCTTGAAGAAGGCGGGCTTGCGCACGGCGGCGCGCACCGACAGCACCGCCTTGAACAGCAGCGCCGGGCCGCGATAGCCGAGATCGTCGACCAATGCCGCTTCGAACTTCGGCGCATATTGATCGAACAGCGCGCGCACATAGGCCGGCGGCATCGCCGACAATTCGTCGGCGCCGAGCCGCATCAGCCGCAGGCCGGCGCCGTGCCGGTCGTCGGGATCGGCGATCTGCGCGCTTGCCGAAACGCCGCGATCGCCGCGTCGCGCTCGCCGAGCTCGTTCGCGAATTTCGCCGAGCGTGAACCAGGCCGAGGCAAAGCCGGGCGCAAGCTCGGTGGCCTGCAGCAACAGATCGGCGGCGGCGACGAGATCGCCCTTCAGCTGCAGATCGCGCGCGAACTCGAACCGGCGGTCGGCAACCAGATCGCCGGAGGACAGGAACAGGCGCGCGGGCATCGGTTCTGCACCGAGGAGATCACTCGGCGTGGCGAGGCTCGCAGCGAAGACTCGCGAAGAGACTGCGCAGGAACTCGCAGACGGCTCGACGCCGGAACCTATATAACCAAGATGCGTCCGCAAGACATCCTGATGCCCGTCGCCGCCGGCCTGTGCTGCAAGCCCGGCGGCTTCCATATCGATCCGGTGCGGCCGGTCGAGCGCGCCGTGATCACCCACGGCCATTCCGACCACGCCCGGCCCGGCCACGGCGCGGTGCTGGCCACGCAGGAGACGCTCGACATGATGCGGCTGCGCTATGGCGACAATTTCGCCGGCAGCACGCAGGCCATCGCCTATGGCGAAGAGATCAGGCTCGGCGACGTCACGGTCAAATTTCATCCCGCCGGCCATGTGCTGGGCTCGGCGCAGATCGCGGTCTCCTGCAAGGACACCTGCATCGTCGCCTCCGGCGACTACAAGGACGCGCCCGATCCGACCTGCGCGCCGTTCGAGGTGGTGCCCTGCGATGTCTTCATCACCGAGGCCACGTTCGGCCTGCCGGTGTTTCGTCACGGCGACGCGGCCGACGAAATCAAGAAGCTGCTGGCCTCGGTCGCGCTGTTTCCGGAGCGCGCGCATCTGGTCGGCGCCTATTCGCTCGGCAAGGCGCAGCGCGTGATCGCGCTGCTGCGCGCGGCCGGCTACGACGCGCCGATCTATCTGCACGGCGCGATGGAGAAGATCACGCGCTATTACGAGAGCCGCGGCGTGGCGCTGGGCGAGCTGCGCGCCGGTCAAGGGCATGAAGAAGGCCGATCTCGCCGGCACCATCACGCTGGCGCCGCCGTCGGCCACCTCCGACATCTGGACGCGGCGATTTCCCGATCCGGTCACGGCGTTTGCCTCGGGCTGGATGCGGGTGCGCGCCCGCGCCCGCCAGCGCGGCGTCGAACTGCCGCTGGTGATTTCCGACCACGCCGACTGGGACGGACTGACCGCGACCATCGACGCCACCGGCGCCGGCGAGATCTGGGTCACCCATGGCCAGGAAGACGCGCTGGTGCATTGGTGCACAGACCAAGGGCCTCGCCGCGCGGCCGCTCGATCTGGTCGGCTATGGCGATGAGGATGAAGGCGAGACGGTGCCGGCGGCGAGGAGCCGAGGCATGAACCGCTTCGCCGAACTGCTCGATCGCCTCGCCTATGAGCCCGGCCGCAACAACAAGCTGCGGCTGATCACCAGCTATTTTCGCGAGGTCGAAGATCCCGATCGCGGCTACGCGCTGGCCGCGCTGACCGGCGCGCTGTCGTTCAAGCACGCCAAGCCCGGCCTGATCCGCGACCTGATCGCCGAGCGCACCGATCCGGTGCTGTTCGCGCTGTCCTATGATTATGTCGGCGATCTCTCGGAGACGGTGGCGCTGATGTGGCCGAAGTGCACTCCCCTCCCTCCGCCGCAGCGCTGCGGGGAGGGGTCGGGGGTGGGGGCATCGGCATCACGGCAGATCCGCCGACCCCCCACCCCCGACCCCTCCCCGCCAGCGTCGCGGGGAGGGAGGGGAGCGCACCGTGCCTCGACCACAACAACCCGCCTCCCCCACCCTGACCGAGGTCGTCACCACGCTGCGCACGCTCGGCAAGACCGAACTGCCGAAGCAGCTCGCGCGCTGGCTCGACGAACTCGACGAGACCGGCCGCTGGGCGCTGTTGAAACTCGTCACCGGCGCGATGCGGATCGGCATTTCGGCGCGGCTGGCCAAGACCGCCGCCGCCGAACTCGGCGACAAGGATCCGCACGAGATCGAACTGATGTGGCCGGGGCTCGACGCCGCCCTATCTCGATCTGTTCGCGTGGCTGGAAGGCCGCGCGCGAAAAGCCGGTCAATCTCGATCCCGCGCCGTTCCGCCCGGTGATGCTGGCGCATGCGATCGAGGATGCGGATTTTGCCAATCTCGATGCCGCCGATTTCATCGCGGAATGGAAATGGGACGGCATTCGCGTGCAGGCGGTCAGCGGCCGCGACGCGCGCGGCCACATGCTGGCGCGGCTTTATTCGCGCAGCGGCGAAGACATCACCAAGAGCTTTCCGGATCTGCTGCCGTCGCTGCATCTGCCCGGCGCGATCGACGGCGAACTGCTGGTGCTGCGCGACGGCCGGGTGCAGAGCTTCAACGTGCTGCAGCAGCGGCTCAACCGCAAAGTGGTCTCGCCGAAGCTGATCAAGGATTATCCGATCCATCTGCGCGCCTATGATCTGCTCGGCGAAGGCGACACCGATCTGCGCGACGCTGCCGTTTGCCGAGCGCCGCGCACGGCTCGAGGCCTTCGTCGGCAAGACTCGACGACGCCAGGATCGACCTGTCGCCGACGATTGCCTTCGACAGCTGGGAGGCGCTGACCGCGGCGCGCGCCGATCCGGCCAGCGCCGGTGCCGGCGAGGATGCCGAGGCCGTCGAAGGCGTGATGCTGAAGCGCCGCGACGCGCCCTATCTGCCGGGCCGCCCCAAGGGCCAATGGTGGAAATGGAAGCGCGATCCGCACATCATCGATGCCGTGCTGATGTATGCGCAGCGCGGCCACGGCAAGCGCTCGTCGTATTATTCCGACTATACGTTCGGGGTCTGGACCACTGGCGAGGACGGCGAGCAACTGGTGCCGGTCGGCAAGGCCTATTTCGGCTTCACCGACGAAGAGCTGCTGCAGATCGACCGCTTCGTCCGCCGCAACACCACCGAAAAATTCGGACCCGTCCGGCATGTGGTGCATGAGCCGGATCAGGGGCTGGTGCTGGAAGTCGCGTTCGAGGGCTTGCAGCGCTCGCCGCGGCACAAATCCGGCGTCGCGATGCGGTTTCCGCGCATCAACCGGCTGCGCTGGGACAAGCCGCCGCGCGAGGCCGACCGGCTGGAAACGCTGGAGCGGATGCTGAAAGATCCGAGCGATACCGGCTCGCGTAAGCGCATCGAAAGTCGCTGGCAGCGCAGCCATTGACGGCAGCAGACGGGTTCCCCATCTGCCCTGCTGCTGTACTAGAATGGCGGCGCGAATCCGCGCAGGAGACCACCGATGCCCAACGACACCAGGGAATTGCCGGCGGCCAATGACGGCCTCTACCGCTTTCTCGGCGGCTCGCCGCTGACGGTGGCGTTCCGGCTGATCCTGCTGTCGATCCTGGTCGGCGTGGTGCTGGCCGCGATCGGCTTCGATCCCTGGAATATCGTCAACAGCATCCGGCTGTTGTTCCAGCGGATCTGGGATCTCGGCTTCGACGCCATCAACGGGCTGTGGCGCTACTTCCTGCTCGGCGCCGTGATCGTGATCCCGATCTGGCTGCTGTCGCGGATGTTCGGCGCGCCGCGCGGGCGATAGTTTTCGAGGTGGATCACAGCCGATGCAATTGCGCTTTGTCGGCTGTGGTGACGCGTTCGGCTCGGGCGGCCGGTCAAACACCTGCTTTCACGTCACCGGCGCGGGCGTCAATTTCCTGATCGACTGCGGCGCCTCGTCGCTGCCGGCCTTGAAGCGGCTCGGCATCGCGCGCGACGCGATCGACCTCATCCTGATCACGCATTTTCACGGCGATCATTTCGCCGGGCTGCCGTTCCTGCTGCTCGACGCGCAATTTTCCCGCCGCACCCGCCCGCTCGTCATCGCCGGCCCGGAGGGAATCGAAATGCGGCTGGCTCAGGTGATGGAAGCGCTGTTCGAGCATTCCTCGAAAACCAAGCAGCGTTTTGAGCTGTCGGTCGTCGCGCTCGAGCCAGCGCAAACCCGCAGCTTCGGCGCGGTCGAGGTCACGCCCTTTCCGGTCGTGCACGGCTACTCCGGCGGACCGTTCCTCGGTTATCGGATCGCGGCCGAGGGACGCATCATCGCCTATAGCGCCGACACCGAATGGACCGAGACGCTCGTCCCGCTGGCACGCGACGCCGATCTGTTCATCGCGGAGGCTTATTACTACGACAAGATCGTCAAGAACCATCTCAGCCTTAAGACGCTTGAGGCGCATCTTGACGAGATCAGACCGAAGCGGCTGATCCTGACCCATATGAGCGACGACATGCTCGGACGGCTGGACATGCTCGGCCACACTGCCGCACATGACGGCATGATCGTCGAGCTCTAAGCATGCACGCGCCCAGCCCATCAGCCAAAGTGACGACCGCGCAGGTCTTCGCCATCGCGGGCCCCGCGATGGTCGCGAACCTGACGACGCCGCTGATCGGCATCGTCTCGACCACCGCGATCGGCCGGCTCGGCGACGCCACGCTGCTCGGCGGCGTCGCGATGGCCTCGGTGATCTTCGATTGCCTGTTCTGGCTGTTCGCGTTCCTGCGCATGAGCACGGTGGCCTTCACGGCGCAGTCGATCGGCGCCGGCGAGATCAGCGAATTGCGCGCCATCCTGGTGCGCGGGCTCATCGTCGCGGCCATGATCGGCGCCGGCCTGATCGCGCTGCAAATGCCGCTCGCCGCCGTCCTGCTGGATGCAATGGGCGGCAGTGACGGCCGTCACCCGCGCCGCCAAAACCTATTTCACGATCCGGATCTGGTCGGCGCCGTTTGCGCTCGCCAATTACGTCGTGCTCGGCTGGCTGATCGGCCAGGCGCGCGCGATGCTGGCGCTCGACGACGCAGGTTGCAATCAACGTCGTCAACACGGCCGCTACCGTGTTGCTGGTGCTGGTCTTCGACGCCGGTATCGCCGGGGCTGCGATCGCCGCCGTGATCGCGGAAGCCGCCGGGCTCCTGATCGGCATCCTGATTGCGGGTCGCCTGACGCGACGGAAAACTCGCCAACGCGCGCGCGACGCTGCTCGACCGCGCCAAGTTGATGCGCATGTTCGCGGTCAACCGCGACATCATGATCCGCACCGCGGCGCTGATCATCGTGTGGCTGTTTTTCGCAGCGCAAGGCGCGCGTTCAGGCGACGTTGCGCTTGCCGCCAACGCGGTGCTTGAACAATTTCCTCCTGGTCAGCGCCTTCTTCCTCGACGGCCTTGCCAACGCCGCCGAGCAACTATGCGGCCGCGCCGTTGGCGCCCGCGACCGCGACTTCCTTCTCCAGCGCGACGCGGCTGGTGGTGTCGTGGGGCTTTGCGTTCGCGCTGGTGGTGACGGCTACCTTCGCGCTGTTCGGTCCCCTGCTGATCGATGTCATGACCGCGAACCAAGAGGTCCGTCATGACGCGCGGATCTATCTGATCTTCGTGATCGCCTCGCCATTGCTCGCCGTGTTCGCGTTTGCCTTTGACGGCGTCTATATCGGCGCCACCTGGGCGCGCGACATGCGCAACCTGATGGTGGCCTCGCTTGCGATCTTTTTTGGCGCCTGGTTCGCCCTGCGCCCCTACGGCAACGCCGGACTGTGGGGCGCGCTGCTGGTGCATTACGCCGCGCGCGGCGGGCTGGAGGCGCTGCGCTATCCCTGGCTGTTGAAGGCGTCGTTTGCAGGAACATCCAAACCATCACCGTCATCCTGAGGAGGCCGCGAAGCGGCCGTCTCGAAGGACGACGGCCCGGGCCGCTCATCCTTCGAGGCTCGCTACGCTCGCGCCTCAGGATGACGGATCTAAACCGGCCAATCCTCGGCCGTGATCGTCGCGGCATCGGCGCCGACGATTTCCGACAGCGAATCGCGCCCGGTGCGCAGCAATGTCGACGAAAGATCGCGCTTGATGTCGTCGACGAGGCCGAGGCCCTTGAAGATCAGCGAGGAATAGAGCTGGATCAGGCTGGCGCCGGCGCGGATCTTGGTCAGCGCCGCGCCGCCGGTGTCGATGCCGCCGACGCCGATCAAGCGGAAACGCGCCCTCGACGCGCACATAGGTCTCCGCCACCATCCGCGTCGACAGCCGGAACAGCGGCCGGCCCGACAGGCCGCCCTGCTCTTTGGCGCGGTTTTGCTCGCGCAAGGTCGAGGGCCGCGCCAGCGTGGTATTGGCGACGATCATGCCGTCGACCCGGCGCGAACGGGCGATCTGCACGACATCGTCGAGTTCGGCGAGGCTGAGATCGGGCGCGATCTTGAGCAACACCGGCGAGTCGCCGGCGTTATTGCGCACGCGCTCGCGCGCATCGATCACTTTCGCAAGGAGATCATCAAGTGCTGCGGCATGTTGCAGATTGCGCAGGCCCGGGGTGTTCGGCGACGACACGTTGACGGTGAAGTAGCTCGCGACCGGCGCAAAAGTCTCGATCAGTTGGACATAGTCGGCGACGCGGTCGGGCGAATCCTTGTTGGCCCCGACATTGATGCCGACGATGCCGCCATGATGCGCGCGCGAGGCGAGCCGCCGCAGCACCGTTTCGGCCCCGTCATTGTTGAACCCTAGGCGATTGACGACGCCTTCGTCGCGCTCGAGGCGGAACACCCGCGGCCGCGGATTGCCGGTCTGCGGCTTTGGCGTCACCGTGCCGATCTCGACGAAGCCGAAGCCGAGCCGCAACAGCGCGTCCGGCACCTCGGCGTTCTTGTCAAAGCCCGCGGCCATGCCGATCGGATTGGGGAAATTCAGACCGAACGCGCGCACCGCCAGCTTGGCATGGTCGGGGCGCGTCCTCACCGGCGGCAGCAATCTTAGGCCTTGGATCGCCAGACGATGGGAATCTTCCGGATCGAACCAGCGCAACAAGGGCAGCGAGAATGCATCGAAGGCGCGGATCACGGCACAAGCTCCGGGATGTCGTGCGTGCCGTCGGAGCGCGCGTGCAGGGTGCGCACGGCGCGGACCGCGCCGAGATCGAGCTCGCCATAGAGATGCGGGAACAATTCGTCGTTGCGCGAGCGCTCCCAGCGGAGCGCGTCGCCGAGCGCCTCAGTATCGACCTCGATCAGGAACAGGGCTTTTTGGCCGAAGAAATGCTTCCGCGCGGTTTCCTTGACCTGCGCGGCGGAAGAAAAATGGATGAAGCCATCGCGCGCGTCGTCGGCGCTGCCCCGATAGACGCCTTGCCGCTCGGCCTCGCGCCAGGCGGAAGCGGAGCAGATTTTGTAGATTTTTGGCACTCGTTCGACGGTCCGGCTTGGGCGCTGAGTCTCGTTGGGAATTTCGGAAATGCCCGCGACCGTATCGGCGCCACCTTCCCAACTCAAGGGGCAGGCTGACCGCCTTGCACCGCATCCCAAAAGCCGGTTTGATCGAGGGAATAATTCCTAGGGCGACTGAGTACGTCAAAACGAATGGTCAAGCACGCGAAAACGCCGAGAATATTGACCCACGACCAGATCTGGACGGCGCTGGACCGGCTTGCGGGGCGCGCCGGGCTTTCGGCCTCCGGGCTTGCCAAACGCGCCGGGCTTGATCCCACCACCTTCAACAAATCCAAGCGCGTCACCTCGGACGGCCGCGAGCGCTGGCCGTCGACCGAATCGGTGGCGAAGGCGTTGGCCGCCGCCAACGCCTCGATCGACAGTTTCGTGCAGTTGATCGGCGACGGCGCGCATGGCGCCCCGTCGGTGCCCGGAATAGGCTTCGCGGAAGCCGGAAGCGACGGCTTTTTCGACGACCGCGGCCTTCCCGCCGGCAGGGGCTGGGACCAGGTCGCCCTTCCCTCAGCAAGCGACGAACATGTTTTCGCGCTGGAGATTTCCGGCGAGCGATGGAAGCCGGCCTACCGCGACGGCGATGTCATCGTGGTCTCGCCGGCGACGGCGATCCGGCGCGGCGACCGCGTGGTCGTCAAAACCGCAGGTGGCGAAGTGATGGTGAAGGAGTTGAAGCGCCGCACCGCAAAGGCGCTCGAATTGCAGTCGCTCAATCCTGCGCAAGCCGACCGGACGCTCGCGGCTGCCGAAGTCGCATGGATCGCAAGGATTGTGTGGGCGAGGCAGTAATTATCATAAACGTTCGTCATGGCCGGGCTTGTCCCGGCCATGACGGAAAACTACACGACCAATTCCATGAAACCAGCCTCGATGAAGCCAACAGGCGTGGAACTGGAAGTATGTTGGTGGATTCCTCGTTTGAGAAGAGCTGAACGAGGAGCGAGATCATGGCAACATGGCGGCAAGCGCTTGAGGTGGTGATGACGGATGAGGATGTTGCGGGTCTATTAAGCGTTTCACGGTCTCGCACCGAGCCGGCGAGCCGGGTGCAGCGTGCGCAGATGCTTCTGGCTTATCGCGAAAACCCGTCGTTTTTTGCCGTCGGACAGGGGGTTGGCGTGCATCATCAGACGGTCCAACGTTGCATCGAACGGGCGCTGGCCTATGGGCCGTTGATGGCGCTTGATGACCGACCTAGACCGGGCAAGGAGCCTACGATTACGCCGGAGGCCAAAGCCTGGCTGGTGTCGCTGGCGTGCGACAAGGCCAAGGACCATGGCTATCCGCACGAACTATGGACGACGCGTCTGCTGGCGCGCCATGCGCGCGAGCACGGGGCGGCGGCGGGACACGGATGTCTCGCCAATCTTGTCCAAGGCACGGTGTGCAAGATTCTCGGTCAAGAGGAAATCAAACCGCATAAGGTGCGGTACCATCTGGAACGCCGCGACGCCGAGTTCGAACAGAGGATGGCGGAAGTTCTGTGCGTCTATCGCGAGGTCCAGGTCCTGAAAAAGGCCGCGGCCAAGGCGAAGAAGAAAAAGTCTAAAACATCGCGCGAGCCGGTAGCGATTGTCTCCTACGACGAGAAGCCGGGAATCCAGGCGATCGCGACCACATCGCCGGATTTGCCGCCGCTGCCTGGCAGCTACGCGACATTCTCGCGCGATCATGAGTACAAGCGCCATGGCACGCTCAGCCTGTTGGCCGGGATCGATCTGCTCACCGGCAAGGTCCACGCCCTGGTCAAAGACCGCCATCGCAGCCGCGAGTTTGTCGAATTCCTCAAGCTCCTTAATGCCGTTTACCCGGCCGGTACGGCGATCAAGCTGATCCTGGACAACCACTCGGCGCACATCTCCAGAGAAACCCAAGCCTGGCTTGCCACTCAACCGGCGGGCCGCTTCGCGTTCACCTTCACGCCCAAGCACGGCTCCTGGCTCAACCTCATTGAGGGCTTCTTCTCCAAGTTCGCCCGCTCGGTCCTGCGCCATATCCGGGTGGCGTCAAAGCAGGAGCTAAAGCAACGCATCATGCTCGGCATCAAGGACGTCAATCGCCACCCGGTCGTCCACACCTGGTCTTACAAACTCGCCGAGGCTGCCTGATATGATTCGAACCAAGGAAACGCTGACCTACGACGCGTAATCCGGTTCCTTGCGGTCGAGGATGCGCTTTAGGGCATCGAAATGCCGCTGGGTGGGACCTGGATTGTACAGGCTGTTGCCGCCGATATCGCGCTTGGTCTTCTCGACCACGGGCTCGGGCAATTTCTTCAAGGGCTGCCCGGTCCACATCGCGTAGATCTGCACTTGCGCGGCACGCTCGATGTAATAGAGCCGGTCATAAGCGTCGGCGACGGTCTCGCCGACGGTAGAGATGCCGTGATTGGCCATGAACAGGACCGTCTTGTCGCCGATCACCCTGGCAAGCCGCGCGCCTTCCGCCGGATCGAGTGCAGGGCCCGTGTACTCGTCGTCATAGGCGATCTCGCCGGACATCCCGACTTCGGTCTGGCCGATCTCCTTGATGCGCGGGTCTTCGAGCCGCGTCAGCGCGCTCGCATACGGCATATGGGTGTGGAACACCGCCTTGGCCTGCGGCAGCGCCTTGTGGATCGGCGCGTGGATGCAGAAGCAGGAGCGCTCGACGTCACCGGCGCCGCTCTTGACCAGGCCGTCATCGATGCCGACTTCCATGAAGCAAGACGCCGTCACCTCGGACCAATGCATCCCGAACGGGATCTGGTAGTAGCGGTCGCTGCGGCCCGGCACCACCAGGGTCAGATGGTTGAAAATACCTTCGCTGAAATCGTGCATGTAAGCGAGCCGGTGCGCGGCCGCGAGATCGACCCGCGCCTGCCATTCCTCGGCGCTGCATTCGGAAAGCGTTTTCGGCGAAACCCTGAACTGCATGAGCATCCTCCCTATTGACCCCGCGTCATCCGCACCGCCTCCTCGACGGAGGGCCCGGACGGTTCTTGTTGCGGTAGTATTGTAACCTATTTTGACCAGATATTGGTTGAAATTGCCGCGGGCCCCCCATCTCCATTTGCGGTTTCGCCGCCGCATTGCTGCGATGATGCGCCGCTAACAGGCGGGTGGCTGCGGCGGGTATAGGAAATGGCGGAGTTTGGCTGAGATGGCGCGCCGAAACACCGGAAATCATACGGCCTATTGGCAAAACAAGCGCATTCCCGGCATGAGCCTGCTGCGCTCGGATTTCACCACGCACGAATACGGCCCGCATACGCATGACGCCTTCGTGATCGCGGTCACCGAGGGCGGCGGCGCCGAAATCAAAAGCCGCGGCGCTGCGGCGAAGGTCGGCCCCTCCACCTTGTTCGTTTCCAACCCGGAGGAGCGGCAATCGGCACGGATGGGCGGGAGCGAGAGATGGATCTATCGCGCATTCTATCTTACCCGACCGGCGATCGACGCCGTCGCCCATCAATTGGGCATCGAGGTCGCCCCCAATTTCATGCAGAACATGGTCAATGATATCGAGCTGATCGAACGGTTCGGCCGCCTGCACCGCGCCTTCGAGGCAGAACATGGCAGTTTCTGCGCGGACGAACTCGTCGTCGACGCCTTCGGCATGCTGTTTCAGCGGCACGGCAGCGGCGTCGGCCGGCCGGAGCATGCGGGGCGGGAGCGAACCACCTTCAACCGGATTGTCGAGTTGATTCAGACGCGCTACGCGGAAAACCTCAGTCTTGATGATCTCGCGCGCTTTGCCGGGCTCACGAACTTTCAGCTGATCGGGTTATTCAAGCGAACCATCGGGCTTACGCCGCACGCTTATCTGATTCACGTCAGGCTAAACGCCGCCTGCCGTCACCTCCGGCGCGGATATCCTCTCGCCGAGAGCGCGCTGGCCGCGGGATTCTGCGACCAAAGCGCGCTCACCAAGCACTTCAGGCGCTGCTACGGGATCACGCCGCTACAATTCGCAGAGGCTGCGCGAGCGAGCTGATTGAGCCACCCGATGCAGCAGCGCCGCGACCACAATTTTAACCAATACCGTTGGCGAGACACCCTCTACAGCAACGCCTCCGGAGGTTTTTCAAGCTTATGTCCTTAGGCGATAGCACTGGATATCCAGAACGAACCAGCGTTGCCGTCATCGGTCTCGGCAGCATCGGCGGTGTCATCGCCGGATTGCTGGCTGCCGTCGACCGGCACGATATCGTCGCCTGCGTCAGGCGCCCCATCGTGCGGTTGGTCGTCGAACGACACAAGGGCGCAGTTGAGGTTCCGATTCGCGCGCTGACCGATCCAGCCGAGGCGAAGCCGGTAGATTGGGTATTGTTGTGTACCAAGGCACACGATACGGCATCAAGCGCGGCATGGCTGCGGAGGCTCTGCGGGCAACAGACGCGGGTCGCCGTCCTGCAAAATGGCATCGGTCATGCGGAACGACTGGCGCCGCACGTCGGGCCGGCAAGCGTCGTCCCAACCATCGTCTACTACAATGGCGAGCGGCTTGCCCCGGATCGCGTGCGCTTTCGACACGCCGGCGAGCATGACTTTGCCGTTGGCGATGATCCGGACGGACGGGCATTTTCGGCGCTTCTCGATGGCACCTCGATGCGGATCCTTCGCAGCCCTGATTTCAAAACGCTGGCCTGGAGGAAACTGCTTCTCAACGCGATGGCCAATCCGATCACGGCGCTCACGCTTCGACGACAGGCGGTGTTCCGGCGCGAGGACGTAAAGCGGCTCTGCCTTGCCATCCTCGATGAGGCCGCGGCGATCGGCCGCGCCGACGGCGCGCGGCTTCCTGCGGATGAACCAGAGCGATTGCTGGCGACGCTCCTGACCTATCCGCCCGACGCCGGCACCTCGATGTATTTCGATCGCCTGGCGGGGCGGCCTCTCGAGATCGAGGCGCTGACCGGCGCCGTGGTTAAGGCCGGCGAGCGGCATCGCATGCCGGCGCCGCTCAATCGCATGCTGCTCACGCTTGCACGCGCGATCAGCGACGACCCCGCCGAAGGCAAATCGCCCTCCGAGCAATGAGACTATCCTGATCGCGCCAGCGCACCGTCGATCATGGCGACCGCATTGGCCAATCCATAGACCGCGACGAACGAGCCGAAGCGCGGGCCTTTCTCCTGGCCGAGCAGCACCTGGTAGAGCATGTTGAACCAGTCGAGCGAGACGCCGGGCCGGCCGTCCTTGCCCTTCTTTACGGCGTCGAGGAACGGCTCGCGGCGGCCGATCTCGTAGACCACGTTCTGGATCTCTTCGGCGGTCGACGTCGCCGGCAGTTGCGACAGCGCGTCGCGCAGGTCCTGCAGCGCGGCGCGCTCGGCTTCGGTCGGCTCGCGGAATTTCTTGGTCGGCGCCACGAAGTCGCGATAATAGTTGATGGCGTAGCCGACCATGGCGTCGAGCTTCGGATGGGTCTGCGGCGTGACGCCCGGACGATAGCGCCCGATGAAGCCCCACAGGGTCGCGGCATTCTCCGCGTTCGACGACGACACCAGCGTCAGCAGCAACTGGAACGTGACCGGCATGTCGGCCTTCGGCGGATGGCCGGCATGGATGTGCCAGACCGGATTGGCGAGCTGCTGCCTGCGCGTCCTGCCGCGGAAAGCCTTCGAGGAATTGCTGGTAGTCGTCGACATTGCGCGGGATCACGTCGAAGTACAGCCGCTTGGCCGCCTTCGGCTCGCGATACATGAACAGCGACAGCGATTCCGGCGACGCGTAGCGCAGCCATTCGTCGATGGTGAGCCCGTTGCCCTTCGACTTCGAAATCTTCTGGCCCTGCTCGTCGAGGAACAGTTCGTAGTTGAAACCTTCGGGCGGCGTGCCGCCGAGCGCCGCGCAGATCTTGCCGGACAGCTTGACCGAATCGATCAGGTCCTTGCCGGCCATTTCATAATCGACGCCGAGCGCGAACCAGCGCATCGCCCAGTCCGGCTTCCATTGCAGCTTGCAATGTCCGCCGGTGACCGGAAGCGTGACGCGCTCCCTGGGTCTCGGGATCGATCATAGGAGATGGTACCGGCCTTCACGTCATGCTCCGACGATCGGCACATACAGCACCACGCCGGTGCGCGGAGCAGATCGGCAGGAACGGCGAATAGCTCGCCGCGCGCTCCTCGCGCAACGACGGCAGCATGATCGCCATCACCTGATCGAGCCGCTCCAGCATGCGCAGCAGCGCCGCGTCGAATTTCCCCGACGTGTAATAGTCGGTCGAGCTGGCGAACTCGTAGTCGAAGCCGAATGTATCGAGAAAGGCGCGCAGCCGCGCATTGTTGTGCGCGCCGAAACTCGGATGGGTGCCGAACGGATCGGGCACCCGCGTCAGCGGCTTGCCGAGATGCTTCTCCAGCATCTCCTTGTTCGGCACGTTGTCCGGCACCTTGCGCAGGCCGTCCATGTCGTCGGAGAACGCGATCAGCCGGGTCTTGATCTTGTCTTCGGTCAGCACGCGGAACGCATGGCGCACCATGGTGGTGCGCGCGACCTCGCCGAAGGTGCCGATATGCGGCAGGCCCGACGGCCCGTAGCCGGTCTCGAACAGCACCTCGTCCTTCGGCTTCTTCTTCAGCCGCGCGACAATCGCCTTCGCCTGCTCGAACGGCCAGGCGTTGGATTGTTCGGCGAGCGCACGCAGATCGCTCGGACTGGCGGCAAGATCGATCGTGGACATCTAGAAAGGGTCTCCGGGGCGCGGAAACGCTGGCCAAATCGAGCAGTATAGCCGTCATTCCGGGACGGTGCGCAAGCATCCAGACCCGGAATGTCGAGCATTCCGGGTTCGCTGCTTCGCATCGCCCCGGAATGACGCGTGGAATCCTAGAACGGACTCACCGAAAAATAGCGCAGCCACAGATCGGTGTAGCGGCCTTTTTCCCAGACCCGGAACAGCGCCCAGTTCAGCGCCTGCCGCAGCAGGTCGTTGCCCTTGCGCACGGCGATGCCGATGCCCTCGCCGAAATAGCGGCTCTCGACGAACGGGCCGCCCGAGAACGCGCAGCATTCGCCGGAGTCGGTGCCGTTGATCCAGAACGCCAGCGAGATCGCATCGCCGAAGATGAAATCGACCTCGCCGCGCCGCAAGCGCCAGCCGCAGCGCATCGTCATTGGGATAGGAGTGCAGATTCGGCGTCGGTGAACATCGCCTTGAGATAGGCCTCATGCGACGGAGCCGGCGATGACGCCGACCTTCTTGCCCTCGAGATATTCGGGGCGAATCTCCGGCATCACGGCGTCGCGCCGCGACACGAACCGCGCCGGCGCCCGGTAATACGGATCGGTGAAATCGACCCGGGCGCGCAGTTGCGGCGTCACCGCCAGCGAGGCGATGATGGCGTCGCCGCGGTTGCTGGCGATCGCATCGAGCAGCGTCTCGAACCGCCGCATCTGGATGGTGCAGGTGACCTTGATCTCGTCGCAGAGCAGCCGCGCCAGATCGACATTGAAGCCGGCCGGATTGCCGTCGGGGCCGGTGAAGTTGAACGGCGGATAGTCGGTTTCGGTCAGAAACCGGATCACGGTGAGGCGCGACAGATCGGGCCGGTCCGGACGCCGCCGCGGATCCCAGAAGCCGGGCACCGCCTGCGGCGCGGCCTCCGGCGCCGGGTTTGGCGAGGCTCTGCGCTTGCGCGCGCGACGCGCTCGGCCATGCGCCAGCGCCGCCAGCAGATGCCGAAGCCGGCCGCGCGGCAGACGGCAAGCAGCCAGCGATCGCGTCGAAGCGATGGCTTTGGCGTTTCGCTGATAGCAAGGCCGATCCGTGATCGCATTGCCGGCGGTCTTCTGCGGAAGTCGACGGCCTTATAGACCATCCGCGCCGATAACGCGAATGTCGTTTGCGCTCGCGGGATGACGCGGGCAGACGCAGCGCGCTCAGAGGTAGCGCTTCAGGTCGGCCGCGGCTTCCTCGGGCTTGCGCTTGAGGTTGAACGGCGAGACGAATTTGCCGTCGCGATCCATCAGATAGATCAGCGCGGTGTGATCCATGGTGTAGTCGCCGTCCTTCAGCGGGACCTTCTTGGCATAGACCCGGTATTCGGAAATCACTTTCGCGATCGCCTCCGGATCGCCGGTCAGGCCCTTCAGATGCGGATCGAAGCTCGACAGATAATCCTTCATCGCCGCCGTGGTGTCGCGCTCGGGATCGACCGAGATGAAATAGGCGTTGACGCGATCGGCATCCTTGCCCATCGCCCGCAGCACTTCGGAAATCTCGAACAGCGAGGTCGGACACACGTCCGGGCAATGGGTGAAGCCGAAGAAGATCAGCGTCGGGCGGCCCTGCAGGCTCTTTTCGGTCACGGTCTGGCCGGTCTGGTCGGTCAGCTGAAACGGCCCGCCGATCGCGGCCGGCGCCGTCACACGTGCGCAACCCGCCCAGCGCCCACAGCATCAGCAGCAGCCCGACCACCAGGCTTGCCGGCGAAGGCTGCGACGATGACCAGCGGGCGGGTGGTCCGATCCATCGCTGAAATTCCCTTTGAGTCCGGATCAGAAGCAGGCGGAGATGCCGGAGGCGATCATCTCGAAGAAGACCGCCGTCCCGTAGTGGAACCAGAGCACCAGCGCGCCGAGCAGGACGACGGCGCCGAGGCCGGCACCGCCGCCAGCACGATCGCCGACGCCGACCCTGCGCGGCCGGCGGCGATCTGCGCCGGGCATCTGCCTGCGGCGTGGAAATCGGCTGAGCCATGCGCAACCATCTGAGATAGCGCGGACAGTCGGCGACCGGCGTTGCCGCCGTTCGCCGGTCTGTCACGTTCAGATAGAGCCAGTCGCGCTGCCGGGCAAGCGCGGCCGCGGCGGCGCGATCACGTCATGCTGGAGCGGCGCCGCAGGTCTCGGCGCGACGACAGGCGTCTTGGTCGCGGAGGCCTGGGCGTCGAGGTAGCAGGGCTGGTACATGCTCATCAGTTGCTTGCCGCGCAGGAAGATCATGTGCGGCGTCAGCCCGCCGCGCGCGGCGATCCAGCGCCGCACCGCGCGAGGGATACATCGAATACAGCATCTGGGTCGCTTCGGGATTGGTGATCGCGCGGCCGTTGGCGCCGAAGTCCCACGCCGCGTGGAACCCGAGATTGGCATGCGAGGTCACGCAGATCTTGTCGTGGGGAACCGCGCCGAGAACGATGGTGCAGGCCGAGGCGCACAGACCGTCGATGATCACGGTCTTCGCCCGAACTGCGCAGGTCCTGATATTTGTCGACGTAGGTGCCGATCCGGCCGCCGCGATCCTCGCCGATGCGAACCACCGCATGGCTCGCCCCCACCCCTGCCAGCAGGAGAACCGCCGCGAGCAACCCCGTCACGAACTTCATGTCCAGCCCCAGTCCAAACCTGTCGAACCCGAATCTGATCGTCTTGCGTGATGCATCGCCAGCGTGTTGCGAGATCGGATTTTTGTCCAGATGCGGAGGGCGGCTCAAAACAAATTCAAATTAAGTGTTGCAGGCGGGCTGCACCTCTGGCGCCGAAAGGTCCCAAACTGGAACAAGTTAACGCTGGCCGGCGGCGCCGTTGCAGCGTCAGACCGGTACCATTTGCCGTTGACCGTGGCAAATGCCACGGGCTTCAATCCGCGAGGAGCTGGGGGACTGACGCGATGGCTGACGATGCGGACGTGATCGTGGTCGGCGGCGGACTGGCCGGTCTCGTCGCCGCGACCGAAATCGCCGACGCCGGCAAACGCGTCATCGTGGTCGACCAGGAGGGCGAACAGAGCCTCGGCGGCCAGGCGTTCTGGTCGTTCGGCGGATTGTTTCTGGTCGACACCCCCGAACAGCGCCGGCTCGGCATCAAGGACAGTTACGATCTGGCGCTGCAGGACTGGATGGGATCGGCGGGCTTCGACCGCGACGAGGATCTTTGGCCGAGGCGCTGGGCGGAAGCCTATGTGGCATTCGCCGCCGGCGAGAAGCGCGAATGGCTGCGGGCGATGGGCCATCGGATCTTTCCGGTGGTCGGCTGGGCCGAGCGCGGCGGCTACGATGCGATGAGCCACGGCAATTCGGTGCCGCGGTTTCATGTCACCTGGGGCACCGGCCCCGGCATCGTCGAGCCGTTCGAGCGGCGGGCGCGCGAAGCCGCAGGCGAGCGGCCGCCTGACCTTCAAATTCCGCCACCGCGTCGATGCGCTCACGATCACCAACGGCACCGTCGACGGCGTCAGCGGAGCGATCCTCGAGCCTGACAATGTCGAGCGCGGCAAGAGCAGTTCGCGCAAGGTCATCGGCGACTTCACGCTGCGCGCGCAGGCCGTGATCGTCGCCTCCGGCGGCATCGGCGGCAATCACGATCTGGTCCGGCAGAACTGGCCGAAGCGGCTCGGCGAGGCGCCGAAGAACATGATCTCCGGCGTGCCCGAACATGTCGACGGCCGCATGATCGGCATCACCGAGGCCGCCGGCGCGCGGCTGATCAACCGCGACCGGATGTGGCATTATGTCGAGGGCATCCGGAACTGGTCGCCGATCTGGCCGCGCCACGGCATCCGCATCCTGCCCGGACCGTCGTCGATGTGGTTCGACGCCACCGGCAAGCGGCTGCCCTCGCCGCTGTTTCCCGGCTCCGACACGCTCGGCCAGCTGCAACTACATCATGTCGACCGGCTACGATTATTCGTGGTTCGTGCTGACCCAGAGCATCATCAAGAAGGAATTCGCGCTGTCGGGCTCGGAGCAGAATCCCGATCTCACCGGCAAGAGCTGGCGGATGACCGTCAAGCGCGCCACCAACAAGGGCGCGCCGGCGCCGGTGGAAGCGTTCAAGAAGCACGGCGCCGATTTCATCGTGCGCGACAATCTCGCCGATCTCGTCGCCGCGCATGAACGCGCTCAGCCGGCGACAACCTGCTTGAAGCTCGAACATCTGCAAGGCGCAGATCGAGGCGCGCGACCGCGAGATCGAAAATCCCTACGTCAAGGACACGCAGGTGATGAACATCCACAATGCGCGCCGCTATATCGGCGACCGGCTGATCCGCACCGCCAAGCCGCACCGGATTCTCGATCCCGCCCACGGCCCGCTGATCGCGGTCAAGCTCAACATCCTGACCCGCAAGACGCTGGGCGGCTTCGAGACCGATCTCGACTTCGCGCGTGTTCGGCAGCGACGGCCAGATCATGCCGGGGCTTTACGCGGCCGGCGAAGCCGCCGGCTTCGGCGGCGGCGGCATGCACGGCTATCGCTCGCTGGAAGGCACTTTCCTCGGCGGCTGCCTGTTCTCCGGCCGCAACGCCGGGCGCGCGGCGGCGAAGGCGGTGGCGTGAGAGATCGAGCTGGAATTTCAGACGCGGCGAACGGACACATGCGCCTCTTCATACTTGCCGTTGTTCTGACGACTGCCTGTTGGGGATATCCGGCGCGGGCCGACAGCATCGACGTCGGCGGTGTGACGCGAACTTTTACCGCGCAGATTCCGGATACGAAGCCTGTGCCGCTGGTCATCGTCCTGCACGGCAACACCCAGACCGGCGCCGACATGGTGGAACGCACCTCCTGGCCGCAAGTGGCGAAGCGCGAAGGTTTTGGCGTGGTGTTTCCCGACGGCCTCAATCGCGCCTGGGCCGACTTAAGGCCGAGCAACAAGCGCTCCGGCCGCGCACCGCCTGACGGCACTGACGATGCCGCCTTCATCGTCCGCCTCGCCGAGGAATTCATCGCCGACGGCGTCGCCGACCCCAAGCGCATCTATGTCACCGGGCTCTCCAATGGCGGCGCGATGACGATGACGATGATCTGCGAGCGCGCCGATCTGTTCGCGGCGGCCGCGAGCGTCATCATCAACTTGACCGATAAATCGGCCGCCGCCTGCCATCCGTCCCGCCCGGTGCCGTTCCTAATGATGAACGGCACCGCCGATCCGCTCATTCCATACCAGGGCGGACGCGGCACCAGCCGCTTCGCGATCGACGGCTTCTGGTCAACCGACAAGACGCTCGACTTCTGGCGCCATGCCAATGGCTGCGAACCAAAGGACGCAAGCGTCGTCGATCTCGACAACCGTGACACGACCGACCAGAGCACGGTAACGCTGATCTCTTCGAATTGCCCGCCCGGGCGCGACGTCGTGCTCTACCGCGTCAATGACGGCGGCCACCGCATGCCCGGCGGTTTTCCCGATGCGCATTTTGCGCGCATGGTGAACCTCTTGCTCGGCCCGCAAAATCACGACATCGACGCCGCCGAAACCATCTGGGCGTTTTTCAAGAAATTTCCGTGAGAATGCGAGGGCGTTGGAGCGGGCGAAGGGAATCGAACCCTCGTATGCAGCTTGGGAAGCTGCCGTTCTACCATTGAACTACGCCCGCTACGCTTCGCCTCTCTGATTAGCCGAGACCGCGCGTTCCGCCAAGCCGGTCGATTGCCGCCGTCCACGGCCCGTCGCCCCGTCCCTTAACCCAACCCGAATTTTCCAGGTGCAGCCGTTCATGACGGTGTTATGATGCCTGCCGGGGTGGGGTGGCGTAATGGCGGGGCGTGGGTACACGATATTCGATACCGGCGATCGGCCGGTGCGGCATCGCGTGGAGCGATGCCGGCATTGTCGGCGTGCAGTTGCCCGAAGCGCGCGAGATCGAAACCCGCAGGCGGCTGTATCAGCTCTATCCCGAGGCGCGCGAAACTGCGCCCGCCGCTCGAATGTCGAAATCGCGATCGACGGCATCGTCGCGCTGCTGCGCGGCGAGGCCAGCGATCTCTCCGACGTCACGCTCGACATGAGCGGCATCCACGCCTTCAACCAGCGGGTTTACGAGTTCACGCGCACCATCCCGCGCGGCGAAACCCGCACCTATGGCGAAGTCGCAGCCAGCTCGCGGGCTTCGGGCGCCGCGCATTCGGTGGCGCAGGCGATCGCGAAAAACCCGTTCATGATCATCGTGCCCTGCCATCGCGTGCTCGAAGCCGGCGGCTATGCCGACAAGATTTCGCCGAATGGCGGCACCATCTCCAAGCGCCGGTTGCTGTCGATCGAGGGCGCCCACCCGGCCCACAGCAAGACCCTGTTCGACGTGCTGCTGCCGGTTGCCCCGCCGCGCCCGCAGAACTAAATCTGGGGCATGACCAGAACCACCCTGCTGCAGCGGCCGTCCGTCACCGTGTCCGACTTCCGCTGCACCGCCGTGCCCGGCGATGCGCCGTTTACGGAACGCTACCACTGCCATTCGGTCTCCTATGTGCGCAAGGGCAGTTTCGGCTGCCACAGCCGCGGGCGCTTCTTCGAGCTGGTGGCGGGATCGATCCTGGTCGGCCATCCCGGCGACGAATATGTCTGCACCCACGACCACGTCTGCGGCGACGAGTGCCTGTCGTTTTTCCTCGACTCCCGAGCTGGTGGAGACGATCGGCGACGCGGCCGAGATCTGGCAGGTCGGCGCCATGCCGCCGCTGCCCGAATTGATGGTGCTCGGCGAACTGGCGCAGGCCGCGGCCGAAGGCCGCAGCGATATCGGGCTCGACGAGGTCGGGCAGCTCTTCGCCAGCCGCTTTGTCGAGGTGGTGTCCGGGCGATCGCCAAACGTGGCGGGCGCAACGGCACGGGACCGCCGCCGGGCGGTTGAGACCGCGCTGTGGATCGATGCCCATTCGCACCGCGAAATCGACCTGGAGCACGCGGCCGGCCAGGCCGGCCTCAGCCCGTTCCATTTCCTGCGGCTGTTCTCGGGCGTGCTTGGCGTCACCCCGCACCAATATCTGGTGCGCTCGCGGCTGCGCCACGCCGCGCGGCTGCTGGCCGACGAGGAGCGTTCCATCACCGATATCGCCTATGATGTCGGTTTCGGCGATCTCTCCAATTTCGTCCGCACCTTCCATCGCGCCGCCGGCGTCTCGCCGCTGAAATTCCGGCAGGCCTCGCGGGGCAAGCGCAAGATTTTCCAAGAACGGCTTGCGCACTGCACTGACTAGGGTCGTCTCCAGTCCGCGCGTCCCACGCGCGCCTTTATGGAGATCATCATGTACGACCACATCGGACTGAAAGTCGGCAATCTCGACGCCAGCGTGCGGTTCTACACCGCAGCACTGGCCCCGCTCGGCTACGTCTTGTGCTCGCGCGACGAGAGCGGCGCCGGCTTCGGGCCGAAGGGCGAACCGGCGCTTTGGCTTTATCTGCACAAGGGGCTGACGGCGCGGGCGCCCATATCGCCTTCCGCGCGCCCGACCACGCCGCGATCCGAAAATTTCACGACGAGGGCGATCAAGGCCGGCGGCCGCGACAACGGCGCCGCCGGCCCGCGCGCCGATTACAGCCCGACCTATTTCGCCGCGTTCCTGATCGATCCCGACGGCAACAATGTCGAGGCGGTGTGCACGTAAGCGCGCGCGTTCCACAAGCAGCGTCATTCCGGGGCGCGTCAAAGCGCGAACCCGGAATCTCGAGATTCCCGATGCGCAATTGCGCATCGAGGTCTGGTCCTTCGGACCATCCCGGAACGACGTCAAGCGCTGTTAATCGCATCAACCCGAACTGAAACAAGTCGGACACAGGACTCCCCATGGCTTCCATCCACAAGGACATTCCGATCGACGCGCCCGCCGAGCGACGTCTGGGCTGCGGTGCGCGATTTCGGCGCGCTGCATACGACGGCTGGCGCCGGGCTTCGTGCTCGACGCCAGACTCGACGGCGACGCGCGCATCGTCACCTTCGCCAACGGCACGGTGGCGCGCGAGCTACTGGTCGATTGCGACGACACACGGCGGCGGCTGGTCTATGCCGTGATCAGCGAGCGGGTGAAACAACACAGCGCCTCGGTGCAGGTGATCGCCGACGGTGAGGCGCGCAGCCGGCTGATCTGGATCGTCGACGTGCTGCCGAACGAAATCGCGCCCTATATCGACGGCCAGATGGATCAGGCCGCGCTCGCGATGCAGAAGGCGCTCGGGACCGTGCCGGCCAGAGCGTGATGGCTTTTCTTCGAATTGTCATCTCGCTCTGTCTTTTTGTTTGAGCATGATCTCCGCGCAAACGCGTTCCGCGTTTGTCGCGAGGAAAAACCGGTGCCCAATTTTCCGGATCATGCTCAACTGCGCCAATGTGATCTTTCTCACAGAAGCCGCCACCCGCCATCCCTACGCTCTCGCCAGTGCGTCCGGTTTGCGCCGCTTTCGCGGAGCTAGCGCACGCGAGGAACTGATCCATGACGGGAGCTGACAAGGTGATGTGCCAGGCAGCCACGCTGCTGCTGCTGTTTACCGTCACCTGCGCGCCGGCGAAGGCCCAGTTCGCAGGCTTCGGCGGCGGCGGAGGTGGCGGCGGCGGCGGCGACATGATGACCCAGATGGCGCCGATGCTGGAGATGATGAAGGCGAAGATGGGCAAGCGCCGCTTCGCCATGCTGATGCAGACCATGGGCCCGATGATGAGCCGGCATGATGGACGGCGGCGGCGGCGGCTTCGGCGGAATGGGCGGCGGCGGTTTTGGCGGGATGATTCCCGGCGGCTTCGGCGGCGGCGGAATCCCCGGCGGCTTTGGCGGCGGCGATATCATGGGCATGATCGGCGGCGGCGGCGGCGGCGACATGATGAGCATGATCGGACCGATGATGCGGATGGCGAATTTCGGCGGCGGCGGTCATCGCCATCACCGCCGGCGCTGATCGCCTTCAGCGACAGCACCGGACGGGCCTGCGGATAGCTGGCACTCGGCGCTTCGGTCCCCATCGGGTCAGGACGACGCTTGCGCACGACAGCACGCCGAGCACCACCATCGAGGCCGCGGCGAGCGCGAAGAAATTCGCGGCCGTCGCGTCGTGCGTCGACAGCCACCAGCCGCCGATGCCGATGAACAACAGCCGCGCGCTTTGCGCCAGCACCGGCCCGACCACCTTGGCCGCCCCCTGCGAGGAGAAATACATCGACATCGCCAAGCCCGATGAAGGCGTACATCGGCGCCGCCGTCGACAGATATTGCCGGCTGGCGGCGCGCACGCCGGCATCGCCGGTGAAGATGTTGACCCAGAGATCGGGAAAGATCGCGATGATGGTGCGCGATCGCGCCGACCGAGACGAACGACGATCAGGCCCGCGGTCCAGGCGATCCGCCGCGCGCGCGCGATCCGCTCCGCGCCGATCGCCATCCCGATCATCGGCACCGACGCGATGCCGACCGCGAACGCGATCGAGGTCAGCATGAATTCGAGCCGCGCGCCGATGCCGTAGCCGGCGAGGACCGCGGTGCCGAATCCGCGCCAGCAGATGGGTGAAGATGCTGATCGTCAGCACCGACTGCAGCGGCGAGAAGCAGGAGACCGCGCCGACCTTCAGGATGTCGACGAACATCGCCCACTGAATGCGAAGTCCCCTGATCTTGGGAATGACGCGCGCCGCGGCCGGAAAACAGGTACCAGCCCATCACGGATATGCTGATCGAGATAGGCGATCAGCGATCCGGCCGCGACGCCGCGCATGCCGAATTGCGGGATCGGGCCGAGGCCGAGACCGAGCGTGCCGCCGAGAATGATCTGGCAGACGGCGGAAGAGAGGATCATCAGCGACGGCAGTTTCATGTTGCCGGTGCCGCGCAGGATCTCCGGCCATCGTGTTCATCAGCCAGGGCAGCACCGCGCCGCCGAAGAAAATCTGCGCGTAGCCGATCGCCTGCGCCAGCACGTTGCCGCGGCCGCCGAGCAATTCCAGAAGCGACGGGCCGAAGATCAGCATGCCCAGCATGAAGGTCAGCCCGAAGCAGATGCCGATCAGAAGCGCATGCGCGGCCAGCGTCGAGGCGCGGTCGATATCGCCGGCGCCGAGCGCGCGCGCGATCGCCGACGCCACGCCGCCGCCCATCGCGCCGCCCGACATCGTCATGGTCAGGATCACGCAGGGAAACACCAGCGCCATCGCCGCCAGCGATTCGACGCCGAGCCGGCCGATATAGGAGGTCTCGGCGATCACCACGCAGGTGCCGGCGCGAGAGCGCGATCACGTTCGGCCACGCCAGCCACAACAGCGTGCGCAGGATCGGACCGTCGACCAGCGCATTTCGCACCGGCGCCGCAGGCGGCGGAAGCGGACGCTCCTCCTCGTCTACGGGGATCTCGGCGACGGCGATATCGGGCAATTTCTCTCCGGGGCGGATGGTCGAACCGGTACGTGGACTTGCGAACCGGTGCGCGGTGCGTTTCCTAGCACGGCCGCGCCGGATTCCATGTGCGTCAGGCGCATGGGCCGCCTGCGCGAATTCGCAGGCAACGCGGGGAATAGCGCTCAGCCGATCGACCAGACGAACGGCGGCTTGCCGCCGGCCGCCGGCCTCATCGCGGACGGCGAATGTGGCGGCCGCAGCCGGCAGCCAGCCCCTCGAACAATCCTTCCAGCACCTTGGCGCAGGCCGGATGATAATCGCCGACATCGGCCATCAGCTTCCAGGTCTGCTGCCTGATTTCGAACTGGCCGCCGGACTCGGTCGATCTCGGCAACATCGTCCTGCGCCTCGAACAGCGCGTGCAGGAAAGCTGCAAAATCCTTCGGCCGCGCCACGACTCGCCGCCAAGCGCGCGCGCGATCTCGTCGAAATACTGCATGCCGATCAGCTTGCCGGTGAGATGCAGGAGATAGCCGGCATCTTCGGGGCCGAACAATTGCACCATCACCGGTGCGGCGGTCCGCACATATTCCATCGCGTAGTTGCGATAGGCCTTTTCCAGCCGCGGCTTCGGCCAGCTCGCGACCGGCAACGCCGGCGCGGTCGTCGGCATCGAACAGCGGCGCTTCGAGATGGCGCGCGAACACCAGCCGCTGATCGAGCTCGAGCGCATGGTCGTATTCGCAGTAATAGCCTTCGAGGCCGTCCTGGCCGTCGACGCTCTGCTTGGTGCAGACGAAGCCGAGCTTCAAATTGCCGAGCGCTGACGCCATTGTTGGCGTGCCAGCCGCGCAGCATCGCGCGCGACACTTCGCCGGGCACGCCGCAGATCGCGGTGCCCTTCCAGATCCAGCGCGGCGGCGGATAGCGGATCCAGGCCTTGCGATCGGTCTCGTACATGTATTCGACATGGACGCCGCCGATCCAGTTCGAGAGATAGTGATATTGCGCGGCCGCCACCGCCGGCGGCAGGTGGCTCGAGGCCGAGCTTCTCGAGGCCCGGCAGGAAGCGTTCCTGCTGCTGGCGGCGAAACACCCGGAACACGAATTCGGCCGCGTCCGCGGTGCCGCGCCGCGTCACCACGGTGAGGATCAGGCCGGTGAAATAGGCATGATAGAGATCGGCGACGCTGCGCCATCGCAGCCATTTCGCCTCCTGCGCACTGTCAGCCACCTCAGTCACCCGACGTTGCACCTTTGCGTCAGGCGTCATACTCCTTCGAAATGTCCTTGCCGGTGTAGTCAGGCATGAACGCCGCCGCCACCAGGCTTATGACCGCGCAAACGGCGATGTAGATGGAAATCGCGTAGCCGGAGTGATAGGTGGCGAACAGGGCTGTTGCGATCAGGGGCGCCGGGCCGCCGGCAATCACGGAGGCGAGTTGATAGCCCAGTGAAGCACCGCTGTAGCGCAATCGTGGCGTAAAGGCCTCCGCGATCAAAGCGGCCTGCGGCCCATATTGCATGTCATGCGGGATCAGCGACAGCACGATGGCGATGAACACCGCCGACGGAATGGCGGTATCCACCATGCCGAAATACAGAAAGCCGAACAGGCCCACCGTCGCCGCGCCGATCAGATACATCTTCCTGCGCCCGATCCGGTCGGAGATGTGGCCCGACAGCGGGATGGTGACGAACGAGACGCAAGAGGCAACCAGCACCGCGCATCAGGATCAGATCGCGCGACATGTGCAAGGTACCGACCGCGTAGGCGAAGATGAACGCGGTGAAGATGTAGAACGGCGCTTGCTCGGACATCCGCAGCAATGCCGACAGGATTATCTCCTTCGGATGCTTCTTGAAGACCTCGATGATGGGGGTCTTCTCGATCTTCTTGTCATCCAGGAGCTGCTGGAACACCGGCGTCTCAAGGATGCCAAGGCGAATCCATAGTCCGACACCGACGAGAACGATCGAGAGCGCGAAAGGAATTCGCCAGCCCCAGGTGACGAACTGGTCGCCCGACAATTGGCTGAATGCCAGGATTGCAAGGTTCGCCAGAAACAGGCCGCACGGCACGCCGAATTGCGGCCACGATGCCACCAGACCGCGTTGACCGTGGGTGCGCGACCATTCCATCGCCAGCAGCACCGATCCGCCCCATTCGCCGCCGACGCCGATCCCCTGAAGCATCCGCAACACCGTGAGGATGACCGCGCCCCAGATGCCGATCTCCGCGTAGGTCGGCACGAATGCGATCAGGAAGGTCGCAATGCCCATGCACAGAAGCGTGGCGATCAGTGTCGCTTTGCGCCCGATGCGATCGCCGTAGTGACCAAATATCGCGGCACCGATCGGACGCCCGACGAAGCCGATGAAATAGGTGCCAAAGGCCGCCAGCGTCGCCGTCAAGGCATCTTCGTTGGGAAAGTAGAGCTTACCGAAGATAAGCCCGGCGGCAGTGCCATAAAGAAAGAAATCGTACCACTCGATTGCGGTACCGATGGTTGATGCGATGACCGCCTTGCGCAACTGCGCGCTATGATCGGATTCGGACAACGTCCCATGTGTAACTGCCATTGCCATTTGAATGGCTCCTTATTGGTTGTTTCCTTGCGCCCTGTGCGAACCGGTTCTCAGCGGTTCATGAAGGCGATGCTACAATCAGCTCGCGGCGACCGAAAGACACATCTCGCCGAAGGCATTCATATTGCTGCAGCGCAGGAAACTGCACGAAGGCTGGTGGTGGCGCTTAGGTGACGTCGGTGTTTTGGAAAAGCAAACCGACGCACGAAGACTTGATTGCTTGGTCGCCGACGCTCCTCGCAACGACGGCTGACTACACCCGAAAATGCTTGCTCAGCTTCAGGCCCTGCGCCTGATAGTTGGAGCCGATGCGCTGGCCGTACATCGCGTCAGGCCGCGCCAGCATTTTCTCGTAGACCAGCCGGCCGACGATCTGGCCGTGCTCGAGGATGAACGGCACCTCGCGCGAGCGCACTTCGAGGACCGCGCGGGAACCCTGCCCGCCGGCGCCGGCATAGCCGAAGCCGGGATCGAAGAAGCCGGCATAGTGCACGCGGAATTCGCCGACCAGGGGATCGAACGGCACCATCTCGGCGGCGTAATCCGGCGGCACCTGCACCGCTTCTTTCGAAGCGAGAATGTAAAACTCGCCGGGATCGAGGATGAGGCTGCCGTCGCCCCGCGCCGGCATCGCCTCCCAGAATTCATCGATCGCATAGCCGCCGCGGCGATCGACATCGACCACGCCGGTGTGGCGCTTGGCGCGGTAGCCGACAAAGCCCTTTGCGCTTGTGCCGGAAAGATCGACGGAGAGCGCCACGCCGTCGGTCAAATCGGCCTTGTCGCTATCGACCAGCCGCTCGGCTGCATGCAGCGCCTCGAGTTCATCGGCGTCGAGAATGGCTTCACCGGTGCGGAAGCGCACTTGGCTGAGCCGCGATCCCTCGCGCAGCAGCACCGGAAATGTCTTCGGGCTGATCTCGGCATAGAGCGGGCCGTGATAACCCGCGCCGATCATGTCGAAGCGGCGGGTGCCGTCGGCGATCACGCGGGTGAACACGTCGAGCCGCCCGGTCGAACTTTTCGGGTTGGCGGCGGCGACGATTTCCGGCGGCAGTGCGAGGCTCTCGAGCAGCGGCACGATGTAGACGCAGTTGGTCTCCAGCACCGCACCATCGGAAAGGCTGATCTCGTGCAGCTTCAATTCGTCGATCCGCTCGGCCACCGTCGCGCCCGGGCCGGGCAGGAAGCTCGCGCGCACCCGATAGGCGATGTCGCCGAGGCGCAGGTCGAGGCTCGCCGGCTGGATCTGGCTTTCGACGAACGGATAGGCCGGCAGGATCAGGCCATCATCCGCCATCGCCGCGATCATGCGGTCCGGCAAAATGCCATTGGCGTCGGGTGGAAGCGAAAACGACACGCTATGGTCCTTGGCAGGCTCCTTGGGCGGTGGCCCCGATGTCATCCAGACTCCAAAACTAAGCCTTTTACCGGTTATCCGATGGCCGCCTTGACGGAAAGGGCGGGGCGGAATAAGAGCATGACTTATCCCGTGGTGATTTGAGCCGGCCGGCTTGCAGCCACGTAAAATAAGTCGCTAAACAGGCCGGGGACAATGTGATCCCGGCCTGTGGAATTTTTCCAGGCCGGTTTTTTGTGACCATTGAAGATGGTCACGACGGAGGTCACATGTCTGCTGCGTCCAAGTCTACACCGGCTTCGCCGACCGCCCGCTATCGTCCCGAAACCCGGCTGGTCCATTCCGGGACGATCCGCTCGGAATTCGGCGAAACGTCCGAGGCGCTGTTTCTCACCCAAGGCTATGTCTACGACAGCGCCGAGCAATGCGAGGCGCGCTTCAAGGGCGAAGATCCCGGCTACATCTATTCGCGCTATTCCAATCCGACGATTTCGATGTTCGAGCGGCGGATGATCGAGCTCGAAGGCGCCGAAGCCGGCCGCTCGACCGCAACCGGCATGGCCGCGGTGACGACCGCCATGCTGGCGCCGCTGAAGGCCGGCGATCATGTCGTCGCCTCCAAGGCGATGTTCGGCTCGTGCCGCTATGTGGTGGAAGATCTGCTGCCGCGCTACGGCATCGCTTCCACGCTGGTCGACGGTCTCGATCTCGACCAGTGGAAACGCGCGATGCGGCCGAACACCAGGAGCTGTTTTCTGGAAAGCCCGACCAATCCGACGCTCGACGTGCTCGATATCTCCGCCATCGCCGAGATCGCGCATCGAGGCGGCGCGCGGCTGATCGTCGACAATGTGTTTGCGACGCCGATCTGGCAGAGCCCGCTTTCGCTTGGCGCCGACGTCGTGGTGTATTCCGCGACCAAGCATATCGACGGCCAGGGCCGTTGCCTCGGCGGCATGATCCTCGGCTCCGAAGCGTTCATCGCCGAGCACCTCCATAATTTCATGCGCCAGACCGGCCCCTCGCTGTCGCCGTTCAACGCCTGGGTGCTGCTCAAGGGGCTGGAGACGCTGGCGGTCCGCGTGCGCGCGCAGACCGAGACCGCCGCCAAGGTGGCGGACGCGCTGGCGCAGCATCGCGAAGATCTCGCGGCTGATCTATCCCGGCCGCGCCGATCATCCGCAGGCAGCTCTGGTCAAGAAGCAGATGCGCGCCGGCTCGACGCTGGTCGGCTTCGAGGTCAAGGGCGGCAAGGCGGCGGCGTTCCGCGTTCTCAATGCGCTGAAGATCTCGCGGATCTCCAACAATCTCGGCGACGCCAAGAGCCTCGTCACCCATCCCGCCACCACGACGCATCAGCGGCTGACGCCGGATGCGCGCGCCGAGCTCGGCATCAGCGAAGGTTTTGTCCGCTTCTCCGCCGGGCTCGAACATGCCGACGACCTGATCGAGGATCTGCGATGCGGCGCTGGAAAAGGCGTGAGGGCGTGCGAATGGCGATGCGAACTACGCTGCTCGCCTCCACATCGGCCGGTAGGTCTGCACGGCGGCCGGCACGTTGACGCCGAGCTTGATCTGGCCGACCGACTTGATGATGTCGTCGCCGAGCAATTGCGCGAAGCAGGCATAGCCCCAGTCGTTCATGTGCAGGCCGTCGGCGATGACGAAATCTGTCGATCGGGAGCGCCTGCTTCTCATGCCAGTCGCGCATCACCTCGAAGCGCGGGAAAATGCCGACATGACGCAGCTCGGCGACCTTGCGGAGCAGCTGCACCATCTGGCTTGCGCTCTCGCCGCGCTCGGTGACCCGCGGCGAATATTGCGGATCGACCAGCACGACATCGGCGCCTGCGGCCTGAATGCGCGCGACGCCGTCTTCCACCAGCTTTGCCGTCTCCGCCGGATCGAGGTTGCGCAGCACGGCATTGGTGCCGACCTGCCAGATCACGAGATCCGGCTGCATGTCGATCACCTCTGCCTGCAGCCGCTTCATCATTTCCGGCGCGTCTTCGCCGCCCTTGCCGCGCTTGATGACGGTGATGTCGGCGGTCGGATATTGCCGGCGCAGTTGGGCCGCGAGCCGGTTCGGATAGGTGAATTCGGGCGAAGTCGAGCCAAAACCGTCGGTCGAGGACGAGCCGAACGCGATGATCACGACCGGCTGGCCGGAAGCGAGCTTGCTCGCGACATGCGGCAGCGATCCCATCGGTTGGACGCCGCCCTTCGGCGGCAGGCACGGCACGCGGCTGAAAATGTCGCTGGCCGATTTCGCGACCTGCTTCACCTTGTCGATCGCCTTCGCGGTGAGGCTCTTTTGCTGCTGCCGGACCGGCCTGGTCAGCGGACGCAGTACCCGTCGTGGCCGAGGGCTGCGCCGCGGTCGATTTGGCGTCAGATGGCCTGGTGTCGGATTGGCGCCGTCGATTTGGCGCCGATGGCGCGGCTGTTGGGGCGGCCTGGGCGGCGGCTTGTGCGCGCGCCGGCAAGCTCGAGGCCGGCGCGAGCAACACCAGCGCCGCGAGCGCGGACGCAGCCAGCGATGTCATGGGTGTAAAAGGGCCAAAAGGACTATTGGTCCGCGCAAACTCATTAACGCAAAATCCTCAATTCTGCTGGGCCGGGCCGAGATGAGCGGCGTCGATCACAAATTTCGACAGCGCGCGGCCGAGGCAATCGTGAACGCGTTTGGCAAGCTCGATGCCGTGCGACGCGCTGAACAGGTCGAAATCTCCCTGGTCATTCCACTGATGCATGATGGCGAAGCGGTCGAACAGCGGAACGTCGTGCTGCTGCGCCACCACGCGCATATTATCCAGATAAGGCGGCACGGAAATCATCGTTTCCGTGCGCGGGCTATATTGCAGATTCATCAAGACCACGTCGGCTCCCGCCTTTTGCAGCGCAGCAACACCCTCGTCGACAGCGCTGCGAAAATCGTCGGGATCGACGGATCGCATAGCATCGACGGTGCCGGTCTGCCAGATAACCAAAGTAGGCTTTTTGTCTTCCACAAGCTTAACGAAACCGGCGGCCACTTCCTCGGCGGTCTTCTTGGCCTGTAGTTCTACGGATACGTTGACGGCGATCGACGGCAGTTTCTCCTTCAGCATCGCCTGCAACCGCGCCGGATAGGCGCTCGCTTCCGATGTGCCGATGGTCGACGAGCGGCTGCCGACCACCAGGATATTCAGCGGCATGGCCGCTTCTTGACGGCGTCCGCGACCTTGGCAAGCGCGCTCTCGCTGGTCAGCAGATAGTCCGGCACGTCGCAGCTCTGCGGAGCATCCTCGGCACGCGCGGGCGCCGCGGCCAAACAGCCGGCCAGCACCATCAGGCCCAGGATCAACTCCCGAGTCGGACTTCATAAGCCCCCTCCCGCCATATCGGCGTTGCCGATGGTGCCCTTGTTCGCGAGGCACTCTTGTCGGCGGAATGCTTGTACCACGAAATCACCCAGGCCACGCCGGACATGATGAGGATTCCGGAGATGCTGACCACGAAGTGCAGCGCAGCACCGCCGGAGACCTCGGCCAGCACGAAATGCCCGGCGAAGGCCAGGAACACGCCGAGGCAGAAAATCTCCAGCGAGTGCTGCCCGCACAGGATCAGCGGCCGCAGCCAGGGCGACTTCAGGCCCGGCCAGTCCTTCGGCAGGAAGCGCACGGTGACCGCCGCCAGCGCCAGGAAATGCGCGAAGCGCAGCACGTCGAGATCGGTCTTGTCGATCGGATACATCCACTGCTCGAGCCAGCGCGGCATCAGATGGCTCAGCTGCGGCAAATACCAGGTCAGCGTGACGCAGAACGCCGACGAACAGATAGGCGAGCGAAATCCACAGCGTGACCGGCGACGACAGAATCCGCGACATCCGCCGGGCGCCGCCCAGCGCGCACCAGGCGCCGAACACGAACAGCAATTGCCAGGCGAACGGATTGAAGGCCCAGAAGCCGTTCGGATAGGCCGACAGATACAGATCGAATTGCCAGGTGAGGGCATAGAGCACGACCGACAGCGCCAGCGTGACGTCGGCCTTCCACTTCATCAGCCACAGGATCAGCGGCAGGAACAGCATCAGCACGATATAGAGCGGCAGCACGTCCATGTTGACGGGACGAAATCGCAGCAGCAGCGCCTGGACGATGGTGACGTCCGGCTGCTTGAGGAAATCCATGATGCCCATTTCTTCGGTGTAGAGCGGGTTCTCGAAGCTGGTGGCGACGTAGGAAATCTCCGCGAGGAAGATCGTGAACAGGAACACGTGCGCGACATAGATCTGCCAGACCCGGCGCAGGATGCGCGCGGTCGCGACCACGAAGCCGGACTCCAGCATCGCGCGGCCGTAGACGAACGCCGCGGTGTAGCCCGAGATGAAGATGAAGATTTCGGTGGCGTCGCTGAAATCCGTAATTGCGGATCGTGAACCAGGTCAGGAGATTGGGCGGCAGATGATCGATGAAGATCAGCCACAGCGCGAGCCCGCGAAACAGATCGAGCCGCAATTCGCGCTCGCCGACCGCGGGAAACGAAATCGCCGGCGCCGCCGCGGCCGGCGCTGCCGTGCCGTCGCGCGACTCGCATCCGCGTCGCCCGCAAGCGGTGGTCCGGCAATTCGATCGGCAATGGACGTCATCTGGCACCGTGTTGAGCAGGCTGGCTTCGAAACAGCCTCGCATCGGTACCGAAAGATAGTATCGGCCTCGGGCTTGCAAGCAAGATTACGAAGACTCTGGCGCGGCGGCGGTTGCGCTTTAGGTCGGAACTGTGTTGAAACGACGATTGATTTGAAGCGACGTCGGCGCTCGCTCGATCTTGGCGCGCGATTGGTTCCGGCTGAACTTTTCGATATGATGCCGCCGATTCGGAAGATCGCCCGCATGTACCGCGCCGTTACCCGCCAGATCGAAGTCACCGTCGAGCCGAACTTCATGCCGGAACGCTCGTCGGTCGAAAACTCGCGAGTATTTCTGGTCCTACACCATCGTCATCACCAATTCCGGCGAGGAGACCGTGCAGCTGCGGACGCGGCACTGGATCATCACCGATGCCTCGGGCCGCAAGCAGGAAGTCCGCGGCGAGGGCGTGGTCGGCGAGCAGCCGGTGCTCGCGCCGGGCGAGCGCTTCGAATACACCAGCGGCGTGCCGCTTCCGACCGCCTCGGGCTTCATGACCGGCCGCTACCAGATGGTCAGCGAGAGCGGCGAACAGTTCGAGATCGACGTGCCGACCTTTTCGCTCGACAGCCCCGACAGCAAGCGGGTGTTGAATTAGCTTCTCCTTACCTCGCCCCGCTCTGTCCGACGAAGCCCGCCTTTGGGCGAAGGCGGATGCGGGGAGAGGTCGCGAGCATCTTGCGAGCGGGTGAGGGGGACTCTCCACGAGCAGAATGACCTGTGGTAAAGCGCTAGCGTGCCCACCATCATGCGGAGCCGATGGGCCTCGCGGATGCGGCGTTTGTCAAATCAACGAACGGCGATTGTCGAACAGCCACGCCATTTCACCGCACAGCGGGTCGAGCGAGTAGACACAGCTTCGCGATCTCGCCGCGCATGCGCGCGAGATTTATTCCGAACATCTCGCCTCCGGAAAATCACAAGGGCGCAGGGAAAGCCGGGTGCCCGTTGCACCCGCAGCCTCGCGTGGAAAATGAAAAAACCACACGAGCATAGTCACCACAGGTTCGCCGGAAACACCCGACCTTCCCTGCGCAATGGTTTTAACAGCTTATTTCGTGCTCTCCCCGGTGACCGGGCTCTTTTGCCACCGTCGCCGGCCGAATTGCTTCCGCCAACTTGACGCCAGCGTCGGGGCGTCAGGACCACACGACTTTGCCGTCCGCCAAAACGCCGCTCGTCTTGCGTCGCCAAAGCGTCCATCGCATCCCGCCTCAACGTTCGTGACGATCGCGAAACGCCCCTTGAGAGGAGGCGGGATGCGAATTGCAATAATGCTGATTCTACCTGGCCGTCAAGCGAAATTCGGAAAATCCGAAATTGGCGAGGGCCGGATGCTTTGAACCGGCAAAACGAGGCAACCGGCATTTCCGAGATTACATTGCCGGCTCAACCGGTCGACGCAACACAGGCGTTAAATCTCTCTGCTGGGGTTTCAAATTGCAAGGTCTCACGTGGTCGTTCGTTGAGCTGACGAGCCACTTTGTTCAGATGGGCTTGCGAGTGCACCGACAAGTCGGTGCCCTTTGGAAAGTACTGTCTCAGCAGGCCATTGGTGTTCTCGTTCGACCCACGCTGCCACGGGCTTTGCGGATCGCAAAAATATACGTCGATGTTGGTCGCCAACGTAAAGCGACGATGATCCGTAAGTTCCTTTCCTCGGTCCCAGGTCAGAGACTTATACAGCTCCTTGGGTAGCTTCTTCGCCTGCTTGATGAGCGCGGAGACGACCGTTTGGGTGTCCTTAGCTGCCACCTTGGCCAACATCACGTAACGCGTATGACGCTCGACCAGGGTCGCGATGTAGCTGTTGTTCGGCCCGGACAGGAGATCGCCTTCCCAGTGGCCAGGCACCGCCCGATCTTCAACCGCGGCCGGTCGCTGACGGATTGAGACGATATCCTTGATATGCCCCCGTCGATCGCCATTCGGATCAACCGGCCTGGAGCGACGCATCGAGCGTCTTCGATCGAAGATGTCTAAGCAGCTCTTTCTTGAGCACGCCACGTGCTTGTACAAATAAGCTGCGGTAGATCGTCTCGTGTGACACTTGACTACGCTCGTCTTCAGGATGCGTTCTCTTCAGCCAACCGGCTATCTGCTCGGGCGACCAATCCAATCTGAGCTTCCCCGCCACAGCCCGTCGTCAGCCGCGGACTGGTTCGCCAATTTACAACGTTTTGGACGACGAGCTCGCGCCCAGGCATTGTCGTCCGCAAGCGTCGCTCGGTAGCGATCATAGCCGCCATTCCGGCTGATTTCCCGGCTCACCGTCGAGGGTGAGCGGCCCAGCAACTTAGCTATCGATCGTGCCGATCGATGTGCCGTAATACCTCTGGAAATCACCTCGCGTTCCGCGAGCGTCAATGCCAGTCTGGAACGACGCCGATCGGCAGGACGAATCCCACCATGCGGGGCAACCAGAAAATAGATCGACGATGACGGCTTACCAAAAGCCCGTCCAATCGCCTTCAGCGACTCGCCCCGCTTCCAGCGATCCCACAACTCCGTTTTCTCTGCCGCCGTAAACCCTCGATGAAATCTTTGACCCATCACACCACACTCCATCTCTCCTGTAAGATAAAGTGTTGCGTCGACCGGTTGAGACCACCCATCCTAACCGGACATGCCGCGGACATGCCAAAATCGACGCGAATGACACAAGGCAGACATTGCGCCGACCGGGAAATAGTCGCGCCGGCGTGTGCCATTTTCACTCCGCTGCCCGGTCTTAAAATGCTAAGCTTTAGCCGTTGGACGAGGCGTGTTCTCGGGGAGGACACATGCAGCGCCGCGATTTCATCACGCTACTTGGCGGCGCGGCGGCGCTGTGGCCGCTTACAGCGCGGGCGCAGCAGACCGATCGGATGCGACGCATCGGGGTATTGGTGGGCATCGCCGAGAGCGATAGGGAAGGACAGGCCCGCGTCGCGGCGTTCCGGCAAGGTTTGCATGAGTTGAAATGGGTGGAAGGCCATAATGTCCGCATCGAGATTCGCTGGGGGGCTGGCGATGCCGCGCGGACTAGCGCCTACGCAGCGGAACTGGTGAGCCTCGCCCCCGACGTGATCCTGGGTACTAACACGCCAACGGTGTGGGCACTCAAGCAGGCGACCGACACAATCCCAATCGTGTTCGCGGGCAATTCCGATCCGGTCGGAGATGGTGTTGTCGCGAGCCTTGCGAAGCCGGGCGGCAATATTACCGGCTTCACCGGCTTCGACGCCGCAATTGCGGGAAAGTGGGTGCAACTGCTCAAGGAAACATCTTCCGGCACCGAGCGCGTCGCCGTCATCTTCAATCCCGATTCCGCGCCGTGCACGATATTCTTGCCGGTGATGGAGACCGTGGCTCCACAAGTTGGAGTTACGCTAATTCGCGCTCCGGTGCGTGATACCGCAGCAATCGAGAGCGCGATCAGCAAACTCGCAAGCGTGCCCGGTGGCGGGCTCGTTGTCTTGCCGGACATATTCATGGCGCTCAATCGCGAACTGATCCTCAGACTTGCGGCCCGCAGCCGCTTACCGACGATGGGCCCACTCCGCTTCTATGCGGTTGACGGTGGTCTGATGTCCTACGGTTCCAATTTCCCCGACTTATTTCGGCAAGCGGCTGCATATGTCGATCGCATTCTTCACGGTGAAAAGCCCTCCGACCTTCCCGTGCAGGCACCGACCAAATTCGAGTTGGTGATCAACCTCAAGACTGCGCAAGCGCTCGGCATCGAGGTGCCACCCGGTGTGCTCTCCATCGCCGACGAGGTAATCGAGTGAAGAGCTCAAGTTCCGGTTCTGGCACGACATGCCGTCGGAGGGCAACGATGTCTGTTCATCGGGGCGCCACCAAAATCGCAGAGCCTGTAGTGCCTGGTTTCACCATTTAAGGACGCCCATATGACAGTAGTTGCCCGGCGCTTCGGAACTGTCGCTCAACGAATTGGAGAATTTCCTCAAGAGCGCCTTGGAAAACACGAAATGATTTCGGAGAGATCGAGATCCAGGCGACGCTGCCGCGGACGCCGGTTGGCAAGCTGTCCAAGAAGGAGTTGTACGATGAGATCAATGCAAAGGCGGCGGCCGCGAAAGCCGCTGTATAGCGCGGCCATGCCGTCGATACTGGCATGAAGGAGCTTCGTGAAAAAGTAGCTGTCGTCACAGGCGCAGCCAGCGGATTTGGCCGCGAATTCGCGATCCGCTGCGCGGACGAAGGGATGAAGGTAGTTCTCACCGACATCGATGAAGGCGGGCTGGCGATCACGGTTGCACGTCTCAAGCCCGATGCGCAGTCTCTCACATTACGTAGCGATGTTTCGAATGCCGACAGCGTCGAGCATCTCGCAAAATCGACATACGACCGCTTCGGTGCGTGCCACCTGCTCTTCAACAATGCCGGCGTCGGGACAGCCGGGCCGATCTGGCTGGCTACGCTCGAAGACTGGAAGTGGACATTTGGAATCAACGTGATGGGCGTGGTTCACGGGCTACGCAGCTTCGTGCCGCGCATGCTGGAACAAAAGGAACCGTCCCATATCGTCAACACGGCCTCCGCGGCCGGTCTGCTGGCTCCCGCGGGCTCCGGTGTCTACGCCGCGAGCAAGCACGCCGTCGTTGCGGCCAGCGAATGCCTCTATCACGAATTACGCGCGCAGGATGCCGCCATCGGCGTCTCCGTTCTTTGCCCGGCATTTGTCGATACCGGCATCTCGAATTCCGAGCGCAACCGCCCTGCGGAACTGGCGGAGTCCAACCCGGAAGCGAAGCAGTACGCGGATCGCATCAAACAGGCGATCAAGTCCGGAAAGCTGACTGCTGCCGATATCGCCCGGGCCACGATCGACGCCGTGAAGAGCGATCGCTTCTACATTCTGCCGCACCCGAACGTGAAAGTCGCGGTCGAGATCAGGATGGCGGACATTCTCTCGGATCGAGCGCCGACCAACACATCTCCCCGTTGACACCGCCAGTTTGGATCATCTCGTTAGTGATGGCGAGACTCGCTGAGTAAGAGCAACGAGCGGCTTGCTCGGAAAGTTAAGCGCAGTCCGAGCATCGTTTGGTCGGCTTGCCGGAATGACCGCTATTGGCGCCTTTCAGCCCTCGCGCGATGTCCGACTTGAGTTCGGAATGCGCGCCCAAGCGGACGTCCGCCAACCATTCTGAATTTATGGGTCTACGCCCTAGTCGGACAGGCGGAAGCGGGTGCGTCTGGGAGCAAGAAAGGTACCCGGAGCCCTACTCCACGCCCGCTTCGTCCGGCGTGAACTCATAGACCGACGAGCAGAACTCGCAGGTCACCACCACCTTGCCGTCCTTGACCATGTCGGCGCGGTCCTGCGGCGCGAAGCTCTTCGAGCATCGCCGACACCGCCTCGCGCGAGCAGGAGCATTGCGCGCGCAGCGGCAGCGGCGCGAAACACCCGCACGCCGCGCTCGTGAAACAGCCGATACAGCAGCCGCTCGCCCGACAGATCCGGATCGATCAGTTCGACGTCCTCGACGGTCGAGATCAGCGACTGGCCTTCGACCCAGGCATCGTCTTCCGCGACCGTGTGCGTCGACGACGCCCTCCGGCGCATCGCCCGGATGCAGATCGGCCTGCCGCGCCCGCTCCGGCGCCTTGGGCAGAAATTGCAGCAGCATGCCGCCGGCGCGCCAGCGATGCTTCGGGCCGTCGCTCGCCGCCGCGCCATTCCTCGCCGACCGCGAGCCGCACCCGGGTCGGAATCTGTTCCGAGCGCAGGAAATATTCATGCGCGGCGTCTTCCAGGCTGCCGCCTTCGAGCGCCACCAGGCCCTGATAGCGGCTCATGTCCGGGCCCTGATCGATGGTCATCGCGAGATGGCCCTTGCCGAGCAGCGCGCCGGAATCCTGGCCGTCCTTGAGCCGCTTGGCGTCGAAGCGCGCATAGGCGCGCAGGCGATCCGGCGCCTGGAAATCGACGATCAGAAACGACACCGGACCGTCGGTCTGGGTCTGCAGGATGAAGCGGCCGTCGAATTTCAGCGACGAGCCGAGCAGCGTCGTCAGCACGATCGCCTCGCCGAGCAGCTTGCCGACCGGCGGCCGGATAATCGTGCTTGGTCAGGATGTCGTCGAGCGCGGGGCCGAGCCGGGTCAGCCGGCCGCGCAGATCGAGCGCGTCGACCTCGAACGGCAGCACCGCGTCGTCGACCGGAACCGCCGACGGCGCGCGGATCGGGGTTTCCGGGAGATTTTGATGTCGGGGGATTGTGAAGTCATGGCGCTTTATCTGGGGTCGGCGGACGAAATCGGAAGGGGCTACGTCATCCGTCGTCCCTGCGAACGCCGGGACCCATACCCCGGCGCTGTTGTTATGCGAGGCGTCTGCCGGACATCGCAAAACGAAGACCACGCGGTATGGGTCCCGCTTCGCGGGGACGACGATCGCGCATGCTGACGCGTCTACGCCACCGCGTCGAAGCACCAGGCCAGAATGCCCTTCTGCGCGTGCAGGCGATTTTCGGCCTCGTCGAACACCACCGATTGCGGGCCGTCGATCACCTCGTCGGTGACTTCGTCGCCGCGATGGGCGGGCAGGCAATGCATGAACAGCGCATCGGGTTTGGCCAGCGACATCAGCTTGGCGTTGACCTGATAGGGCTTCAGCAGATTGTGGCGATGCTCGCCATCCTTGTCGCCCATCGAGACCCAGGTGTCGGTGACCACGCAATCGGCGCCGCGCACGGCGGCTTCCGGATCGTTGCCGAGCACGATCGGCGCCTGGGTCGCCTTGATCCAGTCCTTCATCGCCTTGTTCGGCGCGAGCTGCGGCGGGGTCGCGACGTTCAGCTTGAACTTGAACCGCTCCGCCGCATGCGCCCACGACGCCAGCACGTTGTTGTCGTCGCCGGTCCAGGCCACGGTGCGGCCCTCGATCGGGCCGCGATGCTCCTCGAACGTCATCAGGTCCGCCATCACCTGGCAGGGATGCGAGCGCCGCGTCAGCCCGTTGATGACGGGCACGGTGGCGTGCGCGGCGAGCTCCAGCAGCGCCTCGTGGTTGAGGATGCGGATCATGATGGCATCGACGTAGCGCGACAGCACGCGCGCGGTGTCGGCGATGGTCTCGCCGCGGCCGAGCTGCATTTCCGCGCCGGTCAGCATGATCGATTCACCGCCGAGCTGGCGCATGCCGACGTCGAACGACACCCGGGTGCGGGTCGAGGGCTTCTCGAAGATCATCGCCAGCGTCTTGCCTTCGAGCGGCTTCTTGTCGGCTTCTCATGCGCCTTCAGCTTCGCCTTCATGGCGATGCCGGCCGCGAGCATGTTGCGCAGCTCCTTGGTCGGCAGCTCGCTGAGATCGAGGAAATGACGCAGCGCCTTGCTCATTGCCCCGCCGCCTGCTTCAACTGACCGCCGGAAAGCGCGACGCAGGCGCGCTCGAGCCGCTGCACCGACTTCCTCGATCTCCGCCTCGGTGACGATCAACGGCGGCAGGAACCGCACCACATTGTCGCCGGCGCCGACCGTGAGCAGCTTCTGGTCGCGCAACGCGGTGACCAGATCGCCCGACGGCACCACCGCCTTCACGCCGATCAACAGCCCCTCGCCGCGCACTTCGGCGAGCACGCCGGGATGGCGATCGACCACCGAGGCCAGCTTCTGCTTGAGCAGCAGCGACATCTTCTGCACGTGCTCGAAGAAGCCGGGCTTCAGCATCACGTCCAGCACCGCGTTGGCGGCCGCGACCGCCAGCGGATTGCCGCCGAAGGTCGAACCATGCGAGCCCGGCGTCATGCCGGCGGCGGCCTCGGCCGTCGCAAGACACGCGCCGATCGGAAAGCCGCCGCCGAGCGCCTTGGCCAGCGACATCACGTCGGGCGTGACGCCGAGGCGCTTGTAGGCGAACAGCTCGCCGGTGCGGCCCATGCCGGTCTGCACCTCGTCGAAGATCAACAGCAGGCCGTTGTCGTCGCAGAGCTGGCGCAACGCCTTGAAGAACGCATGCGGCGCCGCGCGCACGCCGCCTTCGCCCTGCAGCGGCTCGATCAGGATGCCCGCGGTCTGCGGGCCGATCGCCTTCTTGACGGCATCGAGATCGCCGAGCGGCACCTGGTCGAAGCCATCCATCGGCGGCCCGAAACCTTCGAGATATTTCGGCTGAGCCGGTCGCGGCCAGCGTCGCCAGCGTGCGGCCGTGAAACGCGCCCTCGAAGGTGATGATGCGATAGCGCTCCGGATGGCCCTTGGCGGCGTGATATTTGCGCGTGATCTTGATCGCGCATTCCATCGCCTCGGCGCCGGAATTGGCGAAGAACACGAAGTCGGCAAAGCTCTGCTCGCACAGCCGCGCCGCGAGCCGCTCGCCATCCGGGCTCTTGAACAGGTTCGACATGTGCCACAGTTTGGTCGCCTGTTCCTGCAGCGCCGCGACCAGATGCGGATGGCAATGGCCGAGCGCGTTCACCGCGACGCCGGAGGTGAAATCGAGATAGCGCTCGCCATTGGTCGCGATCAGCCACGCGCCTTCGCCGCGCTCGAAACCGAGATCGACCCTGGCGAATACGGGAAGCAGATGCGACGTGGCGCTCTTGGTCATGGCGATCACTGAAGGTTAGAGACCGGCCGCGATGCGCGCATTGGCGCGATCGCAGCAACAGCCGGTCCCGGAAAAACAAAACGTGCCGCCTTTTCGGGGCGGCACGTGGCAAGCATTCTAGGCGCGCGGCGATAACTGTCAACCGCCGCCGAAGCACCATCTCGCAGCCGCATGTCCAGCCCGTAGGATTCCGGTGCCGTGGAAAAGTCGAATTGCAATGCTTAAATGACGGAACATGTGGACGCGCACCACGCGGACTCTTGCGCCGGAGTCACGCCATATTGTAGCGTCTGGGCTGTCGGGTACGACATCTCGTGCGGCAGTTCTGATCCTCTAAGTCCTAGTGTTCGGCGTACACGTTCGGGCGCGCTTTTCGCGCCCGGCGAGGGCTAAGGGATTCTGCCTGCAGGGATTTTTGAGAGATTGACATCGCAGCGCCGCCCGAAAATCGGCCGGCGCGACGCGAAGGGAAGAATGCGATGACGGTATTGACCTGGTCTGACGATCGCGTCGAGCAATTGAAGAAACTCTGGGAGGCCGGACTTTCGGCCAGCCAGATCGCCGCGGAACTCGGAAATGTGACGCGAAATGCCGTGATCGGCAAAGTGCACCGGCTCGGTCTTTCCGGCCGCGCCAAGAGCCCCTCCTCGGCGGCACCGCGCCAGCGCAAGGCCCGCCCGGCCCAGCACATGATGCGGGTGTCGCGTCCGGTCTCGCGCGGCAATACCGCGCTGGCCCACGCCTTCGAAGTCGAGCTGGAGCCGGATCCGATCGCCTACGACAATGTGGTGCCGATGAGCCAGCGGCTGTCGCTGCTGGAACTGAACGAGGCCACCTGCCACTGGCCGATCGGCGATCCCTCGAGCCCGGAATTCTTCTTCTGCGGCGGCAAGGCGCTGACCAGCCTGCCCTATTGCGCGCATCACTCGCGGATCGCCTATCAGCCGGCCGGCGACCGCCGCCGCCAGCCGCCGAAGCCGACGCGGTAAGTCCGCACGCACAGATGTCGTCCCCGCGCAAAGCGGGGACCCATAACCACAGGCGTTGGTGGTTATGCCGAGCCGGTGCTCCAGCACTTTCCGACAATCGTCAGCAGTGGTTATGGGTCCCGGCTCAAGGCCGGGACGACGGTGAATTCGCTACTCCACCTTCGCAAAGCGGTCGTCGAGCGCGTAGCCGGCGCCGCGCACGGTGCGGATCGGATCCTGCTCGCGGCCGGGATTGAGCAGTTTGCGCAAGCGGCCGATATGCACGTCCACGGTGCGCTCGTCGATATAGATGTCGCGGCCCCAGACGCTGTCGAGCAGTTGCTCGCGGCTGAACACCCGGCCCGGATGCTCCAGGAAGAATTCCAGCAGCCGGTATTCGGTCGGGCCGAGATCGACCGGACGGCCCGAGCGCGCGACGCGGCGCTTCTCGCGATCGAGTTCGATGTCGCCATAGGTCGAGCACGGTGGCGAGCCGCTCGGGGCTGGCGCGGCGCAACAGGCCCTTCACCCGCGCCAGCAGTTCCGGCACCGAGAACGGCTTGACGATGTAGTCGTCGGCGCCGGTCGCAAGGCCCCTGACCCGCTCGCTTTCCTCGCCGCGCGCGGTCAGCATGATGATCGGCAGCTGCCTGGTCTCCGGCCGCGCCCGCAAGCGGCGGCACAGTTCGATGCCGGACAGGCCCGGCAGCATCCAGTCGAGCACGATCAGGTCGGGAACGCGTTCCTTCAGCCTGGTGTCGGCGTCATCGCCGCGCGCCGACCGTTTCGACGTCATAGCCTTCGGCGTCGAGGTTGTAGCGCAACAGCGTCGTCAACGCTTCCTCGTCTTCCACCACCAGAATGCGCGCGCTCATTGCGTAGTCTTCTCCATTTGCCTGGGCATGTCCTGATCCGAAAACCGGCGCCCCCGCGCGATGCGGGGCAGGCCTTGTTCGGGATCACGCCCTAGTTTCCCGGTACGGTCGTGGCAAACGTCGTCATGTCGCCCTTCGGGCGCTTGTCGAGGATCTGCTGGCCTTCGATCATGTAGAACACGGTTTCCGCGATGTTGGTGGCGTGATCGCCGATCCGCTCGATGTTCTTGGCGCAGAACATCAGATGGATGCAGAAGCTGATGTTGCGCGGATCTTCCATCATGTAGGTCAGGAGCTCGCGGAACAGCGAGGTGCAGATCGCGTCGACTTCCTCGTCGCCCTTCCAGACCGTCATCGCCGCCGGCAAATCGTGCGCCGCATAGGCGTCGAGCACCGATTTCACCTGCGACTGCACGAGGTCGGTCATGTGCTCGAGGCCGCGGATCAGCTTCAGCGGCTGGAAATCGCTCTCCAGCGCCGCGACCCGCTTGCCCATGTTCTTGGCGAGGTCGCCGATCCGCTCGAGATCGGTCGCGACCCGCATCGCGCCGACGATTTCGCGCAGGTCGACCGCCATCGGCTGGCGCCGCGCGATGGTCAGCACCGCGCGCTCCTCGATCACGCGCTGCAGATTGTCGATTTCGGCATCGGCGGCGACCACGCGCTTGCCGAGCGCGACGTCGCGGCGGATCAGCGCATCGACGGAATTCGACGATCATGCGTTCGGCAAGGCCGCCCATCTCCGCGACCAGCCGGGTCAATTCCTGCAGATCGCTGTCGAACGCCTTGGCGGTGTGTTCAGAAGCCATCGTTTCTCTCCTCAACCGAACCGGCCGGTGATGTAGTCCTGGGTGCGTCGATCGCTCGGCGAGGTGAATATCTTGTTGGTCTCGTCGAATTCGATCAGTTCGCCGAGATACATGAAGGCGGTCTTGTCCGAGACGCGCGCGGCCTGCTGCATGTTGTGGGTGACGATGGCGATGGTGTAGTCCTCCGCCAGTTCCTGGATCAATTCCTCGATCTTGGCGGTCGAGATCGGATCGAGCGCCGAGCACGGCTCGTCGAACAGGATCACCTCGGGCCGCACCGCGACGGTGCGGGCGATGCAGAGCCGCTGCTGCTGGCCGCCGGACAGGCTGAGGCCGCAGGCGTTGAGCTTGTCCTTGACCTCGTTCCACAGCGCGCCGCCGCGCAGCGCCTTTTCGACGCGGCCGTCCATCTCGGACTTGGAAATCTTCTCGTAGAGCCGGATGCCGAACGCGATGTTCTCGTAGATCGTCATCGGAAACGGCGTCGGCTTCTGGAACACCATGCCGACCCGCGCGCGCAGCAGATTGAGATCGAGCTTGGGATCGAGGATGTTGGTCTGGTCGAGCATCAGCTGGCCGGTGGCGCGCTGTCCCGGATAGAGGTCGTACATCCGGTTGAAAATCCGCAGCAAGGTCGACTTGCCGCAGCCGGACGGGCCGATGAAGGCGGTGACGCGATTGGTGCCGAGCGTGAGGTTGATGTTCTTCAGCGCGTGGTGCTCGCCGTAATAGAAATTCAGGCCGCGCGCCGTCACCTTGGCCGGCGCTTCGGGCGAACGGCGCCGAGGCGCCGGTCCGCCGGCGGATACTCATCGATACGGAAAGATCGTTCATTTTGCGGTCCTCTCGGCGCCAAGAATGCGCGCGCCAATATTCAGGGCGAGTACGGTCAGCGTGATGATCAAGGCCCCGCTCCAGGCCAGCTGCTTCCAGTAGGCGTAGGGGCTTTGCACGAAGTTGTTGATGGTCACCGGCAGGTTGGCCATCGTCTTGGTCAGATTGAGGCTGAAGAACTGGTTGGAGAGCGCGGTGAACAACAACGGCGCGGTTTCGCCGGCGACGCGCGCGGTCGCCAGCAGCACGCCGGTGATCAGGCCGGAGCGCGCCGCGCGGTAGGCGATCCGCTTGATGACCAGCGAGCGCGGCAGGCCGAGCGCGGAAGCCGCCTCGCGCAGCGGATTGGGCACCAGCAGCAGCATGTCCTCGGTGGTGCGCACCACGACGGGAATGACGATCACGGCCAGCGCCAGCGATGCCGGCGAAGGCCGAGAAGCCGCCCATCGGCACCACGACGGCGCCATAGACGAACAGGCCGATGATGATCGACGGCGCGCTCAGCAGAATGTCGTTGATGAAGCGGATCACCGAGGTGAGGCGATCGTTCCTGCCGTATTCGGCCAGATAGGTGCCGGCGAACAGGCCGAGCGGCGCGCCGATGCCGACGCCGATCACGGTCATGATGATCGAGCCGACGATCGCGTTGAGCAGGCCGCCTTCGGTCGATCCCGGCGGCGGGGTGTTCTGCGGTGAAGATCTGCAGGCTGAGCCCGGCAAGGCCGTTGTAGAACAGCGTGAACAGGATCAGCGCCAGCCAGGTGACGCCGAACAGCGCGGCGCCGAAGCAAAGCACCGCGGATGATGATGTCGTTGCGGCGGCGGCGTGCGTAAATCGGGTTCATGATCTCAATTCCCCGCCTTCTTTTCCAGCCGCAGCAGCATCAGCCGCGCCGCGGCCAGCACGAAGAAGGTCAGCACGAACAGCAACAGGCCGAGCAGGATCAGGCCGGATTGATGCAGGCCGTCGCTTTCGGCGAATTCGCTGGCGATCGCCGCCGAGATCGTGGTGCCCGGCGCGAAGATCGAAGCCGAGATGCGGAACGAATTGCCGATGATGAAGGTGACCGCCATGGTTTCGCCGAGCGCGCGGCCGAGCGCCAGCATGATGCCGCCGATGACGCCGACCCGGGTGTAGGGGATCACCACGTTGCGGACCACTTCCCAGGTGGTGCAGCCGACGCCGTAGGCGGCTTCCTTCAGCACCGGCGGCACGGTCTTGAACACGTCGACCGAGATCGCGGTGATGAACGGCAGCACCATGATGGCGAGGATCAGCGCCGCGTTGAACAGGCTGAGATAGGACGGCGGGCCCGCCGAAGATCGATCCGAGCACCGGAATGCCGTCGAACAATCCGATCATGAACGGCTGGAACGTGTAGGCCAGGAACGGGCCGAGCACGAAGAAGCCCCACATGCCGTAGATGATCGAGGGAATGCCGGCGAGCAGTTCGATGGCGATCCCGATCGGACGCCGCAGCCATTGCGGACAAAGTTCGGTCAGGAAGATCGCAATGCCGAGCCCGACCGGAATGGCGATCAGCATCGCGATGAAGGAGGTCACCAGCGTGCCGTAGATCGGACCGAGCGCGCCGAGCACCGGCGGATCGGCCGACGGCGCCCAGCGCTGCGTCCACAGGAACGCGAAGCCGTATTCCTTCATCGCCGGCCAGGCGCCGACGATCAGCGAGAGAATGATGCCGCCGAGAATCAGCAGCACCGAGATCGCGCAGGCGCGGGTGATCCAGTAGAAGGTGACGTCGCCGAGCTTGAAAGCGTTGAGCGCCCTGGCGCGATCGTAAGGTCCGGCGGCTTCCATTACATCGCTCTGAACGGCCATGTCTGCCACGCCAATCCCCTGTCTGTTATACTACGCTATCCGGGTCGCGTCCGTGGATTCCGATGCGAGTCTTGATCCGGATGCGCTGCGCGCTCAGCTCGATCTCACCCGGTCGCCGGATCTGATCCGGCTTGTGCGAGATGCCCGACCCGGTGAATCCGGGTCGGGCGGAGCGCGCGCGCGCTGTCGGGTGCGGCGACGCGCCGACCGGTTCATCAGCTCTTGATATCGGCCGACCAGGTCTTCTCGATCAGCTTGACCACCGAGTCCGGCATCGGGATGTAGTCGAGTTCTTCGGCCATCTTGCCGCCCTTGGCGAAGGCCCATTTGAAGAACTTGATGGCTTCGGCGGAGGCCGCCTTGTCGGCCGCCTCCTTGTGCATCAGGATGAAGGTCGAGGCCACGATCGGCCACGACTTGTCGCCCGGCTGGTCGGTGAGGATCAGGTAGTAGCCCGGAGCGTTGGCCCAGTCGGCGTTGGAAGCCGCCGCCTGGAAGGCTTCGATGGTCGGCTGCACGGTCTTGCCGGCCTTGTTGACCAGCGCGGTGTAGGTCAGCTTGTTCTGCTTGGCGTAGGCGTATTCGACATAGCCGATCGAGTTCTTGGTCTGGCCGATATTGCCGGAGACGCCTTCGTTGCCCTTGGCGCCGACGCCGGCCGGCCATTCGACCGCGGTGCCGGAGCCGACCTTGGACTTCCAGTCCGCGCTGACCTTGGAAAGATAGTCGGTGAAGTTGAAGGTCGTGCCCGAACCGTCGGAGCGGTGAACGACGGTGATCGCGTCGGACGGCAGCTTCAGGTTCGGATTGAGCTTCTTGATCGCCGGATCATCCCATTTGGTGATCTTGCCGAGATAGATGTTGGCCAGCGTTTCGCCGTCCAGCACCATGTCGCCGGCCTTCACGCCCTCGATGTTCACCACCGGAACGATCGCGCCCATGATCATCGGCCACTGCGCGAGGCCGTCCTTCTCGAGCTGGTCGACCTTCAGCGGCATGTCGGTGGCGCCGAACGTCACGGTCTTGGCCTGGATCTGCTTGATGCCGCGCGCCGGAACCGATCGACTGGTAGTTCACGCCGTTGCCGGATTCCTTCTTGTAGGCATCCGCCCATTTCGACAGGACCGGGATAGATAAAGGTCGAACCCGCGCCGGTGATGTCGGCGGCGAACGCCGACGTCGATGCGGCGACCAGGCCGGCAGCGACGATAGTTTTCATGAAATTCATTGCTGGTCTCCATCTGGTGAGCGAAGCGCCTGATGCGCCCGATTGCGCTCACGCCGCCCGTTTAGGAGCGGTCGATGCTGCTTTTACGAAGGTTTGATGACAGCTGGATGACAGTGCTCAAGCAATTGAAATTGCTTGATTTTAGGCCGAAAGCCGGGGTCTTCGCCTGGGGAAAACAGGCGGTAAAAGTGGCGCCGTTTTTCGGCACGCTTTCGATCAAAAGCCGGCCGCGATGACGGTTAACAATATGTTTCACCAGCGATAATCCGAGCCCCGTGCCGCCCTGCGCGCGGCTGTCGCCGACATCGACCCGGTAGAACCGCTCGGTCAGCCGCGGCAGATGTTCCGGCGCGATGCCGGGACCGAAATCGCGCACCATGACGCGGACTTCCGGGCGCGCCTTCGCCCGACAGTCGCCGAGATCAGCGAGACGATCGACCTTGCCGCCGGAGGCGCCGTATTTCAGCGCGTTCTCGATCAGGTTCTCGAACAGCCGCAACAGTTCCTCGCGGTCGCCCGCGATCGACACCGGCGTCTCCGGCAGATCGATATCGATCTCGACCTGGCGTTCCCGCGCCAGCGGCTCCAGCCCGTCGGCGACCTGCCGGATGATCGGGACGATATCCACCAGCGTATCGGGGCGGACATGGGCCGAGAGTTCGACCCGCGACAGCGACAGCAGATCGTCGATCAGCCGCGCCATCCGGGTCGCCTGGGTATGCATGATGCCGAGAAAGCGCTCGCGCGCCTTGGCGTCGTCCTTGGCCGGCCCCTGCAGCGTATCGATGAAGCCCGACAGCGCGGCCAGCGGCGTGCGCAATTCATGGCTGGCATTGGCGACGAAGTCGGCGCGCATTTCCTCGACCCGGCGCAGCGGCGTCTGGTCGTGGAACGTCATCAGCATGCATTTGTCGGTGCCGCCGAACAGCGTCGGCACCGGCACCGGCGTGATGATCAGTTCCATCCAGCGATCGACCGGCACGTGATCGAGATAGGTCGCGCGCCGCGGCTTCCGAGGTCGCGATGGCTTCGCGCAGCGCGGTGATGATTTCGGGCGAGCGCAGCGCGAACTGGGCGAGCTCGTTCTTGCGCAGCGCCGGCGCGAGCTGCGCCGCGGCGGCATTGAGGTGAATGACGCGGCCGGCGCGGTCGAGCAGCACCGCGGGATCCGGCATGCCGGCGACGACGGCGCTGACCGCCGCGGTTTCGACCGGGTTGACGCCGCGGACGTCTTCGCGCGAGGCGACGGCATTGTGCAGCCGCCACGGCACCAGCGCGGCCGCGGCGATGCAGACGAAAACCGCGGCGGCGCGCAGCGGCGACAATTCGCCGAGCGCGACCAGCGACGGCGAGCGCAATGCCGGCGGCGAGCAGGATGATGGCCGAATGCCGCAAGCCGGTCCGGCCACGGCGAGAAGAAGGAGGAGAGGAAGGAGCGTCTATTGCCATCGGGCCGGCTCTCTCCCGTTCGGGTCCACTATCGTCAGGCGCCGGTGTCCCCACGCTCTCGCACGTAAGCGGCTTCGCGGCTCGGCTCGGCGTCGAGCGCCTGGCGCCGCCTGACGCAGGCGCTTCGATCCGCGCGCCGAGGATAACCTCCCGAAACGTCAGCAAGATTACAGATATGACAAATGGCGCAATATAATAGAGGACGCGGAACAGCAGCATCCCCGCCAGCAGGTCCTCCCGGTCCATCTGCCACAGGCCGACCAGCATGGCGGCGTCGAACACCCCGAGCCCGCCGGGGGAATGGCTGGCAAAGCCCAGCAGCGTCGCCGAGACGAAGATGACCGCGACCACGACAAAGCCGAGATTGGGTTCGTCCGGCACCAGCACGTACATCGCCAGCGCGCAAAAGCCGAGATCGACGATCCCGATCGCGATCTGCAGCAGCGTCAGCGGACCGCCCGGCAGCACCACGGTCCAGGGCCCGCGGCCGACCCGCGCGCGGCTGCGATCCAGACCCAGACCACATAGGCCGACCAGCGCCAGGATGATGGCGAACGCGACCAGCGCGGTTCAGCCAGGGCGGCAGCTGATCGATCGCGGCCGCCGCTTCCGGATGATAGGCGATGCCCGAGCCCCAGCACCGCGGCATTGCCGAGCCAGAAGGTCAGGCCGGCCAGAAAGCAGATCTTGGCGACGTCGATCGCGTTCAGTCCCCAGGCGGAATAGATGCGATAGCGCACCGCGCCGCCGGTGAAGACGCTGGCGCCGACATTGTGCCCGATCGAATAGCTGGTGAAGGCCGCGAGCGCGTTGATGCGGTAGGGAATGTCGGCGCGGCCGATCGCGCGAACCGCGAACAGGTCATAGAATGTCAGGGTGAAATAGCCGGCCGCCACGAACAGCGCCGCCAGCGCGATCTGGCGCGGCTCGGTCTCCTTGATGGCCTCGATGACCTCATCGACGTCGATGCCGCGCAGCATGTGGTAAAGCACGTAGCACGCGATCCCGATGACCGTGATGCTGACCGCAACACCTAGCTTGTGCAGGATTTGCTTCTGGCGCAGAAACGAGATCGCCCTGCGTATTGCTTCCAGCATCTAGACCTCGAACTGCGATCCCGCGACGACGGCGGCCGGAGCGAACTTTGCCGCCGCCAGCGCCACGCTTGCTCCTCGACCCGACGTGGTAGCGCGTTTTGGGCCGGAGTGGAATTCGCTTGGTGTGAATAAAACGCGTTCCTTCAATATATTAGGGCGGATTCGACGGCGCTCGGCATGACACAGTTTTGCTGCATTCGCCGCGGGACGAGTCAGAGATTGCCCTCGCCAGTGCGAGATTTCGCCGGCACGAGGCATGGCTGAAGTTTGCCGTGCATGATCGGCGTGCCGCGCGATAGCTTGCCGGTCGACCATCGCGGTCGTCATGCGGCGAAACCGAACCGCCGGTATAGGCCTGCCGGCCCGTCAGGATATTCCGGTGCATGCCGACGGCGTCAGCCGGCCAGATCTCAGGCCGCCGGCGCGTGGCGCGAAAGCACCCAGTCGCGCAGCCACGATCCGACCGCGCAGCCGGCCAGATACAGCGCAAACATGATCAGACCGAGGTCGAGCCAATAGCCGGGACGGCCGGGGACCACGCGGGCAAGCGCGGCCGCGACCAGCGCCGCCACCAGCAGCCGCGAGCCATCGCGACGGTCACCTTCGAGACGCCCTGGCCGCGATGAACCACCGCGATCCAGCCCATCGCAAGACCGAGCAGCAGCGACGCCAGCAGCCAGCCCCAATGAAATGTCGCCAGATAGGCCATCGCGATTACCTCACCACGAAATCGATGCGGCGGTTCTGCGCCTTGCCTTCGTCGGTATCGTTGGTGGCGACCGGCTGCGTGCTGCCATAGCCCATCGCCGTGAAGCGGTCGGCCGGCAGCCCGGCCTTGACCAGATAATCCGTCACCGCCTGCGCGCGTTTTTCCGACAGCGCCTGGTTGAAGGCGTCCTCGCCGTCGCCGTCGGTATGGCCGGCGATCTCGATATTGACGTTCGGACAGCGCAGCGCGGTTTCGATCAGCCGGTCGAGCAGCCCCGCCGAATCCGGATCGATGGTGGCGCGCCCGGATTCGAAGCGGATCTTTCCCTTGGCCAGCAGATCCGAAAACAATTGCTGGCAGACGGTGGCATCCACCGGCGCGGCCGCGGGCTTGACCGAAATGTCGGCCTTGAACTGCCAGCCCTGCGGGAAATCCTTGCCGAGGCCGGCGCGGATCTGCACCGCCGCCGCGTCATAGAACGCGTCGCCCGACAGCTTCACCTCGCGGTCGGACACCACCAGCGTGCCGGTCGACAGCCGCGACAGCGCGCCCAGCGCCGGCACCACGGCGGCTGCGAATCCGGACGGCGCGCCGACGCTGGCCTTGAGATTGTCGACCACCTTTTCGCTGAAGAATTTGCGCGCCGCCGCCGCCGCCATCGCGGCATGGACGTTGTTGTCGGGCACATAGCCGGTCAGCGTCAGCGTCACCGCGACCGGATCCTTGTAGGCCTGAAAGATATAAGGCGGCGCCTTGATCTCGTTGGCGGCGACCGAAAAGCCCTCGGGCAGATTTTTCAGCGCGGCCGCGATCGCTTCCCGGCCGCCGAGATCGCGCGCCATGCCGGAAAGGCTGACCTTGGTATCCGAAATCGTGATCTTGCCGTCCTTCAGTTTGCCGATCTGATCGAGCAGCAGCAACGCCGCATTGTCGAAACGCGGCGGCGCGCCGCGCGCCAGATTCATCTGATCGACGACCTCGACGCCGCCGAGAGCGGCGCGGGCCGCCTCCAGCAACTTGCCCTTGCTGGCCGGCAACGGCGAACTGCCGCCGAGCGTGACCCTGACGACGTCGCGCTCGGCCGACCAGACGAACGGCTTGGCTTCGGGAACGAGACGGGTTTCGTCGTTGACCAGCCGCACGCCCGGCACGGCTTCCACCGACGCCACGCGCGCTGCGGCGGCCCTCTTCGGAGAATGCATCGGCGGCAAACGTGACGTCGCGGCCGGCGACCGTGATCCTGCGTCTTGTCGAGCACGGTATCCTTCAGCGCGGCGGTACTGCGGCGCGGCGAGATCGGATTCCAGCGGAGCGGTATTGGTCCAGGCCGCGATGGCCCAAAGGACGACCAGCGGAATCACGCCCGGCCACCATTTGCTGCTCCACCTGAAAAGTCCGTGCATTCGATGTCCTGCGGGTCTGGGAACACGAGAGAAAACAAACCCTTGCGAGGCTGTCAAACTGGAAATAACACAGGCAAGTCAGGCTGCCGATCAGCGCGCACGGCTAACCGTTTCTTCAGCGGTTGCCCGCTAACTTCGCGATCGCACCTCAACGGGCCAGACCTTCCCTCGATGAAGCAGTTTCGCAACACCGTCATCCGCGCCGGACTGGGAGCGCTTTACTTCACCGGCGCGCATTATCTGTTGCGGCCGATCTTCTCCGGCGTCGGCGCCATTTTCATGCTGCATCATGTCCGGCCGCGCCGCGACGGCGAGTTCCAGCCCAACCGTCATCTCGAGGTCGCGCCCGAATTCCTGCGCGCGATGCTGGCGCATCTGCGCTCGCGCGGCATCGACATCATCACCATGGACGAGGTGCATCGGCGGCTGATCGAACGCAACTTTTCGCGGCGCTTCGCCTGCTTCACCTTCGACGACGGCTATCGCGACAACCGGGATTTCGCGCTGCCGGTGATGCGCGAATTTGACGCACCTTTCACGCGTCTATGTCGCCAGCGATTTCGCCGAAGGCACGCGGCCGGCTGTGGTGGATCGCGCTGGAGATGGTGATCGCCAAGGCCTCATCGATCGAAGTCGAAGATCGGCGGCGTGCCTGCCCGCCTCGATACCTCGACGCCGGCCGCCAAACAGGCCGCGTTCGACCGCCTGCATGACTGGCTGCGCGGCTTGCCGGGCGAGCACGATCTCCAGCGCGAGATCGGCGCGCTGTGCGCGCGTCACGGCGTCGACGAAGCCGCGATCTGCCGCGATCTCTGCATGTCCTGGGACGAGTTGAAAGCCGTTTGCGCGACGATCCGCTGGTCAGCGATCGGCGCGCATTCCATCACCCATTGCAATCTCGCCCAGGCAGACGCGAGGAGATCGCAGCCCAGGAGATGGCGGTCAGCCGCGCGCGGATCGAGGGCGCGCTTGCAGCGTCCGGTGCTCCATCTCGCCTATCCCTATGGCGACAAGATCGCCGCCGGCGCGCGCGAATTCGCGCTGGCGCGCGCCGCCGGGTTCAAGACCGCGGTGACGACGCGGCCGGGCATGATCTTTCCGGAAAGCGCCGACCATCTGACCGCGCTGCCGCGGGTCTCGCTCAACGGCAATTATCAGGACGAGCGGATTCTGCCGGTGCTGACCTCGGGCGCCGCGACCGCGATGTGGAACGGCTTTCGCCGCGTCGACGCGGCGTAAATCTCCGCAGCAATGCGGTCACCTCCGCCGTAGCGTTCGCGACCCCCCTCCTCGATCTATGTCGCACGCAAATCGCCGGTCACGCGGCTGACGATGTCGCGCAGCCAGGCATGCGCGGGCTGATTGTCGAGCCGCCGCAGCCAGATCATGGCGGCTTCGATCGGCTTTGGCGAACGCGTCAGCCGACGGAAAACAAGCTGGTGCGACCTTGTCATGCTCTTGGCGACGTTCAGCGGAAGCACCGATACCAGGTCCGATGTCGCCAGAATCTGCGCCGCCGACAAGATCGGCGCACGCATCGCAGGCTTTGCGATAGCCTTTGATCTGGCGGGGCCGGTCGTTTCGACAAAATCGGTCCCGAATTGAGCGGACGAGATTTCCAGGAGGGCAAGCGTGGCGAGCTTTTCCGTCGAGAATTCCCGTGCTGTCGCCGCCGGATGACCCTTGCGGTGCACGACGACGAATTGATCCTGCAACAGCCGTCTGACGGAAAATCGCTCGCCGTGGACGCCGGGCGGACCGATCGCCAAATGCAGTTCGCTTCGATCAAGCAGATCGGGAAGGTTCAACGTACCGCTCGGCCGAAACTCCAGCGTCACGCCGGGCGCAATCTTCGCGACATGCGCAGCGATCGGCGCGACCAGAACGATCGCCGCATAATTGTCGACCGCAATACGGAAAATTGCCGTCGCCTTTTCCGGCTCGAACTGAACCGGCTCCAGCGACTGCTGCAGCCCGTCAAGCGCAATCCTGATCGGCGTGGCGAGCTGTTCGGCCCGCGGCGTCGGCACCATGCCGTTTGGGCTGCGCACGAACAGCTCGTCCTTGAGCATGTGTCGCAAGCGGGTCAGCGCGTGGCTCATGGCGGGCTGACTGAGGTTCAGTCGCTGCCCCGCCCGCGTCACCGATCGGTCGCGCATGATGGCATCGAACACCACCAGCAGGTTGAGGTCGATCGCGCCTAGTTTGGGGGCTGCCTTGTTCACGCGCCCGTGACTCTCGCGGCATCATTCAATTTCGACATGTGCGGATGAAGAGAATGCACTGTCTGAATGCCAAACTCAACACTAAATTCCGACTTGTCGCCTCGAACAGCGCCTGTTTCGCCGACTGCATCAGCGGCGTTCGGCCACGGAAAGTTCGGGCGGAAGCAACGCTAAGTCGGCTCTAACGATCCGCGGTTAAGGCGACGGCAACATCGTTTCGCACAGGAGTGCGCCATGATTGGTATCGTTAGGCTTGCCTTGCGAAGGCCGTATACGTTCATCGTCATGGCCCTGCTGATCCTGCTCTTCGGAACGGCGTCGGCATTGCGGACGCCGACCGACATCTTCCCGAACATCAATATCCCCGTCATCAGCGTTGTCTTCACCTTCACGGGCCTTCCTGCCGATGACATGGCCGGCCGCGTGGTGACGTTTTACGAGCGCTCGCTGCCCAACAGCGTCAACGACATCGAGCACATCGAATCCCAATCGATCGCCAATTACGGGATTATCAAGATTTTCTTTCAGCCAACCGTGAACATCAATGCGGCATTGGCGCAGGTCAACGGCATGTCGCAGACCGTGCTCAAGCAAATGCCGCCGAGCATCACCCCGCCATTGATCCTGAGCTTCAACGCCTCCAGCGTTCCGATCCTGCAGCTGGCGCTTTCCAGCAACAAGCTGTCGGAAACCCAGATCTTCGACGACGCGCTGAATTTCATCCGCCCGGCGCTGGCACCGGTGCCGGGTGCGGCGCTGCCGCTGCCGTTCGGCGGCAAGGTGCGCCAGGTCCAGGCCGATCTCAATCAGCAGGCGCTGCACCAATACGGCATTTCGGCGAACGACGTCATCAACGCGCTGTCGCTGCAGAACCTGATCACCCCGGTCGGAACCCAGAAGATCGGCACTTACGAATACACCGTCAACCTGAACGACTCGCCGACGGCGGTCAAATCGTTCAACGGTCTTCCGGTCAAGACCGTCAACGGAACCGTGATCTACATGCGCGACGTCGCCTATGTGCATGACGGCAGCCCGCCGCAGACCAATGCCGTTCACGTCAACGGCACCAGCGCCGTGCTCTTGACCATCGTGAAAGCCGGCACCACCTCGACGCTCGACATCATCAACGGCGTCAAGAACCTGCTGCCGTCGATATCGCGGACGCTTCCCTCAAGCCTGAAGCTGACCGCCGTGGGCGATCAATCGGTCTACGTCACCGACGCGGTGTCGAGCGTGGTCCGGGAAGGCGTGATCGCAGCGGCACTGACCGGGATGATGATTCTCTTGTTCCTCGGAAGCTGGCGCTCGACCCTGATCATCACGCTCTCGATTCCGCTGGCGATCCTGGCGGCGCTGACCGGCCTCTCGCTGCTCGGCGAGACCATAAATGTCATGACGCTCGGGGGGCTGGCGCTCGCCGTCGGCATTCTGGTCGACGACGCCACCGTCACCATCGAGAACATCAACTGGCATCTTGAACAGGGCAAGACGATCGAGTCGGCCATCCTCGATGGCGCCCGGCAAATTGTCGTGCCGGCGACGGTTTCGCTGCTGTGTATTTGCATCGCTTTCGTGCCGATGTTCGGGCTCGGCGGCGTCGCCGGCTACCTGTTTCGGCCGCTCGCCGAGGCGGTGATGCTCGCGCTGGCTGCTTCCTATGTGCTGTCGCGCACCCTGGTGCCGACGCTGGCGAACTATCTTCTGCGCAACCAGCACGCACACAATTCGTCCGACGCCGGCGCCTCGGCGAAGCAGAGCCGCAATCCGTTCGCGCGTTTCCAGCGCGGCTTTGAGCGTCAGTTCGAAAACCTGCGCAAGACCTATCTCGGCCTGCTGCAGCTCGCCTTGCAGAACCGGATCAAGCTGATTGCCGGATTCCTGTGCTTCAGCCTGCTGTCGTTTGGGCTAGCGCCCTCACTCGGCCAGGATTTCTTCCCGACCGTGGATGGTGGCCAGATCAAGCTACATATTCGCGCCCCGACCGGTACGCGGCTCGAAGAGACGACCAGCCTGACCGACCGGATCGGTACCGCGATCCACGGCATCATTCCGGCCAACGAGCTCGACGGCATCGTGAGCAATATCGGGCTCACTGTCAGCGGCATCAACATGGCCTACAACAATTCCGGCACCATTGGCGTCGGCGACGCCGACATCCTGATCAGCCTCAAGCCCAATCACGCGCCGACCGACAACTACATCAAGACCATGCGGGAAAAGCTGCCGCAGCAGTTCCCCGGCACGAATTTCGCGTTCCTTCCCGCTGATATCGTTAGCCAGGTCCTGAATTTCGGCGTGCCCGCACCAATCGACGTCCAGGTTGCCGGCCGGGACCTTGCGGCAAACCGGAAATATGCCAACGCCCTGCTGGCAAAGGTCAGGCAGATTCCCGGCATCGCCGATGCGCGCATCCAGCAGGCATTTCAGCAGCCGACCCTTGACGTCAATGTCGACCGCTCGCTGACCTCGCTTGCCGGCTTGACCGAAAAGGACGTCGCCACCACCATGCAGACGACGTTGTCGGGCAGCTCGCAGTCGGCCCCGACCTACTGGTTAGACCCGACCAATGGTGTTTCCTACGCGGTCTCGATCCAGACCCCGCAACGCGACATCAACACCATGGCCGGCCTGAAAAACATCCCGGTGACCTCGTCCACCGCCAACCCGCAGCTGCTCGGTGGGCTGGCGAACGTCCAGCGCACCAACAGTAACGCCGTTGTGTCCCACTATAATGTTACGCCGGTGATCGACATCTATGCGACACCGCAGGGTCGCGATCTCGGCGCGCTAGCCTCCGACATCCAGAAGGTGATCCGCGCGACCGCAAAGGATCTCCCCAAGGGCGCGAGCGTCAACCTGCGCGGCCAGGTCTCCACGATGACGAGCGCCTATCAGCAGCTCTATGTCGGCCTCGCGGCGGCAATCGTGCTGATCTACCTGTTGATCGTCATCAACTTCCAATCCTGGGCAGACCCCTTTGTCATCATCACCGCGCTGCCGACCGCACTCGCCGGCATCGTCTGGATGCTGTTCGCGACCGGGACGACGCTGTCGGTTCCAGCGCTTACCGGCGCGATCATGTGCATGGGGGTTGCGACCGCCAACAGCATTTTGGTGATCAGCTTTGCCCGCGAACAGATGGAGGCGGGCCTCGATGCGACCGCCGCGGCATTCGAGGCCGGTCGCGCGCGGTTTCGCCCGGTCTTGATGACGGCGCTTGCGATGGTCATCGGCATGCTGCCGATGGCGATCGAGCCGGGACAGAACACACCGCTCGGACGCGCCGTGATCGGCGGGCTGATTTTTGCCACCTGCGCCACGCTGGTTTTGGTGCCCGCGATCTTCAGCCTGGTGCACAGCCGGCAGCATCGCACCGCAGACAACGCAGACGCCGTAACGGCCTGATGGCATCAAGAGGAGAAAAAAATGCCCACCGAACAAATAAAAAATCCCAGCAAGCGGAGCCTCGTCACGGCCGCCATCGCCGCGGCGGTGCTGGCGGGCGTCGTGGTCGGCTACGGTTTCATTCAACGCGCCGAGAGCAAGCAGGAGGTGGTGCAGTGGACTGACGCGCAGGCTACCCCGACCGTCGCCCTCGCCCAGCCGCTGCCCGGCAGTCCGCATCAGACGCTGACGCTGCCCGGCAACATTCAACCCTTCAACAAGGCCGCGATTTTCGCGCGCGTAAATGGTTACGTGAAGAGCTGGGACCACGATATCGGGTCGCCGGTGAAATCTGGCCAAGTGCTGGCGACGATCGATGCTCCCGATCTTGATCAGCAGCTCAGTCAGGCCAAAGCGACGTTGGCAAGCGTGAGGGCCAATCTGCAAATTGCGTCGCTCACCGCCGACCGCAACAACATCTTGCTGAAAAAGCAGATCGTCGCCCAGCAGCTTGCGGACCAGACCGACGCCGACGCCAAGGCAAAGGAGGCGGTCGTCGACGCCAACGAAGCCAATGTCCGGCAGCTCGAGGCCATGCAATCGTTCAAGACACTCGCCGCGCCGTTCGATGGCGTGGTGACCTCCCGCAATGTGGAGCTCGGGCAGCTGATCAACTCGGGTGGGTCCGGTCAGGCGCTGTTCGAAGTGTCCGACCTGCATCGCGTTCGCATTTTTGTGCAGGTGCCGCAATCGTTCACGGCCGGGCTCGCGCCGGGGATGAAGGCGACTTTCGAGATGCCGCAATATCCCGGCGTGCAATTCGACGCGACGGTCTCTCATATCTCCAAGTCGATCAATGCCAGTTCCCACAGCATGCAGGTTGAGCTTCAAGCCGACAATGCCGCCGGCAAGTTTTTCGGCGGAAGCTACTGCAACGTGCACTTCGAGATGCCGACCGATCCCAATCTCATCAAGATTCCGTCGACCGCGCTTGTGACGAGCAATCAGGGCACGCAGGTTGCAACCCTCGACGGCAATGACAAGGTCGTCCTCAAGAGTGTGCAGCTCGGCCGCGATCTCGGCGACAGCGTGGAAGTCATTGCCGGCCTGTCACCGTCCGACCGGATCATCGATAATCCCCCGGAGACGCTGGTGGCAGGCGATGCCGTTCGCGTCGCCGCCGCAACGCCGCCGGCCGACGCACCTGCGTCATCCGCAACAACGTCCCGCCAATGAGGCGCCAACCATGAAGGTTTGCGCAAACCTTCCTCCGCCCGGACGAGATATCAGGCTGGACCTGTTTCGTGGCCTTGCCAATTGTGCGATCTTTCTGGATCACATTCCGCACGAGGTGCTGAGCTGGGTCACCATCAAAAACTATGGCTTCAGCGATGCCGCCGACCTGTTCGTGTTCATCTCCGGCTATACCGCGGCTTTCGTGTTCGGAAGGGTTATGATCGAGCGCGGCTATCTGGCGAGCGCGGCGAAACTGGTAAAGCGCGCTTTGCAACTCTATGCCGCGCATATCATCGTGGTCATCGTCTATATCGGCGTTATCGCCTCGGTGTCACGCGGTCTTCACGATCCTAACGATCTCGGTGTGTTCAACGTCGCCGCTTTCATCAGCAAGCCGCTATGGGAATTCTTCCAGACGCTGGCCCTGCGATACCGGCCCGTCAATCTAGACGTGCTGCCGCTCTACATCCTGCTATTGGGAACGTTTGCGCCGGCGCTATGGCTGATGGTTCGAAAGCCGACGCTGATTTTGGTTGGCTCAATCGCCGTGTATCTTGCCGGACGCCACTTTGGCTTGAATCTGTCAGCCTCGCGGTCGGCGGTCTGGTATTTCAACCCGTTCGCCTGGCAGTTGCTGTTTTTCCTGGGTGCCTGGACAGCTCTCGGCGGCGCCCAACCCGTCCAGTCGATCGTTCGAACTCGGACGGTGTTCTGGCTTGCGGTCGCCTACCTTGTGTTTGCCTTGGTGGTAACAATGGCGATCAACGCGCCTCACTTCGGTAATCTTTTTCCCTCCTGGATGCTGGCGCAATTCGATCCCAACGACAAGACCAATCTTGCGCCGTACCGGATCGCCCATCTCATCGCACTCGCTGTCGTCGCCACGCGGTTACTGCCAGCGGAGTCGCCAATTCTGAAGTGGCGCTCGCTGGCGCCGGTGATCAAGTGCGGCCAGAACTCGCTGCCGGTATTTTGTACCGGCATCGTTCTCTCGTTTTGTGCTCACGCTGTGATCGAAAAAAGCCTGAACGCGCTCTGGGTCCAGATTGTCGCCGGCGTCACCGGTGTAGTGCTGATGACGGCGGTCGCCTATTATCGGGTCTGGTTTAAGCAACGGCAGCGCATATTTGCCTCCCGACCAGTATTCGGAGACATCGCGTGACGGGAAGTTTGGCATGACGGGCAATTTGGCACTGGTTTGGCCGGCAATAGCGGCCGCATTTCTGGCATCGCTGGTCGAGGCGGTCGAAGCGCTGACCATCGTGCTGGCGGTCGCCACGGTTCGCGGCTGGCGTCCCGCCGGGCTTGGCGCATTTGCAGGCCTTGTCGTGCTGGCCCTCATCGTGCTGGCGCTCGGACCTCTGCTTGGTTATGTCCCGCTGCATCTCCTGCAGCTCGTGATCGGGATCCTGCTGTTGCTGTTCGGCATGCGCTGGCTGCGCAAGGCGATCCTGCGCGCGGCCGGCATCATTCCGCTGCACGATGAGACGACCGCGTTCGCGACTGAAACCGCAGAACTGCGCGAACAAGCCCGTCGCCACGAGGCCCGGCTCGATTGGCTGGCGGCACTGGCGAGTTTCAAGGCGGTGCTGCTCGAGGGGCTTGAAGTGGTGTTCATCGTGATTGCGCTCAGCGCCGGCCGCGGGATGCTTGTTCCGGCCAGTGCAGGTGCGATCGCCGCATGCCTGCTGGTTGTCGGCATAGGCTTTGTCGTGCATCGGCCGCTGGCGCGGGTTCCGGAAAATACGCTCAAATTCGCGGTCGGAATCATGCTGTCAGCCTTCGGCGTGTTTTGGACGGGTGAAGGGCTCGGCGTCGACTGGCCGGGAGCAGATTTGGCGATCGTCGGCTTTGCGGCGCTGTTTCTCGCGGTCAGCGGCGCCGCCGTTATCCTGGTGCGCCGCCCGCGGCAGGCAGCGTTGCCATGAGCATTCTGGCCAACGCGTTGCGCGAACTAATCGGATTGTTCGTCGACGATGGCGCGCTGGCGCTTGCGATCGTTGCAATCGTTCTCCTCGCCGCCCTCGTGGCAGCGCTGATGCCGCAGCTTACATGGGCCGCGGGCGCCATCCTGTTGTTGGGTTGTCTCGGCGCGCTTCTCCTGAACGTGGTAAGAGCCGGACGACGCTGATTGCACCACAGGCGGAGCAACAATCCGCTACCATGGGCAAAAAAAGGAGGCAGCATGTTCAAGGATCTGTTTTCGCTGAAGGACCGCGTCGCACTGGTGACCGGGGGATCGCGCGGCATCGGCAAGATGATCGCTGCCGGATTTCTCAGCCAGGGTGCGGCGAAGGTCTACATCACCGCGCGCAAGGCCGGCCGCCTGCGAGGCCACCGCGAAGGAACTCACGGCCGAATATGGCGGCGAATGCATCGCGCTGCCGATCGATATTTCGACCATGGCCGGCATCGACATGCTGGCGGCCGAGATCAGGAAGCGCGAAGCCGAAGCTCGACATTCTGGTCAACAATGCCGGCGCCGCATGGGGCGCGGATTTCGACGAGTTTCCGGAAAGCGGCTGGGACAAGGTGATGAACCTCAACGTCAAGACGCCGTTCTTTCTCACCAAGGCGCTGGCCGCGCCACTGCGCGCGGCGGCAAGCGCGCGAAAGGCCCGCCAAGGTCATCAACATCGCTTCGATCGACGGCATCTTCGTCAATCCGATGGAGACCTATTCCTACGCCGCGAGCAAATCGGGGCTGATTCACCTGACCCGCCGGATGGCGGCAAGGCTGATCAAGGACCATATCAACGTCACGGCGATCGCGCCGGGCGCGTTCAAGTCCGACATGAACAGCGCCGCACGCGATCACGCAGACGAGGTGGCGAAGCGCGTGCCGGCCCGGCGCATCGGAACCGATGAGGACATGGCCGGCGTGGCGATCTATCTCGCCTCGCGCGCCGGCGATTATGTGGTCGGCGCCACCATCGCGGTCGATGGCGGCGTCGTCTACGCCAATCCCGGACTTGAGATCGCCGGATAGGGTCAAGCGTGGGCATCGCACTGGCCCCGCTCTTCGCGGCGGAGAGGTGAAGCGGATTCACGTCTCGATCTTCACATATTCGAAATCGCCGGGCTTGTTGTCGATGCCGACCTTGGGCGGCGAGATCCAGGGGGCGAATTCGCCGATCTCGGTCACCGGCGTCATCAGCGAGGCGATGAAATCGCCGTCGTCGGCCGACGGCAGCCATTCGCTCTTGCGCTTGTTCCAGGTCGCATCGTCGATCAGCACGCCGTCCGGCGTGGCGTGGATATCCCTGAACTCGCCGATCTGGCGATGGAACGCGACGTTCGGCAGCGTCAGCTTGAAGTCGTAGCCGGCGGTCGAGATGATCTTGTTCCAGCGCAGCAGGCCCTTGACGCAGTCCTGCGTGTAATCGTCGCGCAGCCGCATGTTGAGCGCGGTCAGCGCCGGCTCGTCGACGCGCTTGATCTCGCCGTCGACCAGCTTGAGCACCGGATAGGTGTCGTTCTGCAGGCGGTGATCGTCCTCGATCTGGGTCTCGCGGTAGCGGCCCTTGATGCCGGCATTGAAGGCGTTCGCCGCATTGGTCGAGACTTCCGAGCCGAACAGATCGAGCGACAGCGAGTAATGCAGGTTCAGCTTCTTCTGGATGGTCGGAAGATCGATCACGCCGAGCGCGCGCACCTTGGCGATATCGGCGGGATCGCTGATCCCGGCGGCCTTCATCGCCTCGCAGGTCCGCTGCACCACGCGGCTGATGCCGGTCTCGCCGACGAACATGTGATGCGCCTCTTCGGTCAGCATGAAGCGGCAGGTGCGCGACAAGCGGATCGAAGCCGGACTGCGCCAGCGAGTGCAACTGCATCTTGCCGTCGCGGTCGGTGAAGTAGGTGAACATGAAGAACGACAGCCAGTCCGGCGTCGCCTCGTTGAAGGCGCCGAGCATGCGCGGGCTGTCGGCATCGCCGGAGCGGCGGCGCAACAATTCGTCGGCCTCCTCGCGGCCGTCGCGGCCGAAATATTTCTGCAGCAGATAGACCATCGCCCAGAGATGGCGGCCTTCCTCGACATTGACCTGGAACAGGTTGCGCAGGTCGTAGAGCGAGGGCGCGGTCTTGCCGAGATGGCGCTGCTGTTCGACCGAGGCCGGCTCGGTGTCGCCCTGGATCACGATCAGGCGGCGCAGCATGGCGCGATGTTCGCCCGGCACTTCCTGCCAGGCCGGCTCGCCATAATGCTCGCCGAACGGAATGACGCGATTTTCTTCCTGCGGCGCCAGCAGGATGCCCCAGCGATAGTCCGGCATCTTCACATAGTCGAACTTGGCCCAGCCGCGCGGATCGACCGAATAGGCGGTGCGCAGATAGACCAGCGACTGCTGGAAGCCGTCCGGCCCCATGTCGTTCCACCAGTCGATATAGCCGGGATGCCAGCCCTCCAGCGCCTTGAGCACCTGCCGATCCTCGCTGAGATTCACGTTGTTGGGAATCTTGGTCGAGTAATCGACGTTCATGATGTTCATGGCGTGCTCCTTGGTCGAGCTGCAATGCGATGCGTGCGAATGGACTGAACTATCGCTATTCGGCCAGCTCGCTATCGCCTCTACACTCTCGTCATATCGAACTGCGCCTTCTGGCCGGTGCCGTAGCGGCGCAGCGCGCCGTCTTCGCCGACCGCGTTGGGGCGCTGGAAGATCCAGTTCTGCCACGCCGTCAGGCGCGAGAAGATTTTCAATTCCATGGTCTCCGGTCCGACGAAGCGCAAATTGGCTTCCATGCCGGTGAGGCTGTCGGGCGAGAAGCTGGTGCGCTCCTCGAGGAACACCCTGATCTCGTCGTCCCAGTCGATGTCGTCGAGCGCGAAGGTGACGAGGCCGAGCGCTTCGGCTTCCTCGGCATCGAGCGCCTCGCCGATCGTTCGCTTGCGCGCGCTCGAGATCGGACGGGATCGGCCTGGAAGCGCGATTGCAGCCGCGTCAGGCCGTGGCTCATCGGATAGGGCCCGAAATTCATCGCGGAGAGTTCGATCGTCGGCGGCGGCGCGGTTGTCGCCCTGCCGCGAGCCGATCAGCATGTAGGAGCGGTCGGCGGCGAACACGAGTTCGGCCAGCGTGCCGACAAAGCACGAGCCCGGCTCGACCAGCGTCACCAGCGTGCGCGAGGTGACGTCGATGCGCTTGAGCACCCGCTTCCAGTACTGCCTGATTTCGTTGACCAGCCAGTGCGCCTTGTTGGCTTCGAGGAAGGCGTCGCAGGCCAGCACGTTGGCGCGCTCGCCATGCGACTTGAACACCAGCATCGCGGTTTCGAGTTCGTTGATGCGCAGATGCAGGATGGCGTCGTCGAGTTCGCGCGCCACCTGCAGCGGCCAGAACGACGCGCCCTGCGCGATCATGCCGTCGATATCGGCCGGCGGCGGCGGCTTCCGGCGCCTTGATCGAAATGGTGGCGATGCGCGCGGCGCGGTCGATGTCGACGCTGACCAGGCCGTAGCGGATGCCGCTGTCGTCGATGGCTGCGCGTCAAGCGGCGTCAGCGAAATGCCCTTGCCGTTGCCGTTGCGCTTCGAGGCGGCGGCGAATTCCTTGGCGCGCTCGGCGACCTGGCCTCGAGCTTGCTGTTCGGCACGATCTCGTCGACCAGGCGCCATGCGACAGCGCGCTTGCCCTTGATGCCTTCCTCGATGGTGCAGAAATAATCGGCGTGGTCGCGGCGCACCTTGCGCTTGTCGACCACGCGCGTCAGCCCGCCGGTGCCCGGCAGCACCGCCAGCAGCGGCACTTCCGGCAGCGCCACCGCGGCCGCGCCATCGTCGGCGAGGATGATGTGATCGGTCGCCAGCGCCAGTTCATAGCCGCCGCCGGCCGCGGTGCCGTTGACGACGGTGATGAAACGCTGGCCGGAATTCTCGCGAGAATCTTCCAGCCCGTTGCGGGTCTCGTTGGTGAATTTGCAGAAATTGACCTTGTGGGCGTGGGTCGCGCCGGCCAGCATGCGGATATTGGCGCCGGCGCAGAACACCCGGTTCTTGGCCGAGCGCACCAGCACCACCTTGACGCCGGGATGCTCGAAGCGCAGCCGCTGCACCGCGTCGGCGAGTTCGATGTCGACGCCGAGATCGTAGGAATTCAGCTTGAGCTGATAGCCCTCGAACAGCCCGCCATTCTCGTCGACATCCATGGTCAGCGTCGCGACCTCGCCGTCGACATCGAGCTTCCAATGCCGGTAGCGCGACGGATCGGTCTGGAAATCGATGTATCTGGCGCCGCCAGCGAGGACGCGATCTTCACCGGCCATGGAGCCATCCCTCGGATTGTCTAGGCTGTTATGAGACATGCACAATAATGCATGTTTTGAAGCCAGTCTAGCCCAGAACGCCAAAATATGCATTTTGTTTCATATTCGGGTGATGGCGCCGATTTCAACCCAATCGGCCTTGGACAACAATGGTTTGTCCAGCCTGCCCTTGAGCACCTCGACCAGCGTCGCGGTCGGAAAACCGTCGGCAAATCCGTCGCCAGCCGCGGTCGCCTGGCGCGCGCTGAGCGCGTAAAGCTCCTGCAGCGCGTCGCCCAAAAGCCGCGCCGCCGCGTGCGGCTTCTGCATGCGAAGCCGCAGATTGGCGTTCGCGATCAGGATGCAGGCGCGCAGCAGAATACGCTCGCGCCCGCCTTGCGGGGCCGCCGCCCACACCGCTTCCAGGACCTCCTGCGATTCCCAGAAATAGCCGCGGTCGTTGAGCGCAATGCCATAGCGCAGCGCCGGATGGCGCGCCGGCACGTAGCCGCGAAAGCGCGACGGCACCAACACCTTGGCCTGGGCGAGCGTCTCGTAATCGGCGTCGGCCTCATCGGTCTCGCCGGGGACATAGGCCCATCGCGGCATCGGCAGATTGCCTGAGGCATATGGCGGGATCATCATGGCGGACGCGACCCCCATCGCGCTAAGCGGCCTGCGAGCCCTCGTCGCGCAAAACGGCGTTTGCGAATTCCGAGATCGCATCAAGCGTCGCCCCCGGCGCTTCGCGATGCGGCGAATGTCCCGCCCCCGGGATGATCGTCACATCGACCGGACAATAGCACTCTTCCCGCGCGATCTCGATCTGGCGAATTGTCCCATACTGGTCGTCGGCGCCCTGCAGGATCGCGACCGGCACGCGGATATAGGCGAGGTATTCGGAAATATCCCAGTCGCGGAATTTCGGGTCGAGCCAGGCGTCGTTCCAGCCGTAGAAGGCGTTGTCGACATCCCTGTGCCAGCGCGCCAGCTTCGGCCTGGAGGCCGCGGTCTCATAGGCCGTTCTTGATCTCCGGCGATCGAAGCCACCGACATGTCTTCGACGACGAAATGCGGCGCGATCATCACCACGCCCTGCACGCGGTGATCCTGCACGCCGCCGGCATAGATCGCCGCGATCGAGGCGCCGTCGGAATGGCCGAGCAGACAGGCCGCGGCGAAAGCCGATCGCGTCGAGCAGTTGCGGCAGCACCTCGAGCGCTTCGATATGCATGTAGTCGAGCGGGCGCGGCAGCTTGACCGGCGTCGAGGCGCCATAGCCGGCGCGCGAATAGACGAACACGCCGGCGCCGGTCGCGGCCTGAAGCTTGTCGGGAAAATCGCCCCACAGCCCGGCCGAGCCCAGGCCTTCATGCAGCATGACGATGGTCGGCGCGTCGATCGGGCGCCGGGCCGATCATGCGGTATTCGAGATCGGCTGCGCCGATGCGGAGGAAGCCGGTGGGTGCGAGCGTGGTCATTGTAACCACTCCGGTCGCAACGCGGCGCGCTGAGCCCTCTCCCCCCTTGCGGGGGAGAGTTGGAGAGGGGTGTAGCCGCGGGCACTGCCGTTGCGGCTTACCGCCCTCTCTAACCCTCCCCCGCAAGGGGGGAGGGAATGGAGAGCCGGCGTCGCGACGCCTCCGACTTCAATCGACGAGCGCATCATGACTTGGCCGCGTCACCATCCCGCAACTTGAAGCGCTGGATCTTTCCCGGTCGCGGTTTTCGGCAAGGCTATCGACCACGTCGATCCAGCGCGGATATTTCCACGGGCCGATCTTCTGCTTGACGTGCTCCTTCAGCGCCTCGTGCAGGCCGTCGGTCTTGCATCGGCGCGCAGCACCACGAAGGCCTTCGGCTTCAGCAGTCCTTCCGGATCGGCTTCGGGCACCACGGCGGCTTCGAGCACCGCGGGATGGGTGATCAGCGCGCTCTCGACCTCGAACGGCGACACCCAGATGCCGGACACCTTGAACATGTCGTCGCTGCGGCCGCAGAAGGTGTAGCGGCCGTCGGCGTCGCGAATGTATTTGTCGCCGGTGCGGGTCCAGTGGCCCTCGAAGGTCCGGCGGCTCTTGCTGCGCTGGTTCCAGTAGCCTTCGCCGGCCGAGGGCGCATCGACCAGCAGTTCGCCGACCTCGCCATCGGCCACATCGGCGCCGGCTTCGTTGACGAGCCGCACCTTGTAGCCCGGCACCGGCCGGCCCGACGTGCCGTATTTGATGTCGCCGGGCGCGTTCGACAGGAAGATATGCAACAGCTCGGTCGAGCCGACGCCGTCGAGAATGTCGACGCCGAAGCGCGACTTCCAGGCGTTGCCGACCGATTCCGGCAGCGCCTCGCCGGCGGAGGTGCAGATCCGCAGGCGCGTGCCGCCGCGCTCGTTCTTCAGCGTCTCGTCGTTCAGCATCGCCGAGAACAGCGTCGGCACGCCGAAGAAGATGCTCGGATGGTACTTGTTCATCAGCGCGAACATCACCGCCGGCGTCGGCCGCTCGGAATTGAGCACGGTGGTGGCGCCGACCGACATCGGAAAGGTCAGCGCGTTGCCGAGGCCATAGGCGAAAAACAGCTTTGCGGCCGACAGCCCGACGTCGTCCTCGCGAATGCCGAGCACCTGTTTGGCATAGGTCTCCGCGGTCGCGGCGAGACTGGAATGCAGATGCCGCACGCCCTTGGGCATGCCGGTCGAGCCCGACGAATACAGCCAGAACGCCGGCTCGTCGGCATGGGTCGCGACGGTCGCGAACGCATCGCTTTCGCGCGCGAGTTCGTCGGACAGTTTCTTGTGGCCGTGCGCATCGTTGCCGGAGACCACGACGTGTTCGAGATCCGGCATCCGCCCGACCATGTCCTTGACCACCGGCAACAGCGCTTCGGAGATGAACAGCACGCGCGCGCGGCAATCCGCCAGCACATAGGCGTATTGATCCGAGGTCAGCAGCGTGTTGAGCGGCACCGGCACGATGCCGGCGCGGATCGCGCCCAGAAACACCATCGGGAAATCGATCGTGTCGAGCATGATCATGGCGACGCGCTCTTCGCGGCGGACGCCGAGACGGCGCAGCATGTTGGCGACGCGGCGGCGTCTGCTTGTTGCAGCTCGCCATAGGTCAGTTCGGAAACGGTGTCGGTGAAGGCGAGCTTGTCGCCGCGCCCTTCCTCGACATTGCGGTCGAGCAGCCAGGTCACCGCGTTGTAGGAACCGGACTCCGCTCATGCCGCGCCCCTAGACCAAGCGTGCCACGACGTTTCTCCCCAGCTTTAAGAATTATAATTCATAGAAAGCCACTGGACGCGCTTGCTGTCAATCCTCTTCGGCATTATGTTCCGATCCTTCCGGACGACATGACCGAACATCGCGATCCCGAAACCGGCTTTCTCGAACAGCTCGGCCAGCGTGTCCGCACCATGCGCGCGCTGCGCGGCATGTCGCGAAAGGTGCTCGCCAAGGTCTCCGGCATTTCCGAACGCTATATCGCGCAGCTCGAAAGCGGCAAGGGCAACGTCTCGATCGTGCTGCTGCGCCGGGTGTCGAACGCGATGGGCGCGCATCTCGAGGACCTCATTCCAACCGCCGAGCCGGTCGCCGGACTGGCCCGTGATCCGCGATCTCCTGCGCAAGGCAACACCGAGCCAGATCGCGCAGGCCAAGGACGTTCTCGTCGGGCGGAAGCGCGGCGGCGCAGCGCAGAATGTCGTTCTGCCGGCATCGCGCTGATCGGCCTGCGCGGCGCCGGCAAATCCACGCTCGGCAAGATGCTGGCGAAGAAAATCGGCTGGAGCTTTGTCGAGCTGAACAAGGAGATCGAGGCGCAGAACGGACTGTCGGTCGCCGAGATCATCGCGCTCTACGGCCAGGAAGGTTTTCGCCGCATGGAGCAGGCCGCGCTCGGGCAATTGCTGGCGCGCAAGGAACTGATGGTGCTGGCGACCGGCGGCGGCATCGTCTCGGAGCCGCTGACCTTCGACCTGATCCTGTCGTCGTTCTACACGATCTGGCTCAAGGCCGAGCCGGAAGAGCACATGGCGCGGGTGCGCCGGCCAGGGCGATCTGCGGCCGATGGCGGACGACCGCTCGGCGATGGCGGAGCTGCGCACCATCCTCCTCAGCCGCGAGCCGCTCTATGCGCGGGCCTCCGCCGTGGTCGATACCGCGGGGCTCACCGTGGACGCCGCGGCGGCGCGCCTGATCGATGCGGTGAGGCCAGTATTACAGAACGAGGCGCGCGCCTTCGGCCTGCGCAGCGTGGCGGTGTAACGCGCTCTACTTTTCGGAGGTTGCGGATGCAAGCGCGGCCCCGCTATACAATTCCATGACCGAGCCCGATGCCTCCATCCCACAAAAGCTCGTCAAAATGCGCCGTCTCGACGCGCATGATGTCGCGAGTTATCGCGAGATACGCCTTGAAGGCCTGAAGAATCATCCGGAGGCGTTCAGCTCTTCATGGGAAGACGAGGATGAAAAAGCTGACGCTTGGTGGGCTGGCTGATCGCCTCGAAGCGAATACGGTGTTTGGCGGCTGGATCGGCAGCTCGCCTCTCCTCGGCGTGGCGGGCTTGCGCGTGCACAGTGCCGTCAAGCTCCGGCACAAGGGTATGTTGTGGGGCATGTATGTTCGCCCCGAGGCACGCGGCACCGGACTGGCGGCGTCTCTGGTGCAGCGGGTGATCGAAGAGGCCCAATCCTTCGTCGAAGAGATTTGTCTGACGGTCGTGGCGTCAAACGCGGCGGCCCATCGCCTTTACCGTGCAGCCGGGTTTGAACAATACGGAGTTGAGCGGCGCGCACTCAGGGTAGGCGACGCGTATTACGACGAAGTTCTGATGGCGCTTCCACTCCGCGACGCGGGTTTGCGATCACCACGAACAGCGTGCGCCGCCGCCACATCGCCTAGAGAAGCTGGCTTCTTGCATCTTCGGCGCCGCGACGCAGCAGCGGCAGAAACCGGTCGATCAACTCGCCGGCGGAGACGCGATCGACATGGGCGCCCATATTGATGGCGGCGACGATCGTGTCGTCATAGCGGCGCACCGGGACCGAGATCGATCGGAAATGCGCTTCCGCCTCCCGATCAACCAAGGAATAGCCCTGCTCACGATCCGTGGTGATGGCGGCGAGCAAAAGATCCGGATCCGTCACCGTGCGTGGTGTGATGGGCTCGCGTCGCATCTTGGCCAATTTCGCCGTCAGCTCGGAATCGTCGAACTGCCCGAGCATGGCGCGGCCCACCGAGGTGCAGAAGGCGGGCAGCCGATAACCGATATCGAGGCCCGCGGAGAACACCCGCGCGGGACTACCGCGCGCGATGAACACGACTTCGTCGCCATCGAGCACCGCGAGCGAACTGATCTCTTGCGCAGCGGTGGCCACGCGATCGAGCACCGGCTGCAGCACCGCCGCCACCTGGTTCGAACGCAGATAGGACGCCGCCAGCGTCAAAACGTGGGGCGTGAGGGTGAACAGCTTGCCGTCGGAGGCAACGAAGCCCCCGCGCTCCAGCGTGAACAGGATTCGCCGCGCCGTGGCGCGTGGCAGGTCGGCGGCACGCGCGAGGTCGCTCAACGTCATCGGGCTGCTGGTAGTGCCAAACATCTGCAACAGACGCAGGCCGCGGTCGAGGCTCTCGACATGGTCGGTGGCGCGGTCCTCCCTTTCATCGCGCTTCAGCTTCGGCATGATCTCGGTCTCACGCGGCTGGCGCCGCCAAAAAGGGCTTGCCGCCGATCCGATTCATGGCATAATTTGACCATTCGTTCAATAGACGAACAAAATTGAACGGGTGGACAGTTCGCTGACCGTCAAGAAAGGTACCCCGACATGATGAGCCAGGAACAGAACGACCTGATCACCCGCATCGGTCCGAAGGATCCGTGCGGTCGGCTGATGCGGATGTACTGGCAGCCGGCGGCGCTGGTCGATGAGCTGCAGGGCCCGCGGGCCATCCGCCCCGTAAAGTTGCTCGGCGAAAACCTGGTGCTATTCCGCGACGAGCAAGGCCGCTACGGCCTGATCGATCGCCACTGCGCGCATCGCGGCGCCGACCTCGCGTTCGGGCGGCTGGAAAATGGCGGGTTGCGCTGCGCCTTCCATGGCTGGCTGTTCGACGTGACCGGCCAATGCCTACAAACTCCGGCCGAGCCGAAGGACTCAAAACTCTGCCAGGGCATCAAGCAGCGCTCTTTTCCCGTGGTCGAGAAGAGCGGCATCCTCTGGGCTTACATGGGCGAAGGCGAGCCTCCGGCCTTTCCCGAGATCGACTGCTTCGTCGCGCCCGACAGCCACGTCTTTGCATTCAAGGGCCACTGGGCCTGCAACTGGCTGCAGGCGCTCGAAGTCGGCGTCGATCCGTCGCACGCCTCGTACCTGCACCGCTTCTTCGAGGACGAGGATACGTCGACGTCGAACACTTATGGCCGCCAGTTCCGCGGCGCGTCAGCGAGCAGCGACATGCCGATGACGAAGATCATGCGCGAGTACGAGCGTCCCATTATCAATGTCGAGCATACCGAATACGGGATGCGTCTCATCACCTTGCGTGAGATCGACGCCGAGCGCACCCATGTGCGCGTCACCAACCAGATCTTCCCGCACGCTTTCGTCATCCCCATGAACACGGAGATGACGATCACGCAGTATCACGTGCCGATCGACGACGAGAACTGCTACTGGTACTCGATCTTCACCAGCTTCACGACGCCGGTCGACAAGCAGAAGATGCGTGAGCAGCGCCTCGCGACCTACGAGCTGCCCGACTACAAGTCGCGCCGCAATAAGTCGAACGATTACGGCTTCGATCCGCACGAGCAGGCGACCGAGACCTATACAGGCATGGGCATGGACATCAACGTCCACGATCAGTGGGCGGTGGAATCGATGGGCTCGATTCAGGATCGTACCCGCGAGCATCTCGGTACCGCCGACAAGGCGATCGTGCAATATCGCCGGCTGCTGCGCGAGCAGATCGAGAAGGTCGCTGCCGGCGACAAACCGCTCCTCTGCCTGGACGGGGCGCATGCCCGCAGTATCCAGGGGCCGGGTACCATGGACGGCATCGGACCGACCCAGGGCTGGGAGATCTACTGGATGGAAGTCGACGTGAAGCGGCGGCGCGGCGCGCCCTGGGCGGCGCCAGTGCCGAGCGAGATCGCAGAGAAGGTGCGGCATCTGTCGGCGGCGGAGTGAGTGCTAATTGTCCGGTCATTGCCAGCGAAGCGAAGCAATCCATACCGCCGCGCGTGGATGGATGGATTGCTTCGTCGCTTCGCTCCTCGCAAATGACGAATGCGTTAAAGGGGTAACGGGGTGAGTTTCGTCGAGCGTCACGGGCTGTGGTCGGCCGAGCAGAAGGAAGCGGCGAAACGACTAACCGCCATCGTCGAAGAGAAGAAGCTCGAGACCATCCGGCTCTCCTTTGCCGACCAGCACGGCATCCTGCGCGGCAAGACGCTGATCGCAAGCGAAGCGCTCGCGTCTCTCGAAAGCGGCTGCGGCATCACGACGTCATTGCTGGCCAAGGACACCTCGCACAAAACGGTCTTCCCCGTGTTTACCGTCGGCGGCGGCCTCGGCATCAAGGAGATGGAGGGCGCCGCCGACGCCTTGATGGTGCCCGACCCCACGACGTTCCGCGTGCTGCCGTGGTCGCCGGGCAGCGGCTGGGTGTTGTGCGACATCTATTTCGCCGACGGCAAGCCAGTGCCGTTTTCGACGCGGCAGCTCCATCGCTCCGTGGTGAATAGGCTCGGTGAACGCGGCTATGATTTCGTGGCCGGCCTCGAGGTCGAATTCCACCTCTTCAAGCTCGACGACGCGCATATGGCGCCGGAGGATGCCGGCCAGCCTGGTCGGCCGCCTTCGGTCAGCCTGCTCTCGCACGGCTATCAATATCTAGCCGAGCAACGCTTCGATCAGATCGAGCCGGCGCTCGACATCCTCCGCCGCGATATCGTCGCACTCGAACTGCCCTTGCGCTCGGTCGAGGTCGAGTTCGGGCCAAGCCAGTGCGAGTTCACCTTCGCACCAAGGAAAGGCATCGAGGCCGCCGACAACATGGTGCTGTTTCGCTCCGCGGTGAAGCAGATCGCGCGCCGCCACGGCTATCACGCGACCTTCATGTGCCGCCCGAAACTGCCGAACGTTTTCGCCTCCGGCTGGCACCTGCATCAATCGATCGTCGCTCGTTCAAGCGGCGAGAACGCGTTTGCGGCCAAGGATAGCGGCGAGGTGCTGAGCGCGTTCGGCCGCTGCTATCTGGCGGGACTGCTGGAGCATGCGCGGGCGTCCACCGTGTTCACGACCCCGACCATCAACGGCTACAAGCGCTACCGCTCCTATTCGCTGGCGCCGGACCGCGCGATCTGGGGCCGCGACAATCGCGGCGTGATGATCCGCGTGCTCGGCGGCGCCGGCGACGCCGCCACGCGGTTGGAGAACCGGATCGGCGAGCCCGCCGCCAATCCTTATCTTTACATGGCCTCTCAAATCCTCTCAGGGCTCGATGGCGTCGACCGCAAGCTCGACCCCGGCCCGTCCGCCGACACGCCCTACGAGACCAAGGCGGCGCTATTGCCGAAGAGCCTGCGCGAGGCGGTATTCGCGCTCGACGATGATCCGTTCTTTCGGCAGGCGTTCGGTCCGGATTTCGTTGATTACTACGTGCACATCAAGAACGCCGAGATCGATCGCTTCCAGGCGGAAGTATCGGACTGGGAGCACCGCGAATATTTCGAGATGTTTTGAGCGCTGCCCCTCGAACGGAAGAAATCTCCGTGTCCGTGATCGCTGCAAAACGCCAGCCAAAATGGTGTATGCTTGTGGGATTACGCTGACCATTCCCGGAGTTTTCAGATGAAGAAACTTTCTCGCGTGGCGACCTCCGCAGCCATATTCATGTTCGTGTCGGCAAGTCCCCTGCTGGCCCAGAGCACTCCGAATACCGAAACACCGGCAGTGGCGCCTGCACCCGCGCCCGCTGCGCCGGCGCCCGCCGCTACACCGCAGGCTACGACGACCACAACCGACAAACCGACGACGACGACCGACAAGGACTCCGGAACGACGAAAAAGAAGACCGGAAAAAAGATGACCCGGCAGCAGGAGATTGACAAATCGATCGACAGCGGCACCGTGCCCAAGCGCTATCGCAGTTCGGTACCGAAAGAGTATCAGCAGTATGTTCCGTTCGCGAAATAGCACAGCTCTGTCGCGCGGCAGGCGGGAGTTCGTTGCTGTTACCGATACGGCAATCGATCGCTTGCAGCGCCGAACTGTCCGACCGGAGACACCCGTGAATATATTTCGAGATGTTTGAGATTGTGACCTAAGCCTCTCAGCTCGTTTTGACCGGGCTTGACCCGGGCATCCCCGCCCTTCGGCAATCACAAAGCACGGAAGACGTGGATGGCTGGCCATAGGCGAGCGGAAGCGACGCCGTCCTTCGTACGGCTGTGCCCGGGCATAACGGAAATAGGGTCTGCTCAAATCCCAAGATAGCGGTGCTGCAAATCGGGCTCCGCCATCAATGCTTGCGACGTCCCGCTCCACACCGCGCGACCGCGCTCGATGATGTAGTGGCGGTCGCAGATCCGTGTCAGGTGCTCGACATTCTTGTCGATCACCAGCACCGATTGCCCGCGCGCCTTGAGCATCGACAGGCAATTCCAGATTTCTTCACGGATCAGCGGCGCCAATCCTTCGGTGGCTTCGTCGAGGATCAGGAGCCGCGGATTGGTCATCAGGGCGCGACCGATCGCCAGCATCTGCTGTTCGCCGCCCGACAGCGTATTGCCCATGTTGCCGCCGCGCTCGGCGAGCCGCGGAAACAGCGCGTGGATCTTGTCGATGGTCCAGGGATCGGCTGCGCCGAGGCGATTGGTGGAGGCGGCCACGAGATTTTCGTACACCGTCAGGTTCGGAAAGATCTGGCGGCCCTCGGGCACGAGGCCGATGCCGAGCTTTGCAATTCGATAAGACGGCAAATTCCGCACCTCAGCCCCGCCAAAGCGAATCGCGCCCGCGCGCGCCGGCGTCAGCCCCATGATCGAGCGGATGGTGGTGGTCTTGCCCATGCCGTTGCGGCCCATCAGCGACACCATCTCGCCGACGTGGATCGACAGCGACAGGCCGAACAGCACCTGGCTCAGGCCGTAGCAGGTCTCGATGCCGTCGATCTCGAGCAGCGGCGCGGGGTCAACCAATTTGGTATCAGCCATGGCCGGTCACCACATGCTGATCGCCGAGATAGGCGCGCTTCACTTCCTCGTTCTGCCGGATCGCCGCAGGCACGTCGGAGGCGATGACGCGGCCATAAACCAGCACCGAAATGCGGTCGGCGAGCGCGAACACCGCATCCATGTCGTGCTCGACCAGCACGATGGTGACTTCCTTGCGCAACTCCTGCAGCAACTTGACCATGCGCGCCGATTCGGTGACGCCAAGACCCGCCATCGGCTCGTCGAGCAGCAGCAATTGCGGCTTGGTCGCAAGCGCTACCGCAAGCTCAAGCTCGCGCTGCTCGCCATGACTCAGTTTTGATACCAGCACATCGGCGCGATGACCCAAGCCGACCCGCTCCAGCGCCGCCTGCGCCGCCTGGCGCAGGCCGCTTTCCTGGCGGGCATTGTGCCAGAAGGAAAAGGAGTGGCCGTTATGCGCTTGCGCCGCGAGCGCGACATTGTCGGCCGCGGTGAAATCCATCAGCAGCGAGGTGATCTGGAACGAGCGCGCCAGCCCGAGCGCGCTGCGGCGCCAGGCTGCGAGGCGCGAGATGTCCTCGCCGCCTAAGAAAATGCTGCCGGAATCCGGCATCAGGTGCCCGGTGAGCTGGCTGATCAATGTGGTCTTGCCGGCGCCGTTGGGGCCGATGATGGCGTGCAGCTCACCTTGCGCGACATCAAGCGTGACGTGATCGGTCGCGGTGATCCCGCCGAACCGGCGCACCAGATCCCGGACGCGGAGCAATGGATCAGCCACGAGAAAACCTCCCGAGCAGGCCCATGATGCCGCCGCGGCCGAACAGCACGACCAACAGCAACAGCGGGCCCATGATTATCGCCCAATATTCCGTCACCTGCGACAACAGCTCTTCCAGCACCAGATAGACCACAGCTCCGATCACGGGACCGAACAGCGTGCCCATGCCGCCTAATATCACCATCACCATCAGATCGCCGGAGCGGGTCCAGTACATCACGGCGGGGCTGACGAAGTCGGTGTTGTTGGCAAGCAGCGCGCCGGCGAGGCCGCACATGGTGCCGGAGATGACGAAGCAAACGAGCTTGTAGCGCTTGGCGGGAAAGCCGATCGCCTGCATGCGCTGCTCGTTGGAGCGCAGCCCCTGCACCACCATGCCGAAACGCGAATTGACGATGCGCCAGATCAGGAAGACGACGCCGAACAGGCAGGCGAGGCAGAGATAATAGAACTGCATGCGGTTGGAGAGATTGATCAGGCCTGCGAAATCGCTGCGCTTGTAAACGGTCAGACCATCGTCGCCGCCGTAACGCGCCAGCCCCGAGGCGACGTAATAGGCCATCTGCGCAAAGGCGAGCGTGATCATGATGAAATAGACGCCGCGGGTGCGCAAGGAGAGCGCGCCGATCACGAGCGCGTAAAGCGCGGACGCCGCGAGCGCCACCGGCCATTGGATGAAGCCTGAGCCGATGCCTTCTTGCGCCAGGATGCCGACGGCATAGCCGCCGATGCCGAGATAGGCGGCGTGGCCAAAGCTCATCATGCCGCCATAGCCCATGATCAGATTGAGGCTCGCGGCGGCAAGCGCCAGGATCACGATGCGGGTGAACAGCGTCAGCGACGAAGACGTTGCCGCTGAGTTGCGAATAGAGCGGCAGCAGCAACAGCCCGGCGACCAGCAGCGCCGTGACGGCGTTGCGGGCGTCGAACGAATGCTTCATCGCCGGTTGGCCGGAAACAGCCCCTCCGGCCGCACCACCAGCACGATCGCCATCAACAGATAGATCAGCATCGAGGACAGCGCGGGCGCCGCGGTCGAGGCCGCCGCAGAGCTCAGCACCTGCCGCAGCAAATTGGGCAGGAAGGCGCGGCCGAGCGTATCGATGATGCCGACAAAGATCGCGGCCAGGAACGCGCCGCGGATCGAGCCGATGCCGCCGATCACGATGATGACGAAGGCGAGGATCAGGATGTTCTCGCCCATGCCGATCTGCACGGTCAGGATCGGCGCCTGCATCAGCCCGGCCAGGCCGGCGAGCGCGGCGCCAAGCCCGAACACCAGCGTGTAGAGCAGCTTGATGTTGATGCCGAGCGCGCCGATCATTTCGCGGTTGGAGGCGCCGGCGCGGATCAGCATGCCGACCCGGGTTCGCATCACGCCGACATAAAGCAACAGCGCCACCGCGAGCGCGACCACGATGATCGCCAGCCGATAGGCGGGATAATGGATGCCGGGCAGGATCTGCGACCGGCACCGTCAGCCAGGCCGGCAGCGGCAGCGCCAGCCCCGCCGGGCCCCAGATCAGCCGCACCGCCTCGTTGAAGAACAGGATCAGCCCGAACGTCGCCAGCACGTGGTCGAGATGATCGCGGCCGTAGAGATGCCGCAGCGCCGACGAATTCCAGCACGATGCCAAGCAGCAGCGTTGCGCCGAGCGCGAGCACGACGCCGAGCAGGAAACTGCCGGTCCAGGCCACGAAGGTCGCGGCGAAATAGGCGCCCATCATGTAGAGCGAGCCGTGCGCGAGATTGACGAGGTCCATGATGCCGAACACCAGCGTCAACCCCGCCGCCAGCAGGAACAGCAGCAGCCCGAACTGCAATCCGTTCAGAAATTGTTCGACGACAAGCAGCATGAAGGCTCTAGGTGAGTCTGAAAGTCATTGGCAGCGAAACATGTGCCGAAAGGAAAACAGCGGCAGCGCGAATGCGCCGCCGCCGTGTCTAGCAGACCCCGCGGATCACTTCATCGGGCATTTGTCGTGGAAGCGGTCCTGATCGTCCTTGACGATGGTGGCGACCGTCTTCAGCGAGAGCTGGCCGTCGGCGTCCTTGACCACGTCCTGCAGATAGAAGTTCTGGATCGGGATGTGGTTGTTGCCGTATTTGAACGCGCCGCGCAGCGACTTGAAGTCCGCCTTCTCCATCGCCGCCTTCATCGCGTCCTTCTTGCAGGTGTCGCCCTTGACCGCGACCACGGCGCTGTTGATCAACTGCGCGGCGTCATAGGCTTGCGCGCCGTAATAGGTCGGGCGCAGTCCCGGGATATTTCTTGCGATAGTCCTCGACGAACTTCTTGTTCTGCTCGTTCGGCAGATCGTTGACCCATTCCTGCGCGCCGGGCACGCCGAGCGCGTTGTCCTTCTGCAGCGGCAGCGACAATTCGTCGATGGTGAAGGCCGTGTAGAGCGGGATCTGCTGCTTGATGCCGGCCTGCACATATTGGTTGAGGAACTGCACGCCGGCGGCGCCCGGATAGAACACGAAGATCGATTCCGCCTTCGAGTTGCGCGCCTTCGTCAGTTCGGCCGAGAAGTCGAGCTGGCTCGGCCACACCGTATATTCCTCGCCCGAGCACCTCGCCCTTGAACGTGCTCTTGACGCCGGCCAGCATGTCCTTGCCGGCGGCATAGTTCGGGCCGATCAGGAACACCGACTTGACGCCCTTCTGGTTCATGTAGAGGCCCATCGCCTGCGGCGTCTGGTCGTTCTGCCAGGAGGTCGAGAACACGTAAGGCGAGCACAGTTCGCCGGCGAGCTGCGACGGGCCGGCATTGGCGCGTGATCAGGAAGGTCTGCGAATCGACCGCGGTCTTCAGCGAGGCCAGCAGCACGTTCGACCAGATATAGCCGGCGATGAAGTCGACCTTGTCGGACTGCACCAGCTTCTCGGTCTTCTGCTTGCCGACGTCAGGCTTCTGCTGTCGTCCTCGTAGATCACCTCGACCGGCTTGCCGCCCATCTTGCGGCCGAGATGATCGAGCGCGAGCTCGAACGAGTTGCGCATGTCGTTGCCGATCACGGCGGTCGGACCGCTGAAGGTCGAGACAAAGCCGATCTTGATGGTATCCCCCGCAACAGCGGGACCTGCCAGCGCCAGAGCCGTCGCGCCCGCCAGCCAGAATGCCGTTCTCATGTTCGTTCCCCTCCTCGTTATCAGCCCGTCAAACCGCCCCCGCCGAGGCGTCGGCATCCACCGCTTCTCCGAGGTGACGTGTTTTGTGCGCGAAATCGCGAGCCGGCAGCAAGCATGAACCGATGGCTCCCTCTTAGAACCTTCGGCTCATCGCCAAGCGGCCTGCACCATAGTTCGCTGTTGGCGGGGATGGCAAGAATTATAGTGCCGTTTGGGGGTGGCGATTGTCGCAGCCGGCGCGACGTCAGAGGCCAATCAGAGGCGATATTCCGCGCCATCGATGATGTAGGGCGCGTGGCGGAAGTCGCGGATGGTCGCGACCTTGCCGGCCGACCAGTCGCAGCAGCATGAAATATTTCGGCGCCCGAGCCGGGCGCGCTGGGATCGAACACCAGGATCGCCGGCCGGCCCTCGACCATTCCCGGCGCCAGGTGCCAGTCGCTGACCTTCGAATAATTGCCGAAATAGCGGGAGACCTCGGCCTTGCCGTTCATGCCGCGTCTTGCTGACGAGCTCGAGCCGGACATCGTCGGCGATCATGGCGCGAATCGCGTCGAAATCGCGCGCGTTGAAATGCGCGACATAGGCGCCGAGCCGCATCGCGATCGGCGTCCGACAATTTGCTGGCTGCGGCCATCGTCCGGCTCGTCGGCGAATTCGCGCAACTGTGCGCGGCCGCGATGCAGCGCCGCCTTCACCGCCGGCAGGCTGAAATCCATGACCTCGCAGACTTCCTGCAAGCGAGCAGCCGAGCACGTCCATCAGGATCACGCTGGAGCGCTGCGCCACCGGAAGCCGCATGAAGGTGCGAAGGCTGGCGCTGGCGATCTGACGGCTCACGACGGCATCGACCTGGTCGGCAATCATGTCCACCTCCTCGCCCGATCGCAGCGCTTCCTGGCGGTTGCGGCGGCGAAGGAAATCCAGCGCGGTGTTGTGCGCGATCCGGAACAGCCAGCCTTCGGGATTGCCGATCGGGTCGGCGGACGCAAACGCCTCCACCGCCTTGATCAGCGCATCCTGCAGCACGTCCTCGCCGTCGATCACCGAGCCGACCATGCGCGCGCAATAGCGATGCAGCTTCGGCCGCATCGCAACGAGCAGGCCGTCGATATCGATCGGTGGCCGATCGCTTCCGGGACCGATTTCATTCTGCCTCCCAATCAAGCCCGCTCAGGTTCTCCCAGCATGCGATAATTGCCGACGATCGGTAGCACCGCGGACCAGCGGCGGCTTCGGCGCAGCGGTCGCGAACACCGCTCTGGAACGCCTGAAACGCCGCCAGTTTTGGCAACGCGCTGGCGCCGTCATCGGTCGCGGTCTCGACGAAATGGATGAACGTATCGTCGTCCAGCCGCAGCGTAAGATAGCGCACGCCTTCCGGCTGGGCCGCCTTCAGTTCCGCAAATACCGCCGAAACCAGCTCGGCGTTCTTGTCGGCCAGCTCCGGCTTCGTCTTATACCTGATCAAGGCTCCGTTTCATCCGTTCTCCATTGGTTGGCTTTGCATCTCGCGACCTGGACGTTCGGCGACGGCAAAAGGATTCGGCCGAAAACAAAAGAATTTTCGGTCGCATCCTTTGTCCGCACCGTTTCGTCTTTTCCCGTGAGCGCGCCAGTTCGACGCGGCAGCAGGACGGAGAACAGAGATGCAGGAAGCGCTACGATCGCGAGCGAGAAGAACTGGGTGCTGGGCGTCACCGTCGCTGGCATCCTTCATGATGGCGCTGGATGCGCTGGTCATCACCACCGCCTTTGCCACCATCCGCGCCGATTTCGGCTCCTCAGTCGAGACGCTGCAATGGACGGTCAATGCCTTCAACCTGACCTTTGCGGTGCTGCTGTTGACCGGCGCCGCGCTGGGCGACCGCTTCGGACGGCGGCGGATGTTCGCGGCCGGCATCGCGCTGTTTGTCCTCGCATCCGTCGGCGTGCGCGCTGGCCGGCATCGCGGCAGCGCTGATTGCGGCGCGCGCGCGCGCAAGGCGCCGGCGCCGCACTGGTGATGCCGCTGGCGATGGCTATTCTCAGCGGCGCGTTCGCCAAGGAGGAGCGCGCCCGGGCGCTCGGCATTTTCAGCGGCATCACCGGATGTGCGCTGATCATCGGGCCCGCAATCGGCGGCTTCATCACCGAAGTCTTCGGCTGGCGCTGGATCTTCTGGATCAATCTGCCGATCGGCATGATCGCAATTGCGTTGATCTTGACCCGCCTTCGCGAAAGCTTTGGCCCGAAAGCAGCTCTCGACATTCCGGGACTGCTGCTGGTCGCGATCGCGGCACTCGCGCTGGTCTGGAGCCTGCTGCGCGGCAATCCGGTTGGGTGGACCAGCCCCGAGGTGATGGCCACGCTCGCGCTCGGCCTGGTGTTTTCCATCGCCTTTGTCGCCCGTGAATTGCGCGCGCCCCGGCACCTATGATACCGATGCGGATGTTTGCGTCCCGATCGTTCGCCGCAGGTGTTGCGGCAAGCCTGCTGTTCTATGCGGCGATGTATGGCGTGCTGTTCCTGCTGCCGCAATTTTTGCAAGTGACGCTCGGCTTCGGTCCGCTCGGCGCCGGGCTGCGGCTATTGCCATGGACCTCGACGCTGTTCTTGACCGCGCCGATTGCTGGAGCAGTCGTGCAAAAATTCGGCGAGCGGCCGCTGGTGGTGACGGGACTATTGATGCAGGCGGCGGGGCTGGGCTGGATCGCGATTGTCTCCGCGCCCGGCGTCACCTACCCGGCGCTGGTGGTGCCGCTGATTCTGGCCGGCGTCGGCGTGTCGATGGCGATGCCGGCGGCGCAGAACGCCGTCTTAAGTTCGGTCGCGGTGACCGAAATGGGCAAGGCCTCCGGCGTGTTCAACATGGGCCGCTTCCTCGGCGGGATGTTCGGAATCGCGCTCTTGGTCGCGGTGTTCTCCGCCAACGGCGCGGTTGACACCCCGGCGCATTTCTCCGCCGGCTTCGCCGTGGCGATGATGGTCGCGGCGGTGCTTTCGCTATGCGGAGCAATCGTTGGCCTGTGGCTGCCCGCGCGGCGGCCTGTGACGGCAACACCAATGCCTGACCCCAACAGCGATCGACTTTCGCTATCGGTCGATTAGCAAGCCTGGATTAGTAAACTTGGCTTGGGTTTCGGCGCGCGAACAACTAGATACTACTGGACGGAGACATCTGAAACACGAGGTCGCTTCACATGAGCACGGCGCCGGCAAAAATCCATCATGTGGTGATCGTCGGCGCCGGCTTTGGCGGATTGGAAACCGCGTTCCGTCTTGCCGGGGCACCGGTCAAGATCACCTTGATCGACCGCCGCAACCACCATCTGTTCCAGCCGCTGCTCTATCAAGTCGCGACCGCATCGCTCGCCACGTCCGAGATCGCCTGGCCGATCCGCTATCTCCTGCGAACCGGCCCGAGGCCACCACCCTGTTCGCCACCGTGACCGGCGTCGACGCGCAGGGCAAGCGCGTGCTGCTCGACGACGACGATGCGCTCTCCTACGACACGCTCGTTCTCGCCACCGGCGCGCGGCATGCCTATTTCGGCCATGACGAATGGGAGCCGTTCGCGCCGGGGCTGAAGACGCTGGAGGATGCGACGACGCTGCGGCGCCGCATCTTGGTCGCCTTTGAGCGCGCCGAGCGCGAGACCGATCCGGCAGGCGCGTGCCGCGCTGCTGACCTTCGTCATCATCGGCGCCGGGCCCACCGGCGTCGAGCTCGCCGGCACCATTGCCGAGCTCGCGCAGCACACGCTGCCGCGGGACTTCCGCAACATCGACACCCAGAAGGCGCGCGTCGTGCTGATCGAGGCCGGCCCGCGCGTGCTGGCGGGCTTTGCCGACGATCTCTCGGCCTATGCGCAGGCGTTCGCTGGAAAGCATCGACGTCGAGGTGATGCTGGGAAAGCCCGTTACCGAATGCAGCGCCGACGGCGTCGGTTTGGCGACACGCGCCTGGAAGCGAAAACCATCATCTGGGCCGCCGGCGTGCGGGCCTCGCCGGCCGCGGAATGGCTGGGCGCGCCGGCGGATCGCGCTGGACGCCTGCAAGTCGAACCTGATCTGACGGTGCCTGGTCATCCCGACATCTTCGCGATCGGCGACACCGTGACGATTACCGGCCTGGAACGGGCAGCCGGTGCCCGGCATTGCACCGGCCGCCAAGCAAGAGGGGCGCTATGTCGCCGAAGACCATCAAGGCGCGGCTTGGCGGCGGCAAGACCGCGCCGTTCCGCTACAGGCATGCCGGCAGCCTGGCGCAGATCGGCAAGCGGCTCGGCGGTGATCGATTTCGGCCGCATCAAGCTGCGCGGCGCGATCGCGTGGTGGATCTGGGGCATCGCCCACATTTATTTTCTGATCGGCATGCGCCACCGGCTCAGTGTCGCGTTGAGCTGGTTGTGGATCTATGTGCGCGATCAGCGCACGCGCGCGGCTGATCACGCAGGGCAGCAGCAAGGTGACGCGGTAAACTTTTGTTTGAGCATGATCTCCGCGCAAACGCTTTGCGCTTGTCGCGAGGGAAAACCTGTACCCACTTTTCCGGATCATGCTCTATTTCACCAGCGCGCAGCCGCCGTCGGCGAGCGGCCGGAATGCATGGTCGGCTGCTACAGTCGAAACCAGTCTGTAATAGTCATAGGGATATTTCAACTCCTCCGGCTTCTTGACCTCGAACAGATACATCGGATGGGTCACGCGGCCGTCCTGGCGAATGGTCACGTCGCCGAATAATTTGTCCTTGCCCTTGAACTTCTTCATCTCGGGCACGGCGTCCTTGGCATCGTCGCTGCCGGTCGCGGCCACTGCGTTCAAATAAGCCAGCGTCGCGGCATAGACGCCGGCCTGATTGGCGCTCGGCATCTTGCCGTTCATCCGGGGCCGCGCCGCAAAGCGTTTTGCAAACGCGCGGGTATCGTCGTTCATGTCCCAGTAGAAGGCTTCAAACAGTTGCAGGCCCTGGGCGACCTTCAGTCCCATGCCGTGCACGTCGTTGACGAACAGCAGGAACGCCACCATGGTCTGGCCGCCCTGCTGGATGCCGAATTCCGCGGCCTGCTTGACGGCGTTGATGGTGTCGCCGCCGGCATTGGCAAGCCCGATCACCTTGGCCTTGGAGTTTTGCGCTTGCAGCAGGAATGACGCAAAATCGGACGTGCCGAGCGGATGCTTGCTCGAGCCCAAAACCTTGCCGCCATGCTTCTCGATATAATTGGTGGCCTCGGCCTCGATGCCCTGGCCGAGCGCAAAATTCACCGTGATGAAATACCAATCCTTGCCGCCGCGCTCCATCATCGCAGCCGCGGTGGAGTTGCCGGTCGCCCAGGTGTCGTTGACCCATTGAATGGTGTTCGGCGAGCAGGCCTTGCCGGTGAGATCGGCGCTCGCCGTCGACGACGCCAGGAAGGTCATGCGGGTATCGCGGATCAGCGAATTGATCGTCAACCCAACGGCGGAATTCGGCACATCGACCACGGCGTCGACGTGATCGATGTCGAGCCATTTGCGGACGATTGCGGAGCCCACATCGGCCTTGTTCTGGTGGTCGGCATAGACGATCTCGACCTTGATGCTCTTGCCGCCGCCACCAAAGTCCTCCGCCGCCATGCGCGCGGCTTCCACCGAGCCCATGCCGTTGGTGTCCTGGAAGATGCCGGAAATATCGTTGAGCACGCCGACCCGGACGACGTTGTCGGAAATTTCGGCGCGCGCCGCGCCGCAAGCGGCCCATAACAAAGCGGCTGCGAGATAGACCTTGAACCCCCTCATGATTCCTCTCCGTTTTTTGGCGCGCCGGCGATGCCGGCGGGTCCATGTCAAATCTGCCGCTCCGGCAGGCGCAGGACGAGACCGTCGAGTTCCGCTGCCAGTTTGATCTGGCAGGACAGCCGGCTGTTCGCGAGCCGCTCGGCGGCCGCGCCATCGAGCAGCGCATCTTCCTCGTCGCTCATCGGCGGCAGGCGAGAGCGCCAGGCTTCGTCGACATAGACATGGCAGGTGGCGCACATCGCGTTGCCGCCGCACTCGGCCAAAATGCCGTCGAGGCCGCGCAGGGTCGCGGCCAACATCGCGCTTTCGCCGTCGTTCGCCTCGACGCGCTCGCGCGCTCCGCCGGGATGGATGAAGGTGATGGCGAGCATGAACTTCCTCCTCAAGCCGCCGTGATGGTCACGGGAAGGCTATCGAGCCCGCGCAGCGTATTGTTGTAGCGGCGCTTCGGCTCGCCGGTGATGTCGATGGAAGCGACCTTCCGCGCAAGCGCGGCCAGCATCACTTCGCCCTCGAGGCGCGCGACCAGCTGGCCGACGCACATATGGATGCCGGAGCCGAAGCCGACATGGCCGCTGGTGCGGCGGGCGATATCGTAGCTATCGGGATTTTCCCAACGCCTGGGATCGCGGTTGGCCGCGCCCAGGAACATCAGCACCTTCTCGCCCTCGCCGATCCGGTTGCCCCCGATCTCGGCGTCGCGCGCGGTGGTCCGAAAGAAGGTCTGGACCGGGCTCTCGAAGCGGATCGCTTCCTCAAACGCGTTGCGCGCGAGCGACGGATCCTCGCGCAGCCTTAGCCATTGGTCGGGAAACCGCGCCAGACAGTAGATCGCAGCGCCAATGCCGTTGACGGTGGTGTCGATGCCGGCCGACAGCAGCGAGCGCACCAGAAGCGGCGCTTCGGCTTCCGTGATATCGCCGGAATCGACGCGGGCGTGGACGCAGGCGCCGAACCCGCTAGGGGCAAGGTTTTGCCGCTGGCATTGTTCGGCGACATAGGCCTGATGCGGCGCCGAGCGCTCGATCGCATCCTGACGCAATTTGTTCGGCGGGCCGAAGGCATTGAACACCAGACCCGCATAGGGCAGCAAATTCTCGCGGCCCTCCTGCTTCAAGCCCATCGCATCGGGAAAGACCGACATCGGGTAGCCTTCGGCAAGGTCCGTGACAGCATCAAAGCTTTTCCGTGCCAGCAATTCATCGACTTTGGCCGAGGCTGCGGCCGCGAAACGATCGCGGATCTGCTTCATCACCGTCGGCGACAACACCTGGCTCAACACCGCACGCGTTCTGGTGTGGGCCGGCGGGTCGGCCTCGAGAATGAGGCTCGCCGGCCGCCACGGCTTCTCCTTGGCAAAGTCGCTCAAGCCGACGCCGCGGCTGGAGCAGAAGGTCAGCGGGTCGTTCAGCACCGCATGCACTTCCGCATAGCGCGCCACCGCAAAAATCTTCCATTGGTCGAGATAGACCAGCGGCCCCGCGTCGCGCAGAAGCTGATGGGTCGGATATGGATCGTCGAAAAACTCGATCGAAAACGGATCGACATCGAGATGCGGAATATCCGGTGAACCGTTGATCGCCGGACCAGCGCCGTTGCCGGCTGACGGAGAGAAGCCTGTCGCACTCATCGGGACCTCCCGAACTTTGTTCTTGTAAAACTTTGGCCCGTGTCTCTATTTCAAATCGCTATTCCTCGACCGCCCCCTGGCAGCGATATTCAAATAGATGAGCCCTCACCCATCCAGCAGGAAACCGCGCCGGCCAAAGGTGCCGCAGACCGCCGATGCCGGTACGGGTCCTCTGCTCGATCTCAACCGCTATGTACCGGCGTTCGTGACCTTCATCGCCAACAAACTGTCGAACAGCGCGACCGTATTCTACCAGCGAAATTTTGGCGTCAACGTCACGGAGTGGCGGATCATGTCGCTGCTGGCGATCGAGCCCGGCATCCAGGCCTCGCGGATCTGCCACGTCATCGGGTTCAACAAGGGCCCGGTGAGCCGCACCCTGGCCACGATGCAGAAACGCGGCCTGGTTACGATCCGGACCGCGCCGGACGACGGCCGCAGCCACTCGATTTCGCTGACCGCGCGGGGACGCGCGACGCACGACAAGGTCATCGTCGCCGCGTTCGATCGCGAACGCAGGCTGCTGTCCTGCCTCAACAAGGACGAACGGGAAGTCCTGATCGAGCTGTTGCGGCGGATTCACGAAAATCTCGGCGCGGTGACCGGTCAAAACGGCTCCTGACCGGAGAGCCGGACCGTCGCCAGGCGCTGCCGGCCCGCCACGGCGCATGCCACATGCGATAGGCGTCCGCTCTTTGCGAGCTTCACTGCGAAGCATCTTCCCTCCCCGAACATCAGCGGCCGCTGACCGGCTCGTGGTCGCGCATTATCAGCAAACGCTCGCATGAATTAGTTGCTTTGGCAACAAAAATGGCGAATGCCGGCTATTGTCCGATGATTGGGTGCCCGCGTCGCGCGGGCTTCAATTGCCTATAATATAAGCAAGCGTGGTGCGTGGACTGTTGTCGCAGGCGATCGTGTGATTCCGCGAAAGCGGCCTAAGCGTCTCATAAAACAGTGCTATTCCTATCGTGCTTTCTGTTCTGCACGTGTACACATGGCATACGCCTTGCTTCGATGGGGTGGCGATTTTCAAGTCAGGAAACCCCCACCATGGCCAGGTCTTGGCCGCACCGTTTTGCCGATCGGAGTTCTTGAGTGACCGAAACCGTCGCCGCGATCGTCGCCGCGCATCGCGCGGGCACGCTGTCGCCGGCAGAAACCGTCGCGCGCAGCTATCAGCGCATTCGCGACTACAACGATCCCGCGGTCTTCATCCGCTTGCGCGATGAAAAGGACGCGCTGACGGAAGCGGAAGCCTTAAGCGTAAAAGATGCCGGCGCGCTGCCGCTGTTCGGCATTCCGGTCGCGCGTCAAGGACAATATCGACGCGCTGGGCATGCCGACCACTGCCGCCTGCCCGGCTTTCTCCTACACGCCGTCGCATGATGCGACCTCGGTCGCCAAGCTGCGCGCGGCCGGCGCCATCATCATCGGCAAGACCAATCTCGATCAGTTCGCCACCGGCCTGGTCGGCGTGCGCTCGCCCTACGGCATCCCGAACAATCCGATCCGCGCCGATCTCATTCCGGGCGGATCGAGTTCGGGCTCGGCGATCGCCGTCTCGGCCGGACTGGTGCCGCTCGCGCTCGGCACCGACACCGCCGGCTCCGGCCGCGTGCCGGCGATGCTCAACAACATCGTCGGCCTGAAGCCGAGCCTCGGGTTGGTCTCGACCGCGGGCCTGGTGCCGGCCTGCCGGACGCTGGACTGCGTTTCGGTTTTCGCGCTCACCGTCGACGACGCCATGACGGCGCTGCAGGTGATGGCCGGACCCGACGGCGCCGATCCGTTCTCGCGCAACCGGCCGCTTGCCGGGATGACGGCGTTTCCGAGCCCCTTGCGGCTCGGCGTTCCGCGCAAGGGCCAGTTGATCTTCTTCGGCGACCACGCTTCGGAGAAGGCGCTATGGCGAGGCGCTGACGCGCTGGACTTCACTCGGCGCGACATTGGTCGAATTCGATCTCGAACCGTTCTATGAGACGGCGCGGCTGCTCTATGAAGGCCCCTGGGTCGCCGAGCGCTATCTCGTGATCCGCAACCTGCTGGCGTCGTCGCCGGATTCGATCCATCCGGTGACGCGCGAGATCACCGCGGCCGGCGCGCGGCTGACCGCCGCCGACACCTTTGCCGCGCTATATCGATTGCAGGCGCTGCGCCGCATCGCCGAGCGCGCCTTCGACAATATCGATGCGCTGGTGCTGCCGACCGCGCCGACGGTCTATTCGACGGCGCAGGTGCTGGCCAACCCGATCGAACTCAATTCCAGGCTCGGCACCTACACCAATTTCGTCAATCTGCTCGATCTCTGCGGCCTCGCGCTGCCGGCGGCGATGCGGCCGGACGGCATCCCGTTCGGCATCACGCTGCTCGCGCCCGCGGGGCAGGACGCCGCTGCTCGCCAGCATCGGCCGCGTCTTCCATGCCGACACCAAGCTGACGATCGGGCGCCAAGGGGCTGGCGCAGCCGCCGCTCGCGACGCTGCCGGCGAGCGCGAACGACGACGAAATCGCCGATCGCGGTGGTCGGCGCGCATCTGTCCGGCATGGCGCTGAACGGCGAATTGAAGTCGCTCGGCGGCCGCCTGCTGGAAGCAGACGATGACCGCGCCGGACTACAAGCTCTACGCGCTCGACACCACGCCGCCGAAACCGGGCATGCTGCGCGTCGAAGCCGGCAAGGGATCGCCGATCGAACTCGAGGTCTGGGCGCTGTCGCCGTCCGCGTTCGGCAAATTCGTCGCCGCGATCCCGCCGCCGCTGTCGATCGGCACCGATCCGTCTGGCCGACGGCCGCAGCGTCAAGGGATTTCTCGTCGAACCCGCCGACGATCGACGGCGCGCGCGATATTTCGTCATTCGGCGGCTGGCGCGCCTATATGGCGGAAGCGGCGGCAGTCTAAATCAGTCGTCATTCCGGGGCGCGACAAAGTCGCGAGCCCGGAATCCATAACCACGATCGTGAGTCTGGATTCCGGGCCTGCGCGTCCCGGAATGACGAATTGAGAAATTGCGCTAGCTCCGCCCTACACCGACACCGCGTAGATCTCGTATTCGTCGCGCACCAGCTCGATATGCGCGCGCATCGCGGCCGCCGCGCCGGCCCTGTCGCCGCGCATGATCGCCACCACCACGCGGTCGTGCTCGGCATGCGATTTCGCCAGCCGGCCGAGATTGCGGAACTGGGCGCGGCGGAACGGCTGCACCCGCACCCGCGTCGCCAGCGTCATCTCGGCGATATAGCCGTTCTGCGAGCCGGCATAGATCGTGTTGTGGAAGCGTTCGTTGACCTCGTGAAAGCGGTCGGGATTGCCGGCATGGCTCAGCACCCGCAGTTCCTCGTGGACGGCCTCCAGCCGGTGCCGCTCGACCGGCGTCATGCGCTCGGCGGCAAGACCCGGCGCACAGCGCCTCCAGCTCCGCCATCGCCTCGAACATGCCGGTCAGCCGCTCGATCGAGGGCCGCGCCACCACCGCGCCGCGATGCGCTCGCGCATCGACCAGGCCGCAGGCCGCGAGCTGACGCAGCGCCTCGCGCACCGGCGTGCGCGACACGTTGAAGCGCCGCGCGATGTCGGTCTCGTCGAGCGGCGATCCCGGCGCCAGCGCGCCGCGCACGATCTCGTCCGCCAGTTGCAGGCGCAGTTCCTCCGCGCGCGTGATCTTGTCCGCGGATCGGGCGACGCGCGATCGACGCGCCGAACCACCGCCTCGGCTCGGCGGCGCGGCTGCGGCGCATTGCTCGGAAGATCGTCGAGACTCATGTCTTTTGATCCATATTCTTGGCAGATCCGGGTTCGTCGATGATGCTGACATGGGCGGCGACGATCCTCCAGCCCTCGGGAAATCGCACCCAGGTCTGCATCTGCCGGCCGACCTTGCCCGGCGCGCGTCTCGCGATAGAACAGCGTCGAGGCCACCGCGGTGTCGCGGCCATAGGTCGTGATCACGGTCTCGGCGGTCTTGCGCATCAAGCCCGACCGGCGAGCGCGCCGCGCGAAACGCCATGATCGCGTCGTAGCCGTAGAGATTTTCGCCGATGCCGTAGCGCAGCGTGCGGGAATCGTCGCGGAACAATTCGTCGAGCACGGCGACGTCGTTCGACACCAGCGCCTTCTCGTAGCGCGCGAACTGCGCGGTCACTTCGGCGAGCACATCGGGCAGATCGATCTCCATCCTCAAATCCCCCTCGGCTGCGGCGCCGCGACGACGCCGATGCGCTCCAGCGCATAGCGCGACGCGCAGCGCGATATCCTCGCGCCAGGGCGCGGCGATGATCTGCACGCCGATCGGCATCGGCTCGAGCGGCACCGGCACCGCGACCACCGGCAGGCCGATGAAGGAGATCGGCTGGGTGTGGATGCCGATATTGGCGCGCACCGGCAGTCTCGACGCCGTCGAGCACGAAGGTCATCTGCCCGAGTTTCGGCGCGACGCAGGGCGTCGCCGGCGCGAGGATCACGTCGACCGACTTGAACAGCTCCAGCACCTGCGCGCGATACCAGCGGCGGAATTTCTGCGCGCGGTCGACCAGCGGCGCCGGGATCATCGCGCCCGCCAGCAGGCGGTCGCGCACCGCCGGATCGAAATCGTTCGGCCGCTTGCGCAGGCGATCGAGATGCAGCGAGGCGCCTTCGGTCGTGGTGATGACATAGGCCGCGGCGCGGGCGCGCGCGGCTTCGGGAATTTCGACCGTTCGCGTCGCGCCAAGCGCCTTGGCGACGCGCGCGACGGCCTCGACGGCTTCCGGGAAAACATTGTTCTGGAAATAGCCGCCGGCGATCGCGATCCGCAGACCGCCGATGTCCTGCGCCAGCAGCGGCGTCACCGGCTCGGCCGGCCGCGTCGTGCAGGCCGCATCGTCCGGATCAGGCCCCTGCATCGCGTCATAGGCCAGCGCGAGATCGCCGACGTTGCGCGCGAACGGGCCGAGATGATCGAGGCTCGCGACGAACGGAAACGAGCGCGCGCGCGACAGCCGGCCGTAGGTCGGCTTCAAGCCCGAAAATGCCGCAGAACGACGACGGCACCCGGATCGAGCCGTTGGTGTCCGAGCCCAGCGCCAGCGGCACCAGCCCGCCGCCGACCGCGCCGCCGGAGCCGCCGGACGAGCCGCCGGTCATCCGCGTCACGATCATGCGGATTGCGCGAGGGACCGTCATGCACATTCTCGCCGGTGAAGTCGTAGGCGTATTCGCCCATGTTGAGCGCGCCGACCAGCACCGCGCCGGCCGCTTCCAGCCGCTCGATCAGCGTGGCGTCGCGCGGCGACGGCGTGCAGGTCGCGATTGATCTTCGATCCGGCGCGGGTCGGCAAGCCCCTGCACGTCGAACAGGTTCTTCACCGCGAACGGCACGCCGGCGAGCGGGCCGGCGTTTTTCCCGGCCGCGATCGCGGCATCGATCGCGCGCGCCTTGGCGCGGGCGCGATCGGCGGTGACGTCGGTGAAGGAATTGAGCACCGGATCGTGCTTCGCGATCCGCGCCAGCGCCGCCTCGGTCACGCCGAGCGCCGACAGCTTGCGGCCGTGCGACGGCGCGCGGCGATTTCCGCGGCCGACAGGCCGTCGCTGTCGGCGGCCATGGCGATATCAGGCTGCAAAGACACTGGCCGGCTCGGCTTCGTCAGGCAGCGCGAATTCGTCGACCAGCCGCGCCAGCCTCAGCGACACTTCGAGATTGGCCCGCACCGCCGGCTTCCAGGCGTCCTCGACCGGCAGCGCCAGCGCCTTCGCGACGGCGTCGATATAATCGTCGAGCGGATCAGCGGCCATTGTTCTCCCATCGGTCGGCACGTTCAGTGAACCGGCAACGGCGGATGCGGAATCGCCGTCAGCAGCTCCCTTGTATAGGCATCCTGCGGATCGCCCAAGACCCGTTCGGACGGACCCTGCTCGACGATCCGCCCGGTCCGCATCACGATGACACGATCGCACAACAGCCGCACCACATTCAGATCGTGCGACACGAACAGATAGCTCATGCCCATGCGACTGCTTGAGGTCCTGCAGCAGATTCAGCACCACCGCCTGCACCGAGACGTCGAGCGCCGCGGTCGGCTCGTCGAGGATGACGAGCTTCGGATGCAGCGCGATGGCGCGCGCGATGCCGACGCGCGCCTTCTGGCCGCCCGACAATTGATGCGGAAAGCGATCGAGCAGATTGACCGGCAGGCCGACCAGGCCGGCCAGTTCCTCGCAGCGGGCGCGCAACGCGTCGCGCCCCCTGATGTCGCCGAGCTGCATGATCGGATCGGCGATGGCGCGCGCGGCGGTGAAGCGCGGATTGAGGCTGTCGGTCGGATCCTGGAACACCATCTGGATGCTCTTGCGCAGCGGCAGCCGCGCGAACGCATTGGGCAGGATGGCGCCGATCTCGTCGCCGTCGAACATGATGCGGCCCGAGGTCTGGTCGAGCAGCCGCATCACCATCATCGAGGTGGTGGATTTGCCGCAGCCGGATTCGCCGACCAGGCCGACGCTCTCGCCGTGGCCGACGGAAAAGCTGATGCCGTCGACCGCGCGGAACATTTCGGCTCGACCGGCGGCTTGCGGCCGAACAGTTTGCCGAGCGTCGCCGTCGCGCCCTGGCGCGGATATTCCTTGACCAGCTTCTCGACGAGCAGCAGCGGCTTTGTCGCCGCTGCGCCGTGGCCGGCGCCTGCGATCAGCGTCGGCTGCGGCCGGCAGTCGCGCGGCCAGGCGGCCGCGGCCTCCTCCTCCGGCAGCAGATCGCGCAAGGAGACGCCGAGCCGCGGCGTCGCGCGCATCAGCTTCCTGGTATAGGCATGCTCGGGCTTGGCGAAGATGTCGGCCGACTGTCGCGGTCTCGACCACGCGGCCCTTTTCCATCACCACCACGCGGTCGCAATAGGCCGCGGCCAGTCCGAGATCGTGCGTGATCAGGATCGTCGACATGCCGCGCCGCTGGTCAGTTCGACGATCAGGTCCATCACCGCCTTCTGCGTGGTGACGTCGAGGCCGGTGGTCGGCTCGTCGGCGATCAGAAGCTGCGGATTGCAGGCGAGCGCCAGCGCGATCACCACGCGCTGGCACATGCCGCCGGACAGTTCGAACGGATAGGCGTGATAGCGCTCGCGCGGACGCGCGATCTTGACCTGCTCCAGCGCCTCGATCGCCTTCTCGCCACCTGCGCCGCCGTCGACCTGGACGTGCTGCAGCAGCACGTCCTCGATCTGGTCGGCCGACCTTGCGGATCGGATTGAGCGCCAGCGCGCGGGTTCTGGAAGATCATCGAGATTTCGCGGCCGCGCAGGTCGCGCATCTGGTCTTCGCTCGCGGCCTTGACGTCGATGCCGGAGAACATCACCGAGCCTTCGGCGATCCTGCCGGCGCGGTCGAGGATCCGCATCACCGCATAGGAGGTGACCGATTTGCCGGAGCCGAATTCGCCGACGATGCCGAGCGTCTCGCCCTTGGCGACGGCAGATGTTGACATGCTGCACCGCCTTGACGATGCCGCGCCGGGTCGCGAATTCCACGGTGAGATCGTTGACGTCGAGCAGCGGCTGCGCGGTCATGCGTTTTGCTCTCACGTCCTTCGCTGCGGATCGACGATGTCGCGCAGGCCGTCGCCGAGCAGGTTGAAGCAGAACACCGCGATCATCAGCGCGCGCGCCCGGGAAACAGCGCGATCCACCATTCGCCCGACACCATGAAGGCCGCGCCTTCCGCGACCATGATGCCCCATTCCGGCGGTCGGCGGCCGCACGCCGAGCCCGATGAACGACAGGCCGGCGGCGTTGAGGATGGCGTAGCCCATGGTCAGCGACATCTGCACCATCATGATCGGCATGATGTTCGGCAGGATGTGCACCAGCAGAATGCGGAACTCGCCGTTGCCGGACAGCCGCGCCGCCTGCACGAAGCCGGCGTCGCGCCGCACATTGGCTTCGGCGCGCGCGACGCGCACATAGAGCGGGAAATTGACGATCGCGGTGGCGATGATGATGTTCTGCACGGTGTTGCCGAGCGCCGCGACGATGCCCATCGCCAGCACGAACAGCGGAAACGCCATGATGGTGTCGGCGATGCGGCCGACGATGCGGTCGGTCCAGCCGCCGAAGAAGCCGGCGGCGATGCCGGCGAGCCCGCCCATCAGGAACACCAGCACCACCGAGGCGATCGCGATGAAGGAATCGAGCCGGGTCGCGACGATGACGCGGCTGAAGATGTCGCGGCCGAGCTGGTCGGTGCCGAACCAGTGCGCGCAGCGACGGCGGCTTCAGCGCCGCGGCGGTGTCGCTGGCGAGCGGATCGTAGGGCACGATGTAGGGGCCGAACAGCGCGCACAACACGATCACGACGAACAGCCCGAACGACAAGCCGGTGACGCGGATTCTCCGCCACCACATAGCGGCGTGGCCGAAGATCGCGAATTGGCCGGAGGCTGCGCGCGGGACCTGCGGGTTCGACGGCGGGCGCGACGGTGCTCATGCTTCGGCTCATGCCTTCGAGCCTCACGCGCGGATCGATCACGCCGTAGAGAATGTCGATCATGAGATTGAGCACCACATACAGCACCGCCATGGTCAGCACGAAGCCCTGCACCGGCGCGAAGTCCGACGGGATCAGCGCTTCCACCGCGTAGGAGCCGATGCCGGGCCAGGCGAACACTTTCTCCACCAGCACGTTGGCGCCGAGCAGGAACGAGAACACCATGCCGAGCGTGGTGATCACCGGCAGCATCGCGTTGCGGAACGCATAGGTGACGATCACGGTGCCGGCGACGAGGCCGCTGGCGCGCGCGGTGCGCACGAAATCGGACGACAGCACCGCCAGCATCGAGGCGCGCGTCATGCGCGCGATCGGCGCCAGCGAGAAGATCGCCAAGCGTCACCGCCGGCAGGATCAACTGGCTGAGCGCGGCGCGGAAGGTCTCGAAATCGCGCGCGATCAGGCTGTCGATCAGATAGAAGCCGGTGACCGTCGGCGGCGCGCTGTCGAACACATCGAGCCGGCCGAGCGGCGCCGGCGACCAGCCGAGCCGGAAATAGAAGACATAGACCAGCAGCAGGCCGGTGAAGAACACCGGCAGCGAGACGCCGGCGGTGGTCGTCACCCGGCAGAGATGATCGATCCAGGAGCCCTGCCTGGTCGCGGCGAGAATGCCGAGCGGCACCGCGATCGCGATCGCAAGAACGAGGCCGAGCAGCGTGAGTTCGGCCGACGCCGGCAGGCGGTTGCGGATTTCGGTCGCGACCGGCTGGCCGGTGGTCAGCGAATTGCCGAAATCGCCGTGCGCGAGATCGTTGACGTAGCGGACGAACTGCTCGAGCAGCGGCTTGTCGAGGCCGAGCTTCTTGCGGATCTCCTCGATCGACTTGCTTGGTCGCGGCGGGTCCGGCGAAATAGACCGCGGGATCGCCGGGCAGCACGCGGGTCAGCAGGAAGGTGACGATCACCACGCCGATCAGGGTCGGGATCACGGACACCAGCCGCTTGCCGATCATGGCTCAGCCCGACACGCTCCCGCTGCGCGATGGCAGTGAGCCGCCGCGTCGCTCGCGCGCTTCACGCCCTTCACCAGCGCGCGATAGTCGAGCCGGCGGTGGAACCAGTAGTGATAGCCGGAGATGTTCTTCTGCGTCGCGACGTTGACGATAGGGCTGAAACAGCGGAATGCGCGGCACGTCGGCGAAGGCCAGATCGACGAAGCCCTTCGACGTCCTTGTCGTAGTTCTCCTTGTCGCCGATCGCCGCCGCGGCGCGCGCGCCGTCGATCAGCTTGTCCATCGTCCGGCGACTTGTAGCTCATGGTGTTGAAGATCGAATTCTGGCCGTGATAGCACCAGATAGAAGAAGTATTCGGGATAGTCGAGCCAGCCCGAGAACACGTTGGTGAAGAGCGGCATCGCCTTCTTGGTCATTTCGGTGCGCCAGTTGGCGCCCGGCACCTTGTTGATCGTGGTCTTGATGCCGATCTGGCCGAGGCTCTCCTGCACCAGCACGCAGATCGGCTCGTTGACGCCGGCGAACCGAGATCGAAGGAGATCGTGGTCTCGAAGCCGTTGGGATAGCCGGCCTCGGCCATCAGCGCCTTGGCCTTGGCGATGTCGGTGATAATATTTGGTCGGCTGCGGCCAGGCGACCTCGGTCGGCTTGTCCGGCGGGCGCGCCGAACATCGGATTGGCGAGACCGAACATCACCGCATCCATGATCTTCTGGTAGGGGATCGCATAGGCCACCGCCTGGCGCACCTTCGGATTGTCGAACGGCGGCTTCTTCACGTTCATGCCGATATACTGGATGCCGTTGCAGAACGGCAGCGACACGATGTCGAGCTTGCCGTCCGCCTTCATCTCCGAGAAATCCTTGTTCGACAGGTCGTAGGAGATGTCGGCGTCGCCGCGCTCCAGCAGCGCGCGGCGGTTGCCGGCCTGCGGCACCATGCGCCAGATCACGCGCTTGATCTTCGGCAGCGGGCCGCCGACCCAGTCGTCGTTGCGCTCCATGATCACTTCGGTGCCGGCGGTCCAGTTCGTCACCTTGTAGGCGCCGCAGCCGGCGGTTTGCTGCTTGGTGTATTCGAGCGCCCCAGGGATCCTTCTCGGTGGCGTTCTTCTTCACCAGTTCGGAATTGATCGACGCAGGGCACGATCACCGCGAGATCGGGAATCGTCAGCCGGTCTTTCTTGGCGAAATCGACCCGCACGGTGTTGTCGTCGACGACGACGAACTGCTCCGGCTTGGTCAGCGAGCCCGCGCTCATCTGGAAGGTCGGGAAGCCGCCGACGCTGACCGCGCGATCGAGCGACCATTTGACGTCCTTGGCCGTGACCGGCGTGCCGTCGTGGAATTTGGCGTTCTTCTTCAGTTTGAAGGTCACCGACATGTCGCCGACATTCATGTCTTCGGCGAGTTCGGGCTTGAACTTGTCGCGGTCGTAATAGGGCACGCCGCCGGGACCGCTCTTCATTTCGTGGCTGATCAGCCGGTCGTAGCAATTCCACGACACCTCGTAGCCGGGCACGTTGGTGCCGACGCCGTGGATGTCGAGATTGTTGGGGCCGCCTTCGGAGACGATCAGCAGCGTCTCGGAGCGGGCGTCGGCCTTGGCCGGCGGACCAGATCGCGGGCGCCGGCACCATGGCGCCGGCGGCGACGCCGGAGACGGATTTCAGAAAATCGCGACGCTTCATGGGATGCTCCAACGCACGGGGGAATCGGCTTTGGAGCAGACTTCGCAAGGTTCGTGCCAAACCTTAACGCAAACCTAGCGGCGGCCTAAGCCTATGATCCGGCTATTAAACGCCTGACTTCCAGTCGCAGCGGCGCGCCGCGCGATTGCATACAGAGAAATATCATTGCCTATTATTAGGGCAAATATCGCCGGACGCCCTTTCTTGAGCCGTTTTACCGGTCCGGGCTGGCGCGCTCGAACTGGCGCAGCAGCCGGTTGCCGCGCTCGACGGCGGAATCCAGCGCCGCCTGCGCGGATTTCTTGCCGCTGAAGGCCTGCTCCAGTTCGTCGTCGATCACGTCGCGGATCAGGACGAACGATCCGAGCCGCACGCCCCTGCGAATTCTCGGTCGGCGGCTTCAGCGTGATCTGCTCGATCGAGATCGCGGTGCCGGGATTGCGATCGTAGAAACCTTGCGCGCGGGTCAGGTCGAACGCCGCGCGGGTCACCGGCAGATAGCCGGTGTTCTGGTGCCAGGCGGCCTGAACTTCGGGCTTCGACAGGAAGGCGAAGAATTTGGCGACGCCCTTGTATTCGTCGCGCGGCCGGTCGCGCAGCACCCACAAGGTCGCGCCGCCGATGATGGTGTTTTGCGGCGCGCCGCGACGTCGGGCCAGTACGGCAGCATGCCGTAGCCGACCTCGAATTTCGAATTGGCCTTGATGTCGGCGCGCGTCGCCGACGAGCCGATGAAGATGCCGCATTCGCCGTTCTGAAACCGCGGCTCCGCCGATCGTGCGCGCGGCCGCTATAGTCGAACACCTTGGTCGGTCTGCCATTCCGCCAGCTGCGCGATGTGGCGCACCATCACCGGATTGTTGAAGGTCAGCACCGCATCGAGACCGCCGAAGCCGTTGGCCCTGGTCGAGATCGGCAGATTGTGGAAGGCGGAAAAATTCTCGACATTGATCCAGGACGGCCACGACGTGGTGAAGCCGCAGACCGCGCCGCCGCGCGCAGCCGCTTCGCCGCCGCGCCGACCTCGGGCCAGGTCTTCGGCGCCACCTCCGGATCGAGGCCGGCGGCGCGGAACAGGTCCTTGTTGTAGTACAGGATCGGCGTCGAGGCGTTGAACGGGAACGACAGCATGTTGCCGGCGACGTCGGCGTAATAGCCGGTCACGGCCGGAAGATAGGCGGCCGGCGAAAACGCCTCCTGCTGGTCGCGCATCAGTTCGAACACCGGATAGATCGCGCCCCTCGCCGCCATCATGGTCGCGGTCGCGATTTCGTTGACCTGGACGATGGCGGGCTGGCTGCGCGAGCGAAACGCGAAGATCGCCGCGGTCACGGTCTCGGTGTAATTGCCCTTGTAGCTCGGCACGATCCGGTATTCGGATTGCGAGGCGTTGAAATCGGCGGCGAGCTTCTCGAGCTGCCGTGCCGAGTTCGCCCGACATCGCATGCCACCACATGATGTCGGTGACCGCCTGGGCCGGCGAGGCAAAGGCCGATCGCGCCGTCGACGGCGGCGAGTTGCAAAAATCTCAAAGACCGATTTCACGATAAAACCATTCCAATCTGCGCGCGAGCGAAAACATGCGTCGCGATCGCTCAGCGTCGTCCCGCACGGCTGCGCCGTCGATAAGACCCCGGCGCCGGCGGTTTCAATCCGCAAACGAGCCGGTCGCAGCGCACAATTGACGATATCGGCGGCATCGGCAGGATAGCCGATCCCGCGCCGCTTCTGCAAAATTAACGTTGAACCTTTTCCTCCCGCCATCGACTTCATCACAAGGGGATAAGTTGCCTGTGTACAGCCGCGCCGACCTTTCGCGGACCGTGGCACTCGTTGTCGCGCTGTTGCTGACGGCGGTCTCGACGAGCGCGGTCGCGCGCGAATTTCGCGCCGCCGATACCCAGAACGAGGATTATCCGACCGTCCAGGCGCTGCTCTACATGGGCCGCCTGATCGCGGAACGCACCGGCGGCCGGCACCAGATCCGGGTCTTTCATTCGCGCCAGCTCGGCGAGGAAAAGGAGACCATCGAGCAGACCCGCGCCGGCGCCATCGATCTCAATCGCACCAATGTGGCGCTGATCGGCAACTTCGTGCCGGCGATGAACGTGCTGGCGATGCCGTTCCTGTTCCGCTCCATCGAGCATCTGCAGAAGGTGCTGGACGGCCCGATCGGCAAGGAGATCCTCGGCAGCTTCGAGCCGTACGGCTTTGTCGGCCTGACGTTCTACGATTCCGGCGCGCGCTCGATCTACAACAGCGTCAGGCCGATCCGCTCGATCGCCGACCTGAAGGGCCTGCGGCTCCGCGTGCAGCAATCCGAACTGATGTCCGACATGATCAGGGCGCTCGGCGCCGAGCCGATCGAACTGCCCTACGGACAGGTGCTGACCGGGCTCGCCACCAGGCTGATCGACGGCGCGGAGAACAACTGGCCGTCCTTCGTCACCACCGATCATTACAAATATGCCGGCTTCTACACCCTCACCGAACACACGATGAGCCCGGAAGTGCTGGTGATGTCGCGGAAGGCCTGGGAGAGCCTGTCGGCGGAGGATCGAAGATTTTCCGCGAGGCCGCGCTGCGACTCGAGCCGCTTCATGCGCGAGAAGTGGAAGGATCTCGAGGAGCGATCGCGCCAGCAGGCGGAGGCCGCGGGCGTGACGATCGTGACCGACATCGACCGCAAGCCGTTCGAGGCCGCGATGGCCGGCGATTTACGCCAAGGCGCAGCGCGACCCCGCGGCCGCGGCAGCTGATCGAACGAATTCGCAAGGTGGAGTGAATTGGTCTTGGCAGCGCCGCAGCAGGACGAAGCTGCGGAACGGCCGGCGGGCCTCGCCGCGCGCGGCCGTTCGCGCATCGTCGGGCTGCTGCGCGCGGTGCCGATCCGCTGGCGCATCCTGTCGATCGCCGCGCTGAACTCGGCCGTCGTCGTGGTGCTCGCCGCCATGATCTGGAACGGCGCCCAGGTGCTCGGCTCGGCCTGGGACGATGTGCGGCAGGTGCGCGAGTCCGACAAGATCCTGGCGCTGCTGGAGAGCGAGACCGGCCGCCTGCAGAACCTGATCCATCGCTACATCAACCAGCCGAGCCCGGAACTGTTCGCCGAGATCTTGCTGTTGCGCGAGGCGGTGCTCGGCACGCTGACCACGCGCGCCTCGACCGACCCGATGCTGTCGGGATCGGTCGAGCGAGCTCGAACGCGTCACCGAACGCTTCCTCAACGGCTTCGGCGAATTGCGCTCGCGTGCAGGCGACGATCACGAAGACCTACGAGGAAGAGGTGCTGGCCCCGGCCAGGGACATGGCCGGGCTTTATTCGATCATCGAGGGCGCGACCGGACACCGCGACGCCCTGATCTGGCCGTCGCTCGGAAAATCCCGCGAGGCCTTCACCGCGATGCTGGTCGCCGCCAACGCCTATTATCTTTCGCTGGCGACCGCCTCCGCCGAGGATGCCCGCCGCAACACCGAGACGATCGAGAAAACCATTCCCGTCATGGCCGACCTCGCCGACAACGACCTGCAGCGCATGGCGCTGCAGCGGCTGAAGGCGCGGACGGTGGCGCTGCGCGCAGGGCCTTGCGAAACTGTCGGAGCAGCTCGCCAGCCGGACCGAGCTGTTGCGCAACACCATCGACGCCAGCCAGGCCGAGGCGATCGGCGCCATCGACGAATCTGTCGGTCAAGATGCGCCAGCGCGAGCAGAAGGCGCAGGAGACATTCGACCGGACGCTCGGCCGACATCTCCCGCAAGGTGTTGTCGATCGCCGTGATCTTTCTCGGCATCATCCTCACCGCCGGCGTGCTGATCGCGCTCTCGCATCCGGCTGCCGCTGCAGCAGATCATGACGGCGATGCAGGCGATCACCTCGGGCGACTACGACCGGCAGGTCCAGGGCACCGGCGCCAGCGACGAGGTCGGCGCGATGGCGCGCGCGGTCGAGGTGTTCCGCGAAAACGCCATCGCCAAGCGCAAGACCGAGGACGAGTTGCGCGCCTCCAAGGAAAAGGCCGAGGGCGCGCTGCTCGAGCTGCAACACCGCCCAGCAGAACCTGATCGACGCCGAACGGCTGGCGGCGCTCGGCGGCCTGGTCGCCGGCGTCGCCCATGAGGTCAACAATCCGATCGGCATCAGCCTGACGGTGGCGTCCAGCTTCGCGCGCCGCGCCGAGATGTTCGAGGCCGAGCTGAAATCCGACGGCGCGCTTGCGCCGCTCGCAAGCTCGAGGAATTCGTCCGGAGCTCGCGCGACGCCGCCCAGCAGCTGGTGGCCAACCTGCATCGCGCCGGCGAGCTGATCCAGTCCTTCAAGCAGGTCGCGGTCGACCGCTCGCATGCCGAGCGCCGGCAGTTCAGCCTCGGCGAGGCGACCGACCAGATCATCGCCAGCCTGCGGCCGGTGCTGAAGAAGGCGCCGATCACGCTGTCGGTCGACGTGCCCGGAGGGCCTCGTCATCGACGGCTATCCCGGGCTCCTACGGCCAGATCCTGACCAATCTGTTCCTCAACGCCGCCAATCACGCGTTCGCCGACGGCCGCTCCGGGACGATCTCGATTTCGGCGCGGCCGCGCGGCACGCGACGACGTCGAGATCATTTTCGCCGACGACGGCGCCGGAATGACGCCGGACGTGCAGCGGCAGGCGTTCGACCCGTTCTTTACCACGCGCCGCAACGAGGGCGGCACCGGGCTCGGCCTGCATATCGTCTATAATCTGGTCACCCAGCAGCTCGGCGGCCGCATGATGCTGGATTCAAGGCTGGGACAAGGCACCACATTTCGCATTATCATGCCGCAGGGTCGCCCAAGGGCGACCCCGATCGACACCGCAGACCTAGCCGACGGAACCGCTCAATGGCCGAACAGGACGATGTCCTCCACCTGATCGACGACACCGGCAGCCGTTCCGGAGGATTCGACCGCGCGCAAGTGGAAGATCGCGGTCATCGACGACGATCAGGCCGTGCATGAAGGCACCCGGTTCGCGCTGAGCGACTACAGCCTGCAACGGCCAGACGCTCGAGATCCTGTCGGCCTATTCGGCCGCCGAGGGCCGCACCCTGATGCGCGCGCATCCGCGACATCGCCGCCGTGCTGCTCGACGTCATCATGGAGACCGACGTCGCCGGCCTCGAGCTCGTCGAATACATCCGCAACGAGATCAGGAACGAGACCGTCCGCATCATCCTGCGCACCGGACAGCCCGGCCAGGCGCCCGAGCGCCGCGTCATCGTCCAGTACGACATCAACGACTACAAGGCGAAGACCGAGCTGACCGCCGACAAGCTGTTCACCTCGCTGACCGCGGCGTTGCGCAGCTATCAGCAGCTCGAGCGCATGGTGCAGACCCGGCGCGGGCTCGAGATCATCATCGACGCCGCCTCGACGCTGTACGACTTCAAGTCGATGCAGCGCCTCGCCGAAGGCGTGCTGACGCAGATCGCCTCGCTGCTCAACGTCGATTGCGCCGGCATCCTGGTGCTGCGCGACGACGGCAGCCGGCAGCGACGATTTCTCGGTGCTGGCCGGCTCCGGCTGCTACAGCCGCTTCATCGGCGCCACCAGCTCGAAAGCGCTCGACCCGGATCTGCGGCAGATGGTGGAAGCGGCATTCAAGCGCCGCAAGAACGAATTCGTCGACCACCGCACCGTGCTCTATCTTCGCACCGGCAGCGGCCGCGAAGTCGTGGTGCTGCTGCAGGCGGAGCGACCGCTGTCCGAGACCGACCGCTCGCTGGTCGAGATTTTCGGCAGCCGCCTGTCGATCGCCTTCGACAACGTCATTCTCTATCAGCAGCTGCACGAGGCCAATACCCAGCTCGAGGACCGCGTCGCCCAGCGCACCCGCGCGCTGATGCAGGCCAACCGCCGGCTGTCGGCGCAGTGGCTGCGGCTGCAGCGCGCCAACGGCTTCAAGAACGAAATTCTCGGCACCGTCGCCCACGATCTGAAGAATCCGCTCGGCGTGATCCTCGGCCGCACCGAAATGCTGACCGAACTGATCGGCGCCGGCTCGCCGAAGGAGAACGTCACCGCCCAGGTCGAGCATATCCGCGATGCGACCAGGCGGCTGACCTCGATGGTCGATCATCTGATCTCGGACGCGATGGCCGACGCCTTCGACATCACGATCCGCCGCGAGCCGGTCGATGTCGCAGCGCTGGTCAGCGAAGTCGCCGACGCCAACCAGCCGCTCGGCCGATCAACAAGCAGCAGACCATCACGGTGTCGGCGCCGCCGAACATCGTGACGATGTGCGACGCCGACCGGATGCGGGAAGCGATCGACAATCTGGTCAGCAACGCCATCAAATACTCGCCGATCGGCGGCAAGATCTCGGTTGCTGGTCATCGCATGAAGGCAACAACACCATCATCCGCATCGCCGACGAAGGCGCCGGCCTGTCGCCGGAGGATCTCGGGCGGCTGTTCGGCCGCTTCCAGCGGCTGTCCGCCAAGCCCACCGCCGGCGAGAGCTCGACCGGCCTCGGCCTGTCGATCGTCAAGCGCATCATCGACATGCATGGCGGCCAGGTGACCGCCGAGAGCGCCGGGCCCGGACAGGGCTCGACCTTCACCGTCACACTGCCGGCGACAGAGCTGTCATGACCCAGAGCCCAGCACATCATCATCGTCGACGACGAGGCGCCGGCCCGCGAGATGGTCGGCGATTATCTCAAGATGCACGGCTTCGCGCGTGACGCTTTGCGACGGCGGCAAGAGCCTGCGCAGCGCGATCGAGACCAACGTGCCCGATCTCGTGGTGCTCGACCTCAACATGCCGGAGGAAGACGGGCTTTCGATCATCCGCGACCTCAAGAGCCGCATCAATGTCCCCGTCATCATGCTGACGGCGACCGCAAGCCCGATCGACCGGGTGGTCGGCCTCGAGCTCGGCGCCGACGATTACGTCGCAAAGCCCTGCGAATTGCGCGAACTGATGGCGCGGATCCGCTCGGTGCTGCGGCGGAGCACGCCGGCCAGGGCAGCCGCAGCCTCCGAAGACGCCGGCGCAAAGGCGGCAAAGGACCAGTTGGTGCGGTTCGGCACCAAATGGCTCGATCTCGAGGCGCAGGCGCTGCGCGACGACGAGGGCAACGAGCATCCGCTGACCGCTTCCGAATTCGGCCTGCTCAAGGTGTTCGCGGCCAATCCGAAGCGGGTGCTGTCGCGCGAACGACTGCTGGAACTGGCCAATGCGCGCGACGGCGAAGCCTTCGATCGCGCCGTCGATCTGCGGATCATGCGAATCCGCCGCAAGATCGAGCCCGATCCGACCAAGCCTGCGGTGATCCGCACCATCCGGGGCGGCGGCTATCTGTTCTCGCCCGACCGGCGAGAAGACCTGATCGGTTGTCCGTCATGGCTGGGCCATAACCGTCCGAAGGACAGCGTCGCTACCGCTCGCCTGTGCCCGGCACCACGCCTTTCTTGCATAGTAGCTACCAAGGACGCGGATGCGCGGGACAAGCCCGGGCGTGACGAAATAGACGACGCGTCCTGAGTTCCAATTTTCCGCGCATTGAAATCACTCACATTTTCGCCTCGAATGTTTCGTCGCCAGGCCCGCGACGAAACAATTCTCCCGCGCACGAAACCATTTTTCCGCTTTGCGTGCAGACATCCCGAAACGTTGGCTGATTAACAATTTGCCCAACGAAGCGCCGCCAAGCGGCGACACTGGGAGCCTGTCATGCAGAACGTCATCGCCATCAACGCCGCCGCCCGCCAGGGCATCATCGCTGCCCAGGCGACCTCGGATGAAATGCTGCTGGAGAGCATCGCCGATGGCGGCCGCACCGCGATGCACATCCTCTATTCCCGTCACAATGTGCGGGTTTATCGCTTCATTCTTCGCATCGTGCGCGACACCACCATGGCCGAAGACCTCGTCAGCCAGGTGTTCCTCGACGTGTGGCGCACCGCCGAGCCAGTTCGAAGGCCGTTCCCAGGTTTCCACCTGGCTGTTGTCGATCGCCCGCTTCAAGGCGCTGACCGCGCTGCGCCAGCGCCGGCACGAGGACATCGACCAGGAAGACGTGCTCGAGATCGCCGACGAGGCCGATACGCCGGAAGCCTCGCTCGACCGCAGCAACACCAGCGCGATCCTGCGCGCCTGCGTCGCCAAGCTGTCGCCGGCGCATCGCGAGATCATCAACCTCGTCTACTACCATGAGAAGTCGGTCGAAGAGGCCGGCGAGATCATCGGAATCCCGCAGAGCACGGTGAAGACCCGGATGTTCTATGCCCGCAAGCAGCTCGCCGATCTGCTTAAGGGCGCCGGCGTCGACAGCCTGGCGGCGTGAAACTACAGCGAATTCAATGATTTAACGTATAAATCGACGTGCCGGCTGGTTCCACTTTCGACGCAAGGAATTACTGCCGGCGAAACAAATGAAACAATCGACGAAATCAGGCGGAAAAACTCGCCCGCTATAACCACGACCGTCAAGTTTTCAACCTCCCAAGTACCTCCAACGACCCGGACGGGATGCCCCCCTCCCGGGTCGCTTTGTATTTGGGATCGCCGCGACTCCGAGGTCTCACGAACACGTGACGCGAACGCGCGTAACGCTTCGGCTGCGCGCCCCGAAGAACCGAGCTTGCGCCGGCACGTCAGGCTCGTCGGGTTCAATGGATCCTGTCCGATGTTCAACCTCGTTCTTGCCCTGCTCGCCGGCATCGTCACGATCGCGGCGCCCTGCACGCTGCCGATGCTGCCGATCCTGCTCGGCGCATCGGTCGGCCACACCGGCAAGGCTGCGGCCGGCGATGATCGCGCTCGGCTTTGTGCTGTCGTTTTCCGCGGTCGCCTTGCTGCTGAGCGCGATCACCCGCATCTTCGACTTCGATCCCAATGTGCTTGCGCACCGGCGCGGCAATCCTGCTGCTCGGCTTCGGACTGCTGATGATCTGGCCGGCGCCGTTCGAATGGCTGTCGATCCGGTCGGCGGATCTCATCCACGGCGGCTCGGCCGGCGATCGCCGCATCGCGCCAGGGCAATCTCGGCGGCTTTGTGCTCGGCACCACGCTCGGGCTGGTCTGGACGCCCTGCGCCGGCCCGGTGCTGGGCTCGATCCTCACCATCGTCGCAACCTCCAAGGATATCGCCTGGGCGAGCGCGCTGCTGGTGGTTTACGCCATCGGCGCGGCGATCCCGATGCTGGCGATCGCCTATGGCGGACAGGCCGTCACCACCCGCGTCCGCAGCATCGCGCGAATTTCGCCGCGGCTGCAGCAGGGGTTCGGCGTTGTCGTGATCGCCTTCGCGATTGCCTCTTATTTTCAATACGACACGCTGATCGTGGCGTGGCTGACGGGATTTTATCCGCAGGGCCAGATCGGCCTGTAACACCCTCCGACGATGGAGACCTCCATGACGATACGATCGCTCGCCACATCCGCCTCGGTGATTGCCCTTTGCCTGTTCGGCGCCGTCACCGGCATGGGCGAGGTCGCGCGCGATCCGACCGCTCCGTTCGCGGTCGCCGCAGTGCAGGGCACCGCGCCCGACTTCGTCGGCATCAGCAACTGGTTCAATTCCGCGCCGCTCAACATGGCGAGCCTGCGCGGCAAGGTGGTGCTGGTCGATTTCTGGACCTATGGCTGCGTCAACTGCGTCAACACGCTGCCCCACGTCACCGAACTCTATGCGAAATACAAGGACCGCGGCCTGGTCGTGGTCGGCGTCCACACGCCGGAATTTCCGTTCGAACGATCGGCCTCCAACGTGCAGGCGGCGCTGAAGCGGCACGGCATCACCTATCCGGTCGCGCAGGACAACAATTCGCAGACCTGGGACGCCTATCGCAACCAGTATTGGCCGGCGCAATATATCGTCGATCAGAGCGGAAAGATCGTGTTCCAGCACGATGGCGAGGGCCAGTACGAGCAGATCGACCGCACCATCGCCCGCCTGCTCAAGCCCCAAGAGCTGAGCCGCTGGCGGCACGATTTGGTACCATCGTCATATCCGGCGTGGTAGTTTCCACGCCGGGGCCATGAGTGGATGGTGCCGATGTTCGAAGGCTGGGATGCCGTAGCGTTTGGCCCGGGCGCAGTTCGCCTTCACGATGTCGTTCCACATCGTGTTTCCCGCCTTCTCGATCGGGCTTGCCAGCTATCTGGCGGTGCTGGAAGCGCTCTGGCTGTGGACCGGGCGCGAGGTCTTCATCAACCTGTTCAACTACTGGCTGAAGATTTTCGCGGTCGTGTTCGGCATGGGCGTGGTGTCGGGCATCGTGATGTCCTACCAGTTCGGCACCAACTGGTCGGCATTTTCCGACAAGGCCGGCCCCGTGGTCGGCCCCTTGATGGCCTATGAGGTGCTGACCGCGTTCTTCCTGGAGGCAGGCTTTCTCGGCGTCATGCTGTTCGGCCTCGAACGGGTCGGACACAGACTGCATTTCTTCGCGACCCTGATGGTCGCAATCGGCACGCTGATATCGGCGTTCTGGATCCTCTCCGCCAATTCCTGGATGCAGACGCCGGCCGGCTATGCCGTCAATGCCGACGGCCAGTTCGTCGCCGCCGACTGGCTCAAGGTGATCTTCAATCCGTCGTTTCCCTACCGCCTCGTGCATATGGTGCTGGCGGCCTATCTCACGACCGCGCTCGTGGTCGGCGCGGTCGGCGCGTTTCATCTGTTGCGCAACCAGCATCTCGCCGGCCCCCGCGTGATGTTCTCGATGGCGATGTGGATGGCGACGCTGGTGGCGCCGATCCAGATCCTTGCCGGCGACCAGCACGGCCTCAACACGCTCGAGCATCAGCCGGTCAAGATGATGGCGATGGAAGGCCATTTCGACAGCCACAAGGACGGCGCGCCGCTGATCCTGTTCGGCCTGCCCGAGCAGGCGCGCGGGCAAGGTCAAATATGCGGTCGAAATTCCGAAGCTCGGCATCGCTGATCCTCAAACATTCGCTGGATGCGCCGCTGGCGGGGCTCGACACCGTGCCGCGAAAAGACTGGCCGCCGGTGCCGATCATCTTCTGGTCGTTCCGCATCATGGTCGGACTGGGATTTCTGATGCTGGGGCTCGGCCTGTTCAGCCTGTTGATGCGCTGGCGCGGCACGCTCTACGAGCAACGCCTGCTGCATCTGTTTGCGTCGCGATGGGCCCGGCCGGCTTTATCGCGGTGCTCGCGGGCTGGTTCACCACCGAGACCGGGCGTCAGCCGTTCACGGTATACGGCCTGTTGCGAACGGCCGAATCCGCTTCGCCGCTGGCCGCGCCCGCGGTCGGCTCGTCGCTGACTCGCCTTCGTCATCGTCTATTTCACCGTGTTTGCCACGGGTGTCATTTACATCCTGCGCCTGATGGCGCAGCCGCCGCATCAGGGCGAACAGGGACCAAGCCACGATGCGCCTTCCCGCGCCGCCGGCATCACGCCCGCCGCGGGCGCCGTCGCAACCGAGGGGGCGGGCCGATGATTGCCTTCGACATCGCCACAGTCTGGGCGTTCATCATCGCATTCGCGGTGTTCGTCTATGTCGTGATGGACGGCTTCGATCTCGGGCTCGGCATCCTGTTCCCGCTGTTTCCGGCCAAGGCCGACCGCGACGTGATCATGAACAGCGTCGCCCCGGTCTGGGACGGCAATGAAACCTGGCTGGTGCTTGGCGGCGGCGGCCTGATGGCGGCGTTTCCGCTGGCCTATGCGGTGCTGATGCCCGCGCTCTACACGCCCATGATCGCGATGCTGATCGGCCTGATATTCCGCGGCGTCGCCTTCGAATTCCGCTGGCGCACCACGCAGAGCAAGCGCAATCGCTGGGATATCGCGTTTGCCGGCGGCTCATGGCTGGCGACGCTGGCGCAGGGAATAGCGCTCGGCGCCATCCTGCAGGGCATCCATGTCGAGGGACGGCATTATGCCGGCGGCTGGTGGGACTGGCTGACGCCGTTCAGCATCCTGACCGGCCTTGCGCTCGTGGTCGGCTACGCGCTGCTCGGCGCGACCTGGCTGGTGCTGAAGACCGAAGGCGAACTTCGCGACAACGCCTATGGCCTGAGCTGGTCGCTGCTGTTTGCGATGCTGGGCGCGATCGGCGCGGTCAGCATCGCCACGCCGTTCCTCCACATCCAATATGCGCAGCGCTGGTTCGCCTGGCCGAATATCATCCTGACCGCGCCGGTACCGATCGCGGTCGCCGGCGTGACCATCCTGCTGTTGCGCAGCCTCGCCAGCGAAACAGGATTACCAGCCGTTCTTCCTGACGCTGGCGCTGTTCGCTTTGTCCTATGCCGGGCTCGGCATCAGCATGTATCCGTATCATCGTGCCGCAGAGCATCACCATCTGGCAGGCGGCCTCGCCCGAGAACAGCCAGATCTTCATGCTGGTCGGCGTTGCCGTGCTGATACCGCTCATTCTCGGCTATACGGCATGGGCCTATTGGGTCTTCCGCGGCAAGGTCAGGGCCGGCAGCGGCTATCATTGATGCCGGATCGAGAAAGCCCACGGCAAAGCCAGCGCCCGCTCACACAGCGCCTGTTGTGGTTCGTGGCGCTTTGGCTCGGCGGGGTCGGCACGGTGACCGTCTGTCACTCGGCCTGCAGGCTCTGGCTGGCGCCGAAGTGAGCGCTTTGGGGCGTTCCGAATGACCACTAAATGACAGAAAACCGAGGCATTTCGGCGAAACTTGCCTTTAACTTGCCATCAAGCCAGCCCTGAGATTTGATGCGGATACGAGCGCGATCAGCAAAAGTGGGTACCGGTTTTGCGTCTGATCGCGCTCAAGCTATAGAAGTGGCGCATGATCTGGTCGCCAAACCGCTCACACTTTGGCGGATCATGCGCTTTGGCGGGAATGCCCATGAGGAGAGCTTTGCAATGACGAAATTTCGTCACCTGATCTGGATGTTGATGGCCGCTATCGGCTTGATGCTTTCAGCCTCGCACGGCTACGCGCAACAACCCGATGCCGACCAGCCAGGATTGCTGGCCGATGATTCGTTTGAACTGGATCCGGAATTCAGGAAGCAGGTGGTGTTCTACCGCACCACGGAAGCGCCGGGCACCATCATCATCTCGACCGCCGAGCGACATCTCTATCTGATCCAGCCCGGCGGCCGCGCGATCCGCTACGGCATCGGCGTCGGCCGCGACGGATTCCAGTGGCAGGGGCTGTTAAGCATCACCAACAAGAAGGAATGGCCGGACTGGACGCCGCCGCCGGAGATGATCGCGCGCCAGCCTTATCTGCCGCGCTTCATGGCCGGCGGTCCCGGCAATCCGCTCGGCGCGCGCGCGATGTATCTCGGCACCACCGTCTACCGCATCCACGGCACCAACCGGCCGGACACGATCGGCACCAAGGTCTCCTCCGGCTGCTTCCGGCTGGTCAATGCCGACGTCTCCGATCTCTACGAACGCGTCCCCGTCGGCACCAAGGTGGTCGTGCGGCAGAAGCCGGAATTGTAACCGCGGCCTCTCACCTCCCGCCCGTTCCTGTTTTCGAATTTCAGCGAGAAAATAATCATGCGCACATTTCGAGGCGGCCTGCTGATCGGGCTCGCGGTCGCCGTCGCTGGTCGCGGCTGCCGCCATCACCTATGAGCGCTACGACACGCGCACCCTGAAGCGGACGATCCGGCGCGGCGAAGTTTTCTGCGGCGTCAACACCGGCCTGCCTGGCTTCTCGATCCCCGACGACAAGGGCAACTGGACCGGCTTCGACGTCGATTTCTGCCGCGCGGTCGCAGCTGCGATCTTCGACGATCCGAGCAAGGCGAAGTTCATCCCGCTCGACGCCAACGAGCGCTTCAAGGAACTGCAGAGCCGCAAGGTCGACATCCTCTCGCGCAACTCGACCTGGAACATGTCGCGCGAGGAGAATTACGATCTCTATTTCCCGGCGGTCGCCTATTATGACGGCCAGGGCTTCATGCTGCCGCGCTCGCGCAACATCGATTCCGCGCTCGACCTCAACGACAGCAAGGTCTGCGTGCAGGGAGCGACCACGACGGAACTCAACCTCGCCGACTATTTCCGCACCAACAACATGAAATACGAGGAGAAGAAATTCCCCAAGCTGGATGAGGTCGTCAAGGCCTATGAATCCGGCCAGTGCGACACCTTCACCGCCGACGTCTCCCAGCTCTATGCGCTGCGGCTGAACCTCGCAAAGCCCGGCGACCACGTCATCCTGCCCGACGTCATCTCCAAGGAGCCGCTCGCGCCGGTGGTGCGCCAGCGCGACGACGACTGGATGATGATCGTGAAGTGGACGTTGTATGCGATGATCAATGCCGAGGAACTCGGCGTCACCTCGAAGAACATCGACGAGGCGCTGAAGTCGAAGAAGCCGGACGTGATGCGGCTGGTCGGCACCGAAGGCACTTACGGCGAGGACCTCGGGCTGACCAAGGACTGGGCGGTGCGCATCATCCGCCATGTCGGCAATTACGGCGAAGTCTACGAGCGCAATGTCGGCAGCGAGTCCAAGCTCAAGATTCCGCGCGGCCTCAACCAGCTCTGGAACGCCGGCGGCATCCAGTACGCGCCGCCGATCAGGTAGGCTGTAAGGCGGGCAAAGGCGCACGAGCGCCGTGCCCACCGTCCCGTCTATCGGCAAGTGCCGACGCTACAGCCGCGCCGTGTAGCGTCAACCCGGCGTCACCATTCCGCTCCAGAACTGCGACTCGCCGCGGGTTTCGATATCGTAGCTATTTGCGAAGGTGAGCTTGCCGTCGATCCCGACCCGGTAGGTCGCGATGTGAGCGGGAATGATTTTCACTCCAGCGCCGTCGCGCATCAGTTTTGGTTCGACATTCGTCGCGACTAGTATCCGCGCGCTCGGATCGAGCGCGAAGGTTCGCGGGTAGACGCCGCGCACGTCCTCGTTCTGGATCAGCGTCGGCTCGCCGCTGGCTTGGTCGATCGCGAACACGGCGATGTTGTTTTCGCCGCCGGGAAAAATGTCCTTGCCGTCGATCTTGACAGTGTCGAAGGCGCGATTGGCGAGATAGACGAAGCGGCCGTTCGGATGCACGTGAAGGGTACAGGCGGCCTGGCGCGAGCGGATGTTGTTGGGATCGGCCAGCGTGTCCTTTACGAACAACGCCTGTGGATCGAGAACCCCGTTCGTCAGCCGGTACACATTCAGCTTGTTCTCGCGCTCGCGCGACACGTAGATGAATGGCAGGTAGGGGTGAAAAATCGAGACGGCGCGGGCCGAAGCCATAGCCGCCATCCGGGGCGGCCGAGACGCGGTTTTCGAGCTGACCGTCCTTGAAGGCGAAAAATTTAAGAGAGCCGGGATCCTCCGGCTTGTCCTTGGCCTTGTCGTTGCCGCGGCAGACTAGAATTGCGGCCTCGTTGTTGGGAGTCACACGAATCTGGTGCGCGAAGATTCCGCAATCCAGCGAAGCCGTCTGTGCGACCTCCTCGCCGATCGTGCCGTCCGCCTTGATCCGATGCACCGAGACGCTGCTGGGGTTGTTGTAGGCGGTGAGCGCAAAGGCGCCGCTGTGATCGACCGTCACGTGGATCGGACGCGACCGCAGCGCGGCCGATGGGCGGTGCGTTTGCAGTTCCCCGCTGCCCCGATCGATACGAAGCGCGCTCAGATAGTGCTTGTCACCCTTCACGCCGAGCGAAGCGGACCCGCCATCGCTTGAGGCCCCATACAGGAACGGAGCGGAGGGATGCGGCCAGGCTACTGGATTTTTTCGGGTAGCATCACCGCGCTGCCTTGGGTCAGCGTCGCCGCATCGACATCGATCCGGTAGAGCGTCAACGCCGGTCCAAGGCTGACGTTGAAGAACGCCTTGCTGGTCATCCCTTGACCCCAAGCGAAACGCGGTGTCGCGAGCGCGCTTGCCGCAAGCGTACAGAATGTTCGACGACCCAGCATGGACGCCTCCTCCATCCGATCCACATTCGCAAGCTCAGTAACTCTTCATCCGCGCCAGCTGGTCGGCATGGAAATTGGTGTCGCCGAACAGTTCCTGGCAGACCCGCGCGCGCTTCATGAAGAAGCCGATGTCGAACTGGTCGGTCATGCCCATGCCGCCGTGCATCTGCACGCCTTCCTGCACCGCAAGCGTCGCGGTCGTGCCGGCGCGCGCCTTTGCGACCGCGACCGCAGCAGCGGCATTGTCGAAATCGGCGTCCAGCGTCTGCAGCGCCTTCAGCACCGCGGCGCGGGTGATCTCGATCTCGATATAGAGCTGCGCGGCGCGGTGCTGCAGCGCCTGGAATTCGCCGATCGCCTTGCCGAACTGCTTGCGCTCCTTGAGATAGCTGACGGTGCGGCCGAACACCTCCTCGCTCAAACCCACCATTTCGGAGGCGACCGCGCCGCGGCCGATATTGAGCACGCCTTCCAGCAAGCTGATAGCCCTGATCGACCTCGCCGAGCACGTGATCGGCGTCGACCTCGACATTGTCGAATTCGATGCGCGCCGCGTTGTGCGAAGTCGACCATCGTGGTGCGCTCGGTCGCGATGCCTTTGGCCTTGGGATCGACCAGGAACAGCGTCAGACCGTCGCGCTCGCCGGCGACGCCGGCGCTGCGCGCCGCGACGATCAGCAGATCGGCGGTGTGGCCGTCGACCACAAAGGCCTTGGCGCCGTTCAGCCTGAAACCGTTGCCGGAGCGCATCGCCTGCAGGCTTGTCTGCAGCGGGCGATGTTTTGCGCCTTCGTCGATCGCAAGCGCCGCGAGCAGCGAGCCGTCGGAAATCTTCGGCAAATGCTCGGACTTTTGCGCGGCGCTGCCGCCGCGCGACAACGCGGATGCCGCCAGCACCGCGGTCGACAGGAACGGCGACGGCATCAGGGTGCGGCCGATTTCCTCCATCACGATGCCGGCTTCGACGCAGCCGAGCCCGCTGCCGCCAAAATCTTCCGGCACCAGCAGGCCGGTAAACCCCATCTCGGCAAAAGTCTTCCACAGCTCGCGGGAAAATCCGGTGGCGTCCTTTGCATCGCGCAGCTGCCGCAGATGCGACACCGGCGCCTTGTCGCTGATCAGGCCGCGCGCGCTGTCGCGCAGCATGGATTGTTCTTCGGTGAGGACGAGGGCCATGGGAGTGGTTCCGTTGAGAAGTGTTTCTATGGTTGTCATTCCGGGGCGCGCGCAGCGCGAACTATGATGTGCAATTGCACATCTGAGCATCTCGAGATTCCGGGTCTGGTCCTTCGGACCATCCCGGAATGACGGGCTCACGCCCCCGGCAGATCGAGAATGCGTTTGGCGACGATGCCGAGCATCACCTCGGACGTGCCGCCCTCGATCGAGTTGGCCTTGGTGCGCAGCCAGGCGCGCGGACGGGCGCCGCCTCTGGAGCGCTCGCTTTCCCATTCCAGCGCGTCGATGCCGCCCGCCGACATCAGGATCTCGTAGCGGCGCTTGTTGAGCTCGGTGCCGTAATATTTCATCGCCGAGGAAAACGCCGGATGCGATTGGCCGGCCTTCGCCAGATCGACCGCGCGTTCGGCGGCAGCGGCCAGCGCCGCCTCGTCGATCTCGAAAGTCGCGATCTGGCCGCGCAGCATCGCATCCTCCAGCCGGCCCTGCTCGTCGGTGCCGATCGAGTTGGCGGCGATCTGGCCGAGCGGCCGGCCGACGCCGCGTTCGCCCATGCCCGAGATCATCGCGCGCTCGTGCTGCAGCAGATATTTCGCGACATCCCAGCCGCGGTTGACGGTGCCGACCACATGGGATTTCGGCACCCGCACATCTGTCGAAGAAGGTCTCGCAGAACGGCGAACGGCCGGAGATCAGCAGGATCGGCTTTGTCGACACGCCCTTCGAGGCCATGTCGATCAGGATGAAGCTGATGCCGTCGTGCTTCTTGGCCGTGGGATCGGTGCGCACCAGGCAGAAGATCCAGTCGGCGTAGTTGGCGTACGACGTCCAGATCTTCTGGCCGTTGATGATGAAATCGTCGCCATCGCTTTCGGCGCGGGTCTGCAGCGAGGCGAGGTCGGAGCCGGCGTTCGGCTCGGAATAGCCCTGGCACCAGCGGATCAGGCCTGCGGTGATCTTCGGCAGGTGCTCCTTCTTCTGCGCCTCGGTGCCGTATTTCAACAGCGCCGGCCCGAGCATGGAAATGCCGAACGAGACCAGCGGCTGCGCGCGCGCCGATCGCCGCCATTTCCTGCCGCACGATCTTGGCTTGTTCGCCATCGAGGCCGCCGCCGCCATATTCCTTGGGCCAATGCGGCACGGTCCAGCCCTTGTCGCGCATGCGCTCGAACCAGACGCGCTGCGGCTCGGAAGAGAATTTGGCGTTGCGGCCGCCCCAGAACGTATCTTCGTCCGAGGTCATCGGCTGTCGCATCTCCGGCGGGCAGTTGGCCTCGAGCCAGGCGCGGGTTTCGCGGCGAAACTTTTCCAGATCGGACATTTTCAGCGTTTCCATTGTAAAGATCGTTGCACCGACCTTAGTCCTCGCACCGCGGAATTCAATATGTCTTGCGGCGCTTGTGCCGTTAGCTTGCAAGATGTGCTAGTGCCGCCAAGGCCGGTGTCACCGCACGTCGTAACAATTGAAAAACAGAGGAAACAGAGATGCGCCTGAAGTTGCTTTCGCCTGGCGAAATGAACGCGGACCAAAAACAAACCTACGACGAGTCGATTGCCGGCAAGCGCGGCAAACCGCCGCCGCCGATGATGGCCTGGCTCAACAGCCCGGAAATGGCGCGGCACGCCACGCGTCTCGGCGGCTTCCTGCGCTTCGATACGATATTTCCGGCACGAAGCTTTCGGAGATCGCGATCCTGGTCACCGCGCGGCACTGGACCTCGCACTACGAATGGTATGCGCACAAGCGGCTGGCGCTGAAGGGCGGCATCGATCCAAAAATCATCGACGACATCCGCGATCGCCGCACGCCGGTGTTCGACGATCCCAAGGCCAAGATGATCTACGATGTCGCCAAGTCGCTGCATGAAGGCCACGGCCTCGCCAAGGCGCTGTACGACGAGGCGGTGAACGTGCTCAGCGAACGCGGCATCGTCGAGATCATCGGCCTGTGCGGCTATTACACCATGGTGTCGATGACGCTGAACACTTTTGAGTTCGGCCTGCCCGAGGGGGAAGTCTCCGAGCTTGCGTGAGCTGGAACGAAGACCGCTTTAGGAAACTCAGGGTTTCGCGACGGAACAGCCGTGTAGGGTGGGCAAAGCGCAGCGTGCCCACCATCTAGATCGTGAAATCTTCGATAGACGGTGGGCACGGCGCAGGAGCGCCTTTGCCCACCCTACCGCCCATAGCGGCGCGACGTCATTTGAAAGGAGCACATCATGCCCCAAAACCCACCCGTGATTGCCGGCACCCGGATCGGGCATGTTCATCTCAAGGTCGCCGATCTCGATCGCGCGCTCGGCTTTTACTGCGGCGTGCTCGGCTTCGAGCTGATGCAGCGCGTGAGCTCGGGCGCGGCGTTCATTTCGGCCGGCGGCTATCACCACCATATCGGGCTCAACACCTGGGAGAGCAAAGGCGGCCATCCGCCGCCGCCGGGCACCACCGGGTTGTTTCACACCGCGATCCTCTATCCGACCCGGCCGGCGCTCGCCGACGCGCTGCATCGCGTGATCAGCGCCGGAATCGAGCTCGACGGCGCCAGCGACCACGGCGTCAGCGAGGCGCTGTACCTGCGCGATCCCGACGAGAACGGCGTCGAGCTCTACTGGGACCGGCCGAAGGAGCAATGGCCGCGCACGCCGGACGGCACGCTGGCGATGTTCACGAAGCGGCTCGATCTCGACGATCTGCTGCGCGCCCGCGCACCATGATCAGCACCGCCGCGATCAGCTCCAACGCGATGCAGCCGTAGAACGGCAGCGTGTAGCTTCCCGACACATCGCGCAGCAGGCCGACGACGCCGGGGCCGAACGCGTAGGTGACCTGGTTGATCGCCGTGATCAGGCTGATCAGCACGCCGAACGAGCGCGGAGTCGAATTCGCGCTGCACGATCAGGGACGGCAGCGTGATCAGATTGCCGACCGAAAACCCGAACAGCGCGCAGGCCGCGATCAGCACCATTTCGTTGCGCGAATGGATGATGATCGACGAGCGCCACGGCCTGGCTGACGAACGAGATCGCCGAAGCCAGCCGCTGGTTGAGCCGGTCGATCACGGTCGAGAACAGCACGCGCCCGACCATCGCCATCGCCGTCAACAGCGCGACCGCGGTCGCCGCCTGCGCGCGGCCGATCACGGGATCGAGGAACGCGATCAGGTGGACGATGAAGCCGACCTGCGCGAACAGCACCAGCGCGAACGCGATCGATACCGACAGGAAGCCGATATCGCGAGAACGCCTGTGCACGTATCTGCGAGGCCGACGGCGCGTCCGCTGCCGCTGCCGCGACCATTGCCGCCCAGGACCGCGGGCGGCCGGCCGACAAAAATCAGGATCACGGGGATCATCAGCACCAGCATCGTCGCGGCGGCGACGATCATGGCGTCGGAGAATCCGAAGCGGCCGATCGCCGCCACCAACAGCGGCACGCCGACGATGCCGCCGAAGCTGGCGCCGTTCAGCGCCAGGCTGATCGCCATGCCGCGCTTCTGATCGAACCAGAGCCCGAGCGTATTGGTGATGACGCCAAGGCTGGTGCCGGCCCAGCCGAACGCCAGCAGCGCGTCGGCGACATAAAGCTGCCAGGGCGCGGTGACCTGGCCGATCATGACGGCGGCGGCCGCCATCGCCAACACGCCGCCGAGCAGGCAGTTGCGCGGACCGAAACGTTCGCATCGCCTCGCTGATAAAGGCGACCAGCAGCGCGCCGAACAGATAGAAGAAGGTCGTCCCCGACGAGATCAGCGAGGCCGGCCAGCCGTGCAGGCGATGCAGCTCGGCGACATAGACGCTTTGGCCGTAGAAGCCGAACCCCCAGCCGAAGGTCGCCACCAGAAAACAGACCGCGACGATGCGCCAGCCGTCGTAGCGGATGGAGGTTTCGTCGATCGTCATGGGAGTGGAGGCGTCCAAGGCTGGTCTCTTTGTTTTTTACCGGGTCATGGCCGGCTTGGCCCCGACCAAAGACGTGGATGCCCGCGACAAGCGCGGGCATGACGGCAACGGTTAGCAGAATCGCAAGGGTAGTACTTCGACGTGCGTCGAAATGTCAGCGGCTGTCATCAGATGCTGGGATCGGGAAATTCGTCGATCGCTTGCAGGGAGGCGCGGCGCTTGGCGAACGATGCAAATGACAGCACCGCAAGCCCGAGCAGCACCGGCGGGAACACCACAAGATTGACCGCGGACCAGCCGTAATTGGCCAGCAACTGGCCGGACGAGAACGAGCCGATCGCCATCATCCCGAACACCAGGAAATCGTTGAAGGCCTGCACCTTGTTGCGCTCCTGCGGCCGGTGCGTCTCCAGCACCAGCGCGGAGGCGCCGACGAAGCCGAAATTCCAGCCCACGCCGAGCATCGATCAGCGTCGCCCAGAAATGCATCGCGGTGATGCCGGACAGGCCGATCGTCGCCGCCACGGCCTCCAGCAACAGACCGAGCGCGACGATCCGCGGCGCGCCGAAGCGCGCGATCAGCGAGCCCGTGAAGAAGCTCGGCCCGTACATCGCAACGATGTGCCACTGAATGCCGAAATTGGAATCGCTGACGGAGAGCCCGCACATCTTCATCGCCAGCGGCGCCGAGGTCATCACCAGATTCATCATGGGATAGGCGATGACGCCGCACAGCGCGGCTGCGATGAAGCGCGGCTGCCGCACGATCTCGAACAGCGGACGGCCGCCGTGCAGATCCGGCAGGCGCGGGCTTCGGCGCGTCGACGCCCGACGAGCACCGCCATCGCCACCAGCGCGACCGCTGCCTGCACCACGAAGGTGAACGCGAACAGATAAGGCGGCCAGACATCCATCGTCCATTGCACGAGCTGCGGGCCGAGCACGCCGGCGAACACGCCGCCGGCCATCACCCACGACACCGCCTTCGGCCGATACGGCGCGCTGGCGCCGTCGGCGGCGGCAAAGCGATAGGATTGCGACACCGCACCATAGAGGCCGCCGAGGAAGGTCGCGCAGCAAAACAGCGCAGAACGAGGCGTGCAGGATGGCGAACGCCCCGAGCAGGCCGGTCAGCACGCCGCAGCCGGTGCCGATGATGAAGGCGACGCGGCGGCCATAGGCGCGCGAGATCGCGCCGGTCGGCAACGTGCCGGCGGCGAGGCCGAGCACATACATCGAGAGCGGCACGGTCGCGAGCGAGATGTCCGGCGCCAGCGTCGCGCCGACGATCGAGCCGGTGGCGAAAATCACCGCCGAGTTCGCGCCGGTCAGCGCCTGCGCCGCCGCGAGCCGCACCACGTTGGATCGCGCGCGGGCGTCATCGGACATCTCGTCGCTGCCGTCACGTCGATCATCGGCATTTCCGCCCGGATGCAGCCTAATCGGCCTTGTCTGATTTGATTCCCGACACTATGGAGAGAGCGGCTCGGCCGATCAACCGACGCAAACGGGCGCGCGCTATGCGCTCGCGTCATCCAGCTTTCGATCGCTCGAACACCAGAATCAGGTTGTTGGCGGGCATTTCCGCGATCTCGCGCAAGGCGAGACCGGCGCCTGCTGCCAGCTTCTCGAGATCGGCGATATCGCGCACGCCCCATTCGGGATCGCCGCTCGCGCAAGGCTTGTGTCGAACACGGCATTGCTGAGCGCGGTGTGCTTGCCGTCGCGCTTGAACGGCCCGTACAGAAACAGCCGCCCGTCCGCGCGCAGATAGTCGCCCGGCGCCCGCGAACAAACCCTCCGCGACGCGCCACGGCGCGATGTGGATCACATTGGCGCAGAACACCGCCAGCAATTTCCGGGACCGCTGCCGTCCTGCATCTGGGCACACCATGCGGGATCGGACAGATCGATCCGCAGCGGCGGGCGGATATTCGGCAAGCCGGCATGCGCCCGCCACGCCGCGATGCTCTTCAGATGCTGCTCGTTGAGATCGCTCGGCCACCAGGTGATGTCGGGGCTGTGACGGGCGAAATCGACCACATGCTGGCCGGTGCCGCTGCCGGCCTCCAGCACGTCGCCGGATTTGCCCGGCAGGAACTGCTCCAGCACCGCCCAGATCGGCTGCATGGTTGCGGTGAAATGCCGCCGCGTCGAGACGGCCGTCCGGCTCGACCGGCCGGCCGTCCTTGCCGAATTCGACGACATATTCAGCCATCTCAGTGGCTCACTTCAAATCGCCGCAGTAAATTTCCTTTAGCACTTGCAGCAGGCGCAGCGCTCGCGCGTCGGCGACGCGATAATGCAGCGTCTGTGCGTTCCGCCGAAATGCCACAAGGCCGTCGGTGCGCAGCTTGCCGAGATGCTGCGACAGCGCCGACTGGCTCAATTTCACGATGTCGACAATTTCACCGACCGTCATTTCGCCGCGCGCGGCCAGGAAGCAAAGGATCAGCAACCGCTTTTCGTTGCCGAGCAGTTTGAGGAGCTGCGCTGCATCGCCGGCCTGTTTTGCCAATTTCTTCAAATCGGCCGCGTCGTCGGCGCCCATCCCGGCGGGCGGCTTTCTTGCGGCGGTTGCGGCTGGTCTCATGGCTCAATGTCTCGATCGGATATTGGCGGGTGCGAAGCAGACATATCACATTACCGCGTCACCTATTGTTTAGCATTGACTAAATTAGCTAATACCGATAGGCCTGCAAAAAAGAACAAATCATGCGGCGATGCCGCCGCGAAGGGAAGGAAACGTGCGGCCCGACCTCTGGCGCAGCATACCCGTGCTCTCGAAGCCCGCCGGCGCACCCGCGACGCTGGGCCGACGCGCTTTTCTCGGCCTTGGCGCGGCGCTGACCGGTAGCCTCGCGTTCGGCGCCAAGCAAGGCCATGCCGAGCCCGAGCAAGCTTCTCCGCCGGCGGACCCGCCCTGGTCGCAATCTCTCGGCGCCGGCGTCGTCGACCGGCCCTATGGCAGGCCCGCCGACTCCGAAGCAGGCGTGATCCGGCGCAACGTGCCGTGGCTCACCGCCGACGCCGAAATCGTCGGTCAGCTTTTCGCCGCTGCAGGATCTGCACGGCATCATTACGCCGAACGGCCTGTTCTTCGAGCGCTATCATGCCGGCCGGCCGACATCGATCCGGATCAGCACCGGCTGATGATCCACGGCCTGGTCGAGCGGCCGCTGATCCTGACCATGAACGACATCGTGCGTTTTCCGCCGGTCTCGCGGATCCATTTCATCGAATGCCCGGCCAATGGCGGCATGGAATGGCGCGCCGCGCAGCTCAATTCGCTGCAATTCACTCACGGCATGATCGGCTGCGCGGAATGGACCGGCGTGAAGCTCTCGACGCTGCTGGAAGAAGTCGGGCTCAAGAAAGAGGCGAAATGGGTGATGGTCGAAGGCGCCGACGCCGCGCACATGAACCGCAGCCTGCCGCTCGACAAGTGTCTCGACGATTGCCTCGTGGTCTACGCGCCAGAACGGCGAGGCGCTGCGCCCCGAACAGGGCTATCCGCTGCGGCTTTTGGTCCCCGGCTGGGAAGGCAATGTCAACATCAAATGGCTGCGCCGGATCAAGCTCGGCGACAAGCCGTGGTATTCCCGCGAGGAGACTTCGAAATATACCGACCTGATGCCGGACGGAACCTCGCGCGGCTTCACCTGGCTCATCGACGCCAAATCGGTCATCACCTTCCCCTGCCCCGAAAAGCCGCTCGATCGCGCCGGGGCTCTACGAAATCCGCGGCCTGGCCTGGACCGGCACACGGCAAGATCAAGCGCGTCGACGTGTCGACCGACGGCGGCGTCAACTGGCAGAGCGCGCAGCTGCACGAGCCGGTGCTGTCGAAGGCGCTGACGCAAGTTCACGTTGCCGTGGCGCTGGGACGGCAGGCCGGCGCTGCTGCAGTCGCGGGCGATCGACGAGACCGGCTATGTGCAGCCGACCATCGCGCAATTGCGCAAAGTAGCGCGGCATCAATTCGATCTATCACAACAATTCGATCCAGACCTGGCAGGTAAAGCCGGACGGGAGCGTATTCGATGTTCAGCTCGCGTAAACATATGCCTGCTGCTCGCGCCGGCCGATGCTTGGTCGCCGCAGCGAGCTTCGCGCGACGCCGCCGAGCCCGGTCATTACGGCTATGGCGAAAACGGCGACGCCCCGACGCAGATCGCGGGCTGGAATATCGACGTGCGCGGCGACGATGGCGAGGGCCTGCCGCCCGGCAAGGGCACGGTACGAGCAGGGCGCCGAGGTCTTCGCCGAGCAATGCGCGCCTGTCACGGAACTTTCGGCGAAGGCGAAGGCCGTTATCCCAAGCTCGTGGGCGGCGAAGGCACGCTCAGGGACGACCGGCCGGAGCCGACGGTCGGCAGCTACTGGCCGTTTGCGCCGACATTATGGGACTACATTAACCGCGCCATGCCGATGCCGGCGCCGCACACATTGTCAGCCGATGACGTTTATGCCTTGACCGCCTATATTCTCAACTTCAACGATATCGTTCCGAACGAATTCGTCGCCGATCGGGACAGCCTGCCGAAAGTCAAAATGCCGAATCGCGACAATTTCACCTGGAAGGACCCGCGACCTGATACCGCTGCCAAAGCCGTGCATGAACGACTGCGTCGATCCTGCCGACGTGAAGATCATCTCGACGGCCGAAGGCAAGGATCTGACGCCGCGCACGACCGGACCGCTCGACAACATGCAACGGAAATAGTTGGCCGCCGAAATAGAGCAAAAGTTTGCGGGAAACGCCTTGATCGACAATGCTTCCGACAAAGCCTGGTTCTGATCGTTGCGCTGGCGCTGATGATGGCTGTCACAGCGTCTGCTGGCCCCGCTTGCGCGCAATCGCCGCCACTGAGGGGCAGAAACTCGCGTTCGATCGCGGCAAGGGCAATTGCCTGACCTGCCACGACATCAAGGGCGGCGACCTTCCCGGCACCATCGGGCCGCCGCTGACGGACATCAAAAGCAAATATCCCGATCGCAACGATCTCGTCGCCATCGTCACCGACGAAACCAAACGCAATCCGCAGACCGTGATGCCGCCGTTCGGACGAAACCGGATTTTGACCGAGCAGGAGATCAACGCGGTGGTGGATTTCCTGCAGACCTTGACGACGGCAATGCGACGCGCTTCTAGGAGAGTTTCAGATGACCATCACGACAACGGCTTTCCGGCGACGCGCCGCCTGATCCTGCAAGGCGCCGGCCTCGGTCGCGCTGGTCGGCCTCGGCAATATTCCGTTCGGCCTGGCGCCGGCGCTCGCCGCGGCCAACGACAAATATCCGGAAGATGCCTTCAAGCAGAAGAGCGAAGCCGATGCGATCAAGGCGCTCTACGGCAAGACCGCCGAAGCCTCCGACAAGGTCAAGCTCGACGCGCCGGAGATCGCCGAGAACGGCGCGGTGGTTCCGATCTCGGTCACGACGACGCTCGCCGACGTGACCTCGATCTCGTTCCTGGTCGCCGAAAATCCGAACGCGCTGGCGGCGTCCTACAAGATTCCGGCCGGCACCATGCCGAGCGTCGCCAATCGGCTCAAGATGGCAAAGACCAGCAACGTGATCGCGATCGTGGAAGCCGGCGGCAAGCTCTACAGCGCCACCAAGGAAGTCAAAGTCACCGTCGGCGGCTGCGGCGGCTGAACCAGATCGAGAAGGAATGCACAATGGCATCGACCATTCGCGTGCGCGCCACCTCGAACGGCGACACCACCGAAGTCCAGGCGCTGATCCAGCATCCGATGGATTCCGGCTTCGTCAAGGACGCCCAGGGCGAGACTCATTCCGCCGCATTTCATCCAGGAACTGACCTTCGAACATGACGGCAAGAGCCGTGTTCGTCGCCGACTGGGGCACCGGCGGTCTCCAAGGACCCCTATGTCAAGTTCAGCTTCAAGGGCGGCAAGAAGGGCGACGACCTGAAGATCAGCTGGGTCGACAACAAGGGCGCGACCGACACCACCATCGGCGAAGATTCAATAAGCGCCTTCGAGACGCGTGCAGCGAACGTGAACGTCGCGATCTGCGATCGCATCTGCGCTCATCGGCCGCGCTGGCGCTGGCGGCGCTGGCGCTTCGGCCGCGCCGCCGGCGATCGCCGCCGACACGCCCGATCCGGCCGCCGACGCCAAGGCGTTCCAGAAATACTTCACCGAGCAAATTTCCCGAAGCTGAAGCTGGAGGATTTCGTCAACGGTCCCTATTCGATGAACGAGGACATGCACCGGCAATGGGAGGAGAAGGAACAATTCCCGCCTTACGAATTCTCGCTCGACACGGGCAAGGAGATGTTCGCGAAGCCGTTCAAGAACGGCAAGAGCTACGCGCGATTGCTTTCCCAACAAGGGCATCGGCATCCGCCAGAACTATCCCTATTTCGACGAGAAGGAAGGCAAGGTCGTCACGCTCGAGCTGGCGCTGAACCGCTGCCGCGAGGCCAATGGCGAGCCGCCGTTCTCCTATGTGAAGGACGACATGGCGGCGCTGACCGCCTATATGGCGTTCACCTCGCGCGGCAAGCCGTTCGACATCAAGATCCCGAACGATCCGCGCGCGCTCGAGGCCTACCAGAACGGCAAGCGAATATTTCTACACGCGGCGCGGCCAGCTCAATTTCTCCTGCGCCAGCTGCCATGTGCAGAATCCGGGCGAGCGGATTCGCGCCGAAGTGCTGGCGCCCGCGCTCGGCATCCTGAATGCGATGCCGATCTACCGTTCCGAATGGGGCGGCATGGGCACGATCAGCCGGCGCTTCACCACCTGCAACAGCCAGATCCGCGGCGTGCCGCTCGAGCCGCAGGCCGACGAATATCGCGATCTCGAATATTATCTGTCCTATGTCAGCAACGGACTGCCGATTTCCGGTCCGGGAGCGCGGCCATGAGCATCATCGATGAGCAAGATGCTGACATCCGCGCTGCGCTGCGCGTGCTGCTGATCGCAGGCGCGACATCCGGCGCTGGCCGCCAGCTCCGAAGCCGATTTCAAGGCCGCCTACGCCGCGGCCGAAGCCGCCAACAAGGAAGCCGGCCGGCTTGCGCAATCAATGGACCATGACCGCGGCGGCCCTGGCCGGCGCGAAAAAGGCCGCCGACAGCGGCGATTTCGACCAGGCGGTCGCATCGTCCAGGGAAGCCGAAGCGCTGGCCAAGGCTTCGATCTTCCAGGCGACCAGCGAGAAAGAACGCCTGGAAGGCATCTGGAAATACACTGAGCGCTCTTGCGGAACGCGCGGAGACATCGCATGACCATCCGCCGCCGGGATTTTCTCGACGCTCACGGGCGCAGCCGCGCTGTCGGCCGGACTGCCGCGGCTCGCGCGCGGCGCCGACAATGCCGAGCGTTTACGATCTCGAACGCTTCGGCAATGCGCGCATCCTGCACATGACCGACACCCATGCGCAGCTGCTGCCGGTTTATTTTCGCGAGCCGAGCGTCAATCTCGGGATCGGCGCGATGCAGGGCAAGCCGCCGCATCTGGTCGGCCGCGCCTTTCTCGATCGTTTCGGCATCAAGCCCGACAGCGCCGACGCCTATGCCTTCACCTTTCTCGATTTCGAGAAATCCGCCGCGCGCTTCGGCAAGCTCGGCGGCTTTGCGCATCTGAAGACGCTGATCGACCGCCTGCGCAGCGACGCCGGCGCCGGGCGCTCGCTGCTGCTCGACGGCGGCGATCTGTGGCAGGGCACCGGGCTGGCCAACGCCATGCAGGGCGCCGACATGGTCGAGGCCGCGAATCTGCTCGGCATCGAGGCGATGACCGGCCATTGGGAATTCACCTATGGCGAAGCGGCGCTGCGCAGCAATCTCGAGCGCTTCAAGGGCGAATTCCTGGCGCAGAACGTCTTCCTCACCGAGGAAGCCGCGTTCAACGACGCCAAGGCCTTCGATCCCGCCTCGGGCCGCGTGTTCAAGCCGGCCACCATCAAGGAGATCGGCGGCCATCGCGTCGCCGTGATCGGGCAGGCCTTTCCCTATGTGCCGATCGCCCATCCCAAGCGCTTCACGCCGGACTGGACCTTCGGGATCCGCGACGACGAATTGCAGAAGCTGGTCGATGCGCTGCGCAAGCAACGACAAGGTCGATGCCGTGGTGCTGCTGTCGCATAACGGCATGGATGTCGATCTCAAGCTCGCCAGCCGCGTCAGCGGCATCGACGTCATCCTCGGCGGCCATACCCATGACGCCGTTCCGCAGCCGATCGCCGTGACCAATGCCGGCGGCATCACGCTCGTCACCAATGCCGGCTCGAACGGAAAATTCCTCGGCGTGCTCGATCTCGAACTCGCCAAGGGCCGGGTCAGCGACGTGCGCTACCGGCTGCTGCCGGTGTTCTCGGAATTGCTGAAGCCGGATGCGGCGATGGCGGCGCTGATCGACAAGATGCGCGAGCCGCATGCGGCGGCCTATGCCGAGAAGATCGCGACCGCCGATCGCCTGCTCTATCGCCGCGGCAATTTCAGCGGCACCGTGGATCAATTGATCTGCGACGCGCTGCGCGGCGAATTCGATGCCGAGATCGCGCTGTCGCCGGGCTTTCGCTGGGGCACCAGCGTGCTGCCGGGCCAGCCGGTGACGATGGAAGACGTGCTGGCGGAGACCGCGATCACCTATCCGGAAACCTACGTCCAGAGCATGACCGGCAGCCAGATCAAGGATATCCTCGAAGACGTCTGCGACAATCTGTTCAATGCCGATCCCTATTATCAGCAGGGCGGCGACATGGTCCGCGTCGGCGGCATGGCCTATACCTGCACGCCGGCGGAAAGCGTCGGGCGCCGGATTTCCGACCTGAAGCTCGACAATGGCCGCGCCGCTCGAGGCCGGCAAGAGCTACAAGGTGGCGGGATGGGCTTCGGTCAACGAGCAGAAGGGCACGCCGGTGTGGGATGTCTTCGCCAAACATCTGCGTTCCGGCAAAACGCCGGAACCGCGCGGCGCCGGCGTCACGCTGAAGGGCGTCGACGACAATCCGGGCATCGCGGGACAGGGATGAAGACGTTTACCGGACATCGACGGTCGATCGTTCGCGCCTTGCGCAGCGCTGCGCTGGCGGCGTTGATGGCTGGCGACGGTCGCGCCGGCCGCCCGCGCCCAGCCGGCGCCGCTGCCGGACAAGCCGTTCGCCGAGCACCGCATCGTGCTGCAGCTCTCGGACAATGATCCCGAAAAGCAAGGCCTGGTGATCAGCGTCGCCTATAATCTGCTGAAAGCTCTACGATCCCGACAAGGTCGCGATCGAGGTGGTGACGTTCGGTCCCGGGCATCGATCTGCTGCGCACCGACAATGCCAACCGCAAGCTGGTCGAGAGCCTGGTCGCGCAAGGCGTGCGTTTCGACGTCTGCCTCAATACCGTCGATACGATCGAGCGCGAAACCGGCAAGCGGCCGGAGATCATTCCCGCCGCGACGCCGGTCCAGGTCGGCGTCGGACAGATTCTGTCGCTGACCGAAAACGGCTATACACTGGTTCGGCCTTAAGGAGTTTTGATCATGCGCGGCTTTCTTCGATCGTCTCGCCAGCCGTCGCCCTGATGTCGATGGCGTTCGCCTCGGCCAGCGCCTTGCGGCCGACGGCAAGCCGCATCACATCGCCATCCAGGTCGACCAGAACGATCCGCAGGTCATGAACCTGGCGCTGAACAACGCCACCAACGTGATCGAATATTACCGCGCCAAGAACGAGGACGTCGACATCGACATCGTCGCCTACGGTCCCGGCCTGCACATGCTGCGGGCCGACACCTCGCCGGTGCAGGATCGCATCAAGCGGCTCAAGGACATGGTATTTCCCGGCAAGATCCAGTTTTCGGCCTGCAACAACACCAAGCAGGGCATGGAGAAGGCGGAAGGCCACGCGATCTCGATTCTGCCCGACGCGACCGTCGTTCCCTCCGGCGTGGTCCATCTGATGGAATTGCAGGAGCAGGGCTGGAGCTATGTCCGGCCCCTAGGACATTGATTAGTCTGGGGAATCGACGTTCGACAGGCAGCATGCCAGCCATGATCTTTCGCCAGCTGTTCGACAGCGTTTCCGGAACCTACAGCTATCTGCTGGCCAGCCGCGCCGGCGGCGAGGCGCTGATCCTCGATCCGGTGCTGGAGAAGGTCGACCGCTACTGCCAGTTGCTGCGCGAGCTCGATCTCAGGCTGGTCAAGGCCGTCGATACCCATCTGCACGCCGACCACGTCACCGGGCTCGGCGAACTGCGCGACCGCACCCACTGCGTCACCATCATGGGCGAGCAGAGCAAGGCCGACGTGGTGGCGATGCGGGTCGCCGACGGCGACAAGGTGACGATCGAAGGGCTCGCCTCGACGTGATGTACACGCCCGGCCATACCGACGATTCCTACAGCTATCTGATGGGCGACCGCGTCTTCACCGGCGATACGCTGCTGATCCGCGGCACCGGCCGCACCGATTTCCAGAACGGCAGCGCGCGGGCGCAATACGATTCGATCTTCAACCGGCTGCTCAAGCTGCCGGACGAGACCATGGTGTTTCCCGCCCACGACTACAAGGGCGATACCGTCTCCACCATCGGCGAGGAGAAGCGCTACAATCCGCGGCTGCAGGTGCGCTCGGTCGACGAGTATGTCGAGCTGATGGGCAATCTCAATCTGCCCAATCCGAAGCTGATGGATGTGGTGGTGCCGGCCAACATGCATGTCGGGCTGCATCAGGACGATCTCGCCAAACAGGGCCTGGCGCTCAGCGCGCGCGAGGCGATCGAGAGCCTCGGCCGGCCCGATATCCTGCTGGTCGATCTGCGCGAGAACGGCGAACGCGCCAAGCACGGCATGCTGTCGGGCGCGCTGCACGCGCCCTATCCCGCGATCGGCGAAAGCCTGCAGCCCGGCGGCATGCTGCGCGAGGTGGCGGCGGCGACCGGACGGCGCATCGTGTTCTTCTGCGCCTTCGGCGAGCGCTCGGCGATGGCGGTCGCCGCCGCCAAGGAAGCGGGCCTCGCCAACACCGCGCATATCGCCGGCGGCATCGACGCCTGGAAGAAGGCCGGCGGGCCAGTTATTCGCGGCTGAATCGAGGAATCCAATGGATAACGGCGGCAAGAAGGACGAGCCTGCGGAGAAGGCCGACGACAAGCCCAAGAAGCCGCCGCCTCCGCCGGTGGAAGACGATGATATTGAGGACGGCGATATCGCCACGCCAAAGCGCGATCGCGATGGCCCCGACGACGAGCCGCTGTAGGCCGTCAGGGAGACCGTCATTGCGAGCGAAGCGAAGCAATCCAAAATCCCACCGCAACGACCTCCCTGGATTGCTTCGTCGCTGCGCTCCTCGCAATGACAAACTACAGAAAGTCATCGCGCTCGATCTGCCGGATGCTCGCGACATCGAGCAGATGCGCGCCGAAGCCGCCTCGCGCCAACCGACTCGCGAATTTCGGCGAGGCGAGCAGCAGCATCGCGGTCATCGCCAGCGGCACCGCGCTGATCCAGTCGAGCCGCACCGGCGTCAGCTCCTCGGTGCTGTCGGCATAGGGCTCCGCGGCGGTCGCCAGCCGCCAGCATTCGCGCAACAGATCGCGCCGGCTGCCGCCCCGCGACGCGCATCCGAGCAGCGCCTGCATGGCAAGATGGGTGCGGACGCCCTGCGCGGCTGTCCGGCAGCGCCGCCGGCGTTTCGCCGCGCGAAAGCCGAAGCAACAGCCCGACCAGATCGAGTGCCGGCGAGATAGGCGCTCATCGGCTCGACCAGGCGCGGATTGCAATCGATCAACAACGGCGCGCCGCCATCGTCAGGCATCAGATAATCGATCGACAGCGCGCCGTGCCAGGCGAGCTTCTCGCCAATCGCCGCAAGCATCGCGCGAATGTTGGGCCGGCCAACACTCTGCTTGATCGCCTCACCGCCGCCGGCGCCGGCCGCGATTTGCCGGTAGGCGTGAAATCCGATCAGTTCACCGCGGCAAAACACGCTCTGCGCCTTTTCGGTGGTGCCGGCGACGAATTGCTGCACCAGCACTTCGTCGGCGAACGCGCCGGCCGCGTTCAACTCCTGCAAGGCACGCTTCGAGATCGGCCTGATCGCGCACGAACCAGATGCCGCGGCTCGCGGTACCTACAGAAGTCTTGATCACGCCGGGAAAGCGTATCGCGTCGCGCAACGCATTTTCCGATTTGACGATGTGTGTTTTCGGTTGCGGCAGGCCCAATTCGTCGAGCAACCGGCTAAAGGCCGCCTTGCCGTGCGCCACGCGATAACTCGCAAAGCTCGGCAGCGCGAGGCCGACGCTTTGCCGGCCAGCCGTTCGTTCGCCCGCGCAAACAAAAATCCCTGCTCATGGATCGGCAGCAGCACGTCGAAGTGCCGCGCCGCCAAGCAGCTCCTCGACGAACGCCAGATATCCTGCCGGATCGTCGCGCAGGCCCGGACATCGATGGAATTTCCGCACAAAGCGCGAGAATCGCGCAAGGCACCAGGGGCTCGGATCGCAGACCTCGACGATATGGCCGCCGCCGAGACCCAGTATCGTGATCGCTTCCCGCGCCGAGGTGCTGGAACCCTCGGAAACGAGCACCCGGAGCGGCTGCATGCGGGAACGGCTGTGCTGAACTCCGGCCATGCATTGTCTTGAATTAACAGCATCACCGAATTTCGACGCGGTTCGCGAGGGCTGCCATGCAGCGGCATTCATGGACAAATAACCGGCCTGACCGATAGTTTCGCCGGCCCTGCCGGGCCGTAATGCAACGGGGTTGAATCCGAAATGGTCGACGTTCTCGCCGCACCGCAACAAGCAAAGACCGACAGCCTCGCTGCGCACGCTTGCTCGGCGATTTCGACGGCGCATTGGGTCAGCCATTTCCATATGTTCGTGCTGCCGATGCTGTTTCCGTTCCTCAAAGCGCAGCTCGGCGTCGGCTATATCGAGCTTGGCTTCGCGCTGACCGTCTTTGCCGTCGTCTCCGGCCTGACCCAGGCGCCGATCGGCTATCTCGCCGACCATATCGGCGCCCGCAAAATCCTGCTGATGGGGCTCACGCCTCGGCGGCTTCGCGCTGATCATGCTCGGCCTGCATCTGAGCTATCCCTGGCTGATCGCAAGCGCCGTGCTGCTCGGGCTCGCCAACAGCGTCTATCATCCGGCCGATTATGCGATCCTGTCGGCCCACATGGATGAGGCGCGGATGGGCCGCGCCTTTTCGATCCACACCTTTGCCGGCTTCCTCGGCGGCGCGGTGGCGCCCGCCATCGTGGCCGCGCTGGTCGCGACGATCGGAGGCCATGGCGCCCTGATCGTGAGCGGCGCGGTCGGCCCGCTGGTGGCGCTGCTGCTGATCGTGGTCGGCATTCCCGATGCCAGCGCCGCCGATCGCAAGGTCGCCGGCGCGAGCGCGCGCCGCAGCAAAACATCATCACGCCGGCGCTGATCGTGCTGACGATCGTTCTTCATGCTGCTCAGCCTGTCCAACGCCGGCATCGGCAATTTCGGCGTGGTCGCGCTGATGAGCGGCTACGGCGCGTCGTTCTCGACCGCCAATATCGCGCTGACGGCGTTTCTCGGCGCCAGCGCCGTCGGCGTGCTGGCCGGCGGCTTTCTCGCCGACCGCACCCAGCGCCACGGCCAGGTCGCCGCCGCCTGTTTTGCCGTCAATGCCGGCGATCGTGCTGGTGATCGCGACGGTCACGCTGCCGTCGCTGCTGCTGACGGCGGCGATGGCGGCCGCGGGCTTCCTCGGCGGCGTGATCGCCCCGTCGCGCGACATGCTGGTGCGCAACGCGGCGCCCGCGGGCGCGGCCGGCCGTGCCTTCGGCATCGTCTCCACCGGCTTCAATTTCGGCGGCATCGTCAGCCCGCTGCTGTTCGGCTGGATCATGGACCAGAATGCGCCGCACTGGGTGTTCGGCGCTCTCGGTCGTGTTCATGGTGCTGACGGTGCTGCTCGCGCTGGTCACCGACCGCAGCCCGCAGGCGAGCCCCAGAGCGTTCCAGACGACAAGGCTGATGCATTCCTGAGCCCCATCGCGCGGCGGTTGACAGCATCGGGCGACGACCCATGATGCGGCCAAACGATCGCAAAACCTCGGGACGAAACACCATGACCAGCAATCCAGACCTCGTGATCCGCGGCGGCAACATCGCCGACGGGCTCGGCGGCGAACTGTTCGAAGCCGATGTCGCCATCACCGGACGGCCGCATCAGTCGAGGTCGGCAAGGTCGCGGGCAAGGGCAAGGAAGAGATCGACGCCAGGGGCAAACTGGTGGCGCCGGGCTTTGTCGACGTCCACACCCATTATGACGGCCAGGTCACCTGGAGCCAGGACATCACGCCCTCGTCGCAGAACGGCGTCACCACCGCGATCATGGGCAATTGCGGCGTCGGCTTCGCGCCCTGCCGGCCGAGCGATCATCAGCGGCTGATCCAGTTGATGGAAGGCGTCGAGGATATTCCCGAGCCGGTGTTGAGCGCCGGCATTCCCTGGTCCTGGGAAAGCTTTCCGGACTACATGGACTGGCTGTCGAAGCGCGCATTTCGACATCGATATCGGCGCGCAACTGCCGCATGCCGCGCTGCGCGTCTATGTGATGGGCGAGCGCGGCGCGCGCCGCGATCCCTCCACCGCCGGAGGACAACAAGGCGATGGCGGCGCTGGCCGGCGAGGCCGTGCGCGCCGGCGCGCTCGGCTTCTCGACCTCGCGCACCCTCAACCACCGCACCTCGACCGGCGACTTCACGCCGACCCTGAAGGCCGGCGAGGACGAACTGACCGCGATCGCCGGCGCGATGCACGGCGTCGGCCGCAGCGTGCTGCAATTCGTGCTCGATCTCTCGCACCATCGCACGAAGACCTGCCGATGATGCTGCGGGTGGCGGAGAACACAAAATGCCCGATCTCGTTCTCGATCACGCAGAACGACAAGGCGCCGCGGCGCTGGCGCCAGACGCTCGACAGCATCAACGACGCTTCCGCGCGCGGCCTGTCGATCACCGCCCAGATCGCCGCGCGCCCGGTCGGGCTGTTGCTCGGGACTGGAACTGTCGCGCAACCCGTTCCAGACCCATCCGAGCTACCAGGCGATCGCCAAACTGCCGCTGGCCGAGCGGCTGAAGCGGCTGCATCAGCCCGAGGTGCGCGCGGCGATCCTGAGCGAGACGCCGACCGCAACCGACGATCCGCTGTTCTTCCGGCCGAACTACGACAAGATGTATCTGCTCGGCAATCCGCCCGATTACGAGCAGCCGCCGGAAAATGCGCTGGGCGCGCAGGCCCGCCGCCAGGGACAGGCAGCCGGAAGAGCTCGCCTATGACGCGATGCTGTCGGATGAAGGCCGCGGCATGCTCTATGTGCCGTTCCTCAATTACGCCGACGGCAATCTCGATGCCACGCGCGAGATGCTGCGCGATCCGCATTCGGTGCCGGGATTAAGCGACGGCGGCGCCCATTGCGGCATCATCTGCGATGCGAGCTTCCCGACCTATCTGCTGACGCACTGGACCCGCGACCGCAGCCGCGGCGAAAAGCTGTCGATCCCGTTCGTGGTGGCGGCGCAGTCGCGCAAGACCGCGCTGTCGGTCGGCCTCTACGATCGCGGCGTGATCGCGCCGGGCTACAAGGCCGACGTCAACGTCATCGACTACGACCAGCTGCATCTGCATCCGCCGAAGGTGCATTACGACCTCCCGGTCGGCGGCCGCCGCCTGCTGCAACAGGTCGACGGCTATGACGCCACCATCGTCTCGGGCGTGGTGACGCAGCGCGGCGGCAGCGCCACCGGCGCGCGTCCCGGCCGGCTGGTGCGCGGCGCGCAGGGCAGCCTGCACTAAGCAATATCCACACTCAGCGTTGTCCCGGCGAACGCCGGGACGCGTAGGGCGGCTATGGTCCCGGCGTTCGCCGGGATACGGGGAATATCAGGCAAAGCAGGCCGGAAAGATTATTTGTTGCCGAAGTCCCTTGGGTGAACGGTTCTGCAGCGTTAGTTTCCCGCCGTGACGCTCAACAATCTCCTTGGCAATCGCGAGGCCAAGGCCTGCACCGGCTGCATATTTGCGCCGCGCCGGATCGGTGCGGAAAAACGGTTCGAATACGCGCGACATGCAATGCTCGGGAATGCCCGGGCCTTCATCATCGATCGTGATCGACGCGGTGCTGTTGCTTTCCAGGCCCACGCTGACATAGGCGCCACCGCCATGCGTGGCCGCATTGATAACGAGATTTCTAACGGCCCGCGTCAGCGCCAACGGCGCCGACGAAATTGTCACCGCCTCGGTTTTCAAGATCGTCACAGACGCCTGCATTGCTGCGAGATCCCGGCAGATCTCGCCGATGATTTCATCAGCCCGCAGCAACTGGCTTCTCTCCCGTTCGGTCTCTTCGCGCACAAGCTGGATCGCGCTATCTGCGATGTGATCGAGTTCCTCAAGGTCGTTCAGCCACATCGACCGATCCTCCTCGTCGAGAAACTCGGCCCGAAGCCGCATCCTGGTCAGCGGCGTACGCAGATCGTGCCCTGCGGCGGCGACCAGCCGCATGCGGCTTTCGACGGCGTTCTTCAGCCTGGCCGTCATGGTATTGAGCGCGCGCGCCGCCGCCCTCAGTTCGGCCGGTCCGCTTTCCGGCAACAGCGGAAGCGCGCCGTCTGCGTCGATGGTTGCCGCTACGCGTTCCAGGACCGCGAGATGGCGTGTGATGCGGTAGGCAAACCATAGCGCCACACCGACCGTTCCGATCGTGACCAGCAAGAACCAGCCGGTCAAAGACAACCAAATCTCTTCCCTGTGATGAGATCCTTAGGGGAATTGTGAGCCAGCCCGATTTGAACTTGATCGACGCCACCGGATGCGTGATCCCGGCGGGTTGCGTTACCACAATTTCGAGGTCGGATCCGTTTTGGCGCAATTGAGATTGAAACAGGTTCGTCAAATCCGGGCGCGGATCGCCCGCCGCAGGGCTCGATACCAGCTGCGCGCCGCTGTCCTTTTGGCCATCACCGAACAATGGTGCGATCAGCAAAATCCCTTCGGAAACCAGCTGGGCGCGTTCCCTCTCTTCCTTTTGCATATGCCCCTTCCGCATCCAGAATAATGTCGCGGTCGCCATGACGACGACGCAGATGATCGACAGAACGAGCGTAACGACAATGCGAGCCCTCAGAGAATTCATTCGCCGGCTCCAATCTTCTCAACAGGCGCGGTAAATACGTAGCCACCGTTTCGCACCGTTTTGATCAACTGGAATTCATTGTCGCCGAGCTTTCGTCGAATCCGGCTGAGCAGCACGTCGACGGAGCGATCGAAGACATCGCTATCGCTGCGATTGGTCGCGTCCAGCAGATATTCGCGCGAGAGCATCCGTCCGGACCTCGCCACCAACGCATGCAGGAGATCGAACTCGGCCGACGTCAGGTCCAGCAACAAGCCGCTCGAGCTTAGAACACGCCGCAAACCCGGTTGCAGCTTGAAGCCCTCGAAACGGTATTCCTGCGGAGGATGGGCGATCTGGCCTGTGTCATTTTGTCGACGAAGCACCGCGCGAATGCGCGCCGCAAGTTCTCGTGGATTGAACGGCTTGCCGAGATAATCATCTGCGCCGATCTCGAGACCGATGATCCGGTCGACATCCTCCTTTAATGCGGTGAGAAGAATAATGGGAATATGCGAATTCTCGGCTCGTATGTCCCGACAGATATCCAGGCCTGATCCGTCCGGCAACATGACGTCGAGCACGATCAATTTGATGTCGTTCGACTCCAACGCACCGTTGAGGGTGCGCTTGTCGGAAGCCAGCGTTACCCGAAATCCCTGCTCGGCCAGATACCGACCAAGCAGCTTCCTGATCTCAAGGTCATCATCGACAATCAGGATGTGCGATTCGACGTGCACTCGTTATGTCCTCATCGAAACTGCCCTGAACCGAATAATGTAATTGCCCATGGCTTTCAACGAGGAAGCAGTCAAATCGCCCTTTCCAGCAACATTGAGACACATTGCGGCGGTGCCGGAGCAACGTTCGCACATGCGTGGCCCTAATTTGGGGAATACCGGAGGGTTTAAGCCTCAACACTTCGGATCATCCATTGCTGCGCAGAGTGAGAAGCCATGTCTGGTTTTGCCGGAAGCCGAAAGCGCGTTCTCATCTGGGCTCTCGTCAAATTGCTCTTGACGGTCTGCGACCGCCAAAACGACGTGCGCGCGGCGATTTCATTGGACCAACCGCTCACATTTTCCGTGGCGCAGGTGGCTCGCGATGCGGTGAACGACCATTTGCGCTGAGCTGCACGAAGGGAGGTTCTGGGACCAGGCCCGGTGCCTGGTGCCAGCAATGACTGTCGCCATCTACTTCGGCGAGCTCATTTTCGCGATTGCGCTCGCGACCACGTTGCTGGTTGCCTCGACTCTTAAGCTTTCGATCACTCTCCTTCTATTTTGTTGCGGCCTCTTGGCGTGGACCTTGGGCGAATACGTCACGCATCGCTTTGTGTTGCATGCGATTGCCCCGGTACAGCACGGCATTCATCACGCCCGCCCGCAAGACGCTATCGACAAGGTCTTCTGGCAAATATGGCTCGCCTTCGCCGCTGTTCACCTGGCGGCGGGCGCCACCGTTCTGGCCGGAGTTCTCGTCGCCTACGCCTGGTATTTATCGGTCCATTATTGCGCCCACCACAATCCTGCAATTCTCCCCGCACGCTTGCTGAAGCATCACCTCGACCATCACAGGTTTGCGAACCGAAACTACGGTGTCACGACGAAGATATGGGATCACGTCTTCGGAACGATGCTTCGATGACTTGAATTGAGCGCATAATCGAATAGTGAAGACCAAAATCGCGTCCAGATATCAAGTCCTGAGGCACAATGTGTCCGCAGCGCGCCGAACTGATGGATTTGGACGCGTCCCGCAACATTCGGAAATAAAGCGGCGAAGTTCGGAACAAGCTTCGGTCGCAAATGACCGGCAACGACGGGACCAATCCCAGTCCTGCCGCCGGCAAGCGAGATGCGCGAGACAGTTCTTCTTACAGACGACGACCCGCGCAAGCGTTCGGCCGAGGAGTTCATCAAGAACACCTACGCGGCTCGATATGGCGCTCGGCTCGAAAATTTTCCTTCCCGGATCATCGCGCTGTTGGATCATGGTAACGAGATTCTTTGTGCGGCTGGTCTTCGTTTCCACGACGACGGATTTTTCTCCGAACGCTACCTCGACACTCCCATCGAGGACGTGGTCAGCGCGATATCGGCGAGGGCCGTCAATCGAAACGCCATCTTTGAAGTCACGACGCTTGCCAGTCGGGCGCCGCTGGCAACAGCAGAGTTCATCGCTGAAATCACAGCTTTTGGCGAGAGGGCCGGATTTGAGTGGTCTTTCTTTACCCTGACGCGCCGCCTTCAACTCCTGGTCAGCCGGCTCGGCGTCGCCGTGACTTATCTTGGTGAAGCCGACCGCCAGCGCATCGCGGATTCCGAGCGATGGGGGACCTACTATGCTTGCCAGCCGAAAATATACGCCGTGGCCAGCCGACGTCTGACGAAGGATTCGGACCACGCTCAAAACGGAGGCCGGTATGCGGCAGCTTTTTGACTCAATGAAGCGGCACGCGGCGGAAGCGGGAGATTTGACCGCGGTAAGCGACCCGCACGGTCAATTGTCTCGCCGCGCCCTCTTCGCCAGAGTGGTTGCCCTCGCCGCAGACCTGAAAGCAAAACCCCGAACGGTCGGCATCTACGCTCCGAACGGGGTTGCGTGGGTCATCGCTCAGCTCGCTTGCGCGCTTGCCGGCAAGATTGCGGTGCCCTTGCCGACGTTCTTTAGCCCGGCGCAACTCGGGCACGTCGTTCGTGATGCGTCGGTCGAGCTTATCCTTGCCGCCGAACAAACGGCGGCGCTGGCGGTTCAATCAGGCGTTCCGACCAATGTGATCGACATTCATCGGCTGGGAGCAGCCGTGCCGGGAGCAGGCTTGCCGGACGTGATCGATGGCTTCGGTCAGATCATTTATACCTCGGGAAGCACAGGTCAGCCCAAAGGTGTCCGCCATCAAAGCGGGCAAATCGCCTGGTCAGCCGCCGCGCTAGGTTCCGCGACCGGAGCACGCGCGACTGACTCATATCTCTCCGTGCTTCCATTGCCGCTGTTGTTGGAGACGATCTGCTCGATTTTCATTCCAGCATCGCTCGGCGCCTATGTGCATTTCGACGTTGGGCTGGCAGAACGGATCGGTCGCGGCGATGCGACCGGCATTGCCAAGGCATTCGAAACTCATCGACCTACGATGAGTGTGCTGGTCCCGCAATTGCTGAAACATTGGGTCGCAGAGCTCGAGGCGGTCAACCAAACCGCGCCGTCTTCTCTTCGATTCGTGGCGGTGGGAGGCGCGCCTGTCCCGAACCAGCTTGCGAACGCGGCCTGGCGCTCGGGAATTCCCGTCCACGAAGGCTACGGCCTTTCGGAATGCTGTTCGGTGGTTGCAGTGAACCGTCCAGGAGAACGTCGACCTGGCACGGTCGGTCAACCCCTGAGCGGGCTCTCGGTGTCGATCGACGAAGGGGAAATCGTCGTCGACGGACCTTCGATAACAGACGGTTACCTGCGGCAAAAATCCGCCAATCGGCCATGGCGGACAGGTGACCTCGGAGAGATCGATCGCGACGGCTTCATTACCGTGCAAGGACGCAAGGACAGCCTCCTTGTCACGTCGTTCGGCAGAAACGTCAGCCCTGAATGGATCGAGACAATGCTGCTTGCCGATCTGCGCATTGCGCTCTGTACCGTGACCGGTCACGGCGAGCCACACTTGACTGCCTTGCTGATCCCTACCCCTCAGGGTGCCGATTGGTTCGCCAAGGCAACGCGCGCGGATATCCTGGAGCTGCTGTCAGTCTCTGTTCTGACGCACCGGAATATGCAGTCCCGCGCGCCTGCGTCGTCGTTTCCCTCGAAGACGCCTTGAACAATCAATTGCTCAGCAACGGACGACCGATTCGCAACAAGATCGGCAAGTTCGTCAAGGAGGGAGCGGCGCATCGACCTCCCTTCACATCCTCGCTGTCAACTCGAAAGGCCCAAGCATGAGCTTCTATGAACAACTGGTCGCCGAAACCGCCGACAGTCGCGACGCCTTTCTCTCAATTCCGCTTGTACGGAACACGCTCCGGAACGGCGCGACCCGCAGCCTTTACCTCGATTTCCTGGCAGAAGCCTATCACCACGTCAAACATACGTTCCCCCTGCTGGCTTTGGCCGCGTCGCGCACCTCGGACGAGCGCTATCAGGACGCCCTGGTCGAGTATATGGAGGAGGAGCGCGGTCATGAGAAATGGATTCTCAACGACATCCGCGCGCTCGGCGGGGACCCGGCTGCGGTTCGCGATGGCCAGGGAGGACCGGCCTGCAGGATCATGGTCGGTTACTCGTACTACGCTATCGAACATATCAGCCCCTATGCATTTCTCGGAAGCGCGCACGTCCTCGAGGGGATGTCCGTATTGCTGGCTGATCAGGTCGCCGATGCCATGAAGGCGTCGCTCGGTTTGGAGAGCGATAGCGGATTTAGCTATCTTCGAACTCACGGATCGCTGGACAGCGAACACGTCGCGTTCTTCCGGCAGCTGGTCGATGGTCTCGATGACCGCAAGACCCAGCGCATCATCATCGACAACGCAATAATCTTCTACCGATTGTACGGTTCGATCTTTCACGACCTTGGCGCTCGTGCGGAGTTGAGCCATGCCGCGTGAGCCGAAATGCGTGCTGATAACCGGGGCAGGCTCCGGGATCGGGCGTGCTTTGGCGGTAGAGGCAGCGCAGCGCGGGATGGCCGTCGCCCTATGCGGGCGGCGGGAGACGGCGCTTAAAGTGACGCGTGCACTGCTCGACCAGGGAAATCAACATCTGGTCATTTCGTCGGATATCACAAATCCTCGGGATCGGCGCCGGATCGTCGAGGTCATCCGCGACCAGTGGAAAGCGCTCGACGTACTCGTCAACAATGCCGGCGTCGTCGAGGGCGGCGCCATCGAGAAATTCGACGATGACGCCATAAGCAGAACATTTCTCACCAATGTCATCGCGCCGATGGCGCTGACGCGCGATCTCATGCCTTTGTTGGTTGCGGCAAAGCCATCGAGGGTGGTCAACATCGGCTCTGTTTTCGGCGACATCGCCTACCCGATGTTTTCCGGCTATTCCGCCTCGAAATTCGCATTGCGCGGATTTTCGAACGCGCTACGGCGGGAATGGAAGCAAACCGGCATTGGCGTTACCTACGCGGCCCCGCGGGCAACCCGGACCGATGCCGCCGTTGCCTTCGATGAACTCATCGCAAATACCAAAATGAGCGTCGATGCTCCCGCACAAGTGGCCCGGCGGATATGGCGGTCGGTCGCAAGTGGTCATGATTCCATCTACGCACCGGCGCCGGAACGCATCTACGTTCTCATTCAACGGATCTTCCCGCAAATCATCGATTGGGCGCTCTCGCGGCAAGCGCCCTCGCATTAAATCCCGTTGGCGAAAGGACCCATCAAGTTGATGAGCAGGCGGACTGTGACGTTAAGAACTCGGATATCACTCTTCTTACTGACGGCTTTGCTTGCAGCAGGCCCCTGCGCACTTTCCAGCCACGCAGCAGACGCCTTGTCGTCGGAAGTCCGCCGCCTGCAAACGAAGTGGGAAGCGATCAAGTTTGGCGTTCCCGAAGGCGACGATCAAACCAGGCAAATGAACGCACTTGGCGACGATGCCGACGCGGTCGCCGCGCACTTTCCTGGCATGCTCGAAGCCTTGATTTGGGATGGCATCATCACGAGCGAGCGCGCTTCGATGGCAAGCTCGTTTTACGCGCTCGGCTTTGCCAAGCGCGCCCGCGACATTCTCGAGCAGGCCTACAATCTGGATCCAGCGAGATTGGATGCCGGCGCGACCACCAGCCTCGGCGTGCTGTACTACCGCGTCCCCGGTTTTCCAATCGGATTTGGCGACAAGGCCAAAGCACGGCAGTTGCTCGAACAGGCCGTCAAGCTTGCACCGAACGGGCTGGACGCCTGGTATTTCTACGGCGACTTCCTCTACACGCAAAACGAATATCCGAAGGCCGTCGAAGTCTTTCAACACGCCCTCAAAATACCAACCCATCCGGATCGCCCGCTCTGGGACAAGAACCGCCGCCTTGTGATCGAAGAACTATTGGTCAAGATCGGAGAGAAGAGGTGAGACCGCCTCCCCGCGAGAGAGCGATCAAAAATGTAAGGCCCCGTTTGGGTGTGGTCGACCGAATGTGGCACGCCCTTGGTTCTCAATTGCGAAACCCAAGAGGCGCAGCCGGATCGATCATCGGATGGCTGATGGCCGTGGCCAATGACGAGCCCAATCGGCTGGCGATCGATGCCCTGGACCCTGGCCCAGGTGAAACGGTTCTCGAACTCGGCTTCGGCCCCGGTTGGAGTCTTCGAACCGTCGCGGCGCGCACCCGCGGTGCCCGGGTGTACGGCGTGGACCAATCGGCCCGAATGCTCGAACAAGCCACGCGCATGAATGAAGTGGCAGTATCTCGGGGTCGAATCGTGCTGGTGCAGGGACCTTTCAGCCCGCTGCCGTGGATCGACGGGATGTTCGACAAGGTCTTGCTGGTCAACGTCGTCTATTTCTTCGATTCCGACGGCCGGGATATTTCAGAAGTCTATCGCGTGCTGCGACCGGGCGGCCGCCTTGTCATCTACGTGACCTCACGCGATACGATGCGGAAATGGCCGTTTGCCGGACCCGATACACACCGGACGTACGACGCGCATGATCTTGCCGATTTTCTTGTGAACGCCGGATTTCGCCGATCGGATCTAAAAATTACCAATGCGGAGCTTGCGCTCGGCGTCAAAGGTATCATCGCGGTCGCCGAAAAACCCGGCCGCTCGACACGGTGTGAAGAAATAACGCAAGGCCGGGCGCCCCACCGCGACTTCAGCGTTGTGAGACATAGCGCGTCCGCCGCGCCGACCGGTGAATGGGACGCATCAGGCAACGTTCGGAAATAAAAGGCGAAGTCCGGAACAAGCTTCAGTCGCAAATGACCGGCAAGAACCCCGTGGATTTGGTCCCGTTGCCGGTAGACGAAATGCTCAAGACGGTCCTTCGAACGAACGATGATCCTCGAAGGCCCACGGCCGAAGAATTCATCAAGAAGAGGCGCCGCGATGTTCTCGGCGCCGCCTTCACGGCGTTGATGCTCGCGCCGCCTTCTGTTGCCGCGGCGGAGCCTTTGGTGACGTTGCCGGCGCCGCCATTTGAATTCCCTGTTCTGCCGCCGGTGTCAGGCACCTGGACCGTCATGGTCGGCGTGGGCGGCGAATACAAACCAGATTTCGAGGGCGCCAATCGGAGCATGCTCAGCCCGGTCCCGATTTTTGCCATCCGTCGTGCCGGCTCCACGGAGCAGTTTCGTGGACCGCGCGACAGCGCAAGCATCGCGCTGATCGACTTCGGCGACCTTCGCGCTGGCCCCGCCGGCAAATTCGTGTCGTCACGAAAAGCCAACAACTATTCCGAACTCAACGGCCTCGGCGACGTCAATACCGCGGTCGAGCTCGGCGGCTTCGTCGAATACTATCCGGTCGACTGGTTCCGCACGCGCGGCGAGCTGCGCCAGGGTTTCGGAGGCCACCACGGCGTCGTTGCCGACCTGTCGGCGGATTTCATCGTGCCGGTGATTCAGCGGCTCACCGTCTCGGCCGGTCCACGCTTCACGGCGGAAACAACCAAAGCGACCTCACCCTACTTTGGCATCGATGCCGTGCAGGCGATGGCAACGGGTCTGCCAATATTCGACGCCAAGGGCGGAGCGCACTCGGTCGGTGCCGGCGCCCAGGTGTCCTATCGGATCGATCCGCAATGGGAAGTGCATTCCTATGTCGAATACGAGCGATTGCTCGGCGATGCTGCGAACAGCCCGCTCGTGACTGTTCGAGGCTCGCCGAACCAAACCACCTTCGGCATAGGCGCCTCCTATTCATTCGACATCAAAATACGATAGGCACGCATGCGCCGCGACAGTTCTTGCGCGAACTTGGCGACGGTTGTTGTTCTCGCCGTCAGCGTCGGCGCCTGCGCGATGCTTGAAACCCGCGAGACCAAACTGCGGGCGGTCAAGACCGTCGGCATCATCTCTGCGGTCGGCGACGAGATGAGTTTTGCGCGGATGGGGCTGACCGGACTGAACAACGCCAGTCAGAGTTTTCCGATCGGATCCTGGGGCCTTGACGACCTGATCGTCCAGCAAGCAACCGCGGCATTGAGCGGACGTTTTCAGGTGCAGCCAGTCAGTTATCAGCGAGCCGCCTTTGCCGCGATCAAGGATTCTCCGGTCGCTCCCGTCAATCTCGTTCGCGGCGATCCGTTCAAGAAACTCGTTCAGACCGAAGTGTCTCCGCAAGGGTTGGACGCCTACATCGTCATCACCAAGGCAAAATCGAATTTCGGCAACGGCGCCCGAAAGGTCGAAGGCGTAGGTTTCATCAGTTACGGCACGCTGCTTGCGTCCTACAGCCAGATCCATGCGCTCTACGAAATCAGGGTGTTCGACGGCAAGACGTTCGAAACCATCGAAAAGATGGCCGCCCCGCCTTTGGACAATGTCGCGACGGTCGGGCTCGCAGGCCCGAGCCGGCTGGTCGACGAGAGTTTTTCACCGGGCACCGGCGATCCCGTCCGAAACGAGAATCTGCACGGCGCGATCACCGACCTGATCGCACGCAGCCTTTCGTCGACCTTGAGCGACATGCATCTCGCGGACGTCCGTTAATCGGAAGCAATCACGCAAGGAGAATGTGATGAAGATCGTGCGTCTCTGCCTGATCTTAACGGCAATTCTGCTGACCGCGAGGCCCGGCCTCGCAGACGAGATCCTCGGTATCTGGTTACGCGACAGTGGTGATGAGCAAGTCAAGTTTGAACCGTGCGGCGATGCCATCTGCGGCAACGTCGTATGGCTAAAACCCGGCTCGGATTTGAACGCCAAAGTCGGGAAGCGCCTGTTCTTCGACGTGCGGCCCAGTGGAGCTAATTACTGGACCGGCAAAGCCGCCAGCTCTGACACCGGGTCAATCTATTCAGGCAAAATGTCTGTTGAAGGATCGACCCTCACCACCTCTGGCTGCATCGTCGGCGGGCTGATCTGCAAGTCTGCCAATTGGAAACGGGTGCCTTGACGCCGGACCGGACGGCGCGGTCCTCCTTCGCCGGGCCGACGAGCAGAGTCACGCGAATTTCGGCTGCACGGCTTCCTCGCCCATCAGGCGGGCGCGCTCGGTGTTGGGCCACAGCAGCGCCAGCCCAAGCAGGCCCGAGGCGACCAGGATGACGGCGTTGATGGTGAAGCCCGTCATATAGCCGTCGAATATCGTCGCCGAGCGCTGGATGACGCTGCCCATGACCGTGGGCGCCAAAATGCCCGCCAGGGTGTAGATCGCGCCATAGATCGAGATCACGGCGCCGCGCTGCGACACCGGTGTGAATTCGCCGATCATCGGCGCACAAACGACGTAGATCGATCCGCTCAGGCCCGTGCCGAACACCAGTAGCGCGATCGTCAGCCAGCCCGGCGCGACATAGGGTAACATGGCGAGGATCGCCCCACCGACAATCAGAGGCGTTGCGCCGAGCACCCCCCGCGCGCCGCGGGTTGTGAAGCCCCGCGCCAGCATCACCTGCGAAATCCAGCCGGTAAGCAGCACGATCACCGCGCCGCACACCCAGGGCAGGATGGAGACGAAGCCGGCTTGCTGCTGCGAGAAGCCGAGTCCCTTGACGATGAAGGGCGTGAACCAGGTCAGCCCCAGCGACAGCGCCCAATAGGCGCCGAAGGTTGCCGCGACGCAGCCGACGAAGGTGCGCGACGTCAACAGCTGGAAATAGGGAATGCGCGGCTCATTGGCCGCCATCGCGGCGGTCTGAACCAGCGGGCCTTCTTTGCCGAGGAACAGCCACGCCACCGCCCACATCAATCCGACGATTCCGAGCACGCCAAAGGCGTAATGCCAGCTGTAATTGACGATCACCCAATTCAGCGCGGGCACCGCGAGAATCACCCCGAACGCCGAGCCCTGCGACAGGATCGCGATTGGCATGGTCCGCTTCTCATCCGGAAACCATTTGAAGACCGCATGCGCCGCGACTGAAGCCGCAGGGCCCTCGCCCGCGCCCAGGATAACGCGGCAGATCAGAAGCGTGGTGAAGCCGACGGTGCCCACCATCGGAAACTGCGCCAGCGCCCATACCGTCGCTAGCACCAACAGCACCCAGCGGGTATCAATGCGGTTGACGATGAAGCCGACCACGATGGCCGCGATGGAGAACAGGAAGAAGAACGACGAGCCGAGCAGGCCGAACTGCTCTGGCTCGAGCTTGAGGTCGGTCATGATCGGCACGCCGGCAAGACCGACCACAATCTTGTCGGCGAAGTTCACCAGCATGAACAGAAACAGGAGAGAGGTGATTTTCCAGGCGCCTTTGGGCGTCGGTTGCGTGGCCATGGTCGTCTCCCCCGTTTCTCGCTGCCGGCCCGAACAGGATCGGCTTGGACCGATGCTAGCCGTGGGTTCCCCGGCAACGCAACTGGGCATTTTGGCCGAAGGTGTGCGCCGCAACTTGAACTTCCACCCCGAAGCTACCGCCTGACGCTGTCTGAAAGCCAGGCCACAACCGGCGCCAGGGGATCACGATCGCGTCGTCACACCATTGAGACGGTGATCTGCCACCACGGCCTTGATATGTTACCCAAAACAACAGGGAGTTTTCATGGCCGGTTCGATCCACTACCGTGCGGCTACGGCCGGCGCATTCGTTCTTTCAATGCTCATCGCATGGCCTGCGCTCGCGCAGGGCACCAGCGCGCCGGACTATGAAGCGATCGTCGCCTCCTCCGACCGCAGCGACGCCGACCGGCAAACCGATCAGCGCCGCCAGCCTGCCAAGATGCTCGCTTTCACCGGCGTTACAAGCGGCATGAAGATATTGGATATTGAGGCCAACGCCGGCTACAGCACGGAATTGCTGGCACGCGCCGTCGGCCCCACCGGCACAATCTACGCCCAGGATTCCGCCGAGGTGATCGAGCGGTTCGTGAAGGACAAGTTCGATATCCGCGCCCAAAAGCCCGCGATGAAGAATGTCGTCCATGTCGTCAGGGCTTTTGACGACCCGATCCCGCCCGACGTTTCGGGATTGGACATGATCACCTTCTTCTTTGCCTATCACGACACGACCTATATGCCGGTCGATCGCGCCAAGATGAACCAGAAGATGTTCCAAGCCTTAAAGCCCGGCGGTTTCCTCATCATTGCCGACCATTCCGCCAAGCCCGGCGACGGCACCAGCGTGGGCAAGACGCTGCACCGCATCGAGGAAAGCGCGCTGCGCCGGGAGATCGAAGCGGCCGGCTTCAAGCTCGCCGCCGAAGGCGATTTCCTGCACCATCCCGAGGATCCCCGCGACGTACCGGTGTTCAAGCCGCAAGTACCGGTCGATGAATTCGTGCTGAAGTACCAGAAACCGATGTGAAGGTCATGCAGCGCCCGGCATGGCAGGCAACGACGATATCGTGCTGAGCGTCCGCCATCTGACCAAGACCTATCGCACGGCCGGCGAGCAAATCAGCGTGCTTCGCGGCGTCAATCTCGATGTCGCAGCCGGCGAGCGCGTGGCGCTGACCGGGGAATCCGGCAGCGGCAAAAGCACGCTCTTGCATCTGATCGCCGGCCTCGATGCCGCCGATGGCGGCGAGATCAGGATCGCGGGAGAAGCCGTAACCGATCTCTCCGATAGCGGCCGTGCGGCGCTGCGGCGCGACCGGATCGGCCTGGTGTTCCAGCAGTTCAACCTGGTCCCGAGCCTGAATGTCGAAGATAATCTTGCGTTCCAGTCGCGCATTGCCGGCCGCCACGACGCCGCCTGGCATGCCGAACTGGTCGAGCGGCTCGGGCTCGGTGCGCTGCTCAAGCGCTACCCCGAGCAATTGTCCGGCGGCCAGCAGCAGCGGGTGGCGATCGGCCGCGCGCTCGCCGCAAGACCGCTGCTGCTGCTCGCCGATGAGCCGACCGGCAACCTTGACGAGGCCACCGCGGATGACGTGCTTGCGCTCGCGCGCGATCTGGTGGCGCACACCGGCTGCGGCTTCCTGATGGTCACCCACAGCGCGCGGCTTGCCGCAACGCTGGATCGGCGGGTCACGCTTCACGCGGGGCTCGTCGCATGAAGCGGATGCTCTGGATCCTCGCGGTGCTGCTGAGCCATTGGCGGCGGCATCCGATGCAGCTTGCAACCTTGTTGATTGGGCTCGTCTCGGCGACCGCCTTGTGGAGCGGGGTGCAGGCGTTGAACCAGCAGGCCCGCATTTCCTATGACCGCGCGGCCGCCACTTTCGGCGGCGTGCGAACCGCCATGCTGGTCGCACGTGTGGGGGCGACCTTTCCACAAAAGCTGTTTGTCGATTTACGCCGGGCCGGCTGGCCAGTGTCGCCCGTGCTCGAGGGACGCATCCAGATCGAGGGCCGCTCGTTGCGCCTGCTCGGGATCGAGCCGGTGACGCTGCCCACTGAGGTCGGCAATGCGCCGGCGATCGGCCGAGACGGCCTGCAGGCTTTCGTCACGCCGCCGGGACAGACCTTGCTCGCGCAGGAGACGCTTTCCGATCTGAATCTTGCCGAGGGCGCCACGCCGCTTGCGAGCAGCGGCGCATCCTTGCCGCCGTTGCACGTCCAGCCGCAATTGGTAGGCGACGTGCTGGTGGTCGATATCGGGATCGCGCAAAAGCTGTTGAACCGGCCGGACCAGATTTCCCGCCTGTTGATCGGAAAGATCAAAGGCCAACATGAGCCGCTGGAGAAAATCACCGGCGACGGGCTGCGCCTGGTCGGGCCCAGCGACGAGAGCGACCTTGAGCGCCTCACCGACAGTTTTCATCTCAACCTCACTGCGTTCGGGCTGTTGTCGTTCGTCGTCGGCCTCTTCATCGTCAATTCGGCAATTGGCCTTGCCTTCGAGCAGCGCCTTTCCGTGCTGCGGACGCTGCGCGCCTGCGGCGTGTCGGCAATTATGCTGAATACCGTGCTGGTAGTCGAGCTGGTGTCGCTGGCACTGATCGCAGGCCTGATCGGCCTCGTTTGCGGCTATCTGATCGCGGCGGCGCTGTTGCCGGATGTCGCCGCTTCCCTGCGCGGACTTTACGGTGCGCAGATTCCGGGCGAGTTGACGCTCCGGGCCGAATGGTGGATCGCAGGGGTTGCGATCAGCGTGCTCGGCGCGCTCGCTGCGGCCGCGACCAGTCTTGCGAAGGCGATCCGGTTGCCGGTGCTTGCCACCGCGCAGCCGCAGGCCTGGCAGCAGGCACAGCACCGCTGGCTGATGTTGCAGAGCGCGCTGGCGCTGGCGGTGTTTGCCGCGGCCGCGCTGCTGCTGCGCTATGGCGATTCGCTCGTGGCGGGATTTGCCGTGCTCGCCGCGCTGCTGTTAGGTGCCGCGCTGATCCTGCCCGCGATGCTTGAACTCGTGCTTCATCTCGGCCAGCACTTTTCACGACGTCCGCTTGCAACATGGTTCTGGGCCGACAGCCGTCAGCAATTGTCGGGGTTGTCGCTGGCGCTAATGGCGCTGTTGCTGGCGCTGGCGGTGAATGTCGGCGTCGGCACCATGGTGGAAACCTTTAGCCGGACGTTTTCGACCTGGCTGGATGGGCGGCTGGCAGCCGACATCTACATCAATGCGACCGACAACGCGCAGGCAACCGATATCAAGGCGTGGCTGCGCGAACGACCCGAAGTGCGGGCGATCCTGCCGGGCGGACGCGCCGAAACCCAGCTCGACGGCGCGCCAATAGAGATCCTCGGCCTTCCCGATCACGCGACCTATCATGACAATTGGCCGTTGCTGCAATCGACGGCGAATGCGTGGATTCGCCTTCGCCCCGGCGATGCCGGCTTTGTCAGCGAACAGCTCGCGCGGCGGCTGAACTTGAAGATCGGCGACCACATCGAGCTGCCGACGCCATCGGGCAGCTGGCCGCTTCAAGTGATCGGCATCTATGCCGATTACGGCAACCCCAAAGGCCAGGTCACCGTCAATGTCGCTGCGTTGATCCGCTACTTTCCCGCAACGCCGCAAACGCGCCTGGGTTTGCGCGTTTTTCCGAGCGCAATCCCTGCGCTGATAGCGGACCTGCAGGATAAATTTGGCCTGAGCGACCGCAACGTCGCGGATCAGTTGACCGTGAAGGCGGAATCGAAGCGGATATTCAACCGCACTTTTGCCGTGACGGCGGCGCTGAACACTTTCACACTTGGCGTCGCGGGCATCGCCCTGCTGACGAGCCTATTGACTCTTGGCAATTCACGTCTGCCGCAATTGGCGCCGCTATGGGCGATCGGCATCACGCGCCGGCATCTTGCGGCGATTGAATTGACCAGGACGCTGTCGGTCGCGCTGATCACGGCACTGTTCGCGCTGCCGCTTGGCTTGCTGGTCGCGTGGTGCCTGATCGCGATCGTCAATGTGAAAGCGTTCGGCTGGCGGCTGCCGTTCGATGTCTTCCCGCTGCAATTGCTGGAACTGCTTGGCGTCGCCATGCTGGCGGCGCTGTTCGCTGCCTTGCTTCCGGTCGCGCGGCTGGCGCGCATGCAACCCGCCAATCTGGTGAAGGTGTTTGCCGATGAGCGCTGAGCTAAAAATATCGCGCCGCGCCTTTGCCGGTGGCCTTGCGTTGCTCGCCCTCCGCAAGGGTGCGCTCGCACAGGGTTTTGCCGGCCTCGGCGAACGCCCGGACGGATTCGCGCCGGTCGTTCCCGGCAAGATATTTTCATTTCCCTCCGATCACGGGGCGCATCCGGATTTTCGCATCGAATGGTGGTACGTGACGGCGAATCTCATGGACGCCGGCGGATCAGCCTATGGCGCGCAGTGGACGCTGTTCCGCCAGGGGATGCGCCCGGGCGGCGAGCAGGAAGGATGGGCCAGCCGGCAGCTCTGGATGGGCCACGCCGCCGTCACCAGCTCTCGCACCCATCGTTTTGCCGAGACGTTCGCGCGCGGCGGCGTCGGCCAGGCGGGTGTCGAAGCAAAGCCGTTCGCCGCCTGGATCGATGCATGGGAGATGCGCGGATCGGATCAGATCGGCGACACGACGATCTCGCCGCTCGATCTGAAGGCGTCGGGCGCCGATTTCAGCTATGCGCTGCATCTGACCGCGGACCGGCCGCTGATCCTTCAGGGCGATGGCGGCTACAGCAAGAAATCCGAGCGCGAGCAGGCGTCGTATTATTACAGCCAGCCGTTCTTTGAGGTGACGGGCAACATCACGATCGATAACAAGCAGGTCGACGTCACCGGCCAGGCCTGGATGGATCGCGAGTGGAGCAGCCAGCCGCTGGCGCTCGGATCAAACCGGCTGGGACTGGTTCGCGCTACATTTCAAAGCCGGCGAAAAGCTGATGCTGTACCGGATGCGCCAGACCGACGGCCATCACTACGCGTCCGGCAAATGGATCTTGCCGGACGGCCAGACAAGGCAAATCGCATCCGCCGACATCGACATGATGCCGAAAGCACCCGTCGAGATCCAAGGCCGAAAACTCCCGGTCGCCTGGCATGTTGCGATCCCTTCGCTTGCACTGTCGGTCGAGTGTGTTGCCCTCAATGCGAAGAGCTGGATGGGCACCGGCTTCTCCTATTGGGAAGGACCGATCAGTTTTTCGGGCAGCCACGCCGGCGTGGGCTATCTGGAGATGACGGGTTATTGATTTGCCCGGATCATCGGTGCATACCAATTCGCACGCTCAGCCCGCGCCCCAAATGCTAGGCTTTGGGCTCCCAGCAAGGTTCTTTGAGGATAAAATGCAACGGCGTGAGTTCATCGCTCTTCTTGGCGGCATGGCCATTGCCACGCCCCGAAATGCGGCCGCCCAGATGCCTGCGAAAGTCTATCGCCTGGCGCTCATCAGTCCGTGGGGACTGGTGCCGGAATCCAATCCGAACGCAAAGTTTCTTCTCGGCGCGCTTGCCGAGCTCGGCTATACGCCTGGGAAAAATTTGATCTTCGAGAGCGCTGCCGGCGGGCCTGGGCAGGTCCCGATCGAAAAACTGCTGGAGCAGGCGAAGGCGAACAAGGTCGATGTCATCGTGGCGTGGGGCTATCCAGTCGTGCTTGCTGCAAAGGCTACCGGTATTCCGACGGTTGTCGGATTCGGTGTCGGCGACCCCGTTGCGACGGGCCTCGTGGAGAGTCTGGCGCGACCAGCGGGCAACATCACCGGCATATCGGACGTGGCGACGACGCTCAGCACCAAACGTCTCGGGCTGCTCAAGGACTCGGTGCCCAAGCTTCACCGCGTTGCGATGCTGTGGAACAAGGACGACCTCGGCATGTCACTGCGCTATGAGGCTTCCGCAAAAGCGGCGCAGGCGATCGGCGTCGAAGTCCAGGCGGTCGGCGTGCGCGAGCCCGACGATTTCAACGAGGCGTTTTCGGTGATGAATTGTGAGTCGCCGGACGCCATTCTGATGGTCTCCGACTCGCTCACCATGCTCAACCGCAAGCGCGTGTTCGACTATGCCGCCACCCAGCGCCTGCCGGCGATCTATGAATACGATGACCTCGTTCGCGAGGGCGGCCTGATGTCCTATGGGCCGGACCTGAAAGAATTGTTCGAACGCGCGGCTTCGATGGTCGATCGTATTTTCAACGGCGCAAAGCCGGCCGACCTGCCGTTCGAGCAGCCGACGCGCTACCTTTTCGTCATCAACCTCAAGACGGCCAAATCGATCGGCCTCGAACTTCCGCCGACATTGCTGGCGCTCGCCGACGAAGTGATCGAATAACCGGAATTTTTCGTCAGGGGTTTTCGCGATGTATCATTTCACCGCCCTCGTCACCCTGCTTGCGGTTCTGTTTTACTTTTTCACCTGTGCGCGGGTAGCGAGGGCGCGCGTAACCTACGGCGTCAAGTTGCCGGCTATTTCAGGCCATCCCGATTTCGAGCGGGTGTTCCGCGTGCAGATGAACACGCTGGAATGGCTGCCGATCTTCCTGCCCTCGTTGTGGCTGTTTGCGATCTATGTCAGCGATCAGGCCGCAGCAGCTCTCGGCCTGGTCTGGATCGTCGGCCGTATCTTCTACATGATCGGCTACATCAAGGCGACCGAGCGGCGCAGCCCGGGCTTCTTCATCCAGGCCCTGGCCTGCGCGACGTTGCTGTTCGGCGCGCTCGGCACCATTGTCTGGCGGCTTGCGCATGCGTGAGGGCGTCGCCCCGAGATTCGCCGGGACGACAAACATCACTTCGTCAGCGGGCAGCCGCTATCCTTGGCCGAGGGGAACGCCTTGTCGCCGGGCACGATGGCGAGCAGCTTGTAGTAGTCCCACGGCTTTTTCGATTCGGACGGCTTCTTGACCTCGAACAGATAGAGGTCGTGCACCATGCGGCCGTTCTCCTGCACCTTGCCTTGCGCAAAGGAATCGTCGACCGGCAATTCCTTCAGCTTCTTGGCGACCGCGTCGGAATCCTTGGTGCCTGCGGCCTTCACCGCCTTGAGATAGTTGCAGCGTCGCCGAATAGGTGCCGGCATGGATCATGCTCGGCATCCGGCCGGTGCGCTGCATGAAGCGCTCGCCGAAGGCGCGCGCCTTGTCGTCGCGGTCCCAGTAAAAGCCTTCGGTGAGAACCAGGCCTTGGGCTGCCTGCAAGCCGAGGCCGTGCACTTCCGCCAGCGTCATCAGCAGGCCGGCGAGCTTCTGGCCGCCGCTTGACGATGCCGAATTCCGCCGCCTGCTTGATCGAATTGGTGGTGTCGAGCCCGGCATTGGCCAAGCCGATGATCTTGGCTTTCGAGCTCTGCGCCTGCAGCAGGAAGGAGGAGAAGTCCGACGAGTTCAGGGGAATGCGGACCGAGCCCAGCACCTTGCCGCCCTTGGCGTTGACGATGTCGGTGGTGTCCTTTTCGAGCGCATAGCCGAACGCGTAGTCGGCGGTCAGGAAGAACCAGGTGTCGCCGCCGGCCTCGACCAGCGCGCCGCCGGTGCCGACCGCGAGCGCATGGGTGTCGTAGGCCCAGTGGAAGCCATAGGGCGTGCAGGCGTCGCCGGTCAGGCGCGAGGTCGCCGCACCGACCACGATGTCGATCTTCTTCTTTTCCTTCGACAGCTCCTGAATCGCGAGCGCCACCGATGACGTCGTCAGCTCGGTGATCATGTCGACGCCTTCGACGTCATACCAGCGCCGCGCGATCGCGGTGGCCAGATCCGGCTTGTTCTGGTGGTCGGCGGTGACCATCTCGATCTTCTGGCCGAGCACTTCGCCGCCGAAATCCTCGACCGCCATCCTGGCGGCCTCGAGCGAATATTTGCCGCCGTAATCGGCGTAGACGCCGGATTGGTCGTTCAAGAATGCCGATCTTGACGCCTTGCGCCGACACCGGCGCTGCGAGCAACAGACCGCCCGCGGCGAGCAGCGCCACACGATCCCGATTTCATCATTTTCTCCCAGCCGTTTCTCGATACGGAGCAAAGCTATATTTTATAACCCGGTCGCTGCCCATCTATTTCAAATAGGCCAATAGTATTGCGGGGTTGCGCGACGAGCCGGCTAGAAGCGCTATGCCGCAGACTTTGCCTCTTTCGGCGTTTCCTCGGTCCGCCAGGTTGCGGACCACCATGTAGAAGATCGGCGTGAAGATCAGCCCGAACAGGGTCACCCCCAGCATGCCGAAGAACACGGCGACGCCGACCGCCTGCCGCATCTCCGAGCCGGAGCCGGTCGAAACCACCAGCGGCAGCACGCCGAGGATGAAGGCGAACGACGTCATCAGGATCGGCCGCAGCCGCAACCGGCAGGCCTCGATCACCGCATCGAGCCGCTTCTTGCCCTCTAGCTCGATGTCGCGCGCAAACTCCACGATCAGGATCGCGTTCTTGGCGGCAAGACCGACCAGCACCACGAAGCCGATTTGCGTGAGGATATTGACGTCCTGATGCATGATGCGCACGCCGATGGTCGCCGCGAGCAGGCACATCGGCACGATCAGGAGGACGGCAAAAGGCAGGGTCCAGCTGCCATATTGCGCGGCCAGCACCAGGTAGACGAACAGTACGCAGATCGGGAACACCGCCAGGCCCGCGTTGCCGCTGGTCGTCTGCTGATAGGACAGGTCGGTCCATTCGAAGGCAAAGCCGCTCGGCAGCGTGTCCTCGGCAAGCTTCTTCATGACGGCGATTGCGGTCGCCGAGCTCGTGCCCGGCAGACCCTCGCCCTGCAACTCGGCGGCGGGATACAGATTATAGCGCGCTACACGATCGGGCCCGGAGACGTCCTTGAAGTCCACGACGCTGCCGAGCATCACCGTGTCGCCATTGGCGTTGCGGGTGCGCAGCCGCGAAAGATCGGCGCGCTCTTTCCGGAACGGCAGGTCGGCCTGTGCAGTGACGTGATAGGTGCGGCCGAACAGGTTGAAGTCGTTGACATAGGTCGAGCCGAAATAGGTCTCTATCGTGTCGGTGACGTTCTGGATGGGAACACCGAGCTTCTGCGCCTTGACACGATCGATGTCGACGAACACCTGCGGCGTGTTGGCCGAGAACGGCGAGAACACAGTAGGGGCGAGGAGCAGCGGCGACTTGCGCGCCGCGGCGACAAGTTCGTCGGTTGCGGCCGCGAGCAGTTCGGGACCGCGGCCCTGACGGTCCTGGATGCGCATGGTGAAACCGCCGCCAGTGCCGATGCCCGGGATCGGCGGCGGCGGGATCACGATGATGAACGCGCCCTCGATGGCCGAAAGCCGCTTGCGCAGATTCGCCGTGATCACCGGTGCGCTCAGGCCCTTCTTGAGGCGCACTTCCGGTTCTTCGAACACCGGAAACAGCGCCGCCGAGTTGCTGGCCTGGGTGCGGGTCGCGCCTGACAGCCCTGCAAAGACAGCGATATGCGAGATTCCGGGCGTATCGAGCGCGATGCTCTCAATCCTGCGAACGATCTCGGTGGTCCGAGCCAGCGAGGCCGCACCCGGCAATTGCGCGGATATGATCACGTAGCCGCGATCCTGCGCCGGAATGTAACCTTGCGACGTGGTCGCAAGCAGCCAGCCGGCGCTGCCGATCAGGATCGCATAGACCAGCAGCATCACCACGCGGTGCCGGATCACGAAGCCGGCGAGACTTGCATAGAATTGCGACAGCCAGTCGAAGCCGCGGTTGAAGAGACCGGTGAACCAGTTCCAGCCGCGGGCAATCAGATTCCACGCCGCGGGCGGCCGCTTGTCTGCATGCATCTCCAGGATCTGCGAGGCGAGTGCCGGCGACAGCGTCAGCGAGCAGAAGCAGGAGATCGCGGTCGCGACAGCGATGGTGACGGCGAATTGCTGGAAGAACTGGCCGGTGATTCCCCCTAGAAACGCAGTCGGCACGAACACCGCGCACAGCACTAGCGCGATCGACACCAGCGCGCCGCCGACCTCCTCCATGGTCTTCAAGGCCGCGTCGCGCCGATTCATGCCGTGCTCGAGATGCCGCTCGACATTCTCGACCACAACGATGGCATCGTCGACCACGATGCCGACCGCGAGCACGAGCCCGAACAGCGTCAGATTGTTGATGGCGTAGCCAAGCGCCGCCATTGCCGCAAACGTACCGACCAGCGAGACCGGGATCGCAACGATCGGGATGATCGCCGGACGCCAACCCTGCAGGAACACGAGCACCACGATGACGACAAGGGCCATCGCTTCATAGATGGTCTTGATCAGCTCGCTGATTGATTGGCGGATGAACTCGGTCGGGTTGTAGCCGATGTCGTAGTCGAGTCCTTTCGGAAAGCTGGCCTTCAGCTTCACCATCGTGTCGGAGATGCCCTTTGCGGTGGCAAGCGCATTCGATCCGGGACGCTGGGTCACCAGCATCGCGACTGCGGTCTTCCGTAGCTCGAAGCTGTTGGTGGAATAATCAAGCGCGCCGAGCTCGATCCGAGCGATGTCGCGTAGCCGCACGATACGGCCGTCCGCGCTCGCCTTGACGACAATGTCCTCGAACTGGGATAGGTCCTTCAGCCGCCCGGTGAAGGTGAGGTTCGGCTGGAAGGCGCGGTCGGCGATCGGCGGACTCGCGAGCTGGCCACCGGTGATCTGCAGGTTCTGGGCACGGATCGCGGCGATCACGTCGCCCGAGGTCATGCCGAGATGCGAGATCTTGTCCGGATCAAGCCATAGCCGCATCGAGTAATCGCGCGCGCCGAAGATCTGGATGTCGCCGATGCCGTCGAGCCGCAGCAACTGATCGCGGACCTGCAGCAGCGCATAGTTGGAGATGTAGAGTTGGTCGAGGCTGTCGTCCGGCGACAGCATGAACACGACCATCAGGATGTCGGGCGAGTTCTTCTTGGTGACGACGCCGTTGCGCTGCACTTCATCCGGCAATTGCGGCTGCGCGATCGCGACCCGGTTCTGCACCAGCACCTGCGCCTTGTCGAGGTCGGTGCCGAGCTTGAAGGTGATGGTGATGGTGAGCTGGCCGTTGGAGGTGGCCTGGCTGTACATGTACAGCATGTCCTCGACGCCGTTGATCTGCTGCTCGATCGGAGCAGCGACCGTGTCGGAGATGGTCTGCGCCGAGGCGCCCGGATATTGCGCGGTGACGACCACCGTCGGCGGCACCACTTCGGGATATTCGGCGACCGGCAGCGTCCGGTAGGCGAGCGCGCCCACGATCAGGAGCACGATCGACAGCACCATCGCCAGGATGGGCTGGTTGACGGAGAGGCGCCCGAGATTCATGACTTGTTGCCGCCGATCTCGGCCTTGTGCGGGGCCACCTTGGCGCCAACGCGGGCGCGCTGGATGCCGTCGACGATGACACGGTCTTCGGCCTTCAGGCCCTCGCGGATCACGCGCAAACCGTCGTCAAGCGGGCCGAGCACGACGGCTTTTGCTTCCACGGTGTTGTCGTCCTTGACCACGAAGACGATCTTGCGCGACTGGTCGGTCGCGATTGCCGTGTCCGGGATCAGCAGCGCCTCATAGGGCAAGCTCCCGATCAGCCTGACACGGCCGAACTGTCCGGGCAGGATGGAGAGATCCTTGTTCGGGATCACCGCCCGGCTGCGCAACGTGCCCGTGGAGACATCCATGCGGTTGTCGACGAAATCCATCTTGCCCTCATGCGAGGGGTTTGTTTCGCCGGTCAGCGCCACCTGCACTGGATTGGGCGTGTCGCGCGAGCTCGGCCGTTTGCCTTCGAACCAGAGCTTGTTGTTCTTCAGATAGGTCTGCTCGTCGACGTCGAAATAGATGTAGATCGGGTCGAGCGAGACGATCGAGGTCAACGACGTGCCACCGCCATTGTCGCTGCCCTGCACGAGATTGCCGATGCTGACGAGATGGCGGCTGACCCGGCCCGTGATCGGCGCGATCACATGGGTGAACTCGATATTGAGCTGGGCGGCCTTCAACGCGCCTTCGGCCTGAATCTCGGCTGCGTGCGCGGCCTGCAGAGCCTGGCGGCGCTGATCGACGACCTGTTCGGAGACTGCACTGGTCTGGACCAGATTCAGTCCGCGGTCGAGATCGCGTTTAGCAAGCTCTGCCTTGGCGCGCGCGTCCGAAAGCTGGCCGTTCGCCTGCTCGGCGACGGCTTCGAACGGACGCGGATCGATGATGTAAAGGAGGTCGCCGGTATGGACCATGTCGCCGTCTTTGAACTCGACATTGGTGACGAAGCCGCCGACCCGGGCGCGGACCTGGACCTCCTCGACCGCGTCGAAGCGCCCCGTGAACTCGTCCCAGTCGGTGACGGTGCGCTTGGTCGGCTGCGCGACCGTGACCGGCGGTGCGGCCGCGGCAGCTGGCTGCGGCGGCTTGTCGCCACAGCCGGACAGAGTGACGGCGAAGAGAACGATCAGCGGACGGATGCCGCGGAGCGAATGGAACATTGCGCTTTGATGTAAACGTTCCGATTCTTCAGTCGCGCTCAAGTGGCATCTCCTCTGCGCTTGTGCCGCGGTAGGTGAAGGCAGCAGCCCGGCCGCAGCAGGATCAAGATGACACCGCGCGCCAGTCTGTTCAAGAACCGGCCGGGATCAAGCAAAATCATTGTGCGCTGGTGATGGCAGGATTTTCCAAAATCTTATCGAACTGGCCGACAGATTTGGCATAGATTGGGAAAGGCGGAATTGACCGGGGCTGGCGTGGCCATGCTGCGTGTCGTCGCGCGCGGCGTCTAGCTGGCCAATCGGCTAGGGATATGGGTCGAACATGCACGCACCCTCATCGCATAGATCATCCGGTAGTGTTGACGTCCAAGGCAAACACGGCGCCGACCACATCGCGCCTGATTGCGCGGGCCAGAATTTTTACGCCATCGATCGGGGCCTGCGCGACCTGCTGCCGCTATATCTGGAGCCGGATGATTTTCGCCGGTTGGAACCGCATTTCGAGCGGCTCGGCGCGCTTTCGGGCGGCAGGCTCGATGAACTCGCACGGATCGCCGACAAGCATCCCCCGGTGCTCCATCCCCGCGACCGTTTTGGCCGCGACGAGGACTGGATCGACTACCATTCGTCCTACCGGGAAATGGAGAATGTCGCCTTCGGCGATTTCCAGTTTCACGCCATGAGCCACCGCCGCGGGCACGCTTGGCATGGATCGTCCGTTGCCCGCGGTCGCCAAATACGCGCTGCAATACCTGTTCGTGCAGGCCGAGTTCGGGTTGATGTGTCCGATCAGCGTGACCGACACATCGATCCATCTGATCAAGAAATTCGCCAGTCCCGAACTTAAGGATTATCTGCTGCCGAAAATGCTGTCCGGCGATGTCGCCACCATGTGGAAGGGCACGCAGTTCATGACCGAACGGTCTGGCGGCTCCGACGTCGGCGCGATCGAGACCACGGCGCGCTTTGAGGACGGCGAGTGGCGACTTTATGGCGACAAATGGTTCTGCTCGCATGCCGACGCCGACGTCGCGTTGCTGTTGGCGCGGCCACAAGGCGCGGCAGACGGCACCAAGGGGCTTGCGCTATTCGCGCTGCCGCGCCGGTTGAAGGACGGCGGCCGCAACGCCTATCGCATCGTCCGGCTGAAGGACAAGCTCGGCACCCGCTCGATGGCGTCAGGCGAGATCTTGCTGGAAGGCGCGGTTGCCTATCTGGTCGGCGATGCCGACCAGGGTCTCAAGCAGATGATGGAACAGGTCAACCTGTCGCGGCTGTCGCACGGCGTGCGCGCCGCCGCGATGATGCGGCGCTGCGTCAACGAAGCCATGGTGTGCGCGCGGTCGCGAACGGCCTTCGGCAAGACCATCATCGAATACCCCCTGCTCCGCCGCCAACTTCTGAAGATCGCGGTGCCGTCGGAGCAATCGCTGTCGATGTTCCTGTTCGCGGCGCGCGCGATGGATCGCGCCAATGCCGGCGACAAGGACGCCGAGGCTTGGCTCCGCATCCTCACGCCACTCCTGAAATTCCGTGCCTGCCGCGACAATATTCCGGTCGCGACCGGCGCCATGGAGGTGCGCGGCGGCAACGGCTATATCGAGGAATGGGTGCAGGCGCGGCTGGTGCGCGATGCCCATATCGGCGTGCTCTGGGAAGGCACCAGCAACATCAACGCGCTCGACGTCGTCGCGCGCGCGGTCGGCAAGACCCGCTCGCACCGAGTCTTGGCGGCTGAGCTCGAGAGATTGCTGGATGAAGCTACGCCAGTTCCGCCCGCGTTCCGCGATCGTCTGCGCCAAACGCTCCACTGCGCACTTGCATTCGCCGAACAGGTCGCAGCCGAACCTGCACTCGAGGACAATGCCCGGGTGGCGGCAAGCAGCCTCTATCACATCACAAGCGCCATCCTCATGACATGGGAAGCGGCGCAAGTGAGGACGGACGCGCGCCGCGCGCTTTATGCGCGGTTTGTGCTGGCGAACCGGCTGAGCCCGCAGGATCCGCTGGCGCCTGGCGATGGGAGTTGGGAGCGCGAAGCGGCGGAACTTGTGTTCTCCGAGCGCGAAGTTGCGATCGCTGACGTCGCCGGACTGCTGGAGCGCTGACCCGGCCACTAGAGCGCAAATATTAGCGGCATGCTCAGTGCCTCGCGGTCGCCAGATCGAACAGGTGCAGCAGCTTGCGCAGGGTCCGTGTGCTTCCCTGGACGCGGACCTGCGCGTTTGCAATCGCCGCGTCGAGCGGTAATTGTCGGGCGAGAATTTGCAGAAAGACGTCGAATCGCGTCTCGATCGTCGCGCCCTCGGCAAGCTCCCCCTTGGTGATGCGTGTTCCTTCCGGCCCGCCTTCGATGATGAAGGCTGCAGCGCCGTTCGAGTGCGGTACACGAAAACCTATCCGGCATGCCGGCGTCGGCTCGCGTCGCGCAATCGCATCGAGCGCGAGCAGCACCCAGTCCGGTTCAAAAGTATCGTCTTCGCGCATCGGGAACAGGAAGCGCCCGCCCCAGCGGATCAGCTCACGGATCGCGGGCTGCAGCGCACGACCGGTTTCGGTCAGTTCGTAGACCTGGGCGTTGAAGGGCGCCGGCAGGGTCGCGCGCTGCACCACGCCGCTCTCCATCAGCGCGTTGAGGCGTCCGGTCAAGAAGCGCCGGGCTGACGCCGTCGAGCCGCGCTGCAAGATCGCCAAACCGCGTCGGCCCGAGCAAAAGCTCACGCACGATAAGCAGCGTCCAGCGTTCTCCAACGATCTCCGCGGCCCTCGCGAGCGCACAGAATTGCGTGTATCGCGTTCCACTCATTCATGTGCCATGGCGGAGGCGCGTGCTCTGGTCAATCGCCTTTGCCGCCCGCCGAAGCATTGCGCCTCACTTCATCTCCATCATCTCCGCGACCTCGATGGTGCCGTGATCAAGGTGCGGACACCCCTGAGCCAGCTTGAGGGCGGCGTCCATGCTGTCCGCCCTGACGACCGAAAAACCGCTCAGGAGATCGTCCTGCCGCTCCGAGACACCGGCGGAAGTCACCAGCTTGCCCCTTACCAGCGGGGTGCCCGGATTGACCACGGCCTCGCCCAGGCCGCCAATCCACACCTTCCATTTTGCCCTCGCCACGGTCCCTTGCTCCGGGGTCTCGAATTTCCCGGCGCCATGATAGGCGATGATGAAGTTCGGCATGACAACTCCCTTGCTTTTGATTCCAGCGTCGCGGCGTAGTCAGTTGCGATGGGCGAGCGCGATCAGCGGTCCGACCACCGCGAATTGCAGCAATGTGAATGCCGTCTCCAGCTCGACATAGGTCGGCACCGAACCCATGATGTTCTTGGCCGCCACCGCAAGCGTCGTGAACGACCATGACAGGACGGCGAGGCCGGCCCCATAGATCAGCCCGGGTCGCCAGATCGCGCCACCGCGGTCGGGAAAGAGCCGCGGATAGGCCCATGAGAAGATGACGCCCTGGATCAGCATGGATGCGAAGCCAAAGGGAATGATCGGATCCGGCCGATAGATTCCGAGCGCGTCATAGGCCGGCGCGAACACCACGAGATGCCAGGCATAGGCGATCGGAAATGTCGGAACCAAATAGGCGGCAACGCCGAGCCAGAAACCGCGCGCAGAGGCGATCTCACCGTGCGATGGGAGGATGGTCATGAGCGGCTTTCCCGTGGGAGCTTGCGGGGCGTCGACGAAGGGGTACTACAATTAATATACTGCAGACTTCAAATAATGTAGTCAACCGTCAACCGCTATCGCGCAGCACCAGCTCAAAGCCGAGATCGACGTGGCGCGGCCCGTCGCGCGTCAGGATCAGTTTTGCGGCGGTGCGGCCAATGGCATCGCCATGAACGCGGATGGTCGAAAGGCTCGGCGCGATCAACCGGCCCATTTCCAGATCGCCAAGGCCGATCACGGCGACCGGCTGCTCCGCGGCCGGACCGTTCCGCAATAGCCCGGCCGTGCGCAGGCCCGACATGAAGCCGATGGCATGCGCGTCATTGGCCGCGAACACCGCATCGACGCCGGGCAGATCCGCCAGCGCCACCACGCTGCCGGACGCATTGCGGTCGAGCATCAGCCGGCGCGGCGCTTTCAGGCCCGCGGCACGCGCGGTGTCGTTAAATCCGTTCCAGCGCCGCGTCGCCCGCGGATCGTCGCCGCCGATGAAGGCGAGAGTCTTGCGGCCCTGCGCCACGAGATGCCGCGCCACCGCGACGCCTGCCTCGTAATTGTCAAAGCCGGCGACCGCGTCGATCGGCTCGGGCCGGAAGCTCCCAGGTCTCGACGACCGGAATGCCGGCGCGCCGCAGCAGCCGCGCGCCGTCTTCGGTCGCGGGCGAGCCCACCATGATGATCGCTTCGGGCCGTCGCGACAGCAGCGCCGCCAGCATGTGATCCTCGCGCGCGGCGTCGTAGCGCGACTGCGCCAGGATCACGGCGTAGCCGAGCGGCTCCAGCTCGTCGGACAGGCCCTGCACGGTATCGGCAAAGATCGAATTGGCGATCGTCGGCACCAGCACGCCGACCGAATTGGTGCGGCGCGCTCGGCCAGCGCGCCGGCGAGCTAGGTTCGGCACATAGCCGAGTTCCCGCATCGCCGCCTCGACCCGGGCCCGGGTCTGCGGCGCGACCATGCTCGGGCAGCCGCACCACCCGGCTGACGGTGATCGCGGACACGCCGGCGAGTTCCGCGACGGCGGACAGCGTCGGGGCAGCCTGCGGCTCGAGCTCAGGTCGTCAGCGCGGCTGGACTGTCGGCATGGCCGAGTCTGGATACAGCAAAGCGCTTGCGAATGCCAAATGATAGCGCTACCATCGCAAATGACAGCGCTATCATAGTAGATAGACGGCGCAATATGACGGAGCTTGGAATGATTTCGGAGCAGGATGTCCAGGCCTACCACCGCGACGGCGTGATCGTGGTGCCGGAGGTGCTCGATGCCGCAACGCTTGCGGAGGTGCGCCAGGTGATCGCCGAGCTGGTCGCCGGCGCCGCCGAGGTCACCGAGCATACCGACGTCTACGACCTCGAGCCGGGCCATACGCCGCGAAAATCCCCGGGTCCGCCGCATCAAGACCCCGCACAAGGTGCATCCGATCTTCGACGAGATCGTGCGCAGCGCGCCGGTCATCGACATCCTGACGAAGCTGATCGGTCCCGGATTGCGGCTGCACGGCTCCAAGCTCAACATGAAGTCGGCGCACTACGGCTCGCCGGTGGAATGGCATCAGGACTGGGCGTTCTATCCGCACACCAATGACGACGTCCTCGCGATCGGCGTGCTGCTGGACGATTGCGATCTCTCCAACGGGCCGATGCTGGTCACGCCGGGCACGCATACCGGCGAGGTCTGGAATCATCATGGCGATGACGGCTGCTTCGCCGGCCTGATCGATCCCGACCTCGATCAAGGACGAGATCGATCGCGCGGTGCCTTGCATGGGCAAGGCCGGCAGCATGTCGTTCCATCATGTCCGCGCCCTGCACGGCTCGGCCATGAACACCTCGGACCGTTCGCGCAATCTCCTGCTCTACGAAGTCGCCGCCAGCGACGCCTGGCCGCTGATGGGGGTCAAGGATTTCGACGAGTTCAACAGCCGCCTGCTTGTCCGGCGACGTCGTGGTGACGCCGCGGCTGACCGACGTGCCGGTGCGGATGCCGCTGCCGCCTGCCGAAGCGGCAGGGATCGATCTACGAAACGCAGTCGGCGGCCAAGAAATCCTATTTCACCCGCGCGGCGTAGTGACATCGACAGCGCCCGCGGCCACGCGGGCGCCGCGGTGCGAATTTCGACATCTCAAATCGAACAACAAAATGACAACAAAGCAAAACGGGGGAAACGATGACGGAGATGACAGCCGATAGCACCGGCAGCTCGCGCCTGCGCGTGATCCTGGCGGCCAGCATCGGGTCCGCGCTCGAATGGTACGACTTCTTCCTCTACGGCACCGCCGCGGCGCTGGTGTTCGGCGATCTGTTCTTTCCGAAAAGCGATCCGGTCGTCGGCACGCTGCTCGCGTTCCTGACCTTCGGCGTCGGCTTCGTGGTGCGGCCGATCGGCGGCATCCTGTTCGGCATCATGGGCGACCGCTTCGGCCGCAAGCCGGTGCTGGTGGCAACGCTGTTGATGATCGGCATCGGCACCACCGCGATCGGTCTTCTGCCGACCTATGCCCAGATCGGCTATTGGGCGCCGGTCCTGCTGGTCGCTGATGCGGGTGTGCAGGGGCTGGGCGCCGGCGCCGAATATGGCGGCGCGGTGATCTACCTGGTCGAGAACGCACCGGCGCACCATCGCGGTTTCTGGGGCGGCTTTGCGCCGCTTGGCGTGTCGATCGGCAATCTGCTCGCCGCCGGCGCGTTCGCGCTGGTGACGCATGCTGCCGCGCGACGACTTGATGTCTGGGGCTGGCGCCTGCCGTTCCTCGCGAGTTTCCTGCTGATCCTGGTCGGCATCTTCGTCCGCCTGCGGGTCGCGGAAACGCCGGTTTTCACCGAAGCCGTGGTCGCGCGCGGCAAGGTCGAGCGCAATCCGGCGATGGAAGCGCTGCGCCGGCATCCGCGAAATTTCATGGTCGTGCTCGGCGCGCGGATGGCCGAGAACGGCCTCGGCTATTTCTTCCCGGTGTTCGGTCTGAGCTATGTCATCAACGACGCTGGGCGTGCCGAAGTCGGAAGCGCTCAGTGCGCTTGATGCTCGCCTTCGTCATCGAACTGTTCGCCATCCTCGGCTTCGCCGCCCTCTCCGACCGGATCGGCCGGCGGCCGGTCTACATGTTCGGCGCGTTGGCCGGCGTCGCGCTCGCCTTCCCGTTCTTCTGGATGGTCGGAACCAAGCAGTGGATATGGATCGCGCTCGCCTTCATCCTGGCGCGCGCGGTGGTGACCGCGGCGATGTTCGGCCCGCAGGCGGCCTATTTCGCCGAACTGTTCCCGCCGCAGCGGCGCTTTGCGGGATTTGCCTTCGCGCGCGAACTGGGTTCGCTGCTGGCCGGCGGCCCGGCGCCGTTCGTGGCGACCGCGCTGGTGGCGGTCTCGGAAGCTGGTGGCCGGTGGCCTGTTACGCGCATCTTCCTGTCGACTCTGCACCGTGATCGCGATCTGGGCCGGGCCGGAGACCTATGAGGAGAGCATCACGCGTCGACAATACGTCCGACGGCGCGATCCACGCGGCCGCCGTGCCACTGCACGCGTAGCACCGTGGCGCAGCAACTCCGCATCCTGCAGTCGCTCTGGGCGATGGAGCGGCGGCTGGCAGGATGAAGCCGGAGTGGCCGCTTGCAGACCCAGCTCGCCATGATCCGCGACGCCGGCTTTGACGGCGCCGGCGTCCGCTTCATCGATCCCGCCTTTGCCGGCGAAGTCACCGGATTCCTGCGCGGCCATGGCATGATCTGGCAGGCGCAGTGCTATCCAACCAGTGTCGACGATTTGAAGCCGGTGCTGGAACTGGTGGCGCGGCTCGGTGCCGACCATGTCAATCTGCAACCGAACGTCCGGCCGCACCGGATCGAGCAGTGCATTCCGCTGCTCGACGGATGGCGGCGGCTCGCCGATCAGGCCGGCATCGCGGTGCATGTCGAAACCCACCGCGACCGCATGACCACCGACTTGTTCTTCACGCTGCAACTGCTCGATTGCTTTCCCGATCTGCGGCTGACGGCCGATGTCTCGCATTATCTGGTGGGCCGCGAATTCGCCTGGCCGGTCGACGAGGCCAATCACGCCCTGATCCATCGCATCCTCGACAATAGCTGGGGCATTCACGGCCGGATCGCGAGCCGCGAACAGGTGCAGATCTCGCTCGGCTTTCCGCAGCACCAGGGCTGGGTCGAGTTGTTCATGGGCTGGTGGGAATACGCCATCCGCTCCTGGCGAAAGCGCGCCGGCCCCGACGCGGTGCTGACCTTCCTGTGCGAACTCGGTCCGCCGCCCTACGCCATCACCGGGCCGGACGGCGCCGAGTTGTCGGACCGCTGGCAGGACGCGCTCGTCATGAAGGACATGATCCGCGCGCTCTGGCAGCGCATCGTGGATGAAGACGCGCGCGGGATGACACAGCGCCGCGCCGTATAACCTCCGCCGTCATTCCGGGGCGACGCGAAGCGGCGAACCCGGAATCTCGAGATTCCGGGTGTGGTGCTAACGCACCATCCCGGAATGACGGCGCTTGCCTTTTTCCCCTCCCCTCCCTGCTCCTACTCCGCTAAGTTGGTTCCAGCCAACATCCTCCGGGGAGGACAAGCGCGTGCACAGAGGACGTGTCGTTTTCGGCACCATGGACGAGGTCGTGTTCGGCCGCCCGGCTGCAGCCGCGATCGTCGAGCAGACCGACCGGCTGCACGCCTCCACGCGTTTCTGATGGTCAGCGGCACGCTCAACCGCGAGACCGACGAGATCGAGAAAATCCGCAAGGCGCTCGGGCCGCGCTGTGCGGGCACCTTCGACGCGATGCCGCCGCATACGCCCCGCGACGCCGTGATCGCGGCTGCCAATCAGGCCCGCGCCGCCAACGCCGATCTGATCGTCACCGTCGGCGGCGGCTCGATCACCGACGGCGCCAAGGCCGTGCAGCTTTGCCTCGCCAACGACATCCGCACCGTCGATGGCATCGACAGGTCCGGTCCGTCAAGAGTGTTGCACCGCCGATGACCGCACCAACGGTGCGCCAGATCAGCGTGCCGACGACGATCGCCGGCGGCGAGTTCAGCGCGCTCGCCGGCGTCACCAACCGCGCACCAAGGTCAAGGAAATGCTGCGGCATCGATCTTGTCGATGCCGCGCGCGGTGATCCTCGATCCCGCCATCACGGTGCACACGCCCGGAATGGCTGTGGCTTTCGACCGGCATCCGCGCCGTCGACCATTGCGTCGAAGGCCTGTGCTCGCGCGAGGCGCATCCTTACGCCGACGCGCAGGCGTTCAAGGGGCTCTCGATGCTGACGCAAGCGCTGCCGCGCGTGAAAGCCGAACCCGAACGATCTCGACGCGCGGATGGATTGCCAGATCGGCACCTGGCTCTCGATGGGACCGCTGTCCTCGGGGGTGCCGATGGGCGCAAGCCACGGCATCGGCTATGTGCTCGGCGCCGAGTTCGGCGTGCCGCACGGCTATACCTCCTGCGTGATGCTGCCGTCGGTGATGCGCTGGAACAAATCCGACAACGCCGAGCGCCAGGCGCTGGTGTCGGCGGCGATGGGAAATCCCGGCCAAGACGCCGCCGACGTGCTCGACAACTTCATCCGCGGCCTCGGCCTGCCGCGCAGCCTGCAGGAGGTCAGGATCGGTCCGGAGCATTTCGACCGGATCGCCGAACAGGCGATGGCAACGCCGTGGATCCCGCGCAACCCGCGCAAGATCGACGGCCCGGCGCAGGTGCGCGAGATTCTTGTTCTGGCCGCATAAGGAGACTGCAGATAACGATGTATACCGGCAAGCACGCTCATCTTCGTCCCCTGCAGCCCGCCTTCATCATGGCGGGTACCGGCGAGACCGTGACCTATGCCGAGAGCTGGAAGCGCGCAGCAATCGGCTGGCGCATCTGTTTCGCAATCACGGTCTGAAGCGGCTCGACCACTATGCGATCTTCATGGAGAACAACAGCCGCTACCTCGAAGCCTGCGGCGCCGGCGAACGATCCGGTTTCTATTACACCTGCGTGAATTCCTATCTGACGCCGGAGCGAACTCGCCTACATCGTCACCAACAGCGAGTTCACGCATCCTCATCACCTCGATGGCAAAACTCGACGTCGCGCGCGAGGCGCTCAAGGAGTGCCCGAAGGTCGAACTCTGCATCGTCGTCGATGGCGCCGGCGAAAGCGAGCGCATCGTCGGCCTGCAGGCAGGCCACCGCCGGATTGCCGAAGACGCCGATCGCCGGATGAATGCATCGGCACCGCGATGCTCTATTCGTCGGGCACGACCGGCCGTCCGAAGGGCATCGTGCGGCCGCTGCCGGAGCAGCCGCCGGCGCAGCAACCTGCCGATCTTCGATTTCCTGCAGAAGCTCTGGCAGTATCGCGAGGGCATGATCTATCTGTCGCCGGCGCCGCTGTATCATTCGGCGCCGCAGGCCGCCGTCAACCTCACGATCCGGAGGGCGGCACCGCCATCATCATGGAGAGTTTCGATCCGGAGCGCTATCTCGAGCTGGTGCAGCAATGGGGCGTGACCCATAGCCAGCTGGTGCCGACGATGTTTTCGCGCATGCTGAAATTGCCGGAGGCCGTGCGAACGCGTTACGATCTGTCGTCGCTCGAGATCGCGATCCACGCCGCCGCGCCCTGCCCGGCGATGGTGAAAGAAGACATGATCAAATGGTGGGGACCGATCATCCACGAATATTACGGCGCCACCGAAGGGCTCGGGCTTCACCGCCTGCAACAGCGCCGAATGGCTGGCCCACCGCGGCACTGTCGGCAGGGTGCTGCTCGGCGACCTGCATATCCTCGATGAGAACGATGCAAGCCCTGCCCGAGCGGCACGCCGGGCACGATCTGGTTCAAGACCGCGACGCCGTTTGAATATTTCAACGACCCGAACAAGCACCAGCGAGGCGCGCTCGCCCGACGGCAGCATGAGCACGGTCGGCGACGTCGGCTATGTCGACGGCGACGGCTTTCTCTATCTCACCGACCGCGCGACCTTCATGATCATCTCCGGCGGCGTCAACATCTATCCGCAGGAATGCGAGAACCTGCTGATCACCCATCCCAAGATCGCGGACGCCGCCGTGTTCGGCGTTCCCAATGCCGATCTCGGCGAGGAAGTGAAGGCGGTGGTGCAGCCGATGCCGGGGATCGCGCCGGGACCGGATCTCGCGCAGGAGCTGATTTCGTTCTGCAGCCAGTCGCTGTCGCGCCAGAAGGTGCCGCGCTCGATCGACTTCGAGGCCGAGCTGCCGCGGCTGCCGACCGGAAAGCTCTACAAGCGGCTGTTGCGCGACCGTTACTGGGGCAACAAGACGTCCCGCATCGTTTAAGGCGGAAAACCTGACTCAGGCCTTTTGGGCTCGCCGCTCGATCGACCGCCAAAGAACAAGAGCACGCAATTGCCGGCGACCAGGCCGAGTACGGCGAGCAGGCTCGCCCAGGCAAACGCATGGTCCGATCGGCCAAGCAAGCTCACCGTCAGGGGACCCATGATCTGACCGGCTCCGAATGCGGCCGTCATTACGCCGACGGCGAGCGAGGCCGGCGCGCCGCCGAGCCGCAAGGCTTCCTTGATGCCGGCCATGGTGATGACCATGAAAGTTCCGCCGACGCACACCGCCGATACCAAGAGCGCCAGCACGTTGGTCGAAAGCGCCGGCGCGAGCACCCCCGCTGCAAGGACCCATTTCGCCCGTGTCCACAATTGCCGGGGCGCAACGGTCGCGGCCAAGCCATACGCTGGCGAAGGTCGAAAGGGCCGCGGCAGCGCCGAACACCGGCCAGATCAGGCCGAACATCGCGGGGTTATCGATGTGACCGCGCGCCAGCGCCGGAAGGAAGGTCGCGGGAATGATGTAGCCGTAGCCGAAGGCGGCGTAGCAGACCGCGGCGATGATCGCAGGGCGCGGCAGCATCGGACGGCCTTGCGGTGCGGCCTGCGCGGTGGGCGCAGCGTCGACGGCCAGCGGCCGCCAGAGAGCCGCGGCAAGCGCCATCGCGACGACGCCGAGCGCGATCCAGGTCAGCGCGCGAACTCCAGGCATCGATGCCCGCCGCAAGGCCGAACAGGCCGGCGAGGGCGATCCCGATGCCGACACCCGAGAAGACGTGCCCGGACCATTGCTCCCTGCCGTGGCGGGCGAGGATCGGCACGGTCCATGCGGACGTTCCGACCAGCACGAAAGCGCTCGCTACGCCGGCCAGGAACCGCAGCGCCAGCCACAATGGCTGCCAGTTGGAAAATCCCATCGCCAGTGTGAATAACCCGACGCGATCAGACCCCAGCGGATCGCGGGTGCGGGACGCGGCGTCAGCGCGATGCAAAACAGCGCGCCGATCAGATATCCGAGGTAATTGGCGGTCGCCAGCCAGCCGCCGACCGTGAGCGTCAGCCCGGCGTCCTGCTGCATCAGCGGCAGGATCGGCGTCAGCGAAAACCGCCCGATCCCCATGGCGCTCGCGAGCGCCAACAGTCCGATCGGGGCGGCCGCAGCGGCGGATGGCTCGAATTTTTTCCCGTGGCATCCCTCTCGATTAGCGGATCTATATATTCTATAATATTGAAAACTATGTCCTGAGTTATTCTCATAAATAGAACTGGAGCCGCACCATGAATTTCGTCGATCTGCAGGTGTTCAAGAGCGTCGTCGACGAGGGCGGCGTGATCAGCGCCGCGAGCAAACTGCATCGCGTGCCTTCGGCCGTCACCACCCGGATCAAGCAGCTCGAGGCCTCGATGGGTGTAAAGCTGTTTCATCGCGACCGGCAGCGGCTGCATCTGTCGCCCGCCGGCGAGTTGCTGCTCGGACTATGCCGAGCGGCTGATCCAGCTTTCCGACGAAGCGCGCGATGTCGTGTCCGGGACGACGCCGCGCGGCGTGCTCAAGCTGGGCGCGCTGGAGAGCACGACGGCAAGCCGGCTGCCGCCAATCCTCGCCGGCTTTCACGGCCGCTACCCGGACGTACGGTTGGAGCTTGATGACCGACACCAACGATGCGCTTGCTCGGCCAGCTCGCCGAACGGCGGCTGGATGCGGCCTTCATCGCCGAACCGCCCGGCGGGGCGGGCCTTTGAACATATTCCGGTTTTCGCCGAACGGCTGACGCTGATTTCGAGCGAAGATCATCCACCGATCAAGCGCGCGCGCGACGTCGAGGGAGCCTCGCTGATCGCGTTTCCGGAAGGCTGCGCCTACCGGCGCGTGCTGCAGCGTTGGCTCGGACGCCGATAGCCTCGCCTCGCTCCGTGTGCTGGAACTCTCATCCTACCATGCCATCGTCGCCTGCGTGACGGCGGGCACGGGCATCGCGCTTGATGCCGGAGTCCGTACTCGACACCATGCCGCAAGCGAAGGTGCGCCGACATCCGATCCCGAAAGCGCAGGCCCATATCACGACGCCGCTGGTCTGGCGCCGCGGCGAGATTTCGCCATCCGTGCTCGCGCTGCGCACCCTGGTCGCATCGTTGCCGAGACAAAGGAGCTCGGTATGAGCTTTCCGAAATGCAAACGGCCGGACTGAGGAGTCCGGCCGAAGCGAAAATGACACCAGTCGTATTTCGACCAAATCAGTTCGGCCAGCAGCGCTTGCCCTCGGGCCCGATATGATATCCGGGAGGGCACAGCCGCCCCTGCGCGAAAGGATGGCAAGCGCCGCCCGGACCCCGCCAAAATCCCGGACCGCATCCTTCCGCGACGCGGATAGTGAGATCGGAGCCGGTTCCGACCGGCACAGGCGTGATCGCCGCACTGGATGCCGTCGCAAAACCGAAAACCAACGCCGCACCGAGGACCATTGTTCTAATCATCCATCGCTCCCCTATTTTCAAGGATAACCCTGCCCCGCTCACCGGTTCTGAAACCGGCTGGCGCGAGGCTAGCATCGAACATGACAAAAACAATGACGCCACCAATCGGCCGGCACATTTCATCTAGATGAACGGATTCACCGGGATGAACCGGCGCTGCGAAGCGCCAATGAAACGGGCTGTTCCTTGCCCGTCGGATCGGCATTCGTGTACCGGGTACTATCGAGGCCAGTCCTGTATAGATCAATACATTTAGCGGCACTGTGGGCTTTCGTTCGGCGATCCCTGTGATAAATCTGCGAAGCGCGCGCAGCAGAGCCTGTTGGACCCGCCCGGCAAAAAGGATGACGCCTCGATGTCTGAGACCAAGGAGCGATTGTTGCGCGCGGGCGAAAGGCTGTTCCGCGCCCAGGGCTATTCCGGCACCGGTCTCAAGCAACTCGCCGCCGAAGCCAAGGCGCCGTGGAGCTCGATGTATCATTTTTTTCCGGGCGGCAAGGAACAGCTCGCCGAAGAGGTGATCCGCTATGGCGGCGAGCTCTATGCGCAAATGATCCGGCAGTGCTTCGCGGCCTATCCCGATCCTCGCGACGCGGTCGCCGCCATGTTCTCCGGCGAAGCGAAGATCCTGCGGTCCTCGGGATTTCGTAACGGGTGTCCGGTCGCCTCCGTCGCGCTTGACGTCGCCAGCACGACCGACAAGGTCCGCAAGCCATGCGCTGAGGTTTTTGGCTCCTGGATCGATGCGCTGGCCGAGGGCATCGCCGCCATCGGAACAGCGGAGGAAACCGCGGCCGATCTCGCAAGCTTTATCCTGGCCGCGCTCGAAGGCGCGATCATCTTGAGCCGCACCTCCAAAAGCGTGAAACCTCTGGAACAAACCGCGCAGTTTGTCCTGCACACGCTTGAGCAAAAATTGCCGCGCCGTTCGCGCAAGGCAAAGAGCGCGCGCGCCGGCGCAAGATCGTAATTCAGGGATCGGTTGGACGGGAATTTACGGCAAGCCGGCTCCTCACGGAGCAAGCTGCCGTTTAAAAAAGCCGACCATGTCCGCGACAAATTGCTGGGCCTGGTCGCCCTGACTACCGACCCGCGCGCCGCGCGATAGGAACGGCGCGGTTCGCTTTGCGAGGGCGCGCGGATCGATGCCGGGCAGCGAAGATCCAGTATAGGGATCGAGGATTTCCCCGCGGGCGTTGATATAGGTGATGGGCGCGTTCAGCGCGGTCATCGCATCGGGCTCGTCCCTCAGCGGCTGACCGTTGCCAAAGCCGTGCACGGCGTTGCGGAAAACCCTGATCGAGACGTCAGGGTTTTTATCCTGCATCAGCGCGGCATAGCCCTGGCACTGGATCGGCGAAACCCAATTATCCAGATCGCCCACGAAGAAGCGGATCGCGGTCGGCCTGGTGTCCGGCCGCTCGAACTGATAGCCGCACCACGGCCATGCCGCCGCGACCGCTCGCAGCGAAACTCCTTCTCCGAGCACGGCGTTTGCCAGCGGCGATACCGCGGCCTGCAATACCGCCGTGCCGCCGCGGCTATATCCCAGCGCCCCGATATGGGCGCCGTCGATCTCGGGCAATGTCGCCAGATATTTAGCGGCAGCCAGAACGTCATAGCTCGATGCTGCAAAGGAGAATTGCCCCTGATCGGCGACCGTGCTCGTGACCGAGCGCGCCCCGAACGGATCGACCACCAGCACCGCGATTCCGGCGGACGTCAGCGCGGCGGCATGCTCGATCGCGGAATTCCGTACCCCGCTCGAACCCGGCGCAATAATGACAACCGGATGCCGCGCGTCACCATCGGGCAAAAACAGCTTTGCGTTCAATTGAACGGAGGGAAATTCGCTTCTGGCTACGACCTCCTCGTAGCTTTTGGGATTGCCGCTGTCGATGTGAACGGTCTTGCCGGCGACGCCATTGGCCAATACGACGCGATCCTCGGCAAACAACGATTGCTGTTCCGCGCCGGCGGCGATTGCCGGCGGCAGGATGAGCGCGAGCGCCACAATACCGGAACGCATGAGGTCTCGCCTGAGATAGCTGTGCATATGAACTGCTCCGTTCGACTGACGAGTTCGCTGCCCGTCTACGACGCCGGTCTGAGTTGGGCGGGATCGTAATAGAACTGCTCTTCGACGATGCGCTCGCCGCTCCATTTCTGCAGCGCCAATTCGTCGAGCAGGCGCTTCTTGCCGTCGCGGGTCGTCATCTCGAACACCCAGTTGATGGTGACGTGATCGCCGTCAACCAGCACCGCGCCAACCCGTTCGGTGCGCATCTGCGCCAGTCCGGCCAGCACCGCGCGTTCGTGCTTGATGAGATTGTCGCGGCCAACGCGGGGTTCGCCGTGATTCTCCTTCATGAAGGCCGTCTCGGCGTAGAAGTCGCTGATCGCTTCGACATACTTTCCAGCCTGGACATATGAGACTAATTCGGCGACGCGTGTTCGAGACGGCATATCGTTTTCCTCCTTCGGCGGTTATCCATATTGTATAGATCGATACATACAATACAATACAATACGCAACAGATTTTTGACGAGCGGAACCGCCGAATTTCCTGCAAGATCGATCCGGCCACGATCGGGCGATTTCCTGAATGTCTCGGGATGATCGCGCCGCGCGTTGCCGCGGCCCAGCGTCGCACCGGTTCGTATTCATCCGAATTGCCAATGCGGACGCGGGACTTAACTGTTGTTTGGCCGTTGCCTGCGCCTCCCGTGATGGCTATCGTCCGCCGCAATCGGCGCGCCACACAGCCGAAATGTTCAGGGAGGAAAGTATGCGAAGCGTGCGGGCGTTGGCCGCGGCGGTGTTGTCTTTGCTGGCGGTCTCGACCGTTGCGCTCGCGGCCGAACCTAAGCAGGGCGGCATCTTTCGGATCTATCACCGCGACAGCCCCGGCAGCGCCTCGATCCATGAGGAAGCGACCTACTCGGTCAACATTCCGTTCATGCCGGTGTTCAACAACCTCGTCATCTACAAGCAGGACGTCGCGCAGAACAGCCTGGACTCGATCGTGCCGGATCTGGCGGAGAGCTGGGCCTGGAGCGGCGACAAGAAGACGCTGACCTTCAAATTGCGGCAGGGCGTCAAATGGCACGACGGCAAGCCGTTCACCTCCGCCGACGTCAAATGCACCTTCGACATGCTGATGGGCAAGTCGCAGCAGAAATTCCGCAAGAACCCGCGCAAGTCCTGGTACGACCAGGTCGACGACGTCACGCACGAACGGCGACTACGAAGCCTCGTTCAACCTGAAGCGGCCGCAGCCGGCGCTGCTGGCGCTGCTCGCCTCCGGCTACACGCCGATCTATCCCTGCCACGTGTCGCCGGCGGAGATGCGCACCCATCCGATCGGCACCGGCCCGTTCAAGTTCGTCGAGTTCAAGGCCAACGAATTGATCAAGCTGACCCGCAATCCCGATTACTGCAAGAAGGGCCTGCCGCATCTCGACGGCATCGAGTTCACCATCATCCCGAACCGCTCGACCGCGATTCTCGCTTTCGTCGCCGGCAAGTTCGACATGACGTTCCCGACCGAGGTATCGATCCCGCTGCTCAAGGACGTCAAATCGCAGGCGCCGAACGCGGTCTGCGTGGTCGAGCCGAACAACGTCTCCACCAACATCATCGTCAACTCGTCCTCGCCGCCGTTCGACAATCTCGACATCCGCCGCGCGCTGGCGCTGGCGCTCGATCGCAAGGCCTTCATCTCGATCATGTTCGAAGGTCAAGGCCGATATCGGCGGCACCATGCTGCCGGCGCCCGGCGGGCGTGTGGGCGCATGCCGAAGGAAATGCTGGAGACGATCCCGGGCTACGGCCCCGACGTGAACGCCAACCGCGAAGCGGCGCGCAAGCTGATGCAGAAGGCGGGCTACGGCCCCGACAAGCACCTCCAGGTCAAGGTCTCGACGCGCAACATCGCGGTTTACCGCGATCCCGCCGTGATCCTGATCGATCAGCTCAAGAGCATCTATATCGATGCCGAGCTCGAGGTCGTCGAGACCGCCAACTGGTTCGCGAAGGTCGCGCGCAAGGATTATGCGCTCGGCCTCAACCTCACCGGCAATGCGGTCGACGATCCCGACCAGTCCTTCTACGAGAACTATTCCTGCGATTCGGAGCGGAACTACACCAATTACTGCAACAAGGACATCGAGAAGCTGTTCGACCAGCAGTCGACGGAAACCGATCTCGCGAAGCGCAAGAAGCTGGTCTGGGAGATCGACAAGAAGCTTCAGGAAGATGTGGCGCGCCCGATCATCTTCCACGCCCGCACCGGCACCTGCTGGCAGCCCTATGTCAAGGGCGTCACCGTCATGGTGAACAGCTCCTACAACGGCTATCGTTACGAGGACGTGTGGCTGGACAAGTAGGTTGCGCCGCGACAGACGTAAGGTCAGGCGGGTCTGGTCAATTTCGCGCATTCTGACCGCAAAGCCGGTATCCGCTTTTGCCGAACGCGCGCCAACAGGAGTAGCCAGGTGTTTGCTTATATCGTGCGGCGCCTTGCTTTGATGCTGGTGACCCTGTTCGGGATTTCGATCGTCATCTTCGTCCTGCTGCGCATCGTGCCCGGCAATATCGTCGACATCCTGTTCGACGCCGCAGGCTATCGTCGATCCCGCCGACAAGGCCAATCTGGAGCGCGAACTCGGCATCGACCAGCCGATGGTGCTGCAATATCTGCACTGGATCGGCGGCCTGTTGCACGGCGACCTCGGCTATTCCTATGTCTCGGAGAAGCCGGCGCTGCGAGGAGATCCTGCCGCGGATTCCGATCACCGCGCGGCTCGCCGGTCTCGCGCTGCTGTTCTCCGCCTCGATCGGCATTCCCTTCGGCGTGATCAGCGCCGTCAAGCAGGGCTCGCGGCTCGATTATTTCCTGCGCGTCGTCAGCCTGAGCGGGCTGTCGCTGCCCTCGTTCTGGCTCGGACTTCTGATCCTGATGGCTTCGGTCTCGCTGTTCGGCAATCATGCCGATCTTCAACCCGAATCCGAAAACTTGGAGCGAGGCGTTCGCGATCTATTGCGTGCCCGGCGATGGCGGTCGGCTTCCGCAGCGCCGCGCTGACGATGCGGATCACGCGCTCCTCGATGCTGGAAATCCTGCGGCAGGATTATATCCGCACCGCGCGCGCCAAGGGCGCCTCCGAGGCCTCGGTCAATTTTCACCACGCGCTGAAGAACGCCATCCTGCCCGGTCATCACCGTGATCGGCATCGAGGCGGCATTCCTGATCGGCGGCCTGATCGTCACCGAAACCGTTTTCAATATTCCCGGCGTCGCCCGCTTCCTGGTCGAGGCGATCCGCTGGCGCGACTATCCGATCGTGCAGAACCTGGTGATGTTGATCGCGGTCGTCGTGGTGTTCGCGAATTTCATCGTCGACATGCTCTATGCCGTGTTCGATCCGCGCATCCGGTACACGGACTAAGGGGGCGACATTGGCCACGATCAACTACGATAGCGAACTGCAGACGCGCCGGCGCCAACGCCACGCATGGCTGGCGCCGGCTGGCGTTCCTCGCGCGGCGCCACGTGCTCGGCACCGTCGGCCTCGTCATCATGGTGACTGTTCGTGCTGACCGCGCTGTTTGCCGATCTGATCTGCCGCTACGATCCGCTGAGCGTCGATTCCGCGCATGCGCTGGCCCATCCCGACTGGCAGCACTGGATGGGGACCGACTCCTTCGGCCGCGACGTCTGGAGCCGGATCGTTCATGGCGCGCGCATATCGCTCGCCGTCGGCATCGGCTCGACCGCGCTCGGCTCGCTCGATCGGCGTCATCATCGGCCTTACCTCGGGCTATCTGTCCGGCTGGGTCGATCTGGTGTTCCAGCGCGTCACCGACATCCTGCAGGCGCTGCCGCTCTTGGTGCTCGCGCTGGTCATGACCGCGGCGCTCGGGCCCGTCGCTGCCGAACGTGATCATCGCGATCGCGATACCGCTGATCCCGACGGTGTCTCGCGTCATCCGCGCCAATACGCTGGCGCTGCGCGAGCTGCCGTTCGTCGAGGCCGCCAAGTCGATCGGCATGAGCGAGACGCGGATCGCGCTGCGCCACGTCCTGCCGAACACGCTGGCGCCGCTGATCGTGCTCGCCACCGCGCAGCTCGGCTCGACCATCCTGACCGAAGCCTCGCTGTCGTTTCTCGGCCTCGGCATCCCCGAACCATATCCGTCCTGGGGACGCATGCTGTCGGAATCGGCGGCGGAATATGTCCGCACCGCGCCGTGGCTGGTGATTTTTCCGGGCATCGCGATCAGCCTTGCGGTGTTCGGCACCAATCTGTTCGGCGACGCGCTGCGCGACATCCTCGATCCGAGGCAGCGCGGCTGATGAGCGAGCTGCCGCTGCAAGAGATGGTTCTCGACGTGAAGAACCTGCAGACGGTGTTCTTCACCAATTCCGGACTGTTCAGGGCGGTCGACGACGTCTCCTTCAGCGTCCGCCGCGGCGAGACGCTGGCGATCGTCGGCGAATCCGGCTGCGGCAAGAGCGTGACCGCGCTGTCGATCATGCGGCTGGTGCCCGATCCGCCGGGCCGGATCGTCGGCGGCTCGGTGATGCTGGAAGGCACCGACCTGCTCAGCGCTCGACGAAGCCGAGATGCGGAAGATCCGCGGCAGATCGCATCTCGATGATCTTCCAGGAGCCGATGACCTCGCTCAATCCGGTGATGCGGATCGGCGACCAGATCACCGAAGCGGTCCGCCTGCATCGCGACGATGACGAGGCAAGCAGGCCTGGGCGCAGGCGGTCGAGATGCTGCGCCTGGTCCGGATTCCCGAACCGGAGCGGCGCGCGCTGGAATATCCGCACCAGCTTTCCGGCGGCATGCGCCAGCGCGCGATGATCGCGATGGCGCTGGCCTGCCGGCCGGCGCTGCTGATCGCCGACGAGCCGACCACCGCGCTCGATGTCACGATCCAGGCGCAGATCCTGGCGCTGGTGCTCGAGCTGCAACAAGAGCTCGGCATGGGGCTGATCCTGATCACCCACGATCTCGGCGTGGTGGCGCAGACCGCGCAGCGCGTCATCGTGATGTATGCCGGCAGGAAGGTCGAGGAGGCCGATGTCGAAACCCTGTTCGCCAATCCCCGCCATCCCTATACCCGCGGCCTGATGGCCTCGATCCCGGCGGTGCCCTCGCTCTGGCGCAACGCCGATGCGCGGCTGGCCGAAATTCCCGGCATGGTGCCGTCGCTGACGCGATCTGCCGCAAGGGCTGCGCCTTCGCGCCGCGCTGCGCGCTCGCGATCGCCCGCTGCCGCGACGAATATCCGCCGCTTGCAGGATTTCGGCGGCAATCATTGGGCGGCGTGCTGGCGCGCCGCGGAAATGGCTGGTCCGCCATGACCGACGCGCCTCCGCTGCTCGAGGTCACCGACCTCGTCAAGCATTATCCGGTGCGGAGCGGCATCCTGCGCCGCCGCGTCGGCACCGTGCACGCCGTCGACGGCGTCAGCTTTTCGCTTGGCGCCGGCGAGACGCTCGGGCTGGTCGGCGAATCCGGCTGCGGCAAATCGACGGTGGCGCGCAGCGTCCTGCGGCTGGTCGAGCCGACCAGCGGCAGCATCCGGCTCAACGGCCACGACATCACCCATCTCGGCAAGGCAGAATTGCGCCCGCACCGGCGCTCGATGCAGATCGTCTTCCAGGACCCGTTCGCCTCGCTCAATCCGCGCATGACCGCGGGCGATATCGTCGGCGAGCCGCTCAGCGTCCATGGCCTGGCGTCCGGCCGCGAGAAGCAGGAGCGGGTCGCCGAGCTGTTCGAGCAGGTCGGCTTGCGGCGCGGACCAGATGCAGAACTATCCGCATCAGTTCTCCGGCGGCCAGCGCCAGCGCATCTGCATCGCGCGCGCGCTGTCGCTGGGCCCGAGCCTGATCGTGTGCGACGAGCCGGTCTCGGCGCTCGACGTCTCGATCCAGGCCCAGGTGATCAATCTGTTGATCGACCTGCAGCGCAAGCACGATTTCTCCTATCTGTTCATCGCGCACGATCTCGCCGTCGTCGCCCATATCAGCCACCGCGTCGCGGTGATGTATCTCGGCCGCATCGTCGAGATCGCCGACAAGACCGAGCTGTTCGCCAATCCGCGCCATCCCTATACCCAGGCGCTGCTGGCCTCGGTGCCGGTCGCCGACCCCAAGCAGAAGCGCCTGAAGCCGCTGGTCGACGGCGACGTGCCGAGCCCGATCAATCCGCCGTCGGGCTGCGCGTTCCACACCCGCTGCCGCTATGCGATGGACCGCTGCAAGGTGGAGCGGCCGCTGCTGCCGATGCGGGACCCTCGCATCAGGTGGCGTGCTGGCTGAATGAGGGGACGGGGCGGGAGGGGTAGCTCGTCATGCCCGGGCTCGTCCCGGGCATCCACGCGCTTGGCTCAGCGAGAAGAAAGACGTGGATGGCCGGGTCAAGTCCCGGCCATGACGAATTACGACGCATTCGCCTCGATCTCCACGACGATCTTTCCCGTCGTCACCTGCTCGCCTTCGGCGACATCGATCGCGGATATCGTGCCGGCGATGCCCGCCGCATGCACATGCTCCATCTTCATGGCTTCCAGCGTCATCACCGGCTGGCCGGCGGCAACGCGCTCGCCGGGCTTGACCAGCACCGCGACGACGCGGCCGTTCATCGCCGCGCGCACCTTGCCGTCGCCGCCGATTGGTCGCGGCGGCTTCGGGCGCTGCAAGCGTCAGATCGCGGATCGCCATCGTCACGCCGCGGTGCAGGACATAGAGCCGGTCACCGTCGCGGAAAAATCTTGCCGATTCCATCACGCCACCACCGCGGAAGCGGATGCTGTCGCGTCCCAAGTTCGTCGATCTCGAACCGATGCTTGCGGCCATCGAAGCTCGGCGACGTAACCGCCGTCGCGCTCGCGCACGATTTCGATCTCGAAAATGCGCGTCGCCGATCGCAAGACGCAGCGGAACCGGAAAGGTCACCGCCAGCGAGCGCCCGCTTTGCCACGGCGGCGCGTGCGGGTTGGTGACATAGAGCAACAGCGCGACAAGCGCTGTTTCCGTCGAGGCATCCTTACGCGCCAGCAGCTCGTCGCGATGGTTTGCGATGAAAGCCGTGGTCGCCTCGCCCGCGGCGAACGCGGGATGCCTGAGGCAGGAGATCAGAAACGCCTGATTGGTGGTGACGCCGAGCGCCACGGTCTGCTCCAGACCGCAAATCAGTTTGCCGCCGCGCTTCGCTCGCGAGTCCGTGCCATGGCTGATGATCTTCGCGATCATCGAATCGTAGAACGGTGGAATCTCCGAACCTGATTGCAGCGCGTGCTCGACGCGGACGCCGTCCGGCATCTGCCACAGCGCCATGTTGCCCGATTGCGGCATGAAATCATGGCCGGCATCCTCCGAACACAGCCGCACTTCGATGGCGTGGCCTGCGAAAATGATATCCTCCTGAACCAGACCCGAGCGGTTCGCCGCTTGCGACCCGCAGTTGCAATTCGACGAGATCGCGCCCGGTGATCGCTTCGGTGACGGGATGCTCGACCTGCAGCCGCGTGTTCATTTCCATGAAGTAGAATTCGCCGCTTTGGTCGAGCAGGAATTCCAGCGTGCCGGCGCCCTCGTAGCGAAGCGACCTGACCGCGGCGACCGCGACGTTGCCCATCCGCTCCCGCAGCTTCGGCGAGACCGCCGGCGACGGCGCCTCCTCGATCAGTTTCTGGTGCCGCCGCTGCACCGAGCAATCGCGCTCGCCGAGGTGGATGGCGTTGCCATAGCGATCACCGAACACCTGGATCTCGATGTGCCGGGGATCGTGGATCGCGCGTTCCAGGATCACGCTGCTGTCGCCGAACGCGGCTTTTGCTTCCGACCGCGCGCTGCGCAGCGAATCGGGGAATGCCGTCGCATCCGCAACGAGCCGCATGCCGCGGCCGCCGCCGCCGGCCACCGCCTTGATCATCACGGGAAAGCCGATCTTCTTTGCCTCGCTCAGCATCACGGCGTCGCCCTGGTCCGCGCCCTGATAGCCGGGCACGTAGGCACGCCGGCCTTCTTCATGATCTCCTTGGCGCCGGCCTTGTTGCCCATCGCCTTGATCGCCTGCGGCGACGGCCCGATGAACACGAGGCCGGCGTCGCGGCAGGCTTTTCGCAAAATCCTCGTTCTCGGCGAGGAAGCCGTAGCCAGGATGCAGGGCGTCCGCACCGGCGGCTTTTGCAGCGGCAATGATCGCATCGATCTTCAAATAGGATCGCGAGGGTAGCGCCTCGCCGATGCGCACCGCGTAATCCGCCTCACGCACATGCAGTGCGTCGCGATCCGCCTCCGAATAGACCGCGACCGCGCCATAGCCGAGGCGGCGCGCGGCGCGCATGATACGCAGCGCGATCTCGCCACGGTTGGCGATCGAGTATCTTGAAGAACGGTGTCCGCTTCATGCCGCTCATGGCCGCGCCACCGAAAACTGCATGCGCTGCGGCGAGCGTTGCTTCGGCCTCCCGGCAGATTGCCAGCACTTCGGCCAGAACGCTGCGGGTGTCGCGCGGGTCTATCACGCCGTCGTCGAGCACCCGCGCGCTGGTCGAGAACACGTCCATCTGGCCGTCGAACACGCCGACGATCTGCGCCTTCATCGCCTCGAGCTTTTCCTTTTCGATCGGCTTGCCGCGCCGCAGCGCAGCAGCCTCGGTCACGATCGCCATGGTCTCGGCGGCCTGCTCGCCGCCCATCACCGCGGTCTTGGCATTGGGCCAGGAGAAGCAGAAGCGCGGATGAAAGCCGCGCCCGCACATGCCGTAATTGCCGGCGCCGAAGGAGGCGCCGCAGTAGATCGTGATTTGCGGCACGGTGGCGCTAGGTCACCGCCTGGATCATCTTGGAGCCGTGCTTGATCATGCCGGCCTCTTCGTAGGCCTTGCCCACCATGTAGCCGGTGGTGTTGTTGAGATAGAGCAGCGGCGTGCGGCGTCTGGCAGCAGGCCTGGATGAAATGCGTGGCCTTGTTGGCGCCGGCGACATCCAGCGGGCCGTTATTGGTGATGATGCCGATCGCCTCTCCCTCGATGCGGGCATGACCGCAGACGGTAGCGGGACCGTAATTGGCGCCTAACTCGGTGAAATCGGAATCGTCGATGAAGCGCGCGATCGCCTGCCGCATGTCGACCGGGCGCTTGTGGTCCATCGGCATGATGCCGAGCAATTCTTCCTGATCGTAGCGCGGCGGCTTGTGCCGTTGCTGCTTGGTCGCAGGCCGATCCCACTCGAGGGCAGCCATGATGTCGCGCACGATCCGCAAGCCGTCGCGGTCGTCTTCGGCGAGGTAATCGCCGAGCCCGGAGATCGTGGTGTGCATCTCGGCGCCGCCGAGTTCTTCCTCGGTCGCGATCTCTCCGGTAGCAGCCTTGAGCAGCGGCGGCCCGGCCAGGAAGGCGCGGGTGCGGCCACGCACCATCACGATGTAATCGGAGAGCCCGGTCTGATACGCGCCGCCCGCGGTCGACGAGCCGTGGGTCACCGTCACCACTGGCAAGCCCGCCGCCGACAGCCGCGCCAGGTTGCGAAAGATGTTGCCGCCGCGGACAAAGTCCTCGACCCGGTAACGCAACAGGTTGGCGCCCGCGCTTTCGACCAGTTGCACGTAAGGCAGCTTGTTCTCGAGCGCGAGCTCCTGCACCCGCAGCGTCTTGTCGAGACCGTAAGGCTGCAGCGCGCCGGCGTCGATGCCGGCATCATTGGCGCTGACCATGCAGCGGATGCCCGAGACAAAACCGATGCCCGCGATCAACCCGCCGCCGGGCACGCTTTTGTCGGCGTCGGGTACATCGAACAGGTAGCCGGCGAGCGTCGACAGCTCGATGTAGGGCGCTGCCCGGATCGAGCACCAGCGCCACGCGCTCGCGCGGCAGTAGTTGCCCGCGCTTGTGAAAGCGGTCCTTGGCGGCAGCCGACGCTGCGCGCGTGCGCTCTTCGAGGCCGCGCATCCGCCCGATCAGCGCCAGCATGCCGTCGCGGTTGGCCTGATAGGCGGCGCTGCCAGTCGCGATGGTGGATTCAATTACAGCCATGGTCGCGGCTCATCATTATTGTCCGTCATTCCGGGATGGTCCGAAGGACCAGACCCGGAATCTCGAGATTCTCCGATGTGCACTTGCACATCGTAGTTCGATGCTAGCGCATCGCCCCGGAATGACTGCTGACTTGTTCAATGCCTGATTCCGAAAATCTTGCGTGCCTCCGCAGGTGATGCGATCTCGCGGCCGGCGCGGCGCGCGCAAGCGGCGATTTTCTCGATCAACTGTCCGTTCGAGGTCACCTTGGTGCCGTCGGCGAGATAGAACGTGTCTTCGAGCCCGGTGCGAAGGTGTCCGCCCAGATCGGCGCAACGCTGATGCAGCGGCCAGATTTCGGCGCGGCCGATCGCGGTGACCTGCCAATGCGCTTCCGGCGCTTTCAGTTTGAGGAGGATCGGCAGAAGCTCCGGATCGGCCGGCATGGCGGAGGCGACGCCCATCACAAAATTATATTCCAGCGGCCCGGAATACATGCCGGTCTGCCGGTACATGCCGACACAGCGGACGATGCCGACATCGAAACATTCGAATTCGGGAATCGTACCGGCCTCTTTCATGACGTCGAGATAGTCCTGCACTTTCTCGACCGAATTATCGAACATCATCGGCGGCCAGGCCCAACTGTTGTCGGCCTTCACCTTCAGATAGTTCAGCGAACCGGCGTTGCAGGCGGCCATTTCGGGTTTGGTCTCGCGCACGCAATCGAGCGCACCCTGGTAATGCGGGCCGGAGGTGCCGGTGGTGTGGTTGATGATCACGCTCGGGCAGGCCTCGCGGATCGCCTGCTGGATCTCGCGCGACACGCCAACCTCCCATGACGGCAAATGACCCTTGCCGGGCGCTTGCTGGCGCAGATGGATATGCATCACGCTGGCGCCGGCGTTGAAGGCGGCCTTCGCCTCGCGCGCCATCTGCCCGGGGGTGACGGGCACGTGGTGCTGTTTCGGATCGGTCAGCACGCCGTTCAGCGCGCAGGTGATGACGGCCTTGTCGCTCATGATGTTCGTTCCAGACGCGGTACGACGTCGTGCACGCGGCGACGCCGAGTTTTGCATGATGGCGGATTGGCCGCCAAGGCTACTTGCGTTGACTGGCTACGAGCGCACAGCTTCGCGGTCTCGCCGCATGTTTTGCGCGAGGTTGGCCTGAAACGTCCTGTCCTCCGATAACAAGGGCGCAGGGAATACCGGGCGCTCGTTGCACCCGCAGCCTCGCGTGGGAAATGAAAAAACCACACGAGCATAGTCACCACGGTCACACCGGAAACACCCGGCATTCCCCGCGCAATGGTTTACGGCTTATTTCGCGCTCTCCCCGGTGACCGGGCTTTCTTGCCACCGTCGCTTACGCGGATCATCCCGCGAAACTTGACGCCAGCGTCGGGGCGTCAGGACCACACGACTTCGCCGTCCGCGTTGGCACCGCTCGTCTTGCGTCGCCACCCGCGTCCATCGCATCCCGCCCCACGTCCGTGACGATCGCGAGCGCCCCTCAAGAGGAGCGGGACGGCGAAAACTAGTGGCGGTGATTTGCCCGACGGCACAAGCGGAATATTTTTTCGCGAAGGGATGGACAGGTTTTCGCGCGCGACGGCTGATTTGCCCGTCGGGGCAAATCACTCCGTCGTTTCGGGATGGTGCGTCAGCACCAAACCCGGAATCTCAAGCTTCTCCGATGTGCACTTGCACATCGTAGTTCGATGCTTCGCATCGCCCCGGAACGACGGCTTAACTACGTCACCGCTGCCTCGCGCGTCGTCTCACCACTGCGATAAATCGCAAGATCGCGCGAGCCGGAAAAAATTGCGCGCGGCTTTAAGCCATAGAACCTTCGGATCGAATGGCTGAAATGGGTGGAGTCAGGATAGCCGATATCCTGCGCCAGATGCGCGAGATTGAGGTCCTGATTGGCGAAGTGCAGCAAATGCCGCGCCCGCTTCCAGGCCCGGAAGGATCGGAACGAGATGCCGGTCTCCTGCTTGAACAGATGCAGGAATCGAGACGGCGATAAACCGGCTTCCACCGCACAACTTGCCGCCGTCACCGGCTCGCCGCAAAATCTTCCGATCTGCGCAATCGCGCGCACCACGCGCGGATCGAGCTTTCGCCGCGGCAAGGCTTCGCCAAAGCACATCCGGTCGAACTCGGCACTGGTGATGTCGTCGCGGCACCGATGCAGCAGCTCGGCATAGGCGGCGCGAATGCGGGATGCGAAAAATCCGCGCTCGGGCCCCGACAGACGCTTCGAAAGTTCGTCGAAGGTGCCGTCAGGTACGCTTTCCGGCTCGATCACCAGGCAAATCGCCGAGCGATAGTCGCTGGCGATGGTGTGAAGCTCATTCGGTGGCACCGCGACCAGTTCGCCAAAGCTCTCGCGGCCGTCGGCAGTGGTGAGCCACAGACCTCCCTTGATCGCGACATAGACATGAAATGCGCCCGGGCAGCGCTCGCGCGGGCGGCCGAGCAGGCCGGCATAAAACACGCGCTCCGGCGTGATCAGCATCAGATGGCCGGATTCGCGCAGCCTTTCGTCCATGGCAGGTCCTCCTCGCGCGGCTCTTTTTGGGCCGCTGCGAAGCCCTGACCATAGCGCAAAATCGACGACTGTAGACGCTCGATTTCTTCGACGAGAGGACGATTTTACCCGTCATTGCGAGCGATAGCGAAGCAATCCAGAAGCCAAGAAGGAAGACTGGCTTCGTCGAGTTGCTCCTCGCAATGACGGCAGGGTATCAGCCGCGAACCCGCGCCGCCACGTTCTGTTCGACGCCTGCCCGCTGTTCCGCCGCGACCGCGCGCCTGAAACCGTCGCGCTGCTGCAATCTCGCCCAATAAGCCGCGACATTCGGCCCGAAATCCTTGGCGAGCCCGATGTTCTCGGCAAGCCGCAACGCGTAGCCGATCACGATGTCGGCCGCGGTGAAGCGGCCGGCGACGAGCGTCTCGGCTTTGGCGGTCGCCGCCTCGACCGCGCGCAGCCGGCCGAAAAACCACTTGGCATAATCGGTCGCCACTTGCGGGTTGCGCCGTTCTTCCGGCTCAAGCTGGCTGTAACGCAGCACCAGCGTCTGCGGAAAGGTCAGCGTGGCGTCGCTGAAATACATCCAATTCAGGAAGGTGCCGTAGGCCACTTCGTCGAGACCGACGATCAGCGGCGTCGGGCCGTATTTGGTGCCGAGGTAGTGACAGATGGCGGAGGACTCCGTCATCCGGGTCTCGCCGTCGATGAGATACGGAACGGTGCCGAGCGGATTGAGCGCGAGATATTCCTTGGCGAACACCCGCGGCGGGAACGGCAGCATCTTGAGCTCGTACGGCAATCCCATTTCTTCCAGCATCCAGAGCGGCCGGAACGAGCGTGCCGCGGCGCAATGATAGAGCGTGATCATCCGGCGTTTCCTCTTACTCCTGTCATTCCGGGGCGCGAAGCGCGAACCCGGAATCTCGACTTTGTTTAACCCATCATCTAACCAATCTCCAAATTCCTGGTTCGCGCTAATGCGCGCCCCGGAATGACGGCATACGCCGTTACAAGCCCATCTGGCGGCTGGCGAGATCTTTCATGATCTCCTCGGTGCCGCCGCCGATCGCATTGACCTTGACCTCGCGATAGATACGCTCGACCTTGCCGCCGCGCATGAAGCCGGCGCCGCCGAAAATCTGCACCGCCTCGGACGCGCAGAACGCCATGGTTTGCGTGGCCTGGTTCTTCATCATGCAGATTTCGGCGACCGGATTTTCGCCCTCGCCGAGCCGCCAGGCCAGCATTTCCAGCATCGCCTGCGACGCTGCGACCTTTTGCGCCATGTCGACCAGCTTGTGGCGGATCACCTGGTGCTGCGCGATTGGCTTGCCGAACGTCTTGCGCTCCTTGGCATAGGCGATCGCCTCCTCGACGCAAACGCGGGCGAACGCCGTGCAGCTCGCCGCCATGCCCATGCGCTCGCTGTTGAAATTCTGCATGATGATCTTGAAGCCATGGCCCTCCTCGCCGATCAGGTTTTCGGCCGGCACGCGGCAATCGTCGAAGTGCAACGTCGCGGTGTCCGATGCCCACCAGCCCATCTTCTTCAGCTTGGTTCGCGACAGGCCCGGCGTATCGCCTTCGATCAGGAGCAGGCTGACACCGCCTGCGCCTTCACCGCCGGTGCGCACCGCAGTCGTGATGTAATCGGCGCGCATGCCCGAGGTGATGAAAGTCTTCTCGCCGCTGACGACGTAGTGATCCCCGTCGCGGCGGGCTTTGGTGCGCAGGTTTGCAACGTCCGAGCCGCCGCTCGGCTCGGTGATCGCCAATGCCGAGATTTTCTTGCCCGACAACACTTGCGGCAACACCCGCGCCTTGATCTCAGGCCGCGCGGCGCGGGCGACCGGCGGCGAGCCGATGGTGTGGCTCATCAGGCTCGCTGAAACCCCGCCGGCGCCGGCCCGCGCCAGTTCCTGCGAGGCCACGATCTTCATGAACTGGTCGGCGGCAACGCCGCCATATTCCTCGGGGAAACCCAATCCCAATAGGCCGATCTCCGCGGCCTTGGCATAGAGCGCGCGCGGAAATTCACCGGCTTCATCCCATTGATGCGCATGCGGCTCGATCTCCTTTTCGACAAAGCGGCGCACGACGTCGCGAAAGGCTTCGTGCTCGGCGGTGTAGAACGGGTTTTTCATGCGCTTCGCCTTCGTTGACGCCCAACAGGATGACCGGAAACGCCTCTGTCCAACTTGCGTCCAGTGGCTGGGAGCTGCACCGGCGATTTAACGCGCTCAGGCGAGCTGCCGCCAGCCACTTAACGCAAGACAGTAACCCTCCGTACCGAAGACTCACCCTAGCCAGTGTTATCAGAGTTGGGCATGGTGCAGGGCACAAGGGAAGAAGGCGGCGAAATCGCGAAAACGTCGGAGGAAATCTTGGCAGTTCGCTATTACGACTGGATCGCCCATTTCGGCCGGCGGACGCCGGACAAGGTGGCCGTCGTCGATCTCGCCAGCGAACGCCGACTTTACCTACGCGCAATTCGACGCCCGCATTTCGCGCCTCGCCGCGCATCTGCGCGACCGGCTCAAGATCGCGCGCGGCGACCGCGTCGCGGTGCTGGCGCTGAACACCACCGATACGCTGGAGGTGCAGTTCGCCTGCGGGCGGCTAGGCGCGGTCTTCCTGCCGCTCAACACCCGCCTCACCGTCCCCGAGCTTGCAGTTCATCGTCGGCGACGCCACGCCGAAGCTCATGATCCATGACGCCGATCTCGCCGAGGTCGCGCTTGCGGTCGCGAAGCTCTGCAACGTATCCTCGACGCTGCTGCTCGGCGCCGGCGGTTCCTACGAGGCCGCGATCGCGGCCTCGAAGCCGCTCGACAGGCGCGAAGAGCGTCACGCTCGATGACATCTCGACCATCATGTACACGTCGGGCACCACCGGCCAGCCAAAGGGCGCGATCATCACCCACGGCATGACGTTCTGGAATTGCGTCAATCTCGGCGGCCCGGCCTATATCTCGCCGTCGTCGGTGCTGCTCACCGTGCTGCCGCTGTTCCACACCGGCGGGCTCAACTGCTACACCAACCCGGTGCTGCATGCCGGCGGCACCGTGCTGATCATGCGCGCGTTCGATCCGGGAGCCGCGCTGCAATTGATCAGCGATCCCAAGCGGGGCATCAACGTCTTCTTCGGCGTGCCGTCGATCTATCAGTTCATGGCGCAGCATCCGTCGTTCGCAACCGCCGACTTCAGCCGTCTCGTCATCGGCGGCGTCGGCGGCGCGCCGATGCCGGTGCCGCTGCTGAAAGTGTGGGAGGCGCGCGGCGTCGCGCTGCAGCAGGGTTACGGCATGACCGAGACCAGCCCGGCGGTGCTGACGCTCGATCGCGAGGATGCCGCGCGCAAGGCCGGCTCTTCCGGCAAGCCGGTGCTGCATACCGAGGTGCGGATCGTCCGGCCCGACGGCGCCGATGCCGACGGTCGGCGAGCTCGGCGAACTCTGGGTCAAGGGACCGAACATCACGCCCGGCTACTGGAACAGGCCGGACGCCAACGCGTCCTCCTTCACCGACGGCTGGCTGCACACCGGCGACGCCAGCGCGCGATCGACGAGGAAGGTTTCTACTACATCGTCGACCGCTGGAAGGACATGTACATTTCCGGCGGCGAGAACGTCTATCCGGCCGAGGTCGAGAACGTGCTGCATCAGCTCACGGCGATCGCGGAAGCCGCCGTCATCGGCATCCCCGAGCGCGCAATGGGGCGAGGTCGGCATGGCGATCGTCGCGGTAAAGCCGGGCCAGTCCGTCACCGAAGCCGAAATTCATGCGCATTGCGCCGCCAATCTCGCGCGCTTCAAGTGCCCGCGGCTGATCCAGTTCGTCGACGCCCTGCCGCGCAACGCCACCGGCAAGATCCACAAGCCGACCTTGCGGAAGAATTTGCTCGCCGAAGCCTCGGCCACTGAAGCTAAAGCCTCGTAACTGCAGCCTCATCTCGAACAAGCCTGTCCCAACAAAAAGGGTACTTCGATGAACAACAAGAAACTGTCCTTGCTCGCCGCCGCGCACCGCATTCTGCGGTGCTGGCCACCCAAAGTGCGTTCGCCCAGAAGAAATACGACACCGGCGCGTCCGACACCGAAATCAAGATCGGCAATGTCGAGGCCTATAGCGGGCCGGCTTCCGCCTACGGCGTCATCGGCAAGACCGAGGAAGCCTATTTCAAGATGATCAACGATGCCGGCGGCGTGAACGGCCGCAAGATCAACTTCATCTCCTATGACGACGGCTACAGCCCGCCGAAGACGGTGGAGCAGGTGCGCAAGCTGATCGAAAGCGACGAAGTGTTTCTGGTGTTCAACGCGCTGGGCACGCCGACCCAGACCGCCGTGCAGAAGTACCAGAATGCCAAGAAGGTGCCGCAGCTCTTCCTCGCCACCGGCGCCAGCAAGTGGAACGACCCGAAGGATTTTCCCTGGACCATGGGCTTCCAGCCGAGCTACCGCGTCGAGGCGCGGATTTTCGCGAAATACATCCTGAAAACAAAACCCGACGCCAAGGTCGCGGTGTTCTACGCCAATGACGATTTCGGCAAGGACTACGTCGCCGGCCTGAAGGACGTGTTCGGCGACAAGGCCTCCAACCTGATCGTCGCCGAGGAAAGCTACGAGACCACCGAACCTTCGATCGATTCCCACATCGTCAAGCTGAAGGGCACCGGCGCCGACGTGTTCGTCAACATCTCGACACCGAAATTCGCCGCGCAGGCCATCAAGAAGATGGCGGAGCTGGAATGGAAGCCGATGCATGTCATGACCGACGTCTCGATCTCGATCGGCGCGGTGATGAAGCCGGCCGGCCTCGAGGCTTCCGAAGGCGTCCTGTCGGCGGGCTACTCAAGGACGCCTCCGACCCGCAGTGGGCCAACGACGACGGCATGAAGAAATTCATGGCGTTCATCGACAAGTACATGCCGGGCTCGAACATCGCCGATACCAATCTGGTCTACGGCTACGCCGCGGCGCAGACCATGGTGCAGGTGCTGAAGCAGTGCGGCGACGATCTGACCCGGGAAAACGTGATGAAACAGGCCGCCAGCCTGAAGGATTTCGCGCCGGATACGCTGATCCCCGGCATCAAGATCAACACCAGCGCGCACCGACTTTGCGCCGATCGAGCAGCTGCAAGATGATGCAGTTCAAGGGCGGCAAATGGGACTGTTCGGCGACATCATCAGCGCCGAGACGGGGGGCTAAGGCTGGGGCGCAGACGCTACAGCGTCATTCCGGGATGCGCCGTAAGGCGCAGACCTCAGATGTGCAATTGCACATCGGGGAATCTGGAGATGTGGATCGAGATTCCGGGTTTGCGCTCACGCGCGCCCCGGAATGACGAAATAAGTTACCCCGGCAGAAACAGTGCGAACGGCTCGTCGACGGTGCGGCGCAGGTGCTCGCGATAGATCGCGTAGTTGGCGTCATCGGACGAAATCCGTCCCACGCTCGGATTTGGAATACTCTTGACCGGCAGGAACGCGATCGGCGCCGCGATCGGCGTCAGCAGCGAGCCGCGCCCGGCCAGCAGCGTCGTGATGATGCCGTACATCTCGCCCGGTAATGGTCGGACGCGACACCGTGATCAGGCGATGCTGGCCATGGCGGTTGGTGACGAGATAGATGAAGCCGGACTGGTTGGGCACCGCGACTTCGCCGAACTGGGTGTAGGCCGCATCGAGCCGTTCGCCTTCGCGAAACACCAGCGATGATGCGGCTTGCATCCCAGGCGATCTCGGTGCGGTAGGCATAGATCGCTTCCTTGTCGCCGAACGACGGCCGTACCGTCACGATAGATCCCTTCGAGCCACGTCACCGCGCGGCGCGAATAGGACCCGAGACCGTCGGGCGCAACGTCGCCGTTGACTGCGCGGCAGCGGGCTGGACGTCGATCCGGGCCTTGCGCAAGGAGACGCCGAGCGCCTGCTCGAGCCGCACGGTGGTCGCAAGCGTGAACGGACGGCGCCCGCCGAGCACTTTCTCCAGCGTCGAGAGGCTGAGCTTGGCCTGTTCGGCCAGCGATTGCCGGGAGATACGACGCCGCGCGATTTCCTCGCGAATGGTCTCGGCCATCTGCCGGCTTTGCTCGGCGGAAAGCTGCTTGTCCGGCGTCGGCATCGTCACCCCTGTTCGATCTCCCCGCACTCTAGCAGACGTACAATTCAGCACAAAACCGCACAATGCCGCTATCCACCGCGGCGGACGCCGAACGGCGGCGCGGCTGAACAATGCCGATCATTATGCTCGCGCCAAGGCGGGCACGTTCCGCACAACTTCGGGCGACGACATCGTCCCTTGGGAGTTGAACAAAATGACCACCTCGATGCGATTGAGACCGAGCAGCCGCTCGGTGCTGTCGAGCATGCTGACGCTTCTTGTTGTTCCTTGTGATGCAAGGCATCGCCGTCATCCTCGTCGGGTTTGCGGCGTTGTTCTTGAGTTTCGAGCCGGTGTGGTCGGCGCAGGGCCTGCCCGCGGCGCTGGTCGAGCCCGACCGACGCGCGCTCCGGCTCGCTGCTGCTCAAGACCGACGACGGCTATGCCGACGCGACACGGCTCGGCGTCGATGTCGACCTCACGGTATCCGGCCCGACCATCCGCGCCCGCGTCACGCAGATCTTCCGCAACCCGACCTCAGAACTGGGTCGAGGCGACCTACGTCTATCCGCTGCCGGCCGGCGGCGCGGTCGACACGCTCAAGATGGTGGTCGGCGACCGCGTCATCGTCGGCGACATCAAGGAGCGACAACAGGCCCGCGTCATCTACGAGCAGGCCCGCGCAGAACGGGCAGAAGGCCGCGCTGACCGAGCAGGAACGGCCGCAACATCTTCACCAATTCGGTCGCCAATATCGGCCCCGGCGAAACCGTGCTGGTGCAGATCGAATACCAGGAGCCGGTCGCATCAATCCGGCAATGAGTTCTCGCTTGCGGGTGCCGCTGGTGGTCGGTCCGCGCTACAATCCCGGCGCCGGTGGTGCAAAGCGTCGACTTGCGCGCCGATGGCGGCGGCTGGGGCTCGACGACGTCCGATCCGGTGCCGGATCGCGACCGCATCACGCCGCCGGTGCTCGACCCCGCGCAACATGCGCCGGTCAATCCGATCACCATTACGGTGCACCTGCAGGCCGGCTTTCCGCTCGGCGAAGTCAAGAGCCACCATCACGCCGTCAAGATCGAAAGCCCCGACAGCACGACGCGCATCATCAAGCTCGCCGAAGGCCCGGTGCCGGCCGATCGCGATTTCGAGCTGACCTGGAAGCCCGCGGCCGAAAAGGCGCCCTCGGTCGGACTGTTCCGCGAGCATGTCGGCGACGCCGACTATCTGCTGGCCTTCGTCACGCCGCCTTCGGTCGAGCAGGCCGAACAAAAGCCGCTGCCCCGCGAAGTGATCTTCGTGATCGACAATTCCGGCTCGATGGGCGGCACCTCGATCGTGCAGGCCAAGGCGAGCCTGATCTACGCGCTCGGCCGCCTGCAGCCCGGCGACCGCTTCAACGTGATCCGCTTCGATCACACCATGGATGTGCTGTTCCCGGATTCCGTGCCGGCCGACGCCGCGCACATCGGCCACGCCACATCCTTCGTCGAACGCGCTGCAGGCGGACGGCGGCACGGAAATGGTGCCGGCGATGCGCGCGGCGCTGACCGACAACGCCAATGGCGACACAAACACCGTCCGCCAGGTCGTGTTCCTGACCGACGGCGCGATCGGCAACGAGCAGCAATTGTTCGAAACCATCACGGCGATGCGCGGCCGCTCGCGCATCTTCATGGTCGGCATCGGTTCGGCGCCGAACACCTATCTGATGACGCGCGCCGCCGAACTCGGCCGCGGCGCCTTCACCCATATCGGCTCGGTCGATCAGGTCGAGGAGCGCATGCGCGGCCTGTTCGCCAAGCTGGAAAATCCCGCGGTGACCGGCTCTGACCGCGAAATTCTCCGACGCCGCGGCCGACATCACGCCGGCGGTCGATCCCCGATCTCTATCGCGACGAGCCGCTGGTGCTGGCAGCGAAGCTCGACAAGCTTGCCGGCTCGGTCGAGATCAAGGGACGGATCGGCGACCGGCCCTGGATCGTGACGCTTCCGCTGGCGAACGCGGCCGAAGGCAAGGGCCTGTCCAAACTGTGGGCGCGTCGCAAGATCAGCGATGCCGAGGTCGCGCGCACCACGCAGCAGGTGAGCCCGGAGGATGCCGACAAGACCATTCTGGCGCTCGCGCTGGAGCATCAGTTGGTGAGCCGGCTGACCAGCCTGGTCGCGGTCGACAAGACGCCGAGCCGTCCCGAAGGCGAGCCGCTCAAGCTCACCGAGCTGCCGCTCAACCTGCCGGCCGGCTGGGATTTCGCCAAAGTGTTCGGCGAGCAGCCCGCAAGCTGCCGGCGCCGCCGACGGAACGGCGCGCCGACGCCGGCGATGCCCGAGCTGCAGCTCGCGGCCATGAAACGTCCGCTGCCGGCGGTCGCGCCGCTGCCCGACACGGTCAAGCTGCCGAAGACGGCAACCGATGCCGAACTCAAGATGATCGCCGGCGCGATCCTGCTGGCGCTCAGCCTGATCCTGCTCGCCTTCAACCGGCGTCAGATGTTTGCGCGTTGACGCCGCATGAATGGAGGAGGCGCCCCACCTCCTCCTGAAAAGCGCGCGCGGCCTCCCGTCCCCCAGGGCCGCGCGCGCGATTTTTCAGAAAGTCATTCCGGGGCGATGCGAAGCATCGAACCCGGAATCGAGATTCCGGGTCTGGTCCTTCGGACCTCCGGAATGACGGAGTATACATGATGCCCCGCTTCCTCGCTCCGCTCGTTCTCGCGCTCGCCGGCCTCGTTCTGTTCGGCCAGGGCGCCTACATCCACGCCAAGGCGCTGCTGGCGCAGGTGCTGCTGGAGCGCGCTTTCAACGAAACCATCGCCACCGGCCGCCAGACAAAACCTTGGTCCTGGGCCGATACCTGGCCGGTCGCGCGCATCGAGGTGAAGCGGCTCCACGCCAGCGCCATCGTGCTCGCCGGCAGCAGCGGGCAGGCGCTGGCCTTCGGTCCGGGCCATGTCGAACTGACGCCCGATGCCGGCGAGCGCGGCGTCGCCGTCTATTCCGCGCACCGCGACACGCATTTCCGCTTCCTGCGAGATGTCGCGATCGGCGACGAGATCGAGATCACACGAAGCGACGGCAAGCGGGTTCCGTTACCGCGCCGACGCGACCTCGGTCGTGCGCTTCGATCGTTCCGGCATCGATCCCTTGACCAACGGGTATGAACTGGTGCTGTCGACCTGCTGGCCATTCGATGCGCTGACGCCGGGGCCGGACCGCTATCTGCTGCACGCCACCATGATTGGGCCGGATTCCTGATCTTGCATTCGATGGGCGCCGGACTATTTTTGGTTCAGCCGATCCCGTGAAATGTTTCGAGCCGAGGCCTCGAAACGGAGGCCGCGAGACCATGGACTCCCAGGTTCACTACCTGCCGCTGACGCCGGGATTGTTCTCGATCCTGGTGATTTTGTTTGCGGCGCTGATCATCCTGATTCAGCTTCGCATCCTGCGCTACGCCTATATGCGCCTCGGCATCGGACCGGGCGGCGCGCTGCTGTTGCTGTTCGGTTCCCTGATCGGCAGCTATTTCAACATCCCGATCACTGTGCTGCCGGGGCCGGTCAAGTCGGCACAGATCGTCGACTTTTACGGCATGCGCTATGTGGTGCCGCTGGTGACCTCGTGGCCCGGCACGGTGCTCGCCGTCAATGTCGGCGGCGCGGTGATACCGACATTGATGTCGACCTACCTGGTGCTGCGCTATCAGCTCTGGTTCAAGGCAGCGATTGCCACGGCGATTATCGCCGTCGTCATCCATTCGATGGCGACGCCGGTGTCCGGGGTCGGCATTGCCGTCCCGGTATTTGCTGCCGGTGGTGACGACCGCGATCCTTGCATTCATTCTTTCGCGCGAATACGCAGCGCCGCTCGCCTATATCGGCGGCTCGATGGGGACGCTGATCGGCGCCGACCTGCTCAATCTCGACAAGATAAGCGGCCTTGGCGCGCCCGTCGCCTCGATCGGCGGCGCCGGCACATTCGACGGCATCTTCCTGACCGGCATTCTCGCCGTCCTGCTTGCCGGAATTGCATCGCCCTCGCGCCCTCGACCAGCGTTCTAGGGCATGAACCCATCATTCAGCGTGGTCGGCGCACGTCCGCTTGGGTGCGCATTCCGCACTCAAGCCAGACATCGCGTGAGGTCCGAAAAGCGCCGCAAGCTGACATAAGGTACTTCGAGACCCGCCAACTGTCAGGCGACCTGATGCCCTTGGCAGCTATCAGGATCGACCGCTATGACCATCGTGCGCCGTGGGAGTTTTCCTGTTCAAAGGCGATCTGCGCCAGCACCGCTTGGGTGATGTCGGCGTAGGTCTTTGCGTCGAAGACGAGAAAGCTCCTGCCCCGCTTTACCATTGCCGCGAGGTCATCGAGCGTCACAAAGGTGTAGGTGGCGGTATTATAGAGGCGCCGGTTCGCGTATTTCTCGATGATAGTGGGGCGGTCAAAATTGGCCATCGGCTCACACCGGGAACCCAACGGCATTGCCGAAGGGCTCAGGAGCAATTTATCGCATTAAAGATGAGCATTCAACGCACGTTTGAGCTCGGGCGCGCTCCGCGCCAATGCCGAGGGCGTGCGACCATCCATTGATATGACCGCTGTTACCCCAAGAGCGGAAATTGCTCACTGAGGGCGACACTTCCGAGGTGTGCCTGCCACAAGCAGACATCGGCACCTGATCGATCACCTCGTTAGCGCGCAGTAGGAACGATCCGAGCGCGTCGTTGACGACGTAAAGTGCATCCGCGCGACCACTGAGCGATGAGCGGCACCACGTGCCGCAGCGGCGGTGAGGCCCCCGCTCGGCCCGCGGGTGCGGCAACTCCTGCCAACCACTCAACGGAAATTTACTGGTTCGCCCGTTCGGCGTCGGCGGTGGCCATGTATTTCGAATAGAAATGCGCAACCCGCTCGCGCCACATTCCGACGAACGCCCCCGATGTCAGCTTATCCACCGATTTCCACGCGTCTTTGACGGCCGGAAGGGTATTCCGCCAGATCGCGCGTTTGCACCATTTTTCGCCTTTCTCCCTGCCTTCGCTGGTGGCACACATGGATTTCCAAGCGATGCGATCAGGTTGGCTGATGTGCTCGGCGGCGCCTTCCCAGCCTTGTTGATGGATCAAGTAAAGATCACTCAAGGTCGGCTTCTTGTGCGTCACCCACTCGAACAGAATGCCTTCGGTAATGATCTTGTAGGCTGCCGCAATGGCATTGTCGCGGGGATCAAGAATTTGCCCGGAGCCGAATTTGTTGAACTCGTATTTGCTCAGTTGGAACAGGCCGATATACGACCCGGTGCGTTGCTTGGGGTCGAAACCGGACTCGATCCTGGCAACCGCTTTCATGAAATTGAAATCCAGACCGAAAGCGTCGGAAGCGCGCTTGATCTCCTCGACCGGCGTTCCGACCGGGGTGTCCTTGAGTGACCTTAAGACGATATCCGCCGGCTTCTCGGCAGGCGGCAGTTCGGACCAGACGTAATAGATGAGATACCGGAAATCCTGCGTCACCGGCGCCGGTGTTTCGGGCAGCATCTGCGACGGATCGGGCAACGCGGCCACGACGATCGATTCCGGCTTATCGGAGGCTACCGTCGTGTCGGTGGGCGTCCCCGTCACGGGTTCGGCGGCCGTCGCCACTTCGGCGCCAGCGGCAGCGGCGCCAACGGCAGCGGCGTTAGCGACAGCGGCGTTGGCCATTGCGATTGCCTGCGGTTCATCTGCGAGCCTGGCGTTGGCGGCGAGAGAGGCTGCGCCGTTCTCGATTGGCACTGCGCCGGTGTTCTCGGTGCCGGCTGAACCGAAGCCAGCCAGCCAGCCAGCGATCACCCCCGCGAGAACGAGCGATCCGCAAAACGCCGGCGCCACTGTCGTAAATCGCCGCGGGCTCATGATCCCGTCGCCTCCAACGGCCCCGCCTGAGCCATGCCGCACAGCCAAGCACGCGACGGGCTGATTTTTCGGATTAAGACATGACCGCGCAATGGCGCAAACTGCAGGCTCATCAATTTTTCCAAAAGGTGTTGCCTGAATGCAACGCGCCGCCGGCAAGCAATTGTTCTCCGACGTAAGGTGTGGGGAAGTTTTGGACCCAAGCGACGCATGCGACGCACGCGGCCGGTTCGGGGCGAGCCCGCCAATGGTTATGTCGGACCAACAGGCGCGCTTGAGCGGCCGTAAGGGCGATGCCGGCCCTCGAGCGGTCTGTTGTTGGCGATTTAGATTTTTAGGATCTCCTGAGCGAACCGAACCCATTGCCCCAGATCAAAGCGCCCGTCGCAATGGCAACTTACACCGCGCACATTGACCGCCCCAGCGATCGGCGCGACGGCTATTCCCGATTGTCTTATTCTAGCGAATTGGCCTCGTATTGTGAATACGGTCCAATTTTCGACCCACTGCGACCAGATTTGAAGGAGAGGCTACAGTCGGCAACGCCGCAGTTCTTGGTTGGACCTCGCATGCAACTTCAGTGCATGAGGTACTGGATGAGGAAGCAGACGCCATTAATCGCTTTCACCGCTTTCATGCTCTCTGCAGGGATCGCACACGCTCAGTTTCTGTCTTGGCCCCAGTACAGGTTCTGGCCAGGCCATTCCGCTCCGTTCAAACACAAGCACCACCACCGGCAGACAAACTCTGAAATCTGCGAAGAACGCTCGGCCCGAGGACCCTCCGAAGGGCCCGCTCCAGATCATCATCTCGATCGCTGACCAACGGGTCTCGCTTTTTGACAACGGGGCCCTGATCGCACGCTCTTCGGTGTCCACGGGAACTCAGGGGCATCCTACGCCCCTCGGCGTGTTCAGCGTGATCAGCAAACAACGATGGCACCGTTCAAATATTTATAGCGCTGCCCCCATGCCCTACATGCAGCGCATCACCTGGTCAGGGATAGCGTTGCATGCCGGTGTCGTGCCTGGGCATCCGGCGTCACACGGCTGCATCCGTTTGAAAAATGACTTTGCCATTCGACTCTGGCATCTCACGAAGCGCGGCACGCGCGTGATCATTGCGCACGACGATGTCCAGCCGGTCGAGATAACCAATCCGCACCTCTTTCAGCCGAAAGCCGCGTCCGGTTCGCCGGAATTTCAGGCTGCCACAGTCGCGGGTAACAGCACACTAGTGTCCAAGGCCGAGACTCCAGAAGCCACTAGTCTCCAGGTTCCAAGCTCGGCTCCCGCTGGAGGCGCACCTAAAAAGATGGTTCCGATCTCCGTCTTCGTGAGTCGTAAGTTGAGCAAGCTCTTCGTGCGTCAGGGCTTCTCGCCGTTGTTTGATGCCGCGGTCAAGATCGAAAATCCGGAGGAGCCGCTGGGAACGCACGTGTATACCGCAATGGAATTCCAGAGCGAGGGAGCGGCTATTCGTTGGACCGTCGTGTCGATTCCGGACGAATTTCCTCGCATCGAGGGTGCCAAGAAAGAGCGCGAAGCGCCCGTGAAGCAAACCGCCCTATCGGTACTGTCGCCCGATAAAGCCAACGCTGTCCTCAACCGCATCGAAATACCCCAGGATACGGTTGAGAGGATCTCTGAACTTCTGACGCCGGCCTCTTCATTGATTATTTCCGACAACGGATTTAGCCATGAGACGGGAAAAGACACGGATTTCATCGTGGTAACGCATTGATGCGGCGGCGCAACCCACCAAGACACGATGCCACTGCGCAAGTCCGCTTTTCTTCCACGGGTTTAACCGAACGACCTCTTGGCCTGAGACAGATTTGTCCGTTGTCGGTCTGCTGTCATTAAGCCGATGTCTCAGAATGGGAGTCGGGCAGCCCGGTTCGCCAACATGCCGCGGTGCCTGATCGGAATCGAAGCTGGCATGGCGACGCACTACGTGGCTCGCGAGCTAATTGCGCTTGGTCATGACGTAAGGCAGGTACCGCCTGCCTATGCCAAACCGTTCCGGCAGGGCCACAAGAACGACTTCAGAGACGCCCACGCGATCGCGGAAGCTGTACAGCGGCCGTCCACACGCTGCGTTCCAGTGAAGACCGACGATCAGCTTGATCTACAAGCACTGCACCGGGTGCGATCTCGCCTGGTCGGCCAACGAACGGCAGTGATCAATCAGATCCGTGGCTTTCTCCTGGAGCATGGCATTGCGGTACGACAGGGGCTTCGCTTCCTCCGCCAACAGCTTCCGGACATCCTGGCTAAACGCAGCGACGTGCTATCACCTCGCATGACCAGGATCATAGAAGATCTCAGCGGCGATTGGCGGCGTCTTGATGAGCGTATCCAGCACATCACCGAAGAGATCGAGGTTCTGGCGCATGGCAGTGAGAGTTGCCGCCAATTGATGACCGCTCCGGGCATCGGCCCGCTCATCGCCAGCGCCATGGTAGCGGCCATCGGCAATGGCGCCGCCTTTGCCAAGGGCCGTGACTTTGCCGCCTGGCTCGGCTTGGTGCCGAAGCAGATGTCGACCGGCGATCGGACGATCCTCGGGCGCATCAGCAAGCGCGGCAATCGCTATCTACGCACGCTGATAATGCAGGGTGCTCGCGTTATTCTGCTCAGACCAGCAAACTGGGCGAAGCATAGTTTTGGGTTGTGGCTCACGGCTGCGGCACAACGCTTACACCATAACGTCCTGGCAACCGCACTCGCCAACAAGCTGGCGCGGATCGCTTGGACTGTGTTGGCACAAGGTCGCAGCTACGAAGCGCGCGTCGAGCCAAAGGTCGCATAGGATCAACGCGTTCGGGCCCGCCGAGGGGATGTCCAAGGTTGATCCCTGGCGCAACCGAGGAATGTACAGCCATACCTGCCGAGGTCTGCGAGTTGAATTGAGGAGATGGAGAAACGGTCTCGCCGTCGTACCCGTGATCTGGTGACCCAAGCGGCCTCTCAGGGCCTTTCTCAGAATGAGATCGGGTGCGCGCGGATATCCATGATGGCCAGGAGCACAAACGCTCCATGAAAGGGCCGGATACAGATGCGCAAGACCAACCCCCTCCATTTTTTCACATTCGGCTTGCAACGCACGGCCGGTCCATACAGATGGGTCAAAAGCTGAAAAGCTCAATGCGAGCAGATGTTTTCCGCTTTGCCCTCGAAGGCGGTCATGGCGCGGTCCAGTTGGCATTTCCGTTTGGTGTGCCAAAAGCCAGCTTGGTGAATGGTCCGCTATTGACGCAAAGCGAACATGCCTTGGTTGGAGAAGCTACAGGCAGGCGGGATTGACTGCGTCCGCGATAGCGAGAAACGTTATGCTGGCCGGAGCCAGATCAAGTCGCCCGGATGCAACCGGTTCGCCTTCGAGCGAAGGCAGTTCATCAAGCACACCAAGCTTGAGTTCGCTTCCGTTCATGCGAACGCCCGTGTCGGTCAGGTTGTCCGCTGTAATGGTGTAGCGGTTTGCCGTCATGGGGAAGTCAAGCGACTGGGAGGCGGCCCGATCGGTATTGACGGCAAGCAATGCGACGCCGCCGCGCTTGTCTCGCAGGCAGTGCGCGTACAAATACAGTCCCGGTACGGACGAAGAGCCAGGATCCAGCACGGTCGTCCCCATCAGCGTTCGCCAGAGTAACGCTGCCCAATAGTTCGGACGCGGCGCGAAACTGGTTTCGTCGAGCAGGCCGTAGTCGCTGCCGACGAGCGTGTTGTGGATGACGACTTGCACCTGACGCTGTGCCATGCGCCCAAGCTGATCGAGATAGCGAAAGCTGTCCAGAAATGTCGCATCCCAGGGATCGCCGCCACAGAATGCAGCCGCGGTCTCCGTGATCCACAGAGGTTTGCCGGGCTCGAATTTGTTACGCAGATCGGCGTAGAGGAACTCCAGGCGTTCAGCTCCCGATAGCCAGCTTTGCGAAAGCGCGTTCTCATCGCGCGCCGCCGCCGACGGCACCACCTTGGTGCAACGCTGCGAAGCCGCGCCGTAATAATGATAGGAAACCGCGTCGAACACAGGGCCCGATGCCGCCAGGAGATTTTCGCTCCCAGGCACGCCGTCCGCCCCGTCTCCGCCCGATGCGCCGGGCCCAAGAAAGATGGTTTCTGGCGACGCTCGCTTGAGGAATGACCGGAACACAGAGATATCGCGCCCATAGTTAGCTGCATCATCGCCGCCGGGTTCGTTCATGAATTCAGCAGCGGCGATCTGGCCGCCGAGAGCGTGTGTATAGGCGATCAGCTTGTTCGCCTGCGCCGGCGTCCAGACGCCGCTTGCATCGCGTGTCCCCGAACTTGTTGCAAACGAGGTGACGAGCCTGGCATCGACGGCTCGCGCAAACTCGATAACGCGCTTCCACTGATTGCGCGTCAACACACCGTTGAAGCCCGCTTGAGGCGACGTCGTATCGCCGTCCGTATCATCGAAATAGGTCGCATTGGCCCAGGTGCCGCTCACGCGCACATAAGCAGGACCCAGCGCCGCTGCCAACCTGCGCAGCCGCGGATTGGCGAGATTGATCGGTTTCCGGTACGCGTACAGGGACGTGGCCATGCCTGCAGCGACGCCGTCCGAAACCGGTGATGAGGAAGCCTTGTTGCTATCGCTGTAGGGCCGCCAGAAGTGGCCGCCGGTTACCTCGACCATTTCGATGTTGTAGGACTGAAAGCGCTCGTCGATCGAACCGAGGCGCGCCATGGTCGTGGGCGCGAGCGCGATGGACGATGCGGCCAGCGATGAAGCTGGTGAGCACAGACCTGCCAGCGCGAAGCCAATCGAAACGGCACGCAAAGGACTGCGTCGAACTTCTTTCTCGTGCTGCATCATCCAATCGCACACCGTTTTCGGGGGCGGAACAGATATGAGATGGCAGATCGAAGTAGCGCCTATAGGTCAAAACCCGACCCAGCCATTATCTCCGATATTGGTCCCGAGGCAACTTCAGCTTCTATCTGATGCCCGCTTTGGGTCATCAGCGTCGATCTGACCGTGCGCTGGCCACTTCCGGCACCCGACAAACGGACATTCTCACGGTCCCGCGGCATGTCTCAAACCTGCCAATACCGATCGTCTCGATTGCAATTGGGAGGCCTAGGTCAAGGGCCGCTTTTCACTAACCATCGCGAGAACGGTGCAAGCGAGATCAACAGTTGTCTCCACCAATTGATCTGCGCCAGCGCCTTCTAGTTCATCTCGGGTACCATAGCCCCAGAGTACTCCGAGACCGCGCATTCCAACCGCATGGGCGCCAGAGATGTCGTAGCGGCGGTCCCCGACCATCAAACTGCGCGCGGGTGTAATATTATGCTCCGACAAGATATGGGCGAGCAGCTCAGGCTTGTGGTCCAGCTCTCCGCCCGGCACCGAGCCGTGGATGCCATCGAAATATGCCGCAAGCTCCAAATGCTCCAGGATACGACGCGCGAATGCATCCCGCTTCGATGTTGCCAAATATAATCGCAATCCTCCTTGCTGCATCTCTCTTAGAGAATTGCCTATTCCCGGGTAGGGCTCGCTTCCGAGAAGGCCGCTTTCACCGTAGTGCTGACGAAAGGCCAATACTGCCTCAGCAATCCTGTCGTCCCCATATGGCTGCAGCAAGAATTGCATCACGTCCTCGAGCGGCGGCCCGATGACCCGCTTGATGTCGAGGATTTCGTTCGGCTCGTGTCCAAGAGTGCGCAGCGCCGCGAGGCAACTTGCTAAAATGCCGGGCTGCGAATCAATCAGGGTGCCGTCGAGATCGAGAAGAACAGAGCAAGGCGGGGCCATGGCTCAGCATAGTGATCGCAGCCAAGCGAGTAAATGTTCGACCGATTCGAAGTCCACTATGGGTCGAATAGCGTGCTTCCACGCATACCCCGGGGCAAGATCGGCGATATCGAGCGACCCGACCCAGAATGACCCACCCGGAAATTGACCCTTGCCAAGACCGCCGGTCATGGCCGCTATTGCGTTGACGTCGGTTGCCACCCTCCCCAACTCTCAATAAAAGCAACGAAAACGTGGACGCTCGCCGCGGCCATCGGGAAAACGACAGGGCAAGGGCATAAGGGTACACGATGGAAGCTCAGGTCAGCACTGCGTCCGCTCTATCGGGCAAATGGTCGCCTCCACCGGATGCAAGCGACATCGTCAAGCGCGTTCATGCGATGCTGCACCCGCGCAACATCGTGTTGGTCGGCGCTACCGACAAGCCTGGCAACTATGCCGAGCGGATCTGGAACAACCTCATCAAGTACAAGTTCGAAGGCAGCCTTTATCCTGTCAACGCCAGGCGCGAAACGATCTGGGGCGTGCCCTGCTACAAGGATTTTGCAAGCCTGCCGGAAAAGCCAGACCACGTGCTGGTGCTGGTGCCGGCGCGCTTTGCGGTGCAGGTGATCCGGGATGCTGCGGCCGCCGGCGCGCGCTCGGCGACCATTGTCACTTCGGGCTTTTCCGAATTGCAGGACGAGGAAAGCCAGAAGCTCGCCGTCGAATTGCAGCAGGCCATTCGCGAGACCGGCCTTGCGGTCACCGGACCGAACTGCCTCGGTAATCTAAGCGCGGGTGAAAAGCTGTTCACCAATATCGACGACCGTATCGTCACCATGGAAGCAGGATCGGTTGCGATCGCCGGTCAATCCGGCGCCATCATCATGGCGATTCGCCAGGCGCTGGAGGATCGCGGCGTCGGCGTCGGCTACATGGTCACGACCGGCAACGAAGCCGGGCTCGAGACGCCCGATCTGATGACTTATTTCGCCGCCGATCCGAGCATCCGCGTCATCGTGGTCTATCTCGAAGGCGTGCGGAACACAAAGATCTTTCGCGAGGCCTGCAAGGCGGCGCGCGCGGCCGGCAAGCCCGTGATCGCGCTGAAACTCGGCGCTTCCGAGGGCGGACGCGCGGCGGCGATGGCGCATACCGGCGCATTGGCCGGCTCGATCGAGACATTTGATGCGATCTCGACGCGCGAGGGCGTGATCCGCGTGCGCGGACTGGACGAGCTGATCGAAACCACCGAGTGCTTCGTTCACTCCGATCCGCCAAAGAGCAATCGCCTCGCCGCCGTGACATTGTCGGGCGGCAAGCGCGGGCTCCTGATCGACGCCTTCTATTCGGCCGGCCTGAACTTCGCGCCGCTCAGCCAAAGCGCGAGCGAGAAGCTCGCAACAATGCTCGGTCCGGGCTCGATCGTCGGCAATCCGCTGGATGCCGGATTTGCCGCCGTGGTCGATCCGACCGTCTACATGCAGTCGATCAAGATCATGATCGACGATCCCGACACCGATATCGTCATCATCGATTCGGAGTTGCCGAAGGCGCCGCACGAATTGCGCGAGCGTAATTTGCGCATCGTCAACGGAATGGCGGGAAAAGCCTCCAAGCCCGTGATCTATATCAGCGCGATGTCGATCGGTTTTACGGAGTTCACCAAGGGCTTGCGCAAGTCGCTGCCGAACATCGCGGTCATGCAGGGTCTGGACCGCGCGGTCGGCGCCATCAAGTCGCTGATCGAATATGCGAGCTTGCGCAAGGAAGTGCCGGATATCCTCTCGAGCTCGAAGGCTTCCGCCCGGGCCGTGCTGGAGAAAACGCTCAAAGGCGCCAATGGTGCTGCGCTCGACGAGGTCGCGTCGAAAAAGCTGCTCAGGGCTTACGGCATTCCCGTCTCAAGGGAAGAAATCGCCCAGACCGCCGCGGAGGCCGTGAAGATCGCGAAAAAGATCGGCTTTCCGGTCGTCGCCAAGGTCGTCAGCGCCGATATCCTGCACAAATCCGATATCGGCGGCGTGGTGCTGAACCTCAGCAATGCTGCTGAAGTGAAAAAGGCCTTCAACGACATCACCGCGAGGGTGAAAAAGCTGAAGAACAAGCCCAAGCTTGAGGGCATCCTGATCGCGCAGCAGGTCAAGGCCGAGCTCGAGCTCGTGGTCGGCGCCTCGCTCGACGCCGAAATGGGACCGGTCGTGCTGTTCGGCACCGGCGGGGTCGATATCGAGCTGATGAAGGATGTGGCGCTCGCCGGCGCGCCGCTCGATGCGGCCGAGGCCAGGCAATTGATCGGCCGCACCAAGGCCGGTGTGAAGCTGAAAGGCTATCGCGGCAAGCCGGCGCTGCATGAGGATTCCGCCGTCAAGGCGCTGGTCGGGCTATCGAACCTGATGGCGGATGCGGGCAATCGCATCGCCTCGATCGACGTCAATCCGTTCCTGATCAATACCAAGACCGGCGTCGCTGTCGATGCCTTGATCGTCCTCAACAACGCCGCGGCGAAAAGCGCCGCCGGACATTGATGGTGGCAGATGCCGTCGCGCTCACTCGTCCCAGGCCTGGACGACGGTCTGGTGCGCGATCTTGCCGTCCGGCGAGCTCGACCAGTCGCCACGCAGAACACCTTGGCGCCGTCCGGATAGGTGCAGGCCTGCGTGAAGGCGAGCCGGTCGCCCTCGGCGACGTTGACCTCGACCTTGTGGGTCATGGCACGGCTGCAGATGTCGTCCCAGAAGGTGGTGATCCGGCCTTGGCCTTGCACCTCGCGCGGCTTGCTCGGCGGATTGTTGCGGTCGATGACCCGCACGACCGCGTCGTCGGCGTAGAAGCTCGCCAGCATGCGGCCGTCGCGGCCTTCGATGGCGCGCTTGATCGCCGCGCCCGTACCGTCTCGGTCATCTTGGTCGACATGGCATCCTCCTTGCGGTTTCCGGGCCTCGGTCCCGGTCGCGCATCGCCGGCCGACGGCGACCGGCGTGATCTGATCGACGCTACTGCGAGCGTGCCGGCGTCCTTGCCTTTTCGCCGGCCGCATTCCAGGACCGTGTCGGTCTCCCGCTTGAAGGCGTCGATAGTCGACCTGCATGCCGTTGAGCACCGTGCTCCAGTGCCGCGCGATCGCCGCCATGGCGACCGCCTCGCGGATCTCCTCGTCGGTCGCGCCGTTCGCCTTGGCGGCCGCGGTGTGGAAGTAGACGCAGTACTGACATGGAATCTGGGCCGCGACCGCGAGCCCGATCAGTTCCTTGGTCTTGCCGTCGAGCTTCGTCTTCGGATTGAGCTGAACCGGTCTTGAATCTCGGCCCAGGCGCCGGCGATGCCGGTTTCCGGGAATAGCTTGAAGAAGGTCGGCACCGAGCCGAGCGTCTGCTCGATGTCGCGATAGGTGGCCTGGCTGCCGGCGTCCTGCCCCGACGCCGGGCGCGCCAGGCCGACCATTGCCGAAAGGCTCGCCGCCATTGTCGCTGCCGCAATGAATGGTCATCTTGCCCGTGATCTTGCGCATGTCATCCTCCAGTTTGCGCCGTCCTCCGACCGGGCGGGCGGCTGTTGCCATGGATGACAGAGTGACCGAATTGTTCATGCGCCGCTTCGCTCGAACGGCCCATGACGCGGATGGCCCGATCGGGCGATGCGGCCGACGTCAGGCGCTGGACTGGCGGCTGACAAACGCGGCAGCCGCGGCGCGGGTCGGCAGATCGAGTTTCAACAGGATATTGGCGACATGCCGCTTGACGGTGTGATTGGAAAGCGCAATCGCGCAGCGATCGCGGCATTGCTCAGCCCTCGGCCACCAGCGCCAGCACTTCGCGCTCGCGTGCGCTCAGATGTCTAGCCGCGGCGCGCGCCGCGCCGCATGATCGGCTCGAAGATGCTGTTCGACGTTGCGACAAACAGCCGGACCGGTTCATCGAGGCCGGAAATCTCGATCGCTGTCGTGCTCGCCGAAGTGCAGCCCGGAACCGGCGACCAGATCGTGGACGACGCCGGACACCAGCACCTCGCCGGGCAAGGCGCTGGTCGCGATGCGCTCGGTGACGTGCAGCGCGAGGCCCGGACCGATCCGTCGCGGATTTCGATTTCGCCGGTGTGCACGCCGACAGCGAGTCGAATGCCGAGCGTTTTCGCGCAGCGCGCAAAGCTCGAGGGCGCACCGGACTGCGCGAGCCGGACCGTCGAAGCGCGCGGTGATCTCGGAGCCGCTGATGCCGATCGGAATTCCGCCGTGGCGCGCGATCGCCTCGATGGCCTGCTCGACGCAGATGATCGGTGCGTTCGCCCCAGTGACGATCGCCGAGCCGCGCGGCGATCCGGCCGGCGCACTCATCCGCGCCACCACAAGCTGGCGAGGAAGCGATGGTCCCGCGCGGCGTTCGCCGGTCAGAAATTCCTCGATCTCATCGACGACGCGATCGGTATCGCCGGTCCAGATCGGATGATCGCGTCCGGGAATCTCGACAAAGCGCGCGCGCCGGGATTTTTGCGGCGAGATCGCGGCCGCCGGAGATCTTTACCCGCGCGTCAGTCGGCTCGGTGAAGGACCAGGGTCGGAACGCGGATGGTCGGCAGGATCTTGCGGACGTCGATCTGCGCGTTCATTCGGCCAGCGCGATCGCGCGTGGTCGGCGTTGCCGACAGCCGCTCGAAGCGCGCCCACCATGCCAAAAATGCGCGTCTTCGACGCGGCCGGGCGCAAAATGACAGGCTCGCGCCGGTGCCCCACGAGGTTTCGATGCCTAAGAGGAAGTTCTCCAGCGCCTCCCTGTCCATCACCGAGGTCAGGAAATGCGCGTAGCCGCCATAGAGCACGAGCGTGCGCGTGCGCGACGGATAGGTCGCGGCAAACAAGATCGCCATGGCGCGCCCTCGGACGCCCCGAGCAGGGCCGCGCGTCCGCTGCCGGCGGCGTCCATCACGGCGCGCACGTCGTCCATCCGGGTCTCCAGGCTCGGCAATGCACTGGCGTCGACGCGATCGCTCAATCCGGTGCCGCGCTTGTCGAACATGATGAGGCGCGTAAAGGCGGAGAGCCGGCGGAGCAGGTGGATGTAGCCGGGCTCCTCCCAGTGCACCTCGAGGTTGGAGATGTAGTCCGGGCACGAAGACGAGGTCGAGCGGCCCGTTGCCCACGACCTGGTAGGCGATACGGATATCGCCACTCTGCGCGTAGTGAATTGTCGGCATACCCACGGGATAAATCCTGTCCCATGTCGTATCGATCCTGCGCAGCATGCCACGTCCGGAGTGGCCGCGATATATCATCTGCCCGGCCTGCCGCTCGCCGCGGTCGGCTTTTCAAGTCGTTGCAGCCCTGGCGCGAAACACGTGATCGGCAAGCACACCCCCCTAGGCCGAAGGTCGCAGGTTCTTCCGGGGCTTGATGATTGGCAAATCCAAACCGGACGGGCTAACCTTAAATCCAACGGCATCGCAGAATGCCGGCCAACAAGACGTCCGGCAAAAAATACCGGCAAAAAACATAGTCCTGGGAGGACAGCATGGGCTATCTCGCAGACGGCCCTGGTCGGTCGATCGGCGGACCATTCTTAAAATCCAGCGCCGCGATTGCTGCAGTGCAATTTGCTTCCCCCTTCATCATCAAGGCGCGCGGCGAAACGCCGGTCCGGATCGGCATGGTCGATCCGCTGACCGGCGTCTATGCCGCGATCGCCCAGAGCGAGGTGGTGGGCGCCAAATTCGCCGTTGAGGAGATCAACAAGAAGGGCGGCATTCTCGGCCGGCCGGTCGAGCTTCTGGTCGAGGACTCCGCCAACGACGTCGGCACCGGCGTGCAGAAGACGCGCAAGCTGATCGAGCGCGACCAGGTGAGCTTCATCATCGGCGACGTCAATTCCGGCATCGCGATCGCGATGGCGCAGGTCACCAGCGAGAAGAAGGTGCTTCACATCGTCTCGGGCGGTCACACCGATCCGATCACCGGCTCCAAGCTGTTCGTGGAACGTGTTCCGCGTCTGCAACTCCACCACCATGGACGCCAACGCCATCGCCACCACGCTGATCGAGAAGTTCGGCAAGAAATGGTACTTCCTGACGCCGGACTATGCCTATGGCCACTCGGTGCAGGCCGGCTTCGAGAAGCTGCTGAAAGCCGCGGGCGGCACCTCCGCCGGCTCGCTCGTGCCGCTTGGGCACGCCGGATTATTCGGCCTACCTGATCCAGGCCAAGGCCTATGGTCCGCAGGTGCTGATCAACGTCATGGGCGGCGGCGACCAGGTCTCGAGCCTGAAGCAGTTCGTCCAGTTCGGCCTCGACAAGCAGATGGCGGTCGGCGGCGCTCTGTTCGAGCTGGAAAGCATCCGCGCCGTGCCCGACGGCGCGCGGGTCGGATGGTGGACCATGGAATGGTGGTGGGACCAGCCGGGCGTGCCGCATGTCGCGGAATTCAACGCCGCGATCAAGAAGATCACCGGCTGCCGCGGCCACCGCGCGCAACTGGTTCGGCTATGCGTCGGTCCAGACGCTGGCGCTGATCGCCAACCAGGAAAAGACGCTCGACGCACCAAAGCTGGCGCACGCGCTTTCCGGATTCAAGCTGCCGCCGGAGGTCGCCCTGCAGCCGGGCGCGCCGGAATATCGCGCCGGCGACCACGAATTGATGAGCACGGTGTTCGTCGGCGAAGCGCACCCGCCGCAGGGCGATCCGGACAATATGTTCACGGTGAAGAATCCCGTGCCCGGCGAAAAGGCCGCCGGTCCGGTCGAGGCCACCGGCTGCAAGATCCAGTGGCCGGCCTGACACCGGAACGACGTCGAATCGCCCGGCGTGCCAGCGCGCCGGGCGAAATTCGCAAGAAGAAACGCAACGAACAACGGAGGAGAACTCATGACCATCGTCAGATCTTCAACCCGAAATTCGATCGTCGCACGCTGATGAAGGGCGCGGCCGCGCTCGGCGCGCTTCCAGGTGGCCTCGCCCTTCATCATCCAGGCGCGCGGCGAGACGCCGATCCGGATCGGCATGGTCGATCCTCTCACCGGCGTCTATGCCGCGCCTGCCGGCAACGAGGTGATGGGCGCCAAGCTCGCGGTCGAGCAGATCAACGCCAAGGGCGGCATTCTCGGACGTCAGGTCGAACTGCTGGTGGAAGATTCCGCCAACGACGTCGGCACCGGCGTGCAGAAGGCGCGCAAGCTGATCGAGCGCGACCAGGTCAACTTCATCATCGGCGACGTCAATTCGGGCATCGCCGCCGCGATCGCCCAGGTCACCGCCGAAAAGAAGATCCTGCACATCGTCTCCGGCGGCCACACCGACTCGATCACCGGCAAGGATTGCAAGTGGAACGTGTTCCGCGTCTGCAACACGACGCGGATGGAAGCCAATTCGGTGTCGAGCGTGCTGTTCACCAAGTACGGCAAGAAATGGCACTTCATCACGCCCGACTACGCCTTCGGCCACACGCTGTATGACGCCTGCACCGACGATCTGAAGAAGCTCGGCGGCACCGTTACCGGCAACGAGCTGACGCCGCTCGGCACCACGGATTTCTCCGCCTATCTGATCAAGGCGCGCGCGGCCAATCCCGACGTGATGATCCTGCTGGTGCAGGGCTCCGACATGATCAACTGCCTGAAGCAGGTCGTGCAGTTCGGCCTCAACAAGCAGATCCACGTCGCGGGAACGCAGCAGGAGCTGGAATCGCTGGCGGCGCTGCCGCCGGAGGCGCGCATCGGCATCTGGATGTTCGAATGGTACTGGAAGCAGCCGGGCGTCGCCGGCGTCGACAAGTTCGTCGCCGACATCCGCAAGGTCAACAACGGCAACGTGCCGACCGCGCGGCACTGGTTCGGCTACACCTCGGCGATGACGTTTGCGCTGGTCGCCAACCGCGAGAAGACCATCGACGCGGTCAAGCTCGCCGCGGCGCTGGAGAATTTCGAGCTGCCCGACGACGTCAAGCTGCAGCCGAACAAGGTGCTATTACCGCAAGGGCGACCATCAATTGATGACGTCGGCCTTCGTCGGCGAAGCGCAGTCAAAGGGCAAGGACGATCCGGAAGATCTGTTCCGCGTCGACGAAGTCGTCCCCGGCGACAAGACCGCGCCCGCGGTCGGCGAAACCGGCTGTAATGTTCAGTGGCCGGCCTAGGATGAATCGCTACTTTTCTTGATCCGGGAGGCTCACTCCCGGATCAGGCCCATGAATTTATCGGGCCATGCCTTTCCCAGCCGGTGAGTGATGACGCAGCTTCTCCTGTTCAACGTCACCAACGGGCTCATCATCGGCGCGTTCTATGTGCTGATGGCGCTCGGCCTCTCGCTCATCCTCAATCTGAGCAACGTCATCAATTTCGCCCATGGCGGATTTCTCGTCATCGGCGGCTACATCGCCTACACGATCACGCCCTATGTCGGCTTCTGGGGCGCGCTGCTGTTGGCACCGCCTTTGACCGCGATCATCGGGCTTGCGGTCGAGCGCGTGCTGATCCGCCCGCTCTATGGGCGCGATCCGCTCTATAGCCTGCTGCTGACGTTCGGCCTCGCTTTCATGATCGAGGACGGCACCCGCTTCATCTGGGGCCCGCAGGGCAAGCCGGTCACCATCCCGGCCTTTCTGGCGCAGCCGCTGAGCAACGAACTTGTTCTTCATCACCGGCTATCGCCTGTTCATGGTCGCCGTGGTGATGATCGCGGTGGCGCTGTTGTTCCTCCTGCTGCGCTACACCCGCCTCGGCGTCCGCATCCGCGCCGGCACGCTCGATCTCGAAACCGTCGCGGCGCTCGGCATCAATGTGCGGATGCTGCGCTCGCTCAACTTCGCGGTCGGGATTTTTCTCGCCGGCCTTACCGGCGTGCTCGCCGCAGGCCAACTCGGCCTTGAACCGACCATGGGCACCGGGCTGTCTGATGCCGAGCTTCATCGCCATCATCGTCGGCGGCATCGGCAGCCTGCCGGGAACGCTGGCCGGCGGCCTGCTGATCGGGGTGGCCTCAGGCGTCACCGCGGTGTTTTTCCCCGCCGCCAGCGAGGCGGTGATCTACGTGATGATGGCGGTGATCCTGCTGATGCGTCCGCGCGGGTTGTTCGGCGAAGAAGGAATGATGAGTTGAACGCTGAACAAATCCGCAAGCTGATCGTACTGATGGCGATCTGGGCGGCGTTGTTGCTCGCGCCCTACTGGATGATCCCGCTCGGCGGCTATACCGCGCTTGCCACCCGCGTGCTGGTGCTTGGGCTTGCCGCGATGTCGCTGAATTTCCTGCTTGGTTTTACCGGCGTATTGTCGTTCGGCCACGCCGCGTATTTCGGCCTTGGCGCTTATGGGGCGGGCCTGACGCTGAAATTCCTCGCGCTCTCCACGCCGCTCGCGCTCGTCGCCGGCATGCTGCTCGGCGGCATTTGCGGCGCGATCCTCGGGCTCCTCATCGTGCGGCGGCGCGGCGTCTATTTTGCCATGGTGACAATCGCGTTCGGCCAGGTGTTCTACTACATCGCCTTCCAATGGAGCTCGTTGACCGGCGGAGACGACGGCCTGCGCGGCTTTTCACGCCAGCCGATCGATTTCGGCCTGTTCAAGCTCGACATCCTCACCGACGCCAACAACTTCTACTACTTCGTGCTGTTTTGCTTTGCCCTCGCCGTCGGCGCCATGGGATTCATCCTGCGCTCGCCGTTCGGCCGCACCATGATCGCGATCCGCGAGAACGAACGCCGCTCCCGCTTCCTCGGCATTCCCGTCGAGCGCCACATCTGGATCGCGTTCACGCTGTCCTGCTTCTTCATGGGCTTTGCCGGCGCGCTCTATGCGCTGGTCAACAATTTCGCCGATCCGCGCGGCCTGCATTACAGCCAGTCCGGCGATTTCGTCATGATGGCGGTGATGGGCGGCATGCGCTCGTTCTGGGGTCCGCTGTTCGGCGCCACCGTGTTCGTGGTGCTGCAGGATTATCTGTCGAGCGTCACGGTGAACTGGATGTCGTTCGTGGGCCTCTTGTTCGTGCTGGTGGTGCTGTTCTTCCCGCGCGGGCTACTCGGTTTCTTTCAACGGAGCAAGGCGTGAACGTCCTCGAGATCAACAATGTGACCAAGCGCTTCGGCAATCTGGTCGCGGTGCGCGACGTCTCGCTGACGGTGGCGCCTGGCGAACTATGCGCGATCATCGGGCCGAACGGCGCGGGCAAGACCACCTTCTTCAACCTGATCAGCGGATATTTCCCGCCGACCGCGGGCAGCATCATCTTCGACGGCCAGGACATCACGAAGCTTGCGACCCACGAGCGCGTCGTCCGCGGCATGGCAAGGACGTTCCAGATCACCGAGATCTTTCCGGAACTGACCGTGTTTGAAAATGTCCGCATCGCCACTGAAGTTTCCAGCGGCTACCGCCTGCGGCCCTGGATCAACCGCACTGAAGCGGCGCAGGTCCACCAGCACGTCGAGGAGACGCTGAAGCTGGTGGGGCTCGAGACCAAGACCGATCGCCTCGTCGGCGAACTCGCCCATGGCGACCAGCGCGCCGCCGAAATCGCCATGGCGCTGGCGCTAAAGCCGCATCTGCTGCTGCTCGACGAGCCGACCGCCGGGATGGGCGACCAGGAGACCTACCAGATCACCCAGCTGATCCGCCGGCTGCACCGCGATAGCAACTACACCATCGTGCTGATCGAGCACGACATGCGCGTGGTGTTTCATCTCGCCGACCGCATCTGCGTGCTCGATCAAGGCAAGATGCTGGCGCAGGGCACGCCGCAGGAGATCGCCGCCAACGAGACGGTTCAGGCCGCCTATCTGGGCCATGCCGCATGACTTCAGCACTCTCCGCCGAGGGCCTCCACACTTATTACGGCAAGAGCCACATCCTGCATGGCGTCAGCCTCGATGTCGCCGAGGGCAAGATCACCGCGCTGCTCGGGCGCAATGGCGCCGGCAAGACCACGACCTTGCGCAGCCTGATGGGGCTGACGCCGGCGCGCGACGGCAAGATCATGATCTTCGGCGAGGACACCACGCGTTGGCCGACCTTCCGCATCGCCGCGCGTGGCGTTGGCTATGTGCCCGAGGGACGGCGCATCTTCGCCAATCTCAGCGTCGAGGAAAATCTCAAGGTTCCGCTCGAGCGCCCAGGCCCATGGACCATCGCGCGCATCTACCAGCTTTTTCCGCGGCTCGAGGAGCGCAAGCAAAATCGCGGCCGTCAGCTTTCCGGCGGCGAGCAGGAAATGCTGTCGATCGCGCGGGCGCTGCTGCTCAATCCGCGCCTGTTGATCCTCGATGAGCCGTCGCAAGGGTTGGCGCCGCTGATCGTTCGTGAGGTGTTTCGCATCGTCCAGCAGATGAAGGCCGAAGGGATTTCGGTGCTGCTGGTCGAGCAGAATGCACGGATGAGCCTGGAGATCGCCGACGACGCCTATGTGCTGGACGACGGGGCCGTGGTCTATTCCGGCACCGCGCGCGAACTTGCCGCCGACGACGCCCGCGTCCGCGCATTGGCCGGAGCCAGCGCCGAGGAATGGACGCTGAGTTAAAAATTCCTTTCGCGGAAAACCTATTCGTGCCCCGGCTCAAGGCCCGCCAGTGCCAGCGCGTAGCGGCGCGATGCCGCCCGCAGCTCGTCGGCGGCCGGTTCGTCATCGGCCGCGCGGGCCAGCACCATGCCGCCGACGCACAGCGCCACCACGGCGAGCGCACGCTGCCGTTCGTCACTGGGAGCCGCGCCGCCCTCTGCGGTCGCAATACCGTTCGGGTCCAGATTGGAACCAAAAATTTCGGCCATCATTTCCATGACCTGACGGTAGGCGCGCTTGACGGGTCCGCTGCTGCGAGCAACGTCGGTCGCAAGACCGACCACCGGGCAGCTTCCGTCCACATCGTCGAGATGATCGCGCGAGAGATAGGCGTCGAGGATCGCGCGCGCCAAGGCTCGGCCTTCGGGCCGATCCGCGAAGGCCACCCGCTGCCATCCCGCGTTGGGGCCGCCATTGATGAAATGCGTGATCGCCTCCGCAACAAGCTCCTCCTTGCTGTCGAAATAGCTATAGAAGCCGCCCCTCGTTAGGCCGGCCCCGGCCATGACCTCGTCAATCGAGATCGCGCTCAACCCGTTGCGATTGAACAGCCGCCGCGCGCTGTCGAGAATGCGCAGACGAGTCTCCGCTTTGTGTTCGGGCACATAAGGCATCGCGAAATGCTCCTATTGCGACAGCATGATTGCAGCCGGCAAAAAAATGTTCTTGATCATATTTTTTTCAGAATGGACATTTCGCACCCGCACATTGCAACCCCGAGGAAGTGACCATGGCGAACCCATTTGTACATGTCGAGTTGAACTCTACCGATGTCAAGGCGGCTAAGGTTTTCTACGGAGCGCTGTTTGGCTGGAAACTGGAAGACGTGCCCATGGGCGGCGGACACGTTTACACCATGATTGGCGTCGGTGAAGGCACCGGCGGCGGCATGATGGCCCATCCGGTACCGGGCGCGCCTTCGGCCTGGCTCGCTTATGTAGGCGTTGACGACATCCACACCGCTACCGAGAAGGCGCGCAAGCTCGGCGCCACCGTGATGCGCGAGCCGATGGAAGTGATGGGTGCGGGCTGGCTCTCGATCATCGTCGATCCGACTGGCGCCACCCTCGGTCTTTGGAAAGCGACCGGGCGATCATGACCCCGCCGCTCGTTACCGCGCTCTATGCGGCAATTATCGGGCTATTGGCTGTTGTCCTCACCGTCAACGTCATCCGCAACCGTGTTGCATTGAAGATCGACGCCGGTGACGGCGGCAACGCGAAAATGGGCATGGCAATCCGTGCCCATGCCAATCTCGCCCAGCATGCGCCGTTCGCTTTGCTGCTGATTGGCTTCGCCGAGGCGCTCGGCACCGGCAAGACCATCGTCCACATTCTCGGTGCCGCGCTGGTGCTGGCGCGCCTGCTCAGCGCGTGGGGGCTCTTAAGTGCCGAGGGACAGAGTTTCGGGCGGCAATCGGGCGCCGGGCTGACGGTGCTGGTGCTCGCCGCTGCATCGGTGCTGATCCTGCTGCACTGGAGCGGGATGATGTGATGCAATGCACGGCGCGGACGACGCTCGCGTCCGGGAATTGACCGGAGCCAGCGCTGAAAAATGGACGCTGAGTTGACGATTGAGGCCGTCATTGCGAGGAGCGAAGCGACGAAGCAATCCGGTCCGGATTGTCCCGGACTCTGGATTGCTTCGCGGAGCCTGTCATCGGGCGCGCATTTCGCGCGACCCGTTGGCTCGCAATGACGACGATGGCATTTTAGGCCCGATACGCGGTCTTGCCGGTGCCGCGATAAAGCACCTTCACCTGCTCTTCCGAGACTTGCCTGTGAAACGCCAGCGCCTCGGGCTCGAGGTCGCGCTTCGGCACGTATTCGGATAGGAAGTGGCCGTAGCTATCTTTGCCGCGCACCAGCGTCGCCCAGTCTCGCTGGCCGACCGCCTGCTTGAGGTGGGTCGGGATATAGCGGATCGCCAAGCCGATGCGCCGGTCGTCGGAACGGTTCGGCTCCGAGCCGTGGAACAGCAGCACGTGATGAAGCGAAGCCTGGCCGGGCTTCAGCTCCACATGAACGGCCTTGGCCTCGTCGACCTTGACCGCAATCTCCTGACCTCGCGTCAGCAAGTTGTCCTGGTCGAAGGTGTCCTCATGCTGGACCTGCTGCTTGTGGGTGCCGCCAACAAATTTCATGCAGCCGGAAATTTTGTTGGCCGGCGACATCGCGATCCAGGCGGTGGCGACGTCGGAGGAGCTCAAGCCCCAATAGGTGGCGTCCTGATGCCAGGACACGAAGCCTGGATCATGCGCTTCCTTGATGAAGAAGCTGGTATTCCAGCACAGGATATTGGGTCCGAGCAGATCCTCGATCGCATCCAGGATTTTGGGATGCCGGATCATCTCGTTGATCCAGGTGAACAGCACGTGGCTGCGATGGCGCATCTCGCCCTTGATCGGACCTCCGCTTGAGGCTTCGTAGTCCTCGAGCCTGCGGCGAAAATCGGCCACTTCACTCGCGCTCAGCGCGTCGACCGGAAAATGGTAGCCACGGTCGCGATAGCGGGTGACTTCATCCTCGCTCAGCAGCTTTGGCATGGGTTTCCTCCGATATTTTTGTTCTTTGTCGCAAGATTTCTCGCAAGGCGCGGAGCGATCGCAAACGGACGATCGAAGGTGACCCTGCCGTTTTGCGCCTGTCAAGCAGCGCACGGGCATGGCCGATATCAGCGGGTTCGATCGCGTTCGGATCCGCGAAGTCGGGGTCTGATTTTCCGCGGACGAGAATATTTCTGGGCCAATCCCTGATATTGCAACGCAGCAGCGAGGATGCGCGAACCTCGAACAGCCTGCACGCGCCGGCCGCACAGTTCCCCATTCATCGAGGCTCGCCAGCACCGGTCTCTTGTGCCAAACTTATTTTTGCAACGGCCGCATTTAAAACGGCCGGCGAAATGGGGGGAATGACAATGGACCTTGGGACAGGCGTTGCGCTGCTCGTTGCATTTCTGGCAGTGGTCGTATTGATCATCCGCGGGCAAAGCCCGATCATCATGCTTCTGCTGCTTGCCGTTATCTGGGCGGTCATCGCCGGCATCGGCATCGACGATATTCAGAAGAAGATCATCCAGGCCGGCGGCGTTCAGTTTGCGAGCGCCGTGATCATCATCGTGTTCGGCGCCTGGTTCGCCCAAGTGCTGATTCAAACCGGCATCGCGGAGAGCGTGATCCGCTCGGCGGTGGAACTCGCGGGCGATCGGCCGCTCGTCACCGCGATGACCATCACGGTGGTTACCGCATTGTTGTTCTCTTCGATGTACGGCGTCGGAGCCGCGATCGCGATCGGCGTGATCGCGCTGCCGATCATGCTGGGTCAGGGCATCCCGCCGCACGTCGCCGCACCTGCCTTCACGATGGGGATCGGCGCCGGCACTTTTGTCAATCTGGTTCAGTTCGGCACGTTTCAAAAGCTGTTTCCCGGCATCACCTATGCCGCGCCATACCTCACCTACTGGGCGATCGGAATGTGCGTCTACATCCTGGCCGCATGGCTATTGGCGGCCCTCTATCTGGGCAGCGGCGGCGTACGCCGGATGGCATCGGTCGACGTCGCCGACGCGGGAGAAACGCCTGCCCGCAAACGAACGCCCTATTACACCTATATCGTGCCGATCGTTCCGGTCCTCATGATCATGGTCCTGAAATGGGAGATCATTCCGACCTTCATCGTCTCGATCGTGCTGGCACTGGTGTTGACGGCACGCGACCGGACTTTCCAGGGTCACATCAACCTGTTCAACAAGACCTTCTTCGACGCGTTTCCCGACATCGCCACCATCGCGGCCTTGTGGACGATCTGCGGCATGATCATCGTTGCCGGACAGACCCCCGAGGTCGCCAACGCTCTGAAGCCGATTTTCGGGCCTGTGCTGCCGCATACACCACTGCAGGCGGCGATCTTCTTCGGGGTGCTCGGAGGTGTCGGGAGTATTTACCGCGGGCCGCTGGTCGTGATTGGCACCGGCGCGGCGTTGCTGGCCATCGTGCTAGCCAACAAGGACATCCCGATTCCGTATCTCTATTCGATCTGGCTGGCGCCGACCATCGTGCAAGGCAGCATGGACCCGACCAATTCGTGGACGCTTTGGACGATCGGGTACACCAAAGTCGGCCACGGCCAATTCCTAAAAACCGCGCTGCCTTTCGGCTGCCTGATGGTCGCGGTCAATTCGCTGATCTGCTACCTCATGCTGGGTTCGCTCAACTAGGCAAAGGAAGATAAGACGTTGACTGAACCATCCGTGCCGTCCCGCGCCTACCGTATCGGTATCGATGTCGGCGGCACCTTCACCAAGGCCGTGCTGATCGACAATGCAACCCACGAAGTGGTCGGCCGCTTTTCCGTGCTGACGACGCATGCTGACCCGCGCGGGGTTGCCAACGGCGTTGTGGAAGTGTTCCGCAACGTGCTCGAGCAATCGCGCGTCGAGCCCAGAGAAGTCATCTTCCTCGCGCATTCGACGACGCAAGCCACCAACGCGTTGCTCGAGGGCGATGTCGCAAACGTCGGCGTGATCGGCATGTCGACCCGTATGGAGTCGCTGCTCGCCAAGAGCCAGAGCGCGATGAAGGCGATCGAACTTGCCCCCGGCCGCGATCTGAAGCCCGTAAACCGCTTTCTCACCAAGGAGACGCTGACCGAGGAGACCGTCAAGAAAGCGATCGGCGAGCTTGCGGCGGAAGGCGCCAGGGTGATCGTCGCAAGTTCGGCCTTCGGCGTCGACGACAGCGAGGCCGAAGAGACCGTGCGCCGTCTTGTCGTCGAGGCCGGGCTTGCCGCCACCTGCGGACACGAAATCACAAAACTCTACGGGCTGACCACCAGGACACGCACGGCGGTGATCAACGCCAGCATCCTGCCGAAGATGATCGATACCGCCGAAATGACCGAGGCCAGCGTCCGCGAAGCCGGGATCCAGGCGCCGCTGATGATCATGCGCGGCGATGGCGGCGTGATGGACATCCGCGAGATGCGCCGCCGCCCGGTGATGACGATGCTGTCGGGTCCGGCGGCGAGCGTCGCGGGCGCGCTGATGCATCTGCGCGTCTCCGACGGCATCTACTTCGAGGTCGGCGGCACCAGCACCAACATCGGCGTGATCCGCAACGGCCGTCCGACGGTCAAATATGCAAGGGTCGGCGGCCACGAAACCTATGTCAGTTCGCTCGACGTGCGCGTGATCGGCATCGCCGGCGGCAGCATGGTGCGAGTCAAGGACCGCAGGCTGGTCGACGTCGGGCCGCGCAGCGCCCATATCGCGGGATTGCCCTACGCTGCCTTCGCGAACCCCGACGATATCGTCGACCCCAAGGTTGAACTGTTCCAGCCAAAGCCCGGCGATCCGCCCGACTACGTCGCGGTGCACTCGGCCACCGGCACCCGCTATGCCATCACCAACACCTGCGCCGCCAACGTTCTGGGTTACGCCAAACCAGGCCTGCACGCCTATGGCAACCCCGAGGCTGCACGGCGCGCCATGGCTGCGCTTGCCGATCTGATCGGCAAATCCACCGAGGACACCGCACGAAGCATTCTCGATATCGCCACCGACAAGGTCATCCCGGTGGTCGACGATCTCATCAGCGAGTACAAGCTCGATCGCGATCAGGCGTTGCTCGTCGGCGAAGGCGGCGGAGCGGCGGCGCTTATTCCCCACGCCTCACACCGCACCGGTCTTCACCATGTGATCTCCCGCGACGCCGAGGTGATTTCCTCGATCGGCGTCGCGCTGGCGCTGGTGCGCGATGTGGTGGAGCGGGTGATCCCCAACCCGAAGCCCGAGGATCTGAAACGAATCCGCCGCGAGGCCTTCGAGGCCGTGATCCGGCTTGGCGCCGCGCCAGAAAATGTCGAGGTAACGATCGAGGTCGATCAACATACCCAGCGGGTTCGCGCAACCGCGATGGGCGCGTCCGAGATGCGCGCCCGCGAACGCAGCGACGAGGTCGGCGAAAGCGAGGCGCGGGAAATCGCAGCAAAGGCCATGGGCGTCAGTCCAGAACGTGTCACGCTCGCCGCCAATACACCGCGGATGCGCGTGTTCCAGGGTGAGGTCGAGGAGCGGTCCTGGCGCATCTTCACCAAGCGCCGCAGTCCAGTTCGGGCAATCGATCTTGACGGCGTCATCCGTGTCCAGCGCAGCCATAGCGTGGTGCGCTCGGCCTCGGCACGTAGCGGCCTCAACGACCTTCGCCGGCTGTGGGAAGACACCACGATCTACAATGGCGACAGCGTGATTACGCCGGATGTGTTCGTTATCGTCGGCAGCCAGATCATCGACCTCTCCGGCGTCAACTCGATCGACCAGGCGCTGGCCGTTGTCAGCGGCGAGTTCGATGGACTAGCCGAGAGCGACGCGGTCGGACTGATCAGCATTCCGCCGTCACGAGGATTTTAGCGTGGCGTTCGCGGCGTCAGAGCCGTCCTGGCTGGCCGAGCTCATGGTAGCGCCGGCCGAGCGGCTCGCCTTCGCCATGCTGGAGGCCGACCCTCACGCGCGACGCCTCGACCTCGCTGCAAAGTTGGCCGCCGTTCGCGACGCGCTCGCGGACGGCGCGGCCACCGCTAAAGCCCTGCGGACGCGTTTCCCTGATCTCGCCCCGCATCAGATCGCGCGCGAGCTTGGGGTACCGGTCGAGGCAACCGATGACGATCCGTTGGTCGGCTCGATCTGGCGATTTGCCGAATATCGGCAGCGGCCGGCCCGCATCGTGCTTTACAGAAGCGGGCTTGCGCTTCTCGATGGCGCCGTCGCAGGCGGCCTGGCCCAGCGCTTGCTCGGACATGCAACGCCGCAACAGGTTTTCATCGCGCACGAGTTGTTTCATCACGCTGAGACGATCCGGTCGGACACGCCGATCGCGCAACGCTACCGGCCAACGCTGTTTCGAATTGGCGGCTGGCATTGGCGGACCGGCATTGCCGCCCTTGCCGAGATTGCGGCCGGCGCGTTCGCACAGTCGCTGCTCGATCTGCCCTGCCATCCCCACGTGCTCGATCTGGTGGCTCTCGATGCCATTTCCTCGGATGCGACAGCCGCGCGGGTGGCTGCCCGTATCGCCGCCGGGGCGCCGCATCGATCTTTCGTTCCCGTTGCTTTGCCCGTACAATCGGGCGATGGCGAGATGCGCTAACTCTCCCGACCCAGCGCCTCGCAACCGGATACCGGGATGAAGACGAAGGCGAGCCACCTGATGATCGGAACCACGACGCTTGCGGTGATCGCCGCGGCGTTCGTCGGCTTTCTCGGCGTCCAGAAAATCCGCAGCGTGCGGCAGCAAAGCCCGCTCCGCATCGTGTTCGACGGCGGCTCCGCAAGCGGATTGCGCCGGGGCGGCGCGGTAAATTTCGACGGCATCCAGGCCGGCGTGATTAGATCGATCAAGCTGGAAAACCCGCGCAAGATCGTCGCCGAGGTCATGCTGGACAACAGCGCGCCGATCCGGAAAGACACCGTCGTCGGCATCGAATTCCAGGGGCTGACCGGGATTGCCGCGATCTCGCTGGTCGGCGGCGCCGCCACGGCACCGCCGGTACCGCTTGATGAAGACGGCGTTCCGATCCTGACCGCCGACCTGCGCGACGTCGAGTCGATCCGCGATGCCCTGCACAGTGTCGACCGCCTGCTCGTCAATAACGCCACCACGATCAGGGACGGGCTGCTCTCGTTCGAGACCTATACCGCATCGTTGAAGAGCAAGGCCGAGGCGATCGATAGCATTTTGGCAAAAGCCGACGATGCCTTCGCCGGCATCGACAATGTCTTTAACAAGATCGACGACGTGATGCCCGGCATTGCCAATGGTCAGGCCGACGACCTGCTTCAGAAGGTACAATCGATCCGCGAACTCGCCGAGAGCTTCAACAAGCGTTCGGCGACGTTGATGGAAGAAGGCCGGCGCACGCTGGTCGATGTCAGCCTTGCCGCCAGTAAGATGTCCGGAAAACTCGGCACCGCCGGCGAAGCCGCGCCGCCTGCGCCGCCGCGAAAGCCGCTACCGAAGCGGCATTGACGCCAGAGCGGGATGACTTTTCTAGAAATCGTCATCCCGTTTTATCTTCTTGTTTGAGCATGATCTCCGCGCAAACCCTTCGCGTTTGTCGCGAGGGAAAACCGGTGCCCACTTTTCCGGATCATGCCCGCGAAAACTCAAGCGTAGACGAACGCCTTGTCCTCAAGATCGATCGCGGGAAACTGGTCCTTCTCCGCCCAGTAATCCTGGCTGTGCTGCCATTCCGGCTTGTCGCCGCGCTTGGGCAACAGATGCATGTCGCGCATCAGATAGTTCGGATTGAAATTCTCCGAATCGATCCACGACAATAGCGGCATGTTGTGATCTTCCGGCCGCAGCGCAGTCACAACCTTCATCGCGCCGGTCGCCTTCATATGCTTGAGTAGCCGGCAGACGAAGTCCGCCACCAGATCCGTGCGCAGCGTCCAGCTAGCGCGGAAATATCCGAACACCCAGGCCATGTTCGGGATGCTCGTGAACATCATGCCGCGATAGGTGACGGTGTCGGCAAAATCGAGCGGCGTGCCGTCGATCGCAAACGCGATATCGCCGAGCACATTGAGATTGAATCCGGTCGCGGTGACGATGATGTCGGCGTCGAGCGTCTTGCCGGATTTCAGCAAAATGCCGTTTTCGGTGAACCGATCGATCTCGTCGGTGACGACGGAGGCCTTGCCGCGCTTGATCGCCTGGAACAGATCGGCGTCGGGCACGAAGGCGATGCGCTGGCGCCAGGGCCGATAGCGCGGCGTGAAATGCGTGGCGATATCGTAGTCGGGACCGAGCACGGCGCTGATACCGCCGAGCAATTCCTGCTTGACCACTTCCGGTTCGGTGAAAGAACGGCGGGTGAATGCGTCCTGTTCGAACAGTATCTTTCGCCGCACGATCTCGTGGATCCATTCCTCCTTGACCTGCAATTGCCGCAACGTCTCGGCAAGCTCGATCGCGTTGCGGCCGGTCCTGAAATAAGTCGGCGAGCGCTGCAGCATCGTGACCTGCTCGCACTCATCTGCGATCGCCGGGATCAGCGTCGCGGCAGTCGCGCCCGATCCGATCACGACGACGTTTTTGGCCGTGATGTCGAGATCGTCGGGCCAGCGCTGCGGGTGAACGATGCGGCCCTTGAACGCCTCCATCCCCTGCCACTCCGGGGTAAAGCCTTCCGAATGCCGATAGTAGCCCTGGCACATCCACAAGAAATTCGCGGTGAAGGTCTTGGCTTCGCCGGTGTCGAGCCCGGTGGCTTCGATGGTCCATAGATTGGTCTCGCTCGACCAGTTCGCCGTGGAAATCCGGTGCCTGTAGCGGATATGTTGTTCGAGCCCATGTTCGGCGATGACTTCGCCCATATAGGCGCGGATTTCCGCCGCGGTCGCGATCGGCGGCCCGGTCCAGGGCTTGAAGCTGTAGCCGAAGGTGTGAAGGTCGCTGTCGGAGCGGATGCCCGGATATTTATGGGTCCACCAGGTGCCGCCAAACGTCTCCTGCTCTTCGAGCACGACGAATGTCGTGCCGGGGAGTTGCTTGGTCAGATGATAGGCACTGCCGACGCCGGAGATGCCCGCGCCGACGATGAGGACGTCGAAATGCTCGACGGCCTGCGCGGCCGACATGGTGCGGAGGGGAGCGGTCACGTTCATTGTTTTTTCGCTCGGCTCAAGAGGATTTTTCCAGGCTGCTCCTATTCACCTGCGGCGCGGGCAAAGGTCAACCCTGCCAAACTACAGAGCCGATCCCCATTGTCGCGCGGTCTGCAAAATCCAGTCGCGGTAAAGCGTTAGCGGCGTGACGCCGGTCAGGCCGCCGCAGCCGGCGCTGCCGTTCGGCCCGGTCGACCAGCTGATGACGCCGATGATCACGGGACCGGACGGCTGGTCCTCGAAGACCGGCCCGCCGGAATCGCCGGTGCATGCGCCAAGCCCAGCCTGGGCGCCCTGCCCGACCGGATCGATCAGGCGGATTTGCAACGTGCCCGGTTTGCCGGTCGCCATCAGGGCGGCGGTGCGGACCGCGCCGCCGCTCTTGCCGTCGCCGCGCACGGTCACGCCGATGCCGGCGATGGTGAATTTGGCGCCGGGAGAAATCGGAAGCTGCGGCGCGCCGAGCACTGCGCTTTTTTCCCTGGCCGGAGATTTGAGCTGCAACAACGCCACGTCGGCGGTGGCGCGGTGCGCCAGCATCGCCTGCATGACGAATTGCGGATGTGTCGCGACCTTTGTCACGTCCTGCAATTGCGGCTGCCGGTCGAGGCCATATTCGACGATCTTGTATTCGGCGCCGGGCTGCACGCAATGCGCCACCGTCAGCACCAGCGTCGGCGCGATTAGCGCGCCGGAGCAGAAATTGCCGCGCGAGCCGACAATGGTGACGATGCTGCGGCCGATGCCTTCGCTCGACGGCGCCGCACCGCCGACAATGGCGCAGACGGGCCTAGCGAGCAGCAGCGAGGCCGCGACGGCCATGCAGGGCAACATCTTCATCGCGGACAGAGATAGCCGCTGATGCGGCGCTCGCCAAGCCGCACCTCGGAACGTATTTCTCCATCCCCGCCCCCTAGCCGCGACGGCCGTAGACCCACATGGGCTCGCCACACTCGCTTGGACCGTGGTCGGTCATGCAGGCAGCACTCCAGGGCGGCGCTGCAACCTCGCGGCCCTCGTTTCCGTATACCTGTTGCCGAACGCGACTGCCGTGTGCGAGCACTGGGGTTGCGATCAACATTGATAAAATGGCGGCCGCGCCAAGAAGTTTGAGATTGGTCATTTTTTTCTCCAGATAGGTGATCCGTTGCGCTGGTTACGGGTAGCTAGACCGACCTTCGAGTCCCGATATTCCGCGGCAGGCGGGCGATTTGTGAATGCGGGATCACGGTTAGGCGATCAGGACGTATTCAAGCTGCAAGCCGCTGTGATCGCGCAACGTTGCCGCAACCCGACTATCCCCCCGGGAGTTCAACGGGTATGTTGAGCGCTTGACGCATCTTGGACATGCATGAGTTGGGGGAATGATGATCGAGGCGGTGATCTGGGATTTCGGCGGGGTGCTGACATCATCGCCGTTCGAGGCGTTTGCACGATTTGAAGCCGAGCGCGGATTGCCGGCCGATATCATCCGCCGCACCAACGTCGCCAATCATCTGGAAAACGCCTGGGCGAAGTTCGAGCGCGCCGAGATCGACATCGAGGCGTTCGACCAGCTGTTCGCGACGGAATCGCGGGCGCTCGGCGCCGAAGTCCGAGGCAAGGACGTGCTGCCGCTACTGTCAGGCGATTTGCGACCCGAAATGGTCGCCGCGCTCAAGCGCGTGAAAGCCAAATTCAAGACCGGCTGCATCACCAATAACCTTCCCGCCAATGCGATCGGAAGCGCCAGCGGACGCACGCTCTATATCGCGGAAGTGATGGCGCTGTTCGACCATGTCATCGAATCCGCCAAGATCGGCCTGCGCAAGCCCGATCCGCGCATCTACCGGATGATGGTGGAAACGCTCAACGTCGATCCCGCCGCTTGCGTCTATCTCGACGATTTCGGCGTCAATCTGAAGCCGGCGCGCGAGATGGGCATGACCACGATCAAGGTGGCGAGCGCGGCGCAGGCCATCGCCGAGCTCGAGGCGGCAACGGGGCTCAAGCTGCAATAAAAACGCGCGTTCGCGCAAGCCTTCCTGCATGCAGGCCTTCATGCATTCTAAGGCTTCCTGCAAGCTCTCCTGCGTTTGCGCGGCTCGACGGTTGCTAATACAATTCCTTCAAACAAGCTGACGTGACGGAGGACGGCGCGTGGGATATCAGGGCATTCGGATTGCGGTTCTTGCGGTGGCCGTCGGCTGCGGCTTCATGGCTTCGCCGGCGCGCGCCGCGGACTGGAAGCCGGTCCGGCCCATCAATTTGATCGTGCCCTGGGCCGCGGGCGGCTCGACCGACCAGATCACAAGGCTCGTCGCCGGAGAGATGGAGAAATCGCTCGGCCAGACCATCGTGATCATCAACCAGCCCGGCGCTTCGGGCTCGATCGGGACGCGAAGCGCGCTGGAAGCCGCCAAGGACGGCTACACCTGGACGGCCGGTGCGGCGCAGGATCTCGGCGCCTACCAGACGCTGGGCTCGCTCGATACCTCGATCAAGGATTGGCACCTGTTCCTTAGCGTCGCCAATGTGCAGGTGATCGGCGTCAATCCCAAGGCGCCCTATCAAAACGCCAAGGAATTGCTGGACGCCATGAAGGCGCAGCCGGGCAAGATTTCAGTCGCAACCGCGGGCGTTACTTCCGCCGGCCACAACGCCATGGAGCTGATCGCCAAGGTCACCGGCGTCAAATATCGCCATGTCACCTATGATGGCGGCAACCCCGCGGTGGTCGCGACCGTTTCCGGCGAGGCCGAAGTCACGACGCAACTCGCCGTCGAGCAGGCCGACATGATCCGCGGCAAGCGGCTGCGGCCGCTCGCCACCGTCAGCGACAAGCCGCTCGAGCTTGAGGGTTACGGCACCATCCCGCCGCTATCGGACACGCTTGCCGGCTTCTCCGCGCCGACCAACTATTTCGGCATCTTCATTCCCAAGGGCGTGCCGGACGAGGTGATCGCCACGGTCGAAAAAATCTGGAAGGAGAACATCGCCAAGCAGCGAGGCGGTGAAGAAATACGCAACCTCGCGCGGCGCGCTGTTTGCGCCGTCCTCGGGTGAGGCCGCGCAAAAGGCGGTATTCCCGGCGGTGCAGGCCAATGCCTGGCTGTTGTTCGATAGCGGCAAGGCCAAGGTCTCGCCCGATACCGTGGGCATTGCCAAACCTTAAAAGCGATCATGCCCGATGTCTTCGCCTGAACATGTCTTTGCCTGAACCACCAGCATCGCCACCCCGCGAGCAGGAGGAAGCCGCGCGCCTGCGCAGCGATTTCCTGTCCGCCATCGGCTGGATGGCGCTGGGAAGTGCGATCCTGATCGGGTCGATCACCATGGACCGGCTCGCAAACCAGGACATCAACCCCTACACCATACCCGGCCTGCTGCCGGGATTGCTCGGCATCGCCATGACGATCCTGGGGGCGCTATTGGCAGCTCGCAGTTGGCGCCCGCATCTGTTTGCATCCGCCGCGAACGGCATGCCGGTCAATCGCGCCGAGCAAAACCGCATTTTGCTGGTGCTCGGACTCTGTCTTGCCTTTGGCGTGGGGCTGGTCGGACATGGCCTGCCGTTCTGGCTCGCCGCCGCCATTTTCGTCACCGTCGCCATTGTCTGCCTGCAATATCGCGAGCGCAAATCGGCCGGCGAGAAATTGAGCTTGCGCAGGTTCATCACCGCGGCCGCGATCGGCCTCGGCGCCGGCGCCGCCATCACCGTCGTGTTCCAGGAAATTTTCCTGGTTCGCCTGCCCTAAACGTCGGATGCCGTGATGCTGTCGGGCCTTTCCGAACTCGGTCAAGCTTACTTGAGCATCCTCAATGTCTATTCGCTCGCCTATGGGCTGGGCGGCGCGTTGCTCGGCATCATTGTCGGCTGCCTGCCCGGATTGTCCGCGACGCTTTGCATCGCGCTGTTGACGACGCTGACCATCAAGATGGCGCCGAACGATGCCATCCTGATCTTGATCTGCTCCTACGTCGGGACGCTTTATGGCGGATCGCGCACGGCGATCCTGCTCAACATCCCCGGCACCGCGGCCAACGCCGCCTCCTGCGCGGACGGCCATGCGCTGGCGCTGCGCGGCGAAGCCGGCCGGGCCATCGGCATTGCGACATCGGGCGCCTTCAGCGGCACGCTGTTCGGCGTGTTGTGCCTTGCGGCGTTTACGCCGCTGCTCGCCGAGGTCTCGCTCTCGTTTGGGGCCTACGAGTTCTTCTGGCTCGCGCTGCTCGGCGTGGCGATGTCCGGCAGCATTGTCGGCAACGATCCGCTCAAGGGATGGCTGATGGGCACGCTCGGCCTGTTCGTGGCGCAAATCGGCCAGGAGGGTCTCTATGCCTTCGACCGGTTCACCTTCGGATGGAACCAGCTTTCCGGCGGAATTTCCCTGATCCCGGCACTGGTCGGCGCGTTCGGCTTTGCCGAAGTTCTGACCACGCTTGCCGATCCGGCTCAGCGGCAGATGGTCGAGATGCGCGACTCCGTGCTGCCGCGGTTTTTGGAGGTCGCGCAATACTGGCGCACCGTGCTGCGCTCGGGCGTGATCGGCGTTCTCACCGGGCTGATGCCCGGCGTCGGCGAGGATGCCGGCGCCTGGATGTCCTATGCCGCGGCGAAAGCCGTCAGCAAGGAGCGGGAGCAGTTCGGCAAAGGATCGATCGACGGCCTGATGGCGGCGGAGACCGGCGACATGTCGTCGATCCCCGGCCACATCATTCCGGCGCTCGCGCTCGGAATTCCGGGATCGGCGCCGTCGGCGGTGTTGATGGCGGCCATGATCATCCACGGTATTCAACCCGGCCCGATGCTGATGATCGAACACAAGCAATTCATCTACGACGTGGTCGCGATGACGTCGCTCGCAACCGTCAGCATCCTGGTGTTCGGGCTGTTCCTGATCAAGCCGCTGCTGCTCGTGCTCAAGATCAAGCGCACGGTGCTGATGCCGATCATTTTCCTGTTGTGCACGGTCGGCGCGTTCGCCAGCGCCTCGCGGCTGTTCGACATCTACTGCATGCTGGCAATCGGCATCGGCGCCTTCTTCCTGCGCCGGCGCGGCTATCAAATGGCGCCGTTCGTGCTCGGTCTCGTTCTCGGCGGCCTCCTGGACAAAAGCCTGCGGCGCGGCCTGGTGCTGTCCGACGGAAGCCTCGAGCCATTTTTTACCCGGCCGATCAGCATCGGCTTCGCCACCGTGACGATCCTGATCCTCTTGCTCTATATTCCCGCCTTCAAGTCGCTGGTCGCGACCATCACGGGCAGCCTCGGCAGGCAGTTCCGGCGGCTCACCTCCCGGCAAGCCTGACGAAAATCGGAGTTTTTTCGAATGCGGATTGCCTTGTGCAACGAGGTTTTGGCCGACATGCCGCTGGAACGGCAATGCGAGGTTGCCGCCGGCCTCGGCTATGACGGCCTGGAGATTGCGCCGTTTACGCTGAGTGGCTCTCCGCAAACCATCTCGACCGCGGACGCCGCGAAAATTCGCGCGACCGTTGAGGCTTCCGGCCTGGTCGTCACCGGGCTGCATTGGCTGCTGGTCAAGCCGGAAGGGCTTTCGCTGACCGATCCGGACGCTGCGGTGCGTGCCCGCACGTTGGCGGTGATGACGCATCTGGTCGGCCTTTGCGCGGAACTCGGCGGCGCGATCATGGTGCATGGCTCGCCAAAACAGCGGCAGATCGCGCCGGGAGAAAACCACGCGATCGCGCTCGCGCGGTTGCAGGATGCCCTGGCGCAAATTGCGCTCGCCGCCGCTCGCGTTGGCGTCATCTATTGCATCGAACCGCTGTCCAAGCGAGAAACCGCGCTGATCAACACTGTCGCCGAGGCGGCCGAACTGGTGCGTTCAATCGATCATCCCAATTTGCGAACCATGATCGATTGCAGCGCCGCCGGTCTTACCGAAACTGAGCCTGTGCCAGCGCTGATCGACCGCTGGCTTCCCACCGGCTTGATCGCGCATCTCCAGGTCAACGATCCCAACCGGCGCGGCCCAGGTCAGGGCGAGATGAAATTCGCGCCGATCCTTGCGGCCTTGAAGCGCCATAACTATGCCGGCACCATCGCCGTCGAGCCGTTTGCCTATTCACCCGACGGCGTGGGGGCCGCGGCCTTTTCCGCCGGATATTTGCGCGGCCTTCGTGAGGCTTTGGGCTGATTTGAGATCATCCTTCATTCCAGCGGCTCGACCTTGACGATCGAGGCGCCGTGGTTGCTGCCGGCCCAGAACGTGACCGGCGTCGTTGAATTGTCGACGAACACCCGCCTGATATTGGTGCTGCGCGGCAGCAGATAGTTGATCGCTTCGCCGGTTTCGGATTGAGCCGCGTGACCTGGTCGCTCAGCATCGAGCCGGTCCAGGCTTCGCCGTTCTTGTCGATGATGACGTCGTAGGGCGACGACCATTTCGGCGCGACCGGCCACTCCTTGAACTGCTCGGTCTTGGTGTCGAACATGCCGATGCGGTCGCCGCGATATTCGCCGAACCACAGCCGGTCCTGCGCGTCCATGGTGCCGCGGCGCGGCGCCGAATTCGGCGTCGGGATTTCGAACAGCTTGATCTCGCCGGTCTTGGCGTCGATCCGCCCGATATGGCGCTGGCGGAAATCGGTGAAATAGACGTTGTTCTTGGAGTCCGGAATCACGTCGTAGATATTGTGCGGGCCCGGCACGCCCTTGAACGGCTCCCAGGTTTCGATCTTGCCGGTCGCGATGTCGAGCCGGTGCACGCCGGCAAAGCCGTTGTTCTGGGTCCAGACCTTGCCGTCGACGCCGGAGCTTTGCGGGCTGACCATGTTGATCTGCGCGGCGTCGATGTTCTCTTCGCCCTGCAGCGGCCAGAACTTGAAGGTCTCGGTCTTGCGGTCGAATTTGACGATCGTGGCCTGATACATGTTGCCGAGCCACAGATTGCCGTCGCGGTCGCTGCGCAGGCCGAGCAGCCCGGTCGGGAAGCCCGGCTTGTGCTCCTCGATCGGAAATTCGGTGACCTTGCCGGTCCTGGGATCGAGCCGGCCGAGATTCTGCTCGCCGAAGCTCGAGTACCAGACCATGCCGCTGCTATCGACGATCACGTCATGCGGCGCGATCGTCTCGCGCGGCAGATCGTATTCGGTATAGATGACGCGGGTGGCCGCCCCGGTCGGGCGCGGCAGTGTCTTGAACTCGAAATTCCATTGCGGGCGCGAGCTGAGGTTGATGCTGGCGAGATATTCGGCCGCGCCGCGGTAGACCTGCACGCGCTGATCGCCGCGTTCTTCCATCAGCCGCTCGGCGCGGCGCAGTTGCGGATGCGCCGGAATGCTCTGGTTCACATAGCCCTGCATGCGCGGCAGGACGATCTTCAGGAAGTCGTCGGCGCTGTATTTCGAGCTCAGCGGGCGCTCGAGCGTGTGGCAGCCGACGCAATTGAGCAGATTGCCCTTTCTGCGCGTCGGTGCCGGGCATGCTGGCGAGCCATTCGGCGTTGGTAAGCTGCGAGGCGATATCTTCGGTCTTGCGCAAGCGCGAGATCGGCGGTCGCGGTCTTGTCCGCCGCGATCGTGACCGGATCGGAATCGTCGAGCTCGTAACCGATCGCGCGGATGCGCAGCGAATACTGGCCCGGCTCCAGCCTCGCTGCCGGGAAGCTGTAGCGGCCGTCCTTGTCGCTCACGACCGTGACGGTGATGGTCGATCCGTCCTTTTTGGCGCTGACCAGAACGCCTTCGAGCGGCTCCTGTCCGGCGGTGACCTTGCCTGTAGCGCTGGAGCCGGTCTGCGCCGCCAACTGTCCGTGCCCGCCAGCAATGCGGCGAACACAAGGAAACTGACGCTCGTAACCATCGAACGGCGCGACATGACCATCTCCCTGATTTTGCTTATTGTTTTTGCTGGCGGCGAGTGTAGAGGGCGGATTTCCGGAAGACCAGGGCTTGCGGCGCGGAGCCGGTCTGCGGCATCTATGGTACGATCGGCAAACCGGAGCGGCACGATCTCGGGCCAACTTCAAGCAGGGAAGAACAGATGAGTATCGACCAGGCGAGAGGTGACAGCGCGAGCGCGCCCGGCGTTTTCACCGCGTTCTTCAGCAATGCCACCGTGGATCCGGCCTATGCCCCATACGGCATCTTTCTTTTGCGCGTCGCGGTCGGGATCGACTGGATCGTCGCACGCGTTCCTCAAGACCTATCGCGGCATGTACACGCATGAGGCGCTGCTGGCGAAGAACGGCATCACGCCGCTGCTGGCATGGCCGACGTTCAGCGTCGAACTGATCGGCGGCTGCGCGATCCTGCTCGGCTGGTACACCCGCCAATGGGCGGCGTTCCTGCTGATCTTCCTGGCGGTGGTGGTCTGGATCAAATGGCCGGTCGGCTGGCTCTACTCCAATGCCGGCGGCGGCTGGGAATACCCGCTGTTCTGGCTGATGGCCCAGGCCGCGCTGGTGCTTGCCGGCAGCGGCGCTTCGCGCTGCAGACGGGTGCAAAGCTCGAACCAACGAAGGACCGATTTCAGCTCTCGAGCTAGCTTGGGCTATTCGGCCGCCGCCGCGATCCGCTCGGGAAAGGCGGCGGACAGCGCGGCGCGGTTGGCGCCGAGCACGCCGCGCTCGGTGATCAGTCCCGTCACCAGCCGCGCCGGCGTGACATCGAAGCCGTAATTCGCGACCGGCGATCCCTCCGGCACGATCCGCACCGTCTCGATCCGTCCGTCGGCGGTCCGCCCGGTGATGTCGGTGACTTCCTCGGCGCCGCGCTGCTCGATCGGAATCTGGCTGATGCCGTCGTCGACGCTGAAATCGATGGTCGGCGACGGCAGCGCCACATAGAACGGCACGCCATTGTCATGCGCGGCGAGCGCCTTCAGATAGGTGCCGATCTTGTTGCAGACGTCGCCATTGGCGGTGACCCGGTCGGTGCCGACGATGACGAGATCGACCATGCCGTGCTGCATCAGATGGCCGCCGGTATTGTCGGGGATCACGGTGTGCGGCACGCCGTGATGGCCGAGCTCCCAGGCCGTCAGCGAGGCGCCCTGATTGCGCGGCCGGGTCTCGTCGACCCAGACATGGACGGCATGGCCGCGGTCATGCGCCAGATAGATCGGCGCCGTCGCCGTGCCCCAATCGACGGTCGCGAGCCAGCCGGCGTTGCAATGGGTCAGCACGTTGACGCGCTCGCCCGGCTGCTTTTTCGCGGCGATCGCCTCGATCAGGGCAAGGCCGTGTTCGCCGATACCCCGGTTGATGGCGATGTCCTGCTCGGCGATCTCGGCGGCGCGGGCATAGGCCGCGGCCGGCGCGCTCCGACGGCGGCAACGGCCGCAGCACCGAGCGCATCTCGTCCAGCGCCCATTTCAGGTTGATCGCCGTCGGCCGCGTCGCGATCAGCATTTGTAGGCCCGATCGAGCGCGGCATCCGAAGCATCGAGCCCGCATCGCCAGCGCCATCCCGTAGGCCGCGGTGGCGCCGATCAGCGGCGCGCCGCGCACCAGCATCGAGCGGATCGCATCCGCCGCGGCGTCGCAGGTCGTCAGCTGCGCCACGACAAAATGATGCGGCAGCCGCCGCTGGTCGATCGCGCCGACCGTCCAGCCGTCCGGCTCGAGCCAGATGCTGCGGATATGCCTGCCGTCGACCTTCATGACGCACTCACCGATTCGCAAGCCTCACGCCGCAACATCCGTCCCGCCACCGCGTCGAGCTTCTTCAACAGTTCCGGATCGCGCGCTTCCGGCGCGGTGATCAGGGCGGTGTCGAGCGCGCGGTCCGAGCCGATCGGGCACGGCTCGTGCTCGCGCGGGAAATCCCTGGCCAGCCGCGCCACCAGACCCTTCGCCTTGTCGGCGTTCGACGTCAACACCCGGATGATGTCCTGCACCGTGACGGCATCATGGTCGGGATGCCAGCAATCGAAATCGGTCACCATGGCGACGGTCGCGTAGCAGATCTCCGCCTCGCGGGCGAGTTTGGCCTCCGGCATGTTGGTCATGCCGATCACCGAATAGCCGAGGTTCTTGTAGGTCATGCTTTCGGCATAGCTGGAGAATTGCGGCCCCTCCATGCAGACATAGGTGCCGCCGCGCGCGACCGCGATGCCCTCGGCCTCGGCGGCGGCGGCAAGATGGATGCGCAGCCGCGGCGACACCGGATGCGCCATCGACACATGGGCGACGCAGCCCTTGCCGAAGAACGAACTCTCGCGCTTGTGGGTGCGGTCGACGAACTGGTCGACCAGCACGAAGGTGCCGGGCGGCAACTCCTCCCTGAACGAGCCGCAGGCCGACAGCGAGATCAGGTCGGTGACGCCGGCGCGCTTCAGCACGTCGATATTGGCGCGGTAGTTGATGTCGGAGGGCGACAGCCGGTGGCCCTTGTCGTGCCGCGGCAGGAACACGATCGGCAGGCCGGCGATGCGTGCCGTGTCGCACCGGCGCCGAAGGCTCGCCCCATGGGCTCGCGATCGCCTCCTCGCGCGCGTTCTCCAGCCCCGGCAGGTCGTAAATGCCGGAGCCGCCGATGATGCCAAGCACCGCCTTCGTCATATCCGCTCCATCGCTCCATTCGTGGCCTGCAATCACACACCAACGGATTACCCATAGCTCGCTTTCAGAGCTATGCCAGCTTTATGGGGGATTTGGAACGGGAATGCGGATCTGGAATCAGGCTCGGCGCGCCCTGATTGAGGCGGCCGATAGCGCAAGCGGATATATCATGCCGCAACGAGTAACGAAGATGAAACGCGCGTGCATGATTTGTGTCTACAGCTCGACCATGTCGAAGTCGCTCTTGGCCGTGCCGCATACCGGACAAACCCAGTCGTCCGGAATGTCGGCCCACCGGGTGCCCGGAGCCAGACCCTCGTCCGGGTCGCCCTTTCTCTCGTCATAGGTGTAGCCGCAGGTCCGGCACTGCCAGGATTTATAGGACTCGTCGCTCATCGGGATCTTCCGTGTTCGGGAGCCTTTCCGGCATGGCGCGTAAGCTATCCTACTTGTTCGACGTGGAGCAAACAAACTGTCAGCAAGCGCCACCTCATCGATCGCGGGACCTCGATTGGCGGCTCCCTCTCCAAGTGGAATGCGGAGATCGCCGAAAACGAGCCGCCATGCTTCGGCTGGCTAAGCACTTGGATAGACGGTTACCCGGAACCTCACGACATCCGGTGTCACGTCTTTCTTCGATCTGGCAATTTGCGGCCTCGAATCGTCCTCGAGCAGACCGACTACCCGCTTGCTATCGAGCAGCGTCAGGGCATCACGCTCGATCGCGTCAAGCAAATCGCGGGCGGCGCCGGCCACTCATGAGCCTTCGCTTGCGAGTTTGCTGACTGTCAAGGGGTCCCGTAGACGCTGTCAGCACCGTGCGCGCGTGACGCGGCAATTCATGGCGCAAGATGTGGGGCCCGGCGTTGCCGGGACGATGGCTTCAAGCCGCCGGCACGCCCTGGAGCTGGCTGACGATCATCCGCTCCAGCGTTTCGACCGACTGGAAATTCTCCGGCGTGATCTCGGACTGCGGAATCGTGAAATCGAATTCGGCTTCGACCGCCGAGCATCAGATTGACCATGTCCATCGACGTCAGCCCGACATCCACCAGCCGCGGCTTCGGGATGAACTTCGGCGGCAATCGCGTTCTGTTCGAGGATCGCCTTGACGAGAGCAAGGATGCGGTTCCGAACGTCGGTGTCAAAGGCCTGCATGCTATCTTCCACCTGTCGTGCCGATGCGCATCGCTGACGCGATGCGAAACGGCCATTGCCATGCGCCTAAGTCCGCGACTTTTGAAAAACAGTGACTCTCGTTTGATGCAAGCTTATCCATTTTGCTCTTAACGCTAACGGCGATTGGCTTGAAAATCAGGCGATATCGAAACAACGCTGAGTTAACCGTCCACGCACGAAACGAAAGCCGTTTACCCTGAATTTCATCGACGCATTTGAATTAAATCCCTAGCCTTGACGCTTCGATCGGAAGCTGTTGGACGATCGATGCGATGTTGGCGCGATGCTCGCGCAGATGTTTCGCACCGACAAACCCGCGGAGGTCGTATCGGCCATGAACGTGCAGGAAGCCAGCTTCCGCAACGCGCTCGCGGAAGACACCAGCGAACGATTCTTTCTCGACCGCAGCTCTGCCTTCCTGCAGCGCACGGCGACCGTCGCCACAGCGGCAGCGGCGGAGGCCGAGGCCGTCGATCCGCGACGCGCGCTTCCCGAAGGCCGCGATCGACGCGGCGCGCGAGCAAAAGCTGCTGGGCGTCCAGATCCCGGTCGAGTTCGGCGGCGACGGCGCCTCGATCTCCGACGTCACCGACATGTGCTACACGCTCGGCCGCGCCTGCGCGTCGACGGCGATGATCTTCGCGATGCATCAGACCAAGGTCGCCTGCCTGGTCCGGCACGGCACCGGCAGCGGCTGGCACGAAACGCTGATGCGCCGCGTCGCGAGCCGAGCAGATTGCTGCTGGCCTCATCGACCACGGAAGGACAGAACGGCGGCAACATCCGCTTCTCAGCGCGGCCGCCGTCGAGCGCGACGGACGCCGAGATCTCGCTGGTGCGCAACGCCACCGTGATTTCCTATGGCGCGCAGGCCGACGGCATCGTCACCATCGCCCGCCGCGCCAACGACGCCGCCGGCTCCGATCAGGTGCTGCTGGCCATCACCAGGGACAACTACACGCTGGAGCGCAGCCTCGAATGGGAGACGCTCGGCATGCGCGGCACCTGCAGCGCCGGCTTCGAGCTGAAGGCAAGGGCTCGGCCGAACAGATCTTTCCCGAAGCCTATGACAAGATTCACGCGCAGACGATGACGCCGGTCGCCCATCTGTGCTGGTCGTCGGTCTGGGCCGGGATCGCCGCGGCTGCCGTCGAGCGCGCGCAAGCTGTTCATCCGCAAGGCGGCCCGCGGCGCCGGCGGCCAGATGCCGCCCGGCGCGGCGCACTTTACCGCGGCCAAGATGACGCTGACGAAGCTGCGCGCCATGATCACCGCGAACCTCGATACCTATGCGGCCCACGAGCATGACGAACGCGCGCTGTCCTCGCTCGACTTCCAGTCGTCGATCAACCTGCTCAAGGTCGAAGCTTCCGAGCTTGCGGTCGAGACCGTCATGAGCGCGATGCGCGCCTGCGGGCTTGTCGGGATATCGCAACGACGGCGACTTCAGCGTCGGCCGGCATCTGCGCGACGTGCTTTCGGCGCCGCTGATGATCAACAACGACCGCATCCTCGCCAACATCGCGACCGCCAGCCTGATGAGCGGCGTGCCCGCCAGCCTGCGCGATTGAGCCAGACAAGACTTCCGAAAAACAATGGGAAGGCCTGAACATGAACGTAGCCATCCGAACCGCACTCGCCGGAGATCGCGCCGCAGCCGGCCGATCCGCTCGATCATCTCGCCGACGTGCTGTTCCACAAGATGGGCACCGACGGCGTCTACGCCCGGACCGCGCTCTACGAGGACATGGTCGAGCGGCTCGCCGCCCTGATCACGCGGCATCGCGAACCCGACACCGAGGTGATGCGCTTTCCGCCGGTGATGAACCGCGGCCAGCTGGAGAAATCCGGCTATCTGAAGAGCTTTCCCAATCTGCTCGGCTGCGTCTGCGGCCTGCATGGCACCGAGCGCGAGATCCACTCCGCGGTCAGCCGCTTCGACGCCGGCGGCGACTGGACCACGTCGCTCTCGCCCGCCGATCTCGTGCTGTCGCCGGCGGCCTGCTATCCGGTCTATCCGATCGCCGCGAGCCGCGGCCCGCTGCCGTCGGGCGGCCTGCGCTTCGACGTCGCGGCCGATTGCTTCCGCCGCGAACCGTCGCGCCATCTCGACCGGCTGCAGTCGTTCCGGATGCGCGAATATGTCTGCATCGGCAGCCCGGACGACGTGTCCGATTTCCGCGAGCGCTGGATGGTGCGCGCGCCAGGCGATCGCGCGCGATCTCGGCCTGACCTTCAAGGTCGATTATGCCAGCGATCCGTTCTTCGGCCGCGTCGGCCAGATGAAGGCGGTCAGCCAGAAGCAGCAATCGCTGAAATTCGAGCTGCTGGTGCCGCTGCGCTCCGAGGAGCAGCCGACCGCCTGCATGAGCTTCAACTATCACCGCGACCATTTCGGCACCGACCTGGGACATCAAGGATGCGACGGGCGAGCCGGCGCATACCGGCTGCGTCGCGTTCGGCATGGATCGCCTCGCGGTCGCCATGTTCCACACCCACGGCACCGATCTCGCCAAGTGGCCGGCCGAGGTGCGGGAGATGCTCGGGCTTCAGGCGTACACGACGGCCGACTGCGAATCGTAGGCTGACGGTGAACGTGCTCGCAGCAAAAATTCGATGCCGTGAAATTTCCGAGGCCGATCTCGACGCGGTCGCGGATCTGTTGACGCGCGGATTTGTCGGCCGATCGCGCGACTACTGGATGCAGGGATTGCGCCGCCAGGCGGCGCGCGAGGTTCCGAACGGCTATCCGCGTTTCGGCTATATGCTCGACCATGACGGCACTGCCGGTCGGCGTTCTGCTGCTGCTCTACTCGTCCGAGGACGAGCGGCGGCGAGACCGCGATCCAGTGCAATCTGTCGAGCTGGTATGTCGAGCCGGCGTTCCGCAATTACGCGCCGCTGCTGACCAAGATCGCGCAGCGGCACAAGGAAGTCACCTACCTCAATATCAGTCCGGCGACCTGGACCTGGCCGATCATCGAGACGCAGGGGTTCAATTCCTATTGCAGCGGATTGTTCTTCTCGATCCCGGCGCTGTCGCGCGCCGCGCCGGGCATGACCGTCGAGACCATCTCGCCCGATACGCAGCGCGATCGAAGGCCTGTCCGATGCCGAGGTCGAACTGCTGACCCGGCACGCGCGCTATGGCTGCCTCAGCCTGGTGTGCCGCACGCCCGGCGGCGGCGCCTTTCCGTTCATCCTGCTGCCGATGCGCATCCGCCGCGGCTGGATCGCGCCGCCGGCGATGCAACTGATCTATTGCCGCGACATCGCCGAGTATCGTCCGCATGCGCCGGCGCCATCGGCCGGGCTGCTGCTCCGGCACGGCAAGATTTCGGTGATCCTCGATGCCAACGGACCGGTGCCGGGCCTCACCGGCATTTTACTCCGAGGCGCGCGGCCGCAAATATTTCAAGGGCCCGCATCGGCCCCGTCTCGCCGACCTGACCGACACCGAGCTCGTGCTGTACGGCCCTTGAGCTTGCGCCGTATCGTCAAACGAGCGCGGCCGCATGCACGAGCGTGGCGTGCTGAATCTCCAGCCGGCGTGGGCAAAGTCCCAGTACAGCTTGCGCGCCCGGCTGTAGAACGGCCCCGGCTGCAGCGAGCGATCGTCGATCCGGATGATCGGCGCGACCTTGGCGAAATTGCCGCTGGAGAAGATTTCGTCGGCGCCCAGAAAATCGGCGTAGCTCAGGGTCGTCTCGACGACGGTGACGCCATCGCCGCGCAACAGATCGATCACCCGCTGCCGCGTGATGCCGTTGAGGAACGTCCCGTTCGGCGCCGGCGTATAGACCACGCCATCCTTCGCCATGAACACGTTCGAGTTGCCGAATTCCGCGACATTGCCGAGCATGTCGAGCATCAGGCAATTGTTGAAGCCGCGCGCCTGCGCTTCGATCAGCGCGCGCGAATTGTTCGGATAGAGGCAGGCCGCCTTGCAATCGACCGGCGCGCTTTCCATGGTCGGCCGGCGGAACGGCGACAGCGTGATCGCGCTGCCGGTCGGCGGCGGCATCGGCGCCACATAGATGCACAGGCACCAGTTGGTGGTTTCCGGATCGAACAGCACGCCGCCGCCGCTGCCGTTCTGCGGCCCAATACATCGGCCGGATGTAGAGCTCCGCATTGGCATCGAAGCGGGCGATGCCCTCGCGGGCGAGTCCCAGCCAGGTTTCGGTATCGACGACCGGCTTCAGCTTGAAATTGATGGCGGACTGATTGACCCGGGCGCAGTGCCGGTCGAGATCGGGCGCCACGCCTTCGAAGGCGCGCGCGCCGTCGAACACGGTCGAGCCGAGCCAGGCCGCATGCGTGCGCGGGCCCATGATCGGCACATTGCCCTCATGCCAGTCGCCTTCAAAGAAGGTCCAGGTCTGCGAAAAACTGACGGGTTTTATCGATCTGGGCCATCATTGCCATCCACGCCGCGGCCGGCGGTGCCGCGCACAATGGCGCTACTATTGTCCGAATTTCCTAAGGATTTCCTTGCGGACGTCTCGGCGATAGCGATCGATTTACGATTGATAGACCACAATGGCGGCACCTTCCGCTACCGGAGCCGATATGCCCCTCGATCCCCTGGCCAAGCGTTTTCTCGCCATGATGGCGGCGGCCTCGCCGGGCGATCGATCGCGGCCGACCGCTCGACGACCGCCGCCAGGCGCTCGCCAAAGCTGATGCAGTTCGCACGCGCCGACGTGCCGGCAGTGACCGGGATCGACGGCGTGTTGCCGGGCCCGGCGGGCGATATTCCTTACCGTCTTTATGCGCCCGCCAATGACGCAGCCGAGCATCTTGCCGGGCTTCGTCTTCTTCCACGGCGGCGGCATGGTCGCCGGCAGCATCGACACCCATGACCGCATCTGCGCGGCGCTCGCGCAAACGACCGGCTGCCGCCTTGTTTCCGTCGGCTACCGCCTCGCGCCCGAGCACAAATTTCCGGCCGCCATCGAGGATGCGATCGCGGCGACCCGATGGGTGTCCGAGCAGGCCGCCATCGCTCGGCATCGATGCGACAAGGCTCGTGGTCGGCGGCGATTCCGCCGGCGCAACGCTCGCCGCCGTGGTTTGCCAGGACGCGCTGCGAAACGCCGGGCCGCGATCTCGCTGCAATGCCTGATCTGTCCGGTGCTCGATTTCGAGGAAACCTCGCCGTCGCGTCGAGGCCTTCGCCGAAAATCATCTGCTCGACAGGGCCACGCTCGAAGCCGACCTCGCCGACTATCTGCCCGACGGCGCCGACCTCGCCGATCCCAGGATTTCGCCGCTTCGCGCGACCGAATTCGCCGGACTTCCGGCCGCCATCATCCATACCGCCGAATTCGATCCGATGCGCGACGAAGGCAATGCCTATGCCAGAAAGCTGATGGCGGCGGGCGTCACGGTCGAGCACATCTGTCACGACGGCATGATCCATAACTTCCACGCCATGGGCGCCATTCTTCCGCAGGGCCGGCTGGTGCTGCTCAGATCGGCGAACAGGTCAGGCGCGCGGTCGGCTGACCGGCGCAGTCTGACGGCTCAATGCTGGTACCGCACGCGACATGGTCGCATCGATCAATTGATTCAAATTTTAATCAATTGGTCGGCGTTCATTAGGGTTATTTCCTCAATCTTTGCGCGAATTATTGCTGGCTTGACGGCTCCCGCTCTAACAAAGACAGCGGCGAATAAAACGCATGGTGAAATGCGTGACGCAACGTAGAGGTGAACAATGCGCAACGAAACAATTGCAATTCACGCCGGCTACGACCCCGATCCGACGACCAAGTCCGTCGCCGTTCCGATCTACCAGACCGTCGCCTACGCCTTCGACAGCGCCGATCACGGCGCCGCCCTGTTCAACCTCGAGGCCGAAGGCTATCGCTACAGCCGGATCGCCAATCCGACCACCGCCGTTCTTGAAAAGCGCGTCACCGAACTCGAAGGCGGCGTCGGCGCGCTCGCGGTCGCGACCGGACAGGCGGCGCTGCATTTCGCGCTCGTCAATCTCGCCGACACCGGCGGCAACATCGTCTCGGTCCCGCAGCTCTACGGCACGACGCACACCCTGCTCGCGCACGTCTTGCCGCGCCAGGGCATCACCGACCCGCTTTGCCGACAGCGACAAGGCCGACGCCATCGAGAAGCTGATCGACGAGAACACCAAGGCGGTTTTCTCCGAGACCATCGGCAATCCCGCCGGCAATGTCTGCGACATCGAGGCGCTGGCGAAGGTCGCGCATCGCCACGGCGTGCCGCTCGTCGTCGACAATACGGTCGCGACCCCGATCCTGCTGAAGCCGTTCGATTACGGCGCCGATATCGCCGTTCATTCGCTGACGAAGTTTCTCGGCGGCCACGGCACCACGCTCGGCGGCGCGATCGTCGACAGCGGCCGCTTTCCCTGGACCGAGCACGCCCGCCGCTTTCCCGCCTTCAACGAGCCCGACGCATCCTATCACGGCCTGGTCTACACCAAGCAATTCGGCACCAGCGCCTACATTCAGCGCGCGCGCAGCGTCTATCAGCGCACCATGGGATCCGTGCTGTCGCCGTTCAATGCCTTCCTGCTGCTGCAGGGCATCGAGACGGTGGCGCTGCGCATCGAACGGCATGTCGAGAACGCCGCGCAAGGTCGCGGACTTCCTGCGCAGCGATCCGCGCGTCGCCTGGGTCAATTATGCCGGCTTTCCCGACAGCCCCTATTATGCGCTGGTCCAGAAATACCTCGAACGGCCACGCGTCATCGCTGTTCACCTTCGGCATCAAGGGCGGCCTCGAGGCCGGCAAGACCTTCTACGACTCGCTGAAGCTGATCACGCGGCTCGTCAATATCGGCGACGCGAAATCGCTCGCCTGCCATCCCGCATCGACCACGCACCGCCAGATGTCCGCCGAACAGCAGCGCATGGCCGGCGTGCTGCCGGAAACCATCCGGCTTTCGATCGGCATCGAACACAGCTCCGACATCATCGAGGATATCGACCAGGCTCTCGCGCAGGCCTGCTCGCGACATCAGCGGCTTGAGGCCGCGGAATAGACCGGCCGGGCCTGGCATGACCATCCTGTTCGACAAACATCGGCTGATCGTCAGCCCCGCTCTGGCGCCCGCGCAGCTGCGCGAAGCCGATGAATTCGATCGCGCTGCAAAACGCTGCCGATGCGGTCCTCACCATCGGCCTCATCAACAACATGCCGGACTCGGCGCTGCAGGCGACCGAACGCCAGTTCATGCGCCTTCTGAAGGCGGCCGCGGGCAACAATCGCATCCATTCTGCACTGCTTCTCGCTGCCGTCCGTCAAGCGATCGCAGCCGGCGAAGTGGCGGGTCGACAGGCAATACGCCGACATCGCCGATCTCGATCACCTGCAGATCGACGGGCTGATCGTCACCGGCGCCGAGCCGAACGCCGCAACCCTTCCCGAGGAGCCGTTCTGGCAGGACCTCACCGAGATCATCGACTGGGCGGAAGCCAATACGCGTTCGACGATCTGGTCGTGCCTTGCCGCCCATGCCGCGGTCCTGCATCTCGACGGCATCGAGCGGCAGCGGCTCGACGCAAAATGCTCGGGTGTCTTCGACTGCGCCAAGGTCGGCGACCATTGGCTGACGGAGGATGTCGCCTCGCCGCTCAAGGTTTCGCATTCGCGCTTCAACGCGCTGCGCAAGAGCGACCTGACGGCCCGGGGCTATCAGGTGCTGACCGAATCGCCGGAGGCCGGCGTCGATATCTTCGCCAAGCAGCTGCGCAGCCATTTCATCTTCTTTCAGGGGCATCCGGAATACGACGCCCTGTCGCTGCAGCGGGAATATCTGCGCGACATCACCCGCTTCATCGCGGGCGAGCGGGATACCTATCCGGCCATCCCTGCCGGCTATTTCGACGCCGAGACCGAAGGCAGGCTTGCCAGCTTTCAGAAGCGGGCAAGCGCCGAGCGCAAGCTGCCGCTGAGCGCCGAACTTCCGGGCCTCAGACTTCGTCGCGATATCGCGGCCGAGGCCGGCGCCGACCGCAATCTTCCGGAACTGGCTCGGATATCTTTCCGGCAGCGCACGCAGCGACGTTGCAGCCCGGCTGACCGCGGACGCGGTCATCGACGCCTCGCGCCCGATCCCTGTCGGCACTTCGCTCGACGCCGAATCTGGAAGCGAGTTAGGGACTGGCCGAATCAGGAATAGACTTGCCATGCTCTATTTCCTGTTTTGATGCGTTCTCATTGCGCGATGCGGTATATCACGCGCCGCGAAAACGCTCTCAGTCGGACGACAGAATTCGCATGTCTGTTCCCGCCGTCGCCTCAACCCATAAGCGTCGAGTCCGACCTCGCGCCCAGCGCCCTCGCCGTGCTGAATTCCGTGTTCGGCCTGCCGGCCTTTCGCGGCGCGCAGGAAGCGATCGTCAGGCATGTCACCGACGGCGGCAATTGCCTGGTGCTGATGCCGACCGGCGGCGGCAAGTCGCTGTGCTATCAATTGCCGTCGCTGTTGCGCGAGGGCTGCGGCATCGTGGTCTCGCCGCTGATCGCGCTGATGCGCGACCAGGTCGCGGGCCTGCTCGAGGCCGGCGTCAAGGCGGCGGTGCTGAATTCCACGCTGTCCTTCGACGAAGCCTCCGCGGTCGAGGCGCGGCTGCTCGCCGGCGATCTCGACCTGCTCTATGTCGCGCCGGAGCGGCTGCTGACGCCGCGCTGCCTCGCTCTGCTCGGCCGCGCGCGGATCGCCCTGTTTGCGATCGACGAGGCGCATTGCGTGTCGCAATGGGGACACGACTTTCGCCCGGAATATATCGGCCTGTCGGTGATCGCCGAGCGTTTTCCCGACGTGCCGCGCATCGCGCTGACCGCCACGGCCGATGAGCTGACCCGCCAGGAGATCGTCGATCGCCTCGGGCTCGCCGGCGCGCCGAGCTTCGTCGCGAGTTTCGATCGCCCGAATATCAGATATGAAATCGTCGACAAGCAAAACGCGCCAGCGCAACTCAAGGCCTTCATCGCCGAGCGCCACGCCGGCGACGCCGGCATCGTCTATTGCCTGTCGCGCGCCAAGGTCGAGGACACCGCCGCCGCGCTGACCAAGGCCGGCGTCGACGGCGCTGCCCTATCACGCCGGCCTCGACGCCGGCCTCGCGCGCCCGAAACCAGGATCGCTTCCTCAACGAGGACGGCGTCGTGATCGTCGCCACGATCGCGTTCGGCATGGGCATCGACAAGCCCGACGTGCGCTTCGTGGCGCATCTCGATCTGCCGAAAAGCATCGAGGCCTATTATCAGGAGACCGGGCGCGCGGGGCGCGACGGCAAGCCGTCCAGCGCCTGGATGGCCTATGGCCTGTCCGATATCGTGCAGCAGCGGCGCATGATCGAGGAATCCACCGGCGCCGAAGCGTTCAAGCGGGTGTCGATCGGCAAGCTCGAGGCGCTGGTCGGCCTCGCCGAAACCGCGAACTGCCGGCGCAGCCGCCTGCTCGGATATTTCGGCGAAGCATCCGACAGCCGCCAAATGCGGCAATTGCGACAACTGCCTGTCGCCGCCGCAGCTGCGCGACGGCAAGGTCGATCGCGCAGAAACTGTTGTCCTGCGCCTATCGCACCGGGCAGCGCTTCGGCGCCATGCATCTGATCGATGTTCTGATCGGCCGCATGACCGAACGCGTCAAGCAATTCGGGCATGACAAGACTTTCGGTGTTCGGCATCGGCCGCGAACTCAACGAAAAGCAGTGGCGCGCCGTGATCCGCCAACTGGTGGCGATGGGCCATCTTCGAGCCCGACAGCGAGGCCTTTGGCGCGTTGAAGCTGACCGAGAGCGCGCGCGGCGTGCTTGAAGGGCGAGACCGAGGTGATGCTGCGCGAGGAGACGCCGGGCTCGCGCATTCGCGCCAGCCGGACCAAATCGAGGCGCGGCGATCTTGCTGCCGCCGTCCGCCGGCCAAGGCGAAGCCGGCGATCCGACCCTGCTCGGCGCCCTCCGGGCGTGGCGTTCGCGAGATCGCGCGCAAGCGCGGCGTGCCGGCCTATGTCGTGCTGCACGATTCAACGATCGACGGCATCGCGACCGCGCGCCCGACGACGCTCGGAGCAGCTCCGCGACATCCCCGGCATCGGCGACAAGAAGCTCGAACATTACGGCGACGAACTGATCGCGCTGGTGCGCGCTGGAGCATGATGGTTTTAGGTTGAAGCGCAGCGGCGACGAACCTCTTCTCCCTCGCCCCGCGCTTCGCGGGGAGAGGGTTGGGGTAAGGGGCTCTTTCCCCGTCAAGACAGAAGATTGTGGCAAGCACGGTGCCCTGCCCCTCACCCGAAATTCGCTATCACAAATTTCGCCGTCGAAGATCGCACATGGCGCAGGGTTGAGCAAGTCAGCGGGCGGGGTTCAATCGCGAACTCTCGACGACGGATTTTTCGGGATCAATCAGGAAAATCCAGATCAGCGAGCCGGACGGCCAGAACGCGCGGCGGTGACGTAGAAGGGGGCGACCCAGGAGCCCCGCTCGACCAGTAGGCCGAACACCAGCGGAGAAATCGAGGCGCCGATGGCGCCCACCATGTTCATGACAGCCGTCACGGTTCCGCTCGATGTGCCGCCGACATCCATCGGCACCGCCCAGGCCGGTCCGAGCACCAATTCCAGAAAGAAGTTCGAGGCGGTCAGGCAAAGGATCGCGGTGATCGCGCTGTCGGTGGTGCCGGCGGGAATCAGCAGCAGCGCGGCAAGCAGCAGGCCCGGCGCCGCCACGATGCGGCGCGCCAGTCGCAAATTGCCGGTCTTGCGAAGCGACGTGGTCGGTCAGAAGGCCGCCGGCCAAATCGCCGAGCCATGGCCGAGATCAACGGAAGCGACGCCAGATAGCCGACCGAGCTCAGGGAGAGATGGCGAAATTCAAGCAGGTAGGTTGGAAACCAGCTGACGTAGAAATAAGACCCGTAGAAGAAGCAGCCATAGGCCGCCGCGATGAACCACATGTTCGGCGACGTGAAAATCGCCCGCCACGGAACTTCCGATCGGAGCGGCGTTGCGACGGGGTTCATCTCTCCGTTCGGCAAGGTGCCGCGAATATGGCGCGAGTTCTTCGGCATTGACGCGCGCTTCATCCTCCGGACGATTGCGATAGAAGAGCAAGGAACACCAGCGACCAGACGATGCCCAGCAGCGCGAAAATGTAGAAAATCCAGCGCCAGCCCCATGCGTTCATGATGATGACGGCGATCAGCGGCGTAATCGCGATGGCGAGGCGGCTGAAACAATGGGTCATGCCCTGGACGAATCCGCGCTCGGATTTTGGAAACCAAAGCTGCATCGCGCGGCTTGCCGTCGGAAAGGCACCGGCTTCTCCCAGACCAAAGGCGAAGCGGACCACAAAGAGCGACGTAGCGCCTGACGCCCAGGCGGTTGCCGCCGTCATCAAGGACCAGAACGGGACGATCGCCAGAAGCACCCGCTTCGGCCCGAAGAAATCGGCGAGCCAGCCGCCGGGCACCTGACCCGCCGCATAGGCCCAGGCGAACGCGCTGAAAAACAGCGCGATTTCCGTCTTGCTGAAACCGAACTCCTTGGCGATGGCAGGCGCCGCAATCGAAATATTGCTGCGATCCATGTAGGTGATCATGTACATCAGGCTGATCAGCAGAAGCACGTACCACCTGATATGGCTACGCTTCGCGCCGGCGAGCGTGCCCGCCGGGCTATTCGCCGCCGTAATGTCCGCAGGCATGAAACCTCCGTCGAATTTTTTGTCCGACGGTTTGTGTCTCCGTCGTTTTTTGCGGTCCGCGGTACGGCGACCATGTTCGCACGCACCCGTCGCGTGGAATAATCGTTGCGCGTGCAACATGTCAATAAGCCCTATATGCCGGCGGCGAGCTTGGCCGGTCGTTTGTTCTCAAGCGGAAGCGTCACCGGCTCGTTGAGTTCGGCCGACAGATCGGCGGCGATATAGAGCTCCATCACACCGACGCGCCTGTTCGGGCGTCACCAGAACCGGCCGATCCAAAGCCACCGCTTCGACGAAATGCACGGTTTCGGACGCCATCGGGCCGGCATAGACATGCCCGACCGATTCGCCGGGCATCGTCGACATCGGAAACACGGCGCCGTTTTTCATGGTGTTCAGCATCACGTCGCGATGGGTGTCGTCGACCATCAGGGCGCCTTCGGTTCCTATCATCTCGATCCAGGTCGATGAGAAGTTGGGATAGCCGGGCGGCAGGCTCCAGCCGCCGCCGACGACGAAGGTGAGGCCGCTGTCCATGGTCACGGTCATCCATTGCAGATCGGGAATGTCGTTTCCCGTCGACTCGCGCATCGCGCCGTAGTTCACCTGCGAATAGACGCGCACCGGTTTGGCCGGTTCGAGACACCAGAGCACGAAGTCAAGATCGTGCGTCGATTCCATCGCGGCGGGCGAAAGCTTGACGCGGCCGCTGATTTTCTTGCCGAGGCTGCGCGAAATATGCCGGCTCACCAGCGCGCTGACGGGCTTGCCGATCGTGCCGTCGCTGATGCACTTCTTGACGTAGGCGAATTTCGGGTTGAAGCGCTGCGAATAGCCGATGGTGAATTTGAGCCCGTTGGAGCGGGCGATGGAAATAAGCTCGTCCGCCTCTTCGAGTTCGAGCGCGATCGGCTTTTCGAGAAACACGTGCTTTCCGGCGCGCAGAAAATCCCGCGCCATCGGAAAATGCGTCGTCTCGGGCGTCGCACAGACGAAAACAGCCGAAATCATCCTTGTTGTCCAGCAAGGCGCGATAATCGCCGGTCGCCGATTTGGCGCCGATCGCGCGGCAACCTCTTGCAATCGTTCAGGACGATTCTCGGCGATGTGGACGCCAGCTCACGAGCGGGTGAGCCGCACACGCCTCGGCCCGAATACCACCACACCAACCGGCGCCAACGACGGCTACGTCGATCTGATCCATTTTGCGCTCTCCAACCCAGTTTCTTTTGCACTTTTTGCTTGCGTGGACGAGCAGCACATTCCGCAGCAAGTCCCATGTCAAGTGGGGACCGCTGGCAGCGACGCCTTTGGCGCGTTGAAGCTGACGGAGACCGCGCGCGGCGCCTTCAAAGACGAGACCGAGGGTGATGCTGGGCGAGGCGGCTGATCCGCGCATCGAGACCTCGCCCGCGCACGGCAATTTGCTGGAACTAGTTTCGAAAGTCGATACTGCGCAAGATGATGCCGGGAGGCGTGCCTTCCAGCTCCTGGGCCTGGAATTTGCGGGCGGCGCAGGCTTCGATCCGGTCGCGCAGCCGCATAAATTGCGCTTCGCGCTCGTTGGCCTTGCTTCGGCTTACGCTTTCCAGGCTGTCGAGGGCGGAGGTGCTGATCGCACAGGGGATCTCCCTTTCGCCCTCGATCATCGAGAACAGGATCACCATCCGTTCGAATTCGTAACCGTGAAAGCTACCTCGGGTGAGTGCCATGGCTTGCTCTCCTGCGAAGGCGGACCGGACCACGCTAGAGGTCTTGTCCGCCCAAATGCTCACGTACTTCTAGCGCCTCGCGCTCCCCTTTTCCGGCGGATCGATCTCGGCGATCTTGCGCAAGCAATCGGCTTCGGATTCATGCGGCCCCGAGACAAACGTTCCGCTGACTTTCGTGCTGTACCAGCCCGAAACGACACCGAGCCGTAGCGACTCTTCGGTTTTGACGTGGCGCGGCGAAAGATTTTGCATATGTCTGCTTTCCGGTGAACGCCCAAGAAATCTCAGGCGCGAAGGGTGCTGGGTTGATTCTACGAGCGAGGATCCGCTCAACTCTCGCCCGAGAGCCGGGCAAAATCCGCAAGTACCGCCGCAACCACATCACGATGATGGGTGTCGTCCGGCGCCAGGCTAGCTGCATACAGATTCAAGACATAGCGCGCCTTGGCGGCGGCCTCCGGCCACGACGCGGCGGAAACCGCGAGAAGCTGCTTTTCGAGAAGGGCCTGCCGGTCGCGCAAATCCTTTGCGTTGTTCTCGACCTCCGCCAGAGCCCGCCGGATGTCAGTCGCTCTCTGAGCGGCCATGCCACGGTGCTTGTCGAGATCGAGAGGCTTCTCAGTCATTGGCGGCGCTTGCGTCGATCCGCTGCGCATCCGACAGATCGACCGAGCCGATGGAGATCATTTCCATCGTTAAACCGCGCGATGCTGCCGCGGGCACCATGATCATGGTGGCGACGCGGCGGAACGAGGCGAACGACAGTCCCTCGATCATCTCCTCGTCGGTTATGACTTCGTAGGCCCCCGCAGGCAGCAGGCGATCGACGCCCCTGATCTGGAACGGGTGTTTGAAGGTGACGATCTCCCTCCGCGAGCGAGTTGTCATGCCCGCCTGCCCTTTCCAGGCAGCAGCCCCACGCCGGCGCTTTCTTGATGCATCAGCCGACCATGCGCCCTTTCGGCCTGATTAGCTATCTCTTTCTGATCGGAACGATGTCGGCGGCTCGGACTGGTTGCCAGGCAGCGGCACCGGGTTCCCTTTAGCGCGTGCGCCTTGGCGCTTTGACGCTCGCTATTGCCAAGAAGTCGGCGTAGGGTCAGCTATCACCGCGCTTCCTACGGCAACCATCGGTGACTGAGGGTGACGAACGCTCCCGCCGAATATGGAGGAGCGTTTATTGTCTCGATTTCGCTTGGCCGACTGGATCGTGCCGCCGCTAATCGTCCCGCTGTTTCTTCCGCTTCTGGTGCTTGCGGCGGCTCTCATGCGCTGATGCCTGGCGACTGCGACGGCCCAAGCCTTCAACCAAATACTGCATCCTCAACCCAGGGAGATCGACATGGCCAAAGGCGAGCAGAGAGGCAATCGGGAGGCCAAGAAACCCAAGAAAGAGAAAATCAAGTCCATCGCCGCGGCGCCAAGCCAGAAGGCCGCAAGCTGGCAGCCGTCTTTCGCGACCGGCAAAAAGAAATAGCGGCGAAACCGCTGGCGTTGTCGGGAGCGTCGCTGGACCGGATTGCGCGCCAGCGCGTGGCGGCATGGTGTGCGCCTCCCTGCAACGGACCCGCCGGATCAAAGCTGTTAGAAAGCGCGCCGGTTCCATCCTAATTTGCGCACCTGGTCTCGTTGACGAGCCCGCGCCTCTCGACGTGACTTCCGGCAGTGTCGAAGCGCCCATCTTCAAATCCCGAGCGGCCAAGCCCGCAGCATCCGGCCCTTGAGAAGGCCATGCTTGCGTTCCGGATGGGTCGCCCCGATGAGGCGGAGCGCCTCGCCTCCGACGTGTTGAAGTCGAACCGCGGCAATATCCTCGCCGCGCAAATTCTTGGACGCGCGCTGCTGGTACAGAACCGCGCTAGTGAGGCGATCGACCCTTTGCAGCGGGCAGCGCGGCGCAGCGACGATCCGGAGATCGAAACCTTGCTTGCGGCAGCCTTGGCTGCCGCCGGCCGGGACGATGAGGCCTCCGAGCAATTGCGCCGGACCACGGCGCGGCGGCCGCCATTCCTGCCCTCGTTTCTCGAACTCGGCCGCCCGCTCGGCGACTGCGGAGGCTTTGACGAGGGCATCGCGGTGCTCGAAAGCGGACTTGCGTTTGCGCCCGACGCGCTCGCCGCCGCCCCGCACGGCCGGTTCTTCCTGCAAAAGAGCGCAGCCGCGAAATTCCTGCGCGGCGAAAAGGACTGATTTCTCTTAAGCGCGGAACTTCAAGCCCGGAACTGCCGGCGGTAGACGCTTCGCTCGCGAAAAATCTCGTTGGTGAGATCGTGCGCGCGCTGCGTTTCCTCGTCGGTGAAAACCGCGGTGCGCGCGACCCAGTTGTCCCGCTTGACCGGAAAACATTGCGCGACCGGCGTGCCCTTCGGCAGCACGCCGCTGAAATTGGTGTCGTGCCAATGCGCGGGGAAATGAATCCAGGCGTCGTGGTAACGGTCGCAATCGACGAGGCCTGTCAGTGTAGTGAAAGGCAGATCGAAGCGATTGACCGGATGGGTGAACAGCAGCGAATAGCCTTCCGGCGCCTCGATGGTCCAGAGATTGTGGAATTTGATCAGGTAGCGGTCGGCGTCGAACAACGGCGTGCCGGTGACCTGACTGGGGTCGTGGAATCCGATCGGCGAGCGCAGGAAGCCGACTTCTCCGCCGGGCGGAGGATCATTGTCCCAGGTGAACTCGCCGTTCTCGACCTTCAGGTCGCAGATCAGCGGGATCAAGAAGCCCGATGTCATGGCATCGACAAAGGGCGGACAGCGCTTCACCGTGTCGTGCTCGCGGAAAAGCACCGCATTGAACGCCTGCGCGGGCATCGCCTTGAACCAGTCGGGCAGCCCCGACACCGCCGGCACCGGCGGCGGCAGCAATCCATCGAGTTCCTTCGGGCAGCGGAAGGTGAGCGTCATTGGTTCTTCACGTTTGGGCACTTCTTGTTCGGACATCGTGTCTGCTAACCTTCACTATTCATTCGCGTGGGGCGTCGCCACGTTAGCATCAGCCCAGCGCTAAGCGAAACCAGTCTCGCATTCGAATCGCGCCGCTAAGCCCGGCTCAGCCTTGATATTCGAGCACGCGCAGGCCGGCGTTCCAGTCGGTCGCGTAGATCAGCCCATCCTTCGTCACATAGAGATCGGCGGTTTTGGCGGCGAGCGCAATGTTGGGCCGCGGATCGATCAATTTGGCGGGCGCCGGCGGCAGCCAGAACGCCAGTTCCTTCGGCGCGAACTGATCCCTGAGGTCGAACACGCGCACGCCGCCGGCATTGTAGGTGGCGAAAATCGTTTCCTCGCTCTGGAACGAGCCGGGCCGGTTCTCATGCAGATTGTGCGGACCGAAGGTGCCGGGCGCGGCGCAGTAGTCCCGATCATGCGGCATCGGCATGGTTGCGATCGTCACCGGATTTTCCGGCGCCCGCACATCGATCACGAAGATCTGGAACAGCCCCTTGGCGCACTTCTCCGCGTTCGCCTCATCGGCCACCACCGCGAGATTGCGGCCCGGCAGCGGCAGCGGCGTGTGCGTGCCGCCGGGAAATGGCGGCGACCAGTTGATGTGCGACAGCAATTTCGGGTGCGCGGCATCGCGAGACGTCGTGGATGGTGAAGCCGCCGTCGCGCCAGGCGCCGTAGCCAAGCTTGCCGGCGACGATCATGTGATGCAGCGCGTAGCGCTTGCCCTTCGGCGCGGTCGACACTTCGCCGGCCGCGCGATTCATGCCCGGCAGCCACCATTTCGAGACGATTGCTGGCTTGGTGATTTCCTGGAGGTCGACGATGCAAAGGCAATGGTCGGTGAAGCCGTCGAAATGCGCCGACACATAAGCGTAGCGCCCGCCCATCCAGGACAAGCGGTTGATGCCAAGGCCGGGCATTTCCAGAAACGCGATCTCCTTCATTTCGCCGGGCCTGGAGATGTCGTGGATCGACAGGCCGCTGCGGAAATTCTTGCGCTTGGTGATGCTGTCGGCGAGGCTGTTCTCGAAATAGCCGCGCTGGTCGCTATAGGACTGCATGGCGACGATATTGGCGCCGTTGGCGACCAGAAGCAGATCGTCGGACGATTGCAGATGATGCGTTCGCGTGTACTGCCCGGCGGTGAAGAAATTCACCGGCTTCGGACGGCGCGGGTCGCTGGCATCGAGAATGGTCACCCCGTCGCTGAACATGTGGCCGACATAGAGGTGATTGCGGTTCAGCATGACCTGGACGCTGTCCGGCCGCCCGCCGATGTCGCTGTAGGAAAGATGCTTGATCCGGTGACCTATGCCCTCTTGCGGGATCGGCGGGTCGGCGGCGCGGGCCGCGCCCGGCACTCCGGCGAGCGCCGTCAAGCCCAACAAACTCCGCAAATGCGCGCGGCGGCTCTGCATGGCTTCCCTCTCACATTTTTGAATGCTTTGCGGGCAGCCTAACACGGGGACAGGGTGCAGCAAGCCGCCCGTCTTGTGATTTTCAGTGCTGGGACGAATAGTCGGCGCGGCGCGGCGCAACGCCGGATGGCGGCACGTCCAGGCGCACCGCAACACCTTCGAGTTCAGCGCTCGGGGCCGGATAGAGCTTCATCACCAGAGGATCGTGCCCGGGGACGATGTGGTCCTCGTCCGGCGCAAGCTCGAGCAGCCGGTCAAAGCCCTCCAGCATTTCTCCGATATGGAAGGCCGTGGTGAACGGCCGGCTGCTGGCCATGTTCTCGTAGAAATGAGTGACGTCGGAGGCGAGCACGACAAATCCGCGGCGGGTCTTGACCCGGACGAATTGAAGCCCCGCCGAGTGGCCGCCCACCGCATGGACCGTCAAGCCAGGCGCAAGCTCCGCGTCGCCGTTGTAGAACATCACCCGCTGCGCATAATTCAGCCGCACGATCCCGCACACGTCCTCGACCTCGAACGAATGGGACAGGCGCGGATAGTGCATGTAGCGCCCGGTGGCATAGGCCAGTTCGCGCTCCTGGAGATGAAACCGCGCTTTCGGGAAGCGGTCGAAATTGCCGACATGGTCGTAATGCAGATGGGTGAGAATGACATCTTCAACCGCATTCGCATCAATGCCGAGCGCGGCTAGCGCCTGCACAGGACAGCGCAGAAATGTGCGCTGGCGCCTTTCCGATACTTCCGCATTAAAGCCGGTATCGATGACAAAGGTTCGGCCGCCGCCCTTTGCCGCCCACACGAAGTAATCCATCGGCATCGGCCCGTCATGCGGATCGCCGCCGATAAAGTGTGCTGCCCGTCGCGCGTCACGGCTGGCATAACGGACGGCAAAGAGCTCGTAATCGAATCCCGTCATGGTGTCTCCCAGTTCACTTCCCGTTCAAGCCGGCGTTTCCATGGCCCATGTCCGGATGGGGATGGCGCGGTCCGATGCCCATCTCGCGACGGATCCTCCCGCTCATCTCATCGCATCTTGCGGCGCCCCGTCAGGAGGCTCTCTTCCGCCGCCCATGCGATCATCGATCCATCGCGGATCGCGGTGAGGAAGTCGCCCGGAACATTGTTGCAGTCACCCGCCATGGCCCATGGCACGCCGGCCTCGTCGGCAAGTTGCGACGACGTCGCGCAGCGGACGCGAACCGATCGCCAGCACGATCCTGTCGCCAGCGGGGTGGCGCACGATGTCCCGCCCGCTGCGGCAGAAAATCGTATCGCCTTCGATCGAAACCACCGGCGCGCCAGTAACGATCCGCGCATTGGCCTCGCGCAGGCGCAACAGCACGTCCCAGCGATTGTTGCGCGCCATTTCCTTGGCAACGACGCTTTGACCTTCGAGGATTGCAACGTGGCTTGCGCGCCTGATGATGCACTCGGCGGTCTCGATGCCGACCATGCCGCCGCCGACCACTGTGACGCTTGAACCTTCGGGGATAAGCTCCGGCCCGCGCAGCACGTCCCAGGCCTGTAGTATCGGGACCTTCGTATTGGTGGGAAAGGGAGCGTCGCGCGGCATGGCGCCGGTCGCGATGACGATCAGGTCCGGGCCAAAGGCGCGGATACTGTCGACGGTCGGCTCGATGCCGGTCCGGATCGGCACGTTGAGCTGCGCCAGCGCCGCGACCCGGTAGGTCCACAGCCCCGAAACGTCCTCCTTGTCCGGCGCCGCAAGCGCGAGGTCCATCTGTCCGCCGGCCTCTTGTTCGCGCTCCCACACCTCGACCTGATGGCCATTCGCCGCGAATACGCGCGCGGCTTCTAGCCCGGCGACGCCGCCGCCGATGACGAGCACGCGGCTATCCTGCTGTTCGATTCCCGCAAGCCCGGGCTCAAGCCTGGCGAGCGTCTCGAATTCGGTGCCGACAAGCGGGTTTTGCACGCAGGCGACATCGAGCTCGAGCGTCAGCCGCTCGAAGCAGACGTTGCACGAGATGCAATGGCGGATCGGTCGCTTCACTTCGCCGAAAGCCTTGAGACACCAGTGCGGATCGGCGACCAGTGCACGGCACAGCGCGATGTAGTCGGCAATGCCAGCCTGCAGCACGCCTTCCGCATCCTCAGGGGTCAGCATCCGGCCGGCCATGATGACCGGTACGCTCACCGCATCCTTGATCGGCCGCGCATGCGGCTCAAGGAAACGGCGCGGAAATGATGGCGGCTGGATGCAGTAGCGCGATAGTTCCGGCGTTTCGTTGGTGCCGCCCGAGAGATCGATCGCGATCACGCCGGCGGCTTCGAGTGCCTTCGATAGCGTCACGATGTCGTCGACCGAATAGCCGCCGTCCGCGTATTCGGTCGCTGACAGGCGCACCATCATCGGGAAGTCGGGCAGCTCGGAACGGATCAGCCGCACCGTTTCCATCAACAGCCGCATGCGGTTTTCGACCGGACCGCCGTAATCGTCCTCGCGCTTGTTGTGGCGCGGCGTGAGGAATTGCTGGAATAAATAGCCGTTGGCGGCATGCAGCTCGATCGCGTCATAGCCGGCGCGGTAGAGCCGGATGGCGCTGCCCAGGAACTCCTGCTGAATTTCGGCGATATCGGGCCTGGTCAGGGCGCGGACTTCATCGCCGGTCGCCGGATTTTTCCCCGGCGAGGGTCCGACCGGCTCCATGCCGAGAACCGAGCGGCGCAGCAGCATGCCGCGATGATTGAGCTGGCCGCAGACCAGCGCGCCGGCACGATGAATAGCTTTTGTCAGATCGGCAAGGCCCGGGATGAAGCGATCGTCGTAGATGCAGAGCGAGGCGCGATGATTGCGCGCATTGCTGGAGACCACCATGGCCTCGGTGATGATCATCGCGGCACCACCGCGGGCCCGCTCGGCGTAGTAGATCTTGTCGCGTTCGGTTGAGAAACCGTCTGACGTGCCGAAGTTTGTCCCCATCGGGCCCATCACGACACGGTTCTTCAGCCGCAGCGGGCCCATCCGGCCCGGCTGTTGCAACAACATGGACGGCTTGCTGTCGGCTGCCAGCATCAGCCGGACTTCGCGCGTTCCGCCGCTTGCTTCACGCGCTCCGGATCGGCCGCTATCTTGACGCCCGCACGCTCCTGCTCGAGCAGCATCACGGCGCGCGAGTCGCGTCCTTCCCAGCCGCGGTTGCACGCTTCCCTCATCTCGGCGTAGGCAAGGTTGCAGATGCGCATCGGCACGCCGAGCTCGCGTCCCAGTTCGGTCGCGAGCTTGACATCCTTGGTGGCGAGCTTGAGCGCGAAGTTCGGCGGATCGTATTTGCCGGGCAGGAACTGATCGAGCAGGCCGTCGAACGTGAGGCGGCGGCCGCCGACGCCCTGGCGCACGGCTTCCCACAGCGCCACCGGGTCCATGCCGGCTTTCACGCCCATGGTGAACGTCTCGGCGAGCGCACAGGTGATCGCATAGCCCGACATGTTGTGCACGAGCTTGGCGACCGTCGCGGTGCCGATCGGCCCGATATAGGCCGCGCGATCGCCCATCGCGTCGAGGACGGCCTTGTGCCTGTCAAAGGCGGCTTTGTCGCCGCCGACCCAGATCGCCATCTTGCGCGACGCCGCGCCGGACGGCCCCCCGCTCACCGGCGCATCGAGCATGTGCGCGCCCTTGGCGGCAAAAGCCTCGTGAATTTTTTTCACGACGCTTTGAGAGTTGGTCGACAGATCGAAGTAGGCCGCGCCCTTTTTGACACCTTCGATCAAGCCATCGGTTCCGAGCGCGACACGCTCGACATCCGCGGGCTCCGGCAGCGAGGTGAAGATCACGTCGGATTTCTCGGCCAGCGCGCGCGGCGTATCCGCCCATTCGGCGCCGGCCTGCAAATGATGGCCTGCCGATTGCCGGTGCAGGTCGTGCACCACGACCTTGTATCCGGCCTTGAGAATGTTGGTGGCCATCTTGCCACCCATGGTGCCGAGCCCGATGAAGCCGACGACAACGTCATTGGCCATCGTCATTCCCCCTTGTTGCCTTCGACGAGCACCGTGTAGGCGACTTGGGCGGCCGACATCGCGGCAGGCCAGCCTGCGTAAAACGCCATGTGGGTGATGACTTCGGTGATTTCTTCCTGCGTGACGCCATTGGCGATCGCGCGCGACAGATGCGACACGAGCTGCTCCGGCCGATAGGTCGCGACCAGCGCCGCCACCGTGATCAGGCTGCGGTCGCGCTTCGAGAGAGCCTTGCGCTCCCACAGGTCGCCGTAGATAACGTCGTTGGTGTAATCGACCAGTGCAGGCGTAAACGCCTTGATGCGGTCGCGTTTGGCGGAAGGCGGTGCCTTGGCCATGCGTCTCTCCCCTGTATTTTCAGAGCCGCGCGTTGTTGCGCGGCCTTTTTGTTTGCCGTTGAAGCGAAGACCAAAGGCTCATTAGCATCGCCGAACGGAAGTGTCGACCAGCGCAAATCGCCGGGCTGGCACGCACGAATCAGTGCGCCGGTCAAACGACGCCGCCGGAGTGTTGCCCCTCGCGAGAAGGGCCATTAACCTAGCTCATGGTTTGCAGCCGCAAGAATTTATTTTATTTTTGTCTCGGACGCGATCAGCTCTTTGCCTTCCGCGGTCCTGATCGTCAGCTCTACCCGTTCGCCGCTGAGGCCTGCAGGAATCTGCGCGGCAACGCGATTTCCGTTTTTCGGGTCGGCTGTCACGGCGTCGTTGAACAACACCGCGTCGCCGCGCTTCAGCATTACGCGCAACGGCGTAGCCGGTTCGATGCTGAAGAACTGAAGATTAACGCTGGACGCCTCGGCCGAGAGATTGATCAGGATGTTCTCGTTCGCATGCGTCACGTTGCTCATGCCGACGGTCGGGCTGTAGATTTCCGGAATCGACACTTCGCCAAGTGCGGGAAAGTCAGCGCTGTGAAAAAACTGGTCCGACACCCCCGCCCACAATTCGACGTAAGGCCGCCATTCGTTCGGATCTTTGCGTGCGTCGGTTTCGTTCGTAAACGAGGGAAATCCCCACGTCCACATTTTCAAGCCCGGCGTGACCGTATTGTCGGCGATACGGATGATACCCTCTTCGTTGTCGTGGTTGATCACGCCCCAGAAATTCGCAGCCCCCATATCGGGCGCCGCGTACGCGATGCCCATCGTCGGCCAGTTCTTAAAATAGCGCAGTTTTTCGAAACGGCTCTTGCCCGGACCTAGGCTCTTGTCGCCGTCGGACAGATTGGCCGACCAGTCGGGCGTGCTGTAGGCCTGGATCGGCGCGATGATTTCGGCGCCGCCGGTCGTTTTGGGATTTTTCGGATCCGATCCCGGCGCCAGCGTCGTGCAGGTCCAGTACTCGTATTTGATCGTCCTGTCCTGCGGATTTTTCAGCACCACGCGCGCATCGAGCGCGGCGCGATCTGCTTTCAGCGTGACATAGTAAGTCGCTTCGATGCCCGTCGAGCCCGACTTGAACTTCCTCGGCGCCGCGAAATACTCGAAATCGTCTTTAAGCGACATCGACACCGTCACTTCGCCGGCACTCTCCTTCACCACCTTGAAATCCCAAGGCTTCAGCCACGTCTTGCCGTGCTCGGCATCCGGGAACGTCGGGAAGATGCCGCCATACACCATCAGCCAGTCGTAATAAAAAGTGCCGCCCTTGATCCCGTAGGGCACGCCTACCTCGTTGCGATAAAGTTGTTCGTGGCCGGTCGGCTTATAAATGATGGAAAGAATGCGCCCGCCAAATTCGGGCACGAGCGTTACCCTCAGATAACGATTCTCGAGCACGTGGGTCCTGAACGTGCGATCGACGATGGTCTTCTTGTCGAGCGACCCGCTGACGAATCCGTTCTCCGCGTTGGTCGCGTACTTGACGGTGCTCCACGTGATCGTCGACTCGCTGAGAGACACTCTGTCGGGCACCGGTGAGGCCGCATGCACGACGGCATGAAACGCGCACATCGCCGAAAGGACCGCAACCGCGAAGCGGCCACGGGTACGCGAGGGAGCATCAATTGCCATTTACGTCGCCTTCGAATGAACGGGAGCGACAATTCCAGTACATCGACGCGCCCGCACCGGCGCCGCGGCGTCCACGCATGTTTTCCCGCTAATCGAACATAAAAAAGGGCAGGACGGGTAATCCGTGGCGGAGACAGTGTCAGTCAATCCCCATTGAAAGATCAAGCCTTTTCGACCTTCCTAGACCAAAACCCACCGTTTGAGCTACCGCCGGAAAATGGGATTTCGCCTTCGACAAAAGCCTGTCCCGCCCAATGGCCCGTCATCGACAACAGTGCCATCAAGCGACCATAGCGATGGGCAAATTGCCGTCGCACCGCTCATCCTGATCGCCGTCCAGTCGCGGAATCTGACGGTGGCTCATCCAGGTTCTGGCCCAGCCCTTCAATTTCCGTCGGCGGTCGACGTCATGAGAGAGCCATAGCGCGGTTTCGCAAGGCAACGCAGCGCGGAATCACACGTTCGTATCGCGTCGGGCGCGCCAGTTTTTCTTGTTTTACAGCGGGATATACGCGCCCCGATTGAAGCTCCAGCTCTGGATCATTCGAGTGAGTAAGCGACTTTGGTGGAAAATCGTCGCCAAATGCAGATAGCTTGGTTCGGAAGCCACACAGCACAATAATCCTGGTGCACAAGTATCCCACTCGATACCCCGCTTGCACGTTTGGTCGGCGCGGATCCCGGAACCGAAATGATCGAGCATGATCTAGTGGCTTTACATTAATCGGAGCGGTTGAACTCCACACGTGGGGCTGATGCCATCATCTCGGCATAGAGGGGTACGGCGCCTGATTAGGCGGTGGGGGCACGACAATGCTGGTCGGTCCAGTTCATCAAGAGGAAGTTTGGACCAGGTCCAGCCACCGGGAGCTAGCGATAGCTAACATCCACACCTCAATAACCGCCTCTTGCCAAGAGCCGCCTTTCAGGTCGCAAACCAACCTGGATATCAATAGATTGCCCGCATGAAGAAGATCGGCTTTCTCTCGTTCGGGCACTGGACGCCCTCGTCGCAATCACAGACCCGCTCGGCCGCGGACACACTCCTGCAATCCATCGACCTGGCCGTCGCCGCCGAGGAATTAGGCGCGGACGGAGCCTATTTTCGGGTCCATCACTTCGCGCGCCAACTCGCCTCGCCTTTTCCCCTGCTGGCGGCCGTCGGTGCGAAGACCAGCCGCATCGAGATCGGCACGGCGGTGATCGACATGCGCTACGAGAACCCGCTGTACATGGCCGAGGACGCCGGCGCAGCCGATCTGATCGCGGGCGGACGCCTTCAGCTCGGCATTAGCCGAGGGTCGCCCGAGCAGGTGATCGATGGCTGGCGACATTTCGGTTATCAACCGGCCGAGGGCCAGAATGACGCCGACATGGGGCGGCGTCATGCGGAGATCTTCTTCGATCTGCTGCGCGGTGAGGGCTTTGCCCAGCCTAATCCACGACCCATGTTTCCAAATCCGCCGGGGCTGCTGCGCCTGGAACCCTATTCTGACGGCCTGCGCGACCGGATTTGGTGGGGCGCCAGCTCGAACGCCACGGCAATCTGGGCAGCAAAGCTCGGGATGAACCTGCAGAGCTCGACACTCAAGAACGACGAAACAGGCGAGGCTTTCCATGTGCAGCAGGCCGCCCAGATCCGGGCCTACCGCGCCGCCTGGAAGGAGGCAGGCCATGCTCGCGAGCCGCGGGTCTCAGTCAGCCGCAGCATCTTCGCACTGATGGACGATCGTGACCGCACCTATTTTGGGAGCGGGCGCGAAGATGATGACCAGATCGGATTCATCGACGAGAGGACTCGGGCGATCTTCGGCCGCAGTTATACGGCCGAGCCGCATGTCCTAATCGAGCAGCTCAGGAAAGACGAAGCTATCACCGAGGCCGACACGCTGCTGCTGACCGTCCCCAATCAATTGGGCGTTGCCTACAACGCGCATGTGATCGAAGCGATTCTGACCCACGTCGCTCCCACCTTGGGGTGGCGCTAACGAAGCGGCCTGGCATATTTCACTAAGAAGGAGTCTGACTTGAGCGTTGCTTTCACCAAGGAAGACAGTTCCGAAACTGCGTCGGAGACTCTGCTACCTGACCGCCCGATTTCACCTCATCCGAACCTTGTTACGGAAGCGGGATTGAAGGCTCTTGAATTTCAACTCCACCAGGCCCGCGAGGCGTACGAGGCGGCGCAGAATATCGAGGACGTGAATGAACGACGGCGGCAAGCGGCAATCCCCTTGCGCGATATGCGCTACTTTGCGGCGAGGGTTCGGACGGCCCAGGTCATCACCAATCCTACGTCAATTGACACTGTTGCATTTGGGAGCACCGTGACCTTCAGGCGCGACGATGGACGCGTGCAGAAATATCGCATCGTGGGGGAGGACGAAGCGGACCCTAAGGCCGGCTCTATTTCCTTCGCATCCCCAGTGGCAAGGCTTCTGATGGGCAAGGCTGTTGGGGATGAAGTCGGCGCATCCGGTCAAAACCTTGAGATCATTTCGATCTCGTAGCGCGTCCCGCGCCGGACGCAGCCGATGTTTGGAATGACCGCTTTGCGCCGATATTGTTGCAAAAGTCTTTTTGGGGTGGCGAACCAAAATTCTTAGAGCCGCTGATGCGTTTTGCGCCCGGCGATGTGAGGGACCATATCGGTTGATCCAAAATCGATCACGGACCTCCGTAGTGGCGTTGAAAAGCGACGCAGCAGCAGAGAAGTCCAATGATCAGCTTTCGCGAGATTTTTAGGGTTGTTCGATTTTCGACTTTTGCAACAATATCCGCCAGAAGCGGCCCTTCACCGAAAATAGGGGAGACGATCATGGAACTCGCGCTTGATTAGTCCTATCCGACAAAAGGCGAGACAATGCCGGGCCGACATCGGAGTGGCGCGGAGGATCGGCGCCGGCGCGGCTGCATGTGAAGGCCGCGCAGGCCGCCGCAAACGACAGCGCCCGATCGAGCTCTCCGGCATTCACTTGCGCCAGCGCTCCACTCTTGATCCGTCCGATGGCGCGCAACGCGAACAACAGCGCGGCTTGAAAGCTGTCGCCTGCCCCGATGGTATCCACCACGTCGATGGTGGGCGCCTCGACCTTCACCGGACCCGCTGCCCTGTGCCACCCCTGGGCTCCCTTAATCCCACGCGTGACGACGACCAGACTCGTTCCAGCCGCCATGAGCGCCTTTGCCCTTTCCTCGTAATTGCCGCCGCCATAGAGAAATTCAAAATCGACATCCGACATCCGCACGATGTCAGCAGCGGCGGCAAACACATCCATCTGATCGACGTAGCGGGCCTTGTCCCTGACGAGATCGGGGCGGCAATTCGGATCGAAGGAGATCGTCGTTGAACGGCCTGCGTCTTCGATCATCGCAAGCGCCTGGGCCGCCCCCTGGGCATTGGCAAGCGTTGTCGATCCGACATGGATCGCTTCGATCTCGTCGAAGGGGATTGAGCCACGCCCATAGGTCCAGTTTCGCGACGCCGTTGCCTCGTCATAGAAGGCATATTGCGGCTCGCCCCCGACATAACGAACGAACGCAAGCGTCGTCTGATGCGCGCTACGCGTCGCATAGCGAAGGTCGACCTGGGACGTCAGCGCGTGGTCGGCGACGATACGTCCGAACAGATCGGTCGAAATACCGCCAACAAATCCGGTCGGTGCACCCAGACGCGCCATGCCGACCGCGATGTTGAGGCAGGATCCCCCGGCAACCGGAACGGCCGCATCACGCCCGTCGACGGATGTGACGGGCAGGAAATCAACCAGGGCATCTCCGCAACTCAACAGCATGGCTCAGTTCTTCGCTTCAAACCCCGGCGATCGATGCCGTCCGTTGCATCGTATCGCGGCTTTCCCGGTCGAGAGTTCGCATTAGTCCATGAACCTTTCGCTTGCTGCGATGGAAGTCCGCCATTCCGGGCGCCGTCGGCTCGCTAAGCCGGCCAATCGCCGACATCGAGGCCATGGCCTCACCGATCGATCCGCGAGACTTCGCCGCAACCACACCCAGCATGGCGGCGCCAAGCAGGACCGGCTCCTGTGTTTCCGGGACCGCAATGGTCAGGCCCGTCGTATCCGCCATGATCTGACGGACCAGCGGACTTCGTCCCGCGCCACCGCTGATCACCATCATGTCGCTGTCGACGCCGTGTGCTCGAAAGGCCTCCACGACATCCGCCAGGCCGTAGGCAAGCCCGCAGAGTCCGGCCAAGAAAAGCCGCTCCATCGAGCCGATGTCGGCGTCGAGATCCATCCCGGCAACGACCGCGCGGGAATATGGATCGGCGAAAGGTGACCGGTTGCCTAGAAACTCGGGCAGAACGTGGATGTCACGGGCGAACACCGCCGCCTTGCCCAGGTTTGCCACGCGCGAGGCGATACGCCGTTCGAGAAATTCCGGAATCTCCATACCGGCCGCATGCGCCACGGCGACGGCCTCGCCATACGCAGGATGCGATTTGACCAGGTGATCGATCGCCGCACCGGCTGCGGACTGACCACCTTCGTTGAGCCAGAACCCGGGAACCATTCCCGAGTAATAGGGTCCCCAGACGCCCGGGACAAAGCAAGGCGCTGATGTCGTCGCCATGATGCAGGCCGAGGTCCCCATGATGTAGGCCAAGCGACGACAAACATCGACCGCCTCGTCCGATTTTCCATGCCCCCCGATCGTGCCGACACCACCGGCGTGAGCGTCGATCAGCGACGCGCCGACGGGCGTCCCTTCGAGCAGACCGAAATCGCGTGCAGCGGATTTCGTCAGACCCGTGCCCAATGGCGTGCCGGGTGCTACAATCTCGTTTCCAATCTTCGCATATTTGTCCGAGGCAAGATCGCCAAGACCCACGCGCTCGAAATAGTTCCTGCTCCAGCGTTGTTCGTGGGCGAGATAATTCCATTTGCAGGCCAGTGTGCACATCGAACGCGCGGTCGAGCCGGTCGCGCGAAACGACAGATAGTCGGCGAGGTCAAAGAAATGGCCGGCCGACTGGTAAGTCGGCGGCAGGTGCCGCTTCAGCCACAGCAGTTTGGGAATTTCCATTTCCGGCGAGATCGAGCCGCCGACATAGCGGAGCACGTCGTCCTGCGTCTCGTTGACCCGGTGCGCTTCGGCCATCGCACGATGGTCCATCCAGACGATTACGTTTCGTCGTGGGTCGCCCGAGCTATTAACCGTCAGCGGATTGCCGGCCACATCGATGACCACAAGCGAACAGGTCGCATCGAAACCCACGCCCTTGACCGCCGAAGCTGGAAGTGCGGCTTCCGCCATCGCCGCCCGGACCGATGTGGCGCAGGCCGCCCAGATCTCGGTCGAGGATTGCTCCGCGACGCTGCCCGCCTCGTGCCACACCGTGATCGGATGCCGGGCAGTCGCCAGCAGGGTTCCGTTCTCGTCGAAGATTCCAGCGCGCGCGCTCGATGTCCCGACATCGACGCCGACGAAGGCCTGCTGCATCACAACCCCGCTTCAGATCAGCGCCAGCTCACCAGCACGTATAACCTCCGTCAACGAGGACAACACTTCCGGTCATCAGGCTGGCGGCATCGGACGCCAGGAACAGGACGACGGACGCAATCTCGTCGACCTCCCCCATCCGCGCCATCGGCGTACCGCCGATCCAGGCATCATACATCTGCGGACTGTTTTTGACGAATGCGTTGAGCGGGGTTGCGATATAAGTCGGCGCCACCGCGTTGACACGGACGCCGCGCGCGCCCCACTCGGCGGCGAGCGATTTGGTCAGATGGTGCACCGCAGCCTTGGAGGCGTTGTAGTAGCACTGCTCCTGCGGTTTGTTGACGATGAAGCCGGACATCGAACCGATGTTCACAATGGAACCGGACTTTGCGCCGAGCATGTGCTTGCCGAAGGCGCGGCAGCACCAGAATGTGCCGTTGAGATTGACATCGATGACGTTCAGCCAATGTTCGTCGGTGACCTGCTCGGCCGGAGTCTCACTCCGCGCAATACCCGCATTATTGACCAGGATGTCGATGCTGCCGTAGCGGGACGCCAATTGATCGGCGACCTCGGAGACGCGGCGCGAATCCGTGACGTCCAGGATGGCGATCTCGGCATCCAGCCCCTTGGCTTTCAGGCTTACGCGACCGGCATCGGCAAGTCGGGGGTCGCGGTCCGCGATCACGACCTTCGCCCCCGCCTCCGCCAGGGCCTCCGCGCAGGCACGTCCTATTCCCTGGCCGGCACCGGTCACGACGGCCGTTTTCTTGTCCAGTTTGAATTTTTCCAGATACATCTTCTTCCGTGTTCCTGTTCGCTGATCGCGGCGCAGCGCGCCGTCCGCTCATGTCCTGATCGCCCCACCGTCCTTGTCGAAGCGATGCAGCCGGACCGGATCCGGCGCAAGCCAGACGCGGTCGCCGGCTTTGAGGTTGAATTCTCCAATGCAGCGCGCGGTGAGCATTCCGAGCTTGCCGGCGTCGACATAGAGGAATGTATCGCTGCCCAGGTGTTCGGCGACCGACACGGTGCCGGGCCAGCCGTCGCCTTCCTTGGCGGTCCTCAGATGTTCGGGCCTGATACCGAGCGTGGTGACGCCAGGCTCGCCGGCTGCCTCGCCGGACACGAAATTCATCTTTGGCGAACCGATGAAGCCGGCGACGAAAAGATTTGCCGGGCGTTCGTAGAGTTCAAGCGGCGAGCCGTATTGCTCGATCCGGCCGGCATTCAGCACGACGATCTTGTCAGCCATCGTCATGGCCTCGACCTGGTCATGGGTGACGTAGATGGCGGTGGTGGCGAGCTGCTTCTGCAGTTTCGTCACCTCAAGTCGCATCTGGACGCGGAGTGCGGCGTCGAGATTCGACAACGGCTCGTCGAACAGGAACGCCTTCGGCTCGCGCACGATCGCGCGTCCGATCGCGACGCGCTGGCGCTGTCCGCCGGAAAGCTCGCGCGGCTTGCGGTCGAGATAGGGTGTGAGATTCAGCGTGGCGGCGGCGGCCTCCACTTTGCGGTCGATATCCACGCGCGGCAGGCCCGCCATCTTCAGGCCAAACGCGATGTTGCCGCGGACGCTCATGTGCGGATAGAGCGCATAGGACTGGAACACCATCGACAGGCCGCGCTTGGCCGGCGGCACGTCCACCACGTTCTTGCCGTCGATCAGGATCTGCCCGCCGGTGACGTCCTCAAGGCCTGCGATCAGGCGCAACAGCGTGGTCTTGCCGCAGCCGGAAGGGCCGACGAACACCACGAAGGAGCCGTCATCGATCTCCAGATTGGCATCCTTGATGATGTTGACCGGCCCGAACGATTTTCGGACTCCCTGCAGCGTGATCTGGCCCATGATCTCTGTTCCCCTGCTATTTGACGGCGCCGAAGGTCAGCCCGCGGACAAGCTGCCGTTGCGTGAACCATCCAAGGACGATGATGGGGGCAATGGCGAGCGTCGAGGCGGCTGACAGTTTGGCCCAGAAGAGGCCCTCGGGGCTGGAATAGGACGCGATGAAGACCGTGAGTGGTGCTGCATCCAGAGTCGAAAGGTTCAGCGTCCAGAACGCCTCGTTCCATGCCAGAATGAAATTAAGCAGCAGCGTCGAGGCGAGGCCGGGGACCGCCATCGGCGTCAGCACATAGACGAGCTCGCGCCCGATCGTCGCGCCGTCCATCCGCGCCGCTTCCAGAATGTCCTTCGGGATCTCCTTGAAATAGGTGAACAGCATCCAGATCACGATCGGTAGATTGCCAAGACAAAGGATCATGACGAGGCCGGCGCGGGTATCGAGCATGCCCAAATCACGGAAGATCAGATAGATCGGAACCAGCACGCCGACCGACGGCATCATCTTGGTCGAGAGCATCCAGAGCAGGACATCCTTGGTGCGTGGCGTCGGTGAAAACGCCATCGACCACGCCGCCGGTATGGCGATCACCATCGCAATCAGCGTCGATCCGCCGGCGACGATGATCGAGTTGAGGGCATGGTGAAAATAGTCGCTGCGCTGCTGCACCGTCGCGTAGTTCTCCGTGGTCCAGTGAAACAGCAGGAATTTTGGCGGCATGGAGAACGCATCGAGCTCGGTCTTGAAGCTCGTCAGGACCATCCACAGGATCGGCAGAAAAATCAAAAATCCGCACAGCCACGCTCCAGCCGTGGACACCCAGACGCGTTTCGCGGTTACCTTGCGTGCCATCGCTTAAGCCTCCAGATTCCGCCCGACGATTCGCACCAGGAAGAACGCGACGATATTGGCGATCACGACCGCGACCAGTCCGCCAGCCGAGGCATTGCCGACGTCGTACTGGATCAGGGCCTGCGAGTAGATCAGGAACGCGATGTTGGTGGTCTGCAGTCCCGGGCCGCCGCCGGTCGTGACAAAGATCTCGGCGAACACCGTCAGCAGGAATATGGTTTCGATCAGGATGACCACAGTGATCGGCCGCGCCAGATGTGGCAAGGTGAGATAGATGAAGGTCGAGAGCGCGCTTGCGCCGTCCATCTCGGCCGCTTCCTTCTGCTCCTCGTCCTGCGACTGCAGCGCCGTCAGCAAGATGAGGGTGGCAAACGGCAGCCATTGCCAAGCGACGATCAGGATCACCGCGAACAACGGCGCATCGTTGAACCAGTCGATCGGGGTTGCGCCCACCAGTGTCGCCACCCAGGCAAACAGTCCGGACACCGGATGCATCAGAAGGTTCTTCCAGACCAGCGCGCTGACGGTCGGCATCACGAAAAACGGCGCGATCACCATCAGGCGGACGATGCTGCGCCCGACCACCTGCTGGTCGAGCAGCAGCGCTAACGGCGTGCCGAGCAGGATGGTGATCGCGAGCACCGAACCGACCAGCACCAGCGTGTTCTGCAGCGCGGTCAGGAATGCGGGGTCGGTGAGAAAGTAGCGAAAATTCTCCAGCCCGACGAAGCTCCAGGTCTCGGAGTCGAGCAGGCTGTAGTGCAGCGTCGAAAAATAGATCGTCATCGCCAGCGGGACGATCATCCAGATGAACAGCAATGCGACGGCCGGCGTCAGCAGAGCCCTTCCGAGGACCTGGGTTTGCTGCGTCGCCATCGCCGCCTCCTGCTATCTCATGAAGGGAGATGTGGCTGCCGTCCGTGTCCGGCCGGCAGCCACAATTGGCGCGGGCGCGCTATTTGACGTAGCCGGCGCGCTTCATTTCGCGTTCGGTGGCCGATTGTGCGGCCGCGAGCGCCGCATCCACCGTCGAGGAGCCGGACAACGCCGCCGAGAATTGCTGGCCGACGGTGGTGCCGATGCCCTGGAATTCCGGAATCGCCGCGTACTGCACCCCGACATAAGGCACCGGCTGCACGGTCGGCTTGTTCGGATCGGCAGCATCGATCGATGCCAGCGTCAGCTTGGCGAACGGCGCAACCTTCAGATATTCCGGATTCTGGTACAGCGAGGTTCGCGTGCCGGGCGGCACGTTGGCCCATCCCTCCTTGGAGGCAACGAGCTTGGTGTAGTCCTTGCTGGTCGCCCAGGCGATGAACTTCTCCGCGGCCGCGGTCTTCTTCGAGCCGGCAGGGATCGCGAGGTTCCACGCCCACAGCCAGTTGGCGTTCTTGCCTAACCCCGCATTCGGTGCGAGCGCGAAGCCGACCTTGTCGGCGACAGTGGAATCCTTCGGGTTGGTGACGAAGGACGCCGCCACCGTAGCGTCGATCCACATCCCGCACTTGCCGGAGTTGAACAGCGCCAGGTTTTCATTGAAACCGTTTGAGCTGGCGCCGGGAGGGCCAGCAGCCTTCATCAGGTCGACATAAGTGGAAAGCGTCTTCTTCCACTCCGGCTTGTCGAATTGCGGCTCCCATTTCTCGTCGAACCAGCGCGCGCCGAACGAGTTGGACATCGCGGTCAGGAATGCCATGTTCTCGCCCCAGCCTGCCTTGCCTCGCAGACAGATGCCATAGACGCCAGCGGATTTGTCGGTGAGCTTCTTCGCCGCATCGATCACGAAATCCCAGGTCGGCTTTTCCGGCATCGTCAATCCGGCCTTCTGGAACAGGTCGGTGCGATACATCACCATCGAGCTCTCGCCATAGAACGGCGCCGCATACAGCTTGCCCGACACTGACACGGCATCGCGAATTTTCGGAAGCAGATCCTCGGTGTCGTAGTCGGGTCCGAGGTTGTCGAGCGGAATGAGCCAGTTCTTCTTGGCCCAGATCGGGACTTCGTAGGTACCGATGGTGAGCACGTCGAACTGACCGCCCTTGGTGGCGATATCGGTCGTGACACGCTGGCGCAGCACGTTCTCTTCGAGCGTCACCCATTTCACGGTGATATCAGGGTTTTTGGCGGTAAATTCGTTGGTCAGCCCCTGCATCCGGATCATGTCGCTGTTGTTCACGGTGGCGATGGTCAGGGTTGTCTGTGCGATGGAAGGGGCTGCGCCCAACAGGGTAGCCGCGCCCAGCAGGGCGCTGAGGACGTGTTTCACGGTAACCTCCCTTATTTGGCATTGAGCATATGCCCACACCTTGCATTTATGTTCACACCGAGTCCCGATGTTGTCAAGGATCGGAATCGGGCTTTCCGCACCGGATGCGCCGGCCAGGGAGATGGTCGGTGGGGTTGCGTGCACGGGATCGGTGGGCGGGCGGCCACACCGGCACGACGAAAATGAAAGGCCGGTCGGTTCGTTACGGCTTGAGGATGGCGCCTGCCGTCGCCTCGTCGGTGATCAGCCCGTTCAGGAGCCGCCCCTTGAGCGCCGCCCGGATGGCGGAAACCTTGGCGCGGCCGACGGCTGCCCCAATGGTCAGGGCCTGGGCAGGCACCCGCGGCGGGATGCTGGTGAGGCGGAGGTTGGTCCCGCCCTTGATGATGTGGCCAAGGTCGTCGAAGGCCCAGCCGGTCAGTTCGCCGACTGCGCCGAGCCGCATCATCTCGAGCAATTCCTCGCGCGACACGAAGCCGTCGACCAGCACTTGCGCGCGCTGATCCATCTGCCCGACGCCGACCAGCCGCAGGTCGGCTTTGGCCGCCACCGCGCGCACCCTGGCGATCGGATCGATCTCGAGCATCTGGTCGCGCTCGCGCTCGGACGACATCAAGAACGGCAGCGGCATCGGATAATGCCGCGCCTTGGTCCGGTCCGCGAGACGGCCGACCGTGTCGAAAAAGCTGGCCGAGCCGTCCGCCGAGATGTTTCCGACCAGCGACACGATCTGGTGGTTCGGACAGTCGATCGGAGACACGCGCTCGACGGCGGCCCGCACCGCTCTCCCGGTGCCAAGCGCTACGATCGCCGGCTTATCACTGCGCAATGTCGTTTCTAGGATGTTCGCGGCCCTCTCGGCAATCCCGGCGGCCGAGAGCGGCGCGGCGGGGTCGGTTGGCACCACTTCGCAGTAGGCAAGGTGAAACAAGTCCTTCAGCCGTGCGGCCAACTCCATGCAGGCCGCGATCGGATGCTCCAGGCGGAAGGTGATCAGGCGTTCGGCGAGACAGAGTGAAACCAGCCGCTGGGCGGACGCGCGCGAGACCTTCAGCATTTTGGCGATTTCGTCTTGGGTGTGACCGGCAATGAAGTAGAGCCAGCCGGCCCGTGCGGCCTCGTCCAGACGCGACTTCTCGTTGTCGGATGCCGCCATCAATCTCCTACCGGTCCGCCTGCCAAAAATCCGCCATCCGCCCGAACACGCGATCGGCTCCCGCCTCGCGCAGAATGGCTCTGCCATCACGCGATTGATAGTGACTGCCTCCCACGAATCCCCAGACCGTCATGCCGGCTGCCTTGCCCGCCTTGACGCCGCTGACGCTGTCCTCGATCACGAGGGTGCGATTTGGATCCACCTGCATCATTTCGGCTGCGTAGAGGAAAAGGTCGGGCGCCGGTTTGCCGCGTTCCACCATTTGGGACGTATAGAGGCGCGTGTCGAAATGCGACGCGAGGCCGGTCAGGGAAAGCGAGAAGGATACCCGATCGACATCGCTGGACGAAGCGACACAATGCGGGATTTGCAAATCCTCCAGTACCGAATTCACCCCTTCGATCGGGCAGAGGGATGAACGAAACGCAGCGCGAACCCCCGTCCTCAACTCGGCCGCAAATTGCTCGGGGATCGCGCGCCCCAACGCTTCATAATGCTGGAAGACCGCAGTCACGCTTCGTCCAAGAAACAGATCGAGTGCCTGATCCACGCCAAGATCGATGCCATACGCGGCCAACGTTTCCGAAAGACAGCGGCAACTCAGCACTTCGCTATCGATCAATACGCCGTCGCAGTCGAAAATGATGAGATCTGGCCTGATCATCGCGGTTTCCCGATTCCGATCCGATCAGAGCATATACTCATACATTGGGCAATAACCCTCTATCTGTATCGAGATTGTGCGCGGCCTTCCAACGCTACCGATGCGTTCCGAGCCCATTGCCTCAAGATGCCAACCGCGCTCGAGGATTTTCGGGACGAGAGGAACATGCTTCGTCAGCTTGCAAAGATGCTGTTTCCAATGGAGAAAGCCGTCAGGCTACTCGGAGTGTCGATTTCTGGTTCTCCGTCGGAGAAACCGAGCGCACCGAACGGACAGCCTTAGCGATTTGGCACCGAGTGCAAGAGTTCGCCTTGCGCCGATATTGTTGCAAAAGTCGAAAATCGAACAACCCTAAAAATCTCGCGAAAGCTGATCATTGGACTTCTCTGCTGCTGCGTCGCTTTTCAACGCCACTACGGAGATCGGTGATCGATTTTGGGTGAAACGATAAGGTCCCTCACGTCGCCGCGCGTAAGATGCATCAGCGGCTCTAAGAATTTTGGTTCGCCACCCCAAAAAGACTTTTGCAACAAAATCCGCCAGAAGCGGTCGTTCCCGGATAGTCCGAGACATCGGGCCTGATCAGGTCTGAGCTTCTGAGGCCGATTGGATGTCATTCCTTACTCGCGATCGCCCCTCATGACGGGCGCGGAGTTTACCGGGCGAAATCCCGTAACGTTTCCGAAACGCGCGCGAGAATGCGCTCTCAGAGTCGTAGCCGACCGCTGCCGCCACCTGCGCCAGGGTTGCATTCGTCGAGCTGAGGCGCTGGCGTGCCAGACCGAGCCGCAACTCGCTCAGGAAGCCGAGCGGCGGAAGATCGCCTTCCCTGCGGAAGATCCGAACCAGGGTCGCGCGCGAAACGTGCGCTTCCGCCGCAAGCTCGTCCAGCGTCCATGGATGCGCGGGAGCTCTCAACATGGCGGTGACGGCTCTGGCCGAAGACGACGATGCGAGCAGCCGCATTATGCCACTCGATGACGCGGACTGTTCGAAATGCATGCGAAGCATCATCACGAAGAGAGCGGTGGCGAGCTCGGTGGCGATCGTCGCTGCGCCCGGACGCGCGGCCTGCAGTTCTTCATCAATCGCCTGCACGAGCATTCGCATCCGGTCGAACAGATCCGTTCTGCCGATGCTGAGCACGATCGCCTTTGGCAAAGCGGCGGTGACAAGGCTGTACATGGCCCCATCGAAACGCAGCCGGCCGCAGATCAACTCGGTGTCGCTCGCGTCGCCGGTGTTGGTCTTGATCCTGATCGCGTTCTTGTATTCGGTTCTGATCGGCGCTCCGGAGCTTCCGCCGCGGCTCGCCGATCGCACTACGTGGGAGTCGCCCTGCGGGAGCAGAAGGATGCTGCCGGCTTCCAGCTTGAACGTTTCCCCGCAATACCGCTCCAGCAGGCAACTTCCATTGGTCACGATGTGAAATTGCGCAAAGCCGGTCGGCTCCGCTTCGTGCACGACCTCCCATTGCAAGGCAAACCGGCACACGTCCTGAATTTCCGGGCGCACCCGGAACAGGGGAGCAATCGCACTGAGGGGGTTGAGAGGAGCCGCCTCAGTCCCGGCGTCCGGATGTTTGATCCGGTCCGCACAGGTTTTGCGCCGCGAGAGCATCGCCAATTCCATGTTCGCACCGATTTCCCAAAGCATCGAATGAATGAGGAGAATGTAATGCGGATGCGCCAACCCAAGCGCGGAGTTCAGACGCGCAACGATCACGAATACGCGATGACGAAAACATTCATCGGCGGCGCCATTGCATTGCCGGTCCTGGCTTATCCCGCTCGCGCCTCGGCGCGCAACGCGGAGCACTGAACACAGTCAATCCCGCCATTCATTCCGCGTTTCACATCGCATCGAAGAGGAGAGCGTCATGCACATGCTGGATTGGAAATACATATCGGCAGCAGCTTCTCTGCGGGGTCGGCGGCTTCGGCAAGCTCAACCCCGATATCATCAAGGGCTACACCACCCTCAGCCGGGCCGGCCAGAAGGCCGGTCACCTCGATGAAAAGACCCGCGAACTCGTCGCGCTTGCGGTCGCCATCACCCTGCGCTGCGACGGCTGCATCACGGTACATACCGCGGAGGCCCGGGAACGGGGTGCGACCAGGGAAGAGATAGCCGAAGTGCTGGGTGTTGCGGTCTCCGTCAATGCCGGCGCGGCCGTCGTCTATTCCACCCGCGCGCTCGACGCATTCGACGCCGCCGCCGAAATCAATCCCAACGCCTGAGGAGAACTCATGATCGGCTATCTTCGTCTGCCGCTTTCCTGGATCGCTCATTCCGATCGGGTCGGCATCCCGCTGATGCGCGTCGCCATCGCGATCGTCTTCCTGTGGATCGGCGCGCTCAAATTCGCGCCCTATGAAGCCGACAGCATCACGCCCTTCGTCGCCAACAGCCCGTTTCTGTCGTTCTTCTACGAGCATCCGGCCGAGTACAAGGCGCACCTCACGCGCGAAGGTGAGTTGAAGCCGGCCGAGCGGGCCTGGCAGACCGCGAATAACACCTACGGCTTTTCCGACGGGCTCGGAACTCTAGAGATAATGATCGGCCTGCTGACGCTGCTGGGCGTGTTCTCGCGCCGATGGGGTATCGTGGGCGCTACGCTCTCGTTCCTGACGCCGTTCGTGACGTTGTCTTTCCTGATCACGACGCCAGACGCGTGGGTCTCTGCGCTTGGCGATGCGCAGCACGGCTTCCCTTATCTGTCAGGCGGCGGGCGGCTCGTGCTGAAGGATGTCATGCTGCTGGCCGGCGGCCTGCTGATCATGGCTGACAGCGCCCGCGCCTTCCTTGAGGCGCCGACGCTGGTTGCGCCGATAGGACAACAGATTGAGCCGCTCGGTCATTCAGCCGGCTCGCATCGGTTCTAGTGTTCTACAATGAGCCCTCTGTGGAGCCGCCAGATTATCAGCCGTTCTGACCTACGAAGGACGATAGACGCAGCTTAGCCCGGCGGCAAGACCCATATTGAATCTCTTCCGCAACCTCGCGGCAGGATGAATTGACAATCGCTTCACGAGACGAACCTTGGAATTTCCACAGCGCGCTGCGGGGGCACGCGTTTTTCAGGCCGGAAGGACCTTTTGTCCGAGGGGCTATAGGTCCCGTCCCGCACGGCCAAAGGGGGTTGGTTCGCCCAGAACTGGCCGTCCAGCGCCTTCCGATGCCCAGCGCGGCCTCTCCCCCTAACCTAGCTTTGCCTGCCCGCGCAATCTACCCTCTCCCGGCTCACTCCTTACAGCTTGGCTTGATCTTCCGACCAGTCAATGAGGTCAAAGGTCATGCCGCGCTCCAGCATTTCGGCTTCGAGATCTGTGGCATGGTGCTTCCATTCGTGAGTTTCGCGGACACGAAATGGGAGTTCGCGATGTTCTCGTTCAAGGGCATCGTCGGCAGCAAGAGCCCCGCGGATCCCCTCGTACATCATGGTGAGACTGGCGTCCGTGAAGGCTTTGTAATTCATCGGGCTACCGTTACGAAAAAAGCCGTCGCTGGGACGATTCAGCGACGGCTCCTACGCACGTGACCACCAGAAGGTCACGAGGAGGGTGCGCCGGAATAGTTAAATTTGGGCTACGACGGACATGGGTAGGACCGCTCGGGCCAGCAAACAGGCTGCCGCTTAGCGCCTCCGGATCGCTGTGAGAACAACAATGTTCGAACCGCTCCGGGCCGCCATCTGATAGCACCTGGTTTCCCACTCCCTCCGCCTACCGCTCTGTGAAGGCGACGTCCAACGAGTTAAAGACGGGTTTGAACATATACCGAATGATTGATTTTGAACCGGTTTGGATATGAGCTTGCAGGACCATTCCAGGCGCAATCGGATAACTCGTCGCGCCAGAGCTCACATGATCCTGCAGGAGACTAACCGTAGCTTTGTAATATGGCTCAGCAGTATTTTGGCCTGGCATGCCTTGCCCCGGTGGCGGGTTAAACGTTGTCGCCGAGACGAATTCGACCTTTCCGCGAACGGAACCGAATATCGCGCTGTCAAAAGTTAGCAGCCGGACCTCTGCGTCTGCACCCGCATGAATATGGCCGGAGTTCCTTGGGATCGATTCGTACCTCGGCTACAAGTTCGCGAGCCGTGGGAACGATCCGAGCAACCGTGTCACCAGCTCTAACCACTTCTCCGAGGGATTTTGGGGTCAATTCCTGAACGACCCCGTCAGAGGGAGCGCGAACCAAAAGGCGCTCGAACCGGTCCGCAAGCTTGACCAATTGCTGTTCGGTTTCCGCCAAATCGGCGGCTGCCTTGACTCGTTCCTCGCTCAGCTTTTGCATAGCCTTGGCATCGGCTTCAGCCAGGCTGCTCTCGGCTTCTATGACGGCGTCTCTCGCCAAAGCGAGCTTGCCTTCAAAATTCGGAATCTCGCCTTCGGCGCGTTGCAATACATATTTTGCTTCAAGCCAGCTTTTTCGAGCGCCAAGGCCGGCTCTTTGAAGGCTATCTTGGAGCGACACCAATTCTTGTTGAACGTCGACCTGCGCACGCGCGGATTCCAGGCCTGAGTTCAGCGTGGCGATTTCGCCGCGCTTCTGCGCTAGCTTGGCTTCAAGGGTCGTGCGTTCCTGACGTCTTTGAATAACAGAACTTACGTATAGTTTTTCTTGTTGCACGGCTAGGTCGGGGAATTCCTTGGCCAGACTACCAAAGTCCGGTATTTCATCGCGGCTTTGCGCTTCGATCCGCAATGAGCTGAAGTCTTAGATTGGCCCGGCGGGCCTCAAATTGGTCGCGCTCGCTGGTTGCTGCTTCCGGGCGCAACCTGATGCAGCGGTTGTTGGGCCGTGACCGTCATGCCCTCACGAACAAAAATCTCGGCGACGATGCCACCTTCAAGATGCTGAATGGTTTGAACCTGGCCGCGCGGAATTATCTGGCCCTGTGCGACGGTGACTTCACGAACCTGTGTCACTGAACCCCAGACAACTGAGGCGATGACGAACCCGGATCGCAGTTAATAGCGTCGCAACCAATAAACGGGGAGGGCGGCCGTCCTCCAACACGAGCGGTTGGGTAAGCCGTCGCGCGATTTCCGCTCGCCTGGTCGATAGTATCGGCAACGTTTTCAGGCCTCCAACGGAGCAAGAAACGACATCGTGAACTATAGAGCTTTGGGATTAAGAAGATGTATTTTGGTGGCTGCCAGCCCGATCAAGCGGCAGCGGAAATCCGCTCCAAGACCTTCTCAGGTTGGCCATCCAGAGCCACCTGTCCGTCCTTCAGCACGATCAACCGATCGGCCAACCGCATATGACTTGGGCGAAATGTCGTAAATATAACGGTGGCGCGGCCCTTAAGCGCGGAAAACTTGTTGATCAAATGCAGTTCGGACGAAGCGTCGAGCGAGGCCGCGGGGTTGTCCAACATGAAGATGGGTGCATCCTTGATGAAGCAGCGCGCGAGCGCCATTCGCTGTTTTAGCGCATCCGGAAAACTCTCAATATCCGCTGCCGTCAGTCGTTTATCGACGCCCCCGGACATTAGCCGTTCTTCGCCGTCCAGCCCCATCTCTCTTAGGGCCCGCATTACATCGGCGTCACTTGCTTCCGGGTGCGAAAGGCGAATGTTTTGAGCCAGACTCCCATAGAAGAAATTTGCCGTCTCGGGCAAGATAGGCAATCTGCGATCGCCACTCGGCCGGGTCAATTTGGCGCAAGTCCATGTCATCCACCAGCACTGAGCCAAAGACAGGAGGATACAGTCCTGCCATCATCCTCAGAAGCGTCGTCTTGCCGACTACCGCTCGCACCTGTGATCGCTACCATCTCGCCGGGCTTGATCTCGAGTTGGATGTTACGCAAAACCGCCTCCGGCCGTTGAGGATAGCGAAACGCCAGATGCTGCGTCGAAATCTTTCCCTTGAAATGGCGAAAGAACGATCTCCGTGAATGAGCGTGTCTCTCGCTGCGTATCTTCACCAGCCTATCGATCTGTTTGAACGTTTGCATCGCTTGTTCAATGCGAGGCAACGAAAGATAGGTCGATTGAACTGGCGCCAGCACTCGCCAAATCAGTGCCATGGTCCCGATCAACGCGCCAGAGGTCATCGAACCGCTGATGACCTGAAGGGCGCCGAGCCCAAGCGTTGCAATGCCGGCCACGCTAACCAACATCTCGCCCAGATTTTGCTGGATATTGTTGAATCTGCCGCGCTCGATGACTCAGGCGAGCGATCAGACTTGCAAGATGTTGATGGCGAGCGATCCAGATGTCTTCGGCACTGAGCGCCCGAATTGCGCGGCGTTTGCTGAAAAGCTCTTGCAACAAAAGGTGTCGCCGTTGTTTCGCGAAGCCGATTTCGCGCACGTAGTTGCGCGTCATCGGAATTGTGATTGCAGCGAGCGCGGCATAAATCGCTGATGAGCGAAATGGGCACCCAGACGAGATGGCCGCCCCAAATCGCAATCGCTATCAAAAAAATGAAAATGAAAGGAATGTCGACGATCGACGACGCCAAAGTCCCCGTAAAGAAGTCGCGCATACTTTCGAACTGTTTGAGTCGGGAAACCTGAGTACCGATCGGAGCCGATTCGATCATTGAAACCGGCATGTTGAGAATTACGTCGAATGACTTCATGCTGATCAATGAATCAATTCGCGCGCCGAAATAGGCCATCATGCGCGCCCGAATGCTTCGTAATGCCAGGTTGGTGGCGATCACAATGCCTGCCCCGACGGCAAGCATGACGACCGTATTCGTAGATCTGGTGCCAATCCCAAGGTCATAGACGCAAATTACGAAAATCGGCAACGTAAGAGCGGCAATATTTCCGAGAAAGCTAAATGCCAGCATGGCAACGATTGCTGGCTTAAATCGCTTCACGGCAGAAAGGAGCCAGGATTTTCCTTCCTCAGGAGACTCTTCTTTGCTGAGTCGATTCCAAATATAGAATGCCGAACCCAGCTGGTTTGTCGGTGTTAGTTTTTTCCAGGACGCAGAGCTGCCGTCGAATACCAGCAGCGTGCCGTCGCGCTCCCGTTCGACGATGAGCATGACGTCAGAGCCGTCGCGGGAAAACAAGCAGGGCATCGCTTCGTCGGCTATCTCTGACTGCCTTACGGATCGCTGCGTCGTTCCGTAACCCAAAAGGGTGAGGACAAGACGCAAGGCCTCAATACTTTCTATTCGATCGAAGTGCGGCAGAGCCTCACGGATTCGACGACCTTCCCCAGCCCAACCGAAGCAAAGCCAGCGTTGGAGCAAGACAGGCTTCGGCGGCCGTCTGAGGTCGGACGATGTCATTGATGTCGGAGACGAGCGGGGTTTCTCTCGGGAGCTAGTTGGTCATCCGAAGTGCCGGCAAATTCTTCGGCAATCCGGGCAAGGCTTGCGTGAACCGGATTTTCCGATTTTTCCGAGCCCGCATTTGGACTTATGCCGCCAATATTTGAGGCGGTGGTGCTGTGCGTTGTCACGACGCCACTCGCTGAGAGCCACCTGGGGCGGGAACCGACCATGCGACGTGACCATCTTCAAGGATCATCAGCCGGTCGCACAGCGCTAACAGGGATGGACGGTGCGTTACAACGAGTACAGTTAAATGACCTCGCAGCCTTTCCAGCGCACGTATCAATGCAGGCTCTGCTATGGCATCGAGAACCATGTTAGCCTCGTCCAATGCGAGTACACGCGGCCTGTTTGTGAGAGCACGGACAATGTTGACTTGTTGAGCAGTCGACATCGGCAGGTCGTCGCCGATCCCCCTCCCGAGCATCGTTTCGTATCCGTCCGGAAGCAGATTGATGATTGATTCGAGACCCGTCAGCTGCGACATCTTGCGCGCGAAATCGCGCTTCTCCGGGCTGAATAGCGTGAGATTTTCCATAATCGTGCCGGAAAATATCACTGGAGCCGCTCCGACATAGGCGATGCATCTTCGTACGGCCACGAAGTTCGGCCCGATGGTTGAGATACCGCCGACCGTGACACGACCCGAGGTCGGTTCGATGTCTCCTTGAATAAGCTTCAAGAGTGTGGTCCGTCCGGAACCGTCCTGGCCTTTGATACCTATCATTGATCCCGCCTTGATCGATAGATCAACAACTCCCAAAGCGAGACTGGCAGCGCCCTCGTACCTGAATGTAGCCTTTTCAAACTGAATATTGCCGACGACGTTAGGAAGATCGCGGGGAGCAAGCTCCACCGCGGGTAGATCAAGCAACAACCCTACCTCGGCACGGCGATGATCGACGCTTTCCTTCTCGGTCCAAAGAGAGATTGCACGCAGAAGAGGCTGGAGGATTTGACCTGACAGCATGGTGCAGCAAGCAAGAGCGCCCATTGTCAGGTGATCGTTGATTACTTGAGCACCTCCGATCGCGACAACAATGAGTTGCGAGATGCTGCCATAAAGCAGGGCGGAGGTTTGGTTGGATTGGCCGGTAAGTATGGATGCCATTGTCGTTTCGGCAACTGCTTGCTGCAATCGCTCGAAGCGCCGTTGCATCTGCGGCTCCATCGCCAAGCCTTTGACCGTATGTATTCCAGCCAAAACTTCGGCGATAAAATCATACTTCCGATTGTCTTGCGCAGTTCGTGAATCGAGTATCTCCCGAAATTCGCGCGCACGACCTATGGCAAGAGCAGCAAAGATAAAAAATAGAACAGCAGGGACCAGCACCATTGTGCTTCCAACGATCGCCATCACGATCAGCGCTATACCCACAAACGGCAGGTCAATAGCCACCAATTTTGCCTGACCGCTGTGATAATCAGCCAGTGCAGCCGCGGCCGCATAACGGTTGAGATTTACGGCGGCCGGATCACGCTCAAAAGCGCCGTTAGGCGCTTGAAGGAAGCGTGAAACCCCTTCGTTCTCCACCTTCTCGACGAACTGCGTCGCGTGCCAGGACAAGAGTGCTGATCTTGATGTCTTCAAGACATAATCAATGGCGATCGCAAGCGTTAAGCCCAAAAACAGGTAGGCGAGCGTCGCCAAAGAGTGGTTTGGAATGACCCGGTCATAGACCTGCATGATCGACAGCGGGAGCGCCAAAGCCAGTAGGTTTATGGCAAAGGATGCAAACGTAACGGCGATCGGGACTGACGGCTCGCGAACGAACTTGCCGTCGCTGATCGATACGAAGCTTACTTGTTTACCGCGAGACGGATTATCAGCCCGGCGCGTTGAATGCCGCCGACTAGCGGCCGAAGGAAAAATGCTCGAAAATTTTTCAGGTAACACAACGAGCACGCTACTAAGATGTTAAATGTCCGTTGGACTATTAACTCGATTTGTTAGCATGGCGTTAAGTCAACCTGAATGCCCCGCAGACACCTTTAGCAACTGGTTAATGACCACGTCCGGTCTCTGTTAGGTCGCTTGGTACAGATTTAATTGATCTGTTGTTATGTTGACGCCGAATGCCGTCGTTCGTTGATCGTAGAGACGGCAGTACAGGTGTCAGATGTCCGATAATGATGTTCTGGTGGATTTGTTAGGCCACCCTGAAATCAGGATGCCTCGGAAGCCGGAAAGCGTCCCCGGACGTGTGAACGGCGATAGCGATCATGCCGGTGGGTATGATCTCACCAACCCGAATCTTCACCACGGCGTCGAAGACATTTATCGGCCATTCCAATCATCGGAACAATTAAGATCAAGTCGCTCGGTCGAGCCTGATGCATCTCCTGCGACCGTCAGCGAGAGCTTTCAGCTCCAAGTCGGCGACAGTGGCCCGACCGCAACCGCGATCGCAAACCAGACCGCTTATGAAGGCAAGGCCTTCTCGCTCGACCTCTCAAGCCATTTCGCGGTGCCCGCCGCAGGTGACACCCTGACCTTCTCGGGCTCGATGCCGGCTGGCCTCAGCCTCAACGCCCATACGGGCGTCATCTCCGGCGTACCGACCGACAGCGATTTCGGAAACAACGCAATCACCGTGACAGCGACCGATGCCCACGGCGTGGCGATCAGCGAGAGCTTCCAGCTCCAAGTCAGCGACAGCGGCCCGACCGCAACCGCGATCGCGAACCAGAGCGCTTACGAAGGCAAGGCCTTCTCGCTCGACGTCTCGAGCCACTTCAAGGCTCCCGCTGCGGGCGATAACTTGACCTTCTCGGGATCATTGCCGGCTGGTCTTGCCATCGATGCCCACACTGGCGTCATTTCCGGCGTACCGACTGACAGCGACTTCGGCAACAACACAATCACCGTGACGGCGACCGATGCTCGCGGCGTGGCGATCAGCGAGACCTTCCAGCTCCAGGTCGGTGACAGCGGGCCGACCGCGACCGCGATCGCGAACCAGAGCACCTTCGAAGGCAAGGCCTTCTCGCTCAACGTGTCCAGCCACTTCAAGGCTCCCGCCGCCGGTGACACCCTGACCTTCTCGGGATCATTGCCGGCTGGCCTAAAGATCGATGCTCATACCGGCGTCATTTCCGGCGTACCGACCGATAGCGATTTTGGCAACCATTCGATCACGGTGACGGCGACTGACGCCCATGGCAAGGCAATCAGCGAGACCTTCCAGCTCCAGGTCGGCGACAGCGGCCCGACCGCAACCGCGATCGCAAATCAGAGCGCCTTCGAAGGCAAGGCCTTCTCGCTCAACGTCTCCAGCCACTTCGCGGCGCCCGCCGCAGGCGACACCCTGACCTTCTCGGGTTCGATGCCGGCTGGCCTCAGCCTCAACGCCCATACGGGCGTCATCTCCGGCGTGCCGACCGACGGCGATTTCGGCAATCATCTGATCACGGTGACGGCGACTGACGCCCACGGCAAGGCAATCAGCGAGACCTTCCAGCTCGAAGTCGGCGACAGCGGCCCAACCGCAACCGCGATCGCAAATCAGAGCGCCTTCGAAGGCAAGGCCTTCTCGCTCAACGTCTCCAGCCACTTCGCGTCGCCCGCCGCAGGGGACACCCTGACCTTCTCGGGCTCGATGCCGGCCGGCCTTAGCCTCAACGCCCATACGGGCGTCATCTCCGGCGTGCCGACCGACAGCGATTTCGGCAATCATCTGATCACGGTGACGGCAATCGACACCCATGGCAAGACGATCAGCGAGACCTTTCAGCTCCAGGTCGGCGACAGCGGCCCGACCGCAACTGCAATCGCAAACCAGACCGCGTACGAAGGCAAGGCCTTCTCGCTCAACGTGTCCAGCCACTTCGCGGCGCCCGCCGCAGGGGACACCCTGACCTTCTCGGGCTCGATGCCGGCTGGCCTCAGCCTGAATGCGCACTCAGGCGTCATCTCCGGCGTGCCGACCGACAACGATTTCGGCAACAACACGATCACCGTGACGGCGACCGACGCGCACGGCAAAGCAATCAGCGAGACCTTCCAGCTCCAGGTGGGCGACAGCGGCCCGACCGCAACCGCGATCGCAAACCAGAGCGCCTTCGAAGGCAAGGCCTTCTCGCTCAACGTCTCCAGCCATTTCAAGGCGCCCGCCGCCGGCGACACCCTGACCTTCTCGGGTTCGATGCCGGCTGGCCTCAGCCTGAATGCACATACGGGCGTCATCTCCGGCGTGCCGACGGACAACGATTTCGGCAACAACACGATCACCGTGACGGCGACCGACGCGCACGGCAAAGCAATCAGCGAAACCTTCCAGCTCCAGGTGGGCGACAGCGGCCCGACTGCAACTGCGATCGCAAACCAGACCGCTTACGAAGGCCAGCCCTACTCGCTCAACGTCTCCAGCCATTTCAAGGCGCCCGCCGCCGGCGACACCCTGACCTTCTCGGGCTCGATGCCGGCCGGCCTTAGCCTCAACGCCCATACGGGCGTCATCTCCGGCGTCCCGACCGACAGCGATTTCGGCAACAACACGATCACGGTGACGGCAACCGACGCCCACGGCGAAGCAATCAGCGAGACTTTCCACCTCCAGGTCGGCGACAAAGGTCCGACCGGGACTGCGATCGTAAACCAAAGCGCCTACGAGGGCCACGCCTTCTCGCTCGACGTTTCCAGCCACTTTAAGGCGCCCGCTGCTGGCGACAGTTTGACCTTCTCAGGAACTATGCCGGCCGGCCTCCAGATTGACGCGCATACAGGCGTGATCTCCGGCGTGCCAACCGATGGCGATTTCGGCAACCATTCGATCACGGTCACGGCGACCGACGCCCACGGCAAGGCGATCAGCGAGAGCTTCCACCTTCAGGTCGGCGACAGCGGCCCGACGGCAACCGCGATTGCAAGCCAGAGTGCCTATGAAGGCCAGACATACTCGTTCGACATCTCAAGCCACTTCGTGGCTCCCGCTGCAGGCGACGCCCTGACCTTCTCGGGAACGATGCCGGCCGGCCTCAAGATCGACGCGCATACAGGCGTGATCTCCGGCGTGCCGACCGACAGCGATTTCGGCAACCATTCGATCGCGGTCACGGCGACCGACGCCCATGGCAGGGCAATCAGCGAGAGCTTCCAGCTTCAGGTCAGCGACGGTGGTCCGACCGCAACCGCGATCGCAAACCAAAGCGCCTCCGAGGGCCAGGCCTTCTCACTCAATGTCTCGAGCCATTTCGTGGCTCCCGCAGCGGGCGATACCCTGACTTTCTCGGGAGCAATGCCGGCCGGGCTTAACATCGATGCCCATACTGGCGTCATCTCCGGCGTGCCGACTGACGGCGACTTCACCAGCGGCGCGCACGAATATAATTTCAATTTCACGTCATTCGACGGCCGTTTTACGGTTACAGGCCAGCTTATCACCAGCCAGTCGCTTGACGCAGCCGGAGGATTTGACGTCACTGGGATTACTGGATCTGTCGTCGGGCCGAACGGCGCGGTGATCAGCGGTCTTATCGATAACCCAAGTCATTCAACCGGATCCATAAGTCCGGACGGCGTGTGGATCTACGACAATATCTTGTATGCGGGCGGCAGCGCTTTGGTCGATTACGGCGGCGTGTTGTTCACGTCCAACAACTACGAATACAATATATTTTATGACGCCGGTCACTACCTCCTTGAAACCCTCAATCCTCAGGGAATTTTGAATCCGGGAGAAGCTGGTTCGTTCACGATCTCCGAAGTTCCTGCAGACCACCCGATCACCGTGATCGCGACCGATGCTCATGGTATGGCGGTCAGCGAGACCTTCCACCTTCAGGTCGGCGACAGCGGCCCCACGGCAACCGCGATCGCAAATCAAAGCGCTTACCAGGGCCAAAACTTCTCACTCGACGTCTCCAGCCACTTCGTGGCTCCTGCCGCCGGCGACACATTGACATTCTCAGGATCGTTGCCCACGGGCCTGAGCATCGATGCGCATACCGGCATCATCTCCGGAGCGCCGACCCAAAGCGACTTGGGGAACAATCCGATCACGGTGACGGCGATCGACGCCCATGGCGTGGCGACAAACGCCAGCTTCCACCTCGAGGTCGGCGACACCAATCACGTGTTTTTCATCAATTCCCATAATGGCGATGCTTCGATCAACGGTAGCTCCAGTTGGACCGATACTGTCGATCTGCACAACATTGGACAAAATGCCAGCTTCAACGTTGTGGAACTAGCTGCTGATGGCCACACGGTGCATAGCTGGACTGGCCTGGTGACAAGCGGGTCTGCGCAGCCGGAGCAAAACCTGACGCTCACTCAAGGTGATCATGCATTAATCACGATCAACCACACCGATGGCAGCTCAGCCGATCACATAGCTCTGCAAAATATCAGTCACCTCAAATATTGACCCTTGAGGTACCGGAGTTTGCTAAGGGCAAATCATTTCTGTCCAACGCGATCAGGAAAATACCGTCCCGATCGGCTATCGGGCTCTCGGCCGTTTACTGAAAACTCTAGTTTGTCCGCTATCATCTGATTTTTCAGATGGTGACGCATTTGCTTTTATGCCTCCGGTGGTATTTGGATAGTCAGCGCGGTTTCCGTCAACCCAGAACAAGCTAGGGTGAAATTATGGAAACCCGTTCGCTCTTAAAGGAACTGGATGCCGCGGTCGCGAAAGGATCGGCTGAGCGCCGGTTGCGAGCGTTATGGCATGCCACTGATCTATTGATCGCCGGCACGTATACCGAGGATCAAATCTGGACATTCGGAGAAGCGATAGGGATTTTGGCTAGCGAGATCGAAGTGGCGGCGCGCGCCCAGCTCGCCAAGCGGCTGGCTCGCATTGACAATGCCCCGATCAACATCGTCAAGAAGCTTGCCTTTGACGATTTCGATCGATGTCGCCGGCCCTATCCTTCGGCACTCCGAGCGACTTGATGTTAAAACCTTGGTTGCCAACGTTCGAACCAGAAGCCAGTCACACCTTCTGGCCATATCCATGCGAAATTCGATTCCAATCCCAGTGACGGACGAACTCGTAACGCGCGGAAACCAGGAGGTTGTTAACTCGGTTGCGACGAACAAAGGCGCCCGTTTGTCGGATTTCGGCTTCTTGCACCTGATCAAGCGCTCCGAGAGCGATTCGATTCTCGCTGAGCAGCTTGGCCTACGTAAGGACATACCAAGGCATCTTTTCCAGCAGCTGATCGCAAAAGCGTCGGACGATGTGAAGAAGAAGCTCGTGAAGGAGCGCCCCGATCTCGCAATCCAGATTCAATCGTCGGTGACCGATGTCACGGGGGCCCTGCATTCGAAATTCGGACCGGCATCGAAGAACTATTTTACCGCAAAGCGAATACTAATTGGCAAGCACCGATGTGGCGATCTTACCGAGAACAGCATTCTTGAATACGCTCGATCCCATAAGGTCGAGGAAGCCACGGTCGGACTCTCACTCTTGTGTTCATTGCCTGTCGAAGTGGTAGAGCGAGCGCTGATTGAAAATAACAGAGAAATTACACTGATTCTGGCCAAAGCCCTCGACTTCTCGTGGGAGACCACGATGGCCTTGCTGTTTCTTCGTGCAAAGGATCATCGAATCTCCGCGGGAAACCTGAATAGCATGAAAGAAGAATTTGAGCGTCTCAACACACAGACCGCTCGGGGCGTTCTAGAATTATATCGGTCACGCAAGATCGCTGCGGCCGCTGACCGCGAGGATCGCCGCTTGCCTCAACTTCACACCCAATGAAATGCCGGGCCGCATTCTCTGATGCCGGGTGGAGCGAACTCACCACTTGCAGCGCGGAGAATATGTTGGACGCAACGGCGCTAGCCAAACTTTCTTCGGACCGAATGACGGACTTAAGCCCGACATCGCGCGAAGCCCGAAACGCAGCAGAAGCGCAAATTAGGTTCGGTAATTTGCTACAAATCAAGCCCCGTCGGGTGCCTCTGGTGACGGTCGATGAGTTAGTGGTAAGGTTGAATTGTTAGGTTAAATCGCGATCTCGGTTGTGTTGCTTTGCATCCCCGTTCAAGGTCTCAGCGTCTTTGCGAGGGATTTGTTGTTGGCCAAAAAGCGAATTTCGAGCACCGACTTGATCTGGATTTTTCGGGAGAAGCTGTCGACCTTCGCAGACTGTCCTCCATCAATCAAGATTGCCATTGTACCAAGCGATGAGAGCTGGACGGTCGTGATGACCGCGCGCGACCGAAACAGACTCCCCGACTGCACCAAGCGGATCGAGCAGATCCAAAAGCAGCTTCGTGAAGTCTACGTCCTGGCAAAAGATTGAGAACTCGGCGACCCCTGAAGCAACAAACAGTCGCCCGCTAAGCTGACGAACCTGCGATGGATCCAACTGTATCGTTAGGTACATTCGGACGAAGACCCATAGCGCATCGACGGCCTGCGCTCTTCGCCAATCAGAAGTAAATGGAACTGGCGATGTCTGCTTTACCCGGCCCATGTCGTGGTTAGCCAAGCAGAAGTGTCGATTCCGAAGAGAAGCACCAGCCCGCGAGCGACATCGACATTGAGCGGTGGATAGTCTGAAAGCGCTTGACCCTAAACCGCCGATTAGAGAAGCGGACATGCGGCGACGGCGATGGCATGTCCGTTTCGTGCGCCAGCAACGGACTCACGCAAGGCAGCAATTGCGACCTCTTTCGATCAGCTCTTCCGCGAGCGACAGCCAGGTCGGGGGCACGGCCATTTCCGAGCTCTTATTTTTCCTCCCGATGCTGGGAGACTGTTTTGGCGGTTCCAGAATTAACCCGCAGCGCGGACTTAAAGCTTAACCAATAAGCTTAACCAACGAGTTTGGTTGCGCGGAGCTCCAAAGCCACTGAGGATTTAGCACCGGGCAGTTCCCCTGACTTTCTTGACGAAGGGAGTACTAGTGATGGTGCAGCCAGCAATAGGACGAGTCTTGACTGATATGGAGCGCGAAATCGAGGCGGAGGTTCGAAACAGGCTGCCGGTCCACGAGCCGCGTCCTGCCAATTACGTGCCGCCAAGGGTGAGTGCGCCGGCTATGGCGATGCCGGCCTACGTCGAGCACCGCGAAGGGGCCACGGAGATCGGCAAGCTGTCGGCGGAAGCTGTTGTTCGAGAATACGAAGCTGCGTCGAAAGAGATCGAGGAGATGGGCACGGAATTGATCAGCCTCGTCAGGCAATGCGAAGCGATGACCCGCGATGCGCTCGCCGTGACAGAGGAGTTGAAGGAAACCGCAGGGCGCTATCGCGAGGAGGCCAAGCGCGTCTTCCTTCACATTGAGAACTGTTCGCTGGTGACCGCGGAGGTCCGTAAGACCTGCACCGAACTCAGGGAGAAGATCGCCCCTCCGGCAACAATAGACGCTAAAGCCAAAAAGGTGAAACCCGGGCCTCCCTCAGATGGCGTGTCCTAATCGCCGACTGGGATCGTGCACGCCGTCGAAAGCCTGCACCACTGGGCGGCGCCAGCGTTGCCATAACACCTACGACGCGCTCGTGTGCGCCGCCGGCATCAAGGTCCGAGCCCGAGAACTACCCGCCGTCCGCGACCTCTCCTGCACGGAGGGTGAATGAACATGACGGTTCGAAAAGGCCCAAGCTTGTCAACATTGCGGGAACTGTCCGAGCGCGCCTGCAACGATCCGCAGCGTATGAGGGCGCGCAAGACCGAGGCCAAGATTATAGAGATGATGCCGGCCAAGGCGTGGCTATCCTGCACAGCGGTCTCGCGGCTGATAGGCGCCGCCGATGATGGCAAGACCCGCGCACGACTCGATCGCCTGGTGCGCGACGGCAAATTCGAACGCAAGCGCGAGCTGGGCACCCACGGTCCGGTCTATCTTTTCCGGAGGCTTTCGTGAGCAACGGCCCGCCGGTCTGCGGTGACGGCTGGGCTCAAGGAGTTCAAGGTTTTCCCCAAGGCGCGAACCCATAAAATTCGGAGGCGTCGGCGAGCGATGATATTGCCGGCCGGTTGCTGTAGGTTACTCCAAGGTGGTTCACAACGGATGATTGAGCGACCCGGTTGCCGCCAAGGCGCTATGACGAGCTGCTTATGAGCAGCGTCAGCGAGCAGGACCCCCTCAACCCCGACGATCCTGAGTTCTATGCTCCCTCCCGGTTGCGCGAAAGAGCAGCGAAGCTTGGACTATCTCTCTCGCAAGTAGCAAGATCGGAGCCCATCAGGTCGTCCCCAATCCCCCTTCCCGCCTCGCTCGATATCCAGCCCAAGAACGAGGTTTCCGATGCCTTGTGGAAGCCGCTCGCCCCCGAGGTGGTGAACGATCCTGCTCGGCTCGCGCGGGACCGGCGAACCGCGCGGCTCGGCGTTGCCGCTGCAGCGGCCGGCGTCGTGACGGTCGTGGTGCTGATCTTCGTCATCATGAAGCCTGCTCCACGGCAATCGGACGCCGCTTCAACCTCTTCCGAAAAAACGAGATCGACGAGCACCGCTCTGCCCCAATCCGTCCAGGCAGACGTCGGATCGAAGCCCGCGCTTGCAGAGTTTCAAGCGCTGATCGCATCAATCCCACCTAGCCAGCCTGCTACTCGCGAGCAGTCCCAGCAGTTGCTTCAGCAGTTTTTGCAATGGCGTAAAAAAGCCGACACAACCGAAACATCTCAATAATGGACCAACAAATTACAGCTGGTAGGTCCCCCATCGGCGGCAGAGTAAAGAACAGGCTTACCGGGTGGAGAGCGGACCCGCGGATGGCGAGAGCTTGACAGCAGTGGGCGCGCGGCTTTTCGCCTTCTTGGGCCGGACTTGCGCCCGCGCCCGAGCATTTCGCTCGACCTCCCAGGCCAGGAATTGCTTGAACAACGCTTCCTTCTCGGCATCCGACAGCTCTTTCGTCGCGGCCGGTGCCACGGCGGCCGGTACCTGACTCTGCGTTGCGCTCTGATAGGCCGACGGAATTTCCTCGCGCGACGGCGCCGTCGCGACCGTCGTCACGCCGGACGTCTGATTTGCCGGCCTTGATAGCCGCGCCGGATCCTTCAACAACTCGATGTCCTTTGCCGTCAGTCGCACGAAGTCCGGTTGCGCCGGTGCGGATGGCGCTCGAAGCACGGAGGCAATCGAAACTTTGGCATCGGCGACGATCTTGCGCATGTCATCGGAAGAGAACAGCGCAAATATGATTGTCACGGCCGATGCCACCAAAACGCTCGCGAGAACGCGTGACGAGACGGAGTGGCGTCGCTTCTGCAAGAGATTTGTGAATTCCCGCGGATCCAGCTCGTCGCTGTATCCAGCAAGGAATCGGGGGACGGATCCATGCGGAGGGTCGTCTGTGTTTGCCGACCGTCCGAACTTGTAGAGCGCTACGTGATTGCCGGTTATGTCTTCGTCAAACGTTTCGAAATCCGAATCAGGGGATCGACCGTCTGTCGTTTGTTTGACCATGATGCGCGCCTTGCTTAACGCAACGACCGGGGCATCGGAATATGACGCCGCTTTGCAATGGTAGATCCGGATGGGGTAATCCCCTGCAGTAACGCTATCGCATTCGCATGACGCTGCAACCGAACTCGTTCGTTAAGCTGAATGCTGGCGCCGCAGGTTAATTCTAGGGTTGATAACGGCTGGATCACCTATCCACGAAATGGGCCGATGTCCGGTCCGGCGCTTCCAACTGATTTCCTCACAAAGGCCGACATCAATCGTCGCCACTGCGACGTCCGTATCGGCGCGTGCCAGTAGCGCGGGGCGGTAATCGGAGGCCAGGAGCTAAACGCTACAAAGCCCCTGTCGAAGTAACCTTCACGATTCAGGTTAAAACCCGCAATCGCTTGCTGTCGCTAATCATCATCATAGTATTGACTCGTCTTTCACAGTGCTGATTTTTTCATTTGTTCAGAGTGATCATTATGGAATATCACTCGTTCACTGCTGACAGCCTTGCCACAATGTATTTTTGTGTCCGTGGAGCGCTGGCTGCCGACGACGAATTTACCATGCTTGGCGCAGAGCCGCGGTTTCGCGTGCGCGAAACTCCCGAGTGGAAGAAACACGCGGCAGATCTAGAAGCAGAAATGCTTAGCCGAGGGATGGTTTTCGAATTGATCGATTGGTCAGAAGATCATGATCAGCAACCACGACAGTAAACTTCTAGCTTCGGCGCCACTGGTACACTTCGGCAATGGGGATTGATCGGTGCCCACCAAGGCTTGGTATCCTTGACGACGGGGGGTGCAGGTCCTTAATTTAGCCCCCTTTTTGCCACGCCAAGCTACCAGAATTCAGCAGTAGAGTTTGTTTTTTTGATTGTGTGTCGACCCTGTCGATCATCGGTTGAAAGACGAGAAGGAATTGCACGGAGAGAATCGCTGAAGAGTATTAGTTGCGTGAGTAATTATGAAAACCCTTTACGAGTTACTGGGTGCACTTCCGGACGACGACGCTGAACGCCTTAGAGCTGCATTCCGCAAAGCTGCTAAAGCGAACCATCCTGACAATAATCCCGGCGATCCGGATGCTCCACAAAGGTTCAGGCAGGTAGTCCGCGCCAATGCCATTCTCAGCGATGAGCGGCAACGAGCGACCTATGACCGGCTGCTCGCAATCGCACTCCAGCAGCAAGGTTCGGAGTCAGAGCGCGGCATCTCCTCGAGCATGATCCGCAAAATAGCCCCTGACGCCATCGCGATCACTATCCTCTCGGTGGCGTTTATCGGAGGTTACTTGCTGTTGGGATATATGTTCAAGGCATCATTGTTTTCGGCACAAGTGATCGAAGTATCCAGACGCGAACCAGCGCCGACCGCCGCCGCTATATCGACAGAGCTATCCGACATAATCAGCCGAGCTGGCCCAGGCGACAACCTTGAGGATGTCGGAGCTCCTAACAAGCCAGCGAATCCTGGCGCCTTTAGAGAAGCGGCGACACCAGACGCCGCTACGCTTGCCGGGAAGACAGAGAGCGTTCCTGCAATTACCAATGTCTCCACGGCTCGCGACTTCGGGGTGAACGATGCCAGATACTATCGAGAGCGGGGCGTCTTAGCGTATCGCAAGGGTGACCTCTACCTGGCGCTCGTCGATTTCGATTTGGCGATTGATCTCGATCCCAGCTTCTCAGATGCCTATGTCGACCGCGGCATTGTCCTCTATCGCATGGGCGATCCAAAGCGCGCATTTGCCGACATCGCTCGGGCCAATCGCATTGATGCCTCAAGACCAAACAAGATGCTGCCCACTGCAAGCGCGCCTTAACCCGTTTCGCGGGCGGCCGGGGGTCTCAAGTTACGCCCTTCTGCGTCGTATACTTCCAGAGTTGCCCGCCGATGGAGCAAGCCGGCTATCATCTCTTATTAGACACAATCGAAATTCTTATTGGACACAATCGAAATTTAAGTTGTGCCTGCGACACAGTGGTTTTTTCAACGAACAGTAGACGCCATTTTTACTACATTTGGAGGTTGCTATGACCGCCACTTCGAACGTTTCCACTCGCGCTATTCCCAAGCCCCAGACCGACGTTCACCCTCTCAATGCCATTGCTGTGTTTTGTGCCATTGTTTTGGGCGCATCTCTCTGCATGGCAACTTATGGCTTGGATTTGAGCCCCGGTTTTTTCTAACGGTTTTGCCGCGGCAAAAAAGTTGAACCTATAGGGCGGTGGGTGGCGTTGGAGTTCCGCATGACGAACCTAGCGGTGAATTTTCTATTCGCTGTGTCTGCGGGCATTGTCGCAAGTGCGCCGATCGCAATGATCCCTCTGAGCACGGCAGGCGCGGCTGAAGAATGTATCACTACACCGAACGACGAGACCCCACCGGGCAAGCATTGGTATTATCGCATCGAACGCGGCACTAAACGCCATTGCTGGTACTTGCGGGAGGAAGGGGAAACCTCTTCCCAGGCGGCAACATCGGCAGCAGCTCGACGAACTGGGCCTGAGGTTGCGCCCGATAGGGAGACAAAACTGACGCGCTCGGCCGCAGACGCCCATGCCGAATTGCCATTGCCACAAACCCTCGTCGAGGCTGATCTAAAAACGCCAGCTACTTCGGTCGACCCGAGAGGCGCTGAGCAGAAGCTATCAAACAATGCCTTCCCCGAAACCGCGCAGTCGCCGGTGGCCTCGCGTTGGCCTGAGCCAACGGGCGTGTTCTCCTCGGCCACCAAACGGCCGATATCACCTTCGTTCGTTATTGCGTCGGCGGCGCCAGATCCTAACTTGGACGCGAGCGCGGACACGGATTTGACGCCTAAGGTCCCGCCTGTCGCGCCGACCAAGGCGGAAACTTCCGCGATGGGAACGCCTGCCTCTCTCCAAATGTTACTTTTGGGGACGTTCGGTGCGATCGCAGTTTTGTCGTTCATGGGAAGCGCGATCTATCTAATGGCCCGGATGCGGCGACGGCCGCAACGTTATACCGCCTTGAACTCACCGGGGTGGCCGACAGAGGAGCCGATCAACCACGCGGCCATTCCACCTTGGCTCGAACCGATGGCAGTCAATTCTACCCATGGTCTCGACCCAGGTCGCGACGCAGGCGCCCAATCATTGGACCGCCAGAGGAGCGGCCCGGGCGACAATGCGCGTGAGATTGAGCAGTTGCTGGCGCGGTTCGCCAATCGGGCAAAGGCCGAGCCGTGAAAGTCACGGACTTCCGTTTCGGGTGAAAAGCCCGCTTTGACGGTCGATCGGTCACTTCTGGTCCACCCCGCTAATCGGACGTCTTCGGTGTCAGCCGGCATTTCGCAAAAGGGGCAAACCTGGAAGAACTCAGCGTGAGCAAATCTCGTCCGAGCTGCGCTCAACAGCAGACATTCCGACGGAAGAGTCGGATCGCGAGTCGGGCCTTTGTCCGGCTTTCTTGAGGTCAGAGAGGTTGCCCTGCAATTGATGCGGACGGGTTTTCCCGCTTCATGAGCCGCGTTGCACCGAAATATCGCCGATGGGTCAACAGCGGCACTGTCGGTCAACCACGTTGACAGCAGCTTTCGCCCAATTGTCCGACATCCCAGCGAAAAGGCGGCAAACCCGAGAAAAGGCCAATTGTAGTCATCGGCCGACACCTGTGGCAGCCCCACCCGCGGCACACCGGTGTACGCTGCCCTCTGACTTGACTGCACCACCTCCAATGGCCAACGTCTGTCCGCCCGAGAGGATCAGTCATGCCCGTCAAAATCATTGGAATGATCGGCGTGGCGCCGCCGAGCAGCAAAGCCAGCCTGCATGTGATTGAGGGTGGCTTGTCGCCGTCCTATCTTATTGAATTTGCCCGCGCTCATGATCGGGCTGGCTTCGACATGGTGCTGGTTGGCTATTCGTCCTCGTCGGCGGAAGGATTCCTGGTCGCGCTTTACGCGGCAATGCAGACGGATCGGCTCGGCTATCTCATTGCGCATCGGCCCGGCTTCGTGGCGCCGACTTTGTTGGCGCGCAAGATCGCGACGTTCGATCATCTGACGGGCGGCAGGCTCGCGGTTCACATCATCACCGGCAAGTCGGATGACGAGCAGCATGGCGATGGCGATTTCAGCCCGAAGGACGAGCGCTATCGACGGGCGGCGGAATATCTGGAATTGATGAAGCTCGCCTGGTCGAACGATGAACCGTTCGATTTCGCGGGAAACTTCTATCGCGTCGAGGGCGCACATTCCGATGTGCGCCCTCTGCAGCAGCCGCATCCTCCGTTGTTCTTCGGCGGCGCTTCGCCCGGCGCGCTCGAGATGGGCGCGAGACTGTGCGACGTCTACGCGATCTATGCCGAGCCGCTGGCATCGACGCGCGACCGCATCGCGCAGTTCCGCGCACAGGCGGCGGCCTTCGGACGCGTGCCGGGATTCAACGTCTCGGTTCGCCCCATCATCGCCGACACCGAGGGAGCCGCGTGGGAGAAGGCCAATCGTATTCTCGGGGCGATGAACGTGGCGAAGGGCTGGAGGCGACAGGAAGAGGCGGCCGGACCCGTCGACAATGCCGGCAAGCGGCTCATGAGGTTCGCTGTGGAGAGCGACATTCATGACGAGCGCCTCTGGATGCCGATTGCGAAGGCGACCGGCGCGCTCGGCAATACCTCGTGTCTCGTCGGCACGCCCGAACAGGTCACTGAGTCGATCCTCGAATACTACCGGCTCGGAATCAACTCGTTCCTTATCCGCGGCTTCGACCCGATGAACGATGCGACGGAATTCGGCAGAGAGCTCATCCCGCGCATCAAGGCCGGCGCCGCCGCGATCGACGGCATGAAGGCCGCCGAACGACCGCGCGGACAGATCATCTCGACCCCACCAGTTTCCCCACTCGCGCGATGCCCTCGGTGACGGCATCGATCGTGTTACGGCGGTATTGGCCAGAGAAGCGCAACTGGTCGACGATCAGTGCCAAGGCAATCGTCAATGCAAAAATTGTCCAGTGCATGATCGCGCACTCTAGACTAGGCCGCAATAGAGTGCAGCAAGCGTAGCCCGGATGAGCGGTCGCAAGACCGCGCATCCGGGCTATCATCTGCATTTCGTCGCCGGCTGTGGGACGAGAAGAGGGGCATCGGCTTTAGCCCCAACAGCAGACATTCTGCTTCCGTCAACCGAGGTCCGATAAGTGCCCCACAAGCCGACATTTTGCAGCGCAGGAAAACACCGAAACTTTCCGCCGCGTGAAGTCGGTCACTGACCTGCCGAGCTGGTTATCCGGCCGCGCTGGAACGTCATCTCTCGGCATATTTCAATTTTTCAGCTTTAGGATCTGTGAGAACGCCTGTCCGCCCGAGGCCATCAGCCCAGCCAAGCAAACGGTTCGCGGAGTAGAAAAATGGTACGTGGACTTTGATTTGTGCTTGCCCTTCTTCAACCAGACGCATGGATGCGCTATCTGCATCGCGGTGTGCCCGTGGAGCCGTCCCGGAGTAGGGTTGAATTTGGCAGAAAAACTGGCGCGCAGGAGTTCGCGTGACCGCTAACGACGATGCGAGCTGTCTCGAATTTCGATCACTTCCGAGAGTCGCCTGAAGACTATTCCGCACCTCCGCAAGTCTTTAACTCGAGAGTACTGAAGTGCCCTTCAGACGACGGATGAGCTTCCGCCGTCGACATTGAGGGCCGTTCCCGTGACATAGGAGCCGGCGTCGGAGGCCAGAAAGCAGGCAACCTTGGCGAATTCCTCGGCCTTTCCCATGCGCCCCAACGGAATTGCCTTGGCGCGCTGCGCCATGAAATCCGCATAGGGTATATTGGCCTTGGCCGCCGCCTGGACGTGCTGGTCGAAGTCGATCAGGCCCACCAGCAGCGCATTGACAAGAATGTTGAAAGCAGCGCCCTCGCCGGCCAGCACCTTGGTCAGTGCCATGCCGGCGGCGCGCGAGATCGAGGTTGGTGCGCTGGCGGCGCGCGGCGCCTTGGCGCCGATGTTGAGGACGTTGATCACGCGGCCCCAGCGCCGCTCCTTCATCTGCGGCCATGCCAACCGGGTCAACCGGATCGCGGCGAAAAGTTTCTGATCGAGATCTTCCTGCATCCGCTCGTCGGTCAACGTCTCGAACGCGCCAGAGCGCGACACACCGGCGTTGTTGACGAGAATGTCAACGTGTCCGAATGCCTTCGTCGCTTCAGCATGGATTCGTTTGATGTCGGCGGCCTTGGCCACGTCGCCGGCGACCGTAATGATGCGGCCGCGCGCATTGCCGCCGGACGCGGTCGCTGCGCCATCCGAAATGGCTTTGGCCGCGGACTCCAGCGCTTCCAAGCCGCGGGCCGCGATCACGACGTTGGCACCGGACGCCACAAACTGGGTAGCGATTGCAAGGCCAAGCCCCTTGCTGCCGCCGGTCACAATCGCCGAACGGCCGTGAAGCGAGATTTCCATGGCGGTTTCCTCTGATTTTCTTTTCTGCCCTCGCCCGACCACAGGCCCACCGCGGACACCTTGAGGATGGCGGAGGGAGATCTTTAAAAAAACTCTTTGGCACTCTGTCAGGTGCCCTCCCAAGGGCGAGAGCGCCCTACTCCAAGATACGGCTCAGGCTTCTCTTCGTCCAGCCGAGCCGCGCTTATGGCAAAGTATATTGCGCACCTTGATCTGACCAACACCTCTCCTGATCTCAACAAGTCAAGTAGGCCGCGAACGCTCGCGATTGATTGCCCTGGGATCGGTAAGGCGCGATATTGCCCTCGCTTTAACCATCGTCTGGAGCGGGAGACGAACAAGCAAAGGGAATACAGCGTTGCCCATGGGTCAATAGGTCAAGAGCATTTTGAACTATTTCATGCTTGCTTAATGGGGTCCCGTGTTTTCGATAGCCGTTCGCAGTAATAATCTCGATAGGTTCTACGCAATGTGCCCAGAATGGATTGGCCGCGGCGGGCTCGTCTACTCGTGTTGTGTGATTGAATAGCCCCGAAAAGATTTCAGCGTGACTTCGATTCCCAAACGCGACCGTCCCCCTTTGTTGGTGAGGCTGCTCCACGCAAAGCCTTGGCAGGTCGCCATGATCGGGCTCGGCACGGCCACGACGCAGCTCGACACGTCAGTAAATATCGCTTTCCCCGCCATTACCAAGGGATTTGATATCTCGATCAGTGACGTCCAGTGGGTCGTGATCTGCTACGTACTGACCTATGCCAGTTTACTTCTGGCGCTGGGACGCATTGGCGACACGGTTGGTCATGCAATCATTTTCCGGATTGGTCTAATCTGGAGTACAGCTGCACTACTCCTTGTCAGTTATTCGCCAAGCTTTGGCGCGATGCTGTTCTTTCGCTTCCTGCAGGGTGTCGGCGCTGCACTGGTGCTGAGCTGCACCGCAGCGCTGGTCGTAAGTCTTTATGCCGAGGAACGACGTAGTCGGGCGCTTGGCATCTACACCATGATGCTTTCGGTTGGTTTGATGCTCGGCCCCCTTCTTGGCGGTGCGCTGACGGCGGCTTGGAGTTGGCCAGCTGTTTTTTGGTTCCGAGTTCCGCTTGCCGTTGGGGCGCTGCTCATGTTGCGCGGCATGCCGGCATCGTCACAGCGCCAGGCGGCCGATCGCTTCGACATTTTGGGTGGCGTTTCTCTGGTATTGGGCTTGGTAACGATGCTGTTGGCATTCAATCGCCTTCGCGAATTGTCCGCCATCTGGTTCGGAATACTGTCAGCAGCTGCGTTTGCGGCTTTCATATCCCGCGAGTCACGCGCTGCACGTCCGATCATCGCTCTCGAAATCCTTAGGCAGCCAGGTTTCGCAATGCTCAATCTTGTCAGCGTGCTGGCCAATCTCGCAGCATTTTCAGTCTGGCTGCTGGTGCCTTATTTCTTGGCGCGGTTGCCCGATTATACGCTGACCGAAAGCGGCATCATTCTGGCTATGGCCGCGGCGGGAGCCGTGCTGGCCGCCCCGATCGGCGGGCGCATCGCCGGACAACATCTTTCCACTGAACGATTGGCGATTGCTGGCGCCGCGGCAATTGGCTGTGGTCTGCTGCTGCTCGGAGCGTGGACGGAGCAGACCTCGATGATCCTACGGATTGTTGAACTCGCCGTGCAGGGCGTCGGCCTCGGCCTATTCCAGCTGGCCTATTCGGATATCGTCATTGCAGCGCTTCCGCTCAAGGATCGCGGCTTTGCGGGCAGCCTTGTGTTGCTGACGCGAACGCTTGGCACTGTCGCCGCCGCTTCGGTGGTCCTGGTGACGTTCGAAATGCTGAATATTCAATATGGCTTCCTTGCGGCCTTCCAGAAGACCTTTCAGCTTGCAGCTGTTCTGGCATTCTTCGCAGCGGGACTGTTGGCGGTTTCACGGCGCAAGATTGGTGATCCAAATTCGAAGATCTAGTCTTACCGCAGAATCCAACGGCGCATGACACCGACGGACGCATAGTATAGATTGGCAGGTTGATCGCGCTTGGGTTGCGAAAGCGACGTCATCGGCCCAGAACTCGCAGCCTCGTGTTCCTGCAAACAAACAAGCATTTGCGTCTCGACCGCCAGACCATAATCTCGACCAGCTTCGAGCATCGCCACGTGTGGGCCGGCGCGAAAGGATCGTACCGTCATGCAAATCTTCAGCTGCCAAGGCCCCCCGCTTCCCCTCCCGCGCTCTGGGCGCACCATCACGGTGCACATCCCGATCAAGCTGCGCCGGCGGGGCGGGCGCAAGCAGGTGGTGACGCCAGCTGGCGCAGCCCCATGGGTTCCCCCTCAATCGCGAATCGACAATACACTCGTTAAGGCGATCGTCCGCGCTTATCGCTGGCGCGACATGCTAGAGTTCTGGCGACTACGCCACCGTGCGCGACCTCGCAAAGGCGGAGAACATCAACGAGTTCTTACCTTGGGCGCGTTCTCCGACTTACGCTGCTCGCACCCCCCATCATCGAAGCCATCCTGACAGGGAAGCAGCCGGCGAGCTTGGAGCTCGACGGCATTCTCAAACAGTTTCCTGTCGAATGGTACGAGTAGCTCGAGGCGCTAACGAGGATTGAGTAGTGTCTGACGTAGCTCCCAAAGCAGACGTTCGTCTGAGTTTTCCAATTTCCGGTTCGTGCCCAGTAACAGACTTTCACTGCCCGAGCTTTTCAATCACCTTACGGCAAAGCGGCGATGCCGGTGGCCAGATCAAGGTTCGCCGTTTTGGCCATTCTCAAGTTGATGACAAGTTCGAACGCGGTCGGTCGCTCAACCGGTATTTCGGCAACCGCCGTGCCGCGCAAATCTTGATCATTTGCCAGGCTAACTTGCGTCCGACAGATGCCGACAATGCGCGTACCATATGCTGCTAGTCCTTCAGCCTCGACCATTTCCGGGTCAGAACCGGGCGCGCGCGAGGGCGATCGGTCGTCTGCTTTTTGTCAAACTGCGAATAAACTCTAGCTGAGCATTTCTCGCCCGAAGTGGCGCAGGACTGCAAGCTCGCTGCTATGACGTGACCGGATTCTCGGCACGCATCTCCGCAAAGGTCTCCTTCGCGACTAGCAGCGCCTCGCGCACAAGAGGCGCGCCGACATAGCCGAGCAGGTGCAGAATCGCCTCGACGAGCTCTTCCTCGGTCCAGCCGTGGTTACACGCAAAGCGGATATGCAGTTTCAGCTCCGGGGTCCGCCCTGTTGCGGTGTCGGAGACGACGCAGATCAACGTCCTGGTCTTGAGGTCGAGCCCGGGCCTCGTCCACAGCGTGCCGAACACCGTCTCCTGCGTCAGCGCCGCAAATTTCTCCATGACCGGATCGGTGTAGTGCTGCTGATCTAGCTTGTCGGCGTAAGCCGCGCCCATGAGATTGCGGCGCATCGCGCGGCCTTTGGCGCGCAAGGGGCTGTCGGTCATTGTGGCGTTCCTTCTGAGTGAGTTTCCAAATTTCCGTTGGGATTTCGAACGGCGCGTCACGCCGGTTGAGATCGCAGCCGATCGTAACCGATCAATTGTCGTGGTCGAAACAGAAAAGCGCCGATCGCGACCGTCGCGGCGACCAGGATGTTCTCGTGCAAAGCAATCCCAAGCGGCATTGCGAAGTAGCTGATCGCGGTTGAAACCCATCAGCCCTGGCGCTGAATGGCAATGATTGCGCGCCGATGGGTGCCATCGCCAACCTTCTTGTCTTCGTCGTGAGCTTCGACCTTGAATTGCAGCTTGCGCGCATCCACCTCGATCAGCTCGGCGCGTACCGTCACCTTCTTGCCTTTTGGGGTGGCTCCGAAATGCTTGACGTGAACCTCGAAGCCGACGGTGGTGTGCCCTTCTGGCAAATAATCCTGTACGGCCTGGATGCTGGCACGCTCCATCAAGGCTATCATCGATGGCGTGGACAGCACGCCGTCGCCTCCCATGTGCTTGACCACCAGCTTATCGTCGACGATTGTGACAGTCTCGGTTTTCAGCCCTGGTGTCAGACGATCGGTTGGCATGTATCCCTCTCCCGTATTGAGCAGCTTTGATTCAGCTTCATTCCCTTCAGGCCCGCGTGCCCGGCCCGGCCGACGATCATGTGGTCGTGCACGTAAATGTCGAGCGGGGCGGCGATATCGATGATCGCCTCCGTCGATCGAAGAAGCAACGGGGGACGTCAATAGGGGACTGTAAACAGTGATCGTTCGTGTTGCATCACGGCCACTCTAGCGAATTTCCTTTTTTTGATCATGCACGCTCACGAGCGCAAGTCTGCTTCTGCACAAACAGCAGACATTCCGCAACAGTTGAGTGAGGTCCGAGAAGTGCCGATATTGTTGCAAAAGTCTTTTTGGGGTGGCGAACCAAAATTCTTAGAGCCGCTGATGCGTCTTACGCGCGGCGACGTGAGGGACCTTATCGTTTCACCCAAAATCGATCACCGATCTCCGTAGTGGCGTTGAAAAGCGACGCAGCAGCAGAGAAGTCCAATGATCAGCTTTCGCGAGATTTTTAGGGTTGTTCGATTTTCGACTTTTGCAACAATATCTGCCATGTGCGGAAACGGGCATACGCGTCCCTCATCAGTGATGTTTACATCCAAGAGGCACGCGTATGCTTGCGGTCTCACGATGCTGGGTGAGTGATCATGCGGCGATCGCCTCGAAATCACAGGATACCAAGGCCGCGGCTCTTGATGAGGTTGGCGGGGCCGGAGCACGGCCGGACCATCCCATTCTCTGATGTCCCCAGTCAAGTACACAGCGCGCGGTTTCCTATCTCCACGAGGACTTATCGTGAAGTTCTTGCACTGATGGATCGTGCAGAGGAGAAGGCGGGACCCGAAGACGTCGGTGAACAGGCTCTGATGCGCGGGTTGGATACCGCATTTCCGTTTTTTCGTCTGGGGCTGTCCCTGGTCTAGCGGTCGGGCGTCGATCAGATGATCGGCCACATAATGGGTTTCAGGAATTCCCCTGCCGTGGTCCCGCCTTCACTTCTGCACGATTGATGTCTGCGACTGTCCCCCTGATTCTGGTTGCAACGGAGGGGCTGTGGGCCGGTCGAGCGCACCTCACGACTCGAGCGGTCCACAGCCCCGACGACGTTACGCCTGTCGATGTGCCATGAGCTCGCGATTGATCGCCCAAATGAAGGCGGATAGCTCGCGGGCAATCGCCGTGACGATTACGGTTCGCCGCTTGCCCTTCCGCTCGAGTGAGCGGAAGCGCCCGCACAATCTGGTTTGCGCTTTCCACGCAATCTCGCGCACGCGCCTCGGTGCGGCCTCCACCTTTGGCTGCTTGTCTCGGCTCACGCGCGGCGGATATCGATAGCTCCAGGCCGCCTCCACAAGAATACGTCGCGCCCGCCCATTACCGGCCTTGGTGATGCCGCCGCGCTTGACCTTGTCACCGGTCGAGTTTTCTGAGGGCACGAGACCCAGATAGCCCATCAGCTCGCGCGGATTTTGAAAGCGGGAGAGATCACCGATCTCGGCCAGCACCCCCACAGCCGCAATGAGATCAATCCCCCGCATCGCCTGCAGGGCCGCGACAACCTCGGCGAGCGACCACTCGGGCACCGCCTCGCGGATAGCATTTTCCAAACGCTCGACGCGCTCGCTTTCCTGGCGTATCCCCTCAAGTAGCTCTTCGAACGCGATGCGCTGCTCGCGATGCTCGAGCTTCTGCGCCATCAGCCATTTCATGTGGGCTGGTCCCCACGTCGTCTTGCCCGGATAGATGCGTCCCAGCCGCAGCATCAATGACGAGATCTGCTGGCGCTTGCCCTGGAGGTCCTTCTTCACTGCCTGACGGGCGCGCGAGAGATCGCGCATGGCCTCATGCCGCTCGTCCGGCACCCACACCGCGGTGAGCTCGCCCGCGCGCAACAGCTTGGCGAGGCTTACCGCATCGCGCCGGTTCGTCTTCACTCGGTCGCCGGCCTTCTTCGGAACGAGCGAGGGAGCCACCACCAGGCAGTCGTGGCCAAGGCTCTTGAGCAGCCTATAGAGCCCATATCCTGTCGGCCCTGCTTCATAGCAAAACGTCAGATGACGGTATTTCGCTGCAAGCTTTGCCACGAGCTTTCGGGTCGCCGCCTCCGTGGCAGGGATCTCCCCGAGATACCGCACCTCGCCGCCACGACCGCTATCGGCAATGGCTATTGCATTACGCAATTTTGACGTATCGATTCCGACAAAGGCTTCGGTATGATGACCCACGACTCGCCCTCCTTGTTTGAGGCTCTGCCCGGTCCATCCGGGTAACCCTCGTCGCAACATCGAGGGTGAGTCGCCTCATTTGTGGAGGGGACATACAGTCTAACGGACCTCAGCCAGGCCGAAATTCCGCACTGCGGCGAGCCCTGACTTGATATCCGCTAATCCGCTGGCCAGCAGCAGCAGCGTGAGATTTCCGCTAGACGAAACCGCCGACGCAGGTGACAGTCGACGCCGGCATCTGCGAGGGCAACACGATGATCACGAAATTCGATAGCTCCTATTACGGAACAGTCGACATGGAGAATCTCGGGTACGCTGGCGCCCCGATCAACGAGCGCCGCTATTCGCAAGCGGAACTGGGCGGCGCGCTGCACAAGGTCGTCGAGTACGCCAAGTGCATGGATGAGCGCGGCTACGACACGTTCTGGATGGCCGAGCACCATTTCCAGCCGGAAGGCACAGAACTGATCCCGAATTTGCTGATGATGGCGATGCACTTGTGCGGGGTGACGAAGAACCTGCGCATCGGCTGCGGCTTCAATGTCGTGCCGACGTGGCACCCGCTGCGCCTCGCGGAAGACTATGCGATGGCCGACATCCTGACCGGTGGCCGGGTGATCTTCGGTGTCGCGCGCGGCTATCACACCCGAGAGGTCGAGACGTTCGGCGCGCCGCTGCTCGACCAGAAGGCCAACCGCGAATTGTTCGAGGAAGGCGTTGATATCCTGTTCAAGGCGTTCGAGGGCAAGCCGTTCTCGCACAAGGGCAAGTACTATACGATCCCGCCGGAGGTGCCGTATCGCGGCTATACGCTCAAGGAGATCACGCTGGTGCCGGCGCCGGAGCGCCTGCCGGTTGAATGCTGGCAGCCGATCCAGAGCGGCTCGGAGCAGGCCTTCGACTTCATGGCCAAGCACGGCATCTGCGGCATCATCGGCGGCGGCTCTGCCGAGGGCGGCGCCGTCGAGCGCCACATGATCGGCTTCCAGGCCGCCTATGCGCGCCGCGGCATCGAACTCGGACTCGGCGAGCGGCTTGCGCTGGGCTTCCAGTTTCACATCGCGAAGAGCCGCGAAGACGGCATGAGCGAGGCGGCCAAACACTACGAGGAGAACATGAAGATGTTTGGCGAGTTGCGCCTCGTGCGGGCGCTAACCGACGAGCAGATCGCCGCGATGCGCGATCCACGGCTCGCCGCCACGACGAAATTGCCGAGCGTCGAGGACGCAGTGAAGGCCGGCGGCTTCCTGACCGGTACGCCCGCCGACATCATCGAGCAATTGAAGGCCGTTGAAAAGCGCTATCCGGGCGTCGACCGGGTAGTGTGCG
>CAVQNB010000004.1:0-177539 GCA_963713785.1 uncultured Alphaproteobacteria bacterium
GTCGGAAGAACTCGGTCTGAGCAAATGTCTTCCGGGTTACTCCCGAAAGCAGACATCGCTCGATGCAGTTGGCATGTCGCAATGTGCCAATTCCGGAAGTCCGTTGGTTTCGGGTACGCCTGCCTCAGAGCGACGAAGGGTCGTTCGGGAAGCTCGTTAAGGCGAATAGCTCAATGCAGAACTCAACTTGCTCTCCACCTAAGCCTCGGAGGTCCGGCTTAGTGAAACGAAACCCTGCGTTAAGCGCTGGACGCCCGCGCTACGTTGATGCTGCGAGACATTCCGAGCATGGTGAGCATTATTGATCACAACGTTCGGATCCCGAGCTGTAAGGTCGCACTCGCTTACAATTAGCAATTTAAAAAGGGAGGATTTCATGCGCTTAGCTCAAGCATCGGCGTTCGCTGTTTTTCTGCTCACAGCCACTCCAGTGGGGTCGTTTGCCGCTGACCCCAAGAGCGATGTCGCGGCGGCTTACGCAGCATGGGATGCGGCGTTTAACAAGGGTGACGCGAAGACCTTTGCCGCCGCATACCTGCCGAACGCGAAGCTGCTACCGCCCACCCACGAGGTGGCGTCGGGTCCAGCGGCGATCGAGCAGTTCTTCGCTGGGCTGCACGCCAGCGGCGTAACGGACCACAAACTTCAGCTGATCGATGCGGGGGGCGATGACAAGGTCGTCTACGGCACGGCAAACTGGAGCGCCAACGGCAAGGACAAGGATGGCAAGCCTGCGACCTTCAGTGGCATCGCCACGCACGTATTCGAACGCCAACCGGACAACTCGCTGAAGCTTAGATTGCAGACCTTCAACTGAGGCTTGATGAGGCGCGGTTCACGCCACCCGTCCTGACTCGCGGTCGCTCTCGCCTGTGTCCGCTCTGAAGCGCATTACGGACTGAAGTCAGACATCGCGCTGAGTCCGAAAAGTGCCAATTTCGGAAGTCCGGCACAACCGGCTGTAGAGTTGAGAATCCGAGAGGGTCATTAGCCTCGCCTTGCGGGGACTCAAAACTGTGCGTGCAATCGTCCTGAGAAGATTGAAACCGGTCCCCGGTCGGCATTGTATCCGGGATTGTCGACGAACTGATAGTCGAAGGTGAGCGTTGCCAATTTGTTGACGCTGTAGGCGTAATAGACTTCGAGGATCTGCTCTGGGCGATAATTGAGCTGGCCATCGCCGATCAGAATCCCCAGGCCGCCGGCGGCGAAATACGCGCGGGCTATGGGCGAGAGACCTTCGACCACCCCTGCCACGCCAATCTTGTCGTCCGGTCGCCCCCAAGCATTGCCCTTTAGCACCGTGCCGAACGAGAGACTCTCATCGCAATCGGTCCAGCCGATGATCTCGACAAGACCGGGACTCCAGCTCGCACGCGAGAACACGCCGAGATCGCTCGTGATCGCCTGCTCTAGATTGACGACGAAGCCGTAATTCGTGCGCGCCTGCCGCGTCTGCGTGATGTCGGGATAGTTCGGGGTAGTGACCGGCATGGCAAGTGCGTCTGCATAGCTCCCCATGTTGGCGACGTTCGCCCATCCCATCAGACGTAATTTGCCGGGCTGCGAGAACAGCGAATACCGCAATTCCAACTCGCCGATGTATTCGCCGCGTTCGAAGATGTGAGCGTCGTAGCTGTTGACGTTGGAGACGGTCGGCACCAGGAAATAGCCGGTACGAAAAGCCCAGTTCCTTTGGTTCAGTTCCGCAGCTGCGCCCCATGTGTAGCCTATCTTGTCCATGGTTACGTCGTAGGATCCGCAGCAATACATATTCCAATTGAGGAAATCGAAGCGCGGATCGTGGGAATAGGTGTTGCCCTCGAAAATATCGAGAAGCGCGAACCTGCCGGCGGTGACGGTGATCCGGGAGATATCCTGCTTTTCCGGCGAGCTGGTTCGGGCCGTCCTCGATCGTCTCCTGTTCGCCGCCGAGACCGAAGGTTTGCCGCACGAACGCCCGCGCGATGTCGGCGCGCGGCATCGGGAAGTTCGATTTCTGTGCTTCTCCGTTGGGAAAGCCGGCGACACCAAACGTGTTATTGAGACCAAAGCCCTGCATGAGTTCCGGGTTTACATAAATTTCGGTGCCATCCCACGGTCGATAGCCGACGAATGCCGTTGCGCTTGTCGTATTCTGGATTTGATTGGCGCCCGTTAGGCTGTTCGTGCCCTGATAGGGCGAACGGAACGCGGGATAGCCCTGCTCGACGAAGGTAAGCTGCCCGTGGACATTCCAACTATTGGGGTCGATTGCCCAGGCGTCGCCGACACTGCGGGAGTTCGTGGCCTCACCTGTCCAGTCGAGCTTCCGGTTAAGTCCAAGCCGAACACTGTTGAGGTCAACCGTGGTCGATTCGTAAGCGGTGCCCGACCGAAAAGTGCCGCTAGCTTTTCCCGAGTGGTCGTAGAGATATTCCAATCTGGCAGTCCAGCCCGGCGCGATGGCAAGTTCAGCGCCCGCGCCCAGCGCCCAGCCCGAGCGCATGCGCAAAACCTTGTCCCCGTTGCCGGTCAAGTTCGGGGCCTCAAGGAACCGCGCTTGCGACCAGGCGAGGCCGCCGGTTGCGTAGAAAAGCCAATGATCAAATGCGTAACCGGCCCGGCCCCGAACCGTCGAAACGAAGTCGAGCTTTTCGGTGATGGCGCTGGACGGGGTTGACCGGGACGCGACGATGCCGTCATCGAGATAATTCGGGAACGAGATATCTCCCTCAATTCCGACAAGCAGCCGCGACGGCAGCAGATAATTGTAGCCGAACTGCAAACCGCCAAAGAGGCTGCCGAATGAGGAACTGGCAGCCGTCGGGTTCGGATCGAACAGCGTGTTGCCTCCGTATCCTCGGCCGTATCCAACATGGCCACCTACATAAAACCCTGACCAATCGTAGTTCGCGATTGGAGCAGGCCGTTTGAGCGGCATCGTGTTGGGAAGGGTAACGTCCGCAGCGAGACAATCTGCCGCTAAGAAGAAGCACGTTGCCGCGATACAACCGTACGCAAGCAGAACTGTTTCAATGCGTTCAAACACGGGGGCTCCCGCCACGACCGTTTGATCCTATCAGGAACAAGCTAGTGATAAAGACGTCAAGTCCGTTGAGGGTCAAAAGGCGAAAGGCTCGCAGCGAGCAAATCTAGTCTGCTTTAGCCTCAATAGCCGACATTGTGCAAACCAACGGTCAGGTCAGCTTCGGGCCGATATTGTTGCAAAAGTCGAAAATCGAACAACCCTAAAAATCTCGCGAAAGCTGATCATTGGACTTCTCTGCTGCTGCGTCGCTTTTCAACGCCACTACGGAGATCGGTGATCGATTTTGGGTGAAACGATAAGGTCCCTCACGTCGCCGCGCGTAAGACGCATCAGCGGCTCTAAGAATTTTGGTTCGCCACCCCAAAAAGACTTTTGCAACAAAATCGGCCATCAACCGACGTCGGCAGAGGGCCGCGCAACGGCGACATACGCCTCCTGCGGGAACGTAAACTTGCCGCCATCGAGCATGGTGCCGCTGCGGGGACCGGTGAACGAGACCGCCGGATTGCTGCAATCCGCGAGCTCCTCGACCGCGGATATGGCCGGACGCGGCAAAGCGTGGAAGTCTCAGCGCCGGACGGCAATCCCCTCCAAATACTGTTTGAGGAGATTGATGCGCAGTCGCCGAGGACTGATCGTTATAAGCAGTGTTCTAAAGAGCCCACCTGAAGCGCGCATCTGGCGGCTCCAGGGGAGAAATTATCGAGCTCCTCGTCAATGCGAGTTGACGGCATTTAATGCCCTGCGCTCTTGCAGTGATCTAAGTCACATTTAGTGAGTGAGATTTTCGTAACTTATCCTGCTCGCAAGTTCTTGAACGGGAGATAAACATGCGCGCATTGATCATTGTTCTCTCGACGATCGCCATGTTGGTGGCCGCAAATTCGGCAAAGGCGGATCAACGCGTTGCCTTTGTGGTCGGTAACGGCACTTACAAAAATATCCAGCGGCTGCCTAACGCACCGACCTCTGCGAAGGCGATGACCGGGTTGCTGCAAAGTGCAGGCTTCGAAGTTATAGAAGGGATCGATCTAACGCGCGATAAAATGACCGAGAAACTGCTCGACTTCGGCAAGAAGGCGCAAGGCGCCGACGTAGCCGTGTTCTTCTATGCTGGCCAAGGCATCGCCGTTAGCGGCACCAATTATTTATTGCCCATCGATGCCGACATCAAGTCGGAAATGGACGTCAAGCTCGGCGCCGCGATCAACATCGACCTCACGCTCGACCAGACCATGAGCGATGCCAAGGTCAAGCTGGTGTTCCTAGATGCCTCCCGCGACAATCCGTTTGCCGCGAAGATCAAGTCGGATGCCTCAACCCGTAGCGTCTCGGTGCGGAGAGGCCTTGCCGAGATGAAGTCCAGCGAAGGCACGCTGATCGCGTTCGCGGTCGGTCCAGGGCAGATCGCGGCTGATGGCCCAGTAGGCTCGATCAGACCATTCACTCGTGCTTTGATCGCTAATATCGCGGCTCCCGGTGTCGAGATCCAGCAAGCCATGACCAAGGTTCGAGCCCAGGTGAACGAAGAGACGAATGGGAAACAATTGCCGATGGGACATACTAACCTCGTCGGCGAAGTCTACCTGAACCCGGTCGCGGCTGCTCCGACGGCGGCGAAGTAGCGGTGCGCAGCATCTACGCGGTGATCGGTCGCCTAAGGACTTTCAAGTGTCGCCGGACCGACTTGACGAGCGGTTGAATATGGAGAGTTATACAACTCTTGCGGTTTAGTAGACCTGAGGGAGGGGGCTTGCATGGGATACGATAGGAACCTCTCGCGAGTTACGAACGAAATTCTGGCACTGCCCGATGTACGCACCGGGGTAGAAGATCCATCCAACGGTTTGAACGACGATTTCGTTCGTGCCCGAAATCGACGGGATGGCCGAGGAAATTTTCCAAGCTTCCGCTAGCCACATCGAGAATTTTGAAAAGCAGGAGAAGGAGATCGAGGCGGCGCGAGCCGAATTGGACAGGCAGACTGCCGACCCTCGCGATATTTTCACCATTCAATTGGTCGCCGCACTCGCAGTGATGGCGCTTATCTTCGGTGGTCCATTTGTGTTGCTGATTGCTGGGCCGACAGCGATAGGATCCTCGATCGCGTCGCTGTGGTCCTGGCAAGGTAGCGGTATCGCGCTCGGATTGCTGGTTGCGCTGATCGTGATCGCTACGGTTCGCCTGTATTATTATTTCAAGCGATTGTTGCCGGCACGGCGACTTACGCTTAGCAAACAGCTCCACCTTGACACGGCCGATGAACAGCTCGCCGCCAAGAAGTTAACGGCTGATACGGCGGTACGCGAAGAAGTTCTCAAGAACGTATTGGGCCTGATCGCAGCCGCCACCCAGCCGTTGTATCAAGATCACGATCGGTCTCCTTAACGTGGGCTCGCGAGAACCGACGGAGCGACCCGTCAGAGACGATTCTAGCCAGGACGGCGTCGAACAGCGCCATCTCGTCGTCGCGGTATTCCATGTTGGCCAGCCGGCGGTAATCCGCGTCGGGGTCGGCGGCGCCTGTCTCCTCTAGTACCTCGCGCAGGGCGGCCTGGTATCTCTTGCGCAGCAGGAAGCTGGCGGATCCGACGTGCTTGTCGGGATGGCTGCGCCAGCTGCGGACGGGGAGCGGCTGCGCGCCGATCATCCCCATGAACTTCGCCAGCTCTTCGATCGCCAGCACCGAGAGCGACGCGCAGGACGCGAACCGCCCATTCTCGAACAGAAGCTTCGCGTCGCTGTAAAGCCGCAGTGCGTTCCCGAGGATCGCCGTCGCCGCGTCGCCGTGCTGTGCCCCGCGTTCTGTCATGCCGGCGCGTGCACCCGCTTGGTGATCAGCCAGTGGTAGACTTCGATCAAGCCGTACCGAAGGAAGAGGAAGTCGTCGGCCTCGAGCGGCGCGACCGGGAAAATCCCGAACCGGCTCGACGGGTGCATGGTCTTGATCCGGGCGTCGTAGAAGTCCTCGAAGTAACTCCCCGTGCAGAGGTGCGGGTTGAACACCTCGTCGATCAACGCGCCGGCATCGAGCGCCGACGGATTCTGTAGGCCGCGCTCGCGCAGCACCCGGAGCACGAGCTGGAATGACGCGTCCAAGGCGACGTATAGCAGCAGCTGCCCCGCCTCAGCGATCTCCTGGTGTCTCCACGCCATGTTGGACCGCAACAACGCACTGAGGCCGCGCATCAACAGGTGGTCGGTCAGCGATATATAGCGGACCAGTTCGGACACGAGCACCGCGTTCACCCCCTTCTCGCGCCACTCGTAGGGTGGCCCGCCGGCGACCGGTGGCAGCACCACGTCACGCCGCCGGCCCTCCTCCATGAACCGCTCGACGTGCTTGTGCGCCAGCTCGAGCACGACACCATCGGGGAGCCCGCGCTCGACATCGAATGCCGTGTTGAGCGGATAGACGTAGGCCATGCCGTCGGCCGGCGGCACCGCCAGTGAGATCGAGGCCAGGAATCGGGTCTCCTCCAGCGCCATGAATTCGAAGTCGGAATAATGCTCGAGGCCGATCCCATGCGTCTCGGAAGGCTTCATCTCGACGGCCGACACGACGAGGTCGTCGCGCGCGATGAGCCGGGCGCCGCGTGCCTCGACAGGGTGACGGGGCAGGAGGCCGAGTGGGGAGAGGAGGCGAACCCGTATCGGCTGGGCCGGATCGAAGTCGCGAGCGCTCATTGACCAATCACTCCACGGTCGAAACGTCGTAGGCCTTGGCGGTCGTGCATGCGGCGCCGGAGCACGGGGATCTCGCTTTTCAGCGCAAATGTTGTCAACCTTCATTGACGACTTAATTCCGAGGCCGGTCGCGGGCCATACGGAAAACCCCTCCCATTTGCGCATAAATTCGCGAGTGGTTTCAGCCCCGGTTCCTAGCATTTCGGGAGGCCTATGATGAGCTGCCGAAAAGGTGCTGTATCATGAAACGGGTCGCCATTTACCTTAGGGTATCAACTTCGAAGCAGGACACCGAGAACCAGCGCCGTGAGCTGGAGGCCGTCGCCGAGCGGTCTGGCTGGCACGTCGAACGTGTTTACGAGGATGCCGGCATCAGTGGCGCCAAGGGTAGGGATAAGCGCCCTGGGCTCGACGCCATGCTCAAGGCGGTAAACGCGAAAGAGTTCGACATGGTCGCGGCCTGGTCGGTCGACCGCTTAGGCCGATCGCTGACGGATCTGTTGGCCATCCTGCAGGCACTCCACGACAAGGGTGTCGATTTGTTTCTGCATCAGCAAGGGTTGGACACATCGACTACCGCCGGCCGAGCCATGTTTCAAATGCTCGGCGTCTTCGCTGAGTTTGAACGGGGTATCATTCGCGAACGGGTCAATGCTGGTCTAGCAAGGGCCAGAGAGAGGGGCGCCGTCCTCGGCCGTCGTCGTACAAATTCCGCCGTCGAAAAACGCATTCGCAGCCTCCGCGCGAAGGGCATGGGCGTTCTTAAGATCGGCCGGACGTTGGGCATCGGCACAAGCGTTGTGCAGCGCGTGGTTTCGGAGATGTAGCACCAATGCCGCGCGAGCTGGCGGGCCTCTCGGCGCGCAAGATTGCCGCGACACTAAATGTGCGAAAGATCCCGACACCGGCGGGCGGCGAGTGGCACGCGGCCACTGTGATCCGGGTACAAAAGCGGATTGCGAATCCGTGAGACCCACCCGCGCTGGCTTTCGTGAAAATGGCCGGACACTGGCGCAAGCCGTGAGCACGAAGTCGCTGAAGACTGCCGGCGGCGTTCGGGGGCGCTGCGGGCATTGCGGCCGGTTTGGCGGATGTAACCAGCCGGCCGCTTCTCACTTTTGATCCGCCGTCGGCCGCACCCAATCAAGATCGGCGCGTAATGTTGCCTTGCTGTGCTTGTCCGAGCCGTAGCGGACGAACACTGCATGATCATGGAAAGACGTGATGGTGCCCTCTTCGGGCTTGCCGCCAGGAAAGCGGTTCCCGGTGTAGACGACGGCGCGCCCGATATCGTCTTCGGTGGGTTCGATCATTTTTTCACCTCAACCAGCGGGCCTTCGCCTTCAGCCCGGTGAGGATTAGTCTAGTAAGCAACTCCACCTTCGCGTCACTTAAACTCCCGGATCGTCAATTGTATTCTGGGGAGCCCAACAGACACCGTCGGAATGAACAAATTCGGCACGTTTACGCTCGGCTGCGGTAGCGCGGCTGCCTTGGAAGCATTTCCCTACCGCGCTAGGAACCGGTTGTCGTTGGCATGTTTTGCGTTGCCACCAAGCCTGCGTGTCGCGCAAATGACACGCCAAGAGTGGCCAAGACGATGAACGGTGCGAAAGCGAATTTTACCGAGATGTTCGACATGGGGGAAAGCTCCATGATCAAATTCACTAGAACGCCGAATGCGTGTGAGGCCGGTCTAGGTTTCGCAATCCGTCGACACTACTAAACTAAAATTTAGAGAGCGTTCGCGACACGGACAGCAATGAAGCTTCCGTTTTTGGCCCAGTTATTGACTCATTCTGCCGCATTCGGGCGGTGAAATCACCGAGCCGGGTTCTCGAAGCGACCCATCACGCACAGCCACCCAATGTGGCGCTGAGCGCCACGATTCCCCAGGTGGGGAATTGTTTTTTAAGCAAATCAGCCCTTGGGCTTCGCCTTTTTGAATGGGATCAGGCCTAACTCTCTGACCTTCTTTTTCACAGGGCCGACATGGCGGCCGAGGGTTTTCCGATGCTGCAGGAAGATCACGACGCCGAACAAGTGTTCGGCGTCCAGACGATGAGAATTCGAAAGTTAGCTTTTGAGGTATCCCGCCTGTGCTTCGCGTGCAGGCGGGTTTTCGCCACGAATTCTTGTTTACGTCCGAATCGGCCGAGCCGGACGCGTCCCATTGATGGCGCGGTCGGGTGCCAGGAACGCGTATGAGCCCAGAAACCAAGTCGGACCTCGAGCATGATCTAACTAGCGCCGTTCATATGGCCCACGTTGCCGTGAACCTGGTGGAGAAGGCTCTAAGGGCGGCTCAAGAGAACGCCACCGGGCGACCGGACACGTATCATGTGAATGTGAAAGACGTGGAAGCCTTGGTGCAGGCCCTCTTTGAGACGCGCAACCAAATCAGAGCCGCGCGTGATCGTCTACTGACTCTGACTGAGGCGCCCCGTTGAACGCTGCCTTTCGCTGAAACTGCGCCGGCTCAAAATAGCGGCCTGGACAGCGTTCGCGTCATATTCGAGGCACGTGAAACGTCGAGCGATAACGGCTTTCTCGCGTGCTGAGGGTAAGCGAGGCGCCTCGACGATCTATTTGGTGGAAGCTCGCGGCATGATATCGCAAGACGTCAGGGGTGCCCAGTTTTTCTTGATAGACAAAGTCCCTCTGACCTGCGGGTATGTTCCTTGCGCGTTGGTTATGGGACTCGCAATCACCAGATCGGTTGCCTCACCTTCAACAGTGATGATTTCATCGATCGCGGTGGTTTCGGGACGCATTAGTGGAAACACGACGGTTTGAGGCTGTGTGGTCAAGACAATTGGCGCCGAAAGGTACCCAGCCTCGCGAAAACGAACTGTGCCACCGCCAGTGGTCGTCATTACTATCATCGAGCGCGGCAGGCTCTGGCACTGTTTCGTCGATGCCGCGCTTTGAGCCGAGGCGGCTGATGACGGTTGTCCGGCCGTCATGACGATAGTTAGGGCGGAAGCCACCAGGGCCGCGCCTAAACCCGCTACAAGAACGGAGTTTTTGCTCGATCGCCGAGCCTGTCCCACTGAAGCTGCGTTCTGCATGATGTTTCTCCCCGCTGATGAATAAGCAAATAGCAGAGAGCTCTGGGTCGATATGTGACACTCCTCACGTTGGCGATATCACGCGAGACTACCGGCGGTTAAGCAAATATTCCCCAACGAAGGCCTGATCTCAGTCGCCCTAATTTGCAAGCACCTACCGATCAATTGGGTAAGGACTTGCCTTAAAACGGAGTAAGCTCGAAAGGGATACGCGACGTTTATGTGATGCAAGTCACAACATTTTTTGCACCGAAGGAAAATACGATGATTACATTTAGTGGAACTAAGGCGGCGTCCTCAATTATTGCCATCGGCGTTGTATTGATAGCGACGTCAGTACTGGCTTTTGCCGGAGAAAATGTAACGCCTGATACGATTGTACGAGCCCTTCAACCCAAACCGCTGACGCGCGGCCTGTCTGTCGAAACTCCTGCCGAATCTGCCGTGGCCGCAGAGCAGGGACATTTCGTCGAAACACTTCGGAACAGGAAAACAAGATCGCTCTCATCAGGCGAGCGCGAGGAAATTGCCACGATCGCAGCCGACAAACCCAATATCGATCTAGAAATAACATTCGACTACAACTCAGCGGATATCAGTGCAGCGTCTTTGCCCAACGTCCAGGCACTCGGGAAGGCGCTCTCGGATCCTAACCTGAAGGGTTCGACATTCGTCGTTGCCGGCCATACGGACGCAGTAGGTGGCGAGAGCTATAATCAGGACCTCTCCGAGCGTCGGGCCAATTCAATCAAGCGCTATTTGGTCGACAAATATGCAATCCGCAGCACGGATTTAGTCACCGTCGGGTACGGCAAGAGCAAGCCGAAAGATCCGAACGCTCCAATGGACCCGGCCAATCGCCGCGTTCAGGTCGTCAACATGGCAAACAAAACCGCATCAAAGTGAACTCCGACGCGTGAAGCTGCCAAATCCGCTATCCGGGCCACTCGAATGCGCCGTGAACGAAGCACCAGCAATCATCGGCAGCTGCATCAATTGCCTTGCTCCCGGAAGCTTCAGCGCCACGCTAGCGCTTATCTTGATCGGAGCCGGAGGTGCATTGATGGTTGAGCGGCAGAAGCTTGTTCGAGCGCGTAGGAGCACATAAAATTGGCCCATAGGAAACCTTGAGGACTGCATGCCGGCTGGCAAAATTAAGATGTTTAACGAGGACAAAGGGTTCGGTTTCATCAAACCAGACGACGGTGGCGATGACATTTTCTTTCACGTCTCAGCATTGCGAGATGGCGATGAAATCAGCCAAGGCAAGGCTGTCAGCTTTGAAATGGGTGTCGATAAGAAGTCAGGGAAGACCAAGGCCGTCAGCGTCGATTTGGTCTGACCAGCGCGGTCGTGTGCCGGCCCAAGGCGTTTCATCGCGCCAGCTTCCGCTTTCCCCAATGCGTGTCTTTGCGCGACGGATTGAACACGCGCTCGACGTTCCGTTGATCGCCTGAAGCATTCCGATCCGGGCAGCGATTGAAGCTCGCTCCGAGGGATGCACGGCGCGCTTGCGTGGCAGCCGTCGGCTGCTAATCTACCGCTACTGATTTTGGGGGATGCATTGGGGATGCGCCGACCGCTGTCGAACTGGACAGGAAATCGCGGCGCGCTGGCAGCGGTCATTGCCTTGCTGTCGCTGCTATCGGCCGGTCCCGCCGCTGCGGAGAAGCGCATCGCGCTGGTGGTGGGCAATTCCGCCTATCAAAACATCACCCGGCTCGACAATCCCCGCAACGATGCGACGCTGATGGCCGAGACGCTCTCGGGCCTCGGCTTTACCCTGATCGGCGGACGCGCCCAGCTCGATCTCGACAAAGCCGCGCTCGACACCGACGTGCAGAACTTCGGGCGACAAATTCAGGGCGCGGACGTCGCGCTGTTCTATTATGCCGGCCACGGCGTACAGGTGAACGGCTCGAACTATCTGGTGCCGGTCGGCGCCAACCCGACCCGCGAAGCCGACGTCGATTTCCAGATGGTGGACATCAATCTCGTGCTGCGCCAGATGCAAGGCTCGGGCACGCGGCTCAACATGGTGATCCTCGACGCCTGCCGCAACAATCCTTTCGGCGCCCGCGGCCTCCGCTCTGCCGATGGCGGGCTTGCCCAGATGCGGGCGCCGGAGGGTACGCTGATCTCCTATGCGACGCAGCCCGGCAGCGTCGCGCAGGATGGCAGCGACGGCCACAGCCCCTATACCAAGGCGCTGGCAACGACCATCAAGCAGGCGGGGCTCGACATCTTTCAAACCTTCAACCAGGTCGGCCTCGCGGTAAAGCGGGAGACCGGCGGATCGCAGCAGCCTTGGGTGTCCTCCTCCCCGATCGACGGCTCTTTCTATTTCGTCGCGCCCGCGGCGGCGGGACCAAAGGTTGCGATCGTGCCGCAGCCACAGAGCGCCGATACGCTGCGGCCGGCTCCCGACTTTGTTCCACCGCCGAGCCGGGAAGCGGAACAGCCGCGTGGAAGCGATGACGGGGTGGAAGCAACTTTGATGGCACCTGGGCGTACACCGGCGTTGGCACGAATTGTCGGGGTAGCGGGTCGGGCTTTTTGGTCATTTCAGGCGGTCTGATCAGCAATAAGAGAGGCGTCATCGGTCGAATCGGCCCGGATGGGGCCTACCGTTCGGCAAGCATCGGCGATGACGGCGTGGCGCTGACATCGACTGGAAGAATGTCAGGTAACACCGGAAGCGGCTCGTACAGGCGAGCCGACGGCTGTAACGGTCGCTGGACCGCTAAAAGGCAGTAGCCCGCTACGACCGAGGCGGCATTCCGGTTTCGAACGGCTGGGCACGCCAGAAAAAGAAGGGCCGCTGCACTGCCGGGTGCGGCGGCCCTCCAGGTCTAGGGCCGGTGAGCTCTGGACCATCCCCGGCGCTGTTTCCCGTGCAGGTTCTAAGCCAAATGTCGACTGGCCAAAGTCCACTTGTGAACAGAGCTGATCGCAGGTCTCAGGTAATACAGGTCCGCTTTGGCAATGACCTCGTCAAAGCTTCTCGTGTTAAGGCCCCAACCCGTCCGTGCCTCCCCGCGCGGACGGGATTTTTTTGGATGCTCGGGTCGTGTTTTTCACAGGTCTGCCCAAAATATAGACTTAGGATAACCCATTAAAGAATCTATGCTATTGTAGCGGGGTATGGGAGTTATCCACATGCAGACTAACTGGACTCTGTCGACGATTGAGGCCGCGGTTTTCGTCGCGTTGGTGGTCGGTCTGGCCGGCGCTGGAACGTGGGCGGCCATTGGCTAGGCCATCGGGGGGGCCACCGAGCCCGCGCCTCAAACGCGCACCAGCGACCTTCCTAAAGTCATGCAGGGGCCTTAGATTTAGAAACAATACCCCTTAGGCCGCCGCCTTGTCTTCCTTGTCGACGCCACGCGATAAAGATTGCCCATGGCGTTGCTTACTGGGCTAGCTGTTTCGGCAACACCAGCACGATGCCGACTTCCTGCTGCAGAATGTTGGTCGCAATAATCGAGATGTGCAGGGAGAAATTGTCCTCGATCTCGGCCGCAGTTTCCTCGTCCTTGGCAAAGACGAAAAGGACATCCCCGTCCACCTCGTCAAACCGCACCCCGGAAAATAACCGGTCGAATATGGTGCCGCCGACGATGAGCGCCATGCGGGCCGAAATTGCTTGATCCTGCACCGGGGTAAGTATCATCGCTCGCCTGGCCACCATGTCGACGGTGGGTCGCTCGCCGAAATCTTAGTCGGCCGCAGCGCCACGAGGTGACTGCGCTTGTAGGGGTAGCTGCGGACCTGCGAGCAATCCTTGCAGCGCATGTAGCGCTCCAGTTCATGGATCGGCGTCGCTTTCGGCCGGCGCACGATGTCCAGCGCGACGGTCTGGTGGGTGTCGCAGCCGAGGCATCGGACTTCAAGATAGCGGTAACCCGCATTGAGCGCGTCGCCCAGGCAGGCGAGGGCTGGGCCGGTCCCTGATAACCGAGCATGCGCTGGTTCCAGGCCTCACAGGCGAGCCGGTCACCCTGCTTGCTCGCCTCTTTTGCGCGCTCCGCCGCCGATGCCCGGATCGAACTGCCGTAGATGTACTCGCGCGATTTCGTGCCCATACCGAAAGAATGCGCCCGTCCGGCCAGCACAGGCAAGTCGCCACGGCTTGTGGATTGGTGTGGAGATTGGCGCGCTATCACCCTGTTTCAGAAAATCTTATGGTCGACACAGGCCATTTTCCATCGTGGTCCCTGATCGAAATTCGCAACCCGTGTAATTCATCAAGCCAGACGTTCTCTACTGTTCCGGCCTTTCCGTTGGTGAGGGCCACGGATTTACCTATTAGGAGAGCGCGAGCCTCCTGGTACGCGCTGAGGATCGTCGCCGCTTGTGGGACATCCACGTGACAGTTCCTAAGTCGCTATTCTTCGCAAACGAAAGTTTCCGACCGTTTGCAGGCGGTACATCTAAACCTGGAGAAGTCCGGGTTATTTTCCCTGGCTTCGTAACCCACGATCTCCATCGGTCTCCCGCAAGCCGGGCAGTCCGGCGGTCCCTCGGTAGCCAGCGGATAAAGCAAAAAGTCCAGGTCGGTTTTCACGGAGCGGTCCAGTCGCTGCCCGATTTATAACTGCCGAAGCCCCGGAAGGTTGCCTAACGGCTCGACGAGGGCAGCAATTGCCGAACCTTTGCCTTTAGCAAGGCGAGGGGGTCATGACTTGTTGATGTCTTGCTCCACGTCTTTCGCCGCCGCTAGCGCTCCTGCTCCCATCTGCTTCACTTGGTCTTGGGCAGCAGCAAGCTGACTTTTGAAAAAGTCACCCTGAATTCGCAAAACTTCCTCGATGTCCTTCGCATGAAGTAGCTTGCGGGTGTACTCGAAGGCGGCCTTCATATTTTGTTCGGTCAACGCCAACGTCTTCTTCGATATATCGGTAGCCGGGCCTGGCATCATGGCAACTGATTTATTGGCGGCGCTAAGGAAGACGTCGAACGCCTTTTCTGTCTGTTCTACCGCTTTTTCTCCTACTTCACGCACGGCCTCGGGTACTTGCATGGTTACCTTCTGGTCCATAGCGGAGTTCTCCATTGATCTGTTGGGGAAGGTCGCAACCCTCACTACACCGGCGCCCTTTGCAGAAGTCCTTTTCGGTGATTTTTTTCTCGTCATCTTTTTTTCCTAACGCGCTTCCAGAGCAACGCCAAAAAGCGAGCGGACCGAAACTTACAGGATTGGTCAGCTCAGGTCCGCACTATCGAGCCCGCCGGTTCCGATACTGGCTAAGTCCGCCGGGTTTTTCTTTTGCTATCGCGGGCGCGGCGACCTGCGGACGGTGCCTTTCAAGTCGGTGCTTTTGGACGCGGCCGATGCACCTGACGAGGCAAGTCTAGCGCACAACGCTGCTCGAACCTTCTTTGTATGTGAAGAGGAATACCGCTCATAACCAAAGCTCCGCGTTTGTCGTCGCCCCGGTCTCAAGGCCTCAACGCGCGTCATCACTTAAAGGTCCGCTTCAATCGGCACTGCCGTTCTAAGTCACCGGAACGCCGAGTGCCCTAACGAAACGGCCCCAGTCCTCGGGGGGCGAAGCTGGGGCCATCTTGGGGAAACGGCGCGGGGGCGGCCCGCGACGTTCTGCTACCAGCCGATCACATCCGGCTCGCCGCCGCTGCTTCAATTTTGCTCACCTAATTCGTCAGGGTTGGGTAGTGATCCGCAGAGGTGCCGCAACTAGCGCAGTAAAAGCTGCTGCCGAATTCGGTCGAGACAACCTTGAAACCGATGGGAACGAGATCGACACGGATGTCTTGATCGCCGTCGTGGAATGCCTGCCCGTTCGCTTGCGAAAATTGGGCGGTGCCGGTCTTTCCACATTTCGGGCAATCGAGGCTTTCGGTCCAATGGTCCCGCCCGGTCATTCTTCCAAATATGCGCCTACGGCAGGCGTGATCAAGCAGGGATTCGCCCGATCTATCGCACGATCCGGTAGGCCTTGACGTGCTTGCGACGCTGCGCCGATTGCGATCTCGGAAAGTGGCGATGCAGCGCCTTCATCACCGCGATCCGCGCCATCATCGTGTCACCGCCGCTCTCGGCAACCAGCATCAGCAGCTCGGCCGCCGTCTGCCATGGCGCGGCACCCCGCTCAACCTTCGGCAGCGCTGTGATGCAGCGTACGCGATCTCGAATTTCCCTTAGCCCATACCGGTGAGGGTGTCGCGCTGAAAGTCATCGGTCGATGAAAACATTCAGCGCGATCAGTGCTTCGTTCGGCAATCACGCTGCTTCCGCCATCGACCGCGCAAACGCGGGATAGTTTTCGGCGAGTTCTTCAAAACTCCGAGTTACGGGCCCAGCAACATCAAGATCACCCAGGTCAAAAAGACCGGCGGGCCGTCCGGCATCACCCGATCGAGGCCCGCTACGCCGAGAAGGGTAATGAACTCGCGGCGTTTCATACGATCACCTCGCGGGGGAGTATAGCATTGAGTGAGTTGCCCGTTGTTCTCATCGTCGAGGACGAGTACCCGCTGCAAGCGATTGTCGAGGAAGCGCTAGCTGACGGCGGGTTCGAAAGCGACATTCTGTCCTCGGGTGAAGAAGCGCTGACCTTGTTCAAGGGCAAGACCAAAAACTACAAGGCACTCGTTGCCGATGTTAACCTGAAGGGCAGGATGAGCGGCTGGGAAGTCGCGAGACAGATCAGGGAAATCGACCCGGCGTTTCCGATCATTTACATGTCCGGCGCGGCTGGGATCAATGGCCCTCGCGCGGTGTGCCCAACAGCATTCTTTTAGAAAAACCGTTCGCGCCAAGGCAGCTTGTCGCGGCGGTTTTTCATCTTCTCAATACTGGAAGCGAGTGGCGACTTCCGCGCTGATCGTGAATTCACGCAAAGGACTTTGACGACCCGCCCGCCTCGGAATCGCCGGTCATCCCGAGCCTTGCTATCCCCTAGGAAGGCTCAAATCACGGCCCGCGTTTAAGCCGTTCTAGGGCTTCGTCGATCACCGAACGCGGCTTGGCTTCTCGCCAGATTTCTTTCAGGTCATCCACCGTCCGGTCGAGATCGATGCGATCCCATCGCGGTGAGCCGTCGAGATCGACCGGCTTTGGCATGTGACCGGCTTTGACCATCTCGGAAAATTTGATGCGACCGAGTCCGACATAGGCGGCGGCGCGCTCTAACTCCATGAGGCGCGGCGGGCTAGCAAAGCTATCGGCGACCCTTTGCTGCTTCATTTTACATCTTGGGTATCGCGGCTGTGGACAATGTCTGTATGAGCCGTGGAAAAGTAAGTGATTTGCGGATGGCCTGCACTGGCCGCAGCAGAAAATAAAGCTGTCAATAGGGGATAAGGGGCTTGCGAATCATCACGTGGACAACGCCAAGCGAACAGGCGTAAGCGGGATTCATGACCCAGAAAGAGACCCCAAGTGGAGGCCTTTCGCTCGGATTCTCGAAATTGATATCGCAACGTGTTGTGAGTCATGGGCGCGATAGCGGACGCCTCTTCGGCAAGGGGATATGCTCTGCGGTTGGTGGCTCATTGACACCGACGGACGCCTTTAACTCCGGTGCTTGCCTTAGGATCGCCGCGGCGGCTCGCTCGAAGACTGCTTTTGCTTCCTCTTCAGCTCTTGAACGCTGATCAATAAACGTCGATGTCCTCGTGTCGGGGCCTTTGATATCGGGCGAGGCTTCGACTGGCGGTGACGCGGTGACGAAATAGGTGAAACACCCCGCTACGGCAGCGGCGACTAGAACGGCTGGAACAATAAGTCGCCAGCTGATCATTTTTTCACCTTCAGATCGAGCCAGGCGGCGGCTGCCGGGCAGCTCGCCGGTAGCATAGCACTTCGTGTGCCCCACGGCTGGGGCCTTTCCTTTGGAACCAACCTTTGTTGCGCTGGTAGATCCTTTGCTTCCGGCGTTAGCGCCCCTAGCGCTGGAAGAAAACCTCCAAGGTTGGCGGCCCCGGTACGGACAACACCGGGGCCGTTTGCCGTCTTGCAGTGGGCGTTCCGTTAAGCGAACAGCTCGGCCCCGGCCGAGGTGAACTTCACATAGACCCGCTCTCATGCCGCCAGAGCCAGCCCTTCGAGATCGCGTGTTCGATACCGGCGCGGTATTCGGCCGGGGTGCCTCCAGCGCCGAGGACGAGTCGTTGACCAGCTCGATATGGATGCGGCCATCCTGCACGCCTCGGCTGCGTTGGCGATCTCCACCAGCTTGTGCGCCGCCATGTCGGGGATCGGCGAACGGGCGGGTGGTGACGAACTTCATGCGGCGGCCGCCTCATCCTCTTTCGCGTCGCCGCGTGCCACGATCTTCAACGCGTCGTCCGGCAAGGGCCGTTGCAGCGCATTCGCTTCATCCCACGGCGCGCGTTCTTCCCGGTCGTCAAGATCACCGGCATGGCCTTCGAATGGATCGGCTCAACGGTCGCGTTCGGCGCGGTCGGCTACAAGTTCTGAGGAACAAATGTCGTCACGACCGCGTCTTGCTTGCGCCACAACCCGCGCACGATTGTGGCGTGCAGCATGGGTTCGGTCACATCTGACAAGTCATTTTTCCGCCGTACTGGATCAACATTGTCCAAGGCGGTGACGTTCAGTTTGTACGAGTGCTCCACAGTAAATTCGCGGCGGGAATTTCGGACTACGACGAGGAAATCCAGCAGCGAGAGCGACGATGAAGACGCTTTACGATTTGCTCGGGGCTCTTCCGAGCGATGAAGCGGAAGGTCTCAGGACCGCATTCCGTAAAGCCGTCAAAGGGGCCCACCCCGATATCCATGCTGGCGATCCCGATGCCGGGCTGAAGTTCAGGGAGATCGTTCGCGCCAACGAAATCCTCGGCGATGCTGAGCAGCGGACGGCTTACGACCATCTGCTGGAGCTTGCGCGCCTAGAACAGAAGTCGGCGTCCGAGCAAGCAATCGCCGCCCGGATTCACAAGCTCGCCTCTGGTGTGATCGCCGGCGTCACTGCGCTTGCCGGAGTCTCGGTCGTGACTGTCGGGGGATATTTGCTGTTCATGCACATGTCGGCGGCATTGGTCGCTCCGGCAAATGAGGTTGACGTCACCGCGCGCGGATCGGCTGAGATCGCTCGCGTCGGCCCAGCAAAGTCACCGGATACGACCAACAAGAGCGCATCGCTTGTAAAACAGGACAGTGCAAGCCTTCCTGGTGAGGCGATCGTGCCAAGCGCCGCCATGACCCAGCCCGATGCGGAAAGCCTCCCGGCGGCCAATGTCGGCCCGGCTCCCGGCCCCGCGGCGAGCGCCGCCAGATCCTTGCGAGCGCGGGGAATTTTCGCCTACCGCAGCGAAGACGGGCCGATCGCCGATGTGTTGTATCGCCTGCGAAAATTCAACCGCGTCTTCGCTGACATCGCGCGGGCGAACCAATCAAAAAGGCGAGCCGCCACCGCGCACAGAGCCGCCTGCGGTAAGCTAGCAACTCATGCTCCGAATGCTCTGATTTGAAACAGGCTGGCGGCCCTGATCTTAGCCTTGGCAAGGATCGCGCCAGGACGCCGACGCGCCAGCGCGCCATGCGGCGATCGGGATTGACCGGCCCCTTCACAGCTCTCCGAAGCCGGCCTCACCAGCGGCCTTCCTAAAGTCAACGCAAGGGCTATCGCGGCCAGCCATCGCCAGCGATCTTCGCGGCAATCGTTCCGAGTAGGTCACTCAGAAAGCTCATGATCAGGGCGACCGCATAGATTGGAAGTGCCAGCGCCCGACGTAGCCGCACACTGATCGCGAAGCTGTTCGCCCGGTTCGCCGCCGACAAATTCGAACTCGCCGCGCATCCTGTGAGTTGTCGGTCATGGGCTCGGCTCCAGCGGGAAAGCCCATAGCTAAGACAGACCAACACGGCGCTAAGTCAATTTGACTCACCTAGCCCTTTTCGACATCGCTACCTGCCGCGGCGATAGTCGGCGCCCGGCTTGCTGCAAACTCGGGAAATCGCTGCTAGGTGCGGGGCTTCCTAATCGGCACGACCTGTGCCGGCCCCCAACGTGAATTTAATCTTTTTGGACCGCGATTGCCTAGACAAAGACACGAACTCGAACGAGGCTATTGCTGTTTCGCGCATCACGCAAAACGATCAAGTCGGTTTGCTCGAACCAAGGGGCGGGAACATGAGGTTAGTCACGGGCGTGCTCGCGTCAGTTCTCTTGCTTGCGGGCGTGGGAGCAAGTCATGCGGTAGTCCGGATCGCGGACGACCACGGCGGCAGGATCGGAACCTACGTCGACAGATATCAGGGCCTTCGCTCATCCGGCGAAACCGTGGTCATTGACGGTCTCTGTGCCTCGGCCTGCACCATGGTCCTCGGTGCGGTCCCTCACGACAAAATCTGCGTGACCTCGCGCGCAACGCTGGGCTTCCACGCCGCGTGGGATTTCGGCGCCAAGGGCCGCGCCATCACCAATCCCGGAGCCACCCAGATGCTGTATTCGATGTATCCGATGCCGGTGCAGCGCTGGATCGCCGCACGCGGCGGGTTGACGCCTCACATGATCTTCCTGCGCGGCAAGGTGCTGCAAGCGATGTACAAGCCTTGCTACATTGACGCACACTACACAGGATTCTGAAGCGATAGATCAACGCCCGAGCAGATTCCAGATCATCGCAAGCGCCGCGATGAGCAGCATGCACACGACCACGCGGCGCCCTACGCGGCTTAGGTACTGCACTTCCGTGTTTCTCGGTACCGACGCACGGCTTCGTTGACCTTCTCGCGATCGCGCCGATCTTCTGGCGAAAGCTCCATGATCGGGCGGTGGATATCAGCATCGATCATCAGAAAGCTCTCGTGCGGTTTTTGCGCCCATTCCCACCACAGATCAAAGGGGTCTTTCATTGGTCCCTCGCTAGCTTGCGTTTTCCCCAATGCGGACTTTTGCGTTTCGGATCGAACTCCTCAACTCCTCGAGCTTATGCCGGTTGATCGCTTGCATCATGCCCATGCGAGCAAACATCATCGGTCCGCCATTCTCCGCAGCCTCGGTAACGCAATGCGCAGCGGCCTGTACCTGTTTCATGCCGTGTTCTGATTTCGGAACTTCTTTTGCCAGCCAGGCAATGGCGTCCTTGAGCGTAACGATCTTGCCGCCGCCGGGCAGTTCAATCGGTTCGTCGAAACGTTGCTGCCATCCCTCGCCAGGGGCGAAGCGCCTTGCGCCTGCCGCGCTGTAAGACATCACTGCACGGACACGGTGAACGTATCGATATCTGCAGGGTGGCCGGGATACATGATCTCTATCGAGAAACTATCGGCACCACGAAAGCCCGGATCAGAGACATAGTAGACTTGAATTCCGTCGATGAGTCTTCCTAAACAGGGGGCCATTTCTGGAAAGCGGACGAAGGTGATTGGGATAAGACCGTTCCGCTTCGACACCTTTCCGTGTTTTGGCCTAGTCTGAAGTTTTACAATTCCTCTCTCGGGCGAGCAGTCCTTTTGGACATTTCCGTACCCCCACATCCATGAAACTTTGCCTGATCCAACTTGCCTTGTTACCGTTCTGCCGTGCGCCAAGTTGGAGATTGCGGCAAGTACGATCAGCACCAAAATTGTCCAAGGCCTCATGCGAACCCCCCGCTACGACCGGAAAGTCAACGATATCCCATCATCGCGACCGGCGTCTTGTTCCAATCGAAGTCCGGCCGGATGTCGGCGCCTTTCTTCCCGCAGGCCTTGCACATGAACCGTGCCTCGAGATCCGACAGCCTGACCTCATCGGGCCATTGGTCCGCGCTGATCGCGATCGAGTGGCTGCAGTGGAAGTCCTGACAATAGATCAGGACGCCGCGCACGCCCGTCGAGCGCATCTCTCCGAAGGTGATCTTCTGCGGGCGGGTAACGGTGGGCATGCGGCTCCAGATCGGACAGCCGGTCGGTTTTTCAGCTTAAGGCAGAATTCGCGAGGGTCGGAGGTTGGGACACCGCACCTCCCGATGGTTTCATGCGATCTCTTATCGACCTCAACGCGGTCTCTGCTTCTGCAATAAAGTCGTTCGTTTCCCTAAGGTCGTTTGGGCCGAGTTGTCGGGCAACATAACCCGCTGCTCCGCTCGCCTTTTCAAGAACGCTGACGTCAGGCGCGAAACCGACGCCGGAGGACTTGAGGTCAATTGCGACCTTGACAGTCCAATAAGCCGCTAGCACGGCTTCGCTGATGTTAGGCCTGCTCGTGTTGAAATAAACCGACCATATAAACGCAAGAAAGGGATCTGCGTTCTGCTTGCCGCTACCCTGACAAACATATGGCAGCTGTGGCGTAAGACATTCAAACCCACCTTGTGCGCTGATCTCAATCAGTTGTAGGCCATCCTTAAATTCAGTCGCTAGCAAACTTGAGCACAATACGTCGCTTTGCGCCGCTTGACCGATTACCCGCGCAGCATGGCCAGCCGTCTGCAGCGCAGGGTCAATTATTTCGCGAATTTTCTTTTGCAGCAACGTTGCCATACCGGCGTAATTGCGATTCTTGAACTGAGCTAAATCACCTTGAATGACGCTTGCAAATTGTTGGCTCAACCCTACCGGCCCGCTCGAAGCAAGTAGGGTGGTGCCGCCTATGGCGTTAATTTTGGAAACTTGATGGCCAACGGTTAAGTTTCCAAATACCCCATGGCTCGCCTGACGGTCGGCGGCGATAACCGCGCCACGGTCACAGACGATTCCTACAAGCAGTGTCATGGAGGGTTAGTGCGCAAACACACTATTGACGGCAAAACTCGGATACTTCGCGTAGATCGAGCGCAGTAGGCCGGCAAAATTCTGTGCCTTAATCCAGATCACAACGCTTTTCGTATAATCTCGAATGGCAGGCGCCACGCTATCTGCAATTTCGTCAGCCTTCTGCAGACCGGTGCCTGTAATGGCATACACGGCCCAGGATCGACCCTGTGATTGATCGATGGTGACTAAACCTGATCCAGCTAATAAGTTGAGATCATCATAAATCGAGGAGTTGAACGGCCCGTAATTGTATGGGACAAACTCATAGAAATCCGGCCCGACGTGCTGACCTGCCTCCTGCGCCAGAAGGAACATTGCCTTCTGGATCTGCACAGGCGTGAGTCTCCCGTCGCTGGCCAATGCTAGCGCAAGCAGCAAAAAGTCCTGTCGCGAGGCCATAGCGTCACTCCATCCCGATTCCTTAAATAGGAATTTGTTAACGAAAGTCGATAAGCCCGTTGGCAAATCAGCCCTTTGGCTTCGCCTTCAGCCCGAGCTCGACCAGGCGGCGGACTGCTTCCGAACGACTAAGCTTTCCGCCCTGACGCGCGATCCACTCGTCAATTGTTTGCAATTCATATTCGGTCCACTGCGGATTTGGGCTAGCCGCAAGAACCCTTTCTGCCATCCCCTTTGCGATCCTGACGGACGCGGTGATTTTGGACAGGGTGGTTTCCTTCATCTGATTTTTGCCTTCTTTGCTGGCCTCCGTTCAGGGTTCGTCAGCGGGACATTTAGGGCCGTCTCCATCATGGCCCGTATCGCCTCAGGGCGAGTTACCCTTGGCCATCGCTTGGCTATCCAAGCATCGAGTGCTTTCAGGTGAGAGGGCTGTAGGCGCACCAACACGCCTTCGCCCTTGCCCGTTGCCGGCCGACCACGTCTCTTTTTTGGGATATCATTAATTGACTTTGCCATATTTTAGGATATCACAAAAGCGAGCCGAGCGGAAGGGTGCAATCCTCCGCTCGGCTCTAACCTCAACCATCGAAAGGGTTAAAATCCATGACCAAGGCTGACAGGGTGCTTAGCACGCCACGGACAACTGCGTCCAAAATCAACCCGCCCGTCGACCAGGCGCGGCGGCACTTACTGACCATTGCAGCCGGCGGCGCCGTTGCCGCTGCGCTCCCCACCGCTGTGCTGGCGGCCGGGCCCGCGATCGATCCGGTGTTTGACCTGATCGAGGACCACCGCAAAGCCCACGCTGCTCCTATGGCTTCGCTCAAGCTGCAAAGCCGATTTGAGCGAAGGTTCGGCATCGGCGCAGGAAGTTGGATTTCGGAAAAACCTTGCCACGAAGAGCATGATGTTTTCGAGGAGATGGTCGCGACGCCAGCGACCACGCTCCCAGGCCTGATGGCAATGCTGGCTTACTTCGAGGAGCTGGCTAGCGAGTTCGAAACGCAATGGATGACCGACGAACGCGCGGACGCGTCTGTCGTCATTCAAAGCTTCACAGCCTCCCTCAAGAACATCGGGGTGCTGTCATGAATACTCTGCATCCCACTCAAACCGCTCAAATCATCGCCTTCCCGGAGCCGAAGCGCTGTCTGAACCGGAGACGGGTCAAAAAACTGGCGCGCGTTCGCGAAGTCGAGACGGTGCCCTTAACCGAAACCTGCAAGAACGCCCGACTGCGCGAGGGGCGAAAATTAGCCTGGGGTTGCGCTGATGCTGCCCGCGCATACTGGCGCGGCCGGTTCGATTTCGAGTCCGCGCTTTCGCATGCGCAAAGTCGAGGTATTGCCGAAGGCAAATTGCATCCGGTCGTCGACAGAGACGAACGCATGATGATCGTCGACAAGTGGCGCGCGGCGATTGCCGCTCAACTGCTCACCCCCGCGCCGGATGTTGCGGCGATCACTTGGAAGCGGACGGCCCTAAGGGGTGGCCAGCATGAATATACCGATGTCACGACCGAACGGATCGAACGCGCGATCGCCGATGACGTGGCGTTCCTCGCCGCTCACCCGACGCGCAAGTCCATCGCCGCGTTGCGCCAATCAAAGGAAGGCCACAACAGCAGCGAAGCGATCGCGCGTCGACGAGAGTTTAAAGAAGCCATGCGCCGGCGCATCCGGGACATAGCTGCATCACGTGATCTCATCGACGAGGAAATCAAGCCCGCGTTGACGCTCAAACATCACGAGATCGCCAAGTTGCCGAGGAGCACGGCGTAAATATCGAATGGTTGCTGGAGGGAAGGGGACGCATCTTCGAAAAAGACCGGATCACGATCAACCCCAATATGACCGGTTCCGAATTTGCGGCGGTCGTGTCGACATTGCCTATCGCCGATCAGCGTGCAATCGAAACCGTGGTGCGTGAAATCTTGAGAAAGGAGAAGCCGGACGAGCCGGCCTAGCAATCGGCAGCGGCCGGCCAGGCAACTCGTTATGACGACTATTATTATCGTGCTCGTTGTTTTGATTGTCGGCTACATGATCCTTTATGGGCTGTGGTGGATTTTTCTCTGGCTCACCGAGTACGACGGCCTTTATTGGCTGACAGTTGTCTTCGCCTGGGGCTGCATCGCCACCGTGGTCATTCTCATAGTCTGGTCAGCCCGACACTTGAACCTGCTTTAAGGCTGCCATCCAAGTGCAATGGGCAAGGCGAACACAGGGCGCGCGGCTTCGGTCCCGCGACTTTTCCTTTCAGGACCGCCTCGCTTCGTGCCGGGCGGCCCGAAGAGTTTCCCTCTCCTGTGTGTCAATTACGACACATAACGCCGCCGGGAATCGACTTACTCTGCCGTTTCTCCCTAGACTGCGACCCGTCGCCAATGGCGGGTTCTTTTTGCGAAGCGGCCAGCCGAAGGTGCTAAGCGATGCGGACAAATTGGCCAGCATACGTTGCCGCAGAGATGAACCGCATCGTCGCCGACGAAGAAGCCTTTGAACGTCTGGTAGACCTATTCAAGCAGACCTACGGCCGGGCACCCGCGAGCGACTGCGAGGCCTACCAGTGGGGAGCAAAGATGGAGGATGCCGCGCTGACCGCCATGGGATTCGAGGGCCGCGTCGGCTTCCAATACAACTATGACCTTTGCCTGATGGTAGAGCATGGCCCGCGCGCCAAAGACCCCTTGAACTGACGCGCCCCGCCGCCGCGCCGCCGGACTCGCCCACTCGGTGGCCGAGGATCGCCTGCAACCTGACAGCCCGCAACTCGAACCCGCATCGGTGAGTCCCGCAAGCCCAGCGATCGGCGTCTGGCAGGGACTTCTCGTAGTCGCCGCCGTCCATTCGGACAAGAAGGCTGGCGCTCATTCGGACAAATGTCCGTCTTTTGTTCGCGACGCGCGGCGCTTCTTGGCCCCGTTCATGATCTGCCGCGTTGTGCGCTTGGTGTATTTCGGTAGCACCTTGACCGTCGTATGCCGACCTTGCGCCAGCATCTCGCGGTCGGTGAGTTCGGCGTCGCCGCCTTCGGTGAAGCCACCATGTCGGAATGACGTGAACGACAGCTCATCGCGTAAGCGAGCAGCGCGGATGACCTCTTTGACCTTGCGGCTGGGGTCGAGCTTGGTGAACCTGCGGTCGGCGCGATACTCGCCAAACATCCAGTCGAGTGTCCCGGACGCAACGATAGCTGGCGATGATGCCGAGGCAGCGCTGCCAGTCCGCCAAGCATCGAAGGCGGGCAAAAGGATGGTTTCGGCACGCGATACGGCAGCGCTGTAGTCGGTGCCAAGCGGACCGCTCTGCACGGTGCAGCCCGCTTTGCGCGCCCATGATGGCACGTGAAAGAAGTAGCCCCAGCCGCCCATGAGGGGCTTACGTTCGACGTAGCGCGGCAGCTTGAGGGCGGAGCGGGGCAGTTTCATAGAAGCTTCCTTAGGTCCTCAGATGTCTCTACGGTAGGGGCGGCGACCGAGTCGCGGCCAACGTGGAACTTTACCACCCCGGTCACAAGGTTCACCTCGATATCGCCGGTTATACCGGCAGCGGCGGCGGCAGCCAAAATCCCGCGCGTCGCCCTTTCCACCGCGCTCCGCTTCACGAGGGTTTTTCCGCGACCCATGGCCGGTCTCACGCGTTACACACGTACATTTTGCGTCAACCTTTCAGCACCTTCTCTCCTACCGCTGCGCCGACCAGGGCGCGGCGCGGGGGTCATGGCGTCGCTTCCGGTTCGGCGAGGTATTCCGCGATCGCATCGACGGCCTCATGGAGATTGACGAGATCGTCAAGGTGGTACCCGCCGATCAGGCGATCTGCCTCATTGCGCGCGTCGGCAAGGATCAGGTCGGCCTCTTGAAAACTGACCCCAAAGTGACGCCGAAGCGCCTTGCTGACGATATCAAAGATGTCATCCAGAATGGGACTTATGTCTTCCTCTGAAACGAAACCGCAGACCGCCACCGCATCGTAGCAATCGCGGCGCAGCTTCCGGAATGTCGTCGGCCTTTCTTCGGTGACTGTCATGATCTGTCGTCCTGCCAATGCATCGTCTGTTTCAACCTGATGCCCCGGCATCCCTTGGTATTGAGCGCCTTGATCTGCTCCCGCACGAAACCCTTGAAGTGAAGCCGTTCGTTGAAGTCTTTTTGCGCGCCCGCCTCCTCGCCGTGCTGTTCGGCAAACTTGCCCCACGACGCGAACAGCTCGGTGCTGCGCTCCATGATGTTGCGATTGCCCGGATCAACCACGCAGCATTCATCGAGCCACTGGCCAAAAATGTTCTGTTCGTCGAAGTATCGGCTTGTTGCTTCGGTGATGGCCTTCGGCATCACCAAGCCGGAATTATACCAGTCCTTTGCGCCGTCGATTGCCCAGCGCAGGATGCCGGACGCTTCTTCGGCCAGCGCTTCAACCAGGTGTTGGTCAGGTTCGGCAGGTTTGCAATCGAACGGCACAATCAGAACGCGCCGCTGAATTGCGGTGTCAAGATTGGAGATCGCGGGCGCGTGGTTGCCCAAAAAGAGCAACTTAAATTGCGGCCGATACACGAATGAGTTTTGGTTCATGTGGTGCGCCGTGACGGCATCGCCGCCGGTCATCATCTTGATTCTGTTCTCGCGCAAGCGATGTCCGGCCTCAGTCTCAGAGGAGATCACCAAGCGCACGCCGTCGAGCCGCGCGAGCGCTTCGGGATGCTGATCGAACTTGCTGTTGGTGAATGTCTCCATCGCGGCCGACGTGCAGTAGTCGGCCATGATCTGGGCGATGATGTTGGTGAACGTGGACTTGCCGCTGCCCCCGGACCGTAAATGAATGCCAGCTTTTGCTCGCGGGTCTCGCCGGTCAATGAGTAGCCAATAAAGCGCTGCAGGAATGTCTTGAGCGTGGTGTCGCCGTTTGTGATCTCGTCGAGAAACCTGATCCACCGCCGGCAATTGACCACATCGTGCGGTTCGACCGCGACGGATCGGGTGATGAAAAGATCGGGGTCGGGATCGAACTGCTCGCCCGTGCGCAAGTCGATATAGCCGTTCGGGGTGCCGAGCTTGTCAATGTCATTGTCCCAACGCTCGCGCGTGACCGCGATGCGCTGATCGGCACGCGCAAAAACCTCAACGCCATTTGCGAATTTGAGCGAACCAACCCGGCGACGGTCCGACTTGTGTTCGGGTGCTTGGGCCAGCTCGCGGGCCAGATCGCGCGCATAGGCGAACGCGCGGCGGGTCTCATCCCTCTGCCAGCGCGCACCGGTCCAGATAAACCAGGCGCGCGTCGTATGATCGAACCGGCTAGACCCAACGTGACGCTGCACGTATTCGCGCGCAACCCGGTCCTCGGTCAGTTCCGGGATCAGGTCCCGCGCCGTCTCCTCAACAATGCGGTGCTCATTCAGGGCGACGATGTTGTCGCCGTCGATCTTTTTGATCATGGCCGCATCTCCCCGATTGGAGTTGCGGCTATTGCGGCATCGGCGCAGGCAGGATATTTAGAAGGCTCTCCAACCAATTCAGCTTCGTCATCCTGCCCCATCCCGTGCCGACAGCGCGGGCTGGGGTGCGTCATGCGGCTCCTCGCTCCTCTTCGTTCGCGGTTGCCGCAAGGCCACGCTTGACCAACTGTCGTATCGAGTTCGGCGATGCTCGGGATTTCATCCTGGTCGCGTCGAAACTTGTTAATCTGCGCCACCTCCGGCGGGTCGAACCAAGCCTGGAAAGCCGTCTTCCGTTGCTGCTGTGCCATGATGTTTCCTCGCTTTATGGAACGAACGTCTGCACCATCAAAGCGATGAAAGGCTTGCGAGATCAATGTGCTGCAACAGTTGAACAAGCCGCGTTACATCCGCCACATTTTTGTAACGCCGCTGTACGCCTGCATGTAACGCCGCTGCGGTGATGCCGAGCTTGGTTCGGTGGTTCAACGAGAAGAACCACTTCAAACATCGACGCAATTCGTTACACGGGTTCGCAAACTCCCCACACCGCGCGGTTGAAAACGCTGCCCAAGAAATATTTGCAGGCGGCGGATCGGCGGCAAGCCGGTTTCCAGGTTTCCGGTGGTTTCCAGAAACCGGATATGTAGCGCTACGCGCGCGCGCGGGCGTGAGAGACAAACCGGTGGTTTCCGGAAACCTGCAGAAACCGGAAACCTGACCGTTGGGCACCGGGCCGCAGTCGGCGTATGTTGCGGTAATGAGCGACACCGAGATCATCTCGAACGTCACGTGTCACATCAATCCGGGGACTGGCGATGTGGTTGCTGCGGAGAGCGCTCTTATTTTTCAGAGTTACTGAGTATGTCCTCGACGAGGATGGCGTTGCTGGTCTCGTATGGTTGATGATCGTTCTATCCGCATTGTCGTGGTGGTATGGGCGCTAAGCCGCCTGCGGCATCACGTCACGCGCGGGCTTGGCGCAGAGAGCGAGAGGTCTTAAACAGTCACGGCCATGAGCGAAGTCGAGATCATCAGCGAGCCGAACATATCAGCACCATCATGAGCGACATCACGCAAACTGATCTTGCAGTCGAGAAACAGCGGCCCGCGCATTTGTTCAAGCCGGGCCAGAGCGGCAACCCGGCCGGACGGCCGCGCGGCTCGCGCAATCGGCTGGCCGATGCTTTCGTGAGCGATCTCGCTCTCGCTTGGCAACAGCGTGGTGTCGCTGCGCTGGAAGAGTGCTCGGCGGATGTGCTGATCAAAACCAGCCGCGCATCATCGAGCATCAGGAATGACGGTTTCCAACGATCTCGCCGAGTTGCAGAAGATGGTGGCGGCGGGGACAGACGTTGACACCACCGGCTTGGCGACGTTGACGTCGGTCCCAGCGGTGGTCGCCTACGTCGCCGCCAGCGCGAAGGCCGATCACCGCGATCCGTCGGACGACTGCGAAACGTTGGTCCGGCATGCGCAGTTGTCGCCTGGCGAAGTGCGGGCCATTGCGGCCAGCTTGCGGCGGCTCGGCTTCAAAGCACCGGCCGAGAGGTTGTTTACGATCGCCGGCCGACGTCGGCGCGATCTCAAACCGCTGCGATAATCTTTCAAAAAGCGCACGTTGTGAAAGAAAGAACTTGACCCTGTAAATACCGCATCAATTACCTTTCATATGTCTTTCTTTCAAAATGGGGGATGCAGATGCGGTATGGATACGCGAGGGTCTCATCGAATACGCAAGACTATCAGGCCCAGGTCGATGCGCTGAAAGCGGCGGGCTGCGAGCGCATATTCTCCGAGAAGGCATCGGCCAAGAGCACGAACGGCCGCCGCGAGTTCGACAAGCTGATGCGGGCGCTGTCGCCGGGCGACGTCGTGACGGTCGTCAAGCTGGATCGGCTGGCCCGATCCACCCGTGACCTGCACAACATCCTGCATGATCTCGATGCGAAGGGCTGCGGCTTCGTGTCGCTCGGCGAGGCATGGTGCGATACCTCAACTTCGGTGGGTCGCCTCATGGTGACGGTGATGGGCGGGATTGCCCAGTTCGAGCGCGAGTTGATCAGGTCGCGCTGCGAGGACGGCATCGCTCGCGCTAAGGCACAGGGCACGCAGTTCGGCCGCAAGCCCAAACTGGACGCAGGCGAGCGCCGCAAGATCGCCGACCGCTACGGCAAGGGCGAGACGATGGCCGCGCTGGCGCGCGAGTACGACGTCTCCGAGCCGACGATCTGGCGCGTACTGCAGTAGCACCGACACCACCACCACGACCGGCAGCACCTGCATCGCCTCGACGATTCTGTGACGAGGGCCCCGACCCGGCGGGGGGCCGCTAATGGCGACGGGTCCTCTTTTTTTGTCTACCCGGCGCTGATCTGTTGTCGATCGGCCCGTTCTGCGCGATGATGCCCGGGCCGGGTTAGCAACGTCCCGGTCGGGGCCGTTTCTTATGCCGGTGGAAAGGCGGGAGAGATGTGGCGCCCAGGGCTTCGGTACAAACCGGGTGTGCCCCGGACAGGATGGCGACGGAGGAGTGAAATAGACTTTTACGCGCCTGAAGCGAATTGCGAATGGTGCGGAAGGACCATCCGCTACGTGAGCCTGATGACACATCCCGACTGGGAGGATTCGGTCCGGGCTGGCCCCGGCTGCGCCATAAGCATGAGCAGGCGGGGCAAGTTTCTGTTTCCCGCTGTGGCCAAGTACCTTCTGCAACGCGAGTTCTGCCAAGACGTGTGGGCGTACGTCTTTTGGGTGCTGGTTTTGATGGTCCCCGCGTTCCTGTTCTTCAACCCGCCGTAACGCGAGCCGCTTGGGCCGAATCGCAACTGGGTCCGGTGCATACCCAGCCGCCTCGCCTATAAGCGCGGGACTCTTTTCATCTTATCCCCCTGACGGTCGAACGCGGCTGCATTTCCAGAGGGACCCGTTCTGCTGCATCCGGTCCCATCGCACGCGCCGACGGATCGGTGGCCGTAGTTTTACGGCTGTGGCAGTCGGGTCACTCTGCGTAGCGGAGATCAACACCGCTAGTTGCAACTGGGGAGAATTGGTTTTCTTGCGTGCGTGACTCATGTACTCTTGCGCGACTGCTGGGCTGGGGGGTCCGATGGCGATGACAGAGGTTGAGAAGTCTTCCCGCACTATTTTGGAGCGGACGTTTTTCACGAAGCTTGGCCCGACGCCGGCTTTCCCGCCGAGCACGGCGGAGAGAGAGACCGGGCAGGTCAAGCCGGCGTCGAAGTAATGCTGGCTTCATAGGGGCTTGGGTCTTCCGGGCTACATGGGGTAGCGGCCCGCCGCGCGGCTTGCGGATGCGCGCGTTCGGTGTCGCCGATGTCAGACAGCGGCGCGATGGCCGACGTCATCCACAGGCCGTTTCTGGCGCCGGCGCGCCGCAACCTGCGTGTTGACCAGCCGGTCGCCGTAGTTTTACGGGTGGCGATCTTCACTAATTCGAACCGAATCGCTCCCTAGACGTCATCGGCAACGATGACCATTGTCGCTTATCCACCACCTGTTGCGTCACCGCCCAAATGCGAAGTTTGCGGCGCGCGGATGGGGTATGTAGGCAAGCTCCCAGCAACCGTCAGCAAGACGGCGCTGCGGGTTTTCCTCTGCAATGGATGCAGTGAAATCAAGACAGCATCGCTCGACGCCGCGATGCTGTGATGCCACGCCACCGCGCCACGCGGGCCGCTGGTCGCGCCGTTTGACCGGGCCGCTGTTCTCCCTCCGGCATCGCGCCACCGCGGACTTCGCCTCTTGCGGCGTCCTTACAAGCGGGGACGATTTCGGTCTCAATGGCGACGGCGTCACTTCGTCGTCGGCGGCGGTGCGTCAGGCAGCATGTCCATCGTCTCCTTGATGAACAGTGCCGGGATGACAACGCCTAACTGCAGCTCCCGAGGACCCGATCCCAAGTCAGCCGAGACTTGCTGCGTGACCAGCCCAACCACCATCTGCAACGTCTCACCGATGTGGGTCGTTCCGTCTTGGTACACTCGATTGTGGTCGATCAGATAGACGGGACCGCCGCTGTTGCCCTGAAATACCCTGAAGTCAAACAGCCAGTTTTTATTGTTTTTTGCGGGCGATAGAGGGTAGGAGGCGATCTTGCCACTTCGAAGAATGGGAAAACCGTACGCCCCGCTTGTTTTTCGGTACCAGCGGGAATGTAGGTGCGCACCACCTGAAAAAAGGGCCGTAGCGGCGACGTTGTTTCCTCGAAGTTCACCCGGAGTTCTAGGAACTCGCCTTGATCGTTGGGGGTTTTCGGCAGATTTAGTGCGACGTAAAGGGTGTTGTCGAAATAGTTGCCTAGAATCGGTCGGTTCAAGGCGACCACCGCGCTGGGCGTTTCGGCAAACTTGCGGCTGCCGTAATCCGAGTAGGCAGCAATTTTTGCTCCGGCAGGACTTACTACTTCGATCGAAGTTAAGAGAATCGGGTTTTTGAGTACATTGGTCGTCCAGAGCCCAAGCGTTCGATATTTTCCCTGCACCAACTCATTTGACCAAGCCACCTGAGGATAGGGATCGCGGAGATGATCTTCCGTCTCCCATCGCTGACGCTGAGAGTGTCCATTGTAAATTGCGACGGATACACCCGATCAGGGCGAGAACGAGACCGGCCATGGCGACGACCAGAGAAATGGTAGAGACCGTCGGCACATACAGCGGCCCACGCATTCTCTCCTTCAGTGATCCCAGAATTTCTTTCAGGTTCATGATTCGCATTTAGCATGCCGTGACCTCATCGCGGCAACAGATCACCGGCCAGCGGCGCGATCAACAGCATGTGCCAAACGAAAGCCCTGTCCGGGGGCTATCGGACAGGGCTTTCACCGGAAGAGATCGGGCAATGCCCGCGCAGAAGTCTGATCCGGCTTTGTGCCGAAGTCTGTACGCCAGCGGACTCTCGCAGCCCAATCTCTCAAGCCCTTGAAGGGCTGGACCCCCGGTCATTGACCCGGCTCAGTGCCCGAACAGATTCCGGATCACCGCCAGCGCCGCGATCAGCAGCATCGCCATGACGGTGCGGCGGCCGAACAACTGCCGTCGAAAAGCAATAGGCTCAGGCGGTCATGCGTCCCGCTTGCGCAATTCATCGATTAGACGGTTGAGGTACGGCGGCAGGCGCGAGGCTTCGAGACGAAGGTGCTGTTGCAGCCGCTCTCCCACTTCGTCGCAGATCGACCGGCTGTGGTCGATGTCGATGTTGTCCGTGATTTGGCGATGGGGTTCCATTTCGCATATATCTCGGCTTGACCCCACGAGCGCTAAACTCACCGAGCCGGAAAATGTTTCGCGTTCGACTGCGTATCTTTTAGGCAAGAAATTCGTATGAAGGACGCCGCTGGTTCCCATCTACGGCATCCGCCTGCGTCGTCTGGCGGCCGATCCGGCTCAGGTACTGCACGTCTGACTTTCTCAATACTGGCGCACAGCTTCGTTGACCTTGGCGCGGTCGCGCCGATCTTCCGGCGAAATCTCCATGATCGGGCGGCGGGGGCGGGGCGGGTTTCTTGCGCGCGGGTTGCTGCCTGCCCCTGGTGCCGGTGACGGTTGGCGACGTGGGCAATTTGTCCACGGATGATGATTTCGGCCATTTTTGTAACTTGCGATAATAATCAATGCAAAGCACCGGCGGCCCCGCCCTTCCGGTCATCGCGGCCTCGTGCTTGGCTTCGATCTTGCCGGCGCGCGCCAGACGCTCCAGCGCATAAGCGATATCGGCGACAGCGCCGCTTCCCAGCAGCCGGTGCACCGCTGGCGGCGTGCGCCATTCATCGTTGAGATAGCTGGCGATCACTTCGTCGCTGAACCGCATGTTGACCTCACGATGGCTTCTGCCTCGCGCGCCCGTTTTGCGCATCTGCGATCGCGCTTGGCCTTGGCAGCTGAGATGCGATCCTCGCGGCCCGGAGAACCTCGCGCAGCTCAGCGCGGGTCTTTGCTCTCGGCAACGGGAGCTGGAAACATGGGGATTACTGCGCGCGGTACAAAGCCCTATCGCCAGGTGTCTTTTTCGAGCGGCTCGTCGAAGCGCCGGTTCCAATTTGCGGCCATCAGGCGAACAGCTCGGCGCCGGTCGGAAGGTCGAGTCAGTCGCCGCGCTTCGACCTTAGCACCTTGAGCCTCCGCCGGATGTACCGCGCCTTGGCAAACGGCACTACATTGGTAGTGACGGGGGCGAGCTTAAGCGGGGCGACGAGATCGAGCCAGAGACGGGCTGGCATTAGCCACAAATCGATCAGTGCAGGCATAGTGGGTTCCTCGGTTTGGCGTTCGAGGTGCGCCTACTTGTTAGCTTCCGAGAATGTAACGGCGGGAGCAATCCGGGTGATTACGGAATGCGGCCGTCCTGCACCGGCTCGGCAGCGTTGGCGATCTCCACCAGCTTGCGCGCGGCAGCGTCGGGATCGGCGAACAGGCGGGCGGTGACGAACTTCATCACGCCCTCGGCTGTTGCGCGGACATACGCTCGCCGCGATCCCACATGGCATATTTGCGCGCCGTCCAATCGCGCTGATCGCGCCAAGCCTGATAGTCGGCCTCGGTCCGCTTGGCCGAGAAAACCTGCCATGCCTTCGCGAAGTCGGCGCGGGCTTGGTCGAAGGTGGCGGCGGTGCCGGTGCGATATTCGCCCGGCTCAGAAACCGGGGTAAAATCCGCACCGCCAGCCCCACGGCGGCCGGTCGTAGGGGATGCCGGATCGGACCGCGATTGTGCCGACGTGGACGTCGCCGAAATAGACGTGCCAGCATTCTTCGCGTCTGTCGTTGTCGCGGCGGCGGGTGAGGGCGGGCATAGCGCCATTGAAGCGCGCAATTCCGTTTGGACAAAGCTAAAATTGCTTTTGCAATCAATCCACGAAAATAGGCCGTTTTGTCCGAATGGGCCTTGATATCATTGAGGGATCAAAACCCTTCCAAGCTGAATACGAGGGTTCGATTCCCTTCACCCGCTCCAAATATCGTAACAATTTCAATATCTTATAGAGAAAATGGGCTGGTGTCAACTGCTTCGTCCAACTAAACGTCCAACGTCGCTTGCCTATTAGGTTTGGAGCGCATTCTGCGATTTTCGCGTTTCGAACTTTGCTCTTCGGTTCTTACACGTTGCTGCCAGAGTCGACGCATGCATTAATCAGGCCCGGTTTGGCGTCAGGGCGAGCTGCGTAGGTATTGCGCAGTATGCCCATCAGCCTTTTGTCTATAGTGTGCGGGTGCCGTCGCGAATTTGGTTGGAATTGTTTGGCGCGCATCTCCGGCGAGCTCAATGATATCTGATCAGGCGGCCAGATCAATCGGCTGATCGATGAACTTGCTGGCAAGGGTCTGCCAGCCGTCGACTTTGCGCATGCTGATCTGCCCAGAAGCCAGCAATGCCCAGAACAACATCGCAGCGGTGTCGGCGGATGGCAGCACGGTTTGGGTTTTGATCCGCCGCTTGAACTCCTCATGCAGCCGCTCGATCGCGTTGGTGGTGCGGGCGCTTTTCCACTGGCTCGGCGGCAAGCGTGCGAACGCAAACAGGCTGTCACCCGCTTCCTCAAGGCTGTCAGCGACGGCGCGATGCTTGAGCCGCCATTTGCGCAGGAAGGCTTTGTGCCGCGCGGTGATCTCCTCGGGCGTCGCGGCGTAGGTGGCGCCGATGGCTTTGAACTGCGCAGCGAGGTGTGCGGCGATCAAGACGAAAGTCTTGTCTTCTTCCAAGCCGGCGTGATGTAGGCGCATCTGAGCGGCGTCGGCGAACTTGCCATTGGCGATGGCGCGCAGATAGGCAATCTTGGCGTTCTTCTCCTCGAGAAGCGCTGCCAACTCTTCTTGAACGAAGCCGTGGAGTTCGTCGAGCATGTCGGCGGTGAGAGCGTCGCCGCGCTGCATGACAACTTGGTGGCTGCAGATCGCGGCCGCGACCTCGCTTTCCGCGGCTAGCACTGGCTCGTCATCAAGGTCAAAGTCAGTGTAGGTCATATGCGACTCCCATAGATTCCAGCGCAGCGGATCGCCATGCCGTAACCGCATCCGACGTCGAGCGAATCAGCGTAGCCGATGCGCATCAGCATCTAGCTCCGTTGGGCGTTAACCGGATGAGCATGGTTTCTTGCGCGATCCCGTGAGCGCATGCCAGACAGGATTGTCGAGTGCTTCCGTCATGATAGGCCCTCGATCGTCCGGAGGATGGCGCCACTGGCGTCGCCATCCACCGCGAGAGGAAACAGCACCGCCTGCTTGAGGCCCGCCGCGAGCAACGCGCTGATCATCGCTGCGACGTCATCGGCTGTACCGGCCACGTTGAGGGTCAAAACCATCTCGTCGCTCACGGCACGCATTGGCCCTAACCAGACCTTGCGGCCGTCGGTGAGTTGGGCTCCGGCGCACTACCGGCTATGCCGGTGCAACCACAAAGCCGGCGCGTGGAAAATGCACGCAAACCTCGCCGATCTCACTATCACTGCGTCGGATCACGATCTCATGGACGTCCGAGGCGACCAATTCCCCGACAACCGGGTCGCGTCCAGTATCGTCCGGCGTGACGGTAACGGTCTGGCCAGGTTTCCGACCGATGGGATCCTGCGCATCGACGGTCGCCCTGGCGATCGATGTGGCATCCCTTGCTATATCAAGCGCTTGTTGCGCGCTCATTTGGCTTCGCCTGCCATGGCCGATAGCCGCAATGCGCTCAGCCCAAGTCAGGAGCCTCGGAAAGCCATCGAGCGGCGCCGCCGCCGATCCGAACCTCTGTCGCAAGAACCAAACCGGATGATAGGCGGCGAGATCGGCGAGGCCAGCAACAGGGCCTTGCAAGAACGAGCGCCCGTCAGCCAGCGTCTGATCCAGCCAATCGAAATGCGCGCGCAGCTGATCAAGCAGGTTAGGCACCGCCGCCATCATTGCGATGGGATCGATATTTCGACCGGAGAACTTGGCCCGGTCTTCGAGAAACCCCTCAGGCAACGCGTCGGGTCTCTTCGCGAACGCGATGCTGACAGCCGGGCTGAAGGTTGTCTTCTCGGCCCACCAGGCAAGCGCGTCGGCTGCGCCGTGGCCGGCGGGATAAAAGCTCGGAGTGGGGTACCGGCGCTCGAGTTCGCGCATGATCAACTGGCTGTCGCAATAGATGTCCGCGCCAATCTGCAGAACCGGCGTCTTGCGATAGCCTCCCGTCAGCGCCGTCAGATTCGGTTTCGGCATGATGACGGGAAGCTCGACCGATGCCCAGGCAAGGCCCTTGAGGCCGAGCCCGGTCCGAACTTTCTCCGCATAGGGAGAAGTGTCGTAATGGTGCAAGATGATGTCGCTCATGGGAGGGACCCTTACATTCGAGGCTTGCCGCGCCAACATCTACTATTAGGGTCTTAGCCAACCTGAACCCCTCGTCCGTGTCGACGCGCTGTTTCTCGCTCAGATATAGCGAGAGCGCTGGAACGTTGCTCGCCGGGACGGGACTCCATCCCCTGATGGAGCTCCGGGAACGTCCCCGTAGCATGGTATGGTTGATGGTGATGTCGTTCGGTTTTTCGGAAGTTGATGGTGATGTCGCTGGATTTTGCGGAATGTGATCGTGCGCGCGTCGCGCGTGATCGTAGCTATGACGGTCGGTTTTTCACCGGGGTCCGCAGTACCGGCATTTATTGCCGACCGGTCTGCCCTGTTCGCCCAGCAATGTCGACTAACGTTCAGTTCTTTCCGTCCGCCGCAGCTGCTGAAGCGGCGGGATTTCGGCCGTGTCTGCGATGCCGCCCCGAGACTGCGCCATTTTCCAATGCCTGGATCGGAAGCCGCGCAACCGTCGAGCGCGCGGTACGGCTTATTGTCGAGGAGGGCGCTCTCGACGAGGAGGGAACGTCGGTCGAAAAACTTGCCGAGCGCCTCGGCATGGGGCGCCGCCAACTGGCTCGCCTGTTCGCCCGGCACCTAGAGGCGAGTCCGAGCGCGGTAGCACGGACGGCCCGCATTCAGCGCGCGAAACGGCTCATCGATGAAACCGATAAGCCGATGGTGGAAATAGCTGTTCTCGCAGGATTCGGCAGCCTCCGACGCTTTAACGCCGTGTTCGCGGAGGTTTATGGACGAGCTCCCACGGAGATTCGGCGAGGCCGAAGGTCCAGCCGAATACGTCATGAAGCCGATCCGGTTGGAGGAAACAAGAATGAGCGGGCTCGACGATTATCTAATCGATCCGAACGTATCGCTGCTAAGTAAGACGCCCAACCGCCAACCGCTGAGGGCCGATAAAATCGTAAGCCTGCGGACATTGCTCGCTCGCCAATAGAGGAGAAGTAGCTCGAAATCCATCGCGAGGTCTGCTGTCGGAGGCAGACCAGAATTTCTCGCGAGCGGACTCGACCGCCGGTCTTGGACCCTTATCGGACTCCAGGCTTGGCTTTCGCGTCACTTTTTGTTCTGGCCGAAAATGACCGAACATTGGCCTTTGGGACGTCGCCCGATCCGATTAGTCTGTAAGCTATGCCCAGACCCCGTCGCATCCTGATGCTGGCGTTCCCAGACTGCCAAATGTTGGACGTCACCGGGCCCTTGCAGATGTTTGCCGGCGTCAATGACGAACTAGGCCGGCAGGCCTACGAACTCTTGATCGCGGCTCCGAAGCGCGGTCCCTTCAAGACATCGTCCGGCGTTAGCCTTGTGGCGAATTTGGCGATTGCTGACGTCAGCCCAGCAAAGTGCCGCACCTCGGACACCTTGATCGCCGTTGGCGGCGACCCTGGTCTTCGCCGCGCGCTCGAAAGCGGCGAGATTGCTGCTCTAATCAAGGCGGCGAGCCGGCGCGGGTGCCGTATCGTGTCCGTTTGCACTGGCACATTCTTCCTCGCAGCAGCGGGCTTGCTTGATGGGCGCCGAGCAGCAACTCATTGGCGCTATGTCGAGCGTCTTCGTCGATTTCGACCGCAGGTCGATGTTGATCCTGAAGCGATCTACCTTCGTGACGGCAATGTCTGGACATCGGCAGGCGTCACGGCCGGCATCGATCTGGCGCTTGCGCTGATCGAGGCAAATTTTTGGTCGCCCGATCGCTTTAGCTGTTGCACGTCGCCACGTAGTTTTCCGTATTCGACCGGGCGGGCAAGGACAGTTTTCACCTGAGCTGGCCGCACAAGGTATTCGTGACCAGCGCCTTTCCAAATTGGCCGAAAAGATCGCCGAAGAACCACAGGAGCACTGGCGCACGGACACGCTGGCGGCTGAAGCTGGCGTCTCGCTGCGCTCTCTCAGCCGCCTGTTTCGCAAGGAGCTTAATGCCAGCCCCTCCGAGTTCGTGGAACGCGTCCGCATCGACCAGGCCAGACGCGCCCTGCTCGAGACAGACGTACAGATCGGAAGTGTCGCGATCCGATGCGGATTTGGATCCCTTCGCCGCATGGATCGCGCGTTCTCACGAGCGATCTCCGCAACACCGACAGAATTCCGTGCCCGTTTCAAGCCATCGGGAGTGACCGCATGACCACGTTCAACATTGGTTTCGTGATATTTCCCAAACTCACACAGCGTTTCACGAGAGAAGCGAGAAGCCATGAATGACATCGATCGTCGCACCGTATTCGTCGCTGGCCTTGCAGCGACCTCGCTTATATCGACCACCTGCTTCGGCGCAGCGGCTGCCGCAGGTTCTCCAGAGGCTAGGCTGCGTGAATTGGGGATCGAACTGCCGAAGGTCCCTGCACCCGTCGCAAACTATGTGCCGTCGGCTCGGCTCGGAAACGTAATCTTCCTTGCGGGTGCAGGGCCACTTAATCCCGATGGCTCTCGGCCGCAGGGGAAGGTGGGGCGCGACGTGACCCTCGAACAGGCCAATCAACATGCGCGGAACGTTGGCCTTCAATTGCTGGCGGCGCTGCGGGAGGCCACCGGTAGTCTTGATAAAGTGGTTCGCTTCGGCAGAGTGTTCGGCATGGTGGAACGCCGTGCCGGAATTCACCGACCACCCAAAGGTCATCAACGGTTGCTCGGACCTGTTTGTCGAGGTCTTCGGCGATCCCGGTCGGCATGCGCGTTGCGCCGTCGGAATGGCCTCGCTCCCCTTCAATATGACGGTTGAGATCGAGGCGGTTGTAGAGGTTACCTAAGCTTATTTGGGCACGGTCCGGCGTCCGACTCGGTTGTCGCCTCGTTATCGTTGCAAGTTAGGCGGCGGCCCAGAATTGCGCTTGGCCGGCCGGCAAGGCAGAACGGGGCGTAGACATGGCGCTGTTCAATGTTGGTTTTGTCATTTTCCCCAACGTGACACAGTTGGATTTCACGGGGCCCCTGCAGGTGCTCTCGGGCCTTCCTCAATCGGCGACACACATCATCGCAAAATCAATGTCGCCCGTTCTAAGTGACTGCCGGCTTGGTCTCGTGCCGACTCACACCTTTGCGAACTGTCCGCCTCTCGACTTGATCTGTATTCCTGGCGGAAGCGAAGGTGTGGTCGGAATTCTCAATGATCGCGAAACAATTGCGTTCGTTCGCCAGCAGGCGGGTTCCGCAAAGTACGTCACGTCAGTTTGTACCGGTGCATTCGTTTTGGGCGTGGCCGGATTGTTGAAAGGGCGACGGGCTACGACCCACTGGGCCTTTGTTGATCTCTTGCCCCTCGTTGGAGCCAAACACGAAAAGGCTAGAGTTGTAAAAGATGGTAACCTGTTTACCGCGGGTGGCGTAACCTCGGGTATTGATTTCGGACTTGCTGTCATCGCCGAAATTGCAGGTGAGAATATCGCCAGACGCATTCAGCTCGGCATGGAATACGACCCGGCACCACCATTCGATTCCGGTCATCCTGATAGAGCGCCGACCATTAGGTTGGAACTTATGTCTGCCTGCTACGACAAGTTTCGATCAATTTACCGCACGCGCATCGAACAAGCCGCGCAACCGTGACGCCGCGACTACGTCCGCAAACGGCCCTCAACAGGCGGCGACCTTGAGCCAAGCAACGTCCGCTTTCGGAGAGACTAAACGGACTCCGAGGAGGGCACGTTGAACTTCTGCCTCTGACTGTTGGGAAATCTGGAATCCTCATCGGAGGTGAGCCCTCACGACCACCAGCGTGGCGCGACCACGAACCGGCCAGAGGCTCGATCTCGAACGTCTTCAGCTAAGCGATAAACATTGGTTCGTCGGACCTAACTGCGTCCAATAAAATGTCCAACAAAGTGTCCAACACAAAAACTGGCTGCGCGTCTAAGTCTATGATATGCAATCGAAAATCCGATCGGATAATTCGAATCGGAGCGCTTCACCCGCTCCGATTTTCTACGCTACTCTACGATTTTGCGCGATTTGGCACGCTTTTGAACGCCGTGCTCAGCGGCCGACCTCTAACCAAACTTTCTCGACTACTTGTAGCTGCTGGCAGCTTTCTTGAATGCGCCGGTCGAAGTGCTGGCCTTGCTCGCTATCCGTCGAAATCTGCCGACATTACGACCGATACGCACCTTCGTTAATAAATTGATGCCAGAATCGCTCGATTTTGGCCCCCAAGGTGAGAGCGATGGCTTCCTCGATCCGATCTCTGAAAGTGCAAGCCGGCATGGCGGCGGCCGCCATGTTCGCAGTCGGCGTATTTGCGGCTGGTACCCTGTCCTATGGGGCGATGAGCCGGACGCTCGAAGACGCCCACACCCAGCGACTTCTCGCCGGCACCAATGTCGGTCTCCAGGCACTGAAAGGCGTTGGCGACCGCATGAACGTCTACGCCGAAATTGTCGCACGTCATCCGGATCTCATAAGCACTGTGCAACGGGGCGATGCGCCTGGTCTTGAGGCTTTTTCCGTTCAGGAGTTCAAGGCGATCCATGCCGTGGATCCGGCTCTAGCGACGCTCGAAATCACTGACGCTAAGGGCGTGGTCATTCAACGAGGCCACAACCCGGCCAAGCGCGGTGACAACAAATCTGCACAGCCCCAGATTCGCGCGGCTCTCGAAGGAAAATCGGCCATGGGGCTGACAGTTTCGCCGACCACAGGCGAAGCGGCGGAAGACAGCGTCAAGCCGATTTTCGCGGGCGACAAGATCGTCGGAACGCTGAAAGTCGGATCCTACTTTAGCCACGCCACGGCCGAAGAACTGAAAGACCGGACGGGCTTTCAAATCATCTTCATGTATGGTGGGAAGATTACGGCCTCGACCTTCGACAAGGACGCGCAAATTGCTCTTCCGCCTGAGACGATCAAAGCGGTATCCGGCGGAACGCCTGCGACGACGGATTTCGCGGTAGCCGACAAGCCGTATCGGGCGCGGCTGGTTTATCTTCCGAGCGACGTTGGTGAGGGGATGACGATCGCCTTTGTCTCCGGCCTTTCGCGGGTGGAGGCCGAGAAGTCGGAGTTCGCCTGGTCGCTTGGATGGAAATGCCTGGTGGCCTTGCTGGTCATCCTGCCCTTTGCATTCATCGGCGCGCATATCGCCACACGCCAATTGCTGCGGCTCGCCGCGGCTATGCGGGAATTGGCGACCGGAAGCTTCGATGTCGTTCTTCCTGGGCTGAACCGGCGCGATGAGATCGGCGATATCGCCAAGGCCGTCGAAAACTTCAAAATTGTCGCGGTCGAAAAAGCCAGCGCCGAGCAAGAACAAAGACGCGCCCTAGACGAGCAGGCAGCAAGCGACCGCAAGCGCGAAATGCAAAAGCTTGCCAACGAATTCGAGGGTGCCGTCGGCAACATCATTCAGGCGGTGTCGTCAAACGCCACGACGCTGGAAAGCGCGGCGATCAAGTTGACGACGACCGCCGAAAATACTCAGAAGCTGTCGACGACCGTTGCGGCTTCCTCGGAGGAGGCCTCAATCAACGTCAAATCGGTCGCGTCGGCGGCGACGGAGATCACTTCCTCGGTACAGAAGGTCGCCGATCAAGTCGATCGCTCCCGCCGGATTTCAGGCGAAGCCGTTGCGCGCGCCGAAAAGGCCGATGCGCGCATCGCCGATCTAACCCAAGCTGCGGCGCGTATAGGCGACGTGGTCCAGCTCATTACTTCGGTTGCGGCGCAAACCAACCTTTTGGCTTTGAATGCAACCATCGAAGCCGCTCGCGCAGGTGAGGCCGGCCGCGGCTTTGCCATCGTGGCGCAAGAGGTGAAGGCGCTTGCCGCTCAAACTGCCAAGGCCACCGAGGAAATCGAAACACAAATCCAGGGCATGCAACTCGCCACCACGGAGTCGGTCAGCGCCATCAAGGACGTCGGCGCAACAATCGCCCAGATTTCAGCCATCGCCGAAGAAATCTCGGTGGCGGTCAAGGCGCAAGGCACCATGACCGGAGGCATTGCCGGCAATGTCGAGCAAGCGGCGAGCGGGACGGCGGAGGTTGCCGCGAATATCGCCAAGGTCAGCCTCGGAGCCGTCGAGACGGGTTCAGCCTCGACCCAGGTGCTGCAGGCCGCTCGCTCGCTGTCGAGCGAGAGCCAGCAGTTGAGGGCCGCGGTCGAGCGGTTCCTGGGCACGGTTCGCGCCGCCTAACCGGCCCTCGGAAGTGCTTGGAGGAAATTGTACCGCGGGCTCTTGGGCTTGATCCCCAAGAGCTCGCGTGTGAGCAGTGGAAACCGCTTCTGTGCCTGTTACTGACTGACAGGAATTATTGCCAGCCTTTTCAGATCGCTCTCCCGATCGGCATTCGTGATCGAATAGAAGCCGCCGGCTTCGGTTTCCATCTGGCCGTCCTTCGATAAGATGAATTTGATAAATTCGCGACGCAGCGGGTCGAGCGGTGCATCCGGCTTTTTGTTCATATAGATGTAGAGGTAGCGTGCAAGCGGGTACTTTCGCGAATAGGCCGCTTCAGCAGAGGTGTCGGAGCAGGCACTTCCCTCGGCAATGGCGAGTGGCACAGTTCGTACGCCGGCTGTCTTGTAACCTATACCGGAATAGCCGATCGCATACCGATCGTTTGCAACCATCTGCACGACAGCCTCGGAGCTTGGCTGCTTCTTCATTTCCGGCTTGTAGTCTCCATCGTACAAGGCCATTTCCCTGAAGAATGCATAGGTGCCTGATATTTCGTTGCGGCCATAGAGCGCGATCGGCTTGTTCGCCCAGTCGCCGGTAAGACCGACGCCGCCCCAAGTTCCGATGTTGCCGCCGAACGCGACGCGCCGCGTCGATGAGAAGATGCGGTTGAGCTGCTGCAGGGTCAAACAGCCGACGGGGTTGTCCTTGTTGACGTAGACAGCCAAGGCATCCACGGCCACGCGAAACTGGGTCACCCTGTAACCATATTTCGCTTCGAAGGCGCTGCTCTCTTCCGTCGTCATCGGTCGCGACATGGGACCGAATTGCGCCGTGCCCGCTAGCAACGCGGGCGGTGCCGTTGCCGAGCCTTGACCTTCGACCGCAATCTTCACATCCGGATATACGGCCATGAAGCCCTTGCTCCACCGGCTCATCTCGTCGACTAAGGTGTCAGACCCAACTGATTTGATCTGTCCCGAAATGCCATCGACCTTTTGATAGGGCGGCAAGTTCGGATCGACCGCAAATGCTGGGGACAGCATGAGGGTGACTGCCAGCGTGCCGAGGAGAAGTTGCGTGTTCATGGAGGTACCCTTCCGAGTCACTTGCTTGAGGTCTTTGTCATTTCGTAGCGCAGCAGCCCGATAACCAGCATCGCCATGCCACCCACGGCCAAGCCGGCGACCGCTTGATAAATGCCCGCCTGCAGGGCCGTGATGGGCATCGCGTCGCCGGTTCCGGTGACCGTCGTCATGACGATCCGCTGGAGGAAGAATCCACTAAGGACGCCGGCGATCAGGCCGACCAGGCTGTGTCCGATAAATCCGAAGCGATGCTCGTGTGCCACCATCGCGGCGACATGCGCGCCCGAGATGCCGGCAATCGCCTGGATCAGGAGATTCATGGTCGTCCATTCCGGGGGCATGGCGGTATCCCTGATGACATGTCGAAATGTCTCGACATATATTAATGTCGCTTTTTGACAGACATACGACAGGTGGAGGTACCGCTTCAGCGAAGGCAGGTTATTTAGCCGCGCAATAAGGCGATGGTCGTCGCTAACGGGAGCGCTATCGCGAAGAAATCGAGCCTGTCACGTACCGTGGGCTCCGCGGCGAACTTGTCTGATCAGACCGTCGATTGCTGAAGTCCTACGCGTTCCGGCGCGGTCGGCAATACGAAAGTGATCGCATAGCATAGGGTAAGCATAGCCGCGGAGCCTATGAGGCAGCCCTCGATGCCGGCGAGCTGATACAGCAGACCCGAGAGAATTATCCCGAGCAGGCGGCCCGCCGCATTCGCCGCGTAATAGAAGCCGACATCCTCAGCGGCTTTCTCCGAGCCGGCATAAGCCAGGATGAGATAGGAATGCAGGGACGAATTGACGGCAAAAGGCAGACCGAAGAGAGCGAGGCCGGTTACCAACACAAGGTCCGGGCGCGCCATATCTGTCGTTTGCATTAAGACAGCAAGCACGATTGGCACCGCGGCCAAAATAGCTGCCCACAAACGCGCGGCGGGGATCTCGCGGCTCAACCCATCCGGGCTGCGGCTAACCAGCGATGGCGCGATCGCCTGAATGCCGCCATAGACAACCGTCCAGGCGGCCAAGAAGCCGCCGACCTGCAGAAACCACCAGCCATGCGCGTAGAGGAAAACCGGCAGACCGACCACAAACCACACGTCGCGGGCGCCGAACATGAAAACGCGCGCCGCGGCCAAAAGATTGACCCCGCGCGATTTGCTGAACAACTCACGCATGGTCTTGGATGATTTGGCCTTGCCGAGCTCGCGCGGCAGCAATACCAAGCCCGCAATGAAGATAATGGCAATCAGTGCGGCCAGCAGCCAAAGGGCCGGGCGGAAGCCGACAACATCAAGCAACAGACCGCCAAGGAAGAAACCGAAGCCCTTCATCGCGTTCTTGGAGCCGGTGAACCACGCGACCCACCTGAAGAGCTGACCGCTGCCTTCGGCCGAGGTAGCCTTGATCGCCGACTTTGAAGCCGTTTTGGTGAGATCCTTGGCGACGCCGGCAATTCCCTGAGCCACAACCACCCAAGCGACGGATAGCGCTGCGCCCCAGCCGGGGCTCAGCAGCGACAGCATCAGAAGACCCGAGATCTGCAAGAGCTGGCCGATCGCCAGCATGCGCGGAATTCCAAAACGTGAAGCGAAATAACCGCCGGCCAAATTCGCACCGATGCCCGCCGCTTCGTACAGCAAGAACATGAAGGCAAGCGTGAAGGGCGTGTAGCCGAGGCGGAAGAAGTGAAACAGCACCAGCATGCGCAAGGCGCCGTCGGTGAGCGTGAAGCCCCAGTAGGAGGCCGTGACAATCAGGTAGTTGCGCGCCATCGCTGTCATAGCCCGCGCTCCTCTACGATATTGGCCAAGTCCACCATCCGGCAGGCGTAGCCCACTTCGTTGTCATACCAGGCGTAAACCTTGAGTAGCGTATCATCGGTTACCATGGTGCTGGGTGCGTCAACGATGGCGCTCCGCGGGTCGTTGTTGAAATCGGCCGAGACCAGCGGCCGCGTCTCAAAGCCAAGGATACCCGCCAACTCGCCGTCGGCCGCCGCCTTGAAGAGGCCATTGACCTCTTCCGCCGTCGTCTTGCGCGCAAGCTCGAACACGCAATCGGTGAGACTAGCATTCAGCACCGGCGCGCGCACGGCATGACCGTTAAGCTTGCCCTTCAATTCCGGATAGATCAGTGCGATCGCTGTGGCGCTGCCCGTGGTCGTCGGCTGCAGCGACAACATGGCCGAGCGGGCCCGGCGCAAATCCTTATGCGGCGCGTCGACCACCACATTGGTATTCGTTGGGTCGTGGATCGTCGTGATCTGGCCGTGGCGGATGCCGATCGCCTCGTGAATCACTTTCACCACGGGCGCGAGGCAGTTGGTTGTGCAGGACGCCGCCGTTAGCAGCTTGTGCATTGGCGGCTCGTAGAGCTTGTCGTTGACGCCGACCACAATGTTGAGCGCGCTGCCGTCCTTGACGGGGGCGGCGACAATCACGCGCTTGGCGCCGCGGTCGAAATAACCCTGCAGTTGCTCCCGCTTGAGAAATTTGCCGGTACATTCGAGCACGACATCGCAGCCAAGATCGCCCCAGGGAATATCTGCGGGAGACGCGGCTTCCGTGAAGCCGAGCCGCTTGTTCGCAATCGTGACGGCCTTACCGCTATCGATGCCGATCGGCGTATTCCAGCGACCGTGCAGACTGTCGAATTCCAACAGATGCGCCGTCGCCTCAATGCCGCCTTTCAACTCATTGACATGAACGACATCAAGACGGTTGCCGGCGCGCGGATCGCTGTCCGGACGATAGATGCCGCCGAGGGCGGACCGCAGAGCCAGACGGCCGATCCGACCCATTCCATTGATACCGACCTTCATGCAAGCGATCCTGTTACGGCGAGACGCGATTGGTATCGCCAATCTCGTCCAGACGCGCCCTCAGCGCCATGCGGTCGAGCGACGCGAACGGAAGGCTGGTAAAGATTTCAATTCGTCGCCGTACCATCGCATAGAGCTCGTTCAGCAATGTCGTCCGTTCAGAAGCCGACCCGGTAAACTGAGCCGGGTCAGGGAGCGGCCACGCGCCGGTCACGAATTTTGTCCCGAGGTCCGGACAAAATTGCCCCTGAGGCGTGTCGCAAAGTGCGATGACGAAATCCATGCGCGGCGCATCGGGGCCCGTGAACTCGTTCCACGACTTGCAACGCAGATGGGCGACATCGTGCCCTAGGTGCTTGAGACGGTCGAGGACTTCGGGAAGCGGAGCCTCGGCAGGGTCAGATCCGGCGGAGTAGGCGTGAAATCGTCCGCGCCCTAGCTTCTCGAGGAGCGCTTCGGCAATGATCGAACGCGCAGAATTGTGGGTGCACAAGAACAGGACGTTGAAAGCTGGCGCAACCTTATCAGGCGAAGGATCTGGGGCGGGCGAGATTGCCGACATCGGGAGAAGGCCGCAGAGTTCGCGTCTACCGCCACAGCAATCGTGAGCAAGAAAGTCGATCAACGCGCGAAAGCCGGCAACGTCGGCTCGATAATTGACCGTCCGACCGTCCTTCTCCGCAACGATCAGCCCGGCGCGCGCGAGTATGGACAAATGGTTCGACATTGTGTTGTGCGGAACCTCGCAAAGTCGCGCGATTTCGCCCGCGGGCAGGCTCTCCGGATGGATCGACAACAGATGCCGCAAAGCCAGTAGCCGGGTGGCCTGCGCTAGGGAGCCAAATCCCTCGATTGCGGTCTCGGTGAAGCTTGTCTGATCCATGGCCTTCTCAGATCAATCGTGTCGATATTCATCGACAAATCTGACGACGCGGCGATGACAGCGGGGTCTACGACCCAAAAATCATTGTCATGCTTTGGTCACTTGACTAAGATATGTCGAGACAAACCGACATATAACTCAAGGGGAGGCCCATGATCAAGCGCTTAATGGGTATCGTTCTGGCGTCGCTATCATTGTCGGCCGCGGTGGCCCAAGCGGCCGAGACAAGGGGCGCCGGTTCAACCTTCGTATTCCCCATCCTTGAAAAATGGGCCGCGGAGTATCAAGCCAAAACCGGTGACAAGATCACCTATCAATCGAACGGCTCTGGAGCGGGCATTAGTCAGATCAAGGCGGCAAGCGTCGACTTCGGCGCTTCGGACATGCCGTTGCGACCGGAAGAACTGGAAAAGCGCGGCTTGGGCCAATTCCCGCTGGTGATCGGCGGCGTGGTGCCCATCGTCAACATTGACGGCATCGGACCGGGTATCATGCACTTCACGGGTGCGGTGCTCGCGGACATCTTTCTTGGCAAAATCAAGAATTGGGATGATCCGGCGATCCGGGCCCTCAATGCGGATGTTAATCTGCCTGCTGCCCCGATCTCGGTCATCCACCGCTCGGACGGCTCGGGGACCACGTTCAACTGGGCAAATTACCTTTCGAAGGTCAGCCCGGAATGGAAGGAAAAGGTTGGCGAGGGTACGACCGTAGACTGGCCGACCGGCGCGGGCGGCAAGGGCAACGAAGGAGTTGCGGCATTTGTCGGGCTGACGAAGAACTCGATCAGCTACGTTGAGTACGCCTACGCCGTGAAGAACAAACTGGCTCACGGACTGGTGCAGAACAAGGCCGGGCGGTTCGTTCAGCCCGGCGCGGAGACTTTCCAGGCAGCCGCCAAGAACGCCGATTGGAGCGGAACGAAAGACTTCTTCTTGATCATGACCGACGCTCCCGGTGAGAACGCTTATCCCATCACTGCGACGGCGTTCATCATCATGTACAAGCAACCGAAAGATTTTGGGCGGGCGAAAATCGCCAGGGACTTCTTCAGATGGTCGCTGGAAAGCGGACAGGCGCAGGCAGACGCGCTGAACTATGTTCCGCTCCCACCCCCGCTCGTCCGGCAGATCGAGAGCTACTGGAATTCGGAGTTTGGAGGCTAGGCCGGGTGGATCCGAACCGGGCACGAGTCCTGCCGGAAGGCGAACTTGTCTTCCTTGGCCTGCCTTCCATCGCCGAAAGCTCACGCTATCGTCGGCAATCGGGAACGCTTTGTTTGCCGTGCAGCGGATTTAGGTTTTTTGGCGGAGGGCGCCTTCACGGGAGCGGGGGCGCAGCCACAACCTGCGGCTAAGAAATTGCACAATTCAGGGTGACCATCGCAGCAGTCGTTGACGAGAAACTGAAGAAGCGACTGCATTCCAGTCACATTGGATCTGTACACAATGGTGCGTCCATCGCGCGCCGCGCGCAGCAAGCCGGCACGTACCAAAATCGCCAGGTGCGAGGAAAGAGTGTTGTGCGGCGCACCGATTGTTTCGGCAATGACACCCGCGGTGATGCCGACCGGCTCATGCTTGATCAGAAGCTTGAAGATCGCGAGCCGCGTGGACTGGGCGAGAGCGGCCAAGGCCGAGATGGCGTGGGTTTCTGTGAGCTGAACACCGCTTGGGACGGAGCTGGCGTGGCTTGCAACCGCCAGCAGGGTTTTGCGCATCGTTAGACCTTCGACCGATTCAGAATTTCATTCTTTTTAGCTGTAGCGCAGGTGACAAACCAGCGCCTTTCTATTATTGACATGTCGAGATGTCTCGACAGTTCGCCGTGTTGCATATGCGAAGGCGCCATCGGGCGTTGAACGAGACTCCCAGTTGGTAGGCGTACCGGCTGACTTCTTGTGAGGAAACCCGCCGGTAGGCGTACCGGCGTATCCCGGGAGTGACTTCATGTCCCATTGCGATCGTATGGTCGATGCTGGGCGCCGCAAATTTCTTGGCGGTGCCGGTTTTGCCGCGGCGGGCGCCGCGGTTGCCACCTTTATCCCGAACCAGGCCAAGGCAGCTCCGCCGGCGGCCCGTGTCGATTATCCCTCGAACCGGCTCGCCAATGTCAGCGAGTTGAAGCCCAATCAGCCGGTCAACGTTTCCTATCCCGACGCCGACGCGCCGGGTGTGCTTTTGAAGCTGGGCAAGCGCGTTCCGGGCGGGATCGGCGCCGATGGCGATATCGTCGGCTTTTCGACGACCTGTCCGCATAAGGGTTTTCCGCTGAGCTACAATGCAGCCGATAAGACATTGAACTGCCCCGGCCATTACTCGCGCTTCGACTGTGAAGCCGGCGGCCAGCAGGTGTGGGGCCAGGCAACACAAAATCTCCCGCAGTACGTGCTGCGCGTCGACGACAAGGGCGACATCTACGCCGAAGGCGTCGATGAGCTGCTCTACGGACGCCTTTCGAACGTGCTCTAAGGGGAGAAGACAGTCATGGCTTACAAGCGTCAAATCGATCGGCTGCCGATCATCCCGGCGGACGCCAAGGAGTTCAACGTCACCTGCCACTACTGCATCGTCGGCTGCGGCTACAAGGCCTACACTTGGCCGACCAACAAGCAGGGCGGCACTGCCGCCGGCGAGAACAAGTTCGGCATCGACCTCAGCAAGCAGCAACCGGCGGAAACCGCCGCCTGGTATGCGCCTTCGATGTACAACATCGTCCGCCAGGACGGCAAAGACGTGCACATCGTCATCAAGCCGGACCAGGATTGCGTCGTGAATTCGGGACTCGGCTCCGTCCGCGGCGCGCGCATGGCGGAGATGAGCTATTCGCAGCAGCGCAACACCGAGCTGCAGCGGCTCACCGATCCGATGGTCTGGCGTTACGGCCAGATGCAGCCGACCAGTTGGGACGACGCGCTCGATCTCGTCGCGCGCGTGAGCGTCGCCGTCATCAACGATATGGGCGAGGACGGCCTCTTCGTCTCGGCCTTCGACCATGGCGGCGCCGGCGGCGGGTACGAGAACACCTGGGGCACCGGCAAGCTCTATTTCGGGGCGATGAAGATCAAGAACATCCGCATCCACAACCGCCCGGCCTACAATTCCGAAGTCCACGCCACGCGCGACATGGGCGTGGGCGAACTCAACAATTGCTACGAGGATGCCGAACTGGCGGACACCATCGTGGCGGTCGGCACCAACGCGCTCGAGACCCAGACCAACTATTTCCTCAATCACTGGGTCCCGAATCTGCGCGGCACTTCGCTCGACAAGAAGAAGGCCGAATTCGGATCCGAAGCCGGTAGAGAAGGCGCGCATCATCATCGTCGATCCGCGCCGCACCGTCACCGTCAATGCCTGCGAAGTCGAAGCCGGCAAAGACAATGTCATGCATCTCGCGCTCAATTCCGGCACGGATCTCGCGCTTGTTCAATGCCTGGATGACCTACATCGCGGACAAAGGCTGGACCGACAAGGCCTTCATCGACGCCTCGACCACGAATTTCGACAAGATGAAGGCCGCGAACAAGACCAGCCTCGAGGACGCGGCGCAAGATCACCGGGCTCTCGGTCGATGAAATCCGCAAGTCGGCCGAATGGATCGCGCAGCCGAAGGCTGGCAACGCTCGGCGGCGCACTATGTTCGCCTATGAGAAGGGTCTGATCTGGGGCAACGACAACTACCGCACCAACGGTGCCTTGGTGAACGTTGCGCTGGCGACCGGCAATATCGGGCGTCCGGGCGGCGGCTGCGTGCGTATGGGCGGCCATCAGGAAGGCTATTCACGGCCTTCGGACGCCCATGTCGGCCGTCCCGCGGCTTACGTCGACAAGCTGCTGATGGAAGGCAAAGGCGGCGTGCATCACATCTGGGGATGCGATCATTACAAGACGACGCTCAATGCCTTCAAGTTCAAGCAGAACTACAAAAAGCGCACCGACATGGTGAAGGACGCCATGATGACGGTGTCCTATGGCGACCGCCCCGCAATGGTCAAGGCGATCGTCGATGCGATCAAGAAGGGTGGCCTTTTCGCGGTCGACGTCGACATCGTGCCGACCAAGATCGGCGAGGCCTGCCATGTCTGGCTGCCGGCGGCGACGTCGGGCGAAGCCAACCTCACGTCCATGAACGGCGAGCGCCGCATGCGCCTCACCGAGAAGTACATGGATCCACCGGGACAGGCGATGCCCGATTGCCTGATCGCGGCTCGCATTGCCAATAACATGGAGCGCGTGCTGCGCGAGCAGGGCAAGAATGACGTCGCCGACAAGTTCAAGGGCTTCGACTGGAAGACCGAGGAAGACGCCTTCATGGACGGCTACCACGGCCATGAGAAGGGCGGCCAGTTCGTCACCTACGAGCGCTTGCGCGCGATGGGCACCAACGGCTTCCAGGAGCCGGCCACCGACTTCAAGGACGGCAAGATCGTCGGCACCAAGCGCCTGTTTGCCGACGGCAAATTCAAGAGCAAGGACGGCAAAGCCAAGTTCATGGAGACGCAGTGGCGCGGCCTGCAGGCGACGGGCAAGGAAGCGGAGATGAAGAAGTTCGCCTTCCTCATCAATAACGGCCGCTCCAATATTAGTTGGCAGAACGGTTATCTCGATCAAGACAACGAGTTTGTCACCGACCGGTCGCCATATCCGTTTATCCAGATGAACCCGAAGGATATGGACGATCTGAAGCTCAAGGCCGGCGATCTGGTCGAGGTCTATAACGACAACGGCTCGACCCAGGCGATGGCGTATCCGACGCCCACGGCCAAGCCCAAGCAGACCTTCATGCTGTTCGCACAGGCGAACGGCGTGCAGGGCAACGTCGTGTCGCCGGGCGTGAATGAGTTCATCATTCCGAACTACAAGCAGACCTGGGGCAATATCCGCAAGCTCGCGGATGCGCCGGAAGGCGTGAAGCATCTCACCTTCAAATCGTTCGACTACACGGCCTGAGATGACCGCTTTTCTCACCTGAACCTGAACGCCCGGGCGCGAAAGTGTCCGGGCTTTTTATTTTTGAGAAGAGTTATGCTGCACATCGAAGAGGTTTGCGACCGGCCCGGTTTGCTCGGTCTCGACGCCGCGCTGAAAATCGCCCTGAATGTGGTGGCGCCTGTATTGGACCGGGAAACCATCCCGTTGCGCGCCTGCGCCGGCCGTATCACGACGGCTGCCGCGGTCTCAGCTATTCCGCTCCCGCCGTTCGATCAAAGCGCGGTCGACGGCTATGGCATTCATGCCGGCGATGTTGGCCACGCCAAGACCGGCCCGTTCCGTATCGTAGGTAAGCTTGTCGCTGGCTCGCAACGCGCGCCGACGCTCAATAACGGCGAGACGGTGCGGCTCTTGACCGGTGCCGCCATTCCCACAGGTGTGGCGGCCGTCGTCATGGAGGAGAAAGCGACCGCAAAGGAGCAAACGGTTACGATCGGACGACCCGCCGAAGCCGGGCTCAATATCCGGCGCTCCGGCGAAGATGTCGGCGAGCACGCCGAGATCATCGAGGCCGGTACGCTGATCGATGCACGCCATGTGGCGATCCTTGCCGCTTCCGGCGCGGCCCATATTTCTGTCAGACGGCGTATCAATGTCGCGGTGCTATCGACGGGCGATGAGTTGGTTCGTGCCGGCCGTGCGCGGCACAAGCATCAAATCTACGACAGCAACGGCCCAATGCTACAAGCCTTGTTCGCGTCGCCTGCCGTTGAGTTGCGTGGGCTCGGCTGCTGTGCCGACAATCCCGCGCGTCTCGTCAGACAAATGATCCGCGCGGCGTGTGTGTTCGATCTGCTAATCTGTTCGGGTGGCGTTTCAGGCAGCGACGCCGACCATGTCATGGCTTCGGTGCTCGAAGCTGGGGGCAGTTGCCACAAGGTGTCGCTCGCTTTGAAGCCGGGAAAGCCCTTGGCCGTCGGTCGTATTGGCTCCATGGCCGTGCTCGCCTTGCCGGGCAATCCGGTGGCGGCCTTAGTTGGAGCGCTTCTGTTTGCGCGTCCCATGCTACAAGCGCTGGCCGGGCAGTCGGCGCCTAATCACGCCACCATGATGGGGAAAGCTGCCGCTACCTTTTCGCATCGCTTGGGTCGTACCGAGTTCGTGCCGGTACGTATTGTGGGGCATGACGAGCAGGGTACGCCTCTGCTGGAGAAGCTGGGGCGGGGAGGCTCCGCACGCTTGCGCCCGCTGGTCCTTGCCGATGGTCTCGGCTGTATACCCGGCGAAACCGATGATCTGCCGGCGGGCGCACGTTTGCGCTTCTACCCGTTTCGGACGGCCTTCACTCTTTGAGCGGCAAGGCTTGGATCACCTCGCCGTCTTCCTTGACGAAACGTCTGATATGCGGATTTGGCAGCAAGGGAAGCACCGTCTCGGAGGGGCGGCATAGCTTGACGCCTTTTTCCGTCACCACGATCGGGCGGTTGATGAGGATCGGATGCGCGAGCATCTGATCAATCAGCTGATCGTCGGTCAGGTCAGGATTGTCGAGGCCAAGGTCGTGATAGGGCGTGCCTCTCTCACGCACGAGGTCGTGCACGCGGATACCCATCGCCTTAGTCAACTCGATGAGTTTCGCGCGCGACGGCGGCGTTTTGAGATATTCGATGATCGTCGGCTCGACACCGCTCTGCCGGATCATGGCCAAAACGTTGCGCGAGGTGCCGCAGTCAGGGTTGTGATAAATGGTCACGCTCATAGCTTTGCGCCGGAATCGAGTGGCGCCGCGTCGGGAGTTGTCTGCAGCAACCATGTGAATACCAGCATGCCGACGACTGCGCCGCAAAGTTCGGCGATGATGAAGCCGGGAAGGTCAATGGGCCGAATGCCCGAAAAAGTGTTGGTGAACGAACGCGCGATCGCCACCGCGGGATTGGCGAACGAGGTCGATGCGGTGAACCAGTAAGCGGCCGTGATGTAAAGTCCGACCAGCCACGGTACCGCGCTCCGTTGAAAGCGAATGCCGGCGAGAATAGTCGCTATGAGGCCGAAAGCCGCCACCGCTTCCGCAAACCATTGCGCGCCGCCGGTACGGACCTTCATCGACGCATCCAATAGCGAAACCGCGAACATGCCATGGGCGATCATCGTGCCAAGAATACCGCCAAGGATCTGCGCGGCGACGTAAAGCGCCGTATCCTTCGCGCTTAGCTCGCGCTTCAACGCAAACACGAGCGAGACGGCGGGATTGAAATGGGCGCCGGAAATGGGCCCGAGAATGGTGATCAGCACAACGAGGATGGCACCCGTGGGGAGGGTGTTTCCCAGCAATGCAAGCGCCACATCCTTCGTCAGGGTCTCGGCCATGATCCCGGAGCCCACAACGGTTGCTACGAGAAGAGCGGTCCCGAGCATTTCCGCGAACAGGCGTCGGGGCAGATCGAATGTTGGCATTAGGATCCCCTCGGCCTCACAGACAATTGCCGCATTACATTCTTCACAACCTGACTGCGTAGGTCGTAACGTCCGCTGCGACAGTCCTCAAGCAAAAATAGCACAAGGTCTTCTATCCTGCTTAGTTGAGCGCGATAAATAATCGAACGGCTCATCCGCACCGACGTCACGAGATGAGCTTGCGTCAGCACATTGAGGTGGGCGGACAGCGTGTTCGGAGGAACGGATAGCAGCCGCGCGAGATCGCCAGCGGCGAGACCTTCCGGCTCGTGTTTGACCAGCAAGCGGAATGCTTCCAGCCGAGTACCCTGTGAGAGGGCCCCGAACGCATCGAGTGCTGCAATTGTTTCCATAAGTCGAGAATTACCGAACGGAACGTGTTAAGTCAATCCATAATTCCATCTTACTAGAAGTACCGTTTGACAAACGGCCCTGACGGTGTCATCAACGCGACATGAAACTCGACGACGCCGCAGCACACCTTGAAGCTCTGGGCAATCCGACCCGGTTGAAAATCTATCGCACACTGGTTCGTGCGGGAGACGCTGGTCTGCCGGTCGGGCGGCTGCAGGACAAGCTGAAGATCGCGCCGTCGACCTTGTCGCACCACATCAAGACTCTGGTGACCGCCGGCCTCATCACGCAGGTGCGGGAAGCAACGACACTGACGTGCCATGCCAACTACGACGTGATGCGAGGACTGGTGGACTTCCTGGTTGCGGAGTGCTGCGCCGACGCGGTTGAGTGTAAGGACGCAAGCGCGGCAGCGTGATCTTTTGGCCTTGAACTTCGATATTTCTAGTTTGATAGGAGAATGACATGAGCGGAGCGAAGACGGTCGCGATCATCGGTGCAGGTCCGGTTGGCCTTGCCGCGGCAGCCCACATTCTCGAGCGCGGCATGACGCCGGTCGTCCTTGAGGCTGGTTTTGAGGCCGGACATTCTGTGCGCCAGTGGCAGCATGTGCAGCTTTTTTCGCCGTGGGAATACAATGTCGATAAGGCCGCCGCGCGGCTGCTCGCGCCCATCGGCTGGAACTCGCCCGACCCACATGTCTATCCGACCGGTGCCGAGCTACTGGAACGCTACATCGAGCCGCTGGCGACGAAAACGGCTTTAAAGGATGTGATCCGCACCTCGAGCCGCGTTACATCCGTGGGGCGCGTCGGTTTCGACAAGGCAAAGACGAAAGGGCGCGAGAACGCAAAGTTCGAGATCCGCTATCAAAATGGCAAGGGGCCCGAAATTCTGCACACCGACGCCGTCATCGATACGTCCGGCACCTGGCAGTCACCCAACCCAGCAGGCGCCAATGGGCTTCCGGCGCTCGGCGAACGGGACGCGCAAGCGCAGATTTCCTATGGCATGCCGGATGTTCTTGGAAAGGACCGCCCACGTTTTGCCGGCAAAACCGTCGCCGTACTTGGAGCAGGACATTCCGCCATCGGCACGCTGATCGATCTGACGACGCTCGCTCGGCAGGCGCCGGGTACAAACGTGATCTGGTTGCTGCGCGGCAATAACCCGGCCAAGTCCTTCGGCGGCGGCGCCAACGACAAGCTAGTCGCCCGCGGCGAACTCGGGGCTCACTTCGCTTCACTCGTTGCCTCGGGGCAGGTGAAGGTCGAGGCTGGTTTTCCCGTCGCCGCGATCGCCCCAGTCGACAGCCAACTGCGCGTTGCGACCGGAACCGGATGCTGCGGACGTCATGTCCTGGTTGACGAACTCATCGTCGCGACCGGCTTCCGTCCGGATTTATCGATGCTGAGCGAAATCCGCCTGCGTCTCGATCCCGCGATCGAGGCGCCTGTCGCGCTCGCGCCGCTGATCGATCCGAACGAACACTCCTGCGGCACCGTTCGCCCGCACGGCGCGCGTGAGTTGTTGCAAGATGATCCTGGATTCTATCTCGCGGGCATCAAGAGTTATGGTCGCGCGCCGACTTTCCTGATGATGACGGGCTACGAGCAGGTACGCTCGATCGCTGCCGACATAGCTGGCGACAAGGAGGCCGCCGAGCGCGTCGAGCTTGAGTTGCCTGAGACCGGCGTCTGCACACGCGGGGGCGTGGAGAGCGGCGCTACTGCATCCAGTTGTTGCGGCGGTCCCGCGCCGGCTGAGCTGAGCGCCTGCTGTGCGGACGATGCTGCGGCAAAGGCGGCCGGCAAATCGGGTTGCGGCTGTTCTTGAGGACTGAGGCGTGGACCAACGACGATTGGGAGTGATCGCGGCGCTGGGCACAGCCCAGACGCTGGCGTGGGGATCAAGCTATTATCTGCCGGCCATTCTCGCCGACCCGATCGCGCACGACCTTGGGATTTCGAGCAACTGGTTTTTCGCAGCCTTTTCGGCGTCACTGGTGATCTCCGGATTGCTGGGGCCGCGCGTCGGCCGCCAGATCGACCGGGTCGGCGGCCGGCAGGTGCTGTGCATCTCCAATCTGCTTCTCGCCGGCGGGCTTGCGCTGCTCGGAGCATCGACCTCGCTATGGATGATGGCGGCGGCGTGGCTGCTGCTCGGCACCGGTATGGGTCTTGGCCTTTACGACGCCGCTTTCGGTGCCTTGGGACGTATCTATGGCAGTGATGCCAGGAGCGCGATCACGGGCATCACGCTGATCGCGGGTTTTGCGAGCACGGTCGGCTGGCCGTTGAGTTCGCTCGGTCTTGAGACCATCGGTTGGCGCGAGACCTGCTACGCCTGGGCACTGGCGCATATCGTGATTGGCTTGCCGCTCAATCTATTGCTGCCGCGCGCCGCGACCCGGCAGGTCACCGAGGGGCCGGTCGTTAAACCGTATATTCCAATCGACCGGACGATGGTGCTGCTGTCCTTCGCCTTCGCCGCCGCCTGGACAGTCACTTCAGCGATGGCCGCACATTTGCCGCGGATCGTCGAGGCTTTCGGAGCTACCCCGGCGCAGGCCGTGTTTGCCGGCATGATGATCGGTCCCGCCCAGGTCGGCGCCCGTATCATGGAAGCGAGCCTTCTCAACCGCTTTCATCCCATCGTGTCCACGCGGCTTGCCTGCATTACTCACCCGATCGGCGCGTGCGTGATCGGGATCTTTGGAGGAGGGGCCGCGGCAGCCTTCGCCTTGCTGCACGGCGCGGGCAACGGCATCCTGACAATTGCACGCGGCACACTCCCGCTTGCGATCTTCGGCCCCGAGAATTACGCCTACCGGCTCGGATTGATCGGTGCGCCATCCCGTATCTGCCAAGCCTTGGCGCCGCTCGCCTTTGGTCTCTTGATCGAGCCCATGGGCAAGCTGGTGGTTGTGGTGTCGGCGGGCCTCTGCCTTTCGGCGCTGGTCGCGCTGATGGCGTTGCGCCGAACGGAAGCGACAGAAGCGATCCCACGCGCAGCTGAATAAGACGGGCGCATGATTGGCCAGGGCTCTTCTCGAAAATTCATCTGGTCAATTGTCACCGCGCAAGTGCTGGTGCAGATCGGCGCCTTCAGCCTACCAGCGCTGTTGCCGGGCTACATCGACCAGTGGCACCTGACCAAGACGGAGGCGGGCTCGTTGGTCGGCATCTTCTTTGCGGCTTACGTGGTCGCCGTCCCCGCCCTTGTCGCCCTTACGGATCGTGTTCCCGCGCGAAATGTCTATGTGTTGGGGGCAGGTTTGACGGCGCTGTCGCACCTTGGCTTTGCGTTCTTGGCGGATGGCTTTTGGTGGGGCCTGATCCTGCGAGCCGCCGCCGGTATCGGCTGGGCAGGAGCCTACATGCCCGGACTTAAGGTCATCGCGGACACACTGGAAAGCAACGCACAATCTCGTGCCGTTGCGGCGCATGCGGCGGGCGTGGGCGTCGCGAGCGCAAGCTCCTACGCCGTCGCCGGCTTGATTGCCAGTTTTTTCGGACCGCAGGCGGCGTTCCTGTTCGGAGGGATCTGTGCCCTGATTGCCATTGCGATCGCGCTGTACGTCATGCCGAACAAACTGCCCGAGCATTCGAAGAGCGCGAGCCCGCGCGCGCTGCTCGACTTCCGGCCCGTCTTTCGCAATCGCGCCGCGATGGCCTGGATTGCCGGATATACGTTCCACACCTGGGAAATGGCCGGTCTGAGGGCCTGGGGCGTTACCTTCCTCACCCTCGCGGTGACGAGAGCCGGTGCGCCGGCCTGGCTTCCAACACCGACGGTTCTTTTCACGCTGGCCGGCTTTGTCGGTATCGTGGCTTCGATCTTCGGCAATGAGATGTCACAACGCTTTGGCCGCAAACGCATCGTCACCGTTGCCATGACGACATCTGCGGTGTTCGCAATTTGTACGGGATGGACGGTTGGATTGTCCGCGCTGATCGCGGCGGCCCTGGTGATTGCATGGCTCGCCTTCATCTTCCTCGACAGCTCTGCGCTTACGGCAGGCACCGTGCAGGCCGCCGATCCCGCAATACGCGGTGCCACCATGGGGCTGCACAGTATGTGCGGCTATGCCGGCGGGTTCATCGGCCCGCTCGGAGTTGGGTTTGCGCTCGACATGTCCGGGAAGAATTTTGTACTCGGCTGGGGTCTTGGGTTCGGCCAGCTCGCGGTCATTTCGCTTGTCGGCTTGATTTTCGTGCGGCGGTTGGGGTGAAGGATGCCGTGGGTCGCCGCCATGCCCTCACCGGTAGGCCACCAGTCCGATCGACGAAACTGTCAGCGACCCAGTGCAAAGGCACTAGATCATGGTCGATCATCTCGGTTCCGGGATCATCTGTGACCAAACGTTCAAGTAGGGTATCGAGTGGGATACTTGTGCACCACAATTACGGAACAGCAAAAAAATGAACGCTTCGGCGGTAGTCGACGTTCCAACAAGGAGAAATTCCGTAGTGATCTCCATCGCGCCAAAGGCTGCAAAACGAGGCTTCACCCGTTGCCGGTGCGTTAAGGATGCCCCCAAAGGCTACCGCCTGCGGCGACGTAGGTGCGTTGGCTCTGCCTCACCTTACCAATCAGCGGCAGACTACCTTTGAGCCGGGTTGAGAGCGTCTAATGAAACGTCCAACAAAACGTCCAACATGAAAAACGAGCCATTGATCTAAGTCATTTATCTTACTGCCAGAATTCGATTGAAAATTTGGAACCGGAGCGCTTCACCCGCTCCGATTTTGTACGCTACTCTACGATTTTGTGCGATATGGCACGCTTTTGAACGCTGCCCTCAGTCGCCGCCCGCCGAGCGAACTACCGCGCTTGCGACTTCGGATATATTTTGCCGTATAACTTGTTCAATCGGCTCCGGAATTCGTTGCAGCCGGTCGATGTGCATGTGATGTTCTTTTGGCACTGCTCGTCGCTCCCAGGAAGCGATACAATCGATCCGAGCGTCGAATCAGAGGCTAGGGATTAGGACTGCGATGGCCAAGGCCGACCACATCAAAAAGCTCGTTGCAAGCTTTGGCCGGAACCAGGAGTTCCGCGCAGCGAACCTTCGTATCATTGATGATGCGGCCAATCAGGGAAAGCGGCCGTTCGCGGAGTTGCTTAGGAAGATTCTCGACGCCAACGTCCGTCCTGATTACCAGGCCGTACCGCAGCCTGGATTGACTACGCTTGCGAGCCAAATCGATCCGGCTACGGATCTTATTGACGAAATCGCCGTCGCTCGAGGCCTGAACGACATTGTCCTCAATTCCGATACGCGGTTGCTGATTGAGGGGCTCATCGAAGAACGCCGCCGAGGTGAGGAATTGCGGCGTCATCGCCTCCCGATTTCCACTCGGTTGCTATTTTCCGGGCCGCCCGGAGGTCGAAACCGAAACAGTCGGCCGGCTCATCCGATCCATTCGGCGCCGGGCGCATCATTGGCGCGGAAATGGCTCTCGGCGAATTTGATCAGGACATTCCGCACGGCTTCACCGGCGTAGGTTAAGGGGAAATCGCCGGACAAAATAATCGACGCCGTCAGGAAGAGCGGAGGTTCGATCAATAGAGCGGTCTGTTCGCCGGGAATGTCGCTCAGATCACCTTTGGGAAGAACCGTGCTCCCCATTCCAGTGGCTACGACCGAGATGATGCCGGACAGCACGTCAGCTTCGGCCACAACGTTAGGCGAGATACCGGCCGCGGCGAACGTGCGATCGAGCAGGCTGCGCGCGACATTAGGATGGCTCGGCAGAATCAGAGGGAGCGTGGCAAGTTTGTCGAACGAGACCGAAAGCGCGTTGTCGGGAAGCGGATCGCGGCGGACCAAATAGAGCCGCTGTCGAAACAGCAGTTTACGCGAAAAAACCGGCACGAATTCGTCCTCAAACACCATGGCGAGATCGAGGGTATTGGCTTCGATTCTCGACTTGATTGATTCACTGTCGATGACGGCGAGTTTCAACGTAACCTTTGGAAGAGCGGCCTTGCAGGCTTCAAAAAAAGCTCCTCCCAAGGTGGCTGCAAGCGTCGAGGACATGCCGAGGCTGACTGCGCCGTCGGTTTCCCCTCCACTGGAGCGCACAATGCCCGGCAGCTGTTCCACAAGACGCAATATCGCGGATGCTTCCCGATAGAGCACCTCACCGGCCGCAGTCGGGCGAACGCCGCGCGCACTGCGTTGCAGGAGGCTGGTTCCCAGTTTTAACTCAAGTTCGGCGATTTGCTGGCTCAGAGCGGGTTGCGCAACATGGATCGTCAACGCAGCGCGGGAAAAACTTCCCGCTTCAACGATCTTCACGAAATAGCGCAAATGGCGAAACTGCATGACCGCTTTACCACTCGTTTCCGCAGCAAAGCGCCAGGGCGCAGCAGCTTCGCATCCCTATAGCCGAAACCCTGCAGCCGTCGCCAGTGCTTTCGTCGCGTTACCTCGCCGCACAATCGGTGGGCGCTGCACGGCAAAGCCGTTGCATAAGGGCCTGCATCACCTGCGGCCGCTGACGCCGAGTAGTCGCGAAGCAGCGCGTAACGCCGCATCATGGTTCGGCGCTCATTTTCTCAAGATGCGTAGAGCGTCTTGACGGCGTCATGCAGCTTCATCGCAAGCGGCGAGGCGGCATACGCATCGGTGACGACTTCGATGTAGACACCGGCGTTTGATTTTCCGGCAGCCTGCAGCGCCTGGTCGAATTCTTCGCAGGTGGTGACGCGCGCCGTCAGCCAATCATCACAACCGAGCGCGTGCGGCAACTCCGCGTAATGCCAGGGCGCAATGTCGTTGTAGGCGATGGCGGGATCCTTGCAGAGCAGCCGCTCGATCAGATAGCCGTTATTGTTGAGCACGAACACGATGGGCTTCAGGCCAAGTCGTGCGAATTGGCCGATCTCCTGCGCGGTGAGCTGGTGCGAACCGTCGCCGGTCACCAGCACGACCCGCCGGCAGGGAGCCGCCACCGCCGCGCCGAAGGCGGCCGGCGTCGCCCAACCGATCGAACCCCAGAGTGTCTGATTGTGGAACGTCGAGCCCTTCGGCATACGGGCGAAGCCAAGTCCCATCGACGCGGTGCCGGTCTCGGCCACGAGGATGTCACCGGGCTCGAGGAAATTCGCCCAGCGCGGATAGAGCGCGTCAACGCCGATCGGGTCGTTGCCACCGCCTGTGACAGGTCCGAGCGAGGTTGCCCTGATGGTTGGCCAGACTCGCTTCGGGAGACGTCGTGCAAGCTCGACGAGAATATCCCCGATCTCGACACTGGCGTAGGTCTTTCCGTTCACTTGCGTGCGGTGATGTCCGATAGTGATCGTCTTCGCCGGATCGAGATGTGCAGTGAAGGCGCCGGTGTTGAAGTCGGTCATGGGCGCACCGACATTGATGGTCAGGTCGCTGTCTTCGACGAAGCGGCGCACCTTTTCGTTCATTAGCGCGCCGTCATACAAGCCGGCATAGGCAGGGTGTTGTTCGTCGAGCACGGACTTGGCCATGAACATGGTTGCGAAAGGCAGACCCGAGGAATTCAATCAGGCCTTGCAGGGTCGCCCGCAGACCGGTGCGCGCCACAAGGATTCCAGGTAGAACACAGGCGCTGCTGGCCTTGTCCAGGGCCGCAGCGATCGCATCGGTTGCCGCGCGGAGCATGTCGGGATTACTGCTTGGCAGTGGAATTGGCTGGGCATCGCCGAGCACCGGCTGACCGGCAAGGTCCGCCGGGAAAGCCATATACACTGGCCGACGATGATAGAGCGCTTCGAAAATCAGACGCTCGGTCTCAAAGGCGACGTTCTGTGGCGTCATCACGGCGGAGGCGCAGACCACGGGTTCGCTCATGCGCCGGAACAGGTCGTACTCGCCATTGCCAAGCGTGTGATGCATGAGGGCGCGAGTGGCTTGGGTCGAAATGTTCGGCGTGCCCACCAGATGGAAAACCGGAAGGTGTTCGGCGTAGGCGCCGGCTATGCCGTTGATCGCGCTCAGCTCGCCGACGCCGTAGGTGGTGCAGAGTGCGGCCACCCCTTTGATACGGGCATAGCCATCGGCGGCGTAGGCTGCGTTGAGTTCGTTGCAGCAGCCGACCCAGCGCATCTCGCGGTCGTTGCAGATCGCGTCATTGATGGTGAAGGAATAGTCGCCGGGTACGCCGAAGACATCGGTGATACCGATGTCGCGCAGGCGCGACAGAACGTGTTCGATGACGGTCTTGGTCATGGGAAATTCCAATCAATTTCGAAGGTGGAAGGTTTCGCGGGACGTATTGAGCCGTCAGAATGACGATGCCTTTGCGAGCGCCACGGCGTAGATCGGGATGCTCAGGCACTCAATGGCCGCCTGCTGCTGAGCCCCAAAGACGTCCCGCTCGTCCACCGACGCCGAGATATTGGGCCGGTCGATCGAGATCTTGATGGCGTTGCAGGTATCGACGAAGAACGTTCCGACCACGCGATCCACAGGCAGGCCAAGGATTTTAGCGACGTTGTCCTTGCTGAAGACGTTGGAGCGCAGCGCCGCCTCGTAGTTTTCACCCGAGGTGAAGATGATGTCGAAGGTCAGCCGATTGATCCCGGCATCCTTGCTGCGGATCACCACGGCCATATCCAGCAGCCGGTGCGTGCCGAGCGGCTCGCAGCCCGACTGGACGTCGGCGATCAGCGAGAGGGTGCGATCGTCGAGATTGCCGGTATAGCCGGTCTCACCGATATCGTAGTAGCGAGCGCGCTTGCTGCCTTCGTCGGTCCACACGGAACCGTTCGCCCGATAATAGGTGATGGGAAACATCACGTTCTTGATCACGTCCTCGTTCTGCAGCAGATGATAGAGCGACCAGGCATAGGCGTCCGGGGCGTCGAGATTTAGCCGGGAGCTGGCCTTCGGCGTGGCCAGCCTCGACGATGCGCTCGATCTCCCGCGCGTGAGTTTCGGAGAGCTGCTTCGGGTCACGATCGACGGTGCGCAGCAGGATGGCGGGGTTCGATGCGTCCGCGTCGGTGATCGTATAACTGGCATCGGCGAGCGCGTCGGGAAATTCATTCTCGACCAGCTTGATGACCGCCGCCTTGATCTTCGCGTAATTCTCGAAGAACACGGGATCGCGGGTACCGCTCGGCACAATGGCGCCGTAAAGGCCGTCCTCGCGCCGGAAGCTGACCAGGTTGGGTGAAAGCGGATAGGCGATGTTGCCGGCGGTCGCCTTGCGGCCGGGATATCCGTAGTGGATAAGATAGTGCGTCAGCACGCTCGCCAGCAGCACGGCGGCCTCTTCGGTCTTGGCCGTCGTTTCGATGATGATGCCGAGTTCGCGCTGCGATCCGTCGACCGGCGTTACCTGCACGCCGTTGCGGCCATAGACCAGAACATCGGCCGGAATTTTCGCAAGATCGGCCGGATCGATATAGATCAGCGAGACCTTGCGGGCGCCGAGCCGGCGCGATCCCTCAAGCTTGATGCTCCATGGCCAGGGTTTGCTGGAGCGTACGAAGCGGCTGTTTCGAATTCCTGCGGTCCGGTCGTCCCTGGAGAAAAACTGCGTCTTCTCCATGACGAGAATGCCCTCGGGATAGAACTGCAGTTGAGGATGGCTTTCCTCGTAGAGTGAGTGCGCGGCGATCGAGTAGGCCGTGCAGCGGCGCGTCGGATTGGGCGCGATGAAAATCGCGGTGCCGTCGTCATAGATCTCGGCGACGAGGCAATCGGACGGCGAGCCCGGATCGCAGGCAAGCGCGCCGCATTCCAGCACATGACCGACATGATAGGCGAGGCCGGGATCGATGCCGCGCCGGATCATGTCGGAGGCGAACAGGGCGATGTCGCAGGACCGGCCGGCGATGACATACTGCGCGCCGTCTTCCAGCGCCGTGATCAGCGGATGGATTCCCATCTGGCCGACGATGGTGCTTTCGCGCAGCGCGTCTTCGCTCAGTTCCGGGCCGCGGCCGGTCGCGCGCAAGGCCCCCTTGCGGAATTCCTTGATGACGATTTCAGGATCGAGTTCGGCGCCGATGACGGCGACCTTGGCATCCCTGACGTCGAGTTCGGCGAAAACCTCCTTGGCGAGATCCACCATCCAGTCGAGATTGCGGTTGCCGCCGGCCATGCCGCTGCTGCCGAGGATGACCGGACAGCCGATCTTCTTGCCGGCCTCCACCATGTGGGAGAAGTCGGCCTTCACGGCTTCGCGCTCGAAATATTCAGTGCCGGTGCCGAGATAGTAGGGCCCTGCGTCCATCGAGCCGCCGTCGCAAATGATGGCGTCGACGCGGCCATTTATGGCTGCTTCCAGAGATTCCTTCGGATATCCGTATCCCAGAGCGCCGCAGGCGGAGACCACGCGATAAACAAGTTTTGGCATGCGAATGACCCTTCGTGAGTGAGGGGCTGACCAAGCGATCTCGCCCACTATGTGGCGAGATATGTGGCGGGGCGGCGTTCAAGAACAAATACTGCTTCGATATGCGGGTATCGGCAGAGCATATGACTGCGAAGGCTCGCTTATCCCGCCTCGCGCCGCACCGCCTCCGAACATATTTCAGCGGGCAGCATAACGTGTAGTTGGCTCGCAGAGCTTGACAACCTCCTCGTGTCTTGGTGCAAGGTTGTCTCGGCCCGGTGCCTATGAGGAGGGGCGGATGCATTACCGCCATCTCTATTATTTTGTTAGAATTGTCGAGGCCGGCAGCTTTTCGCAGGCCGCGCGGACCATTCACGTCGCGCAGCCGGCTCTCAGCCAGCAGATCGCGGAATTGGAAGCCGCCCTCGGCGTGCCACTTCTGCAAAGAAGCGCGCGAGGCGTCAGGCCGACAGCCGCCGGGCAAAAATTCTACGATGAAGCGTCATCGATCCTGCGCAAATATGAGAATCTGCCCGGGCCTGGTTCGCTCCAGCTCCGGGGATGTCGAAGGGCGGGTGAGCCTGGGAATGCCGGCGTCGCTCTCCACGACGCTGGTAGGCCCCTTCATCGAGAAGCACGCGGGCCGTGCATCGAAAGATCACCCTGAAATTCATCGACGGCGACAGCGAGTTTCTTCGCGAGGAAGTCGAGAAGAGCCGGCTCGATCTGGCGCTCGCCTATCGAAGACGAATTTTTTCCCGTGGTGCTTCGCCAACCACTGTTCGAGCAGCACCATTATCTCATCAGCAGCAAGCGTTCGGCGCACGGTGACGGGGCCGACGATCTCGCTGGAGGAGGTCGCCAAGATCCCGCTGGTTTGCCGGGCAGGCTGAACGCGCGGCGGCTCTTGATCGACAGGACCTTTGCCGCGGCGGGCCTTGCGTTGAACATCGCGGCGGAGGCCGTTACCGTGGCCAGCGAGCTGTCCGCGGTCCGCTCGGGCGCGGCGAGCACCATCCTGAATCTCGGCGACATGTCGGGCTTTGCGTCGACGATTTCGCCGAGCCGGTGTTGATCGAGCCGACCTTCTACATGACCTGCTGTCTGTTGTGGTCGAACGAGTTTCCGCTCACGCGCGCAGCCGAGAGCGTGAAGACGCTGCTGGTCGATTTTCTGAAAGAGCATATTCATCGGACCAAGGGCAGGCCGGTTGAGGCGCTGCCCCTCGTGTGCGCTCGATTATGCCGTCACGGCGCAGGCGCCGCTCTGGCGATGGCGCGATCGAATTAGCTGCCGCCACGCCTGCTCGTCGGCGAACTCGACGCCGGCCTGCGTTTCATCGATGGCCTGCCGGACCAAGTCCATCGCTCGGGCACGATGGCCGCCTTTGTTTGCGGTGGATTCCCGCAGCGAGCCGAGCGCCTGTTGGAGAGAAGACAGAGCGCGTTCCATATTGCCCTGATAGGCATCGGCGGATTTCGCGGACACGCCGAGCAGGCCGATGGTCGCCACGCCGGTTGCAGCCGCCGCCGCAAAGCCGCGGCGAGTGAGTTTTGACTGAGACATGTCTTTTCCTTTTCTTTTCGAAGATTTAAACAACAGCAAGATCGCAAGCCGCTCGTACTCGTGCGGTCGAGGCGCTTGCGGCACGGCGCACCACTCGCCGAAGCCTGGGCCCGACACAAATACGGATTGAATATGCGGCTATAGCGCGAGCCGATGGGCCAGCAGCATCGGGCCCGGACCGTGCGGCGAGGGCATCTCGCTTGAGGAAATGACGGGTTGTCTGAAGCCGTAACGGATTCGTGAAACTGGGCCGTTTACTGACGTTGCGGACAAATTCCGTCAGCCGTTTTCGCGAGGCCGCGCCGTCGCGGCGCCCCCTAATTGACTGAACGGACTTCTCAAAAAGCCGCTTCGCTACGGCAGCTCTTTGGTGCGGCCGGGCGCGATCAGGCGCAGCCATAGCTTTCACCGATACCTGCATATTGAAGCTGTATTTGTTTTAGGCAGCGGCCTGGATCATTGGTCCGCCCCGTCAGGCGGGCAGACCATTTCGGTTTGCTCCCCGTTACACAGGGGCGATCGAGGGCATGTCCAACCGCATCACCATACGAACAAGAAGCGATAGCCTCGCCTCGCACATTCTGCCGGTTTCGGGAACGATGATCGGCGTGTGCACGACCCTGATCGGGTTGGTCAAGCTTGCCGAAGCGAAACACGGATCGTCGCATGTCGATGAATATGCGGCGCTGGCCGCCATCACGTTCCTTGCGAGCGCGCTGACCTCGTATCTGTCGATCCGCTATTCGGGTCGCACCAGACTGAGCTTTCGGATCGAACGAATGGCCGACGTGATTTTCCTTTGCGGTCTGGTCGCCATCACCCTCGTCGCAACGCTGTTTGCGTATGAGGTCATCTAGGGCGAACCGGAGTTCGCTACCAAAAACGGGTGCTGTCCGCACCCATCGCAACACCAAGTTCTGAATCGTAACCCACGCGCGGGCAGCGCCCGCATTTCCATTGTCCAAGGAGAGAACACATGAACCGGACTTCAAGCAGAATCATTGGCGCCGCGCTGATCGTATTCACGCTGGGCGGCGGCGCGGCGCTCGCGCAGGGTACCATGGCGCAGCAGGACTCCTGCCGCCCCGACGTGTTTCGGCTGTGCGGCAACTACATTCCCGACGTCGGCCAGATCGTCGCCTGCCTGCGCGGCAATGAAGCGCGGCTGAGCGAGCCCTGCCATCAGGTCATGTTCACCGAGCGCGCCGACGCCAGCAGGTATGTGACGCCTGACCGCGTCCGCCCCGATTGGAATCAATGAGGCTCATCATGAAAATCCTGAAACCCATCGCGGCGGCTTCACACGTCGCAGTTTGTTTCGGTGCATTGCTTTGCGCGGCAGCGCTTGCACTTCCCATCGGCACAGCTCACGCGCAAACACCGTTTTATCAGGCGTCTGCCCAGGATATCGCGGGTCCGCCGGGCACCCTGATCCGCTCCGAGCCGATGGCGTTTGCGCCGGCCGGCGCTCAGGCCTATCGGGTGCTCTATCGGTCTACCGGCATGCATGGCGAGCCGATCGCCGTGTCGGGTGTGATCATCGTCCCACCGGGGCCAGCGCCGGCAGCCGGGCGCCCAATCGTCGCCTGGGCTCATCCGACCACCGGTGTCGTGCCGCATTGTGCACCGTCGCTGGCGATCTTCGCGTTTCAGCAAATGGCTGGACTGCGCCAATTGATCGAGCAGGGCGCAGTCGTTGCCGCGACCGATTATCCGGGCCTCGGTACGCCGGGTCCGCATCCCTATCTCGTCGGCGACAGCGAAGCGCGCGCGGTGATCGATTCCGTGCGCGCGGCGCGCAGCCTGCCCGGTGTCGGGGACGGCAACAGCTTTGCTGTGTGGGGCCATTCGCAAGGGCGGACAGGCCTCGCTGTACACGGGGCTGATCGCCAAAACGTACGCGCCGGAGCTCAATCTGGTCGGCGTTGCCGCGGCCGCGCCGGCGACCTCGCTCGTGACCTTGATGGGCGACGACTTCAAGACCTCCGGCGGCAAGAACCTCACCGCGATGACGCTATGGTCGTGGTCGCGTGTCTATGATGCGCCGATCGCGAAGGTCGTGGTGCCCGAGGCGATGCCGACGGTCGACCGCCTGGCGGACGAATGCATCGAATTGATCTTCGACATCTTGGCGCGGCGCCGCACAGAAAAGCCGCTGGAGCAGAACTTCCTCTCGGTGCCGAGCATCGCGATCGTCGAGCCCTGGCATTCGCTGGCAGTGCGCAACACGCCCGGCCCGTTGCCGTCGCGCATCCCGTTGTTTCTCGCGCAGGGCACGACCGACGACATCGTTCGTCCCGAAGTGACGCGCGCCTACATGCAGCGGCAATGCAAGGCCGGCAGCAAGGTCACCATGATGTGGGTGCCCGGCGTCGGTCACGGCTTCGTTGCCCGCGACAGCGCCGATAACGCGGTGGCCTGGATGATGGATCGCTTTGCCGGCAAGCCCGCGCCCAGCGATTGCGGCAGGGTCACTCAGGCTTCAGCTCAATAGGTGAACCATGTCCCGACTGGTGTTGAACTGATGCGGCCCTATCGCCGCTGGCTGGCCATTGTCTTTCTGGCCATGCTGACGGAGATCGGCGACTAGCCTCGCCGCGCCCTGGCCGCTGAAACTCGTCATCGACGATGCGCTCGGCAACCATCATCTGCCGCACTGGCTCGACTGGGCGCATGAATATGGCGGTTTCGGCAAGCATACGCTTGGCGTTGCGCATGTTCGCGGGCGCGGCCACGCTCGCGATCGCCGTCATCGGCGCGGTCGCGAGCTATATCGACAATTATTATACGACCAGCGTCGGCCAGTGGGTCGCCAACGATTTGCGGCTTCGCATCTACGAGCATCTGCACCGGCTTTCGCTGCGCTACTACGACCATGCCAAGATCGGGGCGCTGGTGTCGACCATCACCAGCGACGTCTCCACCATCCAGGATTTCGCATCGTCCTCGACGCTCGATATCGTCATCGATCTCCTCACCATCCTGTTCATGGTGGGGCTGATGTTCTGGCTCGATTGGGACTTTACGCTGATCGCGGTCGCGTTCACGCCGGTGCTGCTGGTGTTCGTCTTTCATTTCAAGAAGGCGGTGAAGGAGGCGACGCGGGCGGTACGCGTCCGGCAAAGCGAGGTGCTGTCGATTGTGCAGCGGGGGCTCGGTGCGATCCGCGTCACCAAGGCCTTCGGGCGGCAGGACCTCGAGCTTGCGCATCTGGAAGCCGCCAGTCACGCCACCGTCGCGGCCGCGCTGCGCGCAAGGAGGATCAAATCGCTGATGTCGCCGCTGGTCGCGATTGTCGTGGCGATCTGCACGGCGGTCGTGCTGTGGAAGGGAACGTCGCTGATCGTCGCGGGCACCATGACGGCCGGCGCGCTGACCGTCTATCTCGCCTACCTCAAGCAAGTTCTTCAAGCCGGTGAAGGATCTCGCCAGCATGACCAGCACGATTGCGCAGACCACGGTGGCGCTAGAACGCATCCAGACCATTCTTTCGGCCGATGACGTCATCAAGGAGCGGCCCGGCGCCATCGATCCCGGCCGCGTCCGCGGCGCGATCACCTTCGACCGCGTCAGCTTCGGCTACGACAGGGACGATCCGGTGCTGCACGAGGTGTCGTTCGACATCGAGCCGGGACAGGTCGGTCGGCATCGTCGGCCCGACCGGGTCCGGCAAATCGACCGTGCTGAGCCTGCTGCCGCGTTTCTACGATCCCACGCTCGGCCGTGTGCTGATCGATGGCGTCGATATCGCCGACTACAAGCTGGCGGCGCTGCGATCGCAGATCGGCTTCGTGCTGCAGGATACCGTGCTGTTTCCCGGCACCATCCGGGAAAACATCGCCTATGGCCGACCGGGCGCGACCGACGAGGAGATCATCGCCGCGGCGAAGGTCGCGAACGCCGACGAGTTCATCGGCCGCATGCCGCTAGGCTACGACACGATCGTCGGCGAGCGTGGCGACACGCTCTCGGGCGGCCAGCGCCAGCGCATCGCGATTGCGCGCGCGGTCATCCGCAATAGCCCGATTCTGGTGCTGGACGAGCCGACGGCCGCGCTGGACACGGAATCGGAGCATCTGGTGATCGAGGCATTGCGGCGGCTGATGAAGGGCCGCACCGTCATCATGATCGCGCATCGCCTCAGCACCCTGATCGATGCCGACAAGATCATCGTGCTCAAGGACGGCGTCGTCGCGGAGGAGGGCTCGCATGCAGGGCTTGATTGCCCGCGGCGGCATTTTCGCTGACCTGCATCGCATCCAGTTCCAGCACGCCAGCGCCGCCTGAACACTGAAGGAAGGAACAACCATGTCGCACCGATTGATCGTTCTTCCCGACGATGGCGCGCATGCGATCATCGATCCCATTCGAGGCCGCCCGGCACAGCCTGAACATCCGGATGTTCCTGTTCACCGATCCGACCTTGCTCAACGCGGTGATCGCCGCCCGGCGTCGCGGTGTGAATGTTCGCGTCATGCTCAATCCCGCCCGGCGCGACGGCACCAGCGACAACGAGTTCGCGCGCGCGGCGCTGCTCGCGGCCGGCGTCAGCGTGCGCGACAGCAACAAGGCGTTCGCGGTCACCCATCAGAAGTCGATGGTGATCGACGGGCGAGGTCGGATTTATCGAATCGCTCAATTGGGAAACCCGCGATCTGACCGAAACCCGCGATTACGCCATCGAAACAACCGGCAAAGCCGAGGTCGCGGAGATGGTGCGGTGCTTCGATGCCGACTGGGAGGAGCAGGCCGTTCGAGCCGCAAGCCGGCTCCGATCTGATCTGGTGTCCCAACAACGGCCGCCAGCGCATCGCCGATTTCATCGATGGCGCGAAGGAAGACTCTGTGGCTGCAGAACGAGCGCTACCAGGATATGGTGATCATCGAGCGGCTGGTGCGCGCGGCCAATCGTGGCGTTCGTGTTCGCATCATGTCGCGCGCGCTGCACAAGCTCAAAAAGAAGAAGCTGTTCGAGGGTGTCAGCGGCCTGCGCATCGTGCACGATGTCGGCGCCAAGGTCCGCGCGTTGAAGGATCTGAAGCTCCACGGCAAGATCATGATCGCCGACGACGAGCGCGCGATTGTCGGTTCGATCAATCTCAGCCCGGGCAGCTTCGACGATCGCCGCGAGCTTGCGATCGAAACCGCCTCACGGTCTGTGGTGAAGCGGCTGGTCGAGACCGCACGTCACGACTGGAAGCACTCGCGCAAGCTGCCGCTGTCTGACGAGGCGGTGCTGGCCGACCTGGAAGGGCATGGCGTCAAGGATGTCAGTCGGCTGGCGCTGGCTCACAGCGAAGGCGCGCACCATCCCTGATCCCGCTTCGCGGGCTCACGGTGCTCAGTTCTGCTATCCACTCCGCGCCGGGCATGTCGGTCTCGCTGACCCGGCGCTCGACGAAGGTCCAGGAGGAGAATCGCGCACGGCCTCGCCGGCATTGGTGAGCGGAAAGTCGGCCGAGTGGACGATCGAGCAGGTCAGATAGATCGGTGGCTCGATCAACAGCCGGCTTTGCAAAGGCATTGGGCCCGAAATTGGAGATGTCGCCTATGGGCAGTATGGTGCAGCCGACCTCGTTTCGCACCGACCACATCTCGCTGATGAGGGAATCGGCTTCCAGCACGACATTCGGTGTCAGCTTTGCTTCGGCGAAGACGCGCTCGAGTAAGGCACGGCGGCCGTTGCTGGCACCCGGCAGCACAAGCGGCAGGGCGGCGACCCGTTCGAGCGAAACTACTTTGTCCTGATCCGCGATCGGCTGGCGCGACACAAGAAACAGCTTCTGCCTGAAGAGCGGCTTGCGAGCCAGCGCCGTGACGAATGCGTCTTCATAAAGGATGGCGAGATCGACCGACGCCGACGCGATCTTGCTTTCGAGGCTGAGGCTGTCTCCGTCCGACACCCGTATGACGACCTTCGGAAACGTCGCCCGGCACTCATCCAGGAAGCCCACCAGCGCGGGCGCCAATGACGATGCAAAGCCGAGGTTGACGGTTCCTTCCGCCTCGCCGGTGCTTGAGCGGACGACCCCCGGCAGCTGGTCGAGCTGATGCAGGATCGCCGATGCTTCCTTGTAGAGGATATCGCCCGCGGCCGTCGGCCGTACGCCCCGGGCGCTGCGCTGAAGCAGTGCGACGCCCAGGCGCTCCTCCAGTTCGGCCACTTGCTGGCTCAGCGCCGGCTGCGCGATATGAACAACCGACGCGGCCCGGGAAAAGCTTCCGGCCTCGACGATTTTCACGAAGTAGCGGAGCTGACGAAACTGCATGTGACCTGCACGCGACTTTGCCGGCACATCATCCACGGCTTGCGGCGTTTCGCAAGGTCAGGAGCCCATCGCTCTTTGCGGTATTCAACTCGCGGTAGCGCATAACGAATCTGTGAAGGTGTTTCCAATCGGTTTCATCTGTTTCAATTCGATTTCATCGCCTGCAATTTCAGCGAGAATCGCCGTGCAATTCCGCTTTTTTAGGGGCCATCCGGTCTCGCAGCACCCAGCCATAGGCTTCGGCGATACCTGCATATTGAGGTGGTATTTGTTTTCGCGCCTCGCGGGGAGCATGTCTCCGGCGCGTTAGCGGGCAGGGCAATTTGATCGCCCTCGGCCCAGGTCTCCAACTTTCCAGAACCAACCCGTCACCGCGGCATCGCAACCCGATGCCGCGGTCGATTCACCATTGATGAAAGGAACTAAAGCCATGAATACCATCAAGTCGATCTTCACCCGCCACGTCGCCGCTGTTCCGGCGCGTCCCTCGCGCAAGACCCGCGTTGCCATGGTCGCCGTCGTCGGCATGCTCGGCACGGTCCTGAGCGTTTCCAACGCCAACGCCTTCACCTGCGTCCGCGGCATCTATCGCGCCGGCTGCGTCAGCGCCTACGGCTCGGTTGGCGTGGGTCCGAACGGCGCGGTGGCCGTCGGCCGGTATGGCAACGTCTATGCCTATCACCGCGGCTCCGGCTGCTTCTGGCGTAACGGCCAGCGCATCTGCCTCTGAACCGCATAACCCCGCAACAAGGCAACCGATCGACCGCGTCCTCACGGAGTTGGGGACGCGGAAGGGAGAACAAAGATGACAGACAAATTCGTTATGGCGCCTCGCAAACTCGCTGTCGGCGTCGTGTCGCTCATGCTGGTTTGGGGGCTCGCGGTCGCGCCCGCTCGTGCGCAGGACGCCGCCGCTCCGGCCCAAGTTCAAACTCCGGCTGAACAGAAGCTTGCCCGAAGGGCAGGTCGAGCAACTGGTGGCGCCGATCGCGCTCTATCCGGATCCGCTGTCTGACGCAGGTGCTGATGGCCTCGACCTATCCGCTCGAAGTCGTGGAAGCTGCGCGCTGGTCGCAGGCCAATCCGACGGTCAAAGGCAGCGCACTTCAGGATGCGATGCAGGCGCAGCCCTGGGACCCCAGCGTCAAGGCGCTCGCCGCGGTGCCGCAGACGCTTGAAATGATGAGCGCGAAGCTTGACTGGACCGAGCAGCTCGGCGACGCCTTCCTCGCGCAGCAGCAGGACGTGCTTGCAGCCGTGCAGAAGCTGCGCGCCGAGGCGCAGTCCGCGGGCAATCTGCAATCTACGCCGCATCAGCTGGTGACGACCGCATCGGCGCCGGCCGGCGTTGCGACCGCAGGCCTGCCACAGGCGATCGAGATCGAGCCGGTCAATCCCGATGTGTATTATGTGCCGATCTACAATCCGGCGGTGGCGTACGGCGCCTGGGGCTATCCGGATTACCCGCCGTTCTACTGGTATCCGCCGGGCTTCGTCGCCAGCAACGTGGTCTCGTTTGCGTCGGGCGTCGCGGTCGGTGCGGCGATCTGGGGCGGCTGCGACTGGTGGAATCACAACGTCATCATCAACGTCAACCGCTTCAATGCGTTCAATCGCACCAATATCAACATCACCAACAATATCTGGGCCCACAATCCGGCGCATCGCGGCAACGTGCCTTACCGCAACGCCGCCGTGGCGGAGCGCTTCGGCCGCGAGAACACCGCAGCCATGCGGGACGAGCTCCGCGATCGTCTGGGTGCGGAGCGTCCAAACCAGCAGCATCTGATGGAAGGCGAGCGCGATCTCAGAAAGGATATTGCGCCGGCGTCTCCCGAACGACGCGAAGCCGATGTCGGGCGTGACGATGTCACGCGTGATATGGGCCAAAGGCTGGAGCGGCGCGAAGCCCTGCCGCGGCCCGGTCTCGACCGCCCCCGTGTCGACGAGGGCGCGGACCTCTTGCGCCGGCGCTCGATCGATTCCTTCCGGCCTCGGGCGCATGATTTCGGCGGATTCCGCGAACGCTTCGGCGGACTGCGCAGGCTCTGAGCAACGACTGAACACCAACTGAGGTAACGATCATGAATACTCTTTCTACATTATTCACGGAGCGCCGCCGCGTCGCCACACGGACAGCTCTCGCCGCACTTGGCCTTGTGGCTCTTTGTTCGACGGCGCACGCGGCGGACAAGCCGCCCTTGGCTCCCGATACCGTAGCGCCGTTCACCACGGATTCGCGGATTTCGGCGACCGTCGAATTCGGCCTGCCGGCGCTGGCAGCCGAGATCGACAACGATATCCCGCGCCGCCTCGCTACCATCGACGAGCGCGTCAGTTGCGTGCATCGGCGGGTGCTGTTCTGGCGGGTCAACGCCAATTGCGACATCTACGGCTATGTCGAGCGCTCCGGCGGCGTTTCACTCTACGGCCGCGGCGACCGCGTCTATGGCTCGGTGCCGATCCACGGCGCGCTCGAGGGCCAGGGCGCCAATCGTTTCACCGCCCGTATCCACGGCGAAACCGAAGCCAGCGCCACTGTCGAAGTCGAGGCGCGCCCTGAGCTCAGCCGCGACTGGTCGCTCGAGCTGAATATCAGCGACGGCTTTCGCTGGAGCGAGCCGCCGGCGCTGCACGTGATGGGCCGCGAGATTCCGCTTTCGAATTATGCGGAGCCGCGCATCCGCGCCCTGCTCGCCGTGGTCAGGGAGCGCGCGCTCGCCGCGGCCCGCCGCCTCGATCTGCATGACAAGGCCGCGATCGCCTGGCGGCATGCGTTCGATCCGGTCCAGCTCTCCGAAAACCCGGAGATCTGGCTGCAGTTGACGCCGCAGAGCGCCGCGTTTGCGGGCGTGCGTGCCGACGGCAGGGTGCTGAGCGGTTCGCTCGAACTGTCGGGTTCGGCCGAAACCGTGGTCGGGCAGCATCCCGCGGCCGTGACGGCAACCGCCTTGCCGTTACTCGGCCGCGATGTCAAGGAGCCCGGCGCGTTCGATGTCATCCTGCCCGTGCGCATCGGTTACGACGTGCTCAAGGACAAGATCAGCCAGGCGATCGCCGCCATGGCTCCGGCGGCCGGCCTGTCGATCCGGGACGTCGAGGTCTATCCGTCATCGGGCAAGCTCGTGGTGGGCCTGCGCATTGCCAAGCCATCGGACACCGATGCCAATGCCGGCCAATGGACCTACCTCACGGGCGCGCTCCAGGTCGATGCCGATGGCCGTGCGGTGCGGCTGTCCGACCTCTCGGCGGCCACCTCCGACGAGGGCCTGGCGGCTCTCGTTACTCCGATCGTGAGCCAGCTGCGCGACAGGATGAGCGTCGATTACGGTGTCGCCTATGACAACCTGCTCAACGCCGCCAACACCAGGCTCAACCGACCGCTGAAAGACGGCTATCGCCTGGAAGGCCATCTCTCGTCGGCGAGACTCGAGAAGCTGTATCTGCCGGCCGACGGCGTCGTCATCGCGCTCCGCGCCAGCGGCGAGCTGAAAATCGTGTACGGAATGTAAGGCGGCCTCGCCTTACTGCCGGTCTAGAAGGGCGGTGTTCGCTTGGGTGAACACCGTCCTTTACTGCGGTAGGCCGCTCCTGGCGCTAAGCGGTCGTTGTGGATGTTAGATCTCGCTAGCCCCTGCCAACTCGACCGAGTGCGAACAACTTGCTCTCGATGGACTGGACCGACCTGCAATGCGATCGCCAAAAAGGCGCGTCCAGGAAATTTTCTCCCGATTGCTTACTCGCGCGAATGAACCAGAACTGAAGTCTCGGGCTGGGTCCGTATATCGCGTTGTAAAACGTGCCCTTCCTGAGAGAGGGGTGACAGAAGCTGGCGCACCCGACACGATTCGAACGTGTGACCTTTGCCTTCGGAGGGCAACGGTAGATTCTACGTAGCCAAGCGGAGAATGGCTCTCTCGACTAATCCCGAGAATCGGATGTTGCGTCTCCCCGCAGCAAAAACTGAGATGCTGAAGTCAGGTTGAGCCACGGCTTCCGTCAGCACGGTGAACCTGAAATGTATCCACGTTCGGTGGTGAGCTGATGCGGTTGGCTTGGAAGCTCGACCTCGGACTAGGGATCTAGAGTTCTGATCCCCTCTATCTTGGATGTCGCTCGATAGCGTCCGATGGGACGCCGGATCAGGAGAGAATCGCACGCGGGCAAAACCGACACCAACGCCAATCGGGCAGGGCGCCCGAGTCGGTGAATCATGAGTTAATTTTCCGGCAAATTTCGCCGCTTGGCGACCCCTCGACTCAGTCTATGACGTCTTCGTCGCACGAAAAATGCGGGTGCACACAGATGCCGAATTCGAATGACGTCGCCAGCGAGATGCTTTGGGAGCGCGTCCTGTCCCTGCTCGTCGTGGGTGCCAGCGTGTTGGGGGGAAGCGCCGTGTTGCTGATAATGGCGTTACCACCAGTCCTTCACGGATTTCCATAGTGGCAGAACGAGTTTTGAGTGGCAGGCGAGCCAAGTCGAGCGTCGAACGAAACGTCCAACAATACGTCCAACACGAAAATAGGCCGAAGGCGTAAGTAATTGGCGTCGTTGACAGAAATCGAAAGAAAAATTTGAGTCGGAGCGCTTCACCCGCTCCGATTTTCTACGCTAATCTACGATTTTGCGCGATCTGGGACGCTTTTGAACGCCGTCCCACCTGGCCGATCTGCCAGGGTGTTGAAGATCATTGCGAGTGCTCTCTAGGTGCTGCGCCAAGCGGATCATTTGACCCCAACGTCCAGGCGCTTTGGCGGGCTGCATGACGCCTTAGTCAATGGCACTGATACGCGCTAGCACTTTGGCTCTGATGTGTAGCCACCGCACCTGTGCAACAAGCCGGCCAGGCAGCCGCCATTGTCACGAACACCACGAAGCACAACGCTCCGATGCCAAACGTGAAGACACTCAGAACTTCTTTCATATTCGCTCCTATGCATTTTCCAGTTCGCGCTGAGAGGGCGCATCAGCTGACAGGTCTGCTTGCAATTCGGGGGAAGTCGGATTTTCGTGAGTGTTGTCCGTTGCGGGCTCCGGCTCCTTGATCCGGAACCACGCCACATAGAGCGCCGGCAGGAACAACAGCGTCAGCATCGTGCCCACGATGATGCCGCCCATCATCGCGTAGGCCATCGGCCCCCAGAAAATCTCGCGCGCGATCGGGATGAGCGCGAGACTTGCGGCGGCTGCGGTCAGCATGATCGGCCGCATGCGATGCTCGGTCGCTTCCACGACCGCGTCCCATGCAGGGCGTCCCGCCTTCCTCAGGTCCTCGATCTGCACGATCAGGATCACCGAGTTGCGGATCAAGATGCCGATCAGCGCCAGCACACCGAGGATCGCGACGAATCCGAGCGGCGCTCCGCTTGGCAGCAAGGCCATGACAACGCCGATCACGGCGAGGGGCGCAACCGCAAACACCAGGAACAACCGATGAAAGCTTTGCAGCTGTATCATCAGGATCGTCGCCATGATGAAAAGCATCAGCGGAACGACCGCTTCGATCGGGGCCTGGCTCTTCGCGCTTTCCTCGACCGAGCCTCCGATCGCGACCGAGTATCCGGCCGGCAGTCCTTTTGCGAACTCGTCCACCTTCGGCGCGAGTTGATCCACGATCGTCTTCGGCTGCACGGTGTCGAGGATGCTTGCCTTGAGCGTGATCGTGGGAAGCCGCGATCGCCGCCAGATTGTCGGCTGCTCGATTTCGTAGCGCAGCGTGGCGACCGCTCCGAGCGGCACCGACTGGCCGCCAAGGCCGGTCAATTGCAGGTCGCGCAGCGTATCGATCGATGCGCGCTCCGGTGCGGTCGCGCGTCCCGTCACATTCACCAGGTAAATGCTGTCGCGCACCTGGGTGATCGAGGAGCCGGCAAGGACGCCGTTCAACGTCGTCGCGATGTCCTCCGAACTCACGCCAAGCTGGCGCGCCTTGTCCTGCAGGACATCGACCTTGACGACGCGCGCCGGCTCCATCCAGTCGAACACGACATGATCGAGGTGCGGATTGGCGCGCACAATGCCGGCGAGCTTTTGGGAAAATTCCTTCACCTTGGCGATGTCGGGTCCGCTCAGCCGGTACTGCACGGGACGCCCGACCGGAGGTCCGACCTCGAGCAGTTTGACGAAGGTATCGGTGCCCGGAAAGGTCTTTCTCAGATAGGTTTCGAATTGCGCCTTGACGCGATCACGCGCGGCAATGCCGCCCTTGGTGACGACGACCATCTGGCCAAACCAGGTGTTCGCCGTCTGCACGTCGAATGACAGCACAAATCGCGGAGCGCCGGTTCCCACATAAGTCGACCAATGGTCGACACCGGGATTGCCCTGCAGCTGTTCACGCTCGAAGCGGGCGATCTGCGCATTGGTCTCGGTAATCGAGGCGTTCTGAGGCAGGTTCCAGTCAATGACCAATTCGGCACGGTCCGACGACGGAAAGAACTGCTGCTGCACGAACTGCATGCCGAACAGAGCGAGCGCGAAGGCCGCGACCGTCACCCCGACGGTGATCCAGCGATGACGCATGCAAACCAGAAGCAGGCGGGCGAACATCTGCCCAAGCCGGCCTTTGGATTCATGATGACCTTTCATCCTGGCCGGCAGGATCGTGACGCCAAGCAAGGGCGTGAACAGCACCGCAACAATCCATGACACGAGCAGCGAGACGGCAATGACCACGAACAAGGTGTAGGTGAATTCACCGGCGTTGCTGGTGTTGAGGCCAATCGGGATGAAGCCGGCGACGGTGACCAGCGTTCCGGTCAGCATCGGAAAGGCCGTGGAGGTGTAGACGTGGGTTGCGGCCTTCTCCAGGGGATCGCCGACTTCCAGTCGCGCCACCATCATTTCGACGGCGATCATGGCGTCGTCGACCAGAAGGCCGAGCGCGATGATCAGGGCGCCGAGCGAAATGCGCTGCAGCGAGATTCCGGCATACGCCATCACCACGAACGTGATCGCCAGAACCAGGGGGATCGCGATCGCAACGACCAGACCGGCGCGAAGGCCGAGGCTCAAGAAGCTGATCGCGAGCACGATGACCACCGCTTCGAACAGCGCTTCCGTGAAGCCCGACACCGCGTGCTCGACGACGACCGGCTGGTCAGCGACGAGATGAACTCCCAGGCCGATCGGCTGCTCGGCCAGAATCTTCGACATTTCCTCTTTCAGCGCCTCGCCGAATTTCAGCAAGTTTGCGCCCGACTTCATCCCGATCGCGAGTGCGATGGCGGGCTCGCCGTTGAAGCGAAACAGCGTCGTCGGCGGATCGGCGTAGCCGCGCGTGATGGTTGCCACATCTGTCAGCGGGAAGAAGCGGTCGTTGACCCTGAGATTGATCGCCTTCAGGCTTTCCTCGGATGCGAATTGACCGTTGACCCGCACGCTGATGCGCTCCGGTCCCTCCTGGAATACGCCGGAGGGCGCGACGGCATTTTGCGCCTGCAGCGAGGAGACGATTGAACGGGTGTCGAGGCCGAGCGCCGCGATCTTTCGGGTCGAGAATTCCAGGAAGATCATTTCATCCTGCGCGCCGAGAATGTCGACCTTGCCGACATCCGGGACCGTCAGAACCTTTGCGCGAATGTCTTCGACGCGATCGCGCAACTGCCGCTGGCTCAAGCCGTCGCTGGTGAACGCGTAGATGTTGCCGAAGACGTCGCCGAAGCGGTCGTTGAAGCCCGGCCCGATCACGCCTTGCGGGAAATCGCCCTTGATGTCCGCAGATCATGTTGCGGACACGCGCCCAGGTCGGGGCGACGTCGGCAGCCTTCGTCGTGTCGCGCAGATAGACGAAGACGGTTGTTTGGCCCGCAACGGTGACGCTCTTGGTATAGTCGAGCGACTCCAGCTCTTCGAGCTTCTTCTCGATCCTGTCGGTGACCTGGCGCGTCATTTCCTCGGGCGACGCACCCGGCCACTGCGCCCCGATCACCATGGTCTTGATGGTGAAATCCGGATCTTCCTGCCGGCCTAGCTGAAGGTACGAGAACAGTCCCGCCGCCATGAAGGCGATCATGAAATACCAGACAAGCGAACGATGCCCGAGTGCCCAGTCGGAAAGGTTGAACGATTTCATGGCGTAGCATCCTGTTCGATGCGGACTTGCTGTCCTTGTTTGAGGCTGTGGATCCCGGCAGTCACGATACGCTCTCCAAGAGAGAGACCGCCGGTGACCCGGATCCCTCCTTCGTCCTCGGAGAGATCGACCTTGTGAAGCGAAACCGTGCTCGGGGGAGCGTCGATGACCCAGACGAAAGTCTCAGCGCCCTCTTTGAGGACAGCGGACGCGGGCACTCGGAGAACTGAGCTGTGACCCTTGCTGAGCCTGGCTGTGATGGTGCTTCCGAGTCGGAAGCTTTCAGGCGGATCATTCAAGGCGATACGAACGCGGCGCATGCGCGTCACGGAATCGGCTTGCGGCGCAATTTCGCGAATTTGGCCCTGGACTTGAACAGCGGGAAGCAGCTGCAAGCTGACGGTGAACGGCAAACCGACGGTCAAGGGCACAGGGAAGTCCGCGCCGATATCGACCACAGCCTCGCGGACGTCCGGTCGCGCCACGGTCACGATACTCTGACCCGGCGAGACGACTTGTCCCACCTCGGCGCCCACGGCCGTGACGACGCCGGCGAAATCGGCCTTCACCTGTGCATAACCGAGCTGCTCGATCGCCTTAGTCAGGTTCGCGCGGGCGCGAGCGGTCGATGCTTGTGCGCCCGCGCGCACCTGCTCTGCGTCGTCAAGCGTCTGCTTCGTCGTGGCGTCGGTTTTGATCAGGATCCGCTTCCGCTCCTCGGTCCCGACTGCGTTTTCAAGCAGAGCCTCGGCTTTCGAAAGGTCTGCTTTCGCTGACCGCACGGCGAGCTCGAGGGCAGTCGGGTCGATTGCGGCAACCGTCTGCCCCTCGGCGACCAGATCTCCGACGTTGACTGGACGCGCGATCAGGCGCCCCAGCACGCGGAAGCCGAGATTGGTCTCATAGCGGGGCTGGACGGTTCCAACCGCCACCGTGCTGCCCGATGCGGCCGGTTGCAGGACGGTCGACAGCACCGGCCGGACAGGCTCCGGCGCCTTCGCCTCCTGCTTGCATCCGGCCATCGCCAATGCCGAAGCGATGGCGCTTGCAACGACAAAAAATCGCGTTCTCATGACCGATCTCCAGCAAATGTCACGGGCTGGCCGGAGCTCAGCAGCTTGCCTCCGTCGATGACGACGCGGTCTCCAGCCTCGAGCCCTTCCTTGATCAGCACCGCTCCCGCTTCGTAAGCGCCGACAGTCACCGGCTTCAGCGACGCTGTGCTTGTCTTGGGATCGACGATCCAGACCGCGGGCTTTGAGCCCGTTGCCGTCAGTGCGGTCCACGGCAACGTGATCTCCATCGCAGGTTTGGTCCCGGCGGTCCCCGCGATGGCGCTTCCGAGCGTCATCGCAGGGGGCGGGTTTTGGATCGCGACTTTCACGCGAACCGTGGAGCTCTTGGGATCGACGGCAGGCGATATCTCCCTGACGTAGCCGACGCCGGTGACGTCAGGACCCGAGACCAGCGCCAGCGAAACGCGGCCTCCCTCCATATCGCCCAAGAACATGGATTCAGGGACATCGAAGACGGCGTCACGCTCGCCATCTTGCGCCAGCGTGAAAACCGATTGGGCCGCCTGCACGACTTGCCCGACCTCGAGGCTTCGCGCTGTAATCACACCCGCAGCGCGGGCGTGCAGTTCGGTATCGCCAAGCGCCTCGCGGGCCCTTCCCAGCTCCGCTTTTGCCGATTCAAGCGTGCTTTGTGCGGTTCGCAATTGCTCCTGCGCCTGGTCGTAGGCGACGCGGGTGGTGAAGCCGCTCGACAGGAGATTGCTCTGCCGGTCAAAGGTCGCTTGCGCCACGCGCAATTGGGCCTCCGTCGCGGCCACAGCCGCGGTCGCGGCGTCAAAATCGGCCTGCTGCTCGGCCGGATCGAGCCGGGCCAGGAGGTCGCCGGCATTGACGTGGGCGCCGACATCCACCAGGCGCGCGAGCACGCGCCCGCTCACGCGAAAGGAGAGGTCGGCGCGGAAACGGGCCTGGACTTCGCCGGTCAGCGTGAGGGAAGCCTGTCCGTCCTGCGGCTGCACAATTTCGGTGTGCACGAACGCGGCGCGCTCGACGGCGGTGGCGGCGCGGTCATTGCAGGCACCCAACGGCGCCGCCAGCAGCACGAGCGCGAGTGCGGCACTCATGGGCCTCGGAATGGCCCGCGCGGGCGGACGGCGGACAAAATGGTGCACGGCGATCTCCTCTTTAATTACACTATACGGTATAGTGTATTTATTAAGCTGTCAAGTCCCGAAAGCAGCCCTGACAGGCAGGTTGCGTTCGGCCAAAAGGACAGACGCCCCGGTGCAAGACCGGGGCGTCAAAGGCCGTCCGCCTCAATCAGTTTCCATGACACACCAGAACGCGTCTGGTGCCGTATCGCCTGTATGTAGACACGTAGTAGCAGCCGTCGTCGGAGGAGGAGGCGTAGGACCTGCCATAGGCGTAAGCTCGCAGCCGCCGCATAAGGCCAGGACCGGTAGCCATGGCTGATGTAACTATTGCGGGTGTAGCTATTGGCGCTGTAGGCCGCGGCGCGACCCTCGACGCCGCGAAAATTGGCCTGACCGCCGCGATCGAGACCATGCAGTCCGGCAGCACCGTCGAGACGAGGCGAACCACCGGCGATGTCGCGCGGAGGTGCGCCCGCGGGGCCACGGGGCGGAAGGCCAGCGACAGGTCCGGCCGGAGGACCACCAAAGGGAGGACCACCGGCGCCGAGACCCTGAGGAGGACCACCGGCCCCAAGGCCGGGAGGAGGACCAGCGAGCGCAGGCGGAGGACCCGGAGGAGGGCCGAATTGCGCGAGTGCGGCATTAGGCGCGGCGACGGCGGCGCCGAGCATCACGCTCACGGACAGGGTCAGCAAAGTTTTCTTCAACATTCCATTTCTCCTTTTGAGCTAGATGCGGGTTTTGCGAGCAACGGCGCGAGGACGTCCGCCTCGTCGGTCGTTCGGTCCGCCCCGAAGGGGTGGGCTTGTTCCGGCACGTTTGATCCCGGAGTAGGCCCATGCAGGCTCCACGGAGTGCCTGCGGCATTCGGGAGCTGTCGCGTCGTGGTCTGCTTGGGCGAACTGATCGTCTTCAGTCGACGCCGCGTTCTCGTGCGGCGCGAAGCGACTGCCCTGTTGGTCCGCCGCTCGCGTTCGGTGAGCAGAAACACCAAAAGAAACGATGAGTATTCGGGGCCAAAGCCATATTCGAGCCGACCGCCCAGGCTCTCGATCAAATTGCGAACGATGCCGAGGCCCCGCGCCGGCTTCAACCGCCCGGAGAGCGAACCATTGTCCGCAATGACGCAGTTGACCACCTGGTCCCTCAGGGACAACCTGATCTTGATCTCTCCAGCCCGGCCGTCGAAGCACGCATGTCGCGCTGAATTCGTCACCAGCTCGTGGATGGCCATCCCGAGACGCCAGCACCGCTCCGCCTCGAGCGGCAAGGTGTCGGCTTGAAACGAGAGATGGATGCCGATTGGCTCCAAACTGGACCGCGTTATCGTGAGGCAAAGCCTGCGGAGGTATTGAGCGGCGTCGACAAGTGCATCGTCTTCCGGAATCGCAAGGACACGATGCACATTCGCCTGCTCCTGAAGCAATTCGACGACATTGCCTAGCGCGGCCTTGGCCTCCAGATGGTCCGTCCGCACGGCGGCCGCGGTCACCACATTGATTGCAGAGGTAAGCTGGTTGTTAATCCTATGGGTCAACTCGCGGACTAGAATCCGTTCATTGAGGTCGGGCGGACGTGCCATGGCGGTATTGTTCACGACGATCTCCTAAATACACTACACCGTATATTTCATTTTACTTGCATTTAGGTTCATGCCATGTCAACTAGGAATCGGATGAGAATCTGAACTAATCGCACCATCGTGATCGTAGGGACAATCATGACCAGAGACAGAAACTCGAAACGACCGCAGACCCGCTTCGGCAGGGGCAGGCCGCCCAAGGACGCTCGCGACGTCAAAAGCCGTATTCTCGATGCGGCCCAACAGGTTTTTCTCGAGCAAGGTTACCAAGGCGCCAGCATCGATGAGATCTCGGAGATGGCGCCGGCGAGCAAGCCGACGATTTATGCTCACTTCGACGGCAAGGAGGCACTCTTCGAGGCGGTCATAGCCCGCGTCATCACCGGACTGACGAACTTCGAGGACTACGAGCCAAGTGGACGCTCTGTGACGGACAAGCTCACAAGTGTCGGCACCGAGCTCGTAGAGAGATTCCTTGCGGACACCGTCGGCGTAACGCGCGCCACGATTGCCGAAGCCGACAAATTCCCGGCCTTGAGCCGCCATGTCCATGAGGCGGGCCGAGATCGGGCTGCAGCTGCCGTCTCTCATGTCCTGAACGATGCGACCCACATGCTTCAGCGCGGTGCAAAGGGGCCTTTCAGCACCAAGCGCAGCCTCGCCACCGCGCAGATTTTCATGGACCTCATTCTGCTCCCAATGCTGATGCGAGCTCTGATGGGGGAGGACGCAAAACATCTTCGAAAGGAGGTGCCCAGTTTCGTGCGGGAACGCGTCAACTTTTTCCTGGCGGCTTGTGAAACGGATTGGGGACGATGAAGGCCTTCGCCGGCCTTCGGAAGGCCGCGAACTGGCAATCGGCACCGAAAAGCACCCGTTCGCGGCGAACAGCTCCGCAACAGGAAAGTTTCCCACCCACCCGATATACCTCAACAACGGCATGCTCACCGTCTCAGCGCCGATCTGCCGACTGCAGTTCGCGGCGGCAGGCCTCGCTGAAATCGCGCAAAGGGTCCATCTCGTTGATCAAGTCGGGCAAGTCGACGAATGTCCTGTTCGGGGACAGATAGGTATCGAGGATCAACCGGCCCGCCTTCTCGGCTGCTTCAATCACGGCATCACTGGAGAGAATCTTCATTCGGGCGATGAGAGCGTAGAGATCGACAAGTTTCGAAACCTCGGACTTGTCGTTGACAAGTGCATCGGCGTATAGACGCGATGCTTCCTCGATGAAGCTCTTGTAAAGCTCCTCACGCTGGGACGTGGCCCGCAGCGTATGACGGACGCGGTCCTTGCGACGCTGAGTCACCCAGCCGGTGACAATCGACGCGAGAGTTCCGGAAGCTGATCCCGAAAACGACGCGAGCGCGGGAATATAGAACATATCCATCTCGTTATCTCCTTGATTACTGGCTCACACGGCGTCCCTGCCGCGTTTGCGCAAGAATTCGGCCGCCCCTAGGGGGCAGCCCGATTCAGTTATTTGACTCTGCTGGCCACCGGGCCCGCACTTTGTTCGAACACCGATCGGCATGCGTCGCTGAGATCGGACTTGTTCTGCCTCAGGCAGTGTTCGACCCTGGTGGGGTCCGGAATGTAGCCAGCGCAGAGCTGGCGTCGGGCGCACACGCGGCCCTCTGCTCGGGAGTGCCACGATTGTCCTGCGCAAAGGCACTTGTTGCGCAAAGGAAAGTTGCTGCCACTGCGATAGAAAGACAGTTGGATTTCGAAATCATATCGGATCACTCACTTTGATTGGTGTCGCTTCTGGAAGTCATCCCCGAACGGCCGCCCTGCGAAAGAAGTCTGAACTCCAGCGACACTCCCGGGCTCACAAAAGCTGAACACGGGCACGTGAATCATTCTTCCTTGACAGACCTGCTCGCTCAAGACATATATACACTATACGGTTTAGTGTATTAAATCAATGCAAATGTCAAGACAGAACTCCAACGAAAGAATGAGCCATGAATTTCCAGCCCCGACCGCATCTGACAAAAGCGGAACAACGTCTTCCATTCGAGTGCGTCGCCTTGCTCCTGCAAGGCGGGGGAGCGTTGGGGGCATACCAGGGAGGCGTCTACGAGGCCTTGGCCGAAGCCAATATCCATCCTGACTGGATCGCCGGCATATCGATCGGAGCCATCAATGGCGCCATTATTGCAGGCAATCCGCCCCATTCTCGAGTCGATCGGCTGCGCGAGTTTTGGACGCAGGTGACTTCAAGCGCGCCTTGGGATTGGCTAGGCAATCCCTTCGGTGATTTTGCCCGGAGTGACGACACGCGCAACCTCCTCAACCAAATGAGCGCCAATTTCGCGGTCGCGTCGGGCGCCACGGGATTCTTCTCTGCGCGAGCTATGATGCCGTGGTTCCAACCGAACGGAACGCTCGGGGCAACCAGCTTCTACGACACCAACGACCTCAAGCACACGCTTGAGCGTCTGGTGGATTTTGATCGCCTCAATGCTGGAATGACGCGTTTCAGCGCCGGCGCGGTCAATGTCAGGACCGGCAACTTCGTCTATTTCGACACCAGCACTCACAAGATCGCTCCGGAGCACGTCATGGCGAGCGGGGCGCTCCCACCCGGCTTTCCAGCGGTCGAGATCGATGGCGAGCAGTACTGGGATGGTGGCCTCGTGTCCAACACGCCGCTGCAGTGGGTGATCGAGAGCGATCCCCGCCGCCAGGATACGCTCGCATTTCAGGTCGATCTTTGGAGCTCGCAAGGCGCGCTTCCGCGCAACCTGGCGGAAGTTGCCACACGTCACAAAGAAATTCAGTTTTCAAGCCGCACGCGAGCAAGCACCGGCCAATTTAAGAACGTGCACCGGGTCCAGCGTGCGCTTGATGCCCTGCTGCGCAGGCTTCCTGCTGATTTTGAGGAGAACGATGATTTGAAGATCCTGAAGTCGGTCGCCAGTGACAAAATCTACAACATCATTCACCTGATTTACCGGGCTCAGAACTACGAAGGTCACTCCAAGGACCACGAGTTTTCCCGGCTGTCGATGCAGGACCATTGGCGCGCGGGATATCACGATGCCGTCCGCACGCTGCGCCATCCCGAGGTTCTTGCTCGCCCCACGAGCCTGGACGGCGTCTTCACGTTCGATCTCGAGCGCGACGGTCGCGAATAGAACAAACTGAATTCAACACAAGGAGAACCCACAATGCAGGAGAAACAAGTGCTGGAGCGCGCCTTCGCGATGCCGCTGACCAGCCCTGCCTATCCGCCCGGACCGTACCGGTTCGTCAACCGCGAATACCTGATCATCACCTATCGCACCGATCCGGCGAGGCTGCGAGCGGTGGTGCCCGAGCCGCTCGAACTCGACGAGCGCGAAGCGCTGGTGAAATACGAATTCATCCGCATGCCGGATTCGAACGGCTTCGGCGATTACACCGAGAGCGGGCAGGTGATCCCGGTCTCCTTCCGCGGCCGCAAGGGCAGCTACACGCACTGCATGTTCCTCAACGACGAGGGGCCGATCGCCGGTGGCCGCGAACTCTGGGGCTTTCCCAAGAAGCTGGCACAGCCGACGCTGCGAACCGAGATCGACACGCTGTCGGGACCCTGGATTACGGTCCGCTTCGGGTCGCGACCGGCACGATGGGCTACAAGCACCGCGAAGCTGATCTGGCGCAAGTCAAAGCTTCGCTCGCGGCGCCAAATTTCCTGCTCAAGATCATTCCGCACGTCGACGGCACGCCCCGCATCTGCGAGCTCGTCGAATATCATCTCGAGGATGTCACGATAAAGGGCGCGTGGACCGGGCCCGCGGCGCTCCACCTGTCACCCCACGCTTTGGCACCCGTCGCCGAATTGCCGGTGCTCGAGATCGTGTCCGCAATTCACATCCTTGCCGACCTTACGCTCGGCCTCGGCAGGGTCGTGCACGACTATTTGCGGCAGCCAAGTCGACAAGCGCTGCGCATCAACGAAATGGCCTTGCCGACTTGAGCGCCAATCTCCTCACAAGGTGGCTTGTGACGCGGCACGCGCCGGCACCGGAATCACTTCCGCTTTGCGTACCAGATGCAGACAGCTCTGGAGCGCGCAGACTTACCACCAATACTTCGCGGATTTCCATAGAGGCGGAGTTGGTTCGAGCCGCACACGAGCCAAGCTGAACGGCGAATGAGTGTGCAATGAAACGTCCAACAAAACGTCCAACACCGAAAATTAGCCGAAAGGCGCAAATAATTGGAATCGCTAACATAAATCGAAAGAAAAATTTAAGTCGGAGCGCTTCACCCGCTCCACGATTTTCTACGCCACGATACGATCTAGTGCGATTTGCACGCCTTTATGCGCGCGTCTCCTCGCCGCCGATCCGGCGCGCCGATTGAGATCAACCTCTCCTAGAAACTTATCCCGCTGTCTGCTTCGCCTTCCACGGCGGGGATAAGGTTCGCGGCGAGAAAGTCCACGAAAGCTCTGAGCTTGGGAGCGAGATGCCGGCTCGACGGCCACAGCACCCGAAGCGGTCCGGAGCGGTCGGTGTAGTCGTCGAGCACGGTGACGAGCAGGCCTTCACGAAGTTGCCGGCCGATGGCGAAGTCCGGCAAATAGGCGATGCCCAGGCCTTGCTCGGCCATATAGATCAGCGGCTCAAGCGTGCTTGCGACCGCCGTTTTCGGGAGTTCAATCTCGACGCCGGCCTGCTCAGGCGGCAAGGGCCATTGCTCGAACCTTCTGCTGGTCGGAAACCTGTGGTGCAGACAGGCATGAGCCTTGAGGTCATCAGGGGTTTTGGGAACACCTTTGGCCGCGAGATAAGCCGGGGCCGCCACCAGGCGCCGGCGATAGGTGCCCAAGGCCCGCGACATCAAGCGCGTGTCGCCGGCGTCGGCGAAGCGCACCACGGCGTCAAAACCCTCCTCGATCACATCGATGATCCGATCGCTGAAATCGAGATCCAGCATGATCTCGGGATAGGTCCGCATGAACGCCGCGAGCGTCGGTATCATCAGCATGCCGACCAATGGCAGACCGACACGCAGCGTGCCGCGCGGGGCCTCGTGTGTCTGCGACAGCTCAAGCTCGGCTGCTTCGATTTCAGAAAAGATGCGCCGGCAGCGATCGAGGAACAGGGCGCCTTCCGCGGTGAGTGTGATGCTGCGCGTGCTGCGATGGAAGAGGCGCACGCCGAGCCGTTCCTCCATCCGAGCCACTGACTTGCCGATCGCCGATGACGACACGCCAAGCTGCCGTCCCGCAACCGTGAAGCTTCGGGTTTCGGCGGCCCGAACGAACGCATTGAGCGATCCCAGACTGTCCATCCGCGAACCTCCATATCGGACACCTATGTCCGATATGTTTGGAATTATGGCCTGTTTTTCAATTGGTCGAGAACGCTCATCTTGGGGCCAACGCCGCAACCGACCCCTCTCACAACACCCGGTCGGAGACGGCGGCCACAGAAACCTTTTCTTATCAAGGAGATAATCATGCCATCATCAGTCGTTCTCATCACTGGGGCCCTCACGGGCATCGGCCGCGCTGCGGCGGTTTCGTTCGCGAAAGCGGGCAATCGCGTTGTTGTTTCTGGGCGCAAGCCGGATGCCGGTGAGGCACTGGTTCGCGAGCTCCGTTCGCTCGGTGCCGAAGCCGAATTCGTCCAGGCCGATGTGCGCAAGGAAGACGATGTCCGTCGTCTCGTCGACCGCACCGTCGAGCGCTTCGGGCGTCTCGATATCGCGGTCAATAATGCCGGCACCGAAGGCAAACCCGGCCCGATCACGGAGCAGACCGCGGAAAGCTATTCCGCGACGTTCGACACCAATGTTCTCGGCGTACTCCTGAGCATGAAGCACGAAGCGCGTGTCATGCAGGGACAGCGCAGCGGGACCATCATCAACATCTCCTCGACCTATGGGCACGAGGGCGCGGCGGGGGCCCCGATCTATGTCGGCAGCAAGCACGCCGTCGAAGGCATCACCAAGTCGGTGGCGCTCGAGCTCGCGAAGTCGGGGATACGTGTCAATGCGGTGGCGCCTGGCCCGACCGACACCGGCATGTTGACCCGCTTCACGGGCACGCCGGAGAACAAGGCGGCGCTGACGGCGACCGTTCCGATGGCGCGTCTCGGCCTCTCGGAAGAAATCGCCAACGCGGTCGTCTTCATCGCGTCGGAGGGAGCCTCCTACATCACCGGCCATGTCCTCCACGTCGATGGTGGCAAGAGCCACTGACTCTGAGGGCTTTCTCGTTCGCGCTTCATCGATCGGGCTTGTTCACGGTAGTCGATTGTTGCGACCAAACCCGATTGGCGCGCAACGCATTTCAAATAGTGGGAGGAGCCCGATGGGCAGCGTAGTGACGAAGCACAGCATTTCTTCCGAACTGGCACAGAAGATGATCGATCAAGCGGTGGCAAAAGCCAGACAAATGGGGGTCGCCGAGAACATCGCGATTCTCGATGACGGCGGCAATCTCAAGGCCTTTAGCCGGATGGATGGGGCCCCGATCCTTTCCATCGAGATTGCGCAGAACAAGGCGTACACAGCTCTGTTTGGCGTCTCCACCCAGGACTTTTTCAACTTTATCCAGCGCGACCCGTCGCTTCTGGCTGGGATCCCCACGCTTGCGCGTGTGGCGGCGTACGGAGGAGGTTTTCCTATCAAGGTGGGCGGAGAAGTCGTCGGGGCAATCGGTGTGAGCGGGGCTCCCACGGTGCAGCACGACGTCGATTGCGCGAAAGCAGCCCTTGCGCTCGTGCCCGATGCGATGCGAGCCGAATAATTGGAGCTCAGATCATGATAATTCACGGCCGTCCAGAAGAACAAGCCCTATGAGCACACCTTCGGAGAGCGCGATAGTGACCACCTGCACCTGCCAACACGGAGACAAGTCATGACTGACAAGCCAGTGAAGATTCCGGGGCCGGACCACCCGATTTCGATCGAAGCGAACCCGTCTCGCATCGTGGTCAAGGTCGGCGGAAAAATCATCGCCGACACAAGCGCTGCGTTGACACTTCGCGAGGCGTCGTATCCGCCCGTTCAGTATATCCCCCGTCGGGACGTCGATATGGCCGCGCTTATGCGCAGCGAACACACTTCGTATTGCCCCTACAAAGGCGACGCTTCCTACTACAGCATTCCTGCTGGCGGTGATCGTTCACGCAACGCGGTGTGGACGTATGAGGCTCCATTTGAAGCGATGGCGCAGATCAAGGATTATGTCGCCTTCTACCCGGACCGGGTCGACGAGATAAGTTAACCGGCGAGAGGAAGGAGCATAAGAGATGGCGTCGATGGAAGAAAGGAACAGACGCTTGTCCTCGAAGCATTCAACACACTCTTCAACAAACGGGATTATGCGTACAGGAACCGACCAGAGGCCGATCTCGATATCTTCAGCTAAGCGATAAACAATGGCTCGTCGGGGCCAACTGCGTCCATGAAACGTCCAACAAAGCGTCCAACACAAAAACTGGCTGCGCGTCTAAGCTTATGGTATGCAATCGAAAATCCGATCGGATAATTCGAGTCGGCGCGCTTCACCCGCTCCAGCATTTTCAGCCACTCGTCAAAGCTGACCTGAAAAACAAGGGCGAGCACCGCGTCGGTGGCCGTCCATTTGTGTTATGCATGTCCCTCTGTTGAGATGGATCGACGGGCATATTTAATCATTCAATCTTGCCGTTGAGTGCTTTGCGCATGCGGGCGAATAGGGTTGGGATTGGCTATGGAAGTTGCGTCGGAGCGGAACTCGGCGGAAAGACCCGAGACGTCTGGGGGAGCAGGTCCTGAACCGGCGTTCTCCAACCAGGTCAGGACTATCAACCTGGCCCTGCAGGGAGGCGGCGCGCATGGGGCCTTTACCTGGGGTGTCCTCGACCGGCTGCTGGACGAAAAAGACCTGGCCTTCGAAGGGCTGAGCGCGACCAGCGCCGGCGCGATGAATGCTGCGGCCTTTGCCTACGGGCTTGCGGTCGATGGCCGCGAAGGGGCGCGCAAGGCGCTCGCCGGTTATTGGAAGCGCGTCAGCGACGCAGCCAGGCTGGGGCCGCTACAGCCCAACGCCATCGACCGAATGCTGGGGGATCATAAATTGACATGGTCGCCGATTTTCTCCCTCATCGACTTCGTCACGCGCGTGCTGTCGCCATATCAGTTCAACCCGACAAACTATAACCCGTTGCGTGATGTGGTCGAGCAATCGATCGATTTCGAGGTGTTGAGGCGGCCGGACTGTCCGGTCAAGCTGTTCCTGTGCGCGACCAACGTTCGTACCGGCAAGGTGAAGATCTTCGCCGGGGAGGAAATTTCGCTGTCCGCCGTGATGGCGTCGGCATGCCTGCCGACGATGTTTCACGCGGTGGAGATCGACGGCGAAGCCTATTGGGACGGCGGATATATGGGAAACCCGGCGCTCTTCCCGCTGATCTACAGCTGCAAGAGCGCCGACATCGTCACCGTTCACATCAATCCGCTGTTCCGCCAGGAGATACCGCGCGCCGCCAGCGATATTCTAAACCGCATCAACGAGATCAGCTTCAATTCGTCCTTGATGCGGGAGATGCGGGCGGTCAGCTTCGTGACCAAGCTCATCACGCAAAACCGCGTCGATGGCGGGCTGAAACATATGCTGATCCACAGCATCGCCGACGACGAATTCATGGGCGCGCTCAGTCCCACCAGCAAGTACAACGCCGATTGGGATTTTCTCATTTTTCTTCGCGACCAGGGGCGAAAATGCGCGGGCGAGTGGCTTAAGAAAAACTTCGTCAAGCTTGGCGTCGAGTCGTCGGTCGACGTTGATAAAATGTACCTCTGAACCCGGCAGGTGAGGGTTCGATTGCCCTTCAGCCGCTCCAGGGTTTTCACCGGATCGAGCTTCAGGAAGCTTTCGTTCTGACAGACCGTAGCTCGCGCGAACGGCTCTTCACGTGATCGACAAACGCCCGCAGCTTCGGCATCATTTGCCGGCTGCTTGGATAGTAGAGAAACACACCCGGCGCCATCGGAGCGAATTTCTCCAGCACCTGCACGAGCTTTCCCGTTCTTACCGGTTCGGCGGCGATCGGCTCCGGCACTTGCGCAAGACCCACGCCTTCGACGGCCGCGCCAAGCACGGTGGGAAAGTCGTTGGCGATGAGGGGTCCCGCGACGGCGATCTCGATCACGCGGCCCTTGTCGTTGAGCGACCAACGCGCGAGCGCGCCGCCCGATCGTCGCAACCTTACGCAGGCGTGCTGGCGCAGATCGTCCGCCCGCTCGGGCCGGCCATTGCGGGCGAGGTAGGCGGGGCTACCGACGATGATGAAGCGAAACGGCGGCGTCAGCCGTACCGCGACCATGTCGGCGGCGATGAAATGGCCCATCCGGACGCCGGCGTCAAACCCCTCGGCGGAGAGGTCGACGAGCTCCGCGCTGGCGACGATCTCGACCTCGACCTCGGGATAGGCCCGACAGAAGGATGCGATCAGCGGCTCCAGCAGGATCGGCACCATTGCGCGCGGCACCGAGAGGCGCAACAGCCCGGCCGGCCGCTGTCCAAGTCCACGCGCGACTTGGCTGGCGGCGACGAGCTCCTCGAAGGCGGGCTTGGCGCGTGACAGGAAGCGTTCGCCGGCTTCGGTCATGCCGACGCTGCGCGTGGTGCGGCTGAACAAAGCCGCGCCGACGCGCGCCTCGAGGGCGCGTACCGCCTGGCTGATCGCCGAGGGAGTAACCCCGAGCTCCGCGGCCGCTTTGCGAAAGCTGCGATGCTGGGCGACGCTCAGGAACGCCTCGACGCCGTCGAGCGCGCCTTGCCTGACTGTGAAGTTCTGCTTCATGGCGTGTCGACATTATCGCAGATAGTCGCCCGCGGAAAGCAGCCCTACATCTGGCTTGCAAATCAGGAGCGACGAACGATGAAAGCGCTCCGTAACGCCGTCTTCGCGTTCACCCTAACCCTGACAGGAGCTACTTCGATGACCAATTCAGCCGTTGCCCAAGCCTCTTCACCCACAACCACTGGCGTGATGGTCATCCTTACCGCGAAGGCTGGCATTGCGCGCGAACAGGTCATGGCGGTCATGCCGGCTGAAATCCGGGAGACCGTGCAGCTCTATCTCAGCGGCAAGATTCGCGAATGGTATTCGCGTGGCGATGGTCGCGGAGCCGTCTTCTTGCTGGATACCAAGGATGTCGCCGAGGCGCACGTGATCATGGAGGGCCTTCCGCTGGCCAAGGAAAATCTCCTGGACCACGAGTACATCGCAGTCGGTCCACTCTTTCCACTCCGCTTGCTCATGGCCAAGCCCTAGCTCATGCGCGGGCCAGGCGAAACGGCCGCGTCAGCCGCACCGCGACCATGTCGGCGGCGATGAACTGGCCGAGCCGGACGCCGGCGTCAAACCCACCGGCCGAGCGCGCGCGCCGGCCTGATTGTGAAGTTCTGCTTCAAGGCCCGTCGACATTATCGCGAATAGTCACTCGCGGGAAGCGGTCGTAATATCTGACTTGCAAATCCGTAGTAACGTCGCAAATCAGGAGTCACGGTGATGTCGAGGTCCCAGATGCGCGACAATCAAGGGAGCAACGCAATGCGAGGCACGACGTTTTCCCGACGCGACCTGCTCCGGGCGGGGGGCGCGCTCACGGTCGGCGTGGCTTTCGCGGCGCCGCCCAAGCCCGCTGCCGCCGAACCCGGCGGGGCAGGGCCAGAGCCGACATCCTGGGTGGATTCGGCGATGCCCGAGGTGACGCATCGCATGATCGAGACGAACGGCATCGGCTTGCACGTGGCCGAGCAGGGTGAAGGCCCGCTCGTCATCCTCTGCCACGGCTTTCCCGAGTGCTGGTATTCCTGGCGGCATCAGCTCGGCGCGCTGGCGAAGGCCGGATTCCGCGCGGTGGCCCCCGACTTGCGTGGCTACGGGCGAAGCGACCGTCCGGAGGAGGTGGAGAAGTATACGATTCTTCATGACATCGGCGACATCGTGGGTCTCGTCGACGCTTTGGGTGCCAAGCAGGCGGTGATCGCCGGCCACGACATCGGCGCCGCGATAGCATGGCAAGCGGCGCTTCTGCGCCCCGACCGCTTCCGGGCCGTGATCGCACTCAGCCCGCCGTTCCGGCCCGCGGGGGTTTCGGCGACTCGGGGCCGCCGACGACGCTCATGCCGCGGAACGAGAATGCGGTGTTCTACCAGCTCTTCCTTCAGACACCCGAGGCTGAGGCGGCGCTCGGGCGCGACCTGCGTCGCACGTTCCGTTCCCAGTTCTACTCGCTCTCGGGCGACAGGCCGCCGTCCGCGGGCTGGAGGGTTTGCCGGCCGGGATGGTGCCTCGGAAGGGTGCTGTCTTGAGCCGATCCGGCGTCCTTGCCGGCTTGGGTCACGGAGTCCGACATCGATGTTTACGTCGCGGAATTCACGCGGAGCGGATTCCGCGGCTCCTTGCCTGGTGGCGCAACATCGATCGCAGCTGGGAGCTGCTGGCTCCCTTTGCCGGAGCGGCGGTGACCGTTCCCGCGCTCTACATCGCGGGCGACCGCGAATTTTGTCGCCGCCGTTTTCTCACAGGACATCGCGAAGCAGTCGGCACTGGTTCCAAAGCTCCGGCCGGCGATCATGCTGGCGGGTTGCGGACATTGGACCCAGCAGGAGCGTGCGCCGGAGGTCAGCGCTGCCATGATCGACTTCCTTCGGAGCTTGTAGGCGCGGTTGCGCGTGCCCGCCACCCGGCGGGCCCGATGAAATCCACCATTCTCGTAGCAGGCGCCTCGGGCCAGAGAGCCTTGGGGCCATTTCAATTGGAGCAGGTACATGACCGCGCAATTGTTTCTGATCTATCTGGTTGTCGTCGTCGTGGCGGTGATCGGCATTTCCGCCGCCTATCTTCCGCGCCGAGCGACATTTGCCATCATCGCAGGGCTTGCGATCTGGCTCGTTTATGTTGGCCTGTTCAGCTCGCTCGGCTACATGCGCGATACCTCGCTACGGCCGCCCGGCATCGTCTGGGTGGTTGGCCCCGTCGTTCTGTTCGCTGTCTTCGTGATCCGCTCCAACATTGGCGCACGCGTAGCGGCCGTCATTCCGCTCGGGCTGATCCTCGGCTTCGAGAGTTTCCGCATCGGCGTCGAGCTTTTGCTACATCGCCTGTGGGAGGACGGTCTCGTGCCGAAACTGCTCACCTACGCGGGCGGCAATGTCGACATGTTCGTCGGCTTGTCGGCCCCGATCATCGCCTGGATCGCCACCAGGGGACGGCTTGGGTTGAGGCTCGCCATGGGCTGGAATGTGCTCGGGCTGTTGTCTCTCGCCAACGCCGCGGCAAGCGCCGTGCTCACTGGCCCCTTGAAACTGATCAGCACCGAGGTGCCGAACGTGGCGATGGGGATTTTCCCTTACACTTTCATTCCGGGCTTCTTCGCCCCTCTTGCCGTCACGCTTCACGTGCTCGCTATCCGTGCCATCGCAATCCTGCTGCGGGATGCGCGATCGCCCGCAAACCTCGGAGAAACCTTGACATGACTGATGTACTTGACGGCGTGCGCGACCATTATCGCGCGACCGGCCTGACCGGGCGGCTGAAGACGGCGCTTGCGGCGCTCGGGCCGGAGCATCAACGGCTGACGCCCCAGCAACTGGGCACCCTTGATCAGTTTCACACCCGCGGGCTCGCTGCGACCGCCGAGCTTGCCAAGTTGGCCGGGATCACCACCGGCATGTCGGTTCTCGATGTCGGCTCCGGCGTCGGCGGGCCGGCGCGCTTTCTGGCTGAGACCTATGGCTGCCAGGTGACGGGCGTCGACCTCAGCGAGCCTTTCGTGGATGCCGCGCGCTATCTGACGGAGCGCACGGGGCAAAGCGGACAAGTATCGTTCCAGACCGCCAGCGCGCTGGAGCTTCCGTTTGACGACGGCCGTTTCGACGTCGCGTTGCTCCAGCATGTGGCGATGAACATCTCCGACCGGCCGCGGCTCTACCGGGAAATCCATCGCGTGTTGAAGTCGGGCGGCAGGTTTGCGACCTTCGACGTCGTGTTGAGCAGCGGCGAGCCGCACTATCCGGTGCCTTGGGCGCGGACGCCGGCGACGAGCTTTCTCTTGACGGCCCTCGCGACGCGCGAGGCGATCGAGCCGGCCGGTTTCCGCACCTTGGCATGGCAGGATGACACCGAGGCCGCCAAGGCCTTCTTCGCGCAGATGCGCGCGGCGGGGCCGCCGCCTTCGCTCAATCTCGGTGTGGTGATGGGGCCGGACTTCGCGCAGCTTTCCGGCAATCTGGGACGAAATCTCATGGAAGGCCGGGTCGGCATCCTGACCGCGGTGTTCGAGGCCGCGTCAATCAACACCTGACAGGAGGGCCAAATGTCGCCGGAAACCCTGTTCCGAATACATCTCGTTTTAGGTTATGTCGCATGGCTGCTCTGCTTCGGCGCATACGGCTGGCCCTGGCTCAAGTCGATGGACCGCGCTCGAAGCGCAACGCGCCATCGCTACCCTGCACAGCTTCCGCTTCTTCGGGCTCGTCTTCATCCTTCCCGGCGTCGTCGGCCCCAATCTGCCGGCCACCTTCGCCGCCTTCGCCGCCTACGGCGACTTCGCAACCGGGGTGCTGGCCATGCTGGCGCTGGTCACGTTTCGGATACGTCCGCTGTTTTGGGCGTTCGTCGTCGCCTTCAATCTCGTGGGGGCGGCCGACCTCATCGTCGACTATTACCACGCCGTCCAGGTCGACCTTCCGGCGCTGGCGGGCGAGTTGGGCGCCACCTACGCGATCCCGATCATCTACGTACCTCTGCTGATGATCACGCACGTCGTCGCGTTCTATTGGCTGGTGCGTCCCCGATAAAACGCCCTATGACGCTTTCCGGGAACCCAGCCAATTGCTATCGTCTGCCAGTCGCAGAATTCAGCCTGTGACAGTCTAAAAGCAACTTTTGGGAGGAATGGATGCGTCGCCTAATTGTACCGGCGTTGGCCGCATGTGTCGTACTTTCGATGGGCTCCGGAGCCTTTGCTCAGGTGCCACCGAATCCCGACAATCCCAACGATGTGATCCCGGATGCACTAACGCCGCCGCCCTATGGGCGAGCCGATCAATCTCGAGACGGCCAAGAAGGTGGCCGCCGCCGCCATCGCCGAGACAACAAAACGAAACTGGAATGCGTTCTGCATCTCAGTCGTTAACCCAAGCGGCGATCTCGTGTATTTCGAGAAGCAGGACAATTGCCAATATGCGTCTATCGGGATCTCGCAGCACAAGGCGCGCACGGCTGCTCGCTATCGTCGTCCGACACTGGTGTTCGAGACATTGATCGGCAAGGGACCTTACTTCGCCTATCTAACGACACTCGATGACGTGATCGCCTCACGCGGAGGCAATCCCCTGGTGGTCGACGGCAAGCTGATCGGCGCCATCGGCGTGAGCGGCGGCTCCGGTTCGCAGGACAACGTGGTGTCGCTTGCCGGACAGGCTGCACTTAAATAACAGCCTTCAATAAGAGCCTTCCCCACGACCGCGCGAGCCTGGCCCGCGCGGCCACCGGATCGACGTGTTACGGCGAGAGCGTCAAATGGCGCTCACGCCGCGCCATTTCTGGTCCGCGCCGCAGACCAATCCAATGGCCGACCGTGCCATTTTTGTCACCATCGTGACATCACATTGTGCCATTCAAACGAAGTAGCCGAGCGCGCATGCCCTGGGGTAGGTAGAAGGGTGGCGCCCGGCTACTCGGCCCGCGCGGCGTGCGGGCGCTCTCATCAAACATCAAATAGCCTAAGCAACCGTGTGTGATGTCACATGTATCGGCCGTCATTTCGCGTGGGAGCTGCCTATCTCGGGAGCGCCTGCACGGATTGCGCTGGCGCTCCGGATGACAGTTGGCACTCACATCAGGGTGCTGGATGCTGCGCCTGGATCAACGATGGTGTAACCGGCAATTGAGCGCGGGTGTTCTCGGGTCACGTGCCCGCCGGAATTGCCGTCATGCACGTACCAGATGTCACCAGCGACATGCTGCTGCAAAATCATGACATGGCCGCCTCGAACCGCCGCCATACCCGTCGCCGGGGCAGCGCGGGGGAAACGGCGCCAATTGCTGGCAAGATTCAATTGGGGAATGATCCGACCAAACCGGAACAGCGACGCCTCGCACCCACAGAACGCGTGCGGGCATCCTGACGGGCGACCGCTAACGACTCTCTCGTCAGCTTGAACATCACCAACGAATAAGGCCATGGAGCGAAGCGCTTGATGGCGATAACGATGGTGGGGGTGGGCTTCGGCTTGCACGGAAAAAAGCAACAAGCACGCTACAGGAAATACAGCTTTCCACATTGAGGAAGGACTCCGTGAGTTTGCGAAATCCCCTGCCGCCGCAACGAGAAAAAGCCAGTAAACGTGTCAGCATGTTGACCGGAAATGGCGCTTGGCGCGGCATGGAACCGGCCGTTTCCAGGGGTTTGGACGCGCGTGCCCTTGCGTGGGTGTTCTCGCGTCAACTGCCCGCCGGATGCACGTACCAAATGTCACCGGCAACATACTGTTGCAAAATCATGATGTGGCCGCTCGAACCGCCGCTATTACCGTCGCCGGGGCGGCACAGGGGAAACGGCGCCTTGACCCACACATATCTCTGCGGTTATACGTCAATCAATAGCCATTAGGTTATCGATCCCAAATGCCGAACGCTCACGATGTGCTCTTCAGAACGCTGGCCGATCCGACTCGGCGGGCTCTCTTCGAACGACTGTGCCGCGAAGGAGAGAAGACGGTCGGGGCTCTGACGGCCCGGGCCGGGGTCTCGCAACCGGCCGTCTCAAAGCATCTCGGCGTTCTGAAACAGGCCGGGTTGGTGCGCGACCGCCAACAAGGTCGCCAGACGCACTATAGCGCACAGCTCGGCGCCTTGGCCCCGCTGATCGACTGGACCAGCCAGATGGCTGGCTTCTGGCAAAGCCGATTCGACCACCTCGAAGATCTGCTCAAAAGGATGGACCAATGAGCGAACCCGCGACCGAAACCCGCTCCGTCATCGTCGAACGGGAGATACCTTATCCGGCCGGAGAAGATCTGGCGCGCGCTGACGCAACCGCACCTGATCGAGGAGTGGCTGATGAAGAACGACTTCAAGCCTGTCGTGGACCACCGTTTCAATCTTCGCGGAGACTGGGGCGCGGTCGACTGTCAGGTCCTGGCCGTCGAGCCGAACAAAACGCTGTCTTACACGTGGGGTGCAATGGGTCTGCGAGAGCGTCGTCACCTGGACTCTCACCCCCACGAGCACGGGGACCCACCTGCGCATGGAGCAGTCGGGCTTCCGGCGGATCAGCAGCAGGCCTACCAGGGCGCCAAGTATCGGCTGGCAGAAGTTCTTTGCAAACCTGGAGCAGGTATTGGCGCGGGCAGATTGAAATCTGCCGACACAGAACTCGAGGCATTGAGATCCAATGAATCCATCGGAACGTATCGACCAGTTGATCGCAGGACTCACGGACTGGCGTGGCAAGACCTTGGCCAGCATCCGCAAGAGCATCCTTGAGGCCGACCGGGAGATCATCGAGGAATGGAAGTGGATGGGAAGCCCGGTGTGGTCCCGCGACGGAATCATCGCGGTCGGCAACGCCCACAAGGAGAAGGTGAAGCTTACCTTCGCCCACGGCGCGCAGCTCGCAGATCCCGACAAGCTCTTCAACGCGGGCCTCGAAGGCAACACGTGGCGGGCGATCGATCTTTTCGAGGGTGACAAGATCAATGAGCGTGCTCTGAAAAACCTCGTCCGCGCCGCAATCGATTACAATCAGACCAAATCGAAGAAGAAAGCGCCTGCGGGTACGCCGAGCGAAAGTACGCAAACGTAAGAAGGCATGAAGCTACAGCTTTTTCTCGCTAATTGTCTGGGTGACTCGAGTCCGCCGGCTTCGCCACGCGTGAGGTGGAAGGCGAGCGGGATGGCTCGGATATCGCTGAGTCCATGAACTCTACTGGTGAACTGAACTCTACAGGTGAAGCCTTCCCGTGAACGGCCAAAAGCTCGTTCGCGAGTTCGCCCTTTTGCACCGGCAGCCGAGACGTGACCGCGAACCGTCGTGAAATCCAGGCTGTGGTGGGCCACCGCGTTTACGATTCCTTAACCATAAGGATTGAGCCTCGGATCGTTCTGGTTCGGGCCGAGTGCCTGCGTTCGAATGTAGGTCACGACCTGCCCGACGCGTGCTTTTTTATCGTTCATCCTTGGGCGACGGGCTGATGCCCGTGGGGGCTCGATGGAGTAACGGAATGTCCAGGCGTGTGGTCCAAGCCGAGGCGAATTTGCTTTCAGCATTCGCACTGACGATTGCTGGAACCTTGGGTGTCGCCTTTCCGATGGCACTATTGATTATTTGGGTTTGCTCCTGAAGGAGCCGCCGCGGCGAAAATTCGACGACAAGCCACGGTCTCTCTGGTTGGCACAAGGCTTGCTCGAATTGTCAGGGCCGCAAACCCGCGGCTCGCGCAAATTGCTGGATCGAGCAACGCCGCCATGCCGCTGGATATCCTGGTCAAGAACGTGGCGCTGTGGGGCGCGGACGGATTGTGCGACCTCGGCATATCCGGCGGACGCTTTGTCGCGCTCGATCGGGACGCCGCGACGCCGGCGGCGCTGGTCCTCGATGCCGACGGGCGGCTTGGCGTGCCCGGGTTTGTCGAACCGCACATTCATCTCGACAAGGCGCTGATCTCGGAGCGCGCGCCGGTCAATATCTCGGGGACGCTCACTGAAGCCATCGAGATCCTCTGGGAGATCAAGCGCAATTATAGCGCAGACGAGATTGCCGATCGTGCCTCGCGCGTGCTGGCGCGCGCGATCGAGCACGGCGTGTCGCGGCTGCGCACGCATGTAGACGTCGATCCGATCGGCGGCACCCGTCCGGCGCAAGGCCTGATCCGCGCCCGCGAGCGTTTTCGCGAATTGATCGACATCCAGATCGTCGCGTTTCCGCAGGAAGGCATCGTCAAGTCGCCGGGCACCGAAGGCTTGATGCGCCAGGTCATGGAGGCTGGTGTCGACGTCGTCGGCGGCATGCCCTTCAACGAGGCGTCGCCAGAAGACAGCCGCCGGCATATCGAGATCGTCTTCGATATCGCCAGACAATTCGACGCCGACATCGACATGCATGTCGACGAGACCGATGATCCGATGGCGCGGACGCTCGAGATGGTGGCGGAGCTGACCATCGAAAACGGCTGGCAGGGCCGCGTCACCGCGGGCCATACTTGCGCGCTCGCGAGTTACCCCAGGGACTATGCCGATCGGGTGATCGGCCGCCTTCATGAGGCTGATATCAACATGATCGCCAATCCCGCCACCAATCTGATGTTGCAGGGACGGTTGGACGATTACCCGAAACGCCGCGGCGTGACGCAGGTGAAGGAACTGTTGGCCGCGGGCCTCAATGTCGCCTGTGGCCAGGATTGCGTACACGACACGTTCTATCCGTTCGGCCAGAACGACCCGCTCGAGATCGGTTTTTTGCTGTGCCACGCCTCGCATATGAGCCAGCCCGCCGAAATCCGCGCGGTCATGGACATGATCACCAGCAATGGCGCGCGCGCCTTGCGAATTGAAGATTTTGCCGTGGCCGTGGGGGCGAGGGCGGATCTGGTGATCCTCGATGCCCGCGACGCGCGCGAGGCGTTTGCTACGCGAACCCCGCGGCGCTGGGTGATCCGCAGGGGACGGCTGATCGCGGAAAGCAAGGTCGAGACCCGCCGCTACTTCTGCGTCTGACAGGTTCCGAAAGCCGATCGGGCTTTGGGGATTGGGCCCTCGTGTCAGACCGCGCGCGGATGGCCGCATGCCGTGAACGCAGTGCTCGGCGGCCAAAAATAGTGTATCGGCAGGCAGGTCGCGCCGGTGATGTTCCCGCGCAGCCAAAGCCAAAAGCCCTTCGGAGGAAATCATGTCGGCCTTGCCGCTCTCAGGCATCAAAATCCTTGATCTGACGCGCGTGCTGGCGGGTCCCCTGTCGGCGCAGATGCTGGCCGATCTCGGCGCCGAGGTGATCAAGATCGAGCGGCCGGGCTCCGGCGACGATGCGCGCGCGTTCGGGCCGCCTTACCTGGTCGATCCCGAGGCAAGGAGAACAACAACAACTCGTTCTATCTCTGCGCCAACCGCGGCAAGAAATCGGTCACCGTCAATATCGCAAAGCCAGAAGGCCAGGAGATCATCCGCGAGCTCGCCAAATCCTGCGACGTCTTCATGGAGAATTACAAAGTCGGCGATCTCAAGCGTTACGGCCTCGACTACGAAGCGATCCGCGCCGATCAATCCCGGCATCATCTATTGCTCGGTGACCGGTTTTGGCCAGACCGGACCTTACGCGCCGCGCGCCGGCTACGACGCGATCTTCCAGGCGATGGGCGGGTTGATGAGCGTCACCGGCCATATCGATGGCGAGCCGGGCGCGGGGCCGATGAAGGTCGGTCCCTCCATCGTCGACTACATGACCGGCATGAACACCTCGATCGCCATCCTCGCCGCGCTCTATCACGCGAAGGTCAATGGCGGCGACGGCCAGCATCTCGATGTCTGCCTGCTCGACACCGTGATCGCCTCGCTGTCGCATTACGCGCAGATCTATCTCGTCAACGGCAAGATGCCGCCGCGGCGCGGCACCTGGGGCAATGGCGGCATGCCGGCCGGCGTGTTCCGCTGCGCGGACGGCGAATTGATGCTGGTGGTCGGCAATGACGGGCAGTTCGCGCGGACCTGCGCGGTGCTCGGCGAGCCCGATCTCGCGAACGATCCGAAGATTCGTCAAGAACAACGACCGCGTCGTGCACGGCAAGGAGATCATGGCGATCTTTGCCGGGCTGTTTTTGAAGAATAAGGTCGGCTATTGGCTGGGGGAGCTGGAGAAGGCCGGCGTTCCCTGCGGCCCCGTCAACGATTTCGCGCAGGTGTTCGCCGATCCGCATGTCCGCTCGCGCGGCATGGAGATCAAGGTCGATCATCCCTTCGAACATGCGCTGTCCTTGATCCGCAATCCCATCACCTTCTCCGGCACGCCGGTGAAGGACTATCGCGCCCCGCCGCTGCTGGGCGCCAACACCAAGGAAGTGCTGGCGACGATCGGCTATGACAGCGGCAAGCTGGACAGCTTGAAGAAGCAGGGGATCGTCTAGCCGACGGAGCAGGCACACTTCGATCATCTCCGAAGCATGATGGCGGCAAGACGCGTTAGCGTCTCGCTATCGATCCCTATTCGAAGGTGGCCTAGCGATGAAACGAGAAGCGCTCCGCGTCGAACCGATCTCCTCCTATCTCGAGCGATGGGGATCGCCGCCGGGATCGCCGGTGACCCGCGCCGGCAACATGATCTTTGTCTCCGGCCTGCCGCCGTTCGATCCGGACACCGGCGAGATCGCCGCGGCGCCGATCGAGCGCCAGACCGAGCTTGTTCTCGAGCAAATGAAGCGCTGTCTCGAAGCCGCCGGCGCATCATTGGACAACGTCATGAAGTGCAACATCTACTGCACCTCGGCCCGGCATTTTCAACCGGTCAACGCGGTCTACCGGCGCTACTTCCCGCAACACCCGCCGGCGCGCATCTTCGTTTGCATCCCGGAGTGGACCGGGCCGTTCGATATCGAAATCGACTGCATCGCCATGGTCTGAACTGTTCCGGCTTACAGGTCTTGCCGGCTGTACCGCGCGTTGGGTGCGGGCACTCTGGCGGGGGCCTTCTTCGCGGCCTCGCTCCCCGCCAGCGCCATCACCGCGACCGAGACGACACGTGCGATGATTTCGTCGACGTCGTCGACGTCGCATTTTCCGTCCGACAATTTGGTCAGCCGCTCTGTGTCGCGGACGGTCTGTTGCGCCATGGCGAGCGCGAAATGCAGGCCCCAGCAGAGTTCGGCCTCGCCGTGGCCGGGCAGGGCGCGGGCTAACGCTGCGACGAATTTGCGCAAGTGATCGATCTCGCGGTTCCGGATGCGGCGGATCGGCGGGACCGATTCGATCGAGACCCGGATCATGAAGCGCGCCGCGGTCGATTGCTGGTTGCCGGGACCGAGGCAGCCCCGCAAGGTCGGTCCGACCAGCGCGCGCAAGATATCGTCGATGTGGGCGCGCCCGCCGCCTTTATCCTCCGCCGCCTTCAATTCCCTTAAACGCTCGCGGTTCAGCGCCAGGCTTCGCGTCACGAACAATTCGGCGATCAATTCGTCCTTGGAGCCGAAATGATAATTCACCGCCGCAAGATTGACGTCGGCTGCGGCGACGATGTCGCGCAGCGTCACATCGCCAAAACCGCGATCGGCATAGAGCCGTTCGGCAGCGGCGAGGATGGCGGTCCGGGTCCGGTCGCTCGGCATGGCGGTCCTGCACGAAGCGGAATTGCATTTCAAACAATTGTATGAAACTATCGTTTGAAGGCAAGGAAATGTCAATCCGTGCGCGTCGATCCGAGCATGCCACATGAACGCATTTCCGTGACTTGATCCCCGTGACCCGGCGCTCGCATCGCCTTGTCGCGCCGGCGTCATAAATGGTCTTGCGGTCGGTTGATCGCGGGAAGAGAGTGCAGCGCATAAGATTTCGAACAGCGAAGGTGAGGAGCGTCCTATGGATTTCACGATGTCAGACCGCCAGAAGGAATGGCTCGGCCGGGTGCAGTCGTTCATGACCAAGCACGTCCGCCCGGCGGTGCCGATCTACCAGCAGCAAGACGCCGAGGGCGCGCGCTGGAAGGTCATCCCGATCCTGGAGGAACTGAAAAAGAAGGCGCGGGCCGAAGGCTTGTGGAACATGTTCATGCCGCCGTCGTCGCATGAAGACGATGAATTCCGCGGCGCGGGATTATCCAACCTCGAATATGCGCCGCTCGCCGAAGAGATGGGCCACATCAGCTGGGCTTCGGAAGTGTTCAACTGCTCCGCACCCGATACCGGCAACATGGAAGTGTTCATGCGCTACGGCACCAAGGAGCAGAAGCGCAAATGGCTGCGGCCGCTGATGGACGGCGAGATCCGCTCCGCCTTCCTGATGACGGAGCCTGCGGTCGCATCCTCGGACGCCACCAACATCGAGACCCGGATCGAAAAGGACGGCGATCATTACGTGATCAACGGCCGCAAATGGTGGTCGTCGGGCGTCGGCGATCCCCGCTGCAAGGTCGCGATCCTGATGGGCAAGACCGATCAGAGCTTGCCGCGCCACCAGCAGCAGTCGCAGATCCTTGTCCCGCTCGATACCAAGGGCATCAAGGTCGAGAAGATGCTGCCGGTGTTCGGCTACGACGACGCGCCGCACGGCCACGCCCAGGTGCTGCTGGAGAACGTCCGGGTTCCCGCCAGCAATATCCTGCTCGGCGAGGGCAGGGGCTTTGAGATCGCGCAGGGCCGTCTCGGTCCGGGCCGCATCCATCACTGCATGCGCACCATCGGCAAGGCCGAGGAGGCGCTGGAGAAGATGGTGAAGCGGCTCGCCTCGCGCACCGCCTTCGGCAAGAAGATCATCGAATATTCGATCTGGGAACAGCGCATCGCCGAGGCCCGCACCGATATCGAGATGAACCGGCTGCTTTGCCTGAAAGCCGCCGACATGATGGACAAGGTCGGCAACAAGACAGCCCAGCTCGAGATCGCCATGATCAAGGTCGCAGCGCCCAACATGGCGCTGAAGATCATCGACAATGCGATCCAGGCGTTCGGCGGCGCCGGCGTCTCCGATGAAGCCGGGCTCGCGCGCGACTACGCCTCGATGCGCACCATGCGCCTCGCCGACGGTCCGGACGAGGTTCATAACCGCGCCATTGCCAGACTTGAACTTCGGAAGTATGCAAACGCTCCTGTGAACTAAGAAGGGAGCGCCCGCGAGGTGCTCTCCATGCCGTCATTCCGGGTCGATGCGGAAGCATCGAACCCGGAATCTCGAGATTGCGGGTCCGGTCCTTCGGACCATCCCGGAATGACGGATAATAGAAAGAGGGAGCGCCACCGTGGCCGACGGCGTGAGGAAAGACGAGGAGTTTTCAGGCACCAAACCGGTCGAGGAGCGGCATCGCTTCGATGAGCTGCGCCTCGACAAGTGGATGCGCCAGCACGTCGAAGGCTTTTCCGGACCGCTGGTCGTCCTGCAATTCAAGGGCGGCCAGTCCAACCCGACCTACCGGCTCGATACGCCCGCCCGATCCTACGTGATGCGGCGCAGGCCGTTCGGCAAATTGCTGCCGTCGGCCCATGCGGTGGACCGCGAATTCCGCGTCATCGCCGCGCTCGGCAAGCAGGGTTTTCCGGTTGCAAGGGCCTATGCGCTGTGCACCGACGACAGCGTGATCGGCTCGGCCTTCTACATCATGTCGATGGAGGAGGGCCGGGTGTTCTGGGATCCGGCGCTGCCAAGCCAGACAGGTGAGGCGCGGCGGAAAATCTTCGAAAGCAAGATCGAGACGCTCGCCAAACTGCACATGTTTGACCCGCAGGCGATCGGGCTCGGCGATTTCGGCAAGCCCGGCAATTATTTTGCACGCCAGGTCGATCGCTGGACCAAGCAATACCGCGCCTCCGAGACGCAATACATTCCGGAATTCGAGAAGCTCGCGGAGTGGTTGCCGAAGACCGTGCCGGAGCAGAAGCGCGTCTCAATCGTGCACGGCGATTACCGCCTCGACAACATGATCTTCCACTTGACCGAGCCGCGGGTGCAGGCGGTGCTCGATTGGGAATTGTCGACGCTCGGCGATCCCATGGCCGACTTCACGTATCTGTTGATGCAATGGACCATGCCGGGCCTGGCGGAAGCCGATCTCAAGGCGCTCAACATTCCGAGCATGGATGAAGCCGCGCAAATCTATTGCAAGGTCACCGGCATGGCCGTTCCCGACCTCAACTGGTATTTCTCCTATAATTTGTTCCGCCTTGCCGGCATCACGCAAGGTATCGCCGGGCGGATTCGCGACGGCACCGCGGCGAACGCGAAAGCCATGGAATCGGCCAAGCGCACCGTGCCGCTGTCAAAGGACTCCTGGGAATACGCGAAGAAGGCGGGCGCGACGTAGCGCGCTACGTGTCCCGGAGGCGGTGCAGCGTTCTCCCGGCGATGCGCAGCATCGTCCGGTCACGATGCGCCGCAGAGCCGGGACCCACGCGCCACAAAACCGACATGGGCCGCGGATCAGCGGCGCACCACGCCGGCATAGCGTGTCGAAGACGCGCGTGAACGCGCTGATCGGCGGCGCGCTGCGCAGCATCCGCGGCACGCAGCTTTTGTCAGACAAAGGCCCGATCGACCCCTGTATCGCCTTTCGGGCTGTTCGACGTTGCCTTGACCCGGTCGATCCGGCATCGGATCGGCTGCTTCGGCCGTATCAACAACCGATATGCCGGCGCGACGCTTTCGGGTTCGACCGGCGCGAAGGTGAATTTCCGGATCAGTTCCGCGACCAGCAACGGCCCTTCGATCATGGCGAGCGAGCGGCCGGTGCAGACGCGCGGGCCGAGGCCAAACGGGAGGTAAGTGCCGGGAACGATGTCGCGCTCCCGTTCGGTGGAAAAACGGTCCGGATCGAAATATTCGGGCTGTTGCCAATATTTCTCGTGACGATGGATGAGCCAGGGCGATATCGCCACGAAACTGCCGGCGTTGATCTCCAGTCCGCCGATCGTCGTATCGCGCTTTGCCACCCGTGTCATGAATCCGCTGGGCGGGTAGAGCCTGAGCGTTTCGCGAAAAGCATTGCGCAGACTTGCGAGCTTGTTGAGCTCCTCCTGGGTCAGCGGCCGGCCAGGCGCAAGCGCATCGGCTTCCCGGCGAATTTGGTCGGCCAGATGAGGCTGCTGCGATAGCAGGAACAGACACCACACCAGCGCGCTGGCCGAGGTCTCATGGCCGGCGAGAAACAACACGGTGATCTGATCGACCAGTTCGCTGCGGCCAAAACCTTCGCCGGAGGCCGGGTCGCGCGAAGCCATGATCGCCTGCAGGAAGTTTTCCGTGCCGGGCGCAGCCGACGCAATCCGCCGCTCGATGACGTCACGAATACGATCGCTGATGGCGCTCAACGCTGAGTCCGGCAGGACAGCTTTGGGTGGCGCGGTCGCTAACAGGGAGGTGATGGCTTCAAACTGCGGCGCGCCATCCTGATAGGCCGAAAAGGCCTCGAAAATTTCCAGCGCTTCGTGCGCCTCGATCGGCTGGGAGAAGATGGTCCGAAAGATGACGTCGAGCGCAAACAGGCTGATCTCGGCATCGAGGTTGATCTCCGCTCCCGGTCCGAGCGCCTCGAGCCTGCGCACGAAATCCGCGATGGTCGAGGCCATCACCGGAAATTGGCGCCGCACCCGCATGTGCTGGAACGCAGGCTCGAGCATCGCGTGCTGGCGCTGCCAGAGGCTGCCGTTGCTGATGAGAATGCCGTCCCGGAGCAGCGGGCTTAGCGCGGCGATCATCACGTCGCTCTTCGGGAAATGCTGTTCTTCGGTGACCAGGATTTGCCGGATCCCGGCCGGCTCGTTGATCAGGCAGATGTCGCGTCCCCCGAGGGGCAGCTTGAACTGATCGCGGCGATAAAGGCTCTTGGGAAGCAGCGCCAGCAAATCGCCATTGGCTAGCTCCGACGGCGATAGGCGCATCGGTACCGGCGCGCGGTAAAGCCCGCCCGGCGAAGAACGAAATTGTTCAGATCCTTCCATTGAAGGACGCTTGTCCCGCACAACGAACCCCCTGCACCCGGCAAATATATACTCATATTTAGCTGTAGACCGTGGCGGCGCAACCACATTGGGCGGATTTCAACCCAGCCCTGCTCGTTGTAACCGCCGCGCAATTGGGCAATGGCGGCCACCAAATGGGCAAACGCCTACGGACCCCAATCGATGCCGGTCAGCTTCGCGGTCTCCTCCCATAGCCGCTTCGCATCGTCGTCGCTTTCAGCGTGTCTTGCGGGAGGCACCGGTTGACAGCTCTCAAAGTAGCTCCCGGATACCGCGGCAACATCGGGTGACGAGGCCAGATGGACAGTCGTTCGCGCGCCAACTTCCGGTGAAACCCCGACCAGGCGTTTGATCATCCAGAAGATCGGCGAAACCAGCCCTCCGCTGCGATCGCCGAAGCGGCTTGCGACGAGACCCGGGTGCAGGGCGTTTGCCGTGATGCCGGTGCCGGCGAGGCGGCGGGCCAGTTCACGGGTGAAAAGGATATTGCACAATTTCGAGCGCTCATACGCATAGACGCCATTGTAGCCGCGGCCATATTGCAGATCGTCGAAATTAAGATGCGACCGCTTGTGCGTGGCTGAGGCGGTATTGATGATTCGAGCCGCGCTTGCGGCCTGCAGTCGCCCGCGCAGCCCATGCGTCAGCACAAAATAGGACAAGTGATTAAGGGCAAAGGTGCATTCGAACCCGTCCACCGTCGCCCGCCGGCTGCTAAACAAAGCGCCCGCATTATTGATCAGGACGTCGATGCGCGGCTCGGCGCTGGAAATCTCGGCAGCCAGGCGCTTCATGTCGGCCAATCGGGAAAGATCGCCGTAGTAGACGCTGTGATTGATGTCGGGCGCGATTGTCTTGAGCCTTTCAATGGTCGATGCTCCGCGAACCTTGCTTCGTGCAACGACGATGATGCGTGCGCCCAGGGCGGCCAAGGCTTCCGCCGCCGACTGGCCGATCCCGGAAGTCGCCCCGGTAATGACGCAAGTCTTGCCGTGCATGATCACTTCTTGGGTCCTGTCCTCGACGCCATCGCCCACCTTGTGCGCATCGCACGGGAGCGGCAAGCGACCTTGCAATCCAGGTCCGCTTGGCGCGACGGGCGGTCAATCCTTGAACTTCGGCTGTTGACCGGACCCGGCATGTTGCGCCGCAGACACACCGGGAAACAAACGCCCCTGTCCATCGACGGCGATCGACCGACTCATTGACCCCAAGCCGCCCGACTGTTGGCTCGCCCCATACTTAATCCTGTTTCAGGCCGGGGGCGGTCATGCGTGGGAATGGCATTTCGCGTGGGATGGAGATTGCCGTTAAGGCTCTCACGCTAGCGGTCGCGGGTACTTTTCCCCAATCGTCAAAAGCGCGAGTCAATTCGGCGGGCGGTGGGTCAGGTTATTGTTGGATCGATGCGAAGACGGGAGAACCCGTCAACACCTATCCGTAAGGAACAGTAGAAGGCCCCAATCCGAACCAACGCAGCAGGCCGGGATACAACGGCCCCGGCGGTCCTGCGGTGCCGGGGAAGGACTTCTATCGCGGCCCCGACGGTTCTTGGAACGATTCTGCAACAGGACAGCCCGTCAACACCTATCCCCAAGGAACAGTAGAAGGCCCCAATCCGAACCAACGCAGCAGGGCCGGGATACAACGGTCCCGGTGGTCCTGCGGTGCCGGGGAAGGACTTCGTTCGCGTGCCTTGTCCGCCAACGTCAACAACTTCGTCAACGATCGGAGGCGGCTACATCGGCGGCGAACTCGCCAAGAACTGGGGCCGCGTGCGATCCACCGAAACTCGCGACGCAACCGGCGTGATCACCAACCAATTCACCGACAGCGGCGATCCGCTCGGCGTCGGCATCGTCGGCGGCTACAATTTCAAGCCGTGGAACAATAACTTCGTTATCGGCCCGTTCGCCTCGTTCGATTATCTCAACCAGACCATCAATCATAACTTCGCGGGTGGACAGTTTCTCGGCACCACCACGCACTGGTTCATCAATGCCGGCGTGAAGGCGGGCGTCGTCACCGCGCCGGGCTTCTATCTCTACGGTCTTGCCGGTGCAGCGTTCCTCAACCACGACCTCAACGTCAATTTCGCGACCGCCGCGCAGAGCAACACGACCACGCCGGGCTTTACGCTCGGCCTCGGCGGTGAGTATCAGCCATCATCGTGGCAACTCGCGGGGCATCCTGTCTCGGTCTTCGCGCAGTACCAGCATACGTGGTGGAGCAACGCCAACTTCAACACGCCGACATCGTCACCGGCCTTCAACTACGCCTTCAGGCGTGAGGACGACACGATCAAGCTGGGCGTGAACTTCTATTTTGGCGCGGCGCCGGCACCAGTGGCGCCCGCGTATCCGGTCAAGGCCCCGATGCTGAAATAGGCCGTCATTCACGTCCGCTTATGGCAGCACTTATCTGATCTCGATCGTTCGGCGTATGTGCGCCTTTGCGCCACAAAGCAGACCTTTTCCATTATTGCCGCGGAATGGGTGCTACCGCTGTTCGCGTATTGTCAGATTTCAGCGCGCGTTTGTCGGAAGGAGAAAGATCTGACCGGGATAAATACGATTTGGATCCCGGATTTGGTCCCGGTTCGCTTTGTAAACGACTGCGTATCGCATGCCTGTACCGTAGGTGGCACGGCTGATCTGCCAGAGGCTGTCGCCGCGGGATACGACCGCAGTCGCCATCTTGGGCACGACCACGACGGACCGCGAGCCTCCGTCGGAAGGGCCGGTCGCGGCGTTGGCGTGCAGCAGCCGTGAAACGGCAATGTCCTGCCGCTTCGCAGTTTGAAACGGAGGCCGGGAGGGTTGGCGCGCTTGCGAGGACCCAACGGTCTGATCCAGCACGGAACGGTTTGCCACCACCGTCGCCGGAACATTGAACGGCACCTCGGCGCTCGATCGGACCGCACCGGAGCTGGGCTCGACTTCGGCTAGCACGACAACTACGCTCTGTTTGGATGTTGCCTGCTTGCCGCCCGGCTGTATCGACCTCAATGTCAGTTCGTAGTTCCCAGCGGGAAGCCGGGGAGGCACCATGACGAATTGTCCGGATTGACCTGCGACCGCTCGATCATGGCGCTCGCCGTTGCGCAACAGCTCCACGACCGCGCCCGGCGCAGCCCTGCCAGCGATGACCGCATCACCTGTTCGCTCAATACGGGCAATGTCGAACACGGGCACGGACTCATCGGTGTCCGGCGAGCGAGGCGATACGGCAAGTGCGGCCGCCGCAGCGTTTGCTTCAGCTTTTGCCGTTGCGAGCGCAGCCGGGCCTTCATCTCGAGCGCCCGACACAGCTGGCGAAACCGCCGGCACGGCGGTTGCGGCTCTGGTTTCGACCGATGACTCGCGCTGTACGTGCGTGATGCCGAAGACCAGGGCTGCACCACAAACCGTAACAAGCGCCAAATACGACACGACTATTCGGCCTATCGATGTGGCGGTCATTGTACGCGACCTTGGCTAGACCGTTAGCTCGTTAGCACCCTGCGCCCATTTATTCCCTTCATCAAGTCCATACCCCATCGGTCAGACGCGCTGACCAATGCGATGCACGAGGATGCCCTTAGCCGGAAGCGACAGCGCATGTTGCCTGCGCGACGTGAAAGGCAAGGCGTGATCTCGCGAGAGGTCGCGCCTTCATCGTTGCGGCTTCCGTTCACCGAAGGAAACTCGACGTCATCGCGCGGCTTGACGGGGCGATCGCCTATCCAAACCCAAGAAATCGAGTTACGATCACTGGCACTGGACTGCGCGGATCACGGCCTCAACAGGAGGGATGTGACGATGTTCGACCTTGAGCAGTTTGTCGCCGATTGCCGTGCCGCGCTAGTGGCTGACAAGTCGCACAAGGGCGTACGCGAGGTCGTTGCCCGCGCGGTCTCGGACCCTGCCGCCGTTCTCAAGGGGGTTGGCGAACCGAAAAGATCCGAGGTCCAGAAACTCTACCATTCGAGCGATCTGACGATCCTGAACGTGATTTGGGCGCCGCGCATGACCATCATGCCGCACGATCATCGGATGTGGGCGATCATCGGTGTCTATACGGGTCGCGAGGACAACATCTTCTGGCGCCGCGTGCCGGGCGGCAGGCTGGAAGCCGCGGGCGCGAGGGCGCTGTCGGCGAAAGATGCCGATCCCTTGGGAGAGAACATCATTCATTCGGTGACCAATCCGATCCCCCGGCTGACCGGCGCCATTCACGTCTATGGCGGGGACTTCTTCGCCGCCGAGCGCAGCGAATGGGATCCGGAGACCCTCCAGGAGGGCCGCTTCGATGTGGCCAAGAACATGAAGTTGTTCGAAGAGGCAAACGCCCTTTACCGAACCGCGTGAAAGGCGGCTTTCGATCTCGCAAGGCGCATCGAGCGCGCAACCGCGAACACCTTCGGATTTTTCGGTTCACGCCCTGGTCACGGCGACGAGACTCCGCTTTCGCGAAGCCGCGCGACCTTTTGATCCGGTTCGAGTCCGCTTTGGGCCGCAGTTCCTCCCGCCACGCCATGATTTCTGCACTATTCAGGCAGCAAATGGACCGGTGTAACGCTTTGGAGGGACAGGCGGTGCCGAGGTTCGCCCTCGCATTGTTGCTGATGGGGCCGCTCTCGCTTGTGCTCGGCGGCTGCATGCAGGCGACGCTCGCGCCGTCGTCGGATGCCAGCTTCACCTCACGAGACCGGCAGTTGCTGGCCAATGCGCCTTATGCGCAGGCAAGCATTCCCGAGAGTTTTCGCCGGCATGTCGTCGACTATCAGGGCCGGGAGGCGCCGGGCACCATCCTGGTCGATACCGACGCGCGTTTTCTCTATTACGTCCTGCCGAAAGGCCAGGCGATCCGCTACGGCGTGGCGGTGGGAGAGGAAGCGCTGGCCTTCTCCGGCGTCGCTGCGGTTGGCAAGATGGCGGAATGGCCCGATTGGATCCCGACGCCCGAAATTCAAGCGCGGCTCGGCCCCTACCCAGCACGCGTTCCCGGAGGTCCGGCCAATCCGCTCGGGGCGCGGGCGCTCTATCTTTACCAGGGCAACAAGGACACCTTGTACCGCATCCACGGCACCAACCAGCCGGAATATATCGGCCAGGCCATATCATCCGGCTGCATCCGCATGACCAACGAGGATGTCATCGATCTGTTTGATCGCGTGAGGCAAGGCGCCACCGTCATCGTGCTGGCGCCGGGTCAAAGTGGCTGGACGGGGCCGATCGCCAGGCTTCGAAGCTGATGGGCGCCACACGCTAACTGCAAGATTGTCGTCGTAGGATGGGTTGAACGAAGTGAAACCCATCACGCTTGCCGCGTTCAAACAGAAAGTTAGAGCGGGGCGACGAATTGAAGAAAAGTCAGTCGTTTTGCCGTCCGGCGTCCAGAATATCGAGCACCGGGCAGTCGGGGGTAGCGCCATCGGAGCATTGTGCGACGGTTTCCGCCAAGATGGCTTCGAGCTTGGCCAAGTCGGAGAGCTTGTGGCGAACGCTCGCCAGATGCGCGCTCGCGATTTTGTGCACGTCAGCACACGGTGCGCGCTCTGGTCCTCCAAGGGCCAGCATTGCGCGAATCTCCTCGAGCGTGAACCCGAGCTCGCGGGAACGCCGGATGAAAGCCAACGTCCGTTTTTCGGCTGGTCCGTAGACGCGTCGGCCGCTCGCCGTACGCTCCGGCGTCGGAAGCATTTTGATCCGCTCATAATAGCGGATGGTCTCAATGTTCACGCCGCTGCGCTTGGACAGCTCGCCGATTGAGAGGCTTTCGCCTCGCGAAGACGTGATGGCGCGCATGAAATTGTCCTTGCTCCTGTAGTAACTACAGGATGCACGGTTTAACGCATGAAAATCAAACGGGTTGATCACGTTGGCGACACCCGGCGGCAAGGTCTGATGGCCGCAGGGGGCCTGCTTGGAGCGCTCGCAGCGTCGTCTTGTTGCATCTTGCCGCTGGCGCTGTTTGGCCTTGGGATTAGCGGAGCATGGATCGGGAACTTTACCCGGCTTGCCGCCTATCAGACGTACTTCATTGCCGCGACGCTCGTGTTCCTCGGCTACGGCTATTGGCTGGTCTATCAATCCTCAACGCGCTCCTGCGCCGATAACGAGGCCTGCGCGCGCCCGTTGCCGAACCGCAACGTCAAAACAAGCCTCGTCCTCGCGACAATCCTCGTCGTCGCCGCGCTCGGCCTCGACTTCATCGCGCCGCTTTTCCTTTAACCCGTGACAGGAGAATTCCAATGAACAAGCTTCTCGCCCGCGCCGCTTTTACCGTTGCCATCGTCGTCTCGTCGGCAGCGATGGCCGCGGATAGAACGATCACCTTGGCGGTGTCCAACATGGACTGCGCGGCTTGCCCTTCCATCGTCAAAGGCAGCCTTCAGGCCATCCCCGGCGTTGCCAAGGTGACGGTCTCCTACAAGGAGAAGACGGCAACAATCATCTATGACGACGCCAAAGCCGATCTGAACCAACTGACGTCGGCCACCGCTAAAGCAGGCTATCCGTCAACGCCCAAGAGCTGATCCCAAAGAGCTGATCCGATGCTTCTTCAATCGACCATTACCTGTCCACACTGCGCCGTTGCGAAAACCGAGACGATGCCGACCAACGCCTGTCAGTTCTTCTATGAATGCACGGGCTGCGGCACAAAGCTGAAGCCCAAGGTGGGCGATTGCTGCGTGTTTTGTTCGTACGGCTCGGTGCCGTGTCCGCCTGTGCAGGCCCAGCGCGCAGGCAAGCCTGGCACTGCATCGTGTTGTGCCTGATCGATCATGACCAATCAAACGACCTACAGCTCACGCGACTGGCTCGCAAGTGTGCACACCAGCTTGCTCGCGTGGTGGCTGCCTTACGCGGCCATTGTCGTCGGTTTGCTCGTTCCTGCTTCCGTTCGCGTCGTGATCTGGGTGATCGCTCTCGTCTGGATGGGCACGGCGTGCATTTTGAATGCGCGGCGGTGCAATCGCACGCACTGCCGCTACACCGGACCTTATTATCTTGCCATGATCGTGCCGGTGATGGTGGTGGGCGCGGGGGTCATCAGCGTCGGCACACTTGGATGGTTTTGTCTGGTCGCGATCATCTTTGGGGGAAGCAGGCTTATATGGTGGGCTACCGAGCGGGCCTGGGGAAAGTTCTCGTAGCGACCGCAGCCCATGCAGGCTACGCAGCACGAACTGTATGATTTTGCCCGTCGGGCTAGAATTAGCGGCCGGGTGCGCCTGATTCTACCACCGCTTCGTCAACGTGGGATTGAGCCGCACAGCCATGCTTTGCTCGCGACGAGCGCAAGCTTGACGGTACCCCCAAATCAGCGATTACGTCCCACGCTATCCCGCCTCGACAAGGGCGTTTCGCGATCGTCACGGACGTTGGGCGGGATGCGATGGACGCGGAGGTGTCGTTGACGAGTGGCACCAACGCGGACGGCAAAATCGTGTGGTCCTGACGCCCCGACGCTGGCGTCAAGGTCGCGGGATGAATCCGCGAACGACGGTGGCAAAAGAGCCCGGTCACCGGGGAGAGCACGAAATAAGCCGTTAAAACCATTGCGCAGGGAAGGCCGGGTATTTCCGGTGAACCTGTGGTGACTATGCTCGTGTGCTTTATTTACTTCGCACGCGAGGCTTGCGGGTGCTAGCGGGCACCCGGCGTTTCCTGCGCCCTCTCTATTCTTTTCGAGGGTGGTTCGCACAACAGCTCGGGCGCCTCGCGCCGCGAGAGTGCGGGCGCGTGTCTTGGCTGTTTGAAATCTGAATCTATCCACGTCATTCCGGGACGCGCCTTCAGGCGCGGGCCCGGAATCCATGACCACGGTCGGAGAGTATGGATTCCGGGCTCGACGCTGGCGCGTCGCCCCGGAATAACGAGGCTAGTGAAATGCGCCTCAAATCGGCTTCCCCGCATACGGCATCGATGCGGTCAGGCCTCCATCGACCGGGATCGCCTGGCCGTTGACGTAAGACGCCTCGTCGCTTGCCAGAAACAGTCCCATCGCCGCGAGCTCGTGCGGCTGGCCGGCGCGCTTCAAAGGGTTGAGCTGGCCGATCTTGCTGTCGGTGCCGCGCGCCTTGGCGTTGTCGAAGATCGGTTTGGTCATCCCCGTCTCGATCAGGCCCGGACAGACCGCGTTGATGCGCACGCCGGTGCCGGACAGCGAATAGGCGGTGGTCTGCACCAGGCTGATGACGCCGGCCTTGCTCGCCGCGTAAGGGTGTCCGCTGGCACCGGATTTCAAGCCGGCGACCGACGCCGTGCAGACGATCGCGCCGGACTTTTGGCGGATCATGTGCGGCATCGCATATTTGACCGCGAGAAACGGGCCGATCAAATTGATGCGCAGGATTTCCTGCCAATGTTCCACGGTCTGCTCGGCAATCGGCACCAGCCCGCCCGAGATGCCGGCATTGGCCCAGATCGCGTCCAGCCTGCCGTATTTCGACACCGCCTTGTCGATGAAGGCCATGACATCCTTTTCGGAACCGGCATCGGCCATCACGGCTTCCGCAACTCCGCCGGCCTTTTGGATTTGCGCCACGGTTTCCTTGACGCCGTCGGTGCGGTCGACCGCGATCAGCTTTGCTCCCTCCTTGGTGAACAACAGCGAGGCCGCGCGCCCGATGCCGCTGCCGGCGCCGGTGATGATGACGGATTTGCCTTCGAGGCGGCCCATGCGTTTCTCCCTTTTGGCTCGCGTCCCGCTACGCGGAATTCAAACAAGATTTCAAACGTTCAAGTCACTTGAGGTGATCTGTGCTCTGACGTACAGCCACATCCGAAAGAAGGGAAGGGTGTTTGGCGATGTCCGATCCAGACAAATCAGCCGTCGCGGTGACGCGATGGTGGTGGGTGCGTCACGCGCCGGTGCGCGACGACGGCGGCAACATCTACGGCCAGAAGGACATCGCCTGCGACACTTCGGATCGCGAAGTGTTCGAGGCGGTCGCAAAGATCCTGCCGCGTCATGCGGTCTGGTATGCGAGCAATCTGATGCGGACCCATCAGACGGCGGAAGCGATCTGGGCCGCGGGTTTTCCGAGGCCTGCGAACATGCTCAAGGAAGCAGCCTTCGCCGAACAGAATCTCGGAGAGTGGCAAGGCATGAATCGCGCGGCGTTCATCGCCAGCCGTCCGGTCGGCAGCCACTGGTTTGCCGATATCGGCGAACCTCCACCGGGCGGCGAAAGCTTTATGGACCTCTATAACCGCGTGCGCGGCGCGATCGAACGGATCAACGGCGAGCAGGCGGGTCAGGACGTGATCGCGGTTGGCCATGGCGGAACGATCAAGGCGGCGATTGGTCTCGCGCTCGGCGGGCAGCCGGAAAAGGGGCTTGCCTTTGACGTCGACAATTGTTCGGTGACAAGGCTCGATCATTTTGCCAGTACCGATCGCAGCATCTGGCGGCTGCCGATGGTCAACCAGCAGCCCTGGATCGCGGATCAAAAGCACGCCGCGATGCATCAGCCGGCCGGGCCGGAAGTCGTGCCGGAAACCAAGCTCGCCTGATGTGCGGTTGCCGAATGCGGTGAACGCTGGTTAGCTCAAGACCAGGATCAAAACGTCAATCCGGGAGAGAAACATGACCTTGTTCGATATGAAGGGAAAAGTCGCCGTCATCACCGGCTCCACGCGCGGCATCGGCCGGGCCATCGCCGAGCGGATGGCCGAGCACGGCGCCAAGGTTGTGATCTCCTCGCGCAAGCAGGATGTCTGCGACCAGGTGACCAAGGAGATCAACGACAAGTACGGCAAAGGGACCGCGGCCTCGGTCGCGGCCAATATTTCCTCCAAGGAAAACCTGCAGCACCTGGTCGACGAAAGCAACCGCGCCTTCGGCAAGATCGACGTTCTGGTCTGCAACGCCGCCTCCAATCCGTACTACGGCCCGCTCGCCGGCATTTCCGACGATCAGTTCCGAAAAATCCTCGACAACAACATCGTTGCCAACAACTGGCTCACCAGCATGGTGGTGCCGCAGATGATCGAGCGCAAGGACGGCTCGGTGATCATCGTCTCCTCGATCGGCGGCTTGAAGGGTTCGACCATCCTCGGCGCTTACGCGATCTCGAAGGCGGCCGACATGCAGCTGGCGCGCAATCTCGCCTGCGAATACGGCAAGCACAATGTGCGCGTGAACTGCATCGCGCCGGGCTTGATCAAGACCGACTTTGCCAAAGCTTTGTGGGACAATCCGGAAAACCTCAAAGCCTCGACCGCGCGCTCGCCGCTGCTCCGGATCGGCATTCCCGACGAGATCGCGGGCGCGGCCGTGTTCCTGGGATCGGCGGCCGGCAACTTCATGACCGGCCAGACCCTGGTGATCGACGGCGGCGCGACGATCAGCTAGCCCTTCGGGTCACTCCAGCGCCGCGTAGACCAGGTTACGCACCAGCGTGCGGGTATATTGGCGCTGGCCGGGACCCTGCGACATGAACACGGCGAACAACTCCTCGACCGGATCGATCCAGAAGAACGTTCCGCCCATGCCGCTCCAGAAGAACTGGCCGACCGAGCCTGCGAACGGCGCGATGCCGGCTTGGGTGCGCACCGCAACGCCAAGGCCAAAGCCGTGGCCGGGCGGCATCAGATCACCCTCGATTTTGACCTGCGGGGCGAGGTGGTCGGACGCCATCAGCTGCAGCGTCTTGCGGCCGATAATCCTAGTGCCGTCGAGCACCCCGCCATTGAGCAGCATCTGGCAGAAGCGGGCATAGTCCATGGTGGTCGAGACCAGTCCGCCGCCGCCGGATTCCATCACCGGCTTTTCCAGCGGGTTGAAGAGCTGGACTTTTTCGCCGTTCCAGGGATCGGCCGGGAACGGCTCCGCAAGCCGGGTAGCATTCTCCTCGCCGGTGTGGAACGCGGTCTCGGTCATCTGCAGCGGCGCCAGAATCCGCTCGGTCAGGAACGCGCTCAACGATTTGCCGGAAACGACTTCGATGATGCGGCCGAGGATGTCGGTGGAGCGGCTATAGTTCCATTCCGCGCCCGGCTGGCACTTCAGAGGCAGGCTCGCCACCATCGCGGCGTGCTCGGCATTGGTGATCTTGCGGCTGCGCAGCGGCGATTGCCGATAAAGCTGCTGCACCAGGCCGTTGCCGGTGTGATCGTACGTGATGCCCGAGGTGTGGCGCAGCAAATCCTGCACCGTCATCGGACGCTTCAACGGCACCAGTTCGAGCTTGCCGTTGCTCTCGACGCCGACCTTTTGGTCGGCAAACTCGGGAATGAATTTCGCTATCGCGTCGCTGAGCAGGAAGTGACCTTCCTCCATGAGCATCATGATGCCGACCGAGGCGATCGGTTTAGTCATCGAGAAGATGCGGAAGATCGAATTGTGCGCCATCGGCGTCGAGGCCGCCGGACTTTGCCGGCCCAGCGCATCGAACCAGCCGATCTGGCCCTTCCGCGCCACCATCACGGTCGCGCCGGGGATGGTTCCCTTGTCGATCTCGCGCTTGAACGCGTCCGACATCCGCTGCAGCCGGGTCGGCGACAGCCCGAGCGCTTCCGGTTTTGCCTGGGGGAGCGGGGGTGTTTGGGGGGTGGTGGCGTGCTTGGCGGCAGTTTGCGCGTTCATGGTCTCTCCCGTCGGCTGTTGTTTTTGGCGTGACAGGGAAGTCTGGCGCAGAAGGCGTCGATTGAACAGAGCGATTGGGATTGACCGCCCTTGCAAACGGACTATTGCCTATGCTTGAAACGGCGCGGACTAGCCGCAGCGCTTTGGTCCCCTGTAGGAGTGTAGCTCAATTGGTAGAGCACCGGTCTCCAAAACCGGGGGTCGCAGGTTCGAGCCCTGCCACTCCTGCCAGCTAAATCAATCAGTTGGCGATCTTCGACAGTGATTGGCGCGCCGCGAGGTGGTCAAGCCGATGGCAACGGGGAAGTCGTACTCCCCCGCTAGTGGCGTCGTCGTCGTCAGGGTCGGGTGTGACGAGGCTCGATGGAACTATGCAGTCTGGGTCCTGCTTTTTACCGACCGGGCGGGCTTCGCCTTCTTCGCGGGCTTCGTGGTAACCGACACCGCATCGGGGAGAGCTGAAGCCGCAGCATCGCTTCCAAGTGACATTATCAAAATTTCGCGTTGGGCATTCAACCAGTACACGTCGGCCTGGCCCTCGGGTTGACCATCGGCGATCCAGAGGTGGTAGGCACGTTCGCGTATGGCCTCTTCCAGATTTGGCATGGGATTCTCCTTTCATGATGCGCCCAGCCCGGCGGGGCGAAGTCTTGCTCGCGTACGGTTAACGATATCCTAACGCCTGCAACCACATGCAGGAGAAACAGGGCGATACCGGACCGAAGGGTTGTCGGCCGACAATGGCCGTGGCGGCTTTGCCAGGCCGGGGCTTGGAAGTCGGGCACGGCGACAAACGGCGGCTAACCGCGTCCGATTCCCGCATATCTTGACCTTTTGCCGTTCCGGCAGTAGATAGCCGCTACCTGCTGCCGGCCCGCTAAAAGCGGATATCCGGCGCGGCTTTAAATTCCCCGAACAAACGAGCCCGCTTGCCGGCTCATCCTTCAAAAGAGGGCTGGGCCTAAAGACGGCTGTTCGGATTCCCGAAAACCACTCATTCGTCTCACGACGGACTTGGACCACAAACGATGGCTTTCAGCCCGTTCAAATTCCTGCAGGAAGTGCGCTCAGAAACCGCCAAGGTCACCTGGCCGACCCGCCGCGAGACGACGATCACCACGATCATGGTGTTCGTGATGGTTGCGCTGGCTTCGATCTTCTTCTTCGCCGCGGATCAGATCATCCGCTATATCGTCACCTTGTTACTGGGCATCCACTGATGACAAGCGCCGGAACTCAGACGATGGATAAGCGCTGGTATATCGTTCACGCCTATTCGAATTTTGAAAAGAAAGTTGCGGAATCGATCCGCGAGCAGTCCAAGCAGCGCGGCCTTGACGAGCTGTTCGAGCAGGTCCTGGTGCCGACCGAAAAGGTCACCGAAGTGCGCCGCGGCCGCAAGATCGATGCCGAACGCAAGTTTTTCCCGGGCTACGTGCTGGTCAAGATGAAGCTGACCGACGAGGCGTTTCACCTGATCAAGAATACGCCCAAGGTCACGGGCTTCCTCGGCGCGGAAAACAAGCCGATGCCGATCTCCGAAGCCGAGGCCATGCGCATCCTGCACCAGGTGCAGGAGGGCGTGGAACGGCCGAAGGCGTCGGTGACGTTCGAGATCGGCGAGAATGTGCGGGTGGCCGATGGGCCGTTCGCCTCGTTCTCGGGCGTGGTTGAGGAAATCGACGAGGCGCGTTCCCGCGTGAAGGTCGCCGTGTCGATTTTCGGCCGCGCCACCCCGGTCGAACTGGAATTCGCTCAGGTCGAGAAGGTCTGATCGTTGACGCTCTATCCCGCGAACTGCGGGGCGAGGTGAAGTGAAGAGCCGTGGGAGGAGATGGATGATCGCCAGTCATCCGTTGAACCGCACCACGGTCCTGTGAAGCTTCCGGAATCCTTCGGAGCAACATGAGGAGTGATAGATGGCAAAAAAAGTGACCGGATACCTGAAATTGCAGGTGCCGGCGGGTGCTGCGAATCCTTCGCCCCCGATCGGCCCCGCGCTTGGTCAGCGCGGTCTCAACATCATGGAATTCTGCAAGGCGTTCAACGCGCAGACGCAGAAGGAAGAAAAGAACACCCCGATCCCGGTGATCATCACCATCTATGCGGACCGTTCCTTCACCTTCGAAATGAGGACACCGCCGATGTCCTACTTCTTGAAGCAGGCGGCAAAAATTCAGTCCGGCTCGAAAGCGCCGGGCCGCGACAAGGCCGGCAAGGTGACACGCGCGCAGGTGCGCGAGATCGCCGAGAAGAAGATGAAGGATCTCAATTGCGACACCATCGAATTGGCCATGAAGATGGTCGAGGGCTCCGCCCGCTCGATGGGTCTGGAAGTTGCGGGGTAACGGACATGGCCATTGGAAAACGTTTGAAGAAGGCCCGCGAAGGCGTTGATCGTGAAAAGCTCTATCCGCTCCCCGAGGCCATCAAGATGGTCAAGGAGCGCGCCAAGTCGAAGTTCGACGAGACCATCGAGATCGCGATCAATCTCGGCGTCGATCCGCGTCACGCCGACCAGATGGTGCGTGGCGTCGTCAACTTGCCGAACGGCACCGGCCGCACCCTGCGCGTCGGCGTGTTCGCGCGCGGTGCGAAAGCGGAAGAGGCCAAGGCCGCGGGCGCTGACGTCGTCGGCGCCGAGGACCTGGTCGAGAAGGTGCAGGGCGGTGCGATCGATTTCGATCGCTGTATCGCCACCCCTGACATGATGCCGCTGGTCGGACGCCTCGGTAAGGTGCTCGGCCCGCGCGGCATGATGCCGAACCCGAAGATCGGCACCGTGACCATGGACGTCGCCAACGCGGTGAAGGGCGCCAAGGGCGGCTCGGTCGAGTTCCGCGTCGAGAAAGCGGGAATCGTGCAGGCCGGTATCGGCAAGGCCTCGTTCTCCGAGGACAAGCTGGTCGCCAACGTCAAGGCGCTGGCGGACGCGGTCGCCAAGGCAAAGCCCGCGGGTGCGAAGGGCACCTACATCCAGCGCGTCGCGGTCTCCTCGACCATGGGACCGGGCGTGAAGGTCGATACCAGCACCTTGCTTGGCTAAAGGGTTTGCGCAAAGCGCATGAAAGCAGGGCGGAATTGGGCAACCGATTCCGCCCTTTTTCGCAAATTAGCTGTTGTTCTGTTTCTCGGTGGCGACGCCGGGCACGATCGCGCGGGGTTGGATCTTCGGCTTCGCCGTTGCGTTGAGCGCAGTGACCATGGTGCGGCTGACGCCGACGACCAGCGTCGCACGATAGTGATCGGCCTCTTCCTTGATGTCGCAGTAGCCGCCGCGGCTCGTATCTTGCAGCGCGAATTCGTCACTGGTGTTGAAGACGTTGCGGACGGCCTTGCGCCGGTACGCGCCGACATTGGCAAAAATATATTGGCTGAGCGCGTCAGGGAAATACATCTGGCCGGTGAGCATGTTCTTGTCGTCGATGAAGATCTTGAAATGGACATGCACGGTGCGGCCCTCATACCAGCCGGGGTAGAGGGTGCGGAACATCGCTTCGCCGCGCGCGTCCGCGATCACAGTCCCGCGCATGAACGTGCCGCCCGATGTATCGACGTTGTGCCGGTCGCCCTGACCGGGATAGCCGGAATAGTAGCCGTCCGCCCGCGCGTGCCAGACATCGATCCGCGCGCCGGAGACCGGCGTGCAATCAGCCGCATTCATCACGATGAAACGCAGCCGCAGGGGCGCGCCGGGATGGCCTTCGGTGATGTCACTGCGCTCTAATTTCGGATCGAAATAGTAGGGACCCGGGATCGCTGCGGGCGTCAGGATGCAGGCAGGAGCAAGCGTAACGGCCGGGGCCGCCGGCGTTTCCGCCAGCACTGGGCGCGCCGATGAGATCATCGCTGGCGCCGAGGCGAGCGTCGTGAGCGCGGCGCGGCGGCTGAAGAGCGTTCTTCCGAACGAAGGCATGTTTCCGAACGAAGGCATGTTTCCGAACGAAGGCATGGCTGAGCTCCGAAAAGCGCATGAGCACGTGCCGAGCTATGATACACGGGCCGCCGACATTGAAGTAAAGTCACAAATGCTCGCGCGGCGATTGCGCCGTTTCCAAGGTCAGGACGTCTCGCCAGCACAGCCTCGCTAGGAATGCCAATGCCCGAGAAAGTCCTGATCTATTCGCGCTTCCCCAAGGCGCTGATGCTGCGCATCGGCGAACGTTTTGAGCTGCTGGATGCCGCCGGCAAGCCGCCGAACCAGATGTTTCCGGCCGACCAGCTCTCGAGCGTCCGTGCCATGATCACGGCGGGCGGCACGCCGCTTGGCGGCGAGATGATGGACATGATGCCGAAATTGGGGGCCATCGTCTGTTACGGCACCGGTTACGACGGCGTCGATCTCAGGGCGGCGAAAAGTCGCCAGATCACGGTCGGCCACAGTCCCGGCGCGAACGCAGCCTCCGTCGCCGATATCGCCGTCACCTTGATGCTGGCGGCGACGCGGCGCCTGCTGGTCGCCGACAATTATGTGCGGAGCGGGGACTGGGCCGCCGCCAAGCCTTCGCCGATGATGCGGCCGCAAGCGGGCATGCCGGGCCGCAAGATCGGTGTCTACGGCATGGGCGAGATCGGCCGCAAGATCGCCGCCCGCGTGGCGGCGTTCGAGACGGAGGTCGGCTATTTCAGCCGCAGCCATCGCGACGTGCCGTACCGCTATTTTCCGAGCCTCGAGGCGCTCGCCGATTGGTGCAGCGTGTTGATGATCGCGGTTCGCGCCGGCGCCGATACCCACCACGTCGTCAACGCCGATATCCTCAAGCGGCTCGGCGAGGACGGCTGCGTCGTTAACATCGCGCGCGGCTCGGTCATCGACCAGGAGGCGCTGGTCAAGGCGCTCACCGATAAGACCATCGCCGCCGCCGGCCTCGATGTCTACTCCAAAGAGCCGCACGCCCCGGACGCACTGACCGCGTTCCCCAATGTGGTGCTGAGCCCGCATATCGGCGGCCATACGCTGGAATCGCACACCGCCATGCAGGACTGCGTGATCGCCAACCTCACGGCGTTCTTCGAAGGGAAACCGCCCGCTCATCCCGTGGTTTGAAGAACGTTGAGGCGAAACCCTATTGGCGGGTGACCGCGGGCACGAGACGCAGCTTGTCGGGATTGCGCACGATATAGATCGCGGCGATCCGCTCGCCGTTGATCGCCATGCTCAGGCTGTGATCGATTTCGCCGTCCACATAGAGAAGGGCGCCCACGGTGCCGTTGATCATCGTCGGCTCGATGCGAATGTCGTGATCGGCGCTTTTAGCCGCCAGAGAGATGAAGAAGCGCGCGATCTTGTCGGCGCCCTTGATCGGATTGAGAGCCGCCGTCTTGCGGCCGCCCCCATCGGTCATTGCGATCGCATCTTCGCGCAGCAATCCGGCCAGACGCGATACATCACCGCCCGCAACGGCTTCGCTGAAAGCGCTCAGGAGACGTGCGTGACTGTCCGGCGTTGCCGATGGCGCGGGTCGTGCGTCTCGGACGGCACGACGCGCCCGGGTCGCCAGTTGCCGGCAGGCCGCCTCGGTGCGGTCGATCATCCGCGCCACTTCCGAGAACTGCAGGTCAAAGACGTCGTGCAGCAGAAACGCGGCGCGCTCCAACGGCGACAACCGGTCGAGCGCGAGTAGCAGCGCGAATGAGAGGTCATCGGCCAATTCAGTTGCTGCATCGGGCGAAAGACCTTCCGCATCGAACACAGGCTCGGGCAGCCAGGGGCCGACGTAGATTTCGCGCTGCGCCCTTGCGCTTTTGAGCCGGTCGAGACAAAGCCGGGTGACGACGGTAACGAGGAAGGCTTCCGGATTATGGACGTCCTGCGCGCCGGCGAAGCGGAGATAGGCATCTTGTACGATATCCTCCGCGTCGCTGCGGCTGCCGAGCATGCGATAGGCAAGCCCGAGCAACCGCCCACGATGGGGCGCCAGCGGATCGCTGTCACGCGGCCTGTTTGACGACATCGACATTGTGTTCGTCCACGATTACCCGCCGGCATTCCTTGGCGTAACCAGGCCCCGCCTTCACCATTGGAAACATCCGGCCCATTTGAAGCGCCATCGTCAGATCGATCACGCCCTTCTGGCCCATTGGGCGCGAACATGAGGTTCTCCTTGGGTGGGGAAGGCGGAATAGAGGGCAAGCGCCGACGGGAGCACGACGGCGATGAGATCGAATCCAGTGTGATGATCGTGCCCGCTTACGATCTCAACGAGATGGATCAGGCCGTGGATGGCCAGGAAACTTGCGCCAGCGACCGCGCCGGCCAGTACACCGGCCGCCACGCCCGCGCGGCTAGCGCAAGTCCGGAAATGAAGAATGCCGCGCCAATGTCCTCGACAAAGTGCGCATTGTAGGGGCCGGTCTCGGATGCTCCCGGCACGCGTGCATACCAGATTGGGCTGGCGCACAGCATCATGGATCCGTTGAGGACGCATAATGTTGCAAGAACTGCTGCAATCAATCGACGCATTGGAACCTCCTGCGCCCAAGACGAGCTGTGGGGGTTCGGTGTGACAGGCCGGGTTGAGAAATCTTGAGGTATCTTGGTAAAGTTGAGGGTAACGGAAATTAGCTCTTGGCAATCCGGGCCGGAGCCTATAAACACCCGGCTTCCGGACGCGCTGGCAGTTGCTGGCGCGTTTGTGCTCGCATTCCGAAAACCCGATACGATAGGAGATCATTCCTTTTGAGGACATCCGCTTGGATTGCTTCAAAAGGAAGAGAGAACCGCTTCGCTTTGGTGGAATGCGCGCGAGAGGTCTTCCGGCGTGCCGGATGATCTCGTCCTGTCCGAGACTGCAGGCGCCCGCGACGAAACCTTCCGGTTTTTTCAACGGCTTAATCGCATGGCCTGCATAGACGGGTGAAGACCGGATTTCGCTCCGCGTGCCTTCGGGCGGCGCGGGGCCGATTTGGTTCGAACCTCGACACCCCGTGGCCCCAAAAGGGAAGCGGGAGGGCAGGCTTCTGAAATGTCGTCTCGCCCGGCGTGTCCTTGAGACTGGTGTCTAGAGGTCAGGTTTAGGGCTGGACGATCGGTGCAACCCGGCGGTCCAGCGCTTCGCGTAAAGACCGCCAACCGGAGAGAGCTTGCTGTGGAACGAGCGGCAAAAAAAGAGGCGGTCGAACAGCTCAACGCGGTCTTCAAGACCACGAGCGTCGCGATCGTTGCTCATTATTCCGGCCTTACCGTCGCCCAGATGCAGAAGCTGCGCATGCAGATGAAGCAGGCGGGTGCGTCGGTGAAGGTCTCGAAGAACCGTCTCGCCAAAATTGCTCTTGAAGGCACTGACGTCGCTGCCATCGGTTCCCTCCTGAGGGGGCCGACCGTGATCGCAACTTCCAACGATCCGGTCGCGGCGCCAAAGGTTGCCATCGAATTCGCCAAGACGAACGAGCAGTTCGTCATCCTCGGCGGCTCGATGGGTAAAACCGTCCTGAGTGTCGACAGCGTGAAGGCCTTGGCCTCCTTGCCGTCGCTCGACGAACTGCGTGGCAAGATTGTCGGCCTCTTAGTGGCGCCGGCGACCAAGCTCGCTCAGCTCGCCAACGCGCCCGCGGCCAAGCTCGCGCGCGTCATTCAGGCTCATGCCTCAAAGAGCGAAGCGGCCTGACCCTTCGCAAAACCCAAACCTGGTTCGAACCAATACGTTTAAGGAAACAGATCAATGGCTGACTTACAGAAAATCGTCGACGACCTTTCGAGCCTGACCGTGCTCGAAGCTGCCGAGCTCGCAAAGCTGCTCGAAGAAAAGTGGGGCGTGTCCGCCGCTGCCGCCGTTGCTGTGGCCGGTCCGGCCGGTGGCGGTGCTGCCGCTGCTCCCGTTGAAGAAAAGACCGAGTTCACGGTCGTTCTTGCCGCCGCGGGCGACAAGAAGATCGAGGTCATCAAGGAAGTCCGCGCCATCACCGGCCTGGGCCTCAAGGAAGCCAAGGATCTCGTCGAGGGCGCGCCGAAGCCTGTCAAGGAAGGCGTCAACAAGGACGAAGCCGAGAAGGTCAAGGCCCAGCTCGAGAAGGCTGGCGCTAAGGTCGAGTTGAAGTAATTGCGAAAGCTCTCGGGCCGCGTGGGTCCGGGGTTCATGCAAGGGGCGTGCGACGGGGCTGTCCTAGGACGCGTCGAACACAAAAATGTGTGGGGATTCGTGGGCTTGCCCCTCGAATCTCCACGATTGCCATCCCATATCGGGACGGCAGCACGAAAGCACGGCTTGAGGCGGGAGCGGCGGTTGTTTCTCCGCGAGCCGTTGGGAGATAGGCAATTTCGGGCTTTTGCAGTCCGTGAAGATGATGGTTGTGACGGGCGGGTGCGACTCGAGCGCCCCGCGCGTCGTTTTGCGTTTTGAAGGTCTGAAGAACAGATTCAGGACTTAAACCCCTGAAATCGGGCTTGGGGCGCTCAAAATGGATCGAAATTCAACCCGGGGGCGGCGGAAGTCGCGCCTCGGAGGGTTCGCCCATTAAGGGCGACGATAACGAGAGGCCACGATGGCGCAGCAGACATTCACCGGTCGCAAACGCGTTCGCAAGTTCTTCGGACATATCAAGGAAGTCGCCGAAATGCCGAACCTCATCGAGGTTCAGAAGGCGTCCTATGACCAGTTCCTGATGGTCGACGAGCCCCCGGGCGGCCGGCTCGACGAGGGTTTGCAGGCGGTCTTCCGCTCGGTGTTCCCGATCTCGGATTTCTCCGGCACTTCGATGCTGGAATTCGTCCGCTACGAGTTCGAGCCGCCGAAATACGACGTCGACGAGTGTCGCCAGCGCGGCATGACCTATGCCGCGCCGCTGAAGGTGACGCTGCGCCTCATCGTGTTCGATATAGACGAAGAGACCGGCGCCAAGTCGGTCAAGGACATCAAGGAGCAGGACGTCTACATGGGCGATATCCCGCTCATGACGATGAACGGCACCTTCGTGGTCAACGGCACCGAGCGCGTCATCGTCTCGCAGATGCACCGTTCGCCCGGCGTGTTCTTCGACCACGATAAGGGCAAGACCCACTCCTCGGGCAAGCTGCTGTTTGCTGCGCGCGTCATTCCCTATCGCGGTTCCTGGCTCGACATCGAGTTCGACGCCAAGGACATCGTGTTCGCGCGCATCGACCGCCGCCGCAAGATTCCCGTGACCTCGCTGATGTTCGCGCTCGGGCTCGACGGCGAGCAGATCCTTTCGACCTTCTACAAGAAGATCATCTACAAGCGCGCCAAGGAAGGCTGGCGCGTGCCGTTCGACGCCAACCGTTTCCGCGGCTACTCAACGATCAATGACCTGATCGATGCGGATTCGGGCAAGGTCGTGCTCGAGGCCGGCAAGAAGCTCACCGTCCGGTCCGCGCGCCAGCTCCAGGAAAAGGGGCTGAAGGCGCTGCGCTTGTCGGACGAGGAGCTGGTCGGCAATTACCTCGCCGAAGACCTCGTCAATTCCAAGACCGGTGAGATCTATGCCGAAGCCGGCGAGGAAATCACCGACAAGCTGCTGAAGGCCCTGAACGAACAGGGCTACAAGGAGCTGCCGCTGCTCGACATCGACCACGTCAATGTCGGCGCCTACATCCGCAACACACTGCACGCCGACAAGAACATGACGCGCGAGGACGCGCTGTTCGACATCTATCGCGTGATGCGTCCGGGCGAGCCGCCGACCATCGATTCCGCGCAGACCATGTTCCAGTCGCTGTTCTTCGACTCTGAGCGCTACGACCTGTCCGCGGTCGGCCGCGTCAAGATGAACATGCGGCTTGAGCTCGACGCGCCCGACACTCATCGCACGCTGCGCAAGGAAGATATCCTGGCTGTCATCAAGACGCTGGTCGATTTGCGCGACGGCAAGGGCGAGATCGACGACATCGACCACCTCGGCAACCGCCGGGTGCGCTCGGTCGGCGAATTGATGGAAAACCAGTATCGCATCGGGCTGTTGCGAATGGAGCGCGCGATCAAGGAGCGGATGTCGAGCGTCGATATCGACACCGTGATGCCGCAGGACCTGATCAACGCCAAGCCGGCGGCTGCTGCGGTGCGCGAGTTCTTCGGCTCCTCGCAGCTCTCGCAGTTCATGGACCAGACCAACCCGCTGTCCGAGATCACCCACAAGCGCCGGCTGTCGGCGCTTGGACCGGGCGGCCTGACCCGCGAGCGCGCCGGCTTCGAGGTGCGCGACGTGCACCCGACCCATTACGGCCGCATCTGCCCGATCGAGACGCCGGAAGGTCCGAATATCGGCCTGATCAACTCGCTCGCGACATTCGCGCGCGTCAACAAATACGGTTTCGTCGAAACGCCCTATCGCAAAGTGAAGGATGGCCGCGTCACCGACGAGGTGGTTTATCTTTCGGCGATGGAGGAGGGCCGCTACCGCGTGGCGCAGGCCAACGTGCCGCTCGACAACCGCGGCCGCTTCACCGAAGATCTTGATCGTCTGCCGTCACGCCGGCGAAGTGCTGCCGATCACGCCGGACAAGGTCGACTATATGGACGTGTCGCCGAAGCAGCTCGTTTCGGTCGCCGCAGCGCTGATCCCGTTCCTCGAGAACGACGACGCCAACCGCGCGCTGATGGGCTCGAACATGCAGCGCCAGGCGGTGCCGCTGGTTCGCGCCGAGGCGCCGTTCGTCGGCACCGGCATGGAGGGCGTGGTCGCGCGCGACTCGGGAGCTGCGATCGCGGCACGTCGTTCCGGCGTGATCGACCAGATCGACGCTACCCGCGTCGTGATCCGCGCCACCGAAGATCTCGATCCCACCAAGTCGGGCGTCGATATCTACCGGCTGATGAAGTACCAGCGCTCCAACCAGTCGACCTGCATCAACCAGCGTCCGCTGGTGAAGGTCGGCGATATCGTCAAGAAGGGCGACATCATCGCCGACGGTCCCTCGACCGATCTCGGCGAGCTCGCGCTCGGCCGCAACGTGCTGGTCGCGTTCATGCCGTGGAACGGCTACAACTTCGAAGACTCGATCCTGCTTTCCGAGCGGATCGTGAAGGACGACGTCTTCACCTCGATCCACATCGAGGAGTTCGAGGTGATGGCCCGCGACACCAAGCTCGGCCCCGAGGAAATCACCCGCGACATTCCGAACGTTTCGGAAGAAGCGCTGAAGAACCTCGACGAAGCCGGCATCGTCTATATCGGCGCGGAAGTGCGCGCCGGCGACATCCTGGTCGGCAAGATCACGCCGAAGGGCGAAAGCCCGATGACGCCGGAAGAAAAGCTTCTGCGCGCCATCTTCGGCGAAAAGGCCTCCGACGTCCGCGACACCTCGCTGCGCGTGCCTCCGGGCGTGCAGGGCACGATCGTCGAAGTGCGGGTGTTCAACCGCCACGGCGTCGACAAGGACGAGCGTGCGCTGGCGATCGAGCGGGAAGAGATCGAGCGTCTCGCGAAGGACCGCGACGACGAGCAGGCGATTCTGGATCGCAACGTCTATAGCCGTCTCGCCGAGCTCCTGGAAAACCGCCAGGGCATCGCCGGTCCGAAGGGCTTCAAGAAGGACACCAAGATCACGCGCGCGGTGCTCGATGAGCATCCGCGCTCGCAGTGGTGGATGTTTGCATCCCCCAACGACAAGCTGATGGCCGAAATCGAGGCGATGCGGAAACAGTACGACGAATCGAAGAAGGGCCTTGAACAGCGCTTCCTCGACAAGGTCGAAAAACTGCAGCGTGGCGACGAATTGCCGCCCGGCGTGATGAAGATGGTCAAGGTCTTCGTCGCGGTGAAGCGCAAGATCCAGCCCGGCGACAAGATGGCCGGCCGTCACGGCAACAAGGGCGTGGTGTCCAAGATCGTTCCGGTCGAGGACATGCCGTTCCTCGAGGACGGCACCCATGCCGACATCGTGCTCAATCCGCTCGGCGTGCCGCTCGCGCATGAACGTCGGTCAGATTCTCGAGACCCATCTGGGCTGGGCCTGCGCCGGCCTCGGCAAGCGCATCGGCCAGACCATCGACGCCTATCTGCGACGCCAAGCAGGACACCAGGCCGCTGAAGGAGACCTTGAAGAAGATCTACGGCGACGACGAGACGATCAAATCGCTCAACGACAGCGAGTTGATGGAGCTCGGCCGCAATCTGAGCCACGGCGTGCCGATCGCGACGCCGGTGTTCGACGGCGCCAAGGAAGCCGACATCGAGGAGATGCTGAAGCTTGCCGGTCTCGATGCGTCGGGCCAGTCGACCGTCTATGACGGCCGCACCGGCGACGCCTTCGATCGCAAGGTGACGGTTGGCTACATCTACATGCTCAAGCTGCACCACCTCGTCGACGACAAGATCCACGCGCGTTCGATCGGACCGTACTCGCTCGTCACCCAGCAGCCGCTGGGCGGCAAGGCGCAGTTCGGCGGCCAGCGTTTCGGCGAAATGGAAGTGTGGGCGCTCGAGGCCTACGGCGCCGCGTACACGCTGCAGGAAATGCTGACCGTGAAGTCGGACGACGTCGCCGGCCGTACCAAGGTGTACGAGGCGATCGTGCGCGGCGACGACACGTTCGAAGCGGGTATCCCGGAATCGTTCAACGTGCTGGTCAAGGAAATGCGCTCGCTCGGCCTCAACGTCGACCTGCACAATTCCAAGGTCGGTCCGGCGACGACCTCGGAGGCGGCCGAGTAGTTCAAGATCGTCATGCCCGGCCGGTTGGCCGGGCATCCGCGGCTTGCCCGACGTCGGGCAGGGCGCGCCGCTGACGAAATGAATTTCGAATTTGCTGCCGGCTGACGATCGGCACGCGAGGAGAAGACGATGAACCAAGAAATTATGAATCTTTTCAACCCGACGACGCCGGCTCAGGTCTTCGACCAGATCCGGATTTCGATCGCGTCCCCGGAGAAGATTCTGTCGTGGTCCTACGGCGAAATCAAGAAGCCGGAGACCATCAACTACCGCACCTTCAAGCCCGAGCGCGACGGCCTGTTCTGCGCCCGCATCTTCGGGCCGATCAAGGATTACGAGTGCCTGTGCGGCAAGTACAAGCGCATGAAGTACAAGGGCATCATCTGCGAGAAGTGCTCGGTCGAAGTGACGCTGTCGCGGGTCCGGCGCGAGCGCATGGGCCATATCGAACTGGCCGCGCCGGTCGCCCACATCTGGTTCCTGAAGTCGCTGCCGTCGCGCATCGGCCTGCTGCTCGACATGACGCTGAAGGATCTCGAGCGGATCCTGTATTTCGAATATTACGTCGTGCTCGAGCCGGGTCTCACCGCGCTCAAGGACCGTCAGCTGCTGTCGGAAGACGAGTATCTGAAGGCGCAGGACGAATACGGCCAGGACAGCTTCACCGCCATGATCGGCGCCGAGGCGATCCGCGAGTTGCTGAAGGGACTTGAGCTCGAAAAGCTCGAGGCGTCGCTGCGCGTCGAGATGCAGGAGACCGAATCCGACATCAAGCACAAGAAGCTCGCCAAGCGCCTGAAGATCGTCGAGGCCTTCCGCTATTCCGGCAACAAGCCGGAGTGGATGATCCTGACCGTGGTGCCGGTGATCCCGCCGGACCTGCGTCCGCTGGTGCCGCTCGATGGCGGCCGCTTTGCGACCTCGGATCTCAACGATCTCTACCGCCGCGTCATCAACCGCAACAACCGCCTGAAGCGGCTGATGGAGCTGCGCGCGCCCGACATCATCATCCGCAACGAAAAGCGCATGCTGCAGGAGGCGGTCGACGCGCTGTTCGACAACGGCCGCCGCGGCCGCGTCATCACCGGCGCCAACAAGCGTCCGCTGAAGTCGCTGGCCGACATGCTGAAGGGCAAGCAGGGCCGCTTCCGCCAGAACCTGCTCGGCAAGCGCGTCGACTATTCCGGCCGTTCGGTGATCGTGGTCGGTCCCGAACTGCGGCTGCATCAGTGCGGCCTGCCGAAGAAGATGGCGCTCGAGCTGTTCAAGCCGTTCATCTATTCGCGGCTCGACGCCAAGGGTCTGTCGACCACGGTGAAGCAGGCCAAGAAGCTGGTCGAAAAAGAGCGTCCCGAGGTCTGGGATATCCTCGACGAGGTGATCCGCGAGCATCCGGTGCTGTTGAACCGCGCGCCGACGCTGCATCGCCTCGGCATCCAGGCGTTCGAGCCGGTGCTGATCGAAGGCAAGGCGATCCAGCTGCATCCGCTGGTCTGCGCGGCGTTCAACGCCGACTTCGACGGCGACCAGATGGCCGTGCACGTTCCGCTGTCGCTGGAAGCGCAGCTGGAAGCGCGCGTGCTGATGATGTCGACCAACAACATCCTGCATCCGGCCAACGGTCAGCCGATCATCGTGCCGTCGCAGGACATCGTGCTCGGCCTGTATTACCTGTCGATCATGCGCGAGGGCCTGCCCGGCGAAGGCAAGATCTTCGGCGACATGGCCGAGATCGAGCATGCCCTGCACTCCAAGGTCATCCACCTCCACACCAAGATCAAGTATCGCTGGGAGGGCATCGACGAGACCGGCAAGCCGGTCAAGCGCTGGATCGAGACCACCGCCGGCCGCGTCATGCTCGGCAACGTGCTGCCGAAATCGCCCAAGATTCCGTTCGACGTCATCAACAAGCTGATGACCAAGCGGGAAATCTCCGGCGTGATCGACCAGGTCTATCGTCACTGCGGTCAGAAGGAGACGGTGATCTTCTGCGACCGCATCATGGCGCTCGGCTTCTACAATGCGTTCAAGGCCGGCATCTCGTTCGGCAAGGACGACATGGTGGTGCCGCACGGCAAGTGGAAGATCGTCGACAACACCCGTACGCTCGCCAAGGATTTCGAGCAGCAGTACAATGACGGTCTGATCACCCACGGCGAGAAGTACAACAAGGTGGTCGACGCCTGGTCGAAGGCGACCGAAGAAATCGCCAAGGAGATGATGAAGGAAATCTCCTCGACCAAGAAGAACGCCAAGGGCGCCGAGGCCGAGATCAACTCGATCTACATGATGGCGCATTCCGGCGCGCGCGGTTCGCCGGCGCAGATGCGCCAGCTCGCCGGCATGCGCGGCCTGATGGCCAAGCCGTCGGGCGAGATCATCGAGACGCCGATCATTTCCAACTTCAAGGAAGGTCTGTCGGTGCTCGAATACTTCAACTCGACCCACGGCGCCCGCAAGGGTCTCGCGGATACCGCGTTGAAGACCGCGAACTCCGGTTACCTGACGCGCCGTCTGGTCGACGTGGCGCAGGACTGCATCATCACGCAGGACGATTGCGGCACCAAGCTCGGCATCAAGATGCGCGCCATCATCGATGCCGGCACGGTGGTCGCGTCGCTGGCGTCGCGCATTCTCGGCCGCACCGCGGGCGAGGATCTGCGCGATCCCGCGACCAACAAGGTCGTGGTCAAGCGCGGCACGCTGATGGAAGAGACGCATGTCGACGCCATCCAGCAGGCCGGCATCCAGGAAGTGAAGATCCGCTCGGCGCTGACCTGCGAACTCGTCAACGGCATCTGCGGCAAGTGCTACGGCCGCGATCTCGCCCGCGGCACGCCGGTCAATCACGGCGAAGCGGTCGGCGTCATCGCCGCGCAGTCGATCGGCGAGCCCGGCACCCAGCTGACGATGCGTACCTTCCACATCGGCGGCGCGGCGCAGATCAACGAGCAGTCGTTCATCGAGTCGAATTTCGACGGCAAGGTGACGATCAAGAACAAGGCGATCGCCAAGAACAGCGAAGGTCATCTGATCGCGATGGTCCGCAACATGGTGGTTGCGATCACCGATGCCGACGGCACCGAGCGTGCGACCCACCGCATCCAGTACGGCGCGCGCATGCACGTCGACGAAGGCGACATGGTCAAGCGCGGCCAGCGCATCGCGGAGTGGGATCCGTACACCCGTCCGGTTCTGACCGAAGTCGAGGGCACGATCGGATTCGAGGATCTGGTCGAGGGCCAGTCGATCTCGGAAACGCTCGACGAATCCACCGGTATCGCCAAGCGCGTCGTCATCGACTGGCGCACGTCGCGGGGCGGGGCGGATCTGCGTCCGGCCATCGTCATCAAGGGCAAGGACGGCAAGATCCTCAAGCTCGCGCGCGGCGGCGAGGCCCGCTACATGCTGTCGGTCGACGCCATTCTGTCGGTCGACGTCGGCGCCAAGGTCAAGCCCGGCGACATCCTGGCGCGTATCTCGACCGAAAGCGCCAAGACCCGCGACATCACCGGCGGTCTGCCGCGGGTGGCCGAACTGTTCGAGGCCCGCAAGCCAAAGGACGCGGCGATCATCGCGGAAATCGCCGGCACCATCCGGTTCGGCCGCGACTACAAGAACAAGCGCCGCATCTCGATCGAGCCGATGGACAAGACCGAGGAGACCCGCGAGTACCTGATCCCGAAGGGCAAGCACATCCATCTGCAGGACGGCGACATCGTCGAAAAGGGCGATTTCATCGTCGAAGGCAATCCGGCGCCGCACGACATCCTGGCGATCAAGGGCATCGAGGAACTCGCTGCCTATCTGGTCAACGAAATCCAGGAGGTCTACCGGCTGCAGGGCGTGCTGATCAACGACAAGCACATCGAAGTGATTGTCCGTCAGATGCTGCAGAAGGTGGAGATCACCGACCAGGGCGAGACCGACATGATCTCGGGCGAGCAGGTCGACAAGATCGAGTTCGACCAGCTCAACGCCAAGGCCAAGGAAGAGGGCAAGAAGATCGCCACGGGAACGCCGGTGCTGCTCGGCATCACCAAGGCGAGCCTGCAGACCCGCTCGTTCTTCTCGGCGGCCTCGTTCCAGGAGACCACCCGCGTGCTCACCGAAGCCGCCGTCAACGGCAAGGTCGATCCGCTGGAAGGCCTCAAGGAGAACGTCATCGTCGGCCGGCTGATCCCGGCGGGCACCGGCGCCTCGATGGCCAAGATCCGCGAAGTCGCCGTCAAGCGCGACAAGCTGATTCTCGACGAGCGCGAGAAGCAGGCCACGATCGTGCCCGCGGCGCCCGAAGTCGAGCCGCTGGCGCTGCCGCCGGCGGAATAAAGCCGCGCGGATTTAGGATGTTACGGAAAAGGCCGGCGCAAGCCGGCCTTTTTGCTGATTTTTTGGCTATTCTGCGCGTCTGGATACACCGCTTTGTTCATCTTTCCTTCAGGGTGAAAAGCGCTTCTTCTAAAATGACTTAGACGCGCGTTCCCGCGGGAACCGGCGGGCCTCGCGGAAACACGGAAAACACATGCTGGATCTTGCAATCGTTGGCGGCGGCCCCGGCGGCCTGATGAGCGCCTGGTATCTGAAGAAGAAGCTGGGCGAGCTTTGCCGCGTCACCATTTTTGAGGCGTCCGACCGGGTCGGCGGCAAGATCCTCACGCGCAAATTCGATTCGGCGCCCGCGATGTACGAGGCCGGCGTCGCCGAGATCTACGATTACTCGATGACCGGCCCCGATCCGCTGCGCGAGCTGATCCAGCATTTCGGCCTGCAGACCATTCCGATGGATGCCGAGCAGGTCCAGCTCGACGGCGAACTGCTGAACGACGTGCCGGGCATGCGCCGCAAATACGGCGCCAAGACCGCGGATGCGATCGAAGCGTTCCGCAAGCGCTGCGCCGACATGGTGTCGCCGATCGAATATTACGAAGGCGTCGGCGCGCACGACAACGAGCATCCCTGGGCCTACATCACCTGCGAGGAATTGCTCGACAGGGAAGTGGACGATCGCGATCGCCAAGCGCTTCTTCAAGGTGATGGCGCGCTCCGATCTCGCCACCGAGAGCCACAACACCAACGGGCTCAACGCGCTGAAGAATTTCGTGATGGATGTCGACGGCTATATCGGCCTGTATTCGATCCAGAACGGCAACGAGCAGTTGATCGAGTGCCTGCAGTCCGAGGTCGACGCCGACATCCAGCTCAATCACCGGGTTCTCAAGGTCGGCAAGACCGAGACCGGCCGCTATCAGCTCAACATGATGAACGGCAAGGGACCGGAGACGCGGGATTTCGATCTCGTGCTGATGTGCCTGCCGCACTCCTGGCTCGCGACCATGCGCTGGGACGGCGAGCAGCTGCGCAAGTCGATGGTCAAGCACGTCGCCTATTTCGATCGGCCCGCGCATTATCTGCGGGTCTCGATCCTGTTCGACGCGCCGTTCTGGGGCGAGAAGATTCCGGGCGCCTGGTTCATGTCGGAGGCGTTCGGCGGCTGCTGCGTCTACAACGAAGGCGCGCGCCACGACGTCGGCAAGCACGGCGTGCTGAACTGGCTGATCGCCGGCTCCGACGCGCTGGCCTTCGCCAATCTCAGCGATCAGGAACTGATCGACGCCGCGCTGAAGTCGCTGCCGGCCTCGCTCGGCGATGCGCGCGCGCATTTCGTCGAGGGCAAGATCCATCGCTGGCTGTCGTCGGTGAATGCGCTGCCCGGCGGCATGCCGGCGCGCGACGTCATGACCAATCACCGGCCGGATCCGAAGCAGCATCCCGGCCTGGTCGTGGTCGGCGATTATCTGTTCGATTCGACCCTGAACGGGCTGCTCGATTCCTCCGACGCCGCCACCGACATCGTCGTCACCGAGATGATGCGGCTGCGCCGCGCGCGAGGCGCAGGACGGCGAGCCGCTGTCCGACAAGATCGATCGCGATTATTTCGAGAATTATCGCGGGCTCGGTCCCTACAGCGAGGTCTGGAACCAGTTCACCGATCCCGCCTATCTGACCGATGTCGATCAAGATCGTCTGGGACAGGGCCAAGGGCTACAAGCTCCTGGTCGCCGGTTCCGCCAGCGGCGAACTGGTGGGCGCGTTGCGCGAACGCGGCATCGATGCCTGGGGCATCGAGAACAACCGCGCGATCCACGCCCGGACGCCGAAGGCGCTGAAGGAAGTTCAACGGGCTCGGCTCGATCGTCGATATGCCGTTCAAGGACGGTGAATTCGATTTCGTGTTCGAGACCAGCCTGTGCCACGTCGCGGAAAAGCAGGTCACCCGCGCCATTCGCGAGCTGAATCGCGTGGTCAAGTCCGGTCTGGTGTTCGGATCGGTGACGTCGGACATGGCGCCGGCGCTGATCGACCGTTACGACCTGTTGCGCGGGGTCAAGAAGCTCGGCACCTGGTGGGAATGGTCGGAGCTGTTCTTCAACAACGGCTTCGACCTGTCGATGCACCGCCGCGACTGCACCGACGCGCTTTGGGCAGCGACGCTCGCCGCCAACAAGGGCCCGGGCCAGTGGTATGCGGACTTCTGACAGCCTGCGTTATTCGTTCTTTGACAAGGTCGCCGACGACAACTGAACGCGTTATTGGTTAACCCAATTATTTTGCTGAATGCGCGGCAATCGCATAGGATCGACGCGGTGGTTTGATGCCATCTCCCTCGATTTTGCGGTCATGCCGGCCGTGTAGCTTCGGTTGGTTTCATGGCTCCTAAAGCGTCTTCGTCAGAAAACAAGCTGCCCGCGCCGGCCGATGATCCGCTTCGCGCGGAGCTCGACGAGAAGCTCGCGGCGAAGACTGACGTCGCCGGTCGCGTCGTCGCCGACAAGCCGGCCGCGCCTCCGCCGGATGACGAGGATGACGACGAAGCGGATGACGAGCTTGAGGAGGATGAGGACGATGAGGACCTCGTCGTCTTTACCGCCAAGGAAGCCGCCGGCGCGCTCGCGACGGTCTATGCGTTCGTCAAGCCGCTTCTGAAGAACTACAAGAAGATACCTGACATTTGTCGGCCTCGGCGTCGTGGTCGAGACGCTGTTCAACGTCATCATGCCGCTCAGCCTGAAATTCCTGATCGACGATGCGCTCGGCGAAGAGGATTTCGAGGCGCTGGTCAAGATTCTCTCGGTGCTGGCGGTGGCTGGAATCTTCACCTCGATCGTCGCGGTCTGGTACGAGCGATGGGACGCCAGGCTGGCGGCGTCGGTGATTTCGGACGTGCGCAAGCGCCTGTTCGAGCATGTCCAGAACCTGCCGTCGGCCTATTTCGCGCGCACCAAGCGCGGCGAGATATTGTCGCGGTTTTCCGTCGACCTGTCCGCGTTCGAAGGCTCGATCAAGAGCTTTGCCAACACCGCTGCGCTGCCGTTCCTCGAATTGATCGCGGGCATCATCCTGATGCTGTTTTTGAACTGGCAGCTCGCCGCGGTGGCGCTGTTGGTGTTTCCGATCACGCTGATCGGCCCGCGCATGCTGACGCCCAAGGCGGTGCAGGCCAATTACGAACAGAAGCTCAACGAATCCGCGCTGCTCGGCATGGTGCAGGAAAACGTCGCCGCGCAGGCGGTGGTCAAGGCGTTCAGCCTGCAGCGCCGCACGCTCGGCTGGTTCACGATGCGCAACGACGAGGCGCGCCGGAAGATCGCGTCCGCGGCGTTCCTGTCGACCATGGTCGAGCGCACCGTGACGATCTCGGTCCTGTTGCTGCACCTCGTGGTGCTTGCGCTCGGCGCTTATCTCGCCACCAAGGGCCAGATCACCATCGGCACCTTCGTGACCTTCGAAAGCGCGTTCTGGGAGGTGTCCTACAACATCGCCCACGTCATGCATTTCATTCCGGTGTCGATCCAGTCGGCGGCCGCGGTGCGCCATATCCAGGAAATGCTGGACGAGCCGACCCGCGGCGCCGACCGTCCGGGCGCGCCCGATCTGCCGCGCATCACCAATGACATCACCTTCGACCGCGTCACGCTTCCAGTACGAGGGCAGCCAGACGCCGGTGCTCGACAATCTCAGCCTCAAGCTCGATGTCGGCAAGAGCATCGCCATCGTCGGCCCCAGCGGCTCCGGCAAAAGCACGCTGCTCAATCTGATCCTGCGCCTTTACGTGCCCGATGAAGGGCGCGTCACCATCGACGGCGTCGATATCAGGAGAGTTACGCTCGAATCGCTGCGCCGGCATATGGCGGTGGTGTTCCAGGAGAACATGCTGTTCAACATGTCGATCCGGGAAAACATCCGTCTCGGCAAGGAAGGCGCGAGCGACGAGGAGGTCGTGCAGGCCGCGCGCAAGGCCGAGATCCATCGCTACATCATGAGCCTGCCGCAGAAATACGACACCCCGGTCGGCGAGCGCGGCGACACGCTGTCGGGCGGCCAGCGCCAGCGCGTCGCGATCGCGCGGGCAATCATCCGCAATCCTTCGGTGCTGCTGCTGGATGAAGCGACCTCGGCGCTCGATCAGACCACGGAAGCCGCGATCAACCGCACGCTGCTCAAGGTCGCCAAGGGCCGCACGATGATCTGGTCGACCCATCGCCTGGCGTCGGTGGTCGAGATGGACGAGATCATCGTGCTGTCCGGCGGCAAGGTGATCGAGCGCGGCTCGCACGCCAAATTGCTGGCGGCAAACGGTGTCTATCGCAAGCTGTGGGACGATCAGACCCACAAATCGCACGACGAACCCGATCAGGCCGATGACGACAGCGACGATGATGACGACGACGTTGATGAGGAGTGATCGCCGAACATCGCTTCCAGATGGCTGCCGGTCCGCCGCATCAGGCCGAGACCAAGCCAGCTAAGGAAGCGCGCCCAGCGTCGGATCCGCCAGGTGATGCCGGGCTCGATCGACACCGAGCGGAAATGATTGGCCTTGGCGGCGGACCAGGCGTCGCAGGCCTGCTTGACCGGATCGTCGTAATAGGCCGCAATCTTGTCCTCGCCCATGCCGTCGGAGGCGAGCCAGGTGGGGATATGGACGTTGCAGAGCCGTTCGACGTCGGTAAAAACCTTGTCCGTGCCGGTCCCAGTAACAGGGCAGGTGGTCTCGAAGGCATCGCCGACCAGCACCACGCCGGGGCGGCGATAGCCAGCGTTGACAGAGAGATCGGCGGGCCGAATTTTGATCTCGCCGGAAATATCGAAGGGGCCGGTGATCCGCTTTAACCGCGGCAGCGAGGCATTCAGCGTCGCAACCGGCGCGCAGCGCATCTCGCGCAGCCAGGGGTCATCGATCTGGCGATAGGTGAACAGATTGGCCCGCATCCGCTCGCCGACCGGAAACAGCGTCAGATAGGGGATGCGGTCGCTCGGCCGTTCCGAAAAATAAGCCAGCGCGGGGAAGTCGAAGGACTTGCGGCCGGCCGGGACGACGTCGAACCCGATCGAGATCGAGTGACAGCGGCTTATGATGCGGCGCTCAATGCCGAGCGTCGTGCGCAGGCCGGTGTTCAATCCGTTGGCCAGCACGACAAGGCGGGCGGAGACCTCCTCGTCGTTTGCAAGCGTGATCCTCTGCCGGTCTGCGCTGGTCGAAATCGACGCCGCCTTGGCAAAGATCTTCTCCACCGCCTCGGGAATTTCGTCCCGGATCGTATTGATCAGCCGGTCATACATGATGCCGAACTGCTGGCTCGGCGCCTTGTCGAGCAGGTAACCGAAGCGGGCGATCCAGTTCTCGCCATCGTGGGTCGCCGCCCGCAGCACGGCGTCCGCAAGTCCAGTGCGGCCAAAGCGCTCGATCTGTTCGATGCCGCTCAGCTTCTCGACGCGAAAATCAGGTGGATAAATCGGGTGCGGATCGATCAGGATCGCAGGGATTCCCGCGCGTCCCAGCATCGCAGCCGCCGTCGAGCCGGCAAGCCCGCCTCCGATGATCGCGATATCCGTGTATTTCATGGGTCATCCGGCCCGTTGCGGAAGCCTCATCATGGCGCGGGCAATGCAAATAAAGCCTTAGCCTGGCCATTTAAGCCCTTAATACCCGGATGAAATTGGGCCCACTGGCGGAACCGCGGTCGGCGCACTATTTAGGGTTGGCCTTGCGCGCCAATCCGAAGAGGCCGATTCCCCAAGCGGCAGAAGCTCTTCTTCAGATGTCTTATGATCGTCGTTTCGCCTTGACTTGGTTATGCGGCGCTTATAAAAGGCGGCCACTTAACGACAGGCGGTGAGCAACGCCAGCGTCGGAACGGAACACCTGAAGCGGGCTTTTTTTGAGACCGTGACAGGCACCACCCTCGACGAATGCCGCTCAAACGCTGTCGATCATAGCTAGGCAATGCCAGGACGATTTTAGTTCTCTTGAGCGCGTCCTCTTGAGATTGAATTCGGATGCATGACCGAGGTTTCGGACCGAACGGCGAACGCTGATCGGTTTTGGGTCGCGGTCCTCTGTGGCGTCGAAGCGCTTCCCGCTCAGCAATGAGCGGTTGGCGCGATTTCGCTTTGCGCGGACCTTTTCGCGTCAAGCGGCCCATAGGGGCGGGCAGCCCCGGACAGAATTTGCGGAGCCGATGTTTGGTCCCGCGCGAAACCAAAGGGTGAAGGCCAAGATGCCGACGATCAACCAGCTGATCGCAACGCCGCGCACGGTGCAGAAGTCGCGCAAGAAGGTGCCGGCGCTGCAACAGTCGCCGCAGAAGCGCGGCGTGTGCACGCGCGTCTACACGACGACCCCGAAGAAGCCGAACTCGGCGCTCCGGAAGGTCGCCAAGGTGCGCCTGACCAACGGCTTCGAGGTGATCGGCTACATCCCGGGTGAAGGCCATAACCTGCAGGAGCACTCGGTGGTCATGATCCGCGGCGGCCGCGTCAAGGATTTGCCCGGCGTGCGCTACCACATCCTCCGCGGCGTCCTGGATACCCAGGGCGTCAAGAACCGTAAGCAGCGCCGTTCGAAATACGGCGCCAAGCGTCCGAAATAATCGGGAACCGCCAAGATGTCTCGCCGCCATTCTGCTGAAAAGCGTGAAGTGAACCCGGATCCGAAGTTCGGGAACATCGTCATTACGAAGTTCATGAACTCGGTGATGTACGCCGGAAAGAAGTCGGTCGCCGAAGGCATCGTCTACGGCGCGCTCGGCATGATCGAGGCCAAGACCAAGCAGAGCCCGCTGACGGTGTTCGAGCAGGCGCTCGAGAACGTGATGCCGACCATCGAGGTGCGCTCCCGCCGCGTCGGCGGCGCCACCTATCAGGTGCCGGTCGAAGTTCGCACGGTGCGCCGGCAGGCGCTCGGCATTCGCTGGATCATCACGGCAGCGCGCGAGCGCAATGAAAAGACGATGACGGAGCGGCTCTCGGCCGAGCTGCTCGACGCGTCGAATAACAGGGGGAACGCCGTCAAGAAGCGTGAAGACGTGCACCGGATGGCGGAAGCCAACCGCGCCTTCTCGCACTATCGCTGGTGAACCGGCGAACGAACGGAAATTAAGGAAAGCCCATGCCCCGCCAACATGCCATCGAGGACTACCGCAACTTCGGTATCATGGCGCATATCGATGCCGGCAAGACCACGACCACCGAGCGCATCCTGTACTACACCGGCAAGAGCCACAAGATCGGCGAAGTGCACGAAGGTGCCGCGACGATGGACTGGATGGAGCAGGAGCAGGAGCGCGGCATCACCATCACTTCGGCTGCGACCACCGCATTCTGGAACGGCAAGCGGCTGAACATCATCGATACTCCCGGCCACGTCGACTTCACCATCGAGGTCGAGCGTTCGCTTCGCGTGCTTGACGGCGCGGTATGCGTGCTCGATTCCAACCAGGGCGTCGAGCCGCAGACCGAGACCGTCTGGCGCCAGGGCGACAAATATCGCGTGCCGCGCATCGTGTTCGCCAACAAGATGGACAAGACCGGCGCCGACTTCTTCAAATGCCTCGACGATATCGTCGATCGTCTCGGCGCCAAGCCGATTGCGATCCAGCTGCCGATCGGTGCCGAGAACAATTTCAAGGGCCTGGTCGATCTGGTCCGCATGAAGGGCGTGGTCTGGGAAGACGAGGCGCTGGGCGCCAATTTCAGAGATATCGACATTCCCGCCGACCTCGTCGACAAGGCCAAGGAATACCGCGAGAAGATGCTGGAAGCAGCCGTCGAGCTCGACGACGACGCGCTCGCTGCTTACCTCGACGGCAAGGAGCCCGATGAGGCGACGCTGAAGCGGCTGATCCGAAAAGCGGTGCTGACCGGCGCGTTCTTTCCGGTGCTGTGCGGCTCGGCGTTCAAGAACAAGGGCGTGCAGCCGCTGCTCGACGCGGTGGTGGATTATCTGCCCTCGCCAGTCGACGTGCCCGCCATCAAGGGCCTCGATGAGGACGGCAACGAAGTCGTTCGCCTGCCGAACGACAAGGAGCCCTTGGCGCTGCTTGCGTTCAAGATCATGGACGACCCGTTTGTCGGCACCATCACCTTTTGCCGCATCTATTCCGGCACGCTTTTGTCGGGTACCGGCGTCATCAATTCGACCCGCGACCGCAAGGAGCGCATCGGGCGGATGTTGTTGATGCATGCCAACAACCGCGAAGACATCAAGGAAGCCTTTGCCGGCGACATCGTCGCGCTCGCAGGCCTCAAGGAAGCCCGCACCGGCGACACGCTGTGCGATCCGAATAAGCCGGTGATCCTGGAAAAAATGGAATTCCCGGAGCCGGTGATCGAGATCGCGATCGAGCCGAAGTCGAAGGCCGACCAGGAGAAGCTTGGCGTCGCCTTGGCAAAGCTCGCCGCGGAAGATCCGTCGTTCCGCGTGTCGACCGACCAGGAGTTCGGCCAGACCATCCTCAAGGGCATGGGCGAACTCCATCTCGACATCAAGGTCGATATTCTGAGGCGCACCTACAAGGTCGATGCCAATATCGGCGCGCCGCAGGTGGCGTTCCGTGAGCGCATCACCAAGCGCGCCGAAGTCAAGTACACACACAAGAAGCAGACCGGCGGTACCGGCCAGTTTGCCGAAGTGTCGATCGTGGTCGAGCCCAATGAACCCGGCAAGGGCTACGAGTTCGAATCCAAGATCGTCGGCGGCGCGGTGCCGAAGGAATTCATCCCCGGCGTCGAAAAGGGCTTGAACAGCGTGATGAGCTCCGGCGTGGTCGCGGGCTTCCCGGTGGTCGACGTCAAGGTGCAGCTGGTCGACGGCAAGTATCACGACGTCGACTCCTCGGCGCTGGCTTTCGAAATCGCGGCGCGCGCGGCGTTCCGCGAGGCGCTGACCAAGGGCAAGTCGGTGCTGCTCGAACCGATCATGAAGGTCGAAGTGGTGACGCCGGAAGACTATACCGGCTCGGTCATCGGCGATCTGAATTCGCGGCGTGGACAGATCCAGGGTCAAGATATGCGCGGCAACGCCAACGTCATCAACGCGATGGTGCCGCTCATGAACATGTTCGGCTACGTGAATAACCTGCGCTCGATGAGCCAGGGTCGCGCGACCTTTACGATGCAATTCGACCACTACGCTGAAGCGCCGGCGAACGTGTCGGCAGAAGTCCAGAAGAAGTTTGCCTGATTGTCGTTGACGGCAGTCAACGATTGAACGGAGAGTCCAAATGGCCAAAGCAAAATTTGAACGTACCAAACCGCACTGTAACATCGGAACGATCGGTCACGTCGACCACGGCAAGACGTCGCTGACGGCGGCGATCACCAAGGTGCTGGCGGAAACCGGCGGTGCGACGTTCACGGCGTACGACCAGATCGACAAGGCGCCGGAAGAGAAGGCGCGCGGCATCACGATCTCGACCGCGCATGTCGAGTACGAGACCAAGAACCGGCATTACGCCCACGTCGATTGTCCCGGCCACGCCGACTATGTGAAGAACATGATCACGGGTGCGGCTCAGATGGACGGCGCGATCCTCGTGGTATCTGCCGCCGATGGCCCGATGCCGCAGACCCGCGAGCACATCCTGCTCGCGAAGCAGGTCGGCGTCCCGGCGATGGTCGTGTTCCTCAACAAGTGCGACATGGTCGACGATCCGGAGCTGCTCGAACTGGTCGAGCTGGAAGTCCGCGAGCTCTTGTCGAAGTACGACTTCCCGGGCGACAAGATCCCGATCGTCAAGGGCTCGGCGCTGGCAGCACTTGAGGACAAGGACAAGGCGCTCGGCCATGACGCGATCCTCGAGCTGATGAAGCAGGTCGACTCGTACATTCCGCAGCCGGAACGTCCGATCGACCAGCCGTTCCTGATGCCGGTGGAAGACGTGTTCTCGATCTCGGGCCGCGGCACCGTGGTGACCGGCCGTGTCGAGCGCGGTGTGATCAAGGTCGGCGAGGAAATCGAGATCGTCGGTCTGCGCGATACCCAGAAGACCATCGTCACTGGCGTCGAAATGTTCCGCAAGCTGCTCGATCAGGGGCAGGCCGGCGACAACATCGGTGCGCTGCTGCGCGGTACCAAGCGCGAGGAAGTCGAGCGTGGCCAGGTCTTGTGCAAGCCGGGTTCGGTCAAGCCGCATACCAAATTCAAGGCTGAGGCTTACATCCTGACCAAGGAAGAGGGCGGTCGTCACACCCCGTTCTTCACCAACTACCGGCCGCAGTTCTACTTCCGCACGACGGACGTGACCGGCGTCGTGCACCTGCCCGAAGGCACCGAGATGGTGATGCCGGGCGACAACATCGCGATGGAAGTGCACCTGATCGTGCCGATCGCGATGGAAGAGAAGCTGCGCTTCGCGATCCGCGAGGGTGGCCGCACCGTCGGTGCCGGTGTCGTCGCCAGCATCATCGAGTAACAACGCAACTGTCATGCCCCGCGAAAGCGGGGCATCCAGTACGCCGCGAGGCTTCGAGTTAACTGCGACACTTCGTAATACTGGATCACCGGCTTTCGCGGGTGATGACGATGAGAGAGAAACAAGATGAACGGCCAGAATATTCGCATCCGTCTCAAGGCGTTCGACCATCGAATCCTCGATACGTCGACCCGTGAGATCGTGAACACGGCGAAACGGACCGGTGCACAGGTTCGCGGACCGATTCCGCTGCCGACCCGCATCGAGAAGTTCACCGTCAACCGTTCGCCGCACGTTGACAAGAAGAGCCGCGAGCAATTCGAGATGCGCACGCACAAGCGCCTTCTCGACATTGTCGACCCGACCCCGCAGACCGTCGATGCTCTGATGAAGCTCGATCTGGCCGCCGGCGTCGACGTCGAGATCAAGCTCTAACTTTTTTGGATCCAGTTCGCGTCAGCTAGCGGACAGAAAGAACAGGAAGCACACCGATGCGCTCCGGAGTGATCGCACAAAAGGTCGGGATGACGCGGGTCTTTACCGAGACCGGCGAACATGTCCCTGTGACCGTGCTCAAGCTCGGCAATTGCCAGGTGCTGGGCCACCGCACCACCGAGAAGAACGGTTACGTCGCGTTGCAGCTCGGTTCGGGCTCCCGCAAGACCGTCTACATGCCGAAGGCCGAGCGCGGCCAGTTCGCCGTTTCCAAGGTCGAGCCCAAGCGCAAGGTCGCGGAATTCCGCGTGTCGCAGGACGCGCTGATCCCGGTCGGCGCCGAAATCCAGGCCGACCATTTCGTCGTCGGCCAGTTCGTCGACGTCACCGGCACTTCGGTCGGCAAGGGTTTTGCCGGCGGCATGAAGCGCTGGAATTTCGGCGGTCTGCGCGCCACTCACGGCGTGTCGGTCTCGCATCGTTCGATCGGTTCGACCGGCGGACGTCAGGATCCCGGCAAGACCTGGAAGAACAAGAAGATGCCGGGCCACATGGGCGTCGACCGCATCACCACGCTCAATCTGCGCGTGGTGCAGACCGATGTCGAGCGCGGCCTGATCCTGGTCGAAGGCGCTGTTCCCGGCTCCAAGGGCGGATGGATCTCGGTGCGGGACGCCGTGAAGAAGCCGCTGCCGAAGGATGCGCCGAAGCCCGGCAAGTTCAAGGTCGCCGGTTCGGAACAGGCTGCGGAAGCGCCGGCCGAGAAGGAGGGCGCGTGAGATGGAACTGAAAGTCACAACCCTCGAAGGTAAAGCCGCAGGCTCAGTGCAGCTCTCGGACGAGATTTTCGGCCTCGAGCCGCGTCAGGATATTATCGCCCGCTGCGTGCAGTGGCAGCTCAACAAGCGCCAGGCCGGCACCCACAAGGCGCAGGGACGCGCCGACGTCTGGCGCACCGGCAAGAAGATGTACAAGCAGAAGGGCACCGGCGGCGCCCGTCACGGCTCGGCCCGCGTGCCGCAGTTCCGCGGCGGCGGCCGTGCGTTCGGTCCGGTGGTGCGCTCGCACGCCACCGACCTGCCGAAGAAGGTCCGCGTGCTCGCGCTCAAGCATGCGCTCTCCGCGAAAGCAAAAGATGGCGGCCTGGTCGTGATCGAGAGCGCGCAGGTCAAGGACGCCAAGACCAAGGCGCTGGTCGGGCAGTTCACAGGCTTAGGCCTCACCAATGCGCTGATCATCGACGGGGCCGAGCTGAACAACGGTTTCGCCACCGCGGCCCGCAACATCCCGAACATCGACGTGCTGCCGATCCAGGGCATCAACGTCTATGACATCCTGCGTCGCCAGAAGCTGGTGCTGACCAAGGCGGCGATCGATGCGCTGGAGGCGCGCTTCAAATGAAGACCATCGATCCGCGCCATTACGACATCATTGTCGCTCCCGTCGTGACCGAAAAGGCGACGCTGGCCTCCGAGCACAACAAGGTGCTGTTCAAGGTCGCGGCGAAGGCGACCAAGCCGCAGATCAAAGAGGCGATCGAAAAGTTGTTCGACGTCAAGGTGAAAAGCGTGAACACGCTGGTGCGCAAGGGCAAGACCAAGGTGTTCCGCGGCAATTTCGGCTCGCAGTCTGACACCAAGCGCGCGATCGTGACCCTGGAAGAGGGCCACCGCATCGACGTCACCACCGGACTATAAGGCGCTAAGACGATGGCACTGAAGACATATAATCCGACGACGCCGGGGCAACGCCAGCTGGTGATGGTCGACCGTTCGGCGCTCTACAAGGGCAAGCCGGTCAAGAATTTGACCGAGGGCAAGCACTCGACCGGCGGGCGCAACAATCTCGGCCGCATGACCGTGCGCTTCCGTGGCGGCGGCCACAAGAAGGCCTATCGCGTCGTCGACTTCAAGCGCACCAAGCTCGACATGCCGGCGAAGGTCGAGCGGCTGGAATACGATCCGAACCGCACCGCCTTCATCGCGCTGGTGAAATATGAGGACGGCACGCAATCCTATATCCTGGCGCCACAGCGGCTTGCCGTCGGCGACACCGTGGTTGCCGGCAGCCATGTCGACGTCAAGCCGGGCAATGTCATGCCGCTCGGCAACATGCCGATCGGCACTATCATCCACAATGTGGAATTGAAGATCGGCAAGGGCGGCCAGCTCGCGCGCTCCGCCGGCACCTACGCCCAGCTCGTCGGCCGCGACCAGGATTATGTGATCGTTCGTCTGAACTCGGGCGAGCAGCGCCTGGTTCACGGCCGCTGCACCGCCACCATCGGCGCGGTATCGAACCCGGACCAGATGAACATCTCGATCGGTAAGGCCGGTCGCAAGCGCTGGATGGGCAGGCGCCCGCATAACCGCGGTGTCTCCATGAACCCGGTCGACCATCCGCATGGCGGCGGCGAAGGCCGCACCTCCGGCGGCCGTCATCCGGTGACCCCGTGGGGCAAGCCGACCAAGGGCAAGAAGACCCGCTCCAACAAGTCGACCAATAGATTCATCCTCCTAAGCCGCCACAAGCGGAAGAAGTAAGGAACGCCGGACATGGTTCGTTCAGTCTGGAAAGGCCCGTTCGTGGAAGGCTCGCTGCTCAAAAAGGCAGACGCTGCCCGTTCGTCCGGCCGTCATGACGTCATTAAGATCTGGAGCCGCCGCTCGACCATCCTGCCGCAATTCGTCGGCCTGGTGTTCGGCGTCTACAACGGCCAGAAGCACGTGCCGGTTTCGGTCAACGAGGAAATGGTCGGTCACAAGTTCGGCGAGTTCTCGCCGAACTCGGACCTTCCACGGCCACTCGGGCGACAAGAAAGCCAAAAAGGCTTGAGGATTAAGCGATGAGCAAACCAAAGCGCGAACGGAGCCTCCCGGATAACGAGGCCAAGGCGGTCGCCCGGATGCTGCGGGTGTCTCCGCAGAAGCTCAACCTTGTCGCGCAACTGATCCGCGGCAGGAAGGCTTCGGCTGCGCTCGCCGACCTGCAGTTCTCGCGCAAGCGGATCGCAGTCGACGTCAAGAAGTGCCTGGAATTGGCGATCGCGAACGCCGAGAACAATCACGACCTCGACGTCGACGATCTGATTGTTTCAGAGGCTCATGTCGGCAACGGCATCGTAATGAAGCGTTTCGCCCCGCGCGGCCGTGGCCGTTCGGGCCGTGTGTTCAAACCATTTTCGCAGCTGACGATCGTGGTTCGTCAGGTCGAGGCGAGCGCCTAAAAGGGCGCGGGAGAAAACGATGGGTCAAAAGATCAATCCGATCGGACTGCGTCTCGGCATCAACCGGACCTGGGATTCCCGTTGGTTCGCGGGAAAAACCGAGTACGGCAAGCTGTTGCACGAGGACATCAAGATTTGCGAGATCCTGCACAAGGAATTGAAGCAGGCAGCAGTTGCGCGCATCGTGATCGAGCGTCCGCACAAGAAGTGCCGGGTGACGATCCACTCGGCGCGTCCAGGCGTCGTGATCGGCAAGAAGGGCGCCGACATCGACAAGCTGCGCAAGAAGGTCGCCGACATCACCGCTTCCGACGTCGTCATCAACATCGTCGAGATCCGCAAGCCCGAGCTTGACGCGACGCTGGTTGCCGAATTGATCGCCCAGCAGCTCGAGCGCCGCGTCGCGTTCCGCCGCGCCATGAAGCGCGCGGTGCAGTCGGCGATGCGTCTCGGCGCCGAGGGCATCCGTATCAACTGCTCGGGCCGTCTGGGCGGCGCGGAAATCGCGCGGATGGAATGGTACCGCGAAGGCCGCGTGCCGCTGCATACGCTGCGCGCCGACATCGATTACGGGGTTGCGACCGCGTTCACCACGTTCGGCACCTGCGGTGTCAAGGTCTGGATCTTCAAGGGCGAAATCCTTGAGCACGACCCGATGGCCCAGGACAAGAAGATGGCCGAGGGCGACACTGCGCGGCCGCGCCGCGATGCCGCTTAAAGGCGAAAGGTTTGAGGGCTTAAAGCCATGATGCAACCAAAGAAAACGAAGTTTCGGAAGGCGCATAAGGGCCGCATTCACGGCACCGCGACTTCGGGCGCGGCATTGTCGTTCGGCCAGTACGGCCTGAAGGCGATGGAGCCCGACCGCGTCACCGCGCGTCAGATCGAGGCCGCGCGCCGCGCGCTGACCCGTCACATGAAGCGCGCCGGCCGCGTCTGGATCCGCGTATTCCCCGATGTTCCCGTCTCGAAGAAGCCGGCCGAAGTCCGCATGGGCTCCGGCAAGGGTACGCCGGAATTGTGGGTCGCCCGGGTCAAGCCCGGCAGGGTGATTTTCGAGATCGACGGCGTCACGGTGCAGACCGCGAAGGAGGCGCTCGACCTTGCTGCCGCCAAGCTGCCGATCAAGACGCGCTTCGTCGAGCGTATTGCGGAGTAGATGACATGGCCGAGATGAAAGTTGCCGACATCCGCGCGATGAGCCCCGATCAGATGGAGGACGCCGTTCTCGGTCTGAAGAAGGAGCGCTTCAACCTGCGCTTCCAGCGTGCCACCGGGCAATTGGAAAACACCTCGCGGATGCGTGAAGCCCGCCGCGATATCGCCCGCATCAAGACCATCGCCGCGCAGCTGCGCGCGAAGAAGAAGTAAGAGGATCAAGATGCCGAAACGTACGCTGCAGGGCGTGGTCGTCAGCGACAAGCAAGCCAAGACGGTGGTGGTGCGGGTCGATCGCCGCTTCACCCATCCGATCTACAAGAAGACGATCCGCCGCTCGAAGAACTATCACGCCCACGACGAGAACGACCAGTTCAAGCCGGGCGACATGGTGTGGATCGAGGAAAGCAAGCCGATCTCGAAATTGAAGCGCTGGATCGTGATCCGGGGCGAGCAGAAGAAAACGGCCTGAAGCGGTCCGGCATGGCCGGGCAGGTTTTGGGGAAATTTTAGGCGCAAATTCTTGCGCCGGTAGATGAGAGGACGAGGTGCATCATGATTCAGATGCAGACCAACCTCGACGTGGCCGATAATTCAGGCGCACGCCGTGTCATGTGCATCAAGGTGCTTGGAGGCTCCAAGCGCCGCTATGCCACCGTGGGCGACGTTATCGTGGTCTCGATCAAGGAAGCGATCCCGCGCGGCAAGGTGAAGAAGGGCGACGTCATGAAGGCGGTCGTGGTGCGGGTCCGCAAGGATATCCGCCGTCCCGACGGCTCGGTGATCCGCTTCGACCGCAACGCCGCCGTCTTGATCAACAACCAGTCGGAGCCGGTCGGCACCCGTATCTTCGGGCCGGTGCCGCGCGAGCTGCGCGCCAAAAACCACATGAAGATCATCTCGCTTGCGCCGGAGGTGCTGTGATGGCCGCCAAGATCCGGAAAGGCGACAAGGTCATCGTGTTGTCGGGCCGCGACAAGGGCCGCACCGGCGAGGTTTTCGAGGTGCGTCCCACCGAGAACAAGGCGCTGGTGCGCGGCATCAACATGGTGAAGCGGCACCAGAAGCAGACCCAGGCCCAGGAGGGCGGCATCATCTCGAAGGAGTCGCCGATCCACCTGTCCAACATCGCGTATGTCGGCAAGGACGGAAAGCCGACCCGCATCGGATTCAAGATTCAGGCGGACGGCAAGAAGGTACGCGTCGCCAAGAGCTCGGGAGCAGAGATCGATGGCTGACACCGCTTATGTGCCGCGCCTGCGCGTGGAATATGACAAGAAGATCCGCGGCCAGCTGACCGAGAAGTTCGGCTATGCCAACGTCATGCAGGTGCCGCGGCTGGACAAGGTCGTGCTCAACATGGGCATCGGCGAGGCCGTCAACGATCGCAAGAAGGCGGAAACCGCGGCCGCCGACCTCGCGCTGATCGCGGGCCAGAAGGCGATCGTGACCTATTCGCGGATCGCGATCGCGACCTACAAGCTGCGCGAGAACCAGCCGATCGGCTGCAAGGTGACGCTGCGCAAGGCCAAGATGTACGAGTTCATCGATCGTCTTGTGAACGTCGCGCTGCCGCGCGTGCGCGACTTCCGCGGGCTGAACCCGAAGAGCTTTGACGGCCGCGGCAACTACTCGCTCGGCATCAAGGAGCACATCATTTTCCCCGAAATCGACTTCGACAAGGCAGGCAAATCGTGGGGCATGGACATCACGGTGTGCACCACCGCGCACACCGACGATGAGGCGCGTGCCTTGTTGACCGCATTCAATTTCCCGTTCCGGCAGTGAGACGCTGATCAAGGCCTCTCAAACGCGGAAACGTAAGGAGCCAAGCATGGCAAAGAAGAGTTCGATCGAGAAGAACAACCGGCGCAAGCGGATGACCAAGAACGCCGCGCCCAAGCGCGCCAAGTTGAAGGCGATCATCGCCGACAAGACCAGGCCGATGGAAGAGCGCTTCGCGGCGACGCTGAAGCTTGCCGAGATGCCGCGCAACTCGTCGGCGACGCGGATCCGCCTCCGCTGCGAACTGACGGGGCGGCCGCGCTCGAACTATCGCAAGAACAAGCTTTCCCGCATCGCGCTGCGTGAACTCGGCTCCAAGGGCCTGGTTCCCGGGCTCGTGAAGTCGAGCTGGTAAGGAGGGTCGGACATGTCAACGCACGATCCGATCAGCGATTTGATCACCCGCATCCGCAACGCCCAGATGCGTGCCAAGCCCAAGGTATCGACCCCGGGCTCGAAGATGCGCGCCAGCGTGCTCGAAGTGCTGAAAGCCGAGGGCTATATCCGTGGCTATGCCAGTGTCGAGCATGCCTCTGGCCGCAGCGAACTCGAGATCGAGCTGAAATATTTCGACGGCGAGCCTGTGATCCGCGAAATCGAGCGGGTGTCGAAGCCGGGACGGCGGGTTTACGCCTCGGTCAAGAACCTGCCGCGGGTGAACAACGGTCTCGGCATTTTGGTGTTGTCGACGCCGAAGGAAATCATGGCCGACCACGACGCGCGCGACGCGAATGTGGGCGGCGAAATTCTCTTTACGGTGTTCTGAGAGGGAATGGAGCGATGTCACGTATTGGCAAACGGCCTGTGACGATCCCGTCCGGTGTGACCGCGACGGTCGAAGGCCAGACCGTGAAGATGAAGGGCCCGAAGGGCCAGCTTCAGTTCGTCGCCCATGACGACGTCGAGGTGAAGTTCGAGAACGGCGTCGTCAAGGTGGCGCCGCGGGTCGAGACCAACCGCGCGCAAGCCATGTACGGCACGGCGCGCGCGCAGATCGCGAACCTGGTCGCGGGCGTCACCAAGGGTTTTGAGAAGAAGCTCGAGATCACCGGCGTCGGCTACCGCGCCGCGATGCAGGGCAAGAACCTGCAGCTCGCGCTCGGCTATAGCCACGACGTGGTCTTTCCGATCCCGGAAGGAATCACGATCACGGTGCCGAAGCCGACCGAGATCACCATTACGGGCAACGACAGCCAGCGCGTCGGCCAGGTCGCGGCCGAGATCCGCAGCTATCGTCCGCCGGAGCCATACAAGGGCAAGGGCGTGAAATACGTCGACGAATTCATCTTCCGCAAGGAAGGCAAGAAGAAGTAACGGAGCCGGTCATGTCAATCAAGGTTACCAATGCCCGGCGCAAGCAGCGTGTGAGGAATTCGCTGCGCCGTTCCGCCGGCGGCCGTCCGCGGCTGTCGGTGTTCCGCTCGTCGAAGCACATCTATGCGCAGGTCATCGACGATTTGAAGGGCGAGACCCTGGCGTCTGCCTCCTCGCTCGAGAAGTCGATGCGCGAGAGCGGCAATACCGGTGCCAACATCGATGCGGCGAAGGCCGTCGGCAAGCTCTTGGCGGAACGCGCCGTCAAGAACGGCGTCAAGGAAGTCGTGTTCGACCGCGGCGGCTATCTCTATCACGGCCGCGTCAAGGCGCTTGCGGACGCGGCGCGCGAAAGCGGGCTGAGCTTCTAACAAACTGGTTTGGACAGTTACGAGGACAGAGGCCAAAGGCCTCCGAAAGATTGGAAAACACCATGGCAGGTGAACGCGAACGCGGCGGACGCGAACGGGGCAGGGATCGCGAGGAGCGCGACAGCGAGTTCGTCGACAAGCTCGTCCACATCAATCGCGTGGCGAAGGTCGTCAAGGGCGGCAAACGCTTCGGTTTTGCGGCGCTCGTCGTGATCGGCGACCAGAAGGGCCGGGTCGGTTTCGGCCATGGCAAGGCGCGCGAAGTTCCCGAGGCGATCCGTAAAGCGACCGAATCGGCCAAGCGCAATCTGACCCGGGTGGCGCTCCGCGAAGGCCGCACGCTGCATCACGACGTCGCCGGTCGTCACGGCGCAGGGCGGGTTTACCTGCGCGCGGCGCCGGCCGGTACCGGCATCATCGCCGGCGGCCCGATGCGCGCGGTGTTCGAGACGCTTGGCATCCAGGACGTGGTGGCCAAATCGATCGGTTCGTCGAATCCCTATAACATGGTGCGAGCGACTTTCGACGCGCTGAAGCATCAGGACTCGCCGCGTTCGGTCGCGGCGCGCCGCAACATCAAGGTATCCGCGCTGCAGGCGCGCCGCGTCGGCGGCGATGCCGAGGCCGCGGCCGACTAAACAACGCGCATTTTTAGGCGCCTTTCGGAGTTCACGACGATGGCCAAGGCCGCAAAGACGATCAAGCTCGAGCAGACCAGCAGCGCGATCCGCCGCCATCACTCGCAGCGTTCGACGCTGATCGGGCTGAAGCTCAACAAGATCGGCCGGGTTGCCGAACTGCAGGATACGCCTGCGGTTCGCGGCATGATCGCAAAGGTTCAACATCTCGTCCGCATCGTCGGCGAATAACAGGCAAACAGGAGACAGGGCGATGAAGCTCAGCGATATCGCCGACAATGCCGGCTCGCGCAAAAAGCGCATGCGTGTCGGCCGTGGCATCGGCTCAGGCAAGGGCAAGCAAGCCGGCCGCGGCGGCAAGGGCCAGACCGCGCGTTCCGGCGTGCGCATCAAGGGCTTTGAAGGCGGCCAGATGCCGCTGCACCGGCGCCTGCCCAAGCGCGGCTTCAACAACGTATTCCGGGTCGAATTCGCCGAGATCAATCTCGACCGGCTTCAGGAGGCGATCGACGCCAAGCTGCTCGACGCCGCCGCAACCATCAACGCCGAATTGCTGGTGAAGTCCCGGGTGATCCGGCGCGCCAAGGCCGGCGTGCGGCTGCTCGGGCGCGGTGAAATCAAGGCCAAGCTCAATATCGAGGTTCACGGCGCGTCGAAATCCGCGATCGCGGCGGTCGAGAAGGCAGGCGGCACGGTGAAGATTCTTGCACCTGCGAAGAAGGACGAAGGCGAGGCGGCGTAACATCTGCGTCATCGCCCTAAAGCTTGGGCAATCGGCACGATCAAACGATGGACTTATCGAAGCCGAGCACCAATTAATGTCCGACCTCTGTTGATTGTGGCGCGGGATCGCCGGGAAAAGCAGGGCAAAAGGGCGGCGGGAGAAAGCCAGACATGGTCTCAGCAGCGGAACAATTAGCGGCAAACCTCAACTTCGGCGCGCTCGCCAAGGCCGACGAACTGAAGAAGCGCATCTGGTTCACGCTGGGTGCGCTGTTGGTTTACCGGCTCGGCACCTACATTCCACTGCCCGGTATCGATCCCAACATCTGGGAACAGGTGTTCCGCAGCCAGGCCGGCGGCATCCTCGGGATGTTCAACATGTTCGCCGGTGGCGGCATCCACCGCATGGCGATCTTTGCCCTGAACATCATGCCGTATATTTCGGCGTCGATCATCATCCAGCTGCTCACGACCGTCTCGCCGCAGCTCGAAGCGCTGAAAAAGGAAGGCGAGGCGGGGCGCAAGACGCTAAACCAGTACACCCGCTATCTCACGGTGATCCTCGCCGCATTCCAGTCTTACGGGATTGCGGTCGGCCTTGAAGGCGCCGGCAACGTCGTCAGCGATCCCGGGCTGTTCTTCCGCCTCTCCACCGCGATCACGCTGACCGGCGGCACCATGTTCCTGATGTGGCTCGGCGAGCAGATCACCTCGCGCGGCATCGGCAACGGCATTTCGCTGATCATCCTCTCCGGCATCGTCGCCGAATTGCCGTCGGCGCTCGCCAACATGCTCGAACTGGGCCGGCAAGGAGCGCTGTCGACCGGATTGATTCTGATCGTGATCGTGATGGCGGTCGCTGTGATCGCCTTCATCGTGTTCATGGAGCGCGCGCAGCGCAGGCTGCTGATCCAGTATCCGAAGCGCCAGGTCGGCAACAAGATGTTCGAGGGCCAGTCCTCGCATCTGCCGCTCAAGCTCAATACTTCCGGCGTGATCCCGCCGATCTTCGCGTCCTCGCTCTTGCTGTTGCCGACCACGGTTGCGAACTTCAATGCCGGGCGCGGGCCGGAGTGGTTTCAGTGGATCACCACCCAGCTCGGCCACGGCCGTCCGCTGTTCCTGGTGCTTTATCTGGCGCTGATCGTGTTCTTCGCGTTCTTCTACACCGCGATCGTGTTCAACCCGACCGAGACCGCCGATAACTTAAAGAAGCACGGTGGCTTCATCCCGGGCATTCGTCCCGGCGAGCGCACTGCCGAATATATCGACTACGTGCTGTCGCGCATCACGGCGGTCGGTGCGCTCTATCTCGCGATCGTCTGTTTGATTCCCGAAATTCTGATTTCCTACGCCTCGGTGCCGTTCTACTTTGGTGGCACCTCGCTGTTGATCGTGGTCAGCGTGACCATGGATACGGTGGCGCAGGTTCAGGGTTATCTGCTCGCCCATCAATATGAGGGGCTGATCAGGAAATCGAAATTGCGGGGCCGCCGCCGCTGATCGCGGCTAAAGCATGGTCCGGAAAAGTGGGAATCGGTTTTCCGAAAAGACCATGCTCAAACAAGGAGACGAGATCATGATCCGATTCAATCTAATCGGATCATGATCAGGTGGCCTAAAACCAACAACAGGGTGTGCGGACTTCGCCCACCGAGCGCCGGGGGGCGAAACGTATGAGACTGATTCTTCTGGGACCGCCGGGCTCTGGCAAGGGAACCCAGGCGCAACGGCTGGTCCATCGCCACGGCATCGTTCAGCTCTCGACCGGTGAAATGCTGCGCGCAGCGGTCGCGGCAGGAACGCCGGTCGGATTAAGGGCCAAGGACATCATGGCCTCCGGCGGCCTGGTGCCCGATGACGTCGTGGTCGGAATCATCTCGGACCGCATCGACCAGCCTGACGCCAAGAAGGGTTTTATCCTGGACGGCTTTCCGCGCACGGTGCCGCAGGCGGAGGCGCTCGATGAGCTCCTGAAGAAAAAACACATGAAGCTCGACGCCGTGATTGAGCTTCGCGTCAATGAGAGCGCGCTATTGGAGCGGGTCGAACGGCGCGCGGCGGAGACGCGGGCGCGCGGCGAGGAAGTGCGCATCGACGACACGCCGGAGGTGTTGATCAAGCGCCTCGCCAGCTACCGGCAATTGACCGAGCCGCTGATCCACTACTATTCGGAGCGGCGCAAGCTCCTGACCGTCGATGGCATGATGACCATCGAGCACGTCACCAGGGAGATCAACCGGATCCTGGCCGCAATCGGAGCCGTCGAGCCCCACCCACCCAGGGAGGCTGCCAAAGCCGCCAAAAAGACCACTGGGAGCCTGTCCAAACCGGCGGCCAGAGCAGCCAGTGGAACCGCAAAGAGCGCTAAAAGGCCCGTCAAAGCGGCCCGGAAGGCCGCCAAAGTGGTGGCCAGGGGGGTCAAAAAGCCGGTTCGGAAGAGCGTGATGGCAAAGGGCGGGAAAAGCCTCAAAAAGGTCACGAAAAAGCGAGCTAAGCGCTAGAGACGGTTGACGAAACCTCCTTGAATCCATTAATAAGCCCCGCATCCAAGTCGGATAGTTTTCAGACGATGCCGGGCCCCAGGAAATCCAAGGGGACGGGCGTCGTGTTCGCGTTTGTGGACACCTGCCCGAGTTAGCAAAAGCACTGCCGTTCCGCTTTTTGGGATCGGCGACAGGAGAGAAGTCCGTGGCCCGTATTGCCGGTGTGAATATCCCGACCAACAAGCGCGTCCTGATCGCGCTTCAATATATCCATGGTATCGGCCAGAAGAGCGCGGCCGAGATTATGGAGAAGGTGAAGATCCCGACCGATCGCCGCGTCGCTCAGTTGAGCGATCAGGAAGTTCTGCAGATCCGCGAAGTGATCGATCGCGACTATGTGGTCGAAGGCGATCTGCGTCGCGAGACCGGTATCAACATCAAGCGGCTGATGGATCTCGGCTGCTATCGCGGCTTGCGTCATCGCCGCGGATTGCCGGTGCGTGGTCAGCGTACCCACACCAACGCGCGGACGCGCAAGGGGCCGGCCAAGTCGATCGCCGGCAAGAAAAAGTAAATTGGCGAATAGGGTGTAGCGAATAGCGAGTAGGGGAGAAGTCCTTACTATTCGCCACTCACTACTCGCCCTCCAGGTGTAGCCGCTGGCATTACGGCGGCGTTGAGATCGTTAGGAAAGGTTTTGGAATGGGCAAGGAAGCCACCCGCGTTCGCCGCCGTGAGCGCAAGAACATCGCGTCCGGCGTCGCGCACGTGAATTCGTCGTTCAACAACACCACCATCACCATCACCGATGCGCAAGGCAACACCATTGCCTGGTCATCGGCGGGAACGATGGGGTTCAAGGGATCGCGCAAGTCGACGCCCTATGCCGCGCAGGTCGCGGCGGAAGACGTCTCCAAGAAGGCGCAGGAACACGGCATGCGCACGCTGGAAGTCGAAGTCGCAGGTCCCGGTTCGGGCCGCGAATCGGCGCTGCGCGCGCTGCAGGCCGCGGGCTTCACCGTCACCTCGATCCGCGACGTGACGACGATCCCGCATAATGGTTGCCGGCCGCGCAAGCGCCGGCGTGTCTAACGGTTCGATCGCGGGCGGCCCGGACCGCCCCACATCGCATTTGGGAATTTTATTTGAAAAGCTGCGGACCGCTTCCCGCAGGTCTCCAACGCCAGTCATCAAGATGAACTGGCCCGTATGGGTGAAACAGTGACGATCCAGAAAAATTGGCAAGAACTTATCCGCCCGAACAAGCTCCAGGTCACCGCGGGCAGTGACGCGAACCGCTTCGCGACCCTGGTTGCCGAGCCGCTCGAGCGCGGCTTCGGCCAGACGCTCGGCAACGCGCTGCGCCGTATCCTTCTGTCCTCGCTGCAGGGTGCGGCGGTGCAGTCGGTCCATATTGACGGCGTGCTGCACGAGTTCTCCTCGATTGCGGGCGTTCGCGAGGACGTCACCGACATCGTGCTCAACATCAAGGACATCTCGATCAAGATGCAGGGCGAAGGCCCCAAGCGCATGGTCGTGAAGAAGCAGGGCCCGGGCGTCGTCACCGCCGGCGACATCCAGACTGTCGGCGATGTCGTGGTGCTCAACCCGGACCTGCAGATCTGCACGCTGGACGAGGGCGCCGAGATCCGCATGGAATTCACGGTCACGACCGGCAAGGGCTACGTCGCCGCCGAGCGCAACCGCCCTGAGGACGCGCCGATCGGCCTGATCCCGGTCGACAGCCTGTTCTCGCCGGTGCGCAAGGTCTCCTACAAGGTCGAGAACACCCGCGAAGGCCAGATCCTCGACTACGACAAGCTCACCATGACGATCGAGACCAACGGCGCGATCTCGCCGGAAGATTCAGTGGCCTACGCCGCGCGCATCCTGCAGGACCAGCTCAACGTGTTCGTCAACTTCGAAGAGCCGCGCAAGGAAGTCGCGCAGGAGATCATCCCCGATCTCGCCTTCAACCCGGCGTTCCTCAAGAAGGTCGACGAGCTCGAGCTGTCGGTGCGTTCGGCCAACTGCCTGAAGAACGACAACATCGTCTATATCGGCGATCTCGTGCAGAAGTCGGAGGCGGAGATGCTGCGCACCCCGAACTTCGGCCGCAAGTCGCTGAACGAGATCAAGGAAGTGCTGGCCCAGATGGGCCTGCACCTCGGCATGGAAGTGCCGGGCTGGCCGCCGGAGAATATCGACGAGCTCGCCAAGCGCTTCGAGGATCACTATTGACCTGAACGATGTCAGCGGTGGCCGGGGCAATTCTCGGCCGTTGCATTTTGGGCGAACGCAGGCGGCCCACCTGAGCAAATTGTCCGACGAGCCGTCGCGACAGCACAAGTATTGAGGAATATATCATGCGTCACGGCAAGGTTCATCGGAAGCTCAATCGCACCGCCGAGCACCGGCGCGCGATGTTTGCCAATATGTGCGCGGCGCTGATCAAGCACGAGCAGATCGTCACCACGCTGCCGAAGGCCAAGGAATTGCGCCCGATCGTGGAGAAGCTGGTCACGCTCGGCAAGAAGGGCGGGCTTGCGATGCGCCGGCAGGCGATCTCGGAGCTGCGCGATGTCGACATGACCAGGAAGCTGTTCGATACGCTCGCTACCCGCTACAAGGACCGCCACGGCGGCTATACCCGCATCATCAAGGCCGGTTTCCGCTACGGCGACAACGCGCCGATGGCGGTGATCGAATTCGTCGACCGCGATGTTGATGCCAAGGGCCAGGATTCCGGCCCGGTCGAGGAGAAGGCGCCCGCCGAAGCGGCGTAACGCCCCTGCAAAACCCGGTCTGCAAAAAGCGGCGCTATCGGAGCGCCGCTTTTTTTGTTGGGCATCGGTCATGCGCCGTCGGCGATTGCGCTTCGGCGCGCCGCTCCCGATATCTCCGTCATCGATGATGGAGGTGGCTCATGAAGATCGACCTTTCGGGAAAGACGGCGCTGGTAACGGGTTCCACTTCCGGCATCGGCCATGCCACAGCCAGGCGGTTGGCCGCGGCGGGCGCGAGTGTCGTGGTCAACGGCCGGGCGCAGGCCAAGGTCGAGGCGGCGGCAGCCAGGCTGGTGGCGGAGATTTCCGGCAGCAAGGTCCGCGGCATCGCCGCCGACGTCTCGACTGCGGCTGGATGTAAGGCGCTCACCGAGGCGCTGCCCGAGGTCGATATCCTCATCAACAATGCCGGGATTTTTGAGCCAAAAAACTTCTTCAAGATTCCCGACGAGGACTGGAGCCGCTTCTTCGACGTCAACGTGATGTCAGGCGTGCGGCTGTCGCGCGCCTACATGCCGGGCATGCTGAAGCGCAACTGGGGCCGCATCGTCTTCATCTCCTCGGAATCCGCGCTGAATATTCCGGCCGAAATGATCCATTACGGCATGACCAAGACCGCGCAGCTCGCGGTGTCGCGCGGGCTCGCAGAGATGACGCGCGGCACCGCGGTAACCGTCAATTCGGTGCTGCCGGGCCCGACGATGTCGGAGGGCGTCGAGACCTTTGTGAAGGACCTCGCCCGACAAAACGGGCAGTCGGTGGAGGAGGCGGCGGCGCAATTCGTTAAACAGTTTCGTCCGACCTCGCTGCTGCAGCGCTTCGAGAGTCCCGAGGAGATCGCCAACATGGTGGTCTATGTCGCCTCGAAAGAGGCGTCGGCCACCAATGGCGCAGCACTCCGTGCCGAGGGCGGCATCGTCCAGACCATTGCGTGAGGTGTCAGATGGCGGCTTATGTGATTTCCGAACTTGAAGTGCGTGATCCCCTGGCGATCGAAACTTATCGCACGATTGCAGCCAAATCGATCGCGCAATATGGCGGCCGCTATCTGGTCCGCAACGGCGCGGCCAGCGTCGCGGAAGGCGGACCACCGCCGAAAAGCATCGTGGTCGTCGAGTTTCCCTCGATGGAGCGCCTGCGCAAATGGTACGCCTCATCGGAATACGCCGAAGCGCTCAAGGTGCGGCGGACCGCGCTGGAGCGGAGGCTGATCTTTGTCGAGGGCGTGGCGGTGACGTAGGCGACCCGTAGGATGGGTTGAGCGAAGCGAAACCCATCAAAGGCTTCCGATAGGGTGATGGGTATCGCTGCGCTCAACCCATCCTACAGCCAAGGCGCCTACCACCCCTCCAGCACGATCTTGCCGCGCGACTTGCCGCTTTCCAGAAGCGCATGGGCGCGCTTGAGATTGGCGGCGTTGATGGTGCCGAAGGTCTGATCGAGCGTGGTGCGCAGCACGCCCTTGTCGATGAGGTCGGCGACGTCGTTCAACAGATTGTGCTGGCCGATCATATCCGGGGTCTGGAACGAGGAACGCGTGAACATCGATTCCCAATGCACCGAGATCGCCTTGCCCTTGAAGACGCTGACATTGAATTCCAGCGGATCGTCGATCAGTCCGAATTTTCCCTGCGGCGCCATCAGATCCGCGATCGCCTTGTAATGCTGGTCGGTGAAGGTGAGGCTTGCGACGAGAGCGACCGGCGGTACCTTCAGTTTTTCGATCTGCTCCTTGATCGGCTTTGAATGATCGATCACGGCATGGGCGCCAAGCTCAAGACACCATTTTTGCGATTCCGGCCGTGTTGCGGTGGCGACCGCCGTCAATCCGGTGAGGCGCCGCGCGAGCTGGATCAGGATCGAGCCGACGCCGCCGGCGCCGCCCGTGATCAGAAGCGTACGCGGATCGACGCTCTTGCCGGGTATGGCGCCGAGGCGGTCGAACAATAGCTCCCAGGCGGTGATCGATGTCAGCGGCAGCGCGGCGGCTTGCGCGAACGAAAGCGATTTCGGCTTGTTGCCGACGATCCGCTCATCGACCAGGTGAAATTCCGAATTGGTGCCCTGGCGCTGGATCGAGCCGGCGTAGAACACCTCGTCGCCCGGCTTGAACAGCGTGACCTCGGGTCCGACCGCGTCGACGATCCCGGCCGCGTCATAGCCCAAAATCTTGATCTCGCCCTCCGGCGGGGCGGCGCGTTTGCGGACCTTGTAGTCGACGGGGTTGGCGGAAATCGCCTTCACCGCGACGCGGATGTCGCGCCCGTTCGGTTCCGGCTTTGCCGCCTCGAAATCGATCAATGCGTCAGCTGCCTCGATCGGCAGCGATTTTTTGTATCCGACGGCCTTCATTTTCGTTGTCTCCCGATCTTGTCGTTGAACCCGTTGGTCGCCTAATTGTCGTGCTCGCACTATCTTGGCAAGTACTGTAAATTCAGGGTTATAGTCCCTGTTTGGATACTATTGGAAAAAGTCCAAGAAAAATCAGGAAAAGCCCTCATGAAACGGCGCAATTTCGCGCATCGGCCCGGCTGCGCGGTCGAGGCGACGCTCGATCTGATCGACGGCAAGTGGAAAGGCGTGATCCTGTTCCACCTGCAAAACGGCACGCAACGCTTTGGTGAGCTGCGCCGGCGGATGCCCGGCATTACCCAGCGCATGTTGACCAAGCAGCTCCGCGCGCTTGAGGACGACAATCTCGTGATCCGCAAGGTCTATGCCGAGGTGCCGCCGCGGGTTGAATACACCCTGTCCGAGATTGGCGAGAGCCTGCGTCCGGTGATCGACACGCTCAAGGCCTGGGGCGAGGGCCATCAGGAAAGGCTATCCTGTGCGCCGGCGCCCGCAACCATCAAGGTGCCGGATCGGGCGGCCTAACCGCCCGCCCATTCTCTTCTCTCGCTGCCGGCTCCCGCCTATATCTTAAGACCAGGAAAATTTCGGGATTTTTGCATGATGCTTGTTCGCTCGTTGGCCTTGCTGCTGATTTCCGCCGCCATCGCGACGCCTGCCTTGACGCCGGCCTCGGCGCAGGACCGCCGTGTGCCGGCTTCGGCGGCGGACCTGAAGCTGTCCTACGCGCCGATCGTGCAGCGGGTGCAGCCGGCGGTTGTCAACGTCTACGCCGCCAAGGTGATGCAGCGTAATCCGCTGCTCGACGATCCGATCTTCCGCCGCTTCTTCGGCGTGCCCGGCCAGCAGGGCGACCAGATGCAGCGCTCGCTTGGATCGGGCGTGATGGTCGATCCCGCAGGCCTCGTCGTCACCAACGTCCACGTCATCGAGGGTGCTGATCAGGTCAAGGTTTCGCTGTCCGACAAGCGCGAATTCGAGGCCGAGATCGTGCTGAAGGACTCGCGCTCCGATCTCGCCGTTTTGCGCCTGAAAAACTCCCATGAGAAATTCCCAACGCTCGATCTCGCCAATTCCGACGAGTTGATGGTCGGCGATGTCGTGCTTGCGATCGGCAATCCCTTCGGCGTCGGCCAGACCGTCACCCACGGCATCATCTCGGCCTTGGCGCGCACGCAGGTCGGCATCACCGACTACCAGTTCTTCATTCAGACCGATGCGGCGATCAATCCGGGCAATTCCGGCGGCGCGCTGGTTGACATGACCGGCCGCCTTGCCGGCATCAATACCGCGATCTATTCGCGCTCCGGCGGTTCGCAAGGAATCGGCTTTGCGATCCCCGCCAACATGGTGCGCGTGGTGGTCGCGTCCGCAAAAAGCGGCGGCAAGGCGGTGAAGCGGCCATGGCTTGGCGCGCGGCTGCAGGCGGTGACGCCCGAGATCGCCGAATCGCTCGGGCTCAGGCTGCCGAACGGCGCACTGGTCGCAAGCGTCGTCCCCAACAGCCCGGCGGCGCGCGCCGGGCTGAAATCGTCGGATCTGATCATCGCGGTCGACGGGCAGGCGATCGAGGATCCCAATGCCTTCGATTATCGCTTTGCCACCCATCCGATCGGCGGCACATCGCAGGTCGATGTGCAGCGCGGCGGCAAGCCGGTCAAGCTGACGGTTCCGCTCGAGACCGCGCCCGATACCGGGCGGAACGAGATCACACTGACGACGCGCTCGCCGTTCCAGGGCGCGAAGGTCGCCAACATCTCGCCCGCAGTCGCTGACGAGCTGCATCTTGATGCCGACACCGAAGGCGTCGTCGTCACCGATCTCGGCGATGACTCGACCGCCGCCAATGTCGGGTTCCAGAAGGGCGATATCATCCTGGCCGTGAACAGTCAGAAGATCGCCAAGACCAGCGATCTCGAAAAGGCCACCCGCAATTCCTCCCGGGTCTGGCGCATCACGCTGATGCGCGGCGGCCAGCAGATCAACGTCACGCTCGGCGGATGAGCCCGAAACGACCACGCGAAGCTGCAAACCTGTTTGCTGCCGCGGGGATGGAGCAGGACGCGCCGCATCCGCTCCCCGACAGATTGCGCCCGCGTACGCTCGCTGATGTCGTGGGCCAGGACCATATCCTCGGTCCCGACGGCGCGTTGACGCGGATGCTGGACACCCGCACGCTGGGTTCGTTGATCTTCTGGGGACCGCCGGGCACCGGCAAGACCACGGTGGCGCGGCTCTTGGCGGATGCGACCGAACTGCATTTCGAGCAGCTTTCGGCGGTGTTTTCCGGCGTCGCCGACCTGAAGAAGGCGTTCGATGCGGCCCGCGCCCGCCGCGAGACCGGCAAGGGAACGCTGCTGTTCGTCGACGAGGTGCATCGTTTTAATCGCGCGCAGCAGGATTCCTTCCTGCCGGTCATGGAAGACGGCACCGTGGTGCTGGTCGGCGCCACTACCGAAAATCCTTCGTTTGAGCTGAACGCCGCGCTGCTTTCGCGGGCGCGTGTCCTGGTGTTTCATTCGCTCGATTCAGTTGCGATCGAAAAGCTGTTTGCGCACGCCGAAAACATCGAGGGCAGGAAGCTGCCGCTCGATTCTGAAGCGCGCGCGGTGCTGGTGCGGATGGCCGATGGCGACGGCCGCGCCGCGCTGACGCTCGCCGAAGAGGTCTGGCGCGCCGCACGTGCCGGCGAGATTTTCAATGCCGCGCAATTGCAGGAGATCCTGCAGCGCCGCGCGCCGATCTACGACAAATCCGCCGACGGGCACTACAATCTGATCTCGGCGCTGCATAAATCGGTGCGCGGCTCCGATCCCGATGCCGCGCTTTATTACCTTGCGCGCATGCTGGACGCCGGCGAAGACCCGCTGTTCCTGGCTCGGCGGGTGGTGCGGATGGCAGTCGAGGATATTGGCTTGGCCGATCCACAGGCGCTTGTCATCGCCAATGCGGCCAAAGACGCCTTTGATTTTTTGGGCTCTCCCGAGGGTGAGCTCGCGATCGCGCAGGCCGTCATCTATGTCGCGACCGCGCCGAAATCGAATGCCGCCTATACCGCGTTTGGCGCGGCGATGCGCACGGCGAAGGAGGCTGGCTCCTTGTTGCCGCCAAAACACATCCTGAACTCGCCGACCAAATTGATGAAGTCCGAAGGCTATGGCTCCGGCTACGAATACGATCACGACGCACCGGAAGCTTTCTCCGGACAGGATTATTTCCCGGAAGCGCTGGGGCGGCGCACGTTCTACGATCCGCCCGACCGCGGTTTCGAGCGTGAGATTCGCAGGCGCCTGGATTATTGGGCGAAGCTGAGGGCTAAGAAAAAATGAGCCGACGCATCAAGAGGCCGCTCGCGAAATCTCGCAGTCCCGGCGACCGCCCGAAGGACGCGCGTCCCTATCGGGGGTCGGCGGCCGAGCGCCAGCATGTGCGCCCGGGCGGCAACCCAAAGCGTTTCGCAGCCGCGCGTGCCGAGAAACGCGAGCCAGTTGTGGAGGCCGCCAAACCCGCGCCCGATGCGCCGCCGCTGCCGACAAAAGTCCAGACTGTGGTCGTGACTGCTGACGAGAACAACATGCGCGTCGACCGCTTCCTCGAGGCGCGGTTTCCCGGGCTATCGTTTTCCCACATCCAGCGCATCGTCCGCAAAGGCGAGTTGCGCGTCAACGGCAAGCGCGCCGATAGCAAGGACCGGCTCGAAGAGGGACAGAGCATTCGCATTCCGCCGCTAAGGCTCGATGCGCCAAAAGTCTCGGGCGTGTTGTCGGAGGCGGCGCAGAAAACGCTCGACGCGCTGAAGGCGATGACCCTGTTCGAGGACGACGACGTGCTGGTCCTAAACAAACCGGCGGGGCTTGCGGTGCAGGGCGGCTCAGGCACCACGCGCCATGTCGACCAGATGCTGGAAGTGATGCGCGACGCCAAGGGGCAAAAGCCCAGATTGGTGCATCGGCTCGACAAGGAAACCTCGGGCTGCCTGCTGGTCGCAAAGACGCGCTTTGCCGCAACCGCACTGACCGGCTCGTTCCGCCATCGCTCGGCGCGAAAAATCTACTGGGCGCTGGTTGCGGGTGTGCCGAAGCCGAAGCAGGGCCGCATCTCGACTTATCTCGCCAAGCAGGAGGGCGAGGAGGACACCATCATGCGCGTCGCGGCGCATGGCGACGAGGGCGCGAGCCATGCCGTGACCTATTACGCCGTGGTCGAGACGGCTGCGCAAAAGCTTGCATGGGTGTCGCTGAAGCCGGTCACCGGACGGACCCATCAGTTGCGCGCGCATATGGCGCATATCGATCACGCCATCGTCGGCGATCCCAAATATTTCAACCGCGAGAATTGGGAACTGCCGGGCGGCCTGCAAAACCGGCTGCATCTATTGGCGCGCCGCATCGTGATCCCGCATCCTCGCGGCGGCGTGATCGACGCGACTGCGCCGCTGCCGCCGCATATGCTGCAATCCTGGAATCTGTTGGGCCTCGAGGCCGACCGGTTCGACCCGATCGAGAACGCACCTGAAGAATAATTTAAGTTGCGGTTCTCTATCGGCGTCACGACATATGGTCCATGAAGAGAATGTCGATCTCGATTTGCGCCGTGATGTTGGCGTTGCTCGCAAGCCCCGCAGCGTACGCGCAACTCCAAAACAGCCTGCCGGGTGGATCGCGGTTCAATCCGCCGCCGCTACCGCCGCTGCCGCAACCGAAGATCGAGGCGCCTGTGGTGCCGAAATTGGACGCGCCGCCAAGCTACGATTACACGCCGGCGCCGCGGCCCTCGTTCAGCGACCGGGTCACGCGCTGCCTCGACGAAGGCGCCGCCGCAGGGCTCGGCCCAAGCGCGCGGGCGGCCTATTCGCGAAGCTGCGCGAACCAATAACGTTTGCTAGTTCCTGTATTGCTCGAGGAACATGCGCAGCGAATCGTGCGGGCTTTCGACGTCGGAAATCAGCCAGCCCTCGGGTCCGTTCACCAGGATGAAATTCAGCGTCACGGCGCGGCCGTTGTTGTCGAAGGCGGCCGCCACGTAGGTCTTGTCGTATTGCCTGCGGACGATGGAGACCGAGACGGCGCCAAGCTCCCAGCTCGGGCTCTGCACCAGGAAATCGTACGGTTCGCCTTTCAGGGAACTCCACGCCCTGCGCAGGCTCGGATCGAAGAATTGCTCCGCGGTCAACGCATCGCGCGGCAGCCCGTGCGAAAATTCCGATGAGCCCTTGCCGTAATAGGCATAGACGTTGCGGACCAGCGATTCCGGCGAACGAAATCCGGCCCCGGCTGCCGAGTAAGTTAGACCGAGCAGCAAAAGCGCCATAACGCCCGATATTTTCCGCATCGCCGGCTCGCTTTATTTACCGCGATATCTAGCATAGTTTGCCAATTGACCGGATCAACGGAAGCCTTAAAGAAAACATGCGCGAATTGTTCGAGGAAGGGGCGGGACCATCGCCGCTCGATCCGGAAGAGGCGGTGCGGCGCCAGACCCGCGCCCCACAGCGCAAGCGGTTTTACGCGCACGCCGATGTGCTGGAAATAGACGGCGGCTTTGCCGTGACGCTGGACGGTAAGCCGATCCGCACGCCCTCGGGCCGTCAGGTGATCGTGCCTGTCAGGGAGATCGCCGACGCGGTCGCCGCGGAATGGCAGGCGCAACAGGAAACCATCGATCCCCTGACCATGCCGCTGACGCGCTTTGCCAATAGCGTCGTTCAATCCGTGGTCGATCGGGCCGCGCTTGTGGCCGACGACGTCGCCAAATATCTGCAATCCGATCTTTTGTTCTATCGCGCCGGGCACCCGCAAGCGCTGGTGGCGCGCGAGGCGCAGCATTGGGATCCCGTGTTGTTCTGGGCAGCCGATGCGCTTGGTGCGCACTTCATTCTGGCCGAAGGCGTCATGCATGTGCGCCAGCCTGCTGCGGCGCTCGCCGCGGCGCGGGCAGCATTTCCTGATGGTCCCTGGTCGATCGCGGCCTTGCATGTGGTGACGACGCTGACGGGATCGGCGCTGCTTGCGCTCGCGCTCACGCACGGCGTGCTCGAAGAGGATCAGGTTTGGGCGGCCGCCCATGTCGATGAGGACTGGAACGCCGACAAATGGGGCGTGGACGAGGAAGTCGCCGCCCGCCGCGCCGCGCGGCTGGTCGATTTTCGGGCGGCTGCCTTTATTCTGCGGGTTCTGAGGCCACGCGGTTAAGAAGAGGTTTACGACGCTGGGCTAGCGTTATCGGCAGAAGCCGAGCCCTTAGCAGATGGCCATCACAGTCAATCCGACGCTTCCCGTGATCGCGGCAACGCCTGCCGCGGCAACGCCCGGGCTCGCGTTGCAGCCGGGCGCGGTGGTCAGCGCGCAGGTGCTCAACACGCTTGCCGAGAACCTCGTCCAGATCGCCATCGCCGGTCTCACCATCGACGTGCTTTCCGAAGTGCCGCTTCAGGCCGGACAGAACTTGCAGCTTGCGGTATCTCAGACCGCTGGCGGAATCAGGCTCGCGATCGTGCCGCCTGCTTCGCAAGGCGCGTCCGGCGCCTACCTCGACGCCGTCACGCTGACGCCGAATGCGCCGCTCGCGGCGCCGGGCACCCCTCCGGCTAATCCCACCTCGCAGATCAATCAACTGACCCCGCTTGAGCGCGCCGCGGTTGCGGTGGCGACCGAGACCGCGGTCACCCAGCAGGGCAGCCAGGCGCCGCTGTTCGCCAACTTAAGCTCGCTCGCCGCGTCGAACGGCCTGCCGCCGCAATTGCAGCAAGCGGTGTTGCAAGTGCTGGCGCAGCGCACCAGCCTCGACGGAAATCTGGGCGGCAGCGACATCCAAAGCGGCTTCCAGAAATCGGGCGTGTTGCTGGAGGCCTCGCTGGCGTCGGGATCGGTTTCGCCGCCATCCGGCATTCCCGATCTGAAGGCGGCGCTGATCGTGCTCCGTCAAACGCTGGTGACCTCGCTCGGCGCGAGCGAAAGCCCGGCGGCGACATCGCCGCAGCCCGCGGGGGCAGGCGCTGCCGCGGCTGCTGCCGGCGGAGCTGTCTCCGTACAGGCGCAGGCAACCGAAGGAGCGCCGCCGCTGGCGCCGTCTACTGCTGGAGTCGAGGTGCAGGAAATCCTGTTGCCGCAGGCGCGCCCACCGGTGGCCGATGAGACGGTGAATGCCACAAGCGCCGGGCGGCTCGTGCTGACCGAGGCGTTGCTCGCGACCGAGCCACGCTCGGCGACGGCGGGCACGCTGCTCAATCTGCTGCAGGAGGCGCTGCAGGAAATCCCGAAGGCCGCCGGCAACGCCGTATCGGCGACGGTCACCTTGCAGAATGGTGGGAGCGAACAAGGGATCGTCCGCACCAATACCCCACCGCCGCCATTTCGGGGCAGCCTGCCGTCGGCGCAAGCCATTCCCGCGCCGTCGATCGCACCCAACGCACCGCTTGCGGCGGCCGCGCATCATCTGCTCGAAAATACCGACGCTGCGATCGCGCGCCAGACCCTGTTGCAGGTGGCGTCGCTGCCCGATCGCGCCGGCGCCGGCGATACCCGCCTCGATCCTTCCGCGCCGCGCTGGAATTTCGAAATTCCGTTTGCGACGCCGCAGGGCACCGCGATGGCGCAATTCGAAATCTCGCGCGACGACGGCGGCAACGAGGTCGAAGCGACAAAACGCGTGTGGCGGGCGCGGTTCTCGCTCGACGTCGAGCCGGCCGGTCCCGTTCATGCGCTGATCTCGCTCAACGGTGACCGCACTTCAGTGCGGATGTGGGCGGAACGGCCGGCGACCGCGGCGCAATTGCGCGCCGGCGCATCCGAGCTTAGCCAGGCGTTGAGCCTGGCCGAGCTCCAGCCCGGCGATATCGTGATCCGCGACGGCACGCCGCCGCAAGTAAGGCCGGCGCGCGCCGGCCATTTCCTGAATCGCGCGACATGAGTGCCGATACCAAGAACCAGCTCGCGGTCGCGCTGCATTACGACCGCACCGGCGCGCCGCGGGTCGTCGCCAAGGGCAAGGGCACGATCGGGCAAAAGATCATCGAGCTTGCCAAGGCCCACGACATCCCGATCGAGGAAAACGAGGTGCTCGCCGGTGCACTCTCCAATGTCGAGCTCGGCGACGAGATCCCGACCGAGCTTTACAAGGCGGTCGCCGAAGTCCTGGTCTTCGTGCTGCGGCTGTCGAAGCCTGTGCGCTGAATCCATTTCAAACAAAGCTTTTGACCCGTGCCATCGTTTTACCACGATGTCACCGGCATCTTCGCGCCCTCTTAACCCGTCTTCGGATGCAGCCCGTGATTACCCGCCGTCATGCCCTCGGTCTTTTTGCCGCCGCCAGCCTTTTGCCGTCGCGCGGATTTGCCGATGTCGCGCCCCAGCGCAGCGAGATACGCGAAGCCCTCGCCAAGCATTTTGCCGATGCCGGCACGGACGGCACCTTTGTCGGCTACAAGGTCGACGATTATCTTGTGATCGCCAGCGACACCCACCGTTCCGGCGAAGCAAAGCTGCCGGCCTCGACTTTCAAGATTCCGAATTCGCTGATCGCGCTCGAGACCGGCGTGGTCGAGGACCCCGACAAGGACGTCTTCAAATGGGACGGGGTCAAGCGCTCGATCGAGGCCTGGAACAAGGATCACACCTTGCGCAGCGCGATCGCGGCCTCCGCAGTGCCGGTCTATCAGGAGATCGCCCGTCGGGTCGGCGAGGGGCGGATGCAGAAATATGTCGATCTTTTTGAGTACGGCAATCGCAATATCGGCGGCGGCATCGACCAGTTCTGGCTGACCGGAGATTTGCGCATCGATCCGGTGCAGCAGGTCGATTTTGTCGACCGGCTGCGCCGCGGCGTGCTCCAGATCTCCAAGCGCAGCCAGGATCTGGTGCGCGATATCCTCCCCGTAACCAAGGCCGGCGAGGCCGTCATCCGCGCCAAGTCCGGGCTGCTGGGTGCCGAAGTCGGAAAGCCCTCGCTCGGCTGGATGGTGGGCTGGGCCGAGAACGGCAGCGCGCAGACCGTGTTCGCGCTAAACGTGGATTGCCGCGAGCCGCGCCACATCGCCGACCGCATGAATTTGACGCAGGCCTGCCTGCGCGATATCGGCGCGATCTGATCCGCATTCGGCTGGTGCAGGATATCAGGCTGAACTAACGTCTCCGGGCTAAACCAAGAAACGCCCGGAGGAATTTCATGCATTCAGCTTCAGTCTGGATTTCGTCGCTTACGCTCGCCGCGGCCGGCGGCTGGTTTGCCGCCACCATGTTTGCCGCGCCCGCGACTAGCAGGGAGCCGCGCTTCGCTCAGCTCACCATGGATCAACTCGACGAGAAGCAAAAGCCGCTCGGCGAGCAGGTGATG
>CAVQNB010000005.1:0-129897 GCA_963713785.1 uncultured Alphaproteobacteria bacterium
TAAAGGCTCGTCCATCACCAGGAGCCGCGGCTCGGCGGCCAACGCCTTGGCAATGCCGAGCATCTTGCGCTGGCCGCCGGAGAGACTGGAGGCCGGGCTCCGGCGTTTGTCGCGCAGCACCGGGAAACAGGCCATAGAGTTCTTCGACCCGCGCGCTGGGATCGGCGTGTCCAAGCGCCTGCGCGCCGACGCGGATGTTCTCTTCGATCGAGAGATCGGGAAATACCGCAAGTTCCGACATGTAGGTCATGCCGAGCCGCATGCGGTCGCTGGAGCGCATCCGCGTCACGTCTTCGCCGCCAAGCTTGATTGAGCCGTGCCGCGCCTCGATCAGGCCGACCAGCGATTTCAGGAAGGTGGTCTTGCCGGCGCCATTGGCGCCCAGCAGCAGCACGGTTTCGCCCGGGCGCACGTCGAGATCGACGCCCCACAGCACCTGCATGGTGCCGTAGCCGGCATCGACGCCGGCGGCGTTGCAGCAGTGACGGTTGTCGTCAGGCGGCATGCTCGCCTCCCAGAAACACCTCGATCACCTGGGGCTCTTGCACGGCGGCCGCAAGCTTGCCTTCAAAGATCTCCTTGCCGGCGTTGAGCACGATGACGCGGTCGGTGATGTGCTCGATGAAGCCCATCAGATGCTCGACCACGATGATCGCGATGCCGGTCGCCGCCAGCGCCTTGATGCGCGCCGGCAATCCAGTCGAGCTCGGCCGGATTGAGGCCGGCGGCGAGTTCGTCGAGCAGCAACAGCCGCGGACGGGTGGCGAGCGCGCGGATCAGATCGAGCATCTTCTGCTGCGCGCTGTTGAGATCAGCGGCCGGGCGGTCGGCCACTTCGGCGAGCCGGTATTCGTCGAGCAGCTCCGCCATCGTCGGCGGCGCCACGGCCGCGCGTCCGTAAGCCAGCGCCACCTGGATGTTCTGGCGCACGGTCAGCGACAGGAACGGCTTTGGGATCTGGAAGGTGCGGTTGATGCCGCGATGGACCAGTCGATGCGAGGCGACGCCGCCGATCGAGCAGCGCCATCGAAGTCGACCTCGCCACCATCGGGCGCATAAAGGCCGGAGATCACGTTGATCGCGGTGGTCTTGCCGGAGCCGTTGGGGCCGACCAGTCCCAAGATCTCGCCCGCGGCGACATGGAAGCTCAGACCATCGAGCGCGTAGAAGCCGCCGAAGCGTTTCACCAGTTTCGAGACATTGAGAATGGGTTTTGTGTTCAGGGGACATGCCATCCCCTTCGCGTCGCTAGCGAAACCAGCCCGGCGGGCAGGAACAGCACCAGCCCCATGATCAGCAGGCCATAGATCAGCTGGAAATATTGCGGCGTCGTGAAGCCGATCAGATTGTAGATGCCGTAGAGGATGATGACGCCGACGATCGGGCCGGTGATGGTTGCGACGCCGCCGAACAGCGCGAACACGATCGCGAAAATGCTGAAATCGCCGGAGAACACGTTGTCGGGATAGAACACCGAGACGTACCAGGCATAGACGCCGCCCGCGAGGCCCGCGACCAGCGCGGACGCAAGCCAGGCGATCACGCGCATCTTGACCACGTTGACGCCCGCCATCGAGGCCGAGACCGCGTCCTCGCGCACCGCCTGCAGCGCCAGCCCGAAGCCGGAGTTTTTCAGGTAGACCACCGCGCCCAAGGTCAGCGCCAGGACCACGAGCGCTGCGGCATAGGCATCGGTCGGATTGAAGGTGCCGGTCAGCGAGACGCCATAGGGTCCGCTGCGTGATGTTTTCCAGCGCCGGATTGGCGACGAAGTGCAGCACCGCGAGCGAGGCCGCGAGATTGGCGATGGCGAAATAGGCGCCGGAGAGCCGTAATAGTGGCGTCAGCAACAGACCGAGCGCGACGCCGACCAGGCCGCCGACCAGCACCGCAATCACCGCCGGCGATCTGAAAGTGCATCACCATGATCGCAAAGCCGTAGGCGCCGGCGCCGAAGAAGCCGACATAGCCGAACGGCAGATAGCCGGTAAAGCCATAGATGATGTTCACGCCCTGGGCGAGGATCAGGAAGATCACGAAATTGAACAGCAGCAGATGGTTTTGATAGACGCCGGGCGCCACCGCGAAGATCGCGATCAGCGGCACCAGGATGAACAGCGTGTGCTTGAGCGATGCTAGGCAACGCGCACCTGCCTTCCGAGCAGGCCGCTCGGGCGCAGCAGCAGGATCAGGATCAGAAGCACGTAAGGAAGAAGATCGGCCCATGATGAGAGATAAGTCTGCACCAGCATGTAGCAGACGCCGTAGACGACGCCGCCAAGCGCAGTCCCCAAGGGATTGCCGAGCGAACCCAATACCACGATCGCGAACGAGGTGACGGTAGCGTCCGCGCCAAACGCCGGCGTCACCGATCCGAACATGAAGGGCGCGAATACGCCGGCGACCGCCGCCAGCCCAAGCCCGATGCCGAAGGCGGCGGCCGAGACGCGATCGACGTCGATGCCGGTCGCCAGCGCCTCGTCGCGCCGCGACATCACCGCGCGCGTCAGGGTGCCGAGCCGGGTGCGGTAGAGATAGAGGTAGACCAGCGCGATCGCGATCAGGCTCGTCACCGCCGCGATCACCCATGGCGCCGGAAATCCCTGGCCGAGGATCTGGATCGGACCAGCGCCTGCGGGCTTGCCGCCGAATAGTTTCACCTTGATGGTCGAAAACACCGTGCCGAGCGCGCGGCTCTGGATCGAGCGCTCGCTGGTGCCGGCGAAGATCGTGGTGATGGCCTCGATCACCTGCGACAGGCCGAAGAACAGGATGATCGAGAGCATCTCCGGATTGACCGAGCCCTGCAGCCGCGGCACCAGCACCCAGTACAAGCAGCACGCCGGCCAGCACGAAGACGACGAACGCCAGCGGCACCGCAAATAGCGGATCGATCCCGGCCAGCGTCACCACGCCGAAGGCGATGAACGCGCCGAGCATCAGGATGTCGCCATGCGCGAGGTTGACGATGCGCATGACGCCGAACACGAGGTTGAGACCGATACCGACCAGGCTGAAGTACAGACCGAACAGAACGCCGGCGACGAGCGCGTAAGTCAACATCAGCGCCTAGCCCCCGGCGTCTCGTTCGTCGTCTGCAACGGCATCATGGAGCCGGGTAGACCGGCTTGCCGGTGGCGGTTTCGTGCGGATAGATCGAGATGAACTTGAGGTGCTCGTGCTCGTCGAGCGCAAGCTGACCGAGCGGCGTCAACTCGCCGATCTGGCCGCCCATCTCATCGAGCGCGAAGGTGCCGTCGAGCGTCTTGAGCTCGCCGGAGAGGCTGAACACGGCGCGGCGCAGCTCCATCTGGTCGAGGCTGGTCGCGACCGACAGCGTCTTCTCGATGATCGAGCCCGGTGGTGTAGCCGGCCATCGCGTTGAAGCCGAACTCGATCTTGCCGTCGGGATATTTCTTGTCCCAGGCGGCTCTGTAGTCCTTCATGTTCATGCCGAAATTGACCGGATAGTCCAGTTCCGACGGCGGCACGTAGGTAAAGACGTGCTCGAGCCCCTTCTCGCCGACGTTCTTTTCCAGACAGCTCGGTCTCGAGGCCGGCATAGATGCGAGAACAGCATCTTGAACTTGATGCCGACGTCCTGGACGTTGCGCAGGAACGCGATGTCGTTCGGCGCATAGCCGAAATGGATCACCGCGTCCGGATTGGTGTTGTTGATGTTGTTGATGATGACGGTGTAGTTCGTGGTCTCGGTCGGAATGCCCTGGTCGTAGACGATCTCGATCGGCGCGCCGGAATCCTTGACGAATTTGCGGAACGCGTTGGCCTGGGTGCCGGTGAATTCGTTGGTCGAATAGAGGATCGCGACCTTCTTGATGCCGAGGCCAGGCCCGTCATGGGTGATGAAGTCCGCGACCGGCTTCGGCCAGACGGTCGAGACCGGGTCGGCCATCAGCGCGATGTAGGGATTGTCCTTGGAGAAGAAGCTCGCGCCGGTGCCGGTCTGGTCGAACAGGAACATCTTGTGGTCGCGCGCGATCGCAACCGCCGGCGCCGTCAGCACCGAGCCGGAATCGGCGACCAGGAGGTCGACCTTGTCCTGGGTGATGAGCTGGTTATAGAGCGTGGACGCGGTCGCGGTGTTGCTCTGGTCGTCATAGGCGACAAGCTTGACGGGAATCTTCTTGTCGAACGCCTTCACGTAGACGCCGCCATCGGCGTTCTTCTGCTCGGCCCACAGTTTCAGCGCGCTGTAGACCGGCATCGAGATCGAGGCGTAGCGCCCGGATGACGCGTAGAGCGTGCCGATCTTGATCTCCGACGGCGCATCGGCGGCAAAAGCCTGCGTGGCGAAAGCGCAGCCTCGCGGCCAGCGCCGCACCCATCACCTTGAACATTGAAATCCTCCCGGATTTCTTCTTGGTCTGGCGGCCCTTCTACCGCGCCGGATCAGCGGCGACACAAGCGTCCCCGTCTCATCCATTGTGCGGGTGGTGGAATACGCGGCATGCGCGCGACGACGGCTGGACCGTTGACGCCGGGCCGTCCAATGTCGCATCAAGATTGCAACCAAGCGGGCTCAAGAGCCCGACAAGGAGGAATTGCCGATATGGCCGAGCCCGCGCGCGCAAAACCGAAACCGACGCCGGAGACCCAGCATTTCTGGGATGGCACGCAGGCAGGCGAATTGCGCCTGCAGCGCTGCGACGCCTGCGCCAATGTCTATTTCCCGCCGCGCCCGTTCTGTCCCGTCCTGCGCCTCGCGCAAGGTCTCGCGTCTTCAAGGCCAGCGGCAAGGGCAAAGCTCTACAGCTACGTCATCCATCACCGCCCGGCGCCCGGCTTCACGCCGCCTTACGCCATCGCGGTCGTCGAGCTCGACGAAGGCCCGCGGATGATGACCAACATCGTCGATTGCCCGCAGACGCCGGAGGCGCTCGAGCTCGATATGAAGCTCGAAGTCGCGTTCGAAAAGCTCGACGACAACATCACCCTTCCCCTGTTCCGTCCGGCGAAGGGTTAGCACCATGCGCAGAAACCAGGTTGCCGTCGTCGGCGCGGCCGAGACCACCGAACTCGGCGTCATCCCGAACATGTCGCAGATCCAGTTGCATGCGGATGCCGCGCTGAACGCGATCGCGGATGCCGGACTGAAATTGTCCGACATCGACGGCTTTGCCACCGCGGTCGAAACGCCGCAGCAGATCTGCCATTATCTCGGCATCACGCCGACCTGGGTCGACGGCACGTCCGTCGGCGGCTGCTCCTTCATGCTGCATGTCCGCCATGCGGCAGCCGCGATCGAAGCGGGACTGTGCAAGACCGTGCTGATCACGCACGCCGAAAGCGGCAAATCGAATATCGGCCGCACCCCGCGCTTGACCGGCCCCGACAGCCTCAACGGCCAGTTCGAGCTGCCCTACGGTGTCACGACACCAGCGAGCATGTTTCCGATCCCAGTGCTGCGCTACATGAAGACGCACGGCATCACGCACGAACAGATCGCGATGGTCGCGGTGGTGCAGCGCGAATGGGCGGCGAAGAATCCGCGCGCCACCATGAAGACGCCGATCACGGTTGCGGACGTCCTGAACTCGCGGATGATCGCCTATCCGTTCCGCATCCTGCAGTGCTGCCTCGTCACCGACGGCGGCGGCGCGCTGATCCTGACCTCGACCGATCGCGCCAAGGATTTCCCGAAAAAGCCGGTCTACATCCTCGGCACCGGCGAGAGCGTGGAAACGCCGATGGTCAGCCAGATGCAGACGTTTGATAGTTCGCGCGCCTTCAAGGTGGCGGGTCCGCTGGCGTTCAAGGAAGCCGGCATCACCCACAAGGACGTCGATCATCTGATGATCTACGACGCCTTCGCGCATCTGCCGCTCTATGGTCTGGGCGATCTCGGCTTCATGCCGCATGAAGAGACCGGAAAATTCATCGCCGCGCGGCAATACCCGTCCCGGCGGCAAGCTGCCGCTCAACACCAATGGCGGCGGCTTGAGCTACATGCATTCCGGCATGTACGGCATGTACGCGCTGCAGGAGAGCGTGCGCCAGATGCGCGGCATCGCGCCGGCGCAGGTGCCGGATGCGAAGATTTCGGTCTGCCACGGCGTCGGCGGCATGTTCGCCGCGTCAGGGACGATCATTTTTACGAACGAGAAGTAACAGCTTTCGTCATTCCGGGATGCGCCTCTTGGCGCAGGCCCGGAATCTCGAGATTCCGGGTTCACGCTTCGCGTGCCCCGGAATGACGAAAAGAGACGGGAGACCCCAATGGCCAAATCACTGCAAGACAAAGTCATCATCGTCACCGGCGCGGGCCGCGGCATCGGGCGCGAGATCGCGCTGTTGTGCGCCGCCGAGGGCGCCAAGGTCGTGGTCAACGATCCCGGCGTCGCCGCCGACGGCTCGGGAACGAGCGCGGCACCCGCCGAAGAAGTGGTCGAGGAAATCAAGAAGCGCGGCGGCACGGCGGTGGCGAATTTCGAGACGGTCGCGGAAGCCATTCCGGCGAGCCGGATCGTCAAGATGGCGATCGATCATTTCGGCAAGCTCGACGGCGTCGTCAACAATGCCGGCATCCTGCGCGACATGATCTTCCACCGCATGAGCGTGGAAGCCTTCGAATCCGTCATCAAGGTGCATCTGATGGGTTCGTTCTATGTCTCGCACGCCGCAGCACGGCTGTTCCGCGAGCAGGAGAGCGGCTCCTTCGTCCACTTCACCTCGACCTCGGGCCTGGTCGGCAATTTCGGCCAGGCCAATTACGCCGCGGCAAAGCTCGGCATCGTCGGACTTGTCGAAATCGATCGCGCTCGACATGAACCGCTTCAATGTGCGTTCGAACTGCGTTTCGCCGTTCGCCTGGAGCCGGCTGATCGGAACCATTCCGACCGAAACCGAGGCCGAGAAGGCGCGCGTCGAGAAAATCAAGCAGATGGGACCGGAAAAGATCGCACCGGTCGCGGCCTATTCTGCTCGGCGATGCCTCCAGGGACGTCACCGGGCAGATCTTTGGCGTGCGGATGAACGAGATCTTCCTGATGAGCCAGTCGCGTCCGCTGCGCTCGGTGCACCGCGGCGAAGGCTGGACGCCGCAGACCATCGCCGAGCACGCCATGCCGGCACTGAAATCGTCGTTCTACAAGCTCGATCGTTCGGCGGATATTTTTAGCTGGGACGCGATCTAAGAAGCGAAAAGGCGGTCTATCTCTAGTTGTCCGCCCGCATTATGCCGGATTGCGGGCACATGATTTCCTCCCAACAAAAAATTGTGGGAGGAAATCATGACAACTCCACTGACCTTTCTCGAACATCAAGACAACGGCGGATCCGGTGGATTCGACCGCCGCAACCTGATGAAGGGCGCGGCGGCGCTGGCCGCCACGGCCGTGACCGTGAAAGCGGCCTCTGCGGCGACCGTAACGCCATTCGGCCAAACCGGTGCCCCAACCACGTCCACCGATGCGCTGCCCTTGGGACCGCTACCCGGGAGCCGCTATCCGGATTCTCATCTCGAGGCCGCCAAGAAGGCGTCCAAAGCCTACGTTCGGGCCTTCCGGTTTCCCGGCCTTCGCCGGCACCATGGCGGTAGAGCGGGTTGCGACCGGGATGCGCTGGGCCGAGGGCCCGGTCTACTTCCCGGCTGGGCGTTACGTGCTGTTCAGCGACATTCCCAACAACCGCATCATGCGCTTCTCGGAGGATGACGGTCACCTCAGCGTATTCCGCCAGCCGTCGATGAACTCGAACGGCAACACCATTGATCGGGAAGGACGCCTGATCACTTGCGAACATAGCGGCCGGCGGGTCACCCGGACCGAACTTGACGGCTCGATCACCGTCATCGCCGACAAGTACAACGGCAAGAGGCTGAACTCGCCGAACGACGCGGTTGTCGCTTCCGATGGTTCGATCTGGTTCACCGATCCGGTCTACGGCATCGGCGGCTATTATGAGGGCGTCAAGGCCGAGCCCGAGCAGGAAAAGCATAACGTCTACCGGGTGGATCCGAAATCCGGTGACGTCAAGGTTGTCGTCGATGACTTCGTGGAGCCCAACGGCATTGCCTTCTCGCCTGACGAGAAGAAGCTCTATGTCATCGACACCGGCTTCACGGACGGGCCGGACAACCCGTCGCATATCCGCGTGTTCGACCTGGATGTCGAGGCCGGGAAAGTTGTCGAACAGCAAAGTCTTTGCGGACATGCCCAAGCCCAGCATTACCGACGGGATGCGCTGTGACACCGACGGGCGTGTTTGGTGCTCCGTGGGTTGGGGCGATCCGAACGAGGACGGCGTGCGCTGCTACACCTCTGACGGCGATCTGCTCGGCAAGATCCACATCCCGGAAACTGTCGCCAATCTGTGCTTCGGCGGTCAGCAGCGAAACAGGCTTTACATCTGCGGCTCGTCATCGCTCTATGCCGTCTACACGAGTGCGCAGGGCGCGCTGAAGCCGTGACTGGCTCATAACTGTTGAGTGAGCAGCCCTCTAACGTTCGTCGTTCCGGGATGCGCCACCGAACTCGGGTTTACCCGAGTTCGGCAATATTATTGTCCAAATCGGCAACAGCCGACTTGGATGCGCAGGCCCGGAATTCATACTCCCGATCGTGGTTATGGATTCCGGGTTCGCGCTAGTACGCGCCCCGGAATGACAGCTACCCGCTATTCCTCAACCCCGCCGAAATGCCGTTGATGGTGATCTGGATGCCGCGCAGCACCTGCTCGTCGGGGTTTTGCGCGCGATGCTCCTTCAGGAGTTCGACCTGCACGTGGTTGAGCGGATCGAGATAGGGAAAGCGGTTGCGGATCGAACGCTCCAGCAGCGGATTGCCCTGCAACAGCCGCTCCTGCCCCATGATGTCCAGCAGCATGTCGATCGAGGTTTGCCATTCCTGCCGGATGCGCCCGAAGATTTTTTCGCGCAACGCCGCGTCCGGCACCAGTTCGGCATAGCGCGAGGCGATCGCGATCGAGCTCTTGGCCAGCACCATGTCCATGTTCGACAACAGCGTGCGGAAGAACGGCCACTCGCGGTAGAGCTCTTTGCAGGAACGGCATGCCCTTGTCGGGATGCTGCTTGATCCAGGTCTCGACCGCGCTGCCAAAACCGTACCATCCCGGCAGCATCAGCCGGCATTGCGCCCAGCTGAACACCCAGGGAATGGCGCGCAGATCCTCGATCTCGCGGGTTTTCTTGCGCGACGCCGGCCGGCTGCCGATGTTCAGCGTCGCGATTTCGGTGATGACGGTGGAAGCCCAGAAATAATCGGCAAAACCTTCGGTCTCATAGACCAGCCCGCGATAGGCCTTGAAGGCCAGCTGCCGACAACTGGTCCATCGTCTTCAAGATATTCATGCCGCGGCGCGCTCTGCCGCGGCTGCAGCAGGCTCGCCTCCAGCGTGGCGGCGGCGAGAATTTCCAGATTGTTGCGGCCGACCTCGGCGTTGGAATATTTGCTGGAGATGATTTCGCCCTGCTCGGTGATCCGGATCTGGCCGTTCACCGCGCCGCCCGGCTGCGCAATGATGGCGTCATAGCTCGGGCCGCCGCCGCGGCCGACCGAGCCGCCGCGGCCGTGAAACAGCCGCAAGCGCACATGGTGGCGCTCGAACACTTCGACCAGGCCGATCTCGGCCTTGTAGAGCTCCCAGCCCGAGGTGACGAAACCGCCATCCTTGTTGCTGTCGGAATAGCCGAGCATCACTTCCTGCACCGAGCCGCGGCTGTCCACCAGTCTGCGGTAATCGTGCATCGACAGCATCCGGTCCATGATGCCGCTGGACGGCCTGCAAATCCTCGATGGTCTCGAACAGCGGCACGATGTTGATGGCGCTGCGGCCGGAGGGATCGACGAGGCCGACCTCTTTCAGCAGCAGCGCGACCTCCAGCATGTCGGACACCCCCTTGCACATCGAGATGATGCATTGGGGGATCACGTCGGCGCCGAATTTGGCATGGGCTTCGGCGGCGGCATGGAACACCGCGAGTTCGCCGACCGTCTCCTCGCTGTATTTCACGAAGGTACGAGGTCAGCGGCCGCGCGTTGCGCAGTTCGCGCGGTGAGAAGCGCGATCCGCGCCTCCTCGTTCAGCGCCAGATAGGACATGCCGGGCATCGCCGCATCGATCAGCTCCGCGACCGTGCGTTCGTGCACGGCCGAATTCTGCCGCATGTCGAGACTGGCGAGATGAAAGCCGAAGCAATCCACCGCGCGGCGCAAATGCCGCAGCCGTCCGCGCGCGATCACGCGCGAATTGTTCGATATCAGCGAGCGGTGCGAGCACATCGAGATCGGCCTTGAACTCCCCGACATTGGCGTAAGGCGCCGCCTCGCCGACCGGCGGGCGCGTGGTTTCCACGTCGAGCCTCGCGGCGGTCGCGGTAAGCCGGGCGTAGATGCCGGATACCGCCAGCCGATAAGGCTCGCCGCTGCGGTGCGGCGAGGTGTCGGGCGAGCGCTCGGCGAGCGCCGCGCAAATCCTTGGAGACATCGGCAAGATGCGCCGCGAGCGACAGTTCGGCGCCGAGCCGATGCAGTTCCTCGAGATAGAAGCGCAGCGACGCGGCTCGACTGCATCTTCAGCGTGCCGCGCATCACGTCGGCGGTCACGAACGGGTTGCCGTCGCGATCGCCGCCGATCCAGCTTCCCATCTTCAGGAACGACGCCAGCTCGCCAGCGCGCGCTGTCGCCCTCGTTCAGCCGGTCCTCCAGCGCGCAGTGCAGCCGCGGCACCTCGTGCAGGAAGGTGTAGTCGTAGAACGACAGTCCGTTGGCGACCTCGTCGAGCACGGTGAGCTTGGTGCGGCGCAACAGATTGGTCTGCCACAGCGTCAGCACCGCGCGGCGCAGTTGCTCGTCGCTCGGCCTCGATCTCCTCCGGCGTCAGCTGGACCCGTTCGCGCCGGTCGAGCAGCGCTGCGATCTCCATCTCGCGGTCGATCGTGCTCTTGCGGCGAACTTCGGTCGGATGCGCGGTCAGCACCGGGCTGACCAGGGCGCTGGCGAAGAATTTGCGCAAGTCGGCCGCGCTGAAGCCGGCCGTTCGCGCGCATGCGCCAAGGTCAGCGCCAGCGTTCCCGAGCGCGGCGCCCCGCCGGCGGTGGAGCGCGTCCGCATCTGGCGGATGTTGTTCTGGTCTTCGGCGATGTTGGCGAGATGCGAAAAATAGCTGAAGGCGCGCACGATGCGCACGGTCTGGCTGATCGACATGCTGTCGAGGATGAGTTCGAGCTCGCGCCGCGCCGGCCGGTCGTCGTCGCGGTGAAACCGGATCGAGGTCTGGCGGATGCGCTCGACCAGGTCGAACACGTCGGCGCCCTCCTGGTCGCGCACGGTGTCGCCGAGGATTCGCCCGAGCAGCCGGATGTCGTTCCGCAGCCGGGCGTCTTCCTCCAGCGCCTGCGCATCTTCGTCGCGATTGGACCGCAATTCGGTGTTGGAAGGCACGATCTGGGTCGACATGGGTGGCTCTCCAGAAAATGCCCGGCAGCCCAGAGTCTGCAATTTTTTGCCGCAGCGCAAGATGAAGATAGGGCGCTGCGCACCCGGCAGCGGGCGCTTCAAATCCTCCGCCCGGCCCGCTCCCAATAGGGATCGCGCAGGCGGCGCTTGAAGATCTTGCCGGAATCCTCGCGCGGCAGACTGGGCCTGGATTTCGACATGTTTCGGAACCTTGTAGTCGGCGAGCGAAGTCTTGAGCTGGGCGCGGACGCTGGCGACGTCCAGCGTTACCCCCGGCTAGCGGTTCCACCACCGCCATCAGCGCCTCGCCGAATTCCTCGTCGGGAATGCCGAACACGGCGCAATCGTGCACGCCGGCTACCGCATGCAATGCGGCCTCGATCTCCGCCGGATAGATGTTGACGCCGCCCGAGATCACCATGTCGCGCTTGCGGTCGCAGATGAAGACATAGCCGTCGGCGTCGATATAAGCCGACATCGCCGGACGTAATGAAGCCGTCGCGCTCGATCTCGGCGCGTTTTTCCGGCTTGTTGTGATAGGTGAAGTCCGGATTGTCCGCGATGCGCGAATAGATTTCGCCGATCTCGCCTTGCGGCAGGTAAGCGCCATTCTCGCCGAGAAAGCGCAGTTCGACGCCGTCAAGGATCTTGCCGACGGTGCCCGGCTTCTTCAGCGCATCATCGGAACTGGCAAAAGTGAGGGCGGTGGCTTCGGTAGAGCCGTAATATTCATGGATCACCGGTCCCCACCATTCGATCATCGCGCGCTTGACCTCGGCGGGACACGGCGCCGCCGCGTGGACCACATGGCGCAGCGAAGAGGTGTCGTATTTGCTGCGCACCGTCTCCGGCAGCTTCATCAGCCGGACAAACATGGTCGGCACCATGAAGATGGTGTCGATCCGCTCGGCCTCGATCAGCCGCAAAAACTCTTCCGGGTCGAACCGCGGCATCAGCACCAGCGCGCCGCCGAGACGGCCGGAGCGCAGGCCGAACGAATTCGGTGCCGAGTGATAGAGCGGCCCCGGCAACAACGCCCGCGCACCCGGCTTCAGGCCATAGATCAAGGCGCGCATCCGTTCCGAGGTGACGGCCTGCTCTGGCGTCGGCGCATTACGCCGACGCCCTTGGGATGGCCTGTGGTGCCCGAGGTGTAGATCATGTTCTGCGGCTGCGGCACCGCGGGCCCGTCATAAGGCTTCTGCTCGCTGAGCCAGGGCTCGAGATCGACCGCGAAGCCGGGCGTGGCGAGATGATCGGGATCGATCTTGTAGTGCGCAAGGATTTCCGGCGGCGTCGGCACGCTGAGCACGGTGACGCCAGCCGGAATGGCGCCGCGCAATTGATGCAGCATGTCGGCATGGCCGATCAGCACCGAGGTGCCGGAATCCTTCAGGATGTAGTTGATCTCCTCCGGCTTGAAGTGCCAGTTGACCGGCACGCCATAGGCCCCGAGCCGCATCGCTGCATAGGCCGCCTCGATGAAGGCGATGTCGTTGCGCATCAGCATGCAGACGCTGTCGCCCTGGCTGACACCGAGCTTTTGCAATCCGCTGGCGATGCGTGAGCGCGATCGGCGACCTCGGCATGGTTCGCCGGCGATCGCCGCTGATGATGCCGAGGAAAAGTGAGCCGGTCATTATCTCTTCGGTCCTGGAGAGCGTCATCGCTGCCGTGCACGTGCCGGGCACCGACTGAGTCCCGGTCACATCCGCAAAGCGCGGCGCGCGCTTGTCGATATTGGCGCGCACGGCTTCGGTCTGATTGAGACTGCCGAGCAGCTTCTGCTGCTCGACGGATTCGGCGAGCAGCGCCGGTCCGGGATCGACCGAGAGCTTGTTGAGCAGGCGCTTGGCGGCGCGGATGGCGTCAGGGCTTTTGCCTGCGATCTCGCGCGCGACCTCGAACGCGGCGGCGCGCGGGTCGTCGCAGATCCGGCGTGGCAAGGCCGTAACTCATCGCCTCCTGCGCCGAGAAAATCCGCCCGGTGTAGGTGAGCTCGCGCAGGATATCGTCGCGAACAAGACTGGCCAGGATCGGCGTCCCAGCCATATCCGGCACCAGCCCCCATTTGATTTCCATGATCGACATCCGCGCGTCCGGCGAGAGGAAACGCATGTCGGCGCCAAGCGCGAGCTGAAAGCCGCCGCCGAACGCCACGCCCTGGATCGCCGCGATCACCGGGACCGGCAATTGCCGCCAACCCCACACCGCCTCCTGCGGAAAGTTGGCCAGCCCATGGGTACGCACTGAGAGGTCGCGCTTTTCGCCCCCGGCGACACCGTTGCCGCCCTTCTCCTTCATGGCGGCAAAGCGGCCCATGTCGAGGCCAGCGCAAAACGCCCGCCCCTCGCCGGACAATACTACCGCTCGCACGCCCTTTTCGGTGGCAAGCCGCGTCGCTGGCGGCAACAAGCGCCTCGAACATCGCCGCATCGAGCGCGTTCATCTTGTCCGCTCGCACCAGGCGGACGTCGGCGATACCGTCCGAAATCGATATCGAGACGCGTTGCTCCATGAGATTCTCCTCAAGCGTGTTATTCTTTTTTGCGGCTTTACAGAAAGCCGTTGTGCGGATTTAGTCAATCGATCAATTAACAGACAATTCCGTTGGGTGGAAACGATGTTCAAGGATCAGCTTCTCGCAGGTCGCCGCATTCTCGTGACCGGAGGCGGCACCGGTCTAGGCAAATCGATGGCCGCGCGTTTCCTCGAGCTCGGCGCCGAGGTCCATATCTGCGGCCGCCGCAAGATCGTATGCGACGAGACCGCAACCGAATTGATGGACCTCCATGGCGGCCGGGTGACGAGCCACGGCGTCGACATCCGAAATCCGCTCGCGGTCGACCAGATGATCGAGACGATTTTTCGCGATGGGCCCCTCACCGATCTCATCAACAATGCCGCCGGCAACTTCATCTCGCGTTCGGAAGAACTTTCCCCGCGCGGCTTCGATGCGGTGGCCAACATCGTCATGCACGGCACGTTCTACGTGACGCACGCGGTCGGCAAGCGCTGGATCGCCTCAAAGCAGCCCGGCAATGTGGTGTCGATCACCGTGACCTGGGTACGCAACGGTTCGCCCTATGTGGTGCCGTCGGCGATGAGCAAGTCCGCGATCCATGCCATGACTATGTCGCTTGCGGTCGAATGGGGCAAATACGGCATCCGCCTCAACACGATCGCGCCCGGCGAAATCCCGACCGAGGGCATGAGCAAGCGCATCAAGCCGGGCGACGAGGCGGGCGCGCGCACCAAAGCGATGAATCCGATGGGCCGCGTCGGCACCATGGAGGAGTTGCAGAACCTTGCGGTGTTCCTGATTTCCGGCGGCTGCGACTGGATCAACGGCGAGACCATCGCGATGGACGGCGCGCAGGCACTGGCGATGGGCGGCAACTTCTATCAGCTGCGCGAGTGGAGCGACGCCGACTGGACCGCCGCGCGTGAAGCGATCAAGGCGCAGAACGAGAAGGACCGCGCGGCACGGGGGTGACGATCGTCGTCCCGGACAAGCCGACGGGTCGCGCGAATGCGCGCTAGCAGGCTCCGCGCGATCCGCGACCCATACGCCGCGGCTTATCAATAGGGTGATGGGGTAGTTGCCTTCGTAACAATAAACGCTGGTGGTTTTGGGTCCCCGCTCCCCGTGCGCAATTGCGCACTAGGCGGGGACGACGATAGAGTGATACGCGCCGTCAACTTCTTCCGCCCCCTTCAATGCTTGCCCGCGCCCATATAGCCGAACAAAAATCCCGCGACTTTCCGCTTCTGGATTTCCTCGCTGCCTTCGGTGATGCGGTAGCGGCGGTGGTGGCGGTATATATGCTCGAACGGCTTGTGCCGCGAATAGCCCATGCCGCCATGGACCTGCATGGCGCGGTCGGCGGCCTCGCAGCAGAGCCGGTTGGCCCAGAAGTTACACATCGAGACCTTGTCGGAGAGCGTGTGCTCGACCTCGGCCTGGGTGAGCTGGTCCATTTCCCACGCAGTCTTGCGGATCAGTAGTCGCAGCATCTCGGCCTGGGTCGCAAGCTCGACCAGTGGCCACTGGATCGCCTGGTTTTCCGAAAGCGCCTTGCCGAACGGTTTTCGCTCGCGCGCGTATTTCACGCTCTCGTTGATGCAATAGACCGCAGCACCCAGCGAGCTCGCAGCCTGACGAATGCGGTTCTCATGGACAAAACATTGCGCCAGCGACAGCCCGCGGCCGACCTCGCCGAACAGCGCATCCTCGGGGACAAACACGTCCGTGAAGCTGACCCTCGGGTGATCCGTCGGCATATTGAAAGTCCACATATACTCCTCGACCTTCACGCCCGCAGCCTTCGCCGGCACCAGGAAGCAGGTGATGCCGCGCGCATCGCCGTCATTGCCGGAAGTGCGCGCAAACAGCGCGCAGTGGGTCGCGACATGCATGCCGGTGGTCCACATCTTCTCGCCGTTAATCACAAAACCCTTGACGTTGTCGCGCGTCGCCGGCACGGCGCGGGTTTCCATATGCGTCGCATCCGAGCCGTGTTCTGGCTCGGTGAGGCCAAAGGTGATGCGGTATTTGCCCCTGATCGAGCCGTCGATCATCGCCTTCTGCTCTTCGGTGCCGTAGCGGTCGAGCATGGTCACGATAGGAAAATTGCCGACGATCGAATGCTCGTTCTGCAGATCGTTGTGCAGCCCAAGGCCTTTTGATGCAAAATGCTCGCGGATCACAGCCATCCAGAGATTGGAACCCTCCCTGCCGCCGTAGCGCTTGGGGATCGCGAAGCGCAGATGGCCTGCGGCGTCGGCAAGGTCCTTGGCTTTCCGCAGCAGCGCCTCCCATTCATGCCGCGGCAAGCCGCCATTGTCGAAATCGGTGCGCGCCCATTCGCGGCGATGATCGAAGAAGCGGATGTTATCGTCGGCCTCTTCCAGAGGCTTGATCTCGCGCGCGATGAAGCGGTCGAGTTCGTCGAGATAGGCGACCAGGTCGGCCGGCAATGCGAAATCCAAGGCGATCTCCCCGAGTTTTTGTCGTTTTCGGCAGCGATTAAGGTGACACGCAAAACTCAAGTCAAGCAAGGCAACGCGCAAGCCCGCTTGCGCAATTGGATGGCGTCGGGCGGCGCTGACGCGCTAGTATCGATGCCAACATTCCACGCCACAGAAAAATCACGGGAGCAAACATGGACCTGAAATTTTCCAAGCTGACGCGCAAGGGCCCGGTCACGATCGTGACCCTGTCGCGCCCCGAAGTGTACAACGCGCTGCATATCGACGCGCATTTCGAGCTCAACAAGGTGTTCGACGACTTTTCCGCCGACCCGGAACAATGGGTCGCGATCGTCACCGGCGCCGGCGACAAGGCGTTCTGCGCCGGCAACGATCTGAAATGGCAGGCGGCGGGGGGAAAGCGCGGCTGGGACAAGGGCGGCTTCGCCGGGCTCACCACGCGCTTTGACTGCGACAAGCCGATCATCGCCGCCGTCAACGGCGTCGCCATGGGCGGCGGTTTCGAGATCGCACTCGCCTGCGACCTCATCATCGCGTCCGAGAATGCGACCTTCGCGCTGCCCGAGCCGCGCGTCGGCCTCGCCGCACTCGCCGGCGGCCTGCACCGGCTGCCGCGGCAGATCGGGCTGAAGCGCGCCATGGGCATGATCCTGACCGCGCGCCATGTCTCGGCCAAGGAGGGCCATGAGCTCGGCTTCGTCAACGAGGTGGTTCCCGCCGGCGAAGCGCTCGCTGCTGCCGAACGCTGGGCCGAGACGATCTGCAAGAACTCGCCGATGTCGATCCGCGCTTCCAAGCAGACCATCCAGAAGGGCCTCGGCGTCTCGCTGGAACAGGCGATGGCCGAGCAGCGCGACTACCCGGCCGTGAAGGCGATGGTGGCGTCGCAGGACTATATCGAGGGGCCAAAGGCGTTTTCCGAAAAGCGCCCACCGAAATGGGTGGGGAAATGACGATTCTTGTAGGATGGGTTGAGCGCAGCGAAACCCATCATTGGGCGTCAGGTGTGGTGATGGGTTTCGCTTCGCTCTACCCATCCTACGATTTCCCCAACTCCCTCCGGTACGACGCATAGTTCGGCTGATCGACGGCGAGCTTGTCCATCGTGGTCTGCCACAGATGCTCGGCGAGGCCCGGCGTCTGCAGATCGAGCTCGCCTTTGGCGATCTGTTCGACAGCGCGCGGTTGAGTTCGATCAGCGGACCGTCGATGCCGAGCAGCCGCGTCAGTCGCGCGGCTTCCGCGGCATCGCTGCCCTGCTCCAGCGTCAGTTGCCGCGTCACCAGATCGAGCGCGTTGATCGCGACCCGCAGCTTGAATGCGTTGTGACCGCTGATCACAGGCGCGATGTCGTTGCGCAGGAAATCCGCGACCGCCTTGATCAGTTCAGTGGGTGTCGGTTCGTCCTGCATGCTTAGTTCTCCTCTAGAGCGCTAGAAGCCGCAGCAGATCGATTTCGGTTTCCGACGAACGCCGCCCGATCATCGCGCGCTCGATGGAATGCTCCGGGCCGCTGCGAAAGCGCTGCATCATGCCGCAGCACATCACGCCCCAGCGCAGCGTGCCCATCACTTCCCAGAATCTCACGCGTTCAGGATCGACGCGACGGCCCGCCGCCTCGTATCCGGCAAACAGCTCCTCGCGCGAGCCGAAGCCGCCGACCGGCTTGTCGATCTCGCCGAAGCGCCATGAATTGACGCAGATCCAGCCGAGATCCTCCATCGGATCGCCGGTATGCGCGAGCTCCCAGTCCAGCACCGCGCGCACGCCGTCGGGGCCGATGATGAGATTGCCGTGGCGGAAATCGCCATGCACCAGCGTCTGCTTCCGCGACGGACCGGGATCATGGTCGCGCAGCCAGCGCAGCGCCAGTTCGAACACCGGCCGCGGCCAGTCGAAACTGCGATAGTCGCGCTCGAGCTCGGCGATTTCCTTGGTCGCCGTCATGCGGCGCAGCTTCGGCAGTTGCGCATGCGGGCAAACCATGAATGCCGGCCAGCACGCCGCCGAGCTGGCGCGCCAGCTTCGGGCGCGCCTGCGGCAAATTGTTCGTCGCGCAGGATCTTGCGCGCGATGGTTTCGCCCTCGATCCGCTGCATGATGAAGCCGGTGCCGAGTTCGTCCTGCGGCTGCAGCACATGCAGCACCTGCGGCGACGGCAGGCCGGCGTCATGGGCGAGCTGCATCAGCGTCGCCTCGGCATCGAGCCCGGCGGCGCGCGATGGCGCCGCGCCATAACCCGGCGGCGCGCGGCGCAGGATCGCGCCGATATTGCCGCCGGGATGCACGATATCGAACGACCAGGTCTCCTGGCTGGCGCCGCCGGAGAGCTTTACGGCGCCCGTGACGCCGGTGGCGCCCGGACACCACGAGGCGACGCAGCGTCCGAGCTCGCGCCTCGATCATTTGCCCCTGAATTTCGCCGGACGCTTCTCGAGGAACGCGGTGACGCCCTCCTTGAAATCTTCCGTCGCGCCCGCGATGCGCTGCGATTCGAATTCGAGGTTGAGCTGATCCTCGAACGAATTGTCCGGGCTGTCCCAATAGAGCTTGCGGATCAGCGACAGCGCGATGGTCGGGCCGTTCGCGAGCTCATGCGCGAGCTTCATGGTCTCCTCCATCAGCGCCGCGTCGTCATAGACGCGGTTGACCAGCCCCCATTCCAGCGCCTTCTCGGCCGGCAGCCGTTCGCCCATCAGCGACAGTTCGACCGAGCGCGCCTTGCCGATCAGCCGCGGCAACAGCCAGGTCGATCCGCAATCCGGCACCAGGCCGATGCGGCGGAACGCCTGCAGGAAATACGCCGAGCGCGCGCACAGGATCATGTCGCCCATCAGCGCAAAGCTCATGCCGGCGCCGGCGGCCGGCCCGTTGACCGAGGTCACGATCGGGCAATGCAGGTTGCGCAGCCGCCGCAGGAACGGATGAAACGCGGTTTCCAGCGCCGCGCCGGCGTTGCTCCTGCCCGGCTTCTGGTTGTTGCGGCCCTGCAGGTTGGCGCCGGTGCAGAAGGCGCGCCCCGCGCCGGTCATGACCAGGCAGCGGACTTCGGCTTTCTTGTCGTCGATCGCATCGAGCGCCTCGGCGAGGCCGCCGAGCATGTCGATGCGAGACCGCGTTCATGACCTCCTGATGGTCGAGCTTGAGGATGGCGACCGGTCCATCGAAATCGAGCGTGACGTGTTTGAATTGCATTGTTTCCTCGTCGGGTTATTGGGCCCGCGTTATGTATCGCGGTGCGGTCAAATTGTTGATCTTGAAGCCATATTTGATTTTTATGGGCAGCTTGTCCATGGTTGGCGGCGAACATCTGCCTGCCATCGGACGCACAGCCAACGCGAAACGCCAAACCAATGGAAACAGCTCATGAGACATTTTCGATCTCTCCGGCCGCGTCGCCGTCATCACCGGCGGCAATGGCGGCATCGGCCTCGGCATCGCGCAGGCGCTTGCGTGCGGCCGGCTGCAACGTCTCGATCTGGGGCCGCAACGCCGACAAGAACAAAAGCGCCGCCGCGACCATGGCCGGCTGCGCCCGGCAAGGTCGATACCCGCATTTGCGACGTCAGCGATCCCGCCTCGGTCAAGGCCGCGATGGCAGCGACGCTCGACAGCGTTCGGCCGGGTCGACGGCTGCTTCGCCAATGCCGGCATCGGCGGCGGCGGACGGCACGCCTTCATCGACCGCACCGAAGAAGAATGGCGCAAGATGTTCGCGACCAATCTCGACGGCGTGTTCCATGTGTTCCAGGCCGCGGCGCGCCACATGACCGAACGCGCCGACCGCGGGCGATCCGTTCGGCCGGCTGGTCGCGACCTCGAGCCTCGCCTCGCTGTTCGGCACCGCGCGCAACGAGCATTACGCCGGCGACCAAGGCCGCCATCAACGCGCTGGTCCGCGCGCTCGCGCGTCGAACTGGCGCGCCACGGCGTCACCGCCAACGCCATCCTGCCCGGCTGGATCAAGAGCGACATGACCGCCGGCATCATGGCCAACGAAAAATTCGTCGCCAATGTGATGCCGCGGATTCCGATGCGGCGGTTCGGCGAGCCCTCCGATTTCGGCGGCATCGCGGTCTATCTGATGAGCAAGGCGTCGTCCTATCACACCGCCGATTGCTTTGTGATCGACGGCGGCTATACGGCGTTTTGACGGTGGGCACGCTGCGCTTTGCCCACCCTACGACTGTTTCTACCAGAGCGACAAACTTGCGAGCCGGATTCAAACGCACGGCTTCGAAGAAAAATTGCCATTGACGAAGCCGTGGTTTCGTCGGGATTTGCCTGCTCTAACCCAGTGGAGCGTCGGCGAAAATTTCAGCCTAGAATCCGAAGAATTTGGCGCGCAACGCGTCCTCGTATTTTTCTTTTGCCGCCTTGACCGTGTTGCGCATCTCCTCCTCGTCGAAATGCGCCTGCTCCCACTGGTCGATTTCGGTCACGGAATGATCGGCGGCGGAGGCGAGCGCTTCTTCTTTTCGAATTGAAGCGATCCAGGCTTCTACCGCGGTCTTGTAGCCAGCCTGCAGCTCGTCGAGCTCTGGATGATCACTGCTCATTTTTCACCCCCGGATCGATGCGCAAACCCCATTTGCATCGCCCCGATTTATAGGGATTCCAAATGAACAAATGACGACATCACTCGGAAGAACCAGTGATTTCGGGAAGTTCCGGCGCCCGCCTGGGCTCTTTCCGAAAAACAACTACTCGTCGTTTTTCCGTGCCGATTCAAGATCGTTCAGAATGTCAGCCTTGTTGCCGTGGTCGCCCCGTTGCCAACGGCCCACTTCCCTGCCGCTGGCCCACATTGAAAAGCTATAGGCACTGGGCGGCGGCGTGCACAAATTGGCCCGTGCCGTTCGAAGCGCTTCGGCGACGCTCGGCCCGGTATGGGTCCGGCGCTCGATCAGACGCGCGTTTCCGCAGCTATCGGGCTTATCAAATATCTCGATGGTAAATAACACGGAGAAAATTCCCGGTCCGCGTCGATTGAAAAGAATTTTGGGCCTTTGGCAATATCGTCACAATTATCTTAGTCGCCAAAATGGGCGCGGCAACAACAAAAGTCCGGAAGCTTGCGGATTATGTTCGCCAGGCGACACTGCGCGGCCGCTTGTCTCAATCAGGCGGTCGCGACGATATCGGAGACGGCGGCACGGGAACGCTGGGATATTTGTGCTCCGGCGGCAAGATGAGACGATAGGCCCTTAACTTCGGTTCTTGCCAGGATGCCAGAAGCGCGCCGCAGACACTGCATTGGGCGCGGCCTGGGCTTCCTTTCGCCGATATCGACTCGGCGACTTCATAGGAAGCGAGGCAGGACGAACAAGTCGTGTCGGATATCTTCATGGAACCAGCGCGAACGATTCCTCAGGCGGCTTGATTGAACGAAATCAATGCGACGCCAAGAAGGCCGGTTGGCAGCCTCGTGTTATTTCGATCCAGCCCCGGCGCGCAGGCGTCCGCCGACGGCTCTTGCATGGGTGCGAAAAACGATGTCCCAAAAAATCGTCGTCACGCCGAAATTACAATTTTCGAGGCAATGGTGCGTGAGGTGCCGCAGCTTTGCCGGATAGAGCCAGGAGCCCGGCTCGATCGGCCAGCGGTGCACGGCATAGTGGACCGCGATAAAGGCGAGATAGCCCAAGAGCAGTCCGGCGAAGATCGCCGACCCATCTTCCACCCCCGCCGCGCCGATCAAGAGATATCCGACCGGAAATGCGAGGAGCGGCGTACTGAGACTGGATCTTTCCGCGTCCGGATCGCTTGGATGGTCATGATGAAGCTGATGAAGGCGTTGACCCACAGCATGACGGTGAAAGACAAACCGGTGCACCAGATATTCCAGCAGCGTCCAGGCCACGATGCCAACCAGGACCAGATGGAGGCGATGAATGCCGGCCAGGTCCTCAAAGATCGCGATGGCGAGCGGTACGGTGACGAAGTCGCCGAAGTGCCTGACGCGCCGCAGCACCGCGGCGGACAGGCTCGTCATGATGGCCGCTCGCCTCATCGGATAACCTCGCCGGCTTTTTCCCCGCATGATGATTCGCGGGTGAGGGATTGGATCAGATTTGCATGACGAATTTGCTGAGGGGTATCAGCTTCGGCTTTGCGAATGCGGGCGCGCGAGGCGCACGCCAGCCCCACGCCTGCGCGCAAGGCGTGGCCTAGTGACGGGCTGAGGGAGAAAAGCCAAGCCTATGGCGATATCAAGGCAGGAATTTGATGCCGTAGATGTTGCCGCGACGCCAAACCACTTCGCATGGCTGGCGCGTCGGATGCGCCGGCACCAGCGCCAATGCGAACCGGTCCCTGACATCGATTGCGGCATCCGTCATGATCCTGGCGCCGCCCGGCGCGACGTCCAACACGAAGCATTCGCACTTCGTGTTGCCGTCGTCGACCGTAATCCAGGCCGGCTGCTTGTTCAGTTGCCGTCGCGGTTCACGCGGTACCTTTGCCCTTGGCTTATCAATAATCATGATGACCATCCGTCGTTGGACTTGACCTTTCGGGTCGGCCGGGCGATCGCCAGAACAGGCGTCCAGATTGAAGCTGATTCCGTAAAGGTCCTGTTAGGCCATTGCCTAGGAATTGATTGGTTAGCGAATGACTGCATCAAGGGGAGAGTAACGTTTGCCGCGCTTGCTCTCGTTGGGGGCGAACTGGGCGAACACCTCCCTGACGCGGTCGGCAGGCGTGGCATCGCGGGTAAACCGAAGCTCCGCCGTGACGGCGGCTTCCTCAAACCTGGGCGCGTAAAAGGCGCTTTCATAGAGCGAGCCGTTGAAGCGCGAATTGCCCTCATTGTCGCCGAAATAGGCGTCGGAAACGAACAAAAACACCAGCAGCGCCGATCCCACGACGCCAATATATCTGAATACAGGCATTGGTTAGCGAGCCTCCTCGTTTTGCAACAAGGATGCATCGCCCGCCATCAAACCCGGGTTTAAGGCGACCCGGCTTTTGCCGGAACAGTTGTTCGCCGGTTGGCAATTTGCGAAAACTTTTAATCAATCGTCGAAAGGCTCGTATCCGGCCACCCCCGGCGGCTTGAGACGATTTCTCGAATTGGGGGACCGGCCAGCCGGTCACCGTTTCCGCCTTACGGAAAAACGCGGGCCCTTCGTCCGCCTGTGCAAGCGCTCGGCGCGCGTCTAGAGTACCAGCGACAAGCTTTCAGACAGGTCGCCCGTACGATGACGGGAAGCGATCTGCGCCTAGGGGAGGATACACCATGAAACACGTCTACGTGCCGCGGACCACGACCTACACGCTGAACCCGGACGATGAGCTCAACGACTTGCGGATGTCGGAGCAGGTCCGGCCGCTCTACGACCACGTCAAGAAAATTCATCCGCGAAACGGTCGAGCCGATGTCGGCCGAGTTTTACCGGCTCGGCGAGAGCAAGACCGACCGCTGGAGCTTTACGCCCGGCCAGCTCGAGGTGCTGGGCAAGGCCAAGGCAAAGGCCAAGGAGGAAGGCCTGTGGAATTTCTTCCTGCCCGACGCCGAGACCGGCGAGGGCCTGAAGAATCTCGACTACGCCTATATCGCCGCCGAGCTCGGCAAGAGCCCGCTGGCCTCGGAGACCATGAACTGCTCGGCGCCGGACACCGGCAACATGGAGGTGCTGGAGCGCGTCGGCACCCCGGAGCAGAAGGAGAAGTGGCTGAAGCCGCTGCTGAACGGCGAGATCCGCTCCGCCTACGCCATGACCGAGCCGAATGTCGCCTCCTCCGACGCCAAGAACATCTCGACCACCGCAAAGCTCGTCGGCGACGAATGGGTGATCAACGGCGAGAAATACTACATCTCCGGCCTCGGCGATCCCCGCTGCAAGATCATGATCGTGATGGTCAAGACCAATCCGGACGCGCCGCCGAGCAAGCAGCAGTCGCAGATCCTGGTGCCCAAGGATACGCCCGGCGTCGAGATCATCGGCCCGATGCACGTGTTCGGCCACGACCATGCGCCGCGCGGCCACATGCATCTGCGCTTCGACAATGTGCGGGTGCCGAAGGAGAACATGCTGCTCGGCGAAGGCCGCGGCTTCGAGATCTCGCAGGTGCGGCTCGGGCCGGGCCGCATCCATCACTGCATGCGCACCATCGGCAAGGCGGAAAAGGCGCTCGACCTGATGGTGTCGCGCGGCCTGACCCGCGAGGCGTTCGGCAAGAAGATCGCCCATCTCGGCGGCAATCTGCAGATCATCGCGCAGGCGCGCTGCGAGATCGAGGCGATGCGGCTGATGGTGCTGAAGGCCGCCAAGGCGATGGACGTGCTCGGCAACAAGGAAGCGCGCATCTGGGTCAGCATGGTCAAGGCCATGGTGCCCGAGCGCGCCTGCAAGATCATCGACCAGGCGATCCAGATGCACGGCGCCACCGGCATCTCGCAATGGACCCCGCTCGCCGAAATGTACCAGGACGTGCGGCATCTGCGGTTCGCCGACGGTCCCGACGAGGTGCACTGGATGGTGGTCGGCCGCCACGAGCTGAGCATGCCGTAGTCTTTTGAGGTCCGTAGGGTGGGTTACGCAGTCAGATTAGTTAGGCGAAGCCGTAACCCACCTCTTCATTGCTTCGAAACGGCGGATTACGCTACGCTAATCCGCCCCACGGATTGCTGACAGGAAATGCATCATGGAATACGCCGCCTGAAGATCTCTCCCCGCGCGAGCGCTACAAGGTGCTGACCGGATTCGTGCTGCCGCGGCCGATCGCCTGGGTGACGACGGTCGGACCCGATGGCGTGGTCAATGCGGCGCCGTTCAGCTTCTTCAACGTGTTCTGCGAGGATCCGCCGCTCTGCATGTTCGCCGTCAATCTGCGGCCCGACGGCCGCGTCAAGGACACTCTGGTCAACATCCAGCGCACGGGAGAGTTCGTGGTCCACCTCACCGATGAGCCACTGGCGCGCGCGATGCACGATTCCAGCGGCGACTTTCCGCCTGATATCGGCGAGCCAGGCTATCTCGGCCTTAAACTGGCGCCCTCGACCAAGGTCGCGGTGCCGCGGCTTGCCGATGCGCCGTGGGCGATGGAATGCAAGACCTGGAAGACCATCGACGTGAACGGCGACCGCCAGCTCGTCATGGGCGAAGGCATCCATTTCTACATCCGCGACGAATTGTGGGACACAGCCTCTATGCGCGTGCACATGGACCGCTATCACCCGGTGGGCCGCATGTTCGCCGACCGCTACTGCCGGACCGACGACCGGATGGTATTCCCGGCGGCGCCGGTGGTGCCTGCGATATAGCTACGTAAGGTGGGTTGGCGAAGCGTAACCCATCACCTTCGACGGAAATGGTGGGTTACGCTTCGCTAACCCACCCTACGGACTTGTATAAACGATCATGTGGGAATCCATACTGACGGAATGGGCAAGCCTGATCCTGCGCTGGCTGCACGTGGTGGCGGCGATCGGATGGATCGGCAGTTCGTTCTATTTCATTCATCTCGACCTTAGCTTGAAGTCTCGTGGCGATCTGCCGGAGGGCGTCCATGGCGAGGCGTGGCAAGTCCACGGCGGCGGCTTTTACCGGATCATGAAATATCTGGTCGCGCCGGCAAAAATGCCGGACGAGCTGACCTGGTTCAAATGGGAGGCCTATACCACCTGGCTGTCAGGCTTCGCCCTGATGGTCGTCGTCTATTATCTCGATGCGGAGTTGTTCCTGGTCGACAAATCGATCCTCGACCTGACGCCGTTGCAGGCCGGATTGTTCAGCTTCGGCAGCCTCGCGCTGGCTTGGCTGTTGTACGAGGGCGCCTGCCGGTCGGGCCTCGCCCGGCATGAGTTGCCGTTTTCCGTCGGCGGCTATGTTTTCCTGGTCGCGCCTCACCTATGCCTTCACCCATGTCCTGAGCGGACGCGGCGCATTCAACCAGATCGGCGCGATCATCGGAACGATCATGGTCGCCAACGTATTTGCGGTGATCATTCCGAACCAGAAGAAGATCGTTGCCGCGCTTTTATCCGGCCAGCCGCCCGACCCGGAACTCGGCCTGCACGAGCAAGGAGCGCTCGGTCCACAACAATTACCTGACCTTACCGGTGATCGTGCTGATGATCAGCAATCACTATCCGCTGCTGTTCGCCACCCGCTACAACTGGGTGATCGTCGCGATCGTGCTCGCGCTCGGCCCGATCATCCGGCATTTCTTCAATGAGCGACACGCCGGACGGAAATCACCGTGGTGGGTATGGGGCGCCGCCGGCGCCGGCATGGTCGCCATTGCGCTGCTGTCGGCCGCGGGTCCCAGGGATATCAAGAGCGGGCGCCTGGCTGCGCCGCCAAGCTTTGCCAATATCGAGGAGATCATCCTGTCCCGATGCAGCATGTGCCATGCCGCCGAGCCGGTGTGGGCAACGATCGTGACCGCGCCCAAAGGCCATTCTGCTCGACGATTCCGACCACATCCGCCGCAATGCCCGGCTGATCGGCCGCAACGCCGCATGGTCGAGCGCCATGCCGCCCGGCAACGTCACCGAGATGACCGGCGAAGAGCGGGCCGAGATCGCGGCATGGCTCACGACGCAGCCGAGGTAGTGGTGGCTTAAGCGGAAGCGGGCCGATGCGCGCGGAGGAAGGATCGTATCTGGCGCACCGCGAGCGGTATCCGCTCCTTGGGCTCCTTCCACGGAAACATGCTCACCTCGGCCTTCGGCGCGAGCATCGCGGTCTCCATCGCGACCGCGTAAGGATGCGCCGGGATGTCGTCGGGCAGGATCAGCACCGGTGTCTGGCAATCGCGCACGAAATCGCGCGTCACGGTGAACACGAAGTCCGGGTTGGTGCGGTACATCCTGGTCAGGAATTTGTCGACCATCTCCATCGTCAGGTCGGGCCGGCGTTTTACCAGCTCCGGCCCCCAGCCCTTCATATTGTTATCGTAGAACAGGTCGCGCATTTCGGGGCGCGATCCGCTGGGCTGCGCCAGCACGGCCGCGATCACGCGATCGGGCGCGCGCTTCAAGAGATTCCAGATCAAAGGCCCGCCGATGCAGAAGCCCAGCACCATGAACTTGTCGATGCCGAGGTGATCCAGCAGGCCGAGCTGGTCGTCGGTGTGGGAATCCCAGGGACGGTCGATCTCGAGCGGACCTGAGGACTGACCGGGATTGGCGTTGCGCAGGTCGAAAGCGATGCAGCGATACTCGCCCTTGAACTCCTCGATCGCGTCGAAGGGCGGATAGGCGCCGGAGAGACCTGCGATCGTCGAGTTCAGTCCGCCGCCGGCGATCAGCAGCAACGGGAAGCCGGAACCGGCCTCCTCGTAGTGGATGCGAACGGCGCCTTTTTCGAAAGTACTCATCGCAGCTCCTCCCCGCTCAGTCGGCTGCGCAAACACGCGCGGCGCTGCGGCCATCGCTGTTGCGGCCGCGCCCGTTGTCAGTATGGTACGTCTGATCGAATCCATCATCGGCGCCCTCGATCATTGTGAATTCCGTCAGGACGACGCCGCCATCTTCTGCGGCCGCTCCGCCGCCGTCATCGCAAAGCCCTCATAGCCCTTGGCCGCGACGTCGTTGCAGATCTGGCGATAGGCCCCGACGCCGCCGATATAGGGCATGAAGATCCGCGGCTTGCCCGGGATGTTGGCGCCCATGTACCAGGAATTGGCCTGCGGATAGAGCGTGGTGTGGGCGACCTCGTTGACATGCGCGACCCACTTGTCCTCGGCGTCCCGGTTCGCTTCCATGGTCTCAAGGCCGCGATCGCGCATGTAGGCGATGCAGTCGGTGATCCAGTCGACATGCTGCTCGATCGAGACGATCATGTTGGACAGCACCGACGGGCTGCCGGGACCGGTGATGATGAACAGATTGGGAAAGCCCGCGCTCATCAGGCCGAGATAGGTTTTGGGGCCCTCCGCCCATTTCTGGTTCAGCGTCTGCCCGTTGCGGCCGCGGATGTCGATCTTGGCCACCGAGCCCGTCATCGCATCGAAGCCGGTCGCCAGCACCAGCGCATCGACCTCGTAATCCTTGCCGCCGGTGCGCACCGCGTTCGGCAGGATTTCCTCGATCGGATTGGACTTGATGTCGACCAGCGTCACGTTCGGCCGATTGAAGGTCGCGAAATAATCGGTGTCGATGCAGATGCGCTTCGATCCGATCGGATGGTTGTTGGGCTGCAGCAGCTTTGCGGTCTGCGGATCCTTGACGATCTCGGCGATCTTTTCGCGGACGAAATCGGCGGCGGTGTCGTTGGCGGCCTTGTCGAGCGCGAGATTGTTGTAGACCGACATGAAGGTGAGGCCGCCGCGCGCCCAGCGCGCCTCGTATCTGGCGCGGCGCTCATTGTCGCCGTCGTCGAGCGCGCCGCGGTCGGGCATCTCGGCATAGATGCCGTTGCGCGCTTCTTCGCGCGCAAAGCGCCGGATCTCCGGATAGTTTTGCCGGAACGCTTTGCCGCTCTTCTCGGCGTCAGCGCGGCGTTGCGGGCCGGGAATCGAGAAATTCGCGGTGCGCTGAAACACCGTGAGATGGCTGGCCTGCTCGGCGATCACGGGCACCGACTGGATCGCCGACGAGCCGGTGCCGATCACGCCGACGCGCAGGCCGGTGAAATCCACCGGCTCATGCGGCCAGTGGCCGGTGTGATAGACCTTGCCCTTGAAATCCGATCGAGGCCCTTGATGTCGGGCATCCGCGCGTTCGACAGGCAGCCGGTGGCGAGCACGACATATTTCGCGGTCACGGTCTTGCCGTCGGAGGTCGTCACCGACCACGATGTTGGCGCTCTCATCGAAGGCGGCCCGATCGACGCGGGTATTGAACTGAATATCGCGGCGCAGATTGAAACGGTCGGCGACGTGGTTGGCGTATTTCAGGATTTCCGGCTGCGGCGCGTAGCGCTCGCTCCAGTTCCATTCCTGCTGCAATTCGTCGGAGAACGAATAGGAATACTGCATGCTCTCGACGTCGCAGCGCGCGCCGGGATAGCGGTTCCAGTACCAGGTGCCGCCGACATCGCCGCCCTGCTCATAGACCCGCACCGACAATCCCAGCCCGCGCAGCCGGTGCAGCATGTACATGCCGGCAAAACCGGCGCCGACCACGACGACGTCGTAGGTCTCGCGCGCTGCGGCGTGGCTTTTGCCGGATATGGATTGCAAGGCGGACATCGATCGGCGCTCCCTGGAGTTTTGCTTTATTTGCAAAGCAGCATTCCACCCCGTCGGCGCGAAAGCGCAAGAGACAAAACGCGCCGATCCGAATTGCATATTTTGTCAGACGGAATGGGTTGCGCCGCGACAGCCTGCACGCAAGATTTGTGCGGGCAAAACCCGCTTGGCTGTCGGGGTCCATGATGCGCTAGCGTCGCAGCACGACTCGGCCGATTCAAACAACGAGCAGCACCAAAAGCTGCCGCAGGGAGTGAGCACAACCATGAAATCGCCGATCTGCGACATGCTGGGAATTGAATTTCCGCTGCTGGCCTTCAGCCATTGCCGCGACGTGGTGGCCGCCGTCAGCCGCGCCGGCGGCTTCGGCGTGCTCGGCGCCACCGCGCATTCGCCCGAATCGATCGAGCAGGAACTGAAATGGATCGACGATCACGTCGACGGCAAGCCCTACGGGCTCGACGTGCTGATCCCCGAGAACATTTCGACCGCCGGCGAAAAGGACGTCACCTGGAAGAGCCTGGAAGCGCGGATCTCGCCCGAGCATCGCGACTTCACCCGCAACCTGCTGAAGAAATACGGCGTCGAACTGACGACGACCAATGTCGCCGACAATCAGCCGCAGCCGTTCGACGCGCAGCGCGCGCTGGAAGTGCTCGACGCCTCGTTCCGGCATCCGATCCGGCTGATCGCCAATGCGCTCGGCGTGCCGCCGAAGGCGATGATCGAGATGGGCAAGAAGCACGGCGTGCCGGTCGCGGCCCTGGTCGGCGCCAAGGAACACGCGCTGCGCCAGGTCGCGGCCGGCGTCGATATCCTGGTGGTGCAGGGCACCGAGGCCGGCGGCCATTGCGGCGAGGTCTCCACCATGGTGCTGGTGCCCGAGGTGATCAAGGCGATCAAGCCGATCCGCGACGTGCCGGTGCTGGCCGCCGGCGGCATCATGACCGGACGGCAGATGGCGGCCTGCATGGCGATGGGCGCCGCCGGCGTCTGGACCGGCTCGGTGTGGCTGGCCACGGTCGAATCCGAGACCATCGGAAATCTTCCGCGAAAAGATGATCGCGGCCTCCTCGCGCGACGCCGTCCGCTCCAGGGGCCGCACCGGAAAGCCGGCGCGGCAGTTGCGCTCGGTCTGGACCGATGCCTGGGATCGCGGCCCCGACAGCCCCGGCGCGCTGCCGATGCCGCTGCAAAGCATCATCAGCCGCGACGCCTTCAACTCGATCGATCGCTCGGCCGCCGCCGGCAACGCGCAGGCGCGCGACCTCGTCAGCTATTTCGTCGGCCAGGGCGTCGGCCTGATCGACAGCGTGAAATCCGCGGGCGCCGTGGTGCAGGAATTCAAGGAAGATTTCGTCGAGGCGGTCGAGCACATGAACGCGCTGGTGGCGGAGTAGACGCAGATCCCGTCATTGCGAGGAGCGCGCAGCGCCGTCTCAGATGACGCTTGCTGTGCCGTCATCCTGAGATGCCGTGCGCAGCGACGCCTCGAAGGACGAGGACTGTCTATCAGAAAGTGAAACAAGAACAATGCCAACTCCCCCCTCCCCGAAGACCGCATCCCCGTCATCGTCGGCGTCGGCGAAATCGTCGATCGCCCGAAGGAGATCACCGCAGGCCTCGAGCCGCTCACGTTGCTGGAGGAGGCGCTCAGGCGCGCCGAAGCAGGACAGCGGCGGCAAATTGCTCGGCGAGATCGGCTCGCTCGACATCGTCAATTTCCTGAGCTGGCGCTATCGCGATCCGGAAAAACAGCTCGCCGACCGCCTCGGCATCAAGCCCGCGCACGCTCTATTACGGCCCGGTCGGCGGCGAGAGCCCGATCCGCTATCTGCACGAGGCGGCGCAGCGCATCGCGCGCGGCGAATGCAGCGTCGCCGCGGTCTGCGGCGCCGAGGCGCAGTCGACCGCGACCAAGGCCGAGCGCGCCGGCGTCGACCTGCCGTGGACGCCGTTCGCGCATGACGTCGAGGAGCCGAAACGCGGCGCCGCGTTCCAGAAGCCGATCGCGGTCAAGCTCGGCGTGTTCAGGCCGGTGACGGTCTATCCGTTTTACGAAGCCGCCACCTCGGCGCATTGGGGCCAGACCCCGCGCGAGGCGATGGCGGAATCCGGCCAGCTGTGGTCGACCTATTCCGACGTCGCCTCGCAAAATCCCAACGCCTGGCTGAAGCGGCGTTTCACGCCGGACGAGATCACGACGCCGACGCCGGACAACCGGCTGATCGCCTGGCCCTACACCAAGCTGATGGTGGCCAATCCGACCGTCAACATGGGCGGCGCGATCCTGATGACGAGCCTTGCCAAGGCGCGCGCCGCCGGGATCGCCGAGGATCGCCTGATCCACGTCTGGGGCGGCGCATCGGCGGAAGAGCCGCGCGACTATCTGATCCGCGACCAGTTCTTCGAGAGCCACGCCGCAGAACGCCGTGCTCAAGGCGGTGATGGATCTCGCCGGCGGCGACGGCAAGGCGTTCGACGCGATCGAGCTCTATAGCTGCTTTCCCTGCGTGCCGAAGATGGCGCGGCGAACGCTGGGCCTCGGCGCCGACGTGCAGCCGACGGTGACCGGCGGGCTGACGTTCTTCGGCGCGCCGCTCAACACCTACATGACGCATGCGGCCTGCGCGATGGTGCGCAAGCTGCGCAACGGCGCAAAGCTCGGCCTGCTCTACGGCCAGGGCGGCTTTGTCACCAAGCATCACGCGCTGGTGCTGTCGCGGCAGGCGCCGCAGCGAGCGCGCTGGCGCAGGACACCAGCGTGCAGGCCGAGGCCGACCGCGCATCGCGGCGCGGTGCCGGACTTCGTCACCGAGGCCAACGGCAAGGGCACGGTCGAAAGCTTTACCGTGATCTATGGCCGCAACGGCGAGGTCGAGCACGGCGTGGTGATGCTGCGCACCGCAGACAATGCCCGCGCGCTGGCGCGGGTGCCCGCCGAACGACGCGCGCGACGCTGGCGCATCTGCTGAACATGGACCGCACGCCGGTGGGCTCGTCGGGCGATATCGTCACGGCGGACGATGGCGTGCTGGAGTGGCGGGTGGGGTAGACGCCTGCCCCGTCATCGGCCGGGCATCGCCCGTCCGAGAGGATGGCGTGAGGGCTCCGCTCGCGACTGATCTCGCGAGCCGATCCACGTTCTCCGCACGATCGAAGCGACGCGAGTCCGACCTCTCCGCGCAAGCCGGGCATGACGAAGGATGAGCTCGCCCCCTACCCCTTCACGTCCTGCTTCTCCGAAACCTTCGCGGGCTTGCCCTTGGCGCCGGCGACGCGGACCTGATCGCCGTCGGCGATGCCGTCGGGCGGCGCGACGATGATGCGATCTTCCGGCGAGATGCCCGAGGCCAGTTCGATATCGCGGCCGAGATCGCGGGCGATCGTCACGGTCTTGAACAGCACCTTGTCGTCCGAGCCGACGGTCGCGACCCGCAGGCCGTTCTGGTTGAAGATCAGCGCGCTGGCGGGAATGTGCAGCGGCACGCCGTCGCGCGCAGGCTCAGGCGCACATTGGCATAGCCGCCCGGCATCAACTCGCCCGCGGAATTGTCGAGCGCCGAGCTGCATCCGCGTCGTGCCGGAAGCGACATCGACCGATTGCGAGGAAGCCTCGACCGTCGCCGGCGAAGGTCCGGTTCGGATATTCCGGCATCGTGATCACGGCCTTGGCGCCGATCTTGATCGCGGGCACGTAGTTCTGGGGAACGTTGACATAGACGCGCAGCTTCTTGATGTCGGAGATCACGAACATCGCCGGGCCGCTGCCGCCGCCGGCATTGATCAGGGCGCCGACGTCGGTATCGCGCGCGGTGACCACGCCGTCGAACGGCACGGTGATCTTCTTGTAGCCGGCCAGCGCCTCCAGCCGCTCGACATTGGCCTGGCCGGAATTGACCGCCGCCTTCTTGTTGGAGAGGTCGGCGGTGCGCTCGTCGATTTCCTGCATCGAGACGAAATTCGACGCGATCAGCGTCTTGCGGCGGGTCAGCGTGACTTCGGACAGTTTCGCGCTGGCCTCCTGGCTGGCGAGATCGGCGCGCGCCTGCAGCAGTTGCTGGTCGAGATCCGGCGCCTCGATTTCGGCGATCACCTGCCCGGCCTTGACCTTGGCGCCGATGTCGACGCTCCAGCTCTTCAGATAGCCGCTGACGCGGGCAAAGATCGGCGCGCGATAATAGGCCTCCAGCCGGCCCGGCAGATCGATGGTGGCGTTGAGAACCTTGGCGTCCGGCAGTACCACCGCCACCGTCGGAATGGCCTGGTTGTCGGTCCATTCCCGCAGCTTGGCGCTCGGAATCCTCGCGCGCCCGGATACCGGTGACCACCACCAGCAGCGCGGCGATGCCCGCCACAACCCCGAAAATGCCCAACTTCCGGCGCGAGACCGGCGAGCTGTGTTCAGTGGGCATGCGACTGTCTCCGGTGCGGCGGCGGCTTTGGCGCCCTGCTTCTTGTGTACCATACTAAACACCACGGGAACAAACATCAGCGTGGCGACCGTGGCAAAGATCAGGCCGCCGATCACGGCGCGGCCGAGCGGCGCGTTCTGCTCGCCGCCCTCGCCGAGGCCGAGCGCCATCGGCGCCATGCCGATGATCATCGCCAGCGCCGTCATCAGCACCGGGCGGAAGCGCACGAAGCCGGCTTCGAGCGCCGCGGCGACGGGATCGCCGAGTTCCTCATAGCGCTCGCGGGCGAAGCTGATCACCAGCACGCTGTTGGCGGTGGCGACGCCCATGCACATGATCGCGCCGGTCAGCGCCGGCACCGACAGCGTGGTCTGGGTCGCGAACAGCATCCAGACGATGCCGGCCAGCGCCGCCGGCAGCGCGGTGATGATCACGAACGGATCGGACCAGGACTGGAAGTTGACCACGATCAGCAGATAGATCAGCACGATCGCGCCGAGCAGCCCGAACAGCAGCCCGGAAAACGCGCTGTTCATGGTCTGCACCTGGCCGAGCAGGACCACCGAACTGCCCTTCGGCACGTCCTTGGCGGTGTCGGCGATCACCGTCCTGACGTCGGCGGCGACCGCGCCGAGATCGCGTCCCTGCGGCGTCGCGTAGATCTGCACCATCGGCTGGATGTCGTATTGCGAGACCACCGCGCTCGAGGTCGTCCGCGTGATGTTGGCGATGCCGCCGAGGATCGGCGACGTGCGGCCGCCGCGCCGCGGTGATCGGCAGCGTCTCCAGCGCGCTCAGCGAATCGATCTGGTATTGCGGCGTCTGCATCACGATCGAGTAGGACACGCCGTTGTCCGGATTGAGGTAGTAGGTCGGCGCGACCTGCGCGCTGCCGGCCAGATTGACGACCAGGCTGTTGGTGACGTCGCGCTCGGTCAGCCCGACATATTGCGCGCGGGTGCGGTCGACATCGATGTTGAAGGTCGGATTGTTGGGCGATTGCTGGATGCGCGCATCGGCGATGCCGGGAATCCGGCGAATCCGGCTCAGCAGCTTGTTGGCATAGGCGAAATTCGCGGCCAGATCGGCGCCGCGGACCTGCAGGTCGATCGGCGCCGGCGCGCCGAAATTCAGGATCTGGCTGACGATGTCGGCCGGCAGGAACGCGAAGGTCATGCCCGGAAAGGCGCGCGGCAGCTGCTCGCGCAGCGCCTGGACGTAGTCGTCGGTCGGCCGATGATCCTCCTTCAGCTTGATCTGGATGTCGCCGTCCTGCGGACCGATCACGCCGGTGTTGTTGTAGGTCATGTTGATGCCGCTGATCGGCATGCCGATGTTGTCGGCGAGCGTCTCGATTTCCGCCGGCGGAATGATCTTGCGGATCGCCTTCTGCACGTCGGCGAACTGATTGGCGCTTTCCTCGACGCGGGTGCCGACCTGGGTGCGCACATGCATCAGGATCTGGCCGGCATCGACCGAGGGAAAGAAATTCCGGCCGAGAAACGGCACCAGCAGGAACGAGACCCCGACGAAGCCGAGGAAGCCGATCACGAAGACCGGCGCGTCGCGCCGATCGCCAGCGACAGCAGGTCGCGATAGCCGCCGCGAACGCGCTCGAAACCGCGCCTCGAAGCCGCGCTGGAACCGCACCAGCGGATTGCGCGACGGCGGCGGCGCCTCGCCTTCGGCATGATGCACATGCGGCTGCAGCAGATACTTCGCCATCGTCGGCACCAGCGTGCGCGACAGGATGAACGACCAGATCATCGCGAACATCACGGCTTCGGCCATCGGCACGAACAGGAAGCGCGCGACGCCCTGCAGGAAGAACATCGGCACGAACACGATGCAGATGCACAGCAGCGAGACGAAGGCCGGCGCCACGATCTGGTTGGCGCCGTCCAGGATCGCTGCTTCGACGTCCTTGCCCTGCTCCAGATGCTAGTTGATGTTCTCGATCGTCACCGTGGCGTCGTCGACCAGGATGCCGACCGCGAGCGCCAGGCCGCCGAGCGTCATGATGTTGAGGGTCTCGCCGATCGCCGACAGCATGATGATCGCGCCGAGCACCGCGAGCGGGATCGAGGTCGCGATGATGATGGTCGAGCGCCAGCTGCCCAGGAACAGCAGGATCATCACGCTGGTCAGCAGCGCCGCGATCACGCCTTCGCGGGCGACGCCGGTGATGGCGCCGCGGACGAACATCGACTGGTCGCCGATGAAGCCGATCTTGCAGCGCATCGGGCAGCTGATCCTTGACGTCGATCACCTTCTGCTTGATGCCGGCGATGATATCGAGCGTCGAGATCGAGCCGGCCTTCAGCACCATCATCAGCACCGAGCGGTTGCCGTCGACGTGGACGATGTTGGTCTGCGGCGGATTGCCGTCGCGCACGCTGGCGACGTCGCGCACATAGACCATCGCGCCGTTGACGGTCTTGATCGGCAGATCGCCGAGCTCTTCGATCTTGAGCGGCGAGTTGTTGAGCTGGATGTTGTATTCGAAGCCGCCGATCTTCTGGGTGCCGACCGGCGTGATCAGGTTCTGCGCGGCGAGCGCGTTGGCGACGTCCTGCCCCGACAGCCCGCGCGCCTGCAGCGCCGGCGGATTGAGATCGATCTGGATCTGGCGCTGCTTGCCGCCGATACGGATAGGGGATCGCGGCGCCCGGCACCGTGACCAGCGGCGTGCGCAGCTGGTTGATGCCGATATCGGCGAGGTTCTGCTCGGTGAGGCCTTCGCCCGACAGCGCGACCTGGATGATCGGCACGGTGGAGGCGTTGTAGTTGAGGATCAGCGGCGGCGTCGCGCCGGGCGGCATCTGCTTGAGCAGCGTCTGCGAGATCGCGGTGACCTGGGCGTTGGCGGTGCGGATATCGACATTCGGCTGGAAGAAGATCTTGACGATGCCGAAGCCGTTATAGGAATTGGCGACGATATGCTCGATGTCGTTGACCGTCGTCGTCAGCGCGCGCTGGAACGGCGTGATGATGCGGCCGGACATCTGGTCCGGCGGCAGGCCGGTATATTGCCAGACCACGCCGATCACGGGGATGCGGATGTCGGGAAAGATGTCGGTCGGCGTGCGCAGCGCCGCGAGCGGTCCGATGATCAGGAGCAGCAGCGCGAGCACGACGAAGGTGTACGGCCGGCTCAGCGCGATGCGGACCAGTGCAATCATAAAACGGGCATTCCCAGGCAGATGGAACGGCGGGGACCGGCCGCCCAACGGGCCAATTCGTTCGCGCTGATTTACCCGAACCGCGGCAAAATAGCCAACGACCGGGCGCAACTCCCGCCTTCACTTCCACGGCTATCCGCCGCGTGACGCGACGCACGTAACCGAGCCAGAATCGGCCACTTGCGGAATCGCGGCGCTCGAGTGCCGTTCAGCGTATCAGGCCGCCCGGACCGAATTGAGGAACTTGCCGACCTCGAGCTTGAGGCGGTTGCTGTCGCCGGACAGCGACTGCGCCGCCGACAGCACCTGCGAGGAGGCCGATCCGGTCTCGCTGGCGCCACGCTGCACGTCGGTGATGTTGGACGAGACCTGCTGGGTGCCCTGGGCGGCCTGCTGCACGTTGCGGGAAATTTCCTGGGTCGCCGCGCCCTGCTCTTCCACCGCCGCCGCGATGGTCGAGGAGATCTCCGACAGCTGTTCGATGGTGCCGCTGATCTCCTTGATCGCGCCGACCGACTCCTGCGTCGCCGCCTGGATGCCGGTGATCTGCTGGCCGATCTCGCCGGTCGCCTTTGCGGTCTGCTCGGCCAGCGCCTTCACTTCGGACGCCACCACCGCAAAGCCGCGGCCGGCCTCGCCGGCGCGCGCCGCCTCGATGGTGGCGTTGAGCGCCAGCAGATTGGTCTGTCCGGCGATGGTGTTGATCAGTTCGACGACGTCGCCGATGCCGGCTGCCGCCTTCGACAATTCGCTGACGCGATCGGTGGTGGTGCGCGCCTGATCGACGGCATCGCTGGCCATCCGCGCCAATTCCTGCACCTGACGGCTGATCTCGTTGACGGAGGACGCCAGTCTCCTCGGTGGCCGACGCCACCGACTGCACGTTGGTGGAGGCTTCTTCGGAGGCCGCCGCAACCATCGTGGTGAGCTCCTGCGCGCGCTCGGCGGTCGACGTCAGCGTGCCGGCCGAGGCTTCGAGCTCGGTCGAGGCCGACGACACGGTCTCGACGATTTCGCCGACGGCAGTCTCGAAGGTGTCGGCGAGCTTGATCATGTCGGCCTTGCGCCGCTCCGCGGCGTGCTTGTCCTGATTTGCTTTGGCGGCGGCTTCTTCCTCCGCTTTGTGCTCGGCATTCTCGCGAATGACGATGACTGTCTTTGCCACGTCGCCGATTTCATCGCCACGATTTCCGCCGGGAATTTCGATGTTCAGCTCGCCGGCAGCCATTTTGCCGAGCGCGCCGTTAAGGCGGGTCAGGGGCCTTGAAACGCTGATAAACGTGAAGATCACCGAGCCAACAAGCGACAGCATCATGACGATCGTCATCATGAAACTCAAGCGGTTCGCCTGGCTCAATTCGGTCGTTGCCAGTGTCTCGGCCTCCTCGGCGTTCCTCTCGGCAATGTCCAGTGCCGTTCGCATCAATTCTAGGATTTGATTTGCAACCGGCAATGCCTTCACATCGACAAGTTCTTTCTTGTCCGCTTCCGCCTGGATCGCCTCGCGAGTAGCCGCGGAAAATCCTTTCACCGTTGTCGCGAGCGAATCAATCGTACCGAGAAGTCCGGTGTCGCTGACGATGCTCCTGGCACTGTCCAACGTGTCATCCAGTCCGCCGGTACGATTGACGATCACCTGCTTCTGGCCCTCGTCGCCAGTGGCGATCAATTGCCAGGTCGCTGAACGAACCGAATTGAACATTGAATCGGCTTCGTTCAGGACCTTTTCGACGTCGGATCGATTTCCTGCGCGTATCAGCGCCGGCGACAAAAGCAGGCCTTCAAATGTCTTGGTCCAATCGGCGGAGCGTTCGTTCCGCTTCTTGGCTATCCCGAAGATCCCGAGCTGGACCTTTCCGATTTCCGATGCGTCGCCATGGTATTCAATTGCAAGGGATTTGATCTTCTGGAGGCGCTCCTTATCCTCCGGCCTCGCGACATTGCCGATCGCCACATCGAGTTCCCTGGTCACGGCCGCAAAGGCGGTGTTCAGGCCACCCAAGCTCTTCTCGAGTTCCGGCGGGCTCTTTGACTGCCTGATATCGCGCACCGCCAGCTCCATTCCCCGCAACGCAATGTTAGCTTGAAGGGTGTGATCGGCGATCGTCCGCTGCACCCCGGCTCCTCGGTTAGCCGAATTGATGGCCGACTCCGAAACCATCTGATTGGCCACCATTCCTCCCGAAAGAAGAACGCCCAAGAGCCCCACGGCGCCAAGTTTGTTTCCGATACGATTGAGCTTGATCATGTTGGCGACTGTCCGCGTTGCAAATTCCAGCAAATATTTTAATGGGCGAATCAAATCCCGCGAGGGCCGAATCAGGCGGCGGCAAGCGAGCGTAGTCGGCGCACATTCAATTAGCGTTAATCCGTGTTCGCTAGATTGACGAGCGAGAGGGCCTTCAAATACGAAGCGGCCCCAGGTTCAGCGCATCAGCTTGAGCGCGTCGGAGAAGAATTCCGGACCGCCGAAATTGCCTGATTTCAGCGCAAGCAGCATGTCGCCTTGCATTGCGCTTTTGGCGCCGACGGCGCGCAGCACCGGCACGCCGGCGGCGATTTCCGCGCCCACCAGAAAGCCGGGAATTCCCAAGCGATCCACCACCGCGCCGGAGGTTTCGCCGCCGGCGACCACCAGCCGCCGCACGCCCGATCGCACCAGGCCTTCGGCGATATCGGCCATCGCCTGCTCGATGGCATGGCCGGCTGGCATCGCGGCCATGACGCGCCTGCAAGGCTGCGACCTGGTCCGGCGTCGAACTGGAGGCGATCAGGACCGGGCCCTGCTCGAGCCGCTCCTTGGCCCAGGCCAGCGCGCGGCGGGCTTCTTCCCTGCCCGCGACGACCTGGTCGGGATCGAGATGCAGCACCGGCATGACCCGCTCGGCGTTGGCGATCTGCTGCAGCGTCGCCTGCGAACAACTGCCGGCGAGGCAGGCCGCCGGTCCGCCGACCGGCGCGTCGGAAATCGCGTTCGCTGCGTTCGGTCTTGACCTTGCCCGAGGCGACCAGCGCCCGGGCCAGCCCGAGCCCGAGGCCGGAGGCGCCGACCGAGACGCGATGATCCAGCGCAACGCTGCCGATGGTCTCCAGATCGCGTTCGAACACCGCATCGACGATGGCAGCGCCAACACCCTGGCCGGCGAGATCGGCGAGACGCGCGCGCACCGCATCCGGCCCGCGCGCGACAGACGGCGAGATCGACCAGCCCGATCTTGGTCTTGCTCTGGCGCGCCAGCACCCGCACCAGATTGGAATCGTGCATCGGATTGAGCGGATGATCCTTCAGCGGACTTTCGTTCAGCGGCACCGAGCCGACGAACAGATTGCCCTGATAGACGGTGCGGCCGGTCTCCGGAAACGCCGGCGTCACCAGCACGATCGCATCGCCGGAATCGGCGCGCAGCGCATCCATCACCGGGCCGATATTGCCGGCGTCGGTGGAATCGAAGGTCGAGCAGATCTTGAACAGCACGTGAGCCGCGCCGCGCTCGCGCAGCCATTTTTCGGCGGCGCGCGAGCGCGACACGGCAAGGCCCGCCTCGATCGACCGGCTCTTCAGCGACACCACCACCGCATCGACGTCGGGCAGCGCCAGATCGTCTGCGGGCACGCCGATGGTCTGCACCGTGCGCAGGCCGCAGCGGGTCAGCGTGTTGGCGAGATCGGAGGCGCCGGTGTAGTCGTCGGCGATGCAGCCAAGGGATAATTTGCGGCCAGCGTCACGGTTTTACTCCGGCATAGGGCTTGAACCAGCCGAGCCCGTCGGTGGTCTTGCCGCGCGGGTTATATTCGCAGCCGACAAAGCCGCCATAGCCGAGCCGGTCGAGTTCGGCGAACAGGAACGGATAGTTCAATTCCTCGCCGTCCGGCTCGTTGCGCGAGGGAATGCTGGCGATCTGGATGTGACCGATGATCGGCATCATCTCGCGCAGCCGCATGGTCACGTCGCCATGGATGATCTGGCAGTGATAGATGTCGAACTGCAGTTTCAGGTTCGGAATCTTCAGCTCGTCGATCAGGTCGCGCGCGAAGGCAAAATCGTTGAGGAAGTAGCCGGGCACGTTGCGCGGGTTGATCGGCTCGATCACCACGTCGAGGCCATGGGGCGCGAAGAAACTCCGCGGCCCACGCCACCGATTTGTGAAACGCCGCCACCGCCTTGGGATCGCCGCGGTCGGCGATGCCGGCCATCAGATGCAGGCGCTTGACGCCGGTCGCCTGCGCGTAAGGCAGCGCGGTGCGCAGGCTCTGCTGCAGATCGGCGAAGCGATCCGGCAGCGCGGCAAAGCCCTTTTCGCCGGCGTCCCAATTGCCCGGCGGCAGGTTGAACAGCGCCTGCGTCAGGCCGTTGCGATGCAGCCGCTCGCCGATCTGCCTCCGCCGGATGATCGATAGGGAAACAGGAATTCGACCGCGGTGAAGCCCGCCTTCGCCGCCGCGTCGAAACGGTCGAGGAACGGCACTTCGGTGAACATCATGGAGAGATTGGCGGCGAAACGGGGCATCGACTGTCCTCTTGTTGTCTTCTGCTAGTTGGTACTTATTTCGGCTCGCCCGGCAGATGCGTGCCGGTGACGCGGGCATACATCCGCGCCACCGAGGCATCGTCGTCGCGGCCCATGCCGGAGGCCGCCGTCATCAGGAACATCTGCAGCGCCGCGGCCGCGACCGGCACCGGGAATTTCGCCGTGCGCGCCATGTCCTGGATGATGCCGAGGTCCTTGACGAAAATCTCCACCGCGCTGCGCGGCGCGTAGTCGCCGTCGAGCACATGCGGCATGCGGTTTTCGAACATCCAGGAATTGCCGGCGGACGCCGTGATCACCTCATAGACCTTGCGGATATCGAGCCCCTGCTTGGCGGCAAAGGTGATCGCCTCCGAGGCGGCGGCGATATGCACGCCGGCCAGCAACTGGTTGATCATCTTGAACGCGGCGCCCTGGCCGGCGGCATCGCCGAGTTCGTAGAGCTTTGCCGCCATCGCATCGAGCGCGGGCCGCGCCTTGGCAAAGGCGGCGGCACTGCCGGAGGCGAGAATGGTGAGTTCGCCCTGCGCCGCGCGCTGCGCGCCGCCCGAGATCGGCGCGTCGAGATAATGCCGGCCGGTCGCTTCCAGTTGTTTGGCCAGCCGCCGCGCGACATCCGGGTCCATGGTCGCGGAGGAGACGAACACCGCATCCTTGGCCAGCGTTTCGGCGACGCCGTCCTTGCCGAACAGAATGGTTTCGGTCTGCGCGGCGTTGACGACCACGCTGACGACGATGTCGGCCGCTTTGGCGGCCTCCGCCGGCGTCTTGGCGCCCTTGCCGCCGTCGGCGACGAACCGCGCGACCGCATCGGCCGAAACATCGCAGCCGGTGACCTCGAAGCCGGCGCGCCGCAGCGAGGTCGCCATGCCAAAGCCCATCGAGCCCAGCCCGATGACGGCGATGCGCGGTTTTGCGGATGCGGCTTCAGGCATGCGGCGATTCCCTTGTGGTTTCTTCGGACAGCCGCAATTCGAGCGCGGCTTTGCCTCTGGGTATCACGGCTTGGCCGCGCTGCCAAAGCATGAGACAAGGCGGCATAACGAGGAGCTGCCAGGAACTGCATGACCGAAACCAGGATCCGCGAGGAAATCTGCCGCCTCGGCCGCTCGCTGTTCGAGCGCGGGCTGACGCCGGGCTCCTCGGGCAATATCAGCGTCAAACTCGACGACGGCGGCTGGCTGGTGACGCCGACCAACGCCTCGCTCGGCTTCCTCGATCCGGCGCGGCTGTCGCGGCTCGACGCCGACGGCCGGCTCATCTCCGGCGATGCCCCGACCAAGGAAGTGCCGCTGCATACCGCGCTGTACCAGACCCGCGGCGCCGCCCGCGCGGTGGTGCATCTGCATTCGACCCATTCGGTGGCGCTGTCGATGCTGCCGGAGATCGATCCGCGCGCCGCGCTGCCGCCGATGACGCCCTATTACCTGATGAAATGCGGCGCCACCGCGCTGGTGCCGTATTATCGGCCGGGCGATCCGGCCGTCGCCGACGCGATCAAGGGCCTGGCCGGAAAATATTCATCCGTGCTGCTCGCCAATCACGGCCCGGTGGTGTCCGGCGACACGCTGGAAGCCGCGGTGTTCGCGATCGAGGAACTGGAAGAGACCGCAAAACTCTATCTGCTGCTGCGCGGGCTGAACCCGCGCTATCTGACGCCGGCGCAGGTGGCGGATTTGTCGAAGACGTTTGGGCTGACGTTGCCGGAGCATGGGCCACACACGCCGCCCTCATCCTGAGGGCCATGCGCAGCATGGCGTCTCGAAGGATGCGTCACACGCGTGCCTGCGCATCCTTCGAGACGCCGCTATCGCGGCTCGCTCAGCGATGAGCGGTCGCGTATGCGCGACGCCGTAACGGTCACAGCCCCAGATACGCCTTGCGCACATCGGGATTGCCCTTGATCTCGGCGGCGGTGCCCTGCATCAGCACGCGGCCGGTCTGCAGGATGTAGGCGCGGTCGGCGATGTCGAGGCATTCGGCCATGCGCTGCTCGACGATCAGCACGGTCATGCCGGCGTCGCGGATGCGCTTGACCGCCTGCGAAAATCTCGTCGACCAGTTTCGGCATGATGCCCTGCGACGGCTCGTCCAGCATCAGCAGCCGCGGCCGCGTCATCAGCGCGCGGCCGATCGCCAGCATCTGCTGCTCGCCGCCGGAAAGCGTTTCGGCGCGCTGCTCGAGCCGCTCGGACAGCCGCGGAAACAGCTTGAACACCAGCTCCAGCGGCGCGTCGCGATCGGCCTCGCCGCGATACAGGTAACTGCCGAGCCGCAGATTGTCGCGCACCGACAGCCGCGGAAACAGCCGGCGGTTTTCCGGCACATAGGCGATGCCGCGCGCGGTGATCACGTGCTGCGCCATGCCGTCGATGCGCGCGCCGTCGAAGGTGACGGTGCCGGAGCGCGGCCGCTCGGCGCCGGCGATGGATTTCAACAGCGTCGATTTGCCGGCACCATTGGCGCCGGCGACGCAGACGATCTCGCCCTTGGCGACCTCGATGCGAGACCGCCGAGATCGCGACCAGCCCCTGATAGGCGGTGGTGACTTCATGCACCGACAGCATGACGATCCCCAAGATAGGCGCTGATGACTTTCGGATCGCGCACGATGTCGGCCGGCTTGCCCTCGACCAGCACCTTGCCGAGATCGAGCACGATGGCGCGATCGACCAGCGGCATCACGATCTCCATGACGTGCTCGACCATCAGCACGGTGACGCCGGTGGCGCGCACCCTTCGCACCAGTTCGACGCCGGTCTGCGCCTCGATCGGCGTCAGACCGGTGAGCACTTCGTCGAGCAGCAGCAGTTTCGGTTCGGTCGCGAGCGCGCGCGCGACTTCGAGCCGGCGCTTTTCCGACGGGATCAGACTCGCTGGCGAGCACATCGGCGCGCGCGGCGAGGCCGGCGAATTCCAGCACCTCATGGGCCTTGCGGCGCGCCTCGCGCATCACGGTGGTGCGGATCAGCGCGCCGACGATGACGTTGTCGATCACGCGTCATGGTCTCGAAGCTTTTCACGACCTGGAAGGTGCGCCCGATGCCGCGCTGGCAGCGCTCCGCCGCCGGCAGCGCGGTGACGTCTTCGCCGTCGAACAAGATCGAGCCCTGGGTCGGCGGCAGCACGCCCGCGATCAGGTTGAACAGCGTCGACTTGCCGGCGCCGTTGGGGCCGATCAGTCCGACGATCTCGCCGCGCCCGACCGAAATCGAGACATCGCTGTTGGCGATCAGGCCGCCGAAACGCTGCCAGACGCCGCGGGTTTCCAGCAGCGCCGTCATCGCGCCGGCTTCCTTGCGCCGGCGCGCGAACAGCCCGACCAGGCCTTCGGGCCGCGCCAGCGAGATCAGCACGATCAGCGTGCCGTAGACGATCAGGTCGACGCCGCGGCCGGAGCCGCCGATGAAGGAGCGCGTCAGTTCGGTGAGCGGGATCAGGATGACGGCGCCGAGCACCGGCCCCCACAGGGTGCCGATGCCGCCGAGCACCGCGGGCAGCGCCATCAGCAGCGAGAACTGAAAGCCCATCACGCTTTCGGGATCGATGTAGGACACGAACTGCGCGTAGAAACTGCCGCCGACCGCGGTGAGGAACGCCGAGACCGCCGCCGCGCCCATCTTGGAATTGAACACGACCACGCCGAGGCTTTCGGCGGCGTCCGGATTGTCCTTCACCGCGCGCCACCAATAGCCCCATTTGGAATCTTCCAGCCACCAGGTCACGAGCCAGGCGACGCAGGCCAGCGCCAGCGCGAAATAGAAGTATGGCAGCTTGCTGCGGGTGAACTGGAATGTGAGCCAGCTATCGCGGCGCACCGGAATATCGATGCCGAGCGCGGCACCGGCCCAATCCCAGTTCTGGAACAGCAGCAGCGCGATCTCGGCGATGACGATGGTGGCGATGACGAAGTAATGCCCGCGCAGCCGGAAGCAGGGATAGCCGAGCGCCATCGCGATCAGCGCCGATATCACGCCGCCGCCGAGCATGCCGAACCACGGCAGCACGCCGAATTTGGTGAACAGAAGCGCGGTGGTGTAGGCGCCAAGCCCGAAATACAGCGCGTGGCCGAGCGAGATCTGCCCGCAATAGCCGGACAGGATGTTCCAGCTCTGCGACAACGCCGCATACATCAGGGTCAGCACCATGATGTTCTGGACGTAGACGTCCTTGACGAACAGCGGCACCAGCGCTGCGACCACCGCAAAACAGGCGGCGACGATCAGATCGCGGCGGCGGCGCTGGGCGAAAGTCGTATCCATCAGATCGACCCGAACAGGCCGCGCGGCCGGATGAAGACCACCAGCAGATAGACCGCGTAGATGCCGACCGATTTCAGCGACGGCGGCAGGATCAGGGCGGTGGACGCTTCGACCAGGCCGACGATGATGCCGCCGGCAAAGGCGCCGAACACGCTGCCGAAGCCGCCGAGCGCCACCGTGACATAGGCGATCAGCGCAAACGACGCGCCGACATCGGGATAGATGTAGAAGAACATCGCCATGATCGCGCCGGCCAGCCCCACCAGCGCCGCACCAAGGCCCCAGCCCAGCGCGAACACCCGGTTCTTGTCGATGCCGACCAGCGCCACCGCGCCGGCGTCCTCGCGGGTCGCTTCCAGGGCGCGGCCGAAATCGGTGCGGTTGATGAAGAAATACAGCGCGGCGAACGCCGCGATCGACACCAGCGCGCCGACCAGTTGCGGCACCGGCAGGAAGATGCCGCCGATCGAGATGGTTTTGCCGCCGAGCCAGGAATGCGTGATGCTGCGATAGTCCGGCGTGAAGAAGAACTGCGCCAGCCCGCGCATCACGATGGCAAGCCCGAAGGTCGAGAAGATCTGCACCATGCCGGCATTGGCTTTGGCCCGGACCGCAAAGCGCACGATCAGGAGATAGACCACCGCGCCGAACACGAACAACGCGGCCGCGACCAGCGGCGCCGCCAGCAACGGATCGATGCGCAAAGAACGCGAACAGGAAGAACGTCGCGTACATCGCGATCATCAGGAATTCGCCATGGGCGAAATTCACCACGTCCATCAGGCCGAAGATCAGCGCGAGCCCGACGGCGATCAGGCCGTAGAGCAGCCCCATCAGCAGGCCGCTGGCGAGACTTTGGATGATGGTCTCGGCTGTCACAGGCGTGCTCCCATCGCACGTCATCCTGCGAGCGCGCCATAGCACGCGTCTCGAAGGATGGCGCGAGTCACGATGCGACGATCCTTCGAGATGGGTCGCGCTTCGCAGGATGACGCCGCGCTTGCGGCGCTCAGTCGCATTACTTCATCGGCCAGATGGCTTCGGCGACGGCGGCCTGCGGCGGGAAGATGGTGACGAACTTGCCGCCGACATATTGCAGCAGCACCGGATCGGCGTCGTTGTTCTGGCCCATCTCGTCGAACTTGACGCGCTTCCACGGCATGATGGTCTGCTCGCCCGGAATGTCGGTCGCGACCAGCGCTTCGCGGATCTTGTCGCCGTCGGTCGACTTGGCGCGGTTGATGGCGTCCGCCATCACGATCAGGCCCATGAACTGCCGCGACGAGAAGTCGTTGAGGTCCTTGCCCGACTTTTCCTTGAACATGGCGTTGATCTTGCCGACCATCGGCCGCTTGGCGGCGAGATCGAGCGAGAAGCTGCCGCGCGAGATCACGCCTTCGAGCTTGTCGCCGACCGCGTCATACAGCGCCTTTTCGGAGAAGCCGGCGTCCTGCGCGACGATGGCATTCGGCTTGTAGCCGAGTTCGGCCATGGTCTTGACCAGCAGGATGCCGTCGGTGGTGTAGCTCGACGGCATCAGCACGTCGGCATTGGCGGCCTTGAGCTGCTGCACTTCGGCCGACAGCGACGGCGAATTGGCGCGGTATTTGATATCGGCCACGACCTTGTAGCCGCGCTCGCCTGGCAAGCTTGAGCTGGGCGTTGCCGGAGTCGGTGCCGAAGATGGTGTCCTCGTGGAACAGCGACAGCGTCTCGATCTTGGTGCCCTTCTTCTTCATGGCATCGAAGAAGTCGAACATCGCGGCCGAGAACATCTCGTCATGCGGCGCGGCGCGGAAATAGAATTTGAGGCCGCGGCGATGCAGGCTCGGCGAGGAATTGTCGGCCGAGATGAACGGAATCTGGTAGCGCTCGCAGATCTGGCTGACGGTGACCGCGACCGCGCTCTGATAGGTGCCGATGATGGCGCAGACCTTTTCCTGGGTGATCAGGCGCTCGGCTTCGGCGCGGCCCTTCTGCGGATCGGCCTGGTGATCGGCGAACACCAGGCGGACCTTGGCGCCGCCGAGGCCGGGCAAGCCCTCGCCCTGGGCCAGCGGCAGATCGAAATCGTACTTCTTGTTGATGATCTCGGCCGCGGTCTCGAACGCCTTCTGCGCATCGACGCCGATCTGGGCGCTGGCGCCGGAAAACGGATAGATCACGCCGATCACCACTTCGGAGGTTTGCGCGCGGGCCGCGATCGGCAGCAGCGCCGCGCGGCGGTGGCTCCAAGCAATACATTTCGGCGAGTGATGGTCATTGCAAAATCCCCTGTTGATCGGCGACTATCGATGAAACGGTTGAAGATTGCGGTAAAGCCTCAAAGAACGGCAGAGCTGCTGCCCATTAAAGCACGGCCAGTTGCTTGTTCTGCAGGTCGGTCACCAGCATCAATCCGGGCGCATGCGTGATCGCAAACGGCAGCTTCGCCGCCGCGATCACCGCCTGCGGCGTCACGCCGCAGGCCCAGAACACCGGAATCTCGTCGGCTTCGACCGGCACCGCATCGCCGTAGTCGGGCTTGGCGATATCCGCGATCCCGATCGAATGCGGATGGCCGAGATGAACCGGCGCGCCATGCACGGAGGGAAAGCGCGAGGTGATCTGCACCGCGCGGATCGCATCCGCCGGCTTGAACGGCCGCATCGACACCACCATCGGACCGGCAAACGGTCCCGACGGGCTGCAGGCGATATTGGTGCGGTACATCGGCACGCGCACGTTGCGCTCGATGTGACGGATCGGCAGGTCGTCCGCCATCAGCGCTTCCTCGAACGAGAACGAGCAGCCGAGCACGAAGGCGACCAGATCGTCGCGCCAATGCGCCATGATGTCGGTCGGCTCCTCGACCACCTCGCCGTCGCGCCAGACGCGGTAGCGCGGCAGGTCGGTGCGGATGTCGAGGTCGATCCCGAGCGAGGGAATGCGGGGATCGCCGACGTCGGACATGCCGATGATCGGGACACGGTTTTGGATTGAGCTGGCAGAAGCGGTGGAACGAGGCCGCGAGCTTTTCCGGCAGGATCGCGAGATTGCCCTGGACGAAACCGTTGGCGACGCCGGCCGTGGTGGTGGCCATGCCGGCGCGGCAGGCATGCCGGGCCGCGACGCTCGGCGACAGATCGGCCGCCGCATCGATCCGATAAGCCGTTCTGTTCTTGCCAGGCTGGTCATCGTTGATCCCGCTCTAATTTGCTCGACAGACGAATGACGCATATGGCTACCATAATGTCTAATCGTAGTTTTTAATCAAGATCGATAAATTGGAATTTATCGATCTGCGGGATTGCAGTGCATGGTCGATTTCAAGGCAATCGAGACCTTCATGTGGGTGGTGACGCTCGGCAGCTTCCGCGGCGCGGCGCAAAAGCTCAACACCACCCAGCCCGCGATTTCGCAGCGGATCGCGCAGCTCGAGACGCGAGGTGGGCGTCAAGCTGCTGCAGCGCGACCGCCGCATGGTGCTGCCGACGCCCGAGCGGACGGCAGATGATGGTGTATGCCGAAAAGCTGATCGGCCTGCGCTCGGAGATGCTGGCGGTGGTCGGCGACCGCTCGGCGATGCGCGGCGTGTTGCGGCTCGGCGTCGCCGAGACCATCGTCCACACCTGGCTGTCGCAGCTGATCAAGAGCGTCAACCACGCCTATCCCAATCTGTCGCTCGAAATCGAGGTCGACATCACCTCGAACCTGCGCACGCGGCTGTTGGCGCAGGAAATCGAACTCGCGTTCCTGCTCGGGCCGCTGACCGCGCCGACCATCAGCAACCGGGTGCTGTGCGACTATCCCGTGGATTTCTCGCCAGCCCCTCGCTCGGACTCGGCAAGCGGCCGGCTGACGGTGCATGATCTGGCGAAATTTCCGATCATCACCTTTCCGCGCAAGACCCAGCCCTACGAGATCGTGCGCTCGCTGTTCAACCGGCCCGATCTGCCGCCGATCCGGCTGCACGCCAGCGCTTCGCTGGCGCACCGTCATCCACATGGCGATCGAAGGCCTCGGCATCGCCGTGATCCCGACCGCGATCGTCGAAAACGAACTGGCCGACGGGCGGCTGCAACTGCTGTCGACCGATCTGCAGATCCCGCTGCTGACATTTTCGGCGAGCTGGCTGGCCTCGCCCGACACGGTCGCGATCGAGCGCGTCGCCGAACTCGCCGCCACGCTGGCGCAGGGCGGCGTCGTTGTTGACGCGCCGCTGCCGGCGCGTCATTGAAAGCTGAACGCTCGCGCTGATTTCCGGAACAAGCTCCATGACCAAAATCGCATCCAATCTGCAAATCGATTCCGCCCGGCTGTGGGACACGATCCACGAAACCGCGAAATTCGGCGCCACGCCGAAAGGCGGCGTGCGGCGGCTGACGCTCGGGCCCGAGGACAAGCAGGTGCGCGACTGGTTCCGCAAGGCCTGCGAGGCCGCGGGCCTCGAGGTGCATGTCGATGCGCTCGGCTCGATGTTCGGCTTGCGCAAGGGCCGCGACATGTCGAAGCCGCCGGTCGGGCTCGGCTCGCATCTCGATACCCAGCCGACCGGCGGCAAGTTCGACGGCGTGCTCGGCACGCTGGCGGCGCTCGAAGTGGTGCGCACCCTCAACGACGCCGGGATCGAAACCGAAATGCCGATCTGCATCGTCAACTGGACCAACGAGGAAGGCTCGCGCTTTGCGCCGGCGATGATGGCGTCGGCCGCCTATGTCGGCGATTTCACCACCGACGATATTCTGTCGCGCAAGGATGCCGAAGGCGTCACGGTGGCCGAGGCGCTCGACAGCATCGGCTATCGCGGCGAGACGCCGGTCGGCACGCAGAAATTTTCGAGCTTCGTCGAACTGCACATCGAGCAGGGCCCGATCCTCGAAGCCGAGGGCAAGACCATCGGCGTGGTCGATTCCGGCCAGGGCGTGTTGTGGTACGACGGCAAGATCACCGGCTTCGAGAGCCATGCCGGCTCGACGCCGATGCCGCTGCGCCGCGACGCGCTGGCGACCTTGTCGGAGATCGTGCTGGCGATGGAGAGCATCGCCAGGAAGCACGGCCCGAAGGCGGTCGGCACCATCGGCGAGGCCGTGATCGCCAATCCCTCGCGCAACGTCATTCCCGGCGAGATCGCCTTCACCGTCGATTGCCGCAGCGCCGACGCCGCGATCATGGACGCGCTCGACAGGGATTTGCGCGCCGCCATCGCCGAGATCGCGGCCCGGCGCAAGGTCGAGGTCACGCTCGATCTGGTCTGGCGCAAGCCGCCGACCCATTTCGATCGCAAAGCTGGTCGATGCGGTGGAGAATGCCGCCAAGGCGCTCGGCTATTCCCACCGCCGCATCACCTCCGGCGCCGGTCACGACGCCTGCAATCTCAACACGCGCATGCCGGCCGCGATGGTGTTCGTGCCCTGCAAGGACGGCGTCAGCCACAACGAGCTCGAGGACGCCACGCAGGCCGATTGCACCGCGGGCGCCAACGTCCTGATGCACACCGTGCTGGCGCTCGCCGGCGTCGCGTCCTGATCAACATGCAACAGCGGAGACTGTCTGTGCGCGGAGTTTTTGTCGATGCCAACGAATCGCTGGCGGTTATTTTCGAACGGCAGGACAAAGCCGGCGATCCCACGGTACGCATCCACCGCGATCCCGACATCACGCCGGATCAGATGCCCGAAACTGCTCGACGGCGCCGAGATCGCCATCGTCGATCACACCGCGCTGCCGACCGAGATCGCGCGGCACTGCACGGGCCTGAAGCACGTGGTGTTTCTCGGCACCGGCGCGCGCAGCTACATGAACCCGGAAGAACTCGCCGAACTCGGCATCGAGGTTCATCTGATCAAGGGCTATGGCGACACCGCGGTGGCCGAATGCGCCATCGCGCTGATGTGGGCGGCCGCGCGCGGCATCGCCGCAGATGGACCGCGAGATGCGCGCCGGCAACTGGCTGCGCGAGGACGGCATGCAGCTCACCGGCAAGACGCTGGGCCTGATCGGCTTCGGCGGCATCGCCGCGGAAGTCGCGCGCATCGCGCTCGGCAGCGGCATGCGCGTGATCGCCTGGAACCGGACGCCGAAGAAGCATCGCCGGCGTCGAGTTCGTCGATCTCGACACGCTGCTGGCGCAGAGCGACGTCGTCTCGCTGCATCTGTTGCTGAACGACGAGACCCGCGGCTTCCTCTACGCGCGAGCGGATCGCGGCGATGAAGCCCGGCGTCATCCTCGTCAACACCGCGCGCGGCGCGATCGTCGACGAAGCCGCGATGATCGAGGCGCTGAAGTCGGGCCACATCCGGCATGCCGGGCTCGATGTCTTCAACATCGAGCCGCTGCCGGCGGATCATCCGCTGACGAAGCTGCCGAACGTGACGCTGTCGGCGCATTCCGCCTTCCGCACGCCGGAGGCGAGCGAGAATTTGATTCACGCGGCGTGGGAGCATTGCCGAAGGATTGTGAAAGGGGCCGTAGGCATGCGCGTTGCCCTCATGCGAGAAGCGATACCCATCGCCGCGTCGCGGAACGAATGGACGCGGTTTCGCTTTGCTTCGAGACGGCGCAGCGCCCCTCACATGACGGATCTCTACTCCACCATCTCCGCGACCGCCTTGCCGCACGCGCGTGGTGTCGGCGTTGCCGCCGAGATCGCTGGTGCGCAGCGTGCGTTCGCCGAGCGTGCGCTCGATGGCGGCGACGATCGAGGCCGCGGCCTCCTTCTCGCCGAGATGCTCCAGCATCATCGCGCCCGACCAGATCATGCCGATCGGGTTGGCGATGCCCTGGCCCGCGATATCGGGCGCCGAGCCGTGCACCGGCTCGAACACCGAGGGGAAATCGCCTTCCGGATTGATGTTGCCCGACGGCGCGATGCCGATGGTGCCGGTGCAGGCCGGGCCGAGATCGGACAGGATGTCGCCGAACAGATTGGAGCCGACCACGACGTCGAACCAGTCCGGATGCAGCACGAAATTCGCGGTCAGAATATCGATGTGGTACTTGTCCCACTTCACCTTGGGATAGTGTTTCGCCATCGCCTCCACGCGCTCGTCCCAATACGGCATGGTGATCGAAATGCCGTTGGATTTGGTCGCCGAGGTCAGATGCTTCTTCGGCCGCGACTGCGCCAGTTCGAACGCGAACTTCAGGATGCGATCGACGCCGATCCGGGTCATGACGGTTTGCTGGGTGACGAATTCGCGGTCGGTGTCCGGGAACATCCGCCCGCCGACGGAGGAATATTCGCCTTCGGTATTTTCGCGCACCACCCAGAAATCGATGTCGCCGGGCTTGCGGTTGGCGAGCGGCGACGGCACCCCCGGCATCAGCCGCACCGGGCGCAGATTGACGTATTGGTCGAACTCGCGGCGAAACTTGATCAGCGACCCCCACAACGAAATGTGATCGGGAATTTTTGCGGGCCAGCCGACCGCGCCGAAATAGATCGCGTCGTGCTTGCCGATTTTGTCCTTCCAGTCGTCCGGCATCATCTGGCCGTGCTTTTCGTAATAGTCGTAGGAGGCGAAATCGAAATGATCGAAATGCACGGCGACGCCGTGCTTTTTCGCCGCCGTCTCCAGCACGCGCAGGCCCTCCGGCACCACTTCCTTGCCGATGCCGTCGCCGGGAATGACCGCGATCCGGTATTGCTTGTTTTCGCTTGCTCATCGAGAACTTCCTTGTGACTTGCCCGCGCCGGCATCGCCGCTTATTTGATGGCATTGCAATGGACCAAACTTTGGCGCGGCGCAACGCTGCAGTGCAATGTTGACCGCGGCTAGCCGTCCCGCCTAACAATTCTTGCCTCATCCTGCCTTTCCCAACCAGCGAGTAATCCCATGGATCTGCATTTGCGCGGCAAGCGCGTCCTGATCACCGGCGCCTCGAAGGGCATTGGCGCGGCCGCCGCCGAAGCCTTTGCCGAGGAAGGCTGCCATCTCAGGCTCGCTGCCCGCAGCGGCGATCAATTGAAGGCGCTCGCCGAGCGGCTGCGCTCGGCGCATCAGATCGACGCCACGGCGCATGTCGTCGACCTGCGCAATCCGGCCGACATCGCCAAGCTGGTAAAGGATGCCTCCGACATCGACATCCTCGTCAACAATGCCGGCGATATTCCGGGCGGCTCGATCGACAAGATCGACGAGGCGACCTGGCGTCATGCCTGGGAATTGAAAGTGTTCGGCTATATCAACCTGACGCGCGCGATCTACGCGCAGATGAAGGCGCGCGGCGACGGCGTCATCGTCAACGACATCGGCGCCGCCGGTGAAAAATTCGACGCCAATTATATCTGCGGCAGCGCCGGCAACGCCGCGCTGATGGCGTTTACCCGCGCGCTCGGCGGCAAGAGTCTCGCCGACAATATCCGCGTGGTCGGCATCAATCCCGGTCCGGTCGGCACCGACCGCCATGTCACGCTGCTGAAGACCCGCGCCAAGCACCAGTTCGGCGACGAAAACCGCTACAAGGAATTCCAGAAGGGCCTGCCGCTCGGCCGCCCCGCGCATGCCCGCGAAATCGGCGACCTGATGGCGTTCCTCGCCTCCGACCGCTCTGGCTACACCTCGGGCGTGATCTTCACAGTCGATGGCGGGATCGCGCGGGGTGGGGATAGTCTCAATGACCGCCATCGCGCGCCGTCATTTCCTGAGACAGATAGCCGCGGCCGGCCTGGCGATAGGTGCGCCGACAGTTCCGGCAATGGCACAGACGGAGCAAGGTCACCCGACGCTGGGGGAGACACTTGCCCGCTATGCGACCGAACTGAAATACGAGGATATTCCCGAAGACGTCATTCGGATCGCCAAGCGGAGCATTCTCGATACAATTGGCTGCGCATTCGGCGGCTACGCGGCGGGACCGAGCAAGATTGCCATCAAGCTCGCGAGCGACGTCAGTTCAAAGCAAGCGGCGACAGTCCTGTTCAGCGGCATCAAGACGAGCGCCGATCTCGCGGTTTTCGCCGACGGCGTCATGATCCGATACCTGGATTTCAACGACGCCTTTGTCAGCCTCACCCATGGCGCCGGACATCCGAGCGATACGATTGCAGCCCTGCTTGACCTCGGCCGAGGTCACCGCGCGCAGCGGCCGCGATCTCGTCACCGCGACCGTGCTCGCTTACGAGGTGTTCTGCAAGATCGCGGATGTCTTTGACTATCTCGGCAACGGCATCGACCACTCGACCATTACCGGCATCGCGGCCGTGGTCGGCGCCGGCCGCCTGATGGAGCTGACGGCGGCAGCAAATGGTGCACGCGATCGGGATCACGGTCGGCGGCAACACCGCGACCCGGCAGGGCCGCGCCGATGCGCTGTCGAACTGGAAGGCTTTCGCGGCGGCTGACGCCTGCCGCAAGGCGATCTTCGCGGTGCAGCTTGCGCAAAACGGGATGACGGGCCCGGGCCAGGTCTTCGAGGGGCGCTACGGCTTCTTCAAGGTGATGGGCCGCAAGCCGGTCGCAGCCGCCGCAGCTCGGTGAGCCCTACGGCATCCGACGCGCCTTCACCAAGCGCTTTCCGCTTGGCCAGTTCTCACAAACCGTCGCGCAGGCCGCGATGGAAGCGCGGCCGCTGCTCAAAAGCCCGGACGACATCCAGGAGATCAACATCCACGTCTCGCGCTCGGCGATCAAGATCATGGCCGACGGACCGGACAAGTGGCGGCCGCAGACGCACGAAACCGCCGATCACAGCATCCCCTATGCGGCTGGCCTCGTGCTGACGTACGGCAAGATCGATCCCGAATACTACGAGGACCCCTATCTGCACGACCCGCGCCTGCTCGACCTCGTGAGCCGCGTCAAAATGCCTGCCGTCGGATGAAGCCGACAGGACCGAGCACGACTTCAATCTGTGCGAACTGGAAGTTGTCCTGAAATCGGGTGCGCGCAAGACGTTTCGCGTCGAATATCACCGCGGGCACTTCAAGAACCCGATGACCGATGCCGAAATGGAAGAGAAGTTTCGGCTGATGGCGCAGAAGCATCTTGAGCGCCGATCGCGTCGACAATCTGCTGCGCCTGCTCTGGGGGATCGAGAGCGTTCCGCAGGTGAGTACCGTCATCGCCGCAACGCTGGTTTGACGCAACCTGCGGACGATCAGCCCGCCGTCCTTCCGATCAACTGCCGGATCAGCGTCGTGATCCGGCCCGTCGGCGCAGACAGCTCGTTCATGATGCTGAAATGGTCGGCGCCGGGAATCTCTTCATAGGTCACCGGCAATCCCTGTCTTGCGCGATGGCAGGCGAAATCCGCGGTCTGCTTGCGCAGCAGCGGCAATTCGGCGCAGCCAACCACCAGCGACAGCGGCTTCAGCGGGCCGCCCGCGTCCATCATCGGGGAGTTGCGACGCGAGACCGCTTCATCGAGGGAGAGCTTCTCGTTGAGATAAGAGTGTCGGATCGGCTCGAGGTCGTAGATGCCACTGATCGCCATGCCCGCCCTCACATGCGGATGCGACAGCGCCATCGCGGTGAGATGTCCGCCGGCCGACCAACCGGACACGACAATCCGGTTGCGTCACCGCCGAGCGCCGGCAATTGCTCGGCGAGATGATCGATGCCGGCATGGATCTCGGCGACGATCTGGTCGAGCGTTGCATCCGGCGCCAGCGTGTAGCCGATCAGCGCGACATTGATGCCGTACGCCATCGGGCCTTCGGCAAACAGCGCAAAGGTCTCCTTGGCACGCTTCTGCCAATAGCCGCCATGAATGAACAGCAGGGTCGGGCCCTCGTCGCGCACTTTGAGAAAGTCGATACGGTTGCGCTCGCGCGGGCCATAATGCAGGTCGAGATGCGCAGGATATCGCTCGCGCATGTCAGCCGAACGCCGGTCCCAGCCGGCGACGATGTCGGCGCTTCCCGCGACCGCAACGCCGTTGTTGAGACCGAGGTCCCGCTCCTGCTGGTTCATGTTGCGCCAGTCCGGCGCGTCGAACGGCGGTGTCATCGCGAAATCTCCAATGGTGTTTGCGTTTCCACTTTGCCGGAAAATGTTTTACAGCACTAGCGCAATCAAGCGGAGATACGCAATTGGCTGATCAGGGACTGGTGCGCGCGACCGCTTGCGCAATCGTCGGCAAAGCTGAAGTCGGGCGAGGTCACGCCGCTCGATCTGCTCGACGTGCTGGAGCAGCGGATCGCTGAGGTCGACGGCAAGGTCAACGCGCTGCCGACGCTGTGCTTCGATCGCGCCCGGACCCACGCCAAGGCGCTGATGAAAAAGCCCGCCGGCGAGCGCGGCCTGCTCGCGGGGCTGCCGATGCCGATCAAGGATCTGACCGACGTCGAGGGCGTGCTCACCACGCAGGGCTCGCCGATCTACAAGGACAGGATTTCAGCGCGCTCCGACATCGTGGTCGAGCATCTCGAACACAATGGCGGCGTGGTCTACGCCAAATCGAACACGCCGGAGTTCGGCGCCGGCGCCAACACCTTCAACGAAGTGTTCGGCGCGACGCTCAACCCCTGGGACCTTTCGCGATCCGCCGCCGGCTCCTCCGGCGGCGCCGCGGTCGCGCTCGCCACCGGCATGGCCTGGCTCGCCCACGGCACCGACATGGGCGGCTCGCTGCGCAATCCGGCAAGCTTCTGCGGCGTCGTCGGCATGCGGCCGAGCATCGGCCGCGTCGCGCACACTCCCGCGTTCAAGATCGACCGCAATCTCACCGTCCACGGCCCGATGGCGCGCAACGTCGAAGACCTCGCGCTGTTGCTGGACGCCATGAGCGGCGAACATCCGGCCGATCCGCTGTCGCTGCCTCTGCTGCCGGAGTCGTTCCTGTCGGCCGCGCGCTCCGGCGAAAAGCCGAAGCGCGTCGCCTATTCGCCCGATCTCGGCATCACCCCGGTTGATCCCGAAGTCGCCGCCATCACCCGCAAGGCAGCGATGCGTTTCGCCGAAGCCGGCATCAGTCGTCGAGGAAGCGCATCCGGACCTGCGCGAAGCCCATGAATGCTTCCACGTGCTGCGCGCCTTCGATTTCGCCATCAGCAAGGCCGCGCTGCTGCGCACGAAGCGCGATCTGCTCAAGCCCGAAGTGATCTGGAATATCGAGGAAGGCCTCAAGCTAACGGTCGAGCAGACTCGCGCGCGCCGAAGCGCAGCGCGTCGCGATGACCGCGCGCACGCTCGAGTTCTTCAAGACCTACGATCTCCTGCTCGACGCCGGCGACCATCGTCGCGCCGTTTCCGATCGAGAACCGTTACGTCGCCGAATGCGCGGGCAAGAAATTCGACAACTACGTCGAATGGCTCGGCATCGTCTATGCGATCACGCTGGTCTGCTGCCCGGCGCTGTCGCTGCCGTGCGGCTTTACGGCACCAGGCCTGCCGGTCGGCTTGCAGATGGTGGCGCCGCCGCGCGGCGAGGCACAGGCTTCTCGCCGGCGCCAAGGTGCTGGAGGATATCTTGGGCCTGCGCGGCACGACGCCGATCAATCCGAGACCGGCGCGATAGTATTCCCGCATGGTGAGGGGGCGCCCTCGCGCCGTCTCGTTTCATGCCGCTATCTTGCCGGCCGGTCCGCCCGGGCTTCGTGCTGCAGCTGAAGGAACATCGCCAGCGCCAGACGGTCGACCATTTCCGGCTCATCCAGCGAGACCAGCTTCGGCTTGTGCAGAACGGCGTTGATCAACGTGCCGAACATCATCTGAAACGCGAAGCCGATGCTGCGCTCCTTCGCCGCGGTCCGGCCCCGGCCCATCCGCGCCAGCAATAGCGGCATCGCGAGACCGACCATGGCGCTTCCGGTGGCGCGGATGGTTCCCCATCGTTCCGGATAGACGCTCTCATATTGCGAGGCCGCGCGGACGACGCCGACATTCCGGCGCACCACATCGACGGCGACTTCGACGACCCTTCGGCACGCCTGTTCCAGTCCCGTCCCGAGATTTTCTTCATCAGCGACCGCCGCATGCGGACGGCGGCCAGCGCTCTGCTTGCCGCGAGCGACATCAGCGCGCTGAAGAAGGCGTCCTTGCCTTCGAAGCGGCCGTAAAAGGCGCCGATCGTGACGCCGACGCGCTTGCACAAATCCTCGATCGAGAGTTCGTCGAGCGAACGCTCGCGCAACATCAACGCGGCGGCTTCCAGCAGCGCAATCGTGGTTTCCTGGCTGCGGCGCTGCTGCGTCGGCAGGATGCCCGGGAGGTCCCGAACCGTCAGCCAGTCGATCGATTGCAAATCCGCCGCCACGTGATCATCCAAATTTGTATTGACGGCTATATTATAGTCATGCCTATAATTCGCAACAACAAAGACGCGCGTCCGACGGCTTGCGAGCGCGAAGTCGCAAGCCGGTGCCGCGTACCAAGGGAGCATGGTCGAATGTCAAAATCCCCCGAGATTGAAGGTGCACGTCGACCAGGACAAGTGTCAGGGACACGCCCGCTGCAAATCGCTGGCGCCCGAGCTGTTCGATCTCGACGAATTCGGCAATGCGCATGAGATCGGCGACGGCTCCGTGCCCGCCGGGACTCGAGGACAAGGCGTGGCTTGCCCAGACCAATTGTCCGGAAATCGCGATCGAAGTGACCGAGGAATGAGCCTTCGCTTCGAAGCAATTCAGCCGGCGCAAGATTTGATTCGAGCGAACCAACGAAGAGGAAATGCCTGATGTCCGATTCCGCCAGCATCATGCCCGAACATCCCCGGTCACCGACTGGGTTCACGATTTCGACCATACCGATCCGCGCTGGACCGAAAATCCGTTTCCGATCTGGGACGAATTGCGAGCCGAATGCCCGGTCGTTCACACCAAGCGTTTCCTCGGCTGCTACCTGCCGACCACCTATGAGGCGGTGAAGGAGATCGCCTACGACACCGAGCATTTTTCCTCGCGCCGCGTCATCGTGCGCGACGTCCGGCCCGAGATCACCGGCGTCGGCGCCGCCGATCACCTCCGACCCGCCGGAGCACAAGCCCGCCAAGCAGTTGCTGCTGCCGCCGTTCACGCCCGACGCCATGAAGAAGCTGGAGCCGCGGGTTCGCGCGATCTGCAACGAACTGATCGACGAATTCATCGCCGACGGAAAATGCGACGCCGCGGCGCGCTACACCAAGCACATTCCGGTTCGCGCCATCGCCCACATGCTCGGCATTCCCGAGAAGGACGGCGATCTCTTCATCAAATGGATCCACGAAATCCTCGAACTCGGCATCAAGGACGATGACGCTCCTGATGCGCGCGGTCCACGAGATGACCGCCTATTTCGCCGGCCATATCGAGCATCGCAAGAAGCATCCGACCGACGATCTGATCTCGACGCTGATGAACGCCACGCGACAAGAACGGCCAGCCGTTGTCGGACAACATGTGCTGGGCTCGCTGCGGCTGCTGCTGATCGCCGGCATCGACACCACCTGGAGCGCGATCGGCTCTTCGCTGTGGCATCTGGCGAAAACGCCGGCCGATCGCGAGCGTCTGGTCGCCGAGCCCGAGCTGATGCCGACCGCGGTCGAGGAATTGCTGCGCGCCTATTCGCCGGTGACGATGGCGCGCGAGGTGATGAAGGAGACCGTCGGTCAGCGGCTGCCCGGTCAAGCCCGGCAACATGGTGCTGCTGTCGTTTCCGGCCGCCAACCGCGATCCCGCGATGTTCCCCGATGCCGACAAGGTCGTGATCGACCGCAAGGAGAACCGCCATGCCGCGTTCGGCCTTGGCATTCACCGCTGCGTCGGCTCCAACCTGGCGCGCATGGAAATGACGGTTGCGATCGAGGAATGGCTGAAGCGGATTCCGGATTTCAGGCTCGATCCGGCCGGCCAGGTCACCTGGTCGGAGGGCACCGTGCGCGGACCGCGGCAGCTTCCGATGCTGTTCGGAAAGGCGGCCTGAGATTCGTGCTAAGCGATAGCGGCCTTCACCCTCGGGAGGCCAACCGTGACCGATCAAGCCGTAAATCCGGCAGCGGACCCATCTCGACCTCGCCGACGTGGAACGCCGGATCAAGGCGATCTTCATCGGCTCGGTCGGCAATCTCGTCGAATGGTATGATTTCTACGCCTATACGGCGTTCGCGCTGTACTTCGCGCCGGCGTTCTTCCCGCAACAGCGATCCGGTGGTGCAGCAGCTCAACGCCGCCGTGCTGTTCGCCGCGACCTTCCTGATGCGGCCGCTCGGCGGCTGGCTGTTCGGCTATCATCGCCGATCGCTACGGCCGGCGGCTGTCGCTGACGCTGTCGGTGGTCTGCATGTGCTTCGGCTCGCTGATCATCGCGGTGACGCCGACCTATGCCTCGATCGGCGTCGCCGCGCCGGCGATCCTGGCGCTGGCGCGCGTCATCGAGGGCTTGAGCCTCGGCGGCGAATACGGCGCCAGCGCGACCTATCTGAGCGAAGTCGCCGACGCCAACCATCGCGGCTTCTATTCGAGCTTTCAATACGTCACCCTGATCGGCGGCCAGCTCACCGCCATCATCGTGCTGTTGCTGCTGCAGAAGGTGTTCCTGACGCCGCGAGGAGTTGAAGGACTGGGGCTGGCGGATTCCGTTCGTGATCGGCGCGTTGCTTGCGATTTTCGCCGCGGTGATGCGGCGCAATCTGCATGAGACCGAGGCGTTCGACGAAGCGAAAAAGATCGCCAAGCCGACCGGCTCGATCCGCGGTCTGCTGAAATATCCGCGCGAGCTGTTGCTGGTGGTCGGCCTCACCGCCGGCGGCACCGCCGCGTTCTATACCTTCACGACCTATATGCAGACCTTCGTCAAATTGTCGGTCGGTCTCACCGAGGACCAGACCACCTTCGTGATTTTCGGCTCGCTGATTTTCGCGACCCTGCTGCAGCCGATCTACGGCGCGCTGTCGGACCGCATCGGCCGCAAGCCGCTGTTGATCTTTTTCGGCGTCGCCGGCACGCTGGCGACGATCCCGATCCTGACCACGCTGAAGGAAACCAAGTCGCCGTTCATGGCGTTCCTGCTGATTTGCGCGGCCTGGATCTTCGTCGCCGGCTACACCTCGATCAACGCCATCGTGAAGGCCGAATTGTTCCCGACCAATGTCCGCGCGCTCGGCGTCGGCCTGCCCTATGCCATCACGGTATCGGTGTTCGGCGGCACCGCGCCGGCGATCGCGCTGTATTTCAAGAGTCTCGGGCATGAGGACTGGTTCTACTATTATCTCAGCGGCATGATCTGTCTCTCGCTGATCATCTACGCGACCATGCGCGACACCAAGCATGAATCGGCGATGCATCGTCACGAATAACGGGTGGTCGTAGACATGTCCAACGATAACGAGCCGCCCGCAGCCAGCAAGCTGACGCGCAGCAAGGAGCGCTGGGCGCGGGAAGGAAAATTCCTCACCGGCAAGACTTCGCGGCCCGAAGCAGCAGCGCCTGCCGCCGGGACAGCATCTCACCAAGGATTGGCCGACGCTCGATCTCGGCGCTAACACCGCAAGATCACCCGTGAGCGCTGGCGGCTCGACGTCTACGGCGCGGTGGAACATCCGATCTTCTGGAATTTTGCGCAGTTCACCGGCGCAGCCGCAGACAAAGTTCGTGTCCGACATCCATTGCGTGACCACCTGGTCGCGCTACGACAACCAATGGGAGGGGCTCGCGACCCGCGATCTCCTCAATGCCTGCCAGCCGCGCGAGGAAGCGCGCTTCGTCGTGCTGCATTCCTCCGACGGCTACACCACCAACCTTACACTGGAAGATTTCGCCGCCGAGGACGCCCTGCTCGCCCATAGCTGGTCCGGTGCGCCGCTTGGAGCAGGAGCATGGCGGCCCGGTGCGGCTGGTGGTGCCGCATCTCTATTTCTGGAAGAGCGCCAAATGGCTCAAGGCCATCGAATTCGTGAGCGAAGATGCGCCGGGCTATTGGGAAGTTCGCGGCTATCATAACCGCGGCGATCCCTGGGCCGAGCAACGCTATTCCGGCGACTGACGCTGCACTTCTTCACCTCTCCCATAGGAGAGGTCGATATTCGAACGAAGTGAGAATATCGGGTGAGGGGTTACGGTCCCTCGTTAGTCTGTAACCCTCACCCCAACCCTCTCCCTTTGGGAGAGGGAGTCCGACCATCATTGTGGAGGCATCTTATGCCGATTGAACGTTTCCAATTCACCGGCGAAGGCGGCCATCAGCTGGCCGCCGCGCTGGATCTGCCGGAGCGCGAGCCCCTCGCCTACGCACTGTTCGCGCATTGCTTCACCTGCGGCAAGGATGTGCTGGCGGCCAAGCGAATCGCGGCGGCGCTGGCGGCGAAAGGCATCGCGGTGCTGCGGTTCGATTTCACAGGCCTCGGCTCCAGCGAAGGCGATTTCGCCAACTCGACCTTCTCCTCGAACGTCGCCGATCTTGTCCGCGCCGCCGATCATCTGCGCGAAACCCGAAAGGCGCCTGCGATCCTGATCGGCCACAGCCTCGGCGGCGCCGCGATCCTGGCCGCCGCCGCACAAGTCCCGGAAGCCAAGGCCGTCGTCACCATCGCTGCCCCCTCCGATCCCGGCCCATGTCACCGGCCTCTTCAAGGATCGCATCGAGGACATCCGCAAGCATGGCGAGGTCGAGGTCTCGCTCGCCGGCCGGCCGTTCCGCATCAAGCGCGAATTCCTCGACGACATCGCCGAGCACGGCCTGATGGCGCATGTCACCAAGCTGCACAAGGCGCTGCTGGTCATGCATTCGCCGACCGACGACACCGTCGGCATCGACAACGCCACCCGGATTTTCGTCGCCGCCAAGACATCCCAAGAGCTTCGTGTCGCTGGCGGATGCCGATCATCTGCTGAGCGAACGGCGCGACGCCACCTATGTCGCCGATGTCATCGCCGCCTGGGCCGAGCGTTACCTCGATCCTGTCGCACCGGAACAGGCCGCCGCTACAGGCGAAGCGCCGCGCCAGGTCGTGGTGCGCGAAACCCGCAACAGCAAATTCCAGCAGACCGTCACCGTCGGACCGCATCGGATGCTGGCCGACGAACCGGTCGCGGCCGGCGGCGAGGACACCGGACCAGGCCCCTATGACTTCCTGCTGCCGGCCTCGGCGCCTGCACATCGATGACCATGCGCCTCTACGCCGACCGCAAATCGCTGCCGCTGGAGCGCGCCACGGTGACGCTCAGCCACAGCAAGATCCATGCGCGAGGATTGCGCCGAGTGCGAAACCAAGGAAGGCATGCTCGATCAGATCGAACGCGCGATCGCCATGGAAGGCGCGCTCGATGCCGAACAGCGCAAGCGCATGATGGAAATCGCCGACAAGTGCCCGGTGCATCGCACCCTGACGTCGGAGATCCGCATCGTGACCAGGGCCGCGGATTAGGGATTAGGCCGGAGCGAGCGGCCGGACGCGAAGCGCGCCGCGCAGGCCGAGCGCTGATCCCACCAAAATTCCGGCGACCGCGACGAACGACGCCAGCGCCAGCGTCGAAAGTCCGGTCAGGCCCTGCCCGATCGAGCAGCCAAACGCCATCACGCCGCCAGAGCCCATCAGCGCCGCACCGCCGGCCGAGCGCAGCATGTGGCGCGGCGACAGATAGCCTTCCCAATAGAAACGGCCGGTCACGAGCGCCGTCAGCAGGCTGCCGGCGAACACGCCAGCCGACGGTGGCGATGCCGAAATTCAGCGTCGATCCCGTCGACAGCATCACGTATTGCAAGGCGTCCGCGATCGGCGCGATGAAGGTCAGCGAGGTGACCGGCGTCGGATTGAAATCGTCGGCGCCGAGATAGCCGGTCGCATACCAGCCGGCGGCAACCAGCAGACCGACGACGACGCCCGCCGCGATCTGCCCCCAGGACGCGCTGGAACGGCGCATGCGCAAACGCAAAGATGATCAGGGCGCCCGCGATCACCGAGGCCGCGAGCGTCCGCGCGAATGCCTCGGTGAGGCCCAGTGTCGACAGCAGCGCCGGCAGCGAGATCGACCTTCGGCGTCATCTGCGACACTTGCAGCATCGCGATCCGCGCCGGCGCGATCAGGCCCTTCAGCGTCATCTGCGCGACAATGCCGAGCACGATCACCACGACGAAGCGAGCGCAGATTGCCGCGGCCGAGCAGCACCAGCGCGCGCGAGCCGCAGCCGTTCGACAGCACCATGCCGTAGCCGAACAACAACCCGCCAAAGAACATCAGCGGCACCGAGAACGACGGCTGCAGATAGATCGATTTGCCGAGATCGACGACGCCGCGCGCCGGCCAGCAGCTGCGTCGCGGCGATCGCGACGCCCATCGCCAGCGCATAGGTGCGCACCAGGCGGCTGTCGCCCTCGCGCCCACCAGCCGCGCAGGCTGCTCATCAGGCAAAAGCCGCTCAACAGGCCGACCGCGCCATAGAGCGAGGCCGATCACGAGGCCGCTGAGGACAATAATGTTGCCGCTGCCCAGCACAGGCTTTTCCTTGATGTTTTGGCGCGGGCCTCGGCGGCCGGCACAGCCCAAGATAGGGGGTAATTTCTTCCCTGCTATAACGTTTCCGGAGCATAGCCGTCCATCGCTGAGGGCCACGAAAAACGAAGCTTTCGCGCGTTGACCGACAAGAGGAATAAAACCTATGCGCCCAATCGGAACGCGAATGATTTTGTTCCCGAGAGCGGCCGCCTCTAGGGTCTCAGGATCACGCGGTCGCGCGACGAACCGGCGACCGCGACAAAGGCGCGCTTGGCGTCCTCCAGCGGATAGATCGCAGTCGGATTGATCGGAAACGGTCTTGAGATGTCCGCTGGCAAAGCCGGGACCGAGTTCGCGCAAGCACCGCGCCGGTCGCGACCGACGACAGGCCGAGCGTGTCGATGCCGACATAGGTGTGCTGGCCGCGATAGAATTCCAGGATGTTGAACGGCACGACCGGATCGATGGCCGCGATCAGGATCTGCCGTCCGCGCAGGGCCAGCGATTTGTGCGCGGCCTGGAAATAGGGATCGCCGACGGTGTTGAAGACGATGTCGGCGCCCTTGCCGTCGGTGAGTTCGCGAACGCGCGTCGCGACATCGACTGCCGATGCATCGATCACGTCGACTTTTGAGTTGGCGTGGCCTTCATAGGGTTCACTCTTGCGCACCACGCCGATCAGCACGCGCGCCGTGCCAGGTCGCGATCTGCACCGCGGCCTGCCCGACCTTGCCGTTGACGCCCATCACCAGCACCGTCTCGTCTTTTTTCGGCAGTCCGGCGCGCCGAAAACCCTCCATGGCGGTGACAAAGGGAACGCCGATACCGGCGGCCTCCTCCCAGGAAATGCTCTTCGGCTTCTCGACCACCGCCTCGGCTTCGACGGCAAGGTGCGTGGCATGGGTGCCGTCGCGCCGGATGCCGAGATCGCCCGGACGAGCCGAACACCTCGCGCCCGATCATGCCGGCTGGGCCGTCGATCACGACCCCGGCATAGTCGCGGCCCGGCGTGCGCGGAAATACCGCATAGGCCATCAGACCCGGTCGCGGCCTTGACGTCGGACGGATTGACCGCCGCCGCCTTGACCTCGATCAGCACCTCGTTCGCGGCGCGCGACAGCGGGCGCCGCTCGACCACAGGCGCCAGCGAGGCGGCATCGACGGCCTTGGCCGACAGCCGCACGCAGCGCGCTTCGACCGTACGGGAATTGAGGATCTGGCTTTTGGGCAAGCGGCATCAAGGATTATCCCGAACTCTCACGAGACTCGCGAGAAACAGGAGTTACCCTTTTGGCCGCTTGTCGTAAACACGCTTGGCCTTGCCGAGCGAGCGCTCCAGCGTATCGGGCGCGACGATCCTGACGCGGGCGGATGATGCCGATGGTATTCTTGATGAAGACCGAGACCTTCTCGGCATGGGCGGTGAGCCCGCTGCCGTCCCAGATGCTCGGGACGCGCTTCCGCCAGGACCGTCATCTCGTCCATCCGCCCTTCGCGCGTCAGTTCGATGATGAAATGGCCGCCGCACCAATCGGTCGCCAGCAGCGCTTCCTCGATCTGGGTCGGGAACACGTTGACGCCGCGCAGGATGATCATGTCGTCGGAACGTCCCGGTGACCTTCTCCATGCGCCGCATGCCCGGCCGCGCCGTGCCCGGCAACAGCCGCGTCAGGTCGCGGGTGCGGTAGCGGATGATCGGAAACGCTTCCTTGGTCAGCGAGGTGAAAACGAGCTCGCCCTTTTCGCCGTCGGGCAGCACCGCGCCGGTCTCGGGATCGATCACTTCGGGATAGAAATGATCCTCCCAGATATGCAGGCCGTCCTTGGTCTCGACGCATTCCTGCGCGACGCCGGGGCCGATCACCTCGGACAGGCCGTAAATATCGGTCGCGTCCATGTCGAACGCCTGCTCGATCTCGGCGCGCATCGCATTGGTCCAGGGCTCGGCGCCGAAGATGCCGAACTTCAATGACGATTTGCGCGGGTCGAGCCGCTGCCTTTTGAACTCGTCGAGAATCGCCAGCATGTAGCTCGGCGTCACCGTGATGATGTCGGGCCTGAAGTCGTTGATGAGCTGCACCTGCCGCTCGGTCATGCCGCCGGAAACCGGCACCACCGTGCAGCCGAGTTGCTCCGCGCCGTAATGCACCCCGAGGCCGCCGGTGAACAGGCCATAGCCATAGGCGTTATGGATGATCATGCCGCTGCGGCCGCCGGCGGCGCGGATCGAGCGCGCCATCACCTCGGACCACACGTCGATGTCGGCGCGGGTATAGCCGACCACGATCGGCTTGCCGGTGGTGCCGGAAGAGGCATGGACGCGGATCAGTTTGTCGCGGGGAACCGCGAACATGTTGAAGGGATAGTTGTCGCGCAGGTCGGTCTTGACCGTGAACGGAAATTTGGCGAGGTCGGAAAGCTGCTCTGAAATCGGAAGGATGCACGCCGGCCTTGTCGAAAGCCATTTTGTAATGCGCGACATTGTCATAGGCGTGCTTGAGCGACCATGCGAGGCGCTTTAGCTGCAGCGCCATGATCTCGTCACGCGAGGCGCGTTCGGCCTCGTCCAGTTCGGCGCGATACCCGCCTTCCCTGACCTGTAACTTTGTCGAAGCCATCTGAACGTTTCCCTGCTTGGTTCTATTTTTTCTTTGTGTCGATTTCGGCGCGGCAGCCATGTGCCGCGCGATGGTGCGGGAATGGCCGCGAAACTCGGCGATCGACCGTGTCACCTGCGGTGACCCGCACATCGTAGATGCCGGATCGTCCGCTGCGCGAGATTTCGCGCGCGGTCGCGACCAGCTTGTCGCCGAGCTTGCCCGGCTTGATGAAGGTGATGTCGCACTGGGCTGCGACCGCACGCTCGTTGTGCGAGTTGCAGGCAAAGGCGAACGCCGAATCCGCAAGCAGGAAGATGAAGCCGCCATGGGCGATGCGCTGGCCGTTGACCATATGCGGCTGGACCGTCATCGTCAGCGTCGCCTCGCCACTCCTGACGTCGACGATCTCCATGCCGAGGCCCTGGCTCGCGTCGTCTTCCTTCCACATCGCTTCCGCGCAGGCGCGCGCAAGATCGTCCGGCGAAAGCGTGGCCTTGACGTTCACTTAATCTCCTCCTGCCGTTTCACTTTTCGAGAATGATCTCCGCGCAAACGCTTCGCGTTTGTCGCGAGGGAAAACCGGTATCCACTTTTCCGGATCATGCCCTAGACGTGATCGTAGTCGACCACGACCTTTTCCGAAACCGGCCGCGCCTGGCAGGTGAGGATGAACCCCGCCTTCAGCTCCCACGGCTCCAGCGAATAATTGACGTCCATCGGCGCCTCGCCTTCGACCAGCTTGGCGCGACAGGTCGAGCACATGCCGCCCTTGCAGGCGAACGGCAGATCGATGCCGGCACGCAGCGCCGCATCGAGAATGGCCTCGCCTTCGGCGACCGGCACCTCGCGGCGCTTGCCGTCGATGATCAGCGCGGCATGCGCCTTCGGCGGCGCGGACGCCGGGATAATCGCCTTTAGGCGCGGCTTGCCGCCGAATCCGGAAACGAAGCGCTCGACATGGATGCGCTCCTCGGCAATGCCGATGTCGCGGCAGGTCGCCTCGATATCTTCGCTCATGCCGGTCGGGCCGCAGATGAAGACATGATCGACGGTTTCGGCGGGCACCAGCGAGCGCAACAGCACCCGCACCTTCTCGCCATCGAGCCGCCCGTGCAGGATCGGAATGTCCTGCTCCTCGCCCGAGATGACGTGGAACAGCGACAGCCGCTGCATGAAACGGTCTTTCAGCTCTTCCAGCGCCTCGAGGAACATCATGTCTGCTGTCGAGCGATTGCCGTAGAACAGGAAGAACTGGCTTTTGGGTTCGCGCGCCAGCACGCCCTTCACGATCGACAGGATCGGCGTGATGCCGGAGCCGGCGGCAAAACCGACATAGACCCGCGCCTCCTCCGGCGCCGGCGCGACCCCGAAGCGGCCGGTCGGCGTCATCACGTCGAGCTCGTCGCCGGCTTTCAAATCGTCGGCGGCCCAGCTCGAGAACGCGCCGCCATCGACCTTTTTCACGGCGATGCGCAGTTCGCCGTCATCGGGACCGGAGCAGATCGAATAGGAGCGACGCACTTCCTCGCCGTCCATCGTCGTGCGCAGGGTCAGGTACTGGCCCGGGGCGAAGCTGTAGTCGTCGGCAAGCTCTTTCGGGATCGCAAAGGTCAGCGACACCGCATCAGCGGATTCGCGGCGCAGATCGTTGACGGCGAGACGGTGAAAACGCGGGTCGTGCGACATGGTCAGTGACACTTGAAATAGTCGAACGGTTCGCGGCAGCTCTTGCAGCGCCACAGCGCCTTGCAGGAGGTCGAGCCGAACTCGGAAAGCACTTCGGTATTCTCGGAGCCGCATTGCGGGCACGCGACCTGCTGCACGCCGAACAGCGCGCGGCGCGAACTCGACCGCTCTGCGGCGGCGCGATGCCGTATTCCCTGAGCTTGCGGCGGCCGTCCTCGCTCATCCAGTCGGTGGTCCAGGCCGGCGACAGCACGGTGCGGATTTTCGGCTTGCGAAAACCTTCGCGCTCCAGCGCCAGCTCGATTTCCAGCGCGATCATGTTCATCGCGGGACAGCCGGAATAGGTCGGCGTGATCGCGACCTCGACGCGGCCGTCGTTGACCGCGACATCGCGTAGCACGCCGAGATCGGCGATGGTGAGCACCGGAATCTCGGGATCGACCACGCTGGCCGCGACGTCCCAGGCGCGCTGGCGCAAATCGGCATCGCTCGAACGTGGCCGTCACCATGTCGCCCCCGGAAAGGTTCGCTGCATCGATTGCAGCTCGCTCAGGAGATGGCCGAGATGCTCGCTGTGCCGGCCGCTGCGGCCGCCCTGCTGCATCCAGTCGCTTTTGGGCAAGGCCAGCGTCGCTTCGCCGACGACATCGGAGACCGTCTTGAGCCATTGCGCATGCAAGGTCGCGGGATCGACCGCGATGCCGGCATCGATCAGGGCGCGCTCGCTGTCGTCGACCGCAAACATCTCGCCGGTATAGGCCCAGAGATCGTCGATCGCAGTTTGCGCGCGGCGATGGCTTTCCTCGGTGCCGTCGCCGAGCCGGACCATCCATTCCGAGGAATGCCGCAGATGATAGGCGCTTTCCTTCTCGGATTTCGCCGCGATCGCCGCCAGCGTCGGCATCGCTCGACTTCATCATCGCGCGCCAATAGAGGTCGGCAAAGGCCGCATAGAAGAACTGCCGCACCATGGTGCGCGCGAAATCGCCGTTCGGCTGCTCCAGCAGCAGCAGATTGCGGTACTGCCTGACGTCGCGCAGATAGGCGAATTTGTCTTCGTCGTTGCCCTTGCCTTCGACCTTGGCCGCGTAGGAATAGAGCTCGCGCGCCTGCCCAAGCAGATCGAGGCCCATATTGGCGAGCGCCATGTCCTCTTCCAGGGCAGGCGCGTGGCCGCACCATTCCGACAGCCGATGCCCCAGGATCAGCGCATCGTCGGCGCGGCGCAGCGCGTACAGCACCAGCGGCGTTTCGGAGACCTGGATCGATGCGACAGCCATCACATATGCCCGACTTCGTCGGGCACGTCGTAAAACGTCGGATGCCGGTAGATCTTGGATTCCGCCGGCTCGAACATCATGCCCTTCTCGGATGGATCGGAGGCGGTGATCGCGTTCGACGGCACCACCCAGATCGACAAGCCCTCGCCGCGGCGGGTGTAGATGTCGCGCGCGGCCTGCAGCGCCAGCGTCGCGTCGCCGCATGCAGCGAGCCGACATGCTTGTGCGCGAGCCCGTTGCGGCTGCGAATAAAGACTTCCCAGAGCGGAGTGTTCGGCGTGGCCATATGGTCTCCCTGAAAACGCTATTCGGCAGCCTGCGCGACTTGGCGATGCCTGCGCTTCTCGGCATAGGCTGCGCCGCCTCGCGCACCCAGGCGCCTTCGTCATGCGCCTTGCGCCGCGCCGCCAGGCGATCGCGGTTGCAGGGGCCGTTGCCGGCCAGCACCTGGTTGAATTCCTCCCAGTCGATCGCGCTGTATTCCCAGTTGCCGTTCGCGTTCTGCTTCATGCCGGGATCGGGAATGGTCAGGCCGAGAAACTGCGCCTGCGGCACCGTGGCATCGACGAATTTCTGCCGCAGCTCGTCATTGGAGAAGCGCTTGATCTTCCATTTGGTCGAGGTGTCGCTGTGCTGGCTCGCCTTGTCGGGCGGACCGAACATCATCAGCACCGGCCACCACCAGCGATCGAGCGCGCTCTGCGCCATCGCCTTCTGCTCTTCGCGAGCCGCGCGACAGCGTCAGCATGATCTCAAAGCCCTGGCGCTGGTGAAAGGATTCTTCCTTGCAGACGCGGATCATCGCGCGCGCATAGGGACCGTAGGAACAGCGGCACAGCGGAATCTGGTTCATGATCGCGGCGCCATCGACCAGCCAGCCGATCGCGCCGATGTCGGCCCAGGTCAGCGTCGGATAGTTGAAGATCGAGGAATATTTGGCCTTGCCCGCCAGCATCAGGTCGACCAGTTCCTCGCGCGAGGTGCCGAGCGTCTCGGCGGCGGCATAGAGATAGAGCCCGTGGCCGCATTCGTCCTGCACTTTGGCCAGCAGCGCCGCCTTGCGGCGCAGCGACGGCGCGCGCGTGATCCAGTTGCCCTCCGGCAGCATGCCGACGATTTCGGAATGCGCGTGCTGCGAAATCTGCCGCGTCAGCGTCTTGCGATAGGCCGCCGGCATCCAGTCGTTCGGCTCGATGCGCTCGTCGGCGTCGATGCGCGCCTGAAATTGCGCGGCGCGGCCGGCGTCCTCGATATGGCGGTCTTCGGCCTCGGACGTGTTGAGCGCCTGGGTGTACATGGCCGATCTCCCCGGATTTGTTGGATCAAACATATAACAAAAATTTGAATTGCAAGTTATTTTTGTAACATATCAGCGTCGCCGAAACCGGCGCGCGAGTTCCGCGCCGGCTGCCGGCAGCGGCGCCGTTTTCGTTGCTGTCCATTGCGGTCAAGCCATTGTTCGGACGCGGGAAGCAGCGCCGCGATAGATCTCGCCGCAGAGCTGGCGCGCCGCCCTGCCCGGCCAGTCCGCCGGCAACAACGCCGTCGGCAGCAGCGGATCGCGCAGCACCACGCGCCGGTAATGGTGGATCAGCAGGATCCGCGCGGTGAAGGCGTCGGCGTCGCGACAGCCGCTCGCGGCGATCGATCCAGCCGCGCAACGGCTCGAAGGTCTTCATGAATTTCAGATAGGCATCCGCGGTGCGATCGAGCGGCCAGCTCTCGCTGAGCAGCCGCCGGCCGCTGTCGTCCTCGGCGGAAACTTCCAGCCGGATCGCGGATGCGGCTTCCTCCGGGATCGGCGACGCCTGACGGCGCGACCCACACGCCCGGCAGCGGACTGCCGAAGCCGGCATTCTTCAGCGCCTCGCGCGCGGCGTCGCGATCCTCGCCGTTGCCGATCAGCAGCAGTTCAAAACGTCCGGTCCAGTCCGACGGCTGCGGATCGTAGATATGTCTGGTCGCGACATCGAAGGTTTGCCGCTCCCTTCTTGACCAGCCGGTAAAAACTGTTGCGGCCGACCTTGTTGCGCTCGAGCCAGCCGTCGGCGGCAAGCCGCGACATCGCGGTGCGCACCACGCCGCTGTCGATGTCGATGCGCTTCGAAGAAATGCCAGCAGCGTGCCGAGCCAGACCGAACCGCCGCGCGGCACGATGGCATCGCCGAACACGGTGATGACGATGGAGCCGGTGCGCGAGGGTTCGCGCTTGAGCTGGTCGATGATGCGGGCAAGCGGATGCGGCATGCGCAACGCATAGCGCGTTTTTGCGGATTCACGACAACGCAGCTGTAGCCGTCTCGCCTCTCCCCGGCCAAGAGCGGGGCGAGCGGTGAAGAAACGGCCGCGTCGAGGCTTACCTGTTGGGATCGGGATAGACGATGCTGCGCCAGCCGCTGCGGTCGAACGGCGTCCACTTGCCTTCGGGCTGCGCCAGACGATCGGCCACCGCGTAGACCACGGCGGGATGATGGCCCATGCCGCAATGGCTGCTTTCGACCTCGATGTTCTCGGACTGTGCCGAGGTCTTCTCCATGCAGCCCTGCCAGGCGCAGATGCCGTCGGTGCGGCTGAAGATCGCGGTGGTCGGCACCGGCGGCGTTTCCGAGAGCGATCCGCCGAACCGGCCATCCTCTTCGTCGGCGCGGCGGCCGCTCGCCATCTCATAGACGCGCCAGGCATTGGTCGCCTTCGGGTTGCCGGCAAACGGACTGCCGAGCGTGATCACCGAGCGCACGCGATCCGGCATCATCTTGGCGAGCTGCCGCGCGTAGAGACCGCCGAGGCTCCAGCCGACCAGGCTGATCTTGCGGCCATGGGTGTCGTTCAGTTCCTGCACCAGATCGACCATCGCGTGCTGCACGCCATCGCGCAGGCCGAGATTGCGGCCCTGCCGCCAGCCGCTGACGGCATAGCCGCGGTTCTTCAGGAAGCTGCGCAGCGGACGCGTCGAGGTGTCGGACGCGACCAGCCCGGGCAATACCAGCACCGGATGGCCGTCGCCCCTCGGCGCCAGGCTGAGCAGCGGCAACGCGCCGAGAAACGCACCGAGTTCATGGATGGCGCGCCCTTCCAGAAACATCAGGGTTCTGGACGGCGGGCGCAGCGTCTGGGCAGTGGCGGACATCGTATTTCCTCTTCAGGCCGGCCCCTTACGTTGCGGCAGCCGGCCAATGGATCAATGGAAAGACGCGAAAACCCGTGCAATCGTTCCGCAATGCAACAATCGGCTCTGAATCAAGCTAGGCAACGGCCTTTCGGCATTCAAGCGGCTGAGCCAGATCGGACAATAGGTCCACAACTAAATGCCTTGCCGTGATCTAAAAGTCACAGCCATCGCAGCAGGAATTCGGCGCGTGTAGAGCGCCAAGCCCGGCAAGGCCGCCGATCAGCGAGCCGTTGAAGCGGATGTATTGCAGATCCCTGCCGATGTTGATTTCGATCAGCGAAATCAACTGCCCCATGTCCCAGGCCTTGACCTGATCGGAGATGAAGCTCGAGACGCCGCTCTTCTGATCGGCGATGAAACTTCGCGAGCACCGTCGACGAGACCCTTGTTGATCTCGGCGCGCAATTCGGAATCGCCGGCGAGCGCCTCGCCGGCTGCCACGAACATCCGGCCGAGATGATGCTGCAGCACCTGGGTCTCGCCGCTGGCGCTGCGCTCGATGAACGATCGCGTGTTCGACCAGATGTTGCGCGCGAGGTCGCCGAGTTCGGGACGCGCCAGCAGATCGCGCTTCAAGCCGTCGATGCGATCGGCATAGGCTCGGATCGCTGCCGAGCCGGTCGACGAACGACAGCACCATGCGATCGAACTCGCCGCGGAACGGATGGTTCGGATCGTTGCGAACCTCCTCGAAGAACGCGGTCGCGGAGGCGACGATCTTGTTCACCAGGAATTTGTCGGTGCGATAGAGTTTGAGCAGCGTCGGCAGTTCGCTCGCGGATTTTCTCGCGGATCATCGCCATGGTTTCCGGCCTGCGTCAGCGATTGATGCACGACGCGCAGGATGATCGTCGAGCAGGCCCTGATGCCGGCCCTCGGCGACGAAGGCGCGCAGCGTGCCGGCGGCGAGCGGCGCAAGATCGATCGACTGCAATTGCGTGGTGATGCGGCGGGTGATGAAGGTCATCAGGCCCGAGGTTTCCGTCGCCGCAGACCGCCTCCGGCAACAGCCGCAGCGCGAAGCGGGCGAGATCGTCGCTGCGCTTGCGGTCGCGCAGCCAGTCGGCGATGAAGGAGCCGAAATCGATCTGGCGCAGCTTGGCTTCGACCGGTGCGGCTTCGAGAAAATGCACCTCGATGAATTCGCCGAGCTTGTCGGCGATGCGGTGCTGATTGCTCTGGATGATCGCGGTGTGCGGGATCGGCAGTCCCAGCGGCCTGCGAAACAGCGCCACGACGGCGTACCAGTCGGCCAGCCCGCCGATGGTGGCGGCTTCCGCGAACGCCGCGACGAAGCCGAAGACGGGATGCACGGGCAGCAACAGCTTCGCGATCACGAACAGCGCCAGCGTCGCCGCCAGCACCAGCGTCGCCAGCGCCTTGACGCGCCGCAGCTCGGCCGCGCGCGCGGCGTCGCCGGGCGCGTCGAACGAGAAGGTGGCGGGAAGGGTCATGACGGCTTTCGACAGATCGAAGATCCTCATCCTGCAGGAGCGGCGCCTATCGCCGCGTCTTGAAGCGATGCAAGGCCCCACACGTGGCCTCATGGTTCGAGACGGCGCAATCGCGCCTCCTCACCATGACGGGGCTGGCCTGATCTATGCGGACACGCGACAAAAAGAAGGCCCGCCGAAGCGGGCCTTCGAACCATCGCAGCCGATCGATCAGCGATCAGGCGGTCTTGTTGTAGACCTTGGAGAAGTTGTCCTGGGCGGTCTTGGCACCGTCGGCGACGAGCTTGCCGAGATATTCGGTGGTCGACTTCGCCCGCGACACGAACACTTCGCCGCGCGCACGGACCATGTCGGACTGGATCTGAACCGCTTCGTTGAGCGACTTGGCGGACGCCAGCTTGTCGATGCCGGCGAAGAACGCCTCGGCGTCCTGATAGATCGCCTGCTGGATGTTGCGGCTGATCTTGGCGGCCTCGCTGACCGAACCGGCAACGGCGGTCTCGATCGCGGCAGTCACCTTCTCGGAACCGGCATAAAGGTCGGCAGCGCGCTCCTTGGCGGTCTCGGCGGTCTTCTTCACGAACTCACGGGCAGCCTCGGGGACTTCCATGTTCTGGAAGTTCTTGAACGCGTCGGTGACGGGCGCGAAGGCTTCCTTGACGGTGTTCAGCACGGAATTGGTTTCGGTGGTCATGTGGGTCTCTCCATCCTCAGGTTTGAGCTATGGGCTCACCCCGTCCGGATTGGCCCGGGGCGAGATCGTTGTGCCATAGTTAATGGTGCGACGCAACATCAATGTTGCGATGCGATATCACGAATTCGTGATCAGCTCGGCTATTGGGCGATCTGCCCGGCAAACCGGCGTCGGAGCGCTTAATGCTGCACGGCCTCCGGCAGCCCGTAGGCCTCCATCTGGGCCCGGACCTGCGCCACATTGTGCCCGAGCACGACGATATCGTGCTTTTTGCCGTCGACGTCCCGGACATGGTCGCGCAGCAGCGCCTCGGCCTTGAAGCCGAGGCCTTCGAACAGCGCGATCGCGCCGGCTGATCGACCGTCATCTGCACCGACAGCTTTTCCAGCCCGGCGCCCAACGCGAGCGCAAAGGTCTCCTGCGACAGCGCCCGTCCGACGCCCTGGCCGCGCACATCCGGCGACGACCACCATCGCGGATTTCGCCGACATGCGGCGACCACGAATGGGGATCGCGCACCAGCGTGCCGCATCCGACCACCTTGCCCGCCTTCACCGCCAGCAGGCTCGTGATCGCGCCGCGCTCGATCTCGTTGATCCAGGCCGACAGCACCTTCGGCTCGCTGATGTTGCGCGGCAGGAACAACAGATCATGCACCGGGAGCTTTTGCGCAAAATCGAGCACGGCGGCTTCATCGGCCGCGCGACATCAGGCGGAATTCGATCTCGCCGGCCTCGGTCGCGACGTGGCGCGGATAGGAACGTGTTTCGCTGCTCATGTCGATCTCTCACCTAGCCAGGAATCCAGTTTCGGCCACAGCCGCTTGATGGCGTTGGCGCCGGCGACGAGGCTGACATGACCGCCCTTCAGCATCACCTCTTCCTTGTCGGTCGAGCCGATCTTTTGGATCAGCGGCTTGGCGGCGTCATAGGGCACGATGTGATCGTGCTCGGCGACCGCATGCAGGATCGGCACCTTGATCTTGGAAATATCCGCCGGGCGGCCGCCGACCGACATGGTGTCGTTGTAGAGCTTGTTGTCCCACATCAGATCCTTGGTGATGTGCGCGGAAATACTCGCCGGCCAGCGGCAGCGTGTCGGTCGCCCAGCGATCGAACATCCGGTACGACTTGACGAATTCGTCGTTCCAGATGTTTTCCCACAACTGCACCTGGCTCGCGGCGCGCGAGGCCGGCCGCAGCATCTCGAACGACGACAGGATCATCTCCGGCGGCACGTTGCCGACGCTGTCGATCAGCCGGTCGACGTCGAAATAGCGCCGGTCCGAGAAATTCTGGAACAGCTTCATCTCGCGGAAATCGATCGGCGTGGTGAAGCAGATCAGGTTCTTCATCGGCCCGTCGGCGAAGATCGAGCCGTACAGCAGCGACAGCACGCCGCCGAAGCAATAGCCGATCACGGTGACGTCGGTCTCGCCGGAATCGCGCTGCACGCGGCGGATGCAATCCGGAATGAAGTCGAGGACGTAGTCCTCCATCCGCAAGCGATTTCTCTTCCGGCTTCGGCGCGGTCCAGTCCAGCATGTAGACGTCGTAGCCGCGCTTGAGCAGGAACTCGATGAAGCTCTGGCCGGGCACCATGTCGAGGATGTAGCCGCGGTTGGTGGTCGCCATCACGATCAGGATCGGCACGCGGTAGATTTCGTCCGCCATCGGCCGGTAGTGATAGAGATTCATGCGTGCCGCGGACGTGCAGGATGTCCTTCGGCGTCGAGCCGAGCGACGGGCCCGAGGACGCGAAATATTCGACGCCCTTGATGCTGCGCTGGATCGCGCGCTGCACCTCGGACTGGATCCGGTCCGGGATCGACGCCAGATCGAGGCCGGCGGCCGCGGCGCGTTCATTTTGGCTCTCCGCCCGCGCGACGGCGGACGCTTGGTGCGCGGCGGCCGCGGCGCGCCGGATAGCCGCCGTCCGGCGCCGCCGGAATTGCTGATGGACCTGATGCAGCAGCGCCTTGATCTCGTTCAGCTGGCCTTCGATCGACTGCAGCCGCTCGGCCATGCCGACCATCTGCGCCCGGCTCGGCAGGTTCATGCTGACGAGATATTTCTCCATGAGATCGCCGAGCTGCTTTTGCGCGCCCGCCGTGACGCCGCCGACCTGGTTGACGACCTTGCTGAATTCCGGCGACGCCATCGCCTGATTGGCGAAGGAGTTGAATCCCTTCTCCATCTCGCCGATCATGTTTTGCCAGATCGCGACCGGATCGTTGCTCTTGTCTGCCATTGGCGCCCTCCCGCAACGATCGACGGCGATTGCCTCGCCTGTTTTCGGTCATACCACACCGTTGCGGCGGGCCGGTCAACATCGCGGCCGCGATTTGCCGGCTCCGGCCGCCGGAAAGCCTTCTGCGCGCGCGGAAACCGTGTCATAGAGTTCCTCATCGAAATACCATTTCCGAGGGAACAGCCAGGTGAACGCACTCGCCCATCAGCCGCCGCAGATCGCCCGCGCCAACGGCATCGACCTTTGTTACGAGATCTTCGGCGACGCCGACGCCGAGCCGATGCTGCTGATCATGGGGCTGGGCGCCCAGATGATCCATTGGGACGACGATTTCTGCCGGCAGCTCGCCGCGCGCGGCTTTCGCGTCATCCGCTTCGACAATCGCGACATCGGCAAGTCCAGCAAACTGACCGGCGGCAAGCGCCTGACGCCGGTCGAACTGCTCAAGCTGCGCTTCCTGAAAATCCCGGTCGCCGCACCCTACAGGCTGCACGACATGGCGCAGGACGTGATCGGGCTGATGGATGCGCTCGGCATCAAATCGGCGCATCTGGTCGGCGCGTCGATGGGCGGCATGATCGCCCAGGAAATCGCGATCTCGTTTCCGCAGCGGGTGCGCTCGCTGACCTCGATCATGTCGACGACCGGCAATCCAAAAGTGCCGCCGCCGACCCGCGAGGCCACCGCCGTGCTGATGGCGCCGCCGCCGACGACCAGGGACGAATATTTCGAACGCTTCGCGCAGACCTGGAAGGTGCTGCGCGTCGGCAGTTTCCCGCAGGACGAAGCGCTCGATCGCTCGCGCGCCGAACGCACCTTCGAGCGCGGCCTCAATCCGGCCGGCGTCGGGCGGCAGCTCCGCGCCATCCTCGCCTCCGGCAGCCGCAAGGAGCGGCTGGCATCGGTCAAGGCGCCGACGCTGGTCATTCACGGCACCGTCGATCCGCTGGTGCGCCCCGAGGGCGGCAAGGACACCGCGGCCTCGATCCCCGGCGCGAAACTTCTGATGATCGAAGGCATGGGCCACGCGCTGCCGATCCCGATGTGGCCGAGATCATCGACGCCATCGACAAGCATGCCCATGCGGCGTCGCGCAAAGGCGATGCACTGACGCAACGACAGGGAGAACGTCATGAAACTGGAAGGCGGATGCTATTGCGGCAGGTGCGTTACAGGCCGAGGGCGACCGATGTTGAAGGCGCAGTGCCATTGCCGCGAATGCCAATATATCAGCGGCGGCTCTCCCAACATGTTCGTGCTGATGCCGCTCGACGGCTTCAGCTACACCAAGGGAACGCCGAAGAATTCAGCGCAGCGACCTTGAACGCGGTGACGCGGGAATTCTGCGCCGAATGCGGCACGCATCTGTCACGCGGCGGCCGGGCCTGCCCGCCGTGGTCTGAAAGTCGGCACGCTCGACGATCCCAGCCTGTTCGGCGCCCGCAGATGGCGATCTACACCATCGACAAGCAGGCGTTCCACCAGATCCCGAGGGCATGCGACCTTCGAGCGTTGCCGCAAACGGCGAGCGTAGCGACATACATCGTCGTCCCGGCGAGCCGGGACCCATAACCGCGCGTGGACGAGATCGTCAACGGCGCCATCAGATCGCGGCGTAGGTCGCTCGCGGACGACGTTACCCGCCGGCCCAGACGTCGAGCACGTAGCGGTTCTTGGCGCCGAGATCGTCGATCCAGCGCTGCGCCGCATCCGCGTCCGCCGCCGTTGCGCTCGCGATAGATCGCAACCAGCGCTGCCTTGACGTCCGGCTCCATCTTGCCGCCGTCGCCGCAGACATAAATGATCGCGCCCTGCTCGATCAGGCTCCAGACCCGATCCTTCTGCGCCGCGACCAGATTCTGCACATAGGTCTTCGGGCCCTCGGCGCGCGAGAACGCGGTGTGCAGTTCGGTGATGCCGTCGGCCGCGAAGGCCTTCAGCTCGTCGGCATAGAGATAATCCTGATCGGGATGACGGCAGCCGAAGAACAGCATCGCCGGGCCGAGCGTTGCGCCCTTGGCCTTGCGCGCGGCGCGCTCCTGCAGGAAGCCGCGGAACGGCGCCAGACCCGTGCCGGGACCGATCATGATGATCGGCACGGAAGCATCGTCGGGCAGCCGGAAGCCGGCCTTGGTTTCGCGCACCGTGGCGTGGATCGGTCTCGCCGGCGCGGCGGCCGGCGAGATAGTTCGAGCAGATGCCCTTGTAGATGCCGCGTCCCGAACTCGCGGGCGCCTGCGACCACGGCGACGGTGACGCTGCAGCGCGACGGATCGCCCGACGGCGACGACGAGATCGAATAATAGCGCGGCGCCAGCAGCGACAGCATTTCGAGATAGGCGTGGAACGGCAATTCGCAGGCCGGATGTTCCTCCAGCAGGTCGAACACCGATTTGCGCTTGCCGAGAATCTCCGAGCGATAGCGCTCGGTGGCGGCGGCATCGTCGCCGACATAGGCCAGCAGTTTCGGCTTGGTCACCGGACAGCGGGTGTGTTCCGACATGATCTGGATCTGCTTGCGGGTCGCGACCTGCTGCAATTCGACAAACTCGCGTCAGCAGCCGCCCGACCGACACCGCATCGCCGACCGGCAATTGCGCGCGGCGGCCTTCGGCGACCTGCAGCCGGATCTGGTCGGCCGGCAGGAAGCCGAAGCGGCGCGCCACCGAATCCACCAGCGCCGGATCGTTGCGCGGCACCACGCTGAGATGATCGCCGACGCGGTAGGTGACGCCGGCGGGCAGTTGCACCTCGATGTGCCGGGTCGATCGATCCGAGGCATTGGCGCCGGCCTTGTTCTGCAGTTCGGTGTTGACCAGCACCTTCATCGGCGCGGCGCCGCCGAGCGCGACGATGGCGTTGACCGCGGACGGCGCCACCGGCTCGATCTTGTAGAGCGGCTCGTCGTCGGCGCTGCGGCTGAAATTCGAATCGACGCCGAATTCCTTCACCGCCGGCGGCGCAGCTTCGCGAACCAGCTCTCGAACTGGCCGTCGAGATCGCTGCGGGCATCGCCCTCGCCGCGCGCATAGACGCTGCGCGCGCCATGCGCCGCCAGTTGCTCGTCGATGAAGCGCGGAATCGACTGATAGGTCGCGGCCCAGTCGCTGTTGCCGCAGCCGAACACCGCGTAGCGCACCTTGGCGAAGGCATCCTTCGGCAGGTCGCCGCCGAGCCATTTGACGAATTGCGTGGCGTTGTCGGGCGGCGCGCCGTTATAGGACGCGCAGAAGATCAGGACGCCGCCCTGCTCCGGCAGCTTGCCGACGAAATCGTCGAGCGGCGCGAGCTTGGTCGCAAAGCCGTTGACCTCGGCGAGATCGGCGACGCGCGTCGCGAGTTCCTCGGCGGTGCCGAGGTTCGATCCGTAGAGCACCAGCAGCGGCGTGTTGTGTCCCGGCCGCGTCCGCGCGCGCGGCGCCGCGCGCGCTCGACGCAGCCGCGGCCGTCGCGGTGCGGCCGGCATAGGCGCCGCGATCCTTGTCGGCGCGCGGACGCACCTTGATCTTGAAGCCGTCCGGCTTGATCGTCAGCGTTTCCTTCAGGCACCATCTGGTAGCGGTTGATGTCGATCAGCTTGAAGCGCTGCAGGATCATGCCGATCGCGAGCGCCGCCTCATGCATGGCAAAGCCGCGGCCGATGCAGGCGCGCTGGCCGTTGCCGAACGGCTTCCAGGCATTGACGGGACGCGCCGCCTCGGCCTCGCGGCTGAAATTCTCCGGATCGAACGCATCGGGATTGGGTCCCCACACGCTGGGATCGCGATGCAGCGCCAGCACCAGCACGGTGATGAAGGTGTTCTTCTTGAGCTTGTATTTGCCGCCGATGGTCTCGTCCTTGAGCGGCGCGATGCCATAGGCCGGCGCCGGCGGCCACAGCCGCAGGGCCTCCTTCAGGATCTGCGTGATGTAGGTGAGCTGCGTGACCTGCTGATAGGTCGGCTTGGCATCGATGTCGGGCCCGAGCACCCGGTCGACTTCCTCATAGGCCTTCTTGAGCACGTCGGGATGCTTCAGCAGCGCATAGATCGTGCACGACAACAGGCCGCTGGTGGTCTCGTGGCCCGCGATCAGGAAGGTGTTGATCTGGTAGCGGATGTTGACGTCGTCGAGCTGCTCGCCGGTGGCGCGGTCGACGCCGGTCATCATGGCGCCGAGCATGTCCTTCTTGTCCTCGGCGGCCTCGGCGTTCTTGCGCCGCTCGGCGACGATCTCGTCGACCATCTTGTTCATGAAGGCGACGTCGCCGGCGAGATCGCGCCGGCGCTTCTGCATCCACAGATTCTCCAGCGGCAGACCGCGGATCATCATGATGGTCTCGAGCGAGCGCACCAGCGACTCGACGAACGGATGATAGTCGCGCCGATAGAACGAATTGAAACGGTAGTCGAAGCCGCACAGCCCGATGGTGTCGAGCGTCAGCGCGGTCATGTCGTGGACGACGTCGATCTCCTCGTCGGCGTTGAGCCGCTCCCATTTCTTGACGAGCTGCTCGGCGATATCGACCATGCTCGGGTGATAGGACTGCATGGCGCGGTTGCCGAACGGCTGCAGCAGGATGTTGTGCGCCTTGCTCCAGTTCGGCTCCGTGGTGTCGGCGGTGAACAGGCCGTCGCCGGCGACCGCGCGCACCCGGCGCAGCGGCCCGCGCACCGCCTTGTCGAAGCGCTTCTCGTCGCTGAGTTCGTCGACGAGGTCGTGGCCGGAGACGATCGACGAGCGGCGCGCCCATCATGTCGAGCCAGAAGATCGGCCCGAGTTCCTTGGCCAGCCGCGCCAGATTCTGCACCGGCGCGGTCGAATCCAGCGACAGCATGTTGCCGACCACCGGCTTGGTCGGCGGATGCGGGATCGGGCTCAGTCTGTTGGTCGACGCCATCGCGGTAATTGTCTCCTGCCTCATCGCCTCAACGCCGTCATTCCTGAGGATGCGACGCATCCAGCGCGCGTCTCGAAGGATGGCCGCTTGCACCGTTGCCTGTCATCCTTCGAGCGCTCGCCCGAATGACGGCGCGCACCTCAGGATGACGTCTCACCCAAACCGCTTTCTACGCCATTCGATCAGCTTGGCGCTGACCTCTTCCGGCTTTTCCTGCTGCGTCCAATGGCCGCTGCCCCGCACCAGATATTTCTCGAGATCGGGAATGAGTCTTCTCCATGCCGTCGGCCGCCGACGGCGGCAGCACCTGGTCGTTCTCGGCCATGATCATCAGCGACGGCACCCGCACGGTATGGTCGATGCCCGGCCGAGCGCTGCCAGTTGCGCGACATGTTGCGGTACCAGTTGATGCCGCCGGTGAAGCCGGTTTTCGTGAAGGTATCGACGAACACCTGCTTTTCCTCCGGCGACAGGATCGGCGTGCGCGGATCGTGCTTGGCGTCGTAGCCGGCAATCATCTGCGGAAACGCCAGATTGAGCCGCGGCGACGCGCCGACGCCGGCGACCGGCTGCTTCCGCCGGCGCGGTCGTCGGTGCGCGGCACCGGCTTGCGCATGAAGGCATCAAAGGTCTGTTCGACCCGGCTGCCGAAGATCTTGTCGGGCTCGCGCGCCGGATCCTGAAACTGCACGATATACATCTGCTCGCCGAAGCGCTGGCGCAACAGTTCGATCGGATCGGCCGGCGCGCGGTTGGTGTGCGGCGTGTTGACGCCGACGACGCCGGCGACGCGATCGATGTGCCGCAGCGGCATCTGCCAGACGATGAAGCCGCCCCAGTCGTGGCCGACGAAGATCGCCTTGTCGATCTTGAGATGATCGAGCAGGCCGACGAGATCGCCGGTCAGATGCTCGATGTCGTAGGCCTCGACCGGCTCGGGCCGGTCGGTCGCGCCATAGCCGCGCTGGTCCGGCGCGATCACCCGGATGCCGGCGTCGCCCAGCGCCTTGATCTGGTGGCGCCAGGAAAACGCGATCTCCGGCCAGCCGTGGCAGAGAATCACCGGCGGCGTGTCGGTCTTCGGGCCGGCCTCGTAATAGCCCATGCGAATGCCGTTGGTCTCGGCGAATTGCAGCGGCGGCATTTCGATCATGGTTCGATCATCCTGGCTGCTTCAGCTTGCCGCGCTCTTGAGATGGCGGCCGGCGGCGCGAAGGCGGCCTGCAGCGCCGCGAATTCCCCCGGCAGCATGTCGCAGAGCACCTGGACATGGGGAATGATGTTGGCGCCGGCGATGAAGCCGAAATCCAGCTGATCGCGGTAGCTCTGCACGGTGATGTTCAGCGCAAGGCCGTGGGTCGAGATCGACACCGGGAAGATGTGCAGCAATTCCGCGCCCGCCGCATACAGCGTCTGGCGCGGCCCCGGCACGTTGGACACCGTGATATTCGCCGCCGGCGGCAGCACGTCCGACAGGCTGGAGCGGCTGTACAGCAGCGCCAGGATCTGCACCAGGATCGGCGCGCCCAGCATCGAGATGTTGGACACCTGCGGCATCAGCGCCCGCAGCGGATGCGACATCTCCTTGGACTTGGTGGATTGCGCGATGATCGTCTCGAGCCGCGCCTTGGGATCCTCGATGTTGGTGGCGATCGAGCAGATCATGCCGAACACCTGGTTGTTGGCGTCGGTGTTGCCCTCTTCGCGCAGCGAGATCGGCACCGCGGCCGTCATCGATTTCGCCGGCAGCGCGCCCTGCTCCAGCAGATAGCGCCGGACCACGCCGCTCGAAATCGCCAGCACCACGTCGTTGAGCTTGCCGCCGGCCTGCTTGGCCAGCGCCTTGGCCTGCGACAGCGAGATCGACACGCCGGCAAAGCTGCGCTCCGACGAGATCGATTTGTTCAGGATCGTCGACGGCGACATCATGCTGGCGATGCTGTCGCGCGATTTCGGATCGGAAATCTTGCCGACCACTTCGGAGACGCTTTTGAGCATGGTCGGAACGCTGCCGGCGAACTTCACCGCGCTTTCGATCTGGAACATCGCGTTGTCGAACAGGATCGAGCCGAGATCGCTCTTGCCGGAGCGCGGCAGGTCGATGCCCTTGGCGGCCGCCGAGGCATCGAACGGCTGGCGCCAGAGCTGCTGATAGGAATCGATGCAGATTGGCGGCGATGTCGCGCGGCTCCTGCCCGACCTTGGCCTGCGCCGTCGGCGGCTCGACCTGTCCGCGGCACCGGCGTCACGTCGTAGATCATGTTGGTGAGCGCCGCACCGGCGCCGCCGTCGATGCAGGCGTGATGCATCTTGGAATAGAGCCCGATCTCGTTGTCCTTCATGCCTTCGAAGACATAGAACTCCCACAGCGGGCGGGCGCGATTGAGAAGCTTGGCATGCATCCAGCCGACGATGCGCTCCAGCGTCGCGCGGTCGTAGCGGCGCCGGAAGGCTGCCGCGGAAGATATGGCGGTCGATATCGAACTGGTCGTCCTCGACCCAGGACGGATGATCGATGTCGAGCGGCGCCTTTTCCAGCCGCGCCTTCAGGATCGGCGCAACATGCAGCCGCGAGGCGATCATCGCCTTGAAGTCCTCGAAGAAGTCGCCCTTGTAATCCTCGGGCAGGCGGAAGATCGCCATGCTCCCGACATGCATCGGCATTTCCGGCGTTTCCAGGTACAGAAACGACGCGTCCATCGAGGACAGCTTTTTGGCGTCACTCATGTTTTCCTCCCGCGAACAATTCACGCGGCGCCTTGCTGGCGCTTCTGGCGTCACGGCTTTCAGGCCTCATCAGGATTGTGCATTTTCCGGAGGCGCATATGCAATGGCAAACGGGCCCGATCGGTCAAATTGCTCTGAATTGGCCCTCGGCCTGGGCCAGACGATCCGCGACCGCCCACAAGGCGGCCGCGTTGACGCCCAGCCCGACATGGCTGGCGAGGTGCACCTCGATATTTTCGGCGGTATCGGAGGGGCGCAGCAGGCAGGTTCGCCAGTTCACGATGCCGTCGGTGCGCGAATAGATCGACGTGGTCGGCACCGGCAGATCGCCTGCGATCGCCTTTCGAAGCTCGGAATTGTCCTCGACCGCTTCGCCCGACAGCGCCTCGTAGAGCCGCGTCGCGTTGGTCGCCCTCACGTCGTTCGCGAACGGACTTCCCAGCGTCACGACATATCGCACCATGTCCGGCGCCTGCAGCGCCAGATCGCGCGCATAGATGCCGCCGAGGCTCCATCCGACGATGCTGACCTTGCGGCCGGTCGCGGCGTGAATCTCGGCAAGCCGGTCCCGCAGCGCGGCCCGCATCCGCGACAACGCCGCCGATGTTGCGGCCCATCTGCCAGGCGTAGGTGTCGTAGCCGAGTTCCTTCAGATATCGCCGCATCGGCGCCATCGACAGATCGCTGGCGAGGAAGCCCGGCAACGTCAGCACCGGATGACCGTCGCCGCTCGGCGCGCGCATCAACAGCGGCGACAGCAACAGGCTGGCGTTGAATTCGAAGATGCCTCTCACCTCGGCCAGCAGCAGGCCGAGGCCGGGCGGACGAAGCCGGCGCGGTCGCCGGCGGTTCGCTGCGGTCGGCCGGCATCATTATTTTCTTGTCGCTGGTGCGCGACGCCGCCGAGGCCCGCCATGGTCACGAACATGTCCTGAAACCGCTCGGCGATCTTCGGATCGAAGGTGAACCAGCTCTGCATCAGCGCTTCCGGAGAAACCTTTTCGATGTTGGCTCATCATCTGCTGCTGCAGCTTTTCCATCACCGCGGTCTGCATCGGCTGCACGTCCGGAAGTCCGAAAAACTGCCGGGCTTCCAGCGGCGTGCAATCTATTTCGACGTTTACCTTCATGTCCGCTCCTGATTGCATTTTGACGCGCCTGTCACAGTATCGCCACGACAGGCGGCAGCGACGCAAGCGACCTGACGGCGACGAGCCGGCGGCCTCGAGCCGCCTATCGGCGGATATGGTCAACCGAAACGCTCGACCGCAAACGGGCGCGGGATCGGCGAACGGCGTCTCGCCGGTCATCATTTCCGCCAGCAGGCGGCCGGTCGCCGGGCCCAGCGTCAGGCCGTGGTGCTGGTGGCCGAAATCGAACCACAGCCCGGCATGGCGCGGCGCCTTGCCGATCACCGGCAGCATGTCGGGCAGGCACGGCCGCGCGCCCATCCAGGGCTTTGCGTCGACCGCCTCGCCCAGCGGAAACAGCGCATGCGCCCGCGGCAGCGCCCGCTCGCAGCTGGATCGGCGTCGGCGGCGCATCGCGGCGGGCAAACTCCACGCCGGTGGTGAGGCGAATGCCGCGGTTCATCGGCGCCAGCAGATAGCCGAGATCGGAATCGAGCACCGGATGATTGAGCACGGCATTGCCGCGCGGCGCCAGATGCAGATGATAGCCGCGCTTGACGCTGAGCGGGATCGAATAGCCGAGCGGACGAAACACCAGATCGGACCACGGTCCGAGCGCCACCACGACTTCGCGCGCGATCACCGCGCCGTCCGGCCCGCGACCCGCCATCCGCCGGTCGTCCTGTTCGAGCGTTCGCGCATCGCCGACGACGAAAGCGCCCGCCCTTGCGCTCGAACAGCGCGGCATAGGCCTTGGCCAGTCCGCCGGGATCGGGAACGAATCCGGGCGTCGGCAAATAGATCGCGCCGGCGAATTCGCCGGTCAGATTGGGCTCGCGCGCCGCGATCGCCTTGCCATCGAGAATTTCGCCGTCGACGCCATATTGCCTCGCCCGCTCGAGATCGCGCACCGCGCTTGGCAAGCGTCGCATCGGAGCGAAACAGCTTGATCCAGCCGGTCCGCCGCAACAGTTCCGGCACGCCGGCCTCGGCGATCAGCGCCTCGTGCTCGATCAGGCTGCGCCGGATCAGCGGCAATTCGGCCATCGCGCTGTGCAGCGCCCGCTCCGGCGAGGATGCGAGAAAGTAGCGCACCAGCCACGGCAGGAAGGCCGGCAGGTCGGACGAGCTGATAGCGCACCTGCGGCGCGCGGTTGATGCGCATATCGCAGGATCTGCCCGAAATCGCGCGGAAACATATAGGGAAAGACCGAGGCGCATTCGATCAGTCCGGCATTGCCGAAGCTGGTCTCTTCGCCGGCGAGTTCGTGCCGGTCGACCAGGATGACGTCCCGCCCGCGCTGCTGCAGGTGCAAGGCCGCGCCGACGCCGACCATGCCCGCGCCCAGTACGAGAACGTCGGCCTTGAGTTCCGCCATCCGGCACTCCGAAAGTTGAATGTTGACGCGCATGCGCGCGCTGCTTACAGCTGAAGCTAGTCATTGCGGCAGCGTCGCGCAAACCGGCTTGCCTTCGGGGAAATCGCGCTTGCGCGGCGGCCAAACTCTGGCAACATGGATCGGCCATAGCCGCTCGATATTGCAGAAATGAACAGCGCGCCACAGCGGAGAACGTGAACAAATGTCGGTACGTCAAACCTTGCTTGCAGCGGCCACCGTCTCAATCGTCGCTTTTGCGATGTCGCCGGCATCGAGCCCAGACCCTGCGCTACGCCAACCAGGGCGACCTCAAATCGCTCGATCCCTATACGCTCAGGGAAACCACCACCATCGCCCATCACGCCCATGTCTACGAGGGCCTGGTCACCCGCGACAAGGATCTGAAGATCATTCCCGCGCTGGCGGAAAGCTGGGAAACGCCGGAGCCGACCCGCTGGCGCTTCCATCTGCGCAAGAACGTCAAATTCCACAACGGCGATCCCTTCACCGCCGACGACGTGATCTTTTCCGCCGATCGCGTGCGCGCCAAGGGCTCCAACTTCACGACCATCGTTCCGACCGACGCCAAGTTCGTCAAGGTCGACGACTACACGGTCGACGTGATGCTGACCTCGCCCAATCCCATTCTGATTTCGCAATGGGACGGCTGGTACATCATGGACAAGAAGTGGTGCGAGGAGAACAACGCGGTGGCGCCGACGCCGGCCTCGGCAACCACGCCGAGCTACGCCTCGCTGCACGAAAACGGCACCGGCCCCTTCTATCATCGAGAGCCATCAGCCCGGCGTGAAGACCGTGTTCAAGGCCAATCCGAACTGGTGGCGCAAGCCCGAACATAATCTGAAGGAAATCGATCTTCACGCCGATCGCCTCCGACGCGACGCGCGTCGCCGCCCTGCTGTCGGGCGAAGTCGACGTCATCGAGCCGGTTCCGATCCAGGACATCGCGCGGGTCAATGCGAGCGCGAACGCCAAGGTCCTGACCGGGCCGGAACTGCGCACCATCTTCCTCGGCATGGACCAGGTGCGCGACGAGCTGCTGTACTCGAACGTCAAGGGCAAGAATCCGTTCAAGGACGTCCGCGTCCGCGAAGCCTTCTACAAGGCGATCGACATCGACCTGATCAAGAACCGCGTGATGCGCGGCCTGTCGACGCCGTCGGCGCTGATGATCGCGCCGCAGCTGTTCGCGCTGTCGAAGGACTTCACGCGGCCGAAATTCGATCCCGACGGCGCCAAGAAGCTGCTGACCGAAGCCGGCTATCCCGACGGCTTCGAAGTCACGATGGATTGCCCCAACGACCGCTACGTCAACGACTGCCGCGATCTGCCAGGCGGTGGTCGGCATGCTGGCCCGCATCGGCGTCAAGATCGACCTGTTGGCGCAGCCCAAGGCAGCAGTATTTCGCCAAGGTGCTGAAGCCCGGCGGCTTCCAGACCTCGTTCTATCTGCTGGGCTGGACGCCGGCGACGCTGGATTCGCAGAACGTTCTGAACGACATCATGGGCTGCCGCGACGATCCGAAAGTCCCCGCGCGGCGAGGCCAATCTCGGCGGCTACTGCAACAAGGAGTTCGACGCGCTTGCCGACAAGGTGCTGCTCGAGACCGATCACGGCCAAGCGCGATCAGCTGATCAAGCAGGCGTTCGAAATCGCGCATCAAGGATTACGCCTATATCCCGCTGCACCAGCAGGCGCTGGCGTGGGGCGTGTCGAAGAAGGTGAAACTGACGCAGCGCGCGGACAACCAGGTCCTGCTCTACTGGGCGACCAAACAGGAATAGGCAGCTTCGACAGGCACAGGTCCCGGTGGCTTCGCGCTTCCGGGACTTTTTCGTTTCGGGTTCGCAACGACGCGCGCCACATCGACAGAGAAGTGAAAGGATCACATGCTCGCTTTCACTCTTCGCCGGGCGATCCAGGCCATCGGCGTCATGATCGCGGTCGGGATCATCTCGTTTTCGATGTTCCGCTTCGCCGGCGATCCGGTCAACCAGATGGTCGCGCATGGACACCTCGGCCGCCGAGCGCGCCGCGATCCGCCAATCGCTCGGTCTCGACGATCCGGTGCCGGTGCAGTTCGCGCGCTATTTCGGCAACGCCGCGCAGTTCAAGTTCGGCGTCTCCTACCAGTTTCGCCAGCCGGTCGCGAGCCTGCTGAAGGAGCGGATGCCGGCGACGCTGGAGCTTGCCATCTGCGCCACCATCCTCGCGATGGTGTTCGGCATCCTGATGGGGGTCTATTCGGCGCTGCGGCGCGACTCGCTGCTGGCCAAGGTGTTCCAGGCGATCTCGCTGATCGGAATTTCGCTGCCGACCTTCCTGATCGGCATTCTGCTGATCTATCTGTTCGCGGTGATGCTGGGCTGGCTGCCGTCGTTCGGCCGCGGCGAGGTGGTGCGGATCGGCTGGTGGACCACCGGGCTGCTGACGGTCTCCGGGCCTCAAGGCGCTGATCATGCCGTCGATCACGCTCGGCCTGTTCCAGATGACCCTGATCATGCGGCTGGTGCGGGCCGAGATGCTCGAGGTGCTGCGCACCGACTACATCCGCTTTGCGCGCGCGCGCGGACTGACCACGCGCGCGATCCATTTCGGCCACGCGCTGAAGAACACGCTGGTTCCCGTCATCACCGTCGCCGGGCCTGCAGTTTGGCTCGGTTATTGCATTTGCGATCATCACCGAAACCGTATTCCAGTGGCCGGGCATGGGACTGTTGTTCGTGCAAGCGGTGCAAAACGTCGATATCCCGATCATGGCGGCCTATCTGCTGATGGTGTCGCTGATCTTCGTCACCATCAATCTCGTGGTCGATATTCTCTACACCGTGGTCGATCCGCGCCTGCGCTCGACCATCAGCCGTCCGGCCTGACGCGAGATTCGATGACCGACGCCGTCGTCCCGCACAAAGCCGAACCGAGCGCGCCGCGCGCGCGCTGTCGCCGGCGCGGCTGGCTTCGGCGCGCGCTCGACAGCGACATGTTCTATTCGTTCCGCCGCTCCCGGCTCACCATGGTGGCGGCCGCGGTCACCGCTGCTGTTTTTCCTGCTCGCGATCTTCGCGCCGCTGCTCGCGGTGCAGAACCCGTTCGATCCGGCGCAGCTTGCAACTGATGAATTCGCGCATCGCGCCGCTGTGGACCGCCGACGGCCAAAGCCCGTTCCTGCTCGGCACCGACGAACAGGGCCGCGACGTGTTTTCGGCCATCCTCTACGGCTTGCGCATTTCGCTGATCGTCGGCGTGCTCGGCGTGCTGTTCTCCGGCACGCTCGGCATCGTGCTCGGCCTGATCGCGGGCTATGTCGGCGGCGCCGTCGACGGCCTGATCATGCGCATCGCCGACGTGCAGCTCACCTTCCCCGCGATCCTGATCGCGCTGCTGGTCAACGGCGTCGTCAAATCGGTGTTCGGCAACCGGCTCGACGCCATGAGCACGCTGGCGGTGCTGGTGTTCGCGATCGGCCTGAGTTTCTGGGTGCAATATGCGCGCACCGTGCGCGGCTCGGTGATGGTCGAGAAGAACAAGGATTACGTCGCGGCCGCGCAGCTGATCGGCCTGCCCGCGCCGGTGATCATGCTGCGCCATGTGCTGCCCAACACGATGGGGCCGGTCCTGGTGATCGCCACCATCAACCTCGCGCTCGCGATCATCACCGAGGCGACGCTGTCGTTTCTCGGCGCCGGCATGCCCGACACCATGCCCTCGCTCGGCACCCTGATCCGGATCGGCAACAATTATCTGTTCTCCGGCGAATGGTGGATCGTCGCCTTCCCCGGCATTGCGCTGGCCGCGCTGATCCTCTCCATCAACCTGCTCGGCGACTGGCTGCGCGACGCGCTCAATCCGAAACTCCGATGAGCGCCATCACATCGATCGCATGACCGAGCCCGTTCTCTCCGTGCGCAACCTTCAGGTGGAGTTCGCCACCCGCCGCAGCACGCTGCGCGCCATCGACGGCGTTTCCTTCGACATCGCCAAGGGCGAGGTGCTGGGCGTGGTCGGCGAATCCGGCGCCGGCAAATCCGTCACCGGGCCTCGCGGTGATCGGCCTGATCGATCCGCCCGGCCGCATCGCCGGCGGCGAGATCTATCTGTCGGGCCTGCGGATCGACAATCTGCCGCCGGAGGAAATGCGCCGGATCCGGGGCAAGCGGATCGGCATGATCTTTCAGGATCCGCTCACCAGCCTCAATCCGCTGTACCGGATCGGCGACCAGACTCGTCGAGACCATCCGGACCCATCTCAATCTTTCGGAGACCGCCGCGCGCAAGCGCGCCATCGATCTGTTGGCCGAAGTCGGCATTCCCGCGCCGGACAAGCGCATCGACGCCTATCCGCACGAATTCTCCGGCGGCATGCGCCAGCGCGTCGTGATTGCGCTGGCGATCTGCGCCGAGCCGGAACTGATCATCGCCGACGAGCCGACCACCGCGCTCGACGTCTCGGTGCAGGCGCAGATCATCTCGCTGATCAAGCGCCTCGGGCGCGATCACGGCACCGCGGTGATGCTGGTGACCCACGACATGGGCGTGATCGCCGAGACCTCCGACCGCGTCGCGGTGATGTATTCCGGCCGCATCGCCGAGATCGGCCCGGTGCAGGACGTCGTGCAGAACCCGCTGCATCCCTATGCCAAGGGCCTGATGGGCGCGATCCCGACGCTCGCCGGCGACGCCAAGCGGCTGGTGCAGATTCCGGGCTCGATGCCGCGGCTTTCCGCAATCCCGCCGGGCTGCTCGTTCAATCCGCGCTGCGCCTTCGCGTTCGATCGCTGCCGGATCGAACGGCCGGAGCCGATCCGGCACGGCACGCAGGCCGTGGCCTGCCATCTCTATGACGCCGCCAGCAAAGGAAACCGCGGCATGACGTCCGGCGCCCTTCGTCGACGTCAAGAACCTGCGCCGCGTGTTCGACGTCTCAAAACCGTGGCTCAACCGGGTGCTCGAAGGCGGCCATCTGGAATTCCTGAAGGCGGTCGACGGCGTCACCTTCGACATCGCCAAGGGCGAGACCTTTGCGCTGGTCGGCGAATCCGGCTCCGGCAAGACCACCGTCGCGCGGATGGTGGTCGGGCTGCTGCCGCCGACCTCGGGCGAAGTCGATCATCGACGGCGTTTCGATGAGCGACCGCAAGCAGTCGCAGGCGCGCCAGCAGCTGCGCCGCCGCATCCAGATGATCTTCCAGGATCCCTATGCGAGCCTCAACCCGCGCTTCCGGGTCGATGCCATCGTCGCCGAGCCGATCCGCGCCTTCGACCTGATCCAGGGCGAGCGCGAACATTCAGGCGCGCGTCGGCGAGTTGCTGAGCCTGGTCGGGCTGCACGCCGACGACGGCTGGAAATATCCGCACGAATTTTCCGGCGGCCAGCGGCAGCGGATCGCGATCGCGCGCGCGCTGGCCTCGGAAGCCGAGTTCATCGTCTGCGACGAGCCGACCTCGGCGCTCGACGTTTCGGTGCAGGCGCAGATCCTCAATCTGATGCGCGACCTGCAGGACAAGTTCGGCCTCACCTATCTCTTCATCAGCCACAACCTCGCCGTGGTCCGGCACATGGCGAGCCGGATCGGCGTGATGTATCTCGGCCGCATCGTCGAGATCGCGGAAGGGCGCGAATTGTTCAGCCATCCGCGCATGCCCTACACGAAAATGCTGCTGGGCGCGGTGCCGGATCTCGCGATGTCCGGCCGCCAGCGGATTCCGGTCAAGGGCGAAATCCCCAATCCGATCGATCCGCCGCCCGGCTGCGCCTTCAACCCGCGCTGCCCGCTGGCGTTCGATCTCTGCCGCCAGCGAGGCCCCGGCGCTGATCGACGGCGTCGCCTGCCACGCCGTCAACAATCCGGCCCGCCGCGCCCGCATGATCACGGGGATGGGAGCAACGGCTGCCCGGGCCGGTTGGCAGGCCGCCCCGGCTGTGGTCAAGTGCGCCGCGTCCCGCACGCCCAAGCGCAACGATGGATTCCCATGAGCAAAATCAATCCCGATCCGTTCACGACCCGGCCTGAAATCGAAGGCACTTCGGGGTCGTGACCTCCACCCACTGGATCGCCACCGCGGTCGGGATGGCCACCCTGGAAAAGGGCGGCAACGCCTTCGACGCCGGCGTCGCCACCGCCTTCACGCTGCAGGTGGTCGAGCCGCATCTGAACGGCCCCGGCGGCGACGTGCCGATCATCGTGCACGATATCAAGCGCGGCCGCACCGAGGTGATCTGCGGCCAGGGCCCGGCGCCGGCGGGCGCCACCATCGCGCATTACCGCAGCGAGGGCCTGGAGATGGTGCCCGGCACCGGACTGCTGGCCGCCTGCGTTCCCGGCACCTTCGAATCCTGGATGCTGCTGCTGCGCGACTACGGCACGCTGCGGCTGCGCGACGTGCTGGAGCCCGCGATCGCCTATGCCCGCGACGGCTATCCGCTGGTCGAGCGCGCCTCCGCGACCATCCAGACCGTCGAGCAATTGTTCCGGAAGCACTGGACCACGTCGGCCGCGGTCTATCTGCCGAACAATGAGGTGCCAAAACCCGGCACGCTCTTCACCAACAAAACGCTGTCGGAAACCTATGCCCGCATCCTGAAGGAGGCCGAAAGCGCCGGCGCCGACCGCGTCGCGCAGATCGAGCGCGCGCGCAAGGCCTGGTCGCACGGTTTCGTCGCCGAAGCGATCGACAAATTCTGCCGCACCCAGGAAGTCATGGACGTCAGCGGCTCGCCGCATCGCGGCGTGCTCTCCGCCGACGACATGGCGCGCTGGCAGCCGACGATCGAGGCGCCGCTGACCTACGATTACGGCCGCTACACCGTCTGCAAGCCCGGCGTCTGGAGCCAGGGCCCGGTGATGCTGCAGCAACTCGCGCTGTTGAAGGGTTTCGAGCTCGACGGGCTCGATCCCGCCGGGCCCGAGTTCATCCACCTGCAGATCGAATGCGCCAAGCTCGCCTTATGCCGACCGCGAGAAGTTTTACGGCGATCCGAAGTTTACCGAGATCCCGATCACGACGCTGTTGTCGGATGCCTACAATGACGAGCGCCGCAAGCTGATCTCCGAACAGGCCTCGCTCGATTTCGTTCCCGGCTCGGTCGAAGGTTTTGGCGTCGGTCGTCAAAGCTGCGCCGCGCAGGAGGGCCATCGCGAGGCGGTCGGCGCCATGGGCGCGGGCGAGCCGACCGTCGGCCGGTTCGGCGAGGTGCGCGGCGACACCGTGCATTTCGACATCATCGACCAGGCCGGCAACATGATCTCGGCGACGCCGTCCGGCGGCTGGCTGCAATCCTCGCCGGTGATTCCGGAACTCGGCTTCTGCCTCGGCAGCCGCGCGCAGATGTTCTGGCTCGAGGAAAATCATCCGGCCGCGCTGGCGCCGGGCAAGCGGCCGCGCACCACGCTGTCAGCCCGACCATGGCGCTGCGCGACGGCGAGCCGTATCTGGCCTGGGGATCGCCCGGCGGCGACCAGCAGGATCAATGGACCACGCAATTCTTCCTGCGGCACGTCCACGCCAAAATGAATCTGCAGGAAGCGATCGACGCGCCGGCGTGGCATTCGGAGCATTTCCCGATCTCGTTCTGGCCGCGCACCGCGCGGCCCGGCGTGCTGGTGGTCGAGAACCGCGTGCCGAAGGCGACCGTCGATAATCTGAAGAGCCGCGGCCATATCGTCGAGACCGGCCCCGACTGGTCGGAAGGCCGCCTCACCGCCGCCTCGAAGGTCGGCCGCCGCCGCCGCGCCGCCGCCAATCCCCGCGGCATGCAGGGCTACGCGGCCGGACGATAAGAGCATGCAAGGCGAGATGACCTGGTCGATCATCGCCCGCGACAGCGCGACCGGCCAGTTCGGCATCGCGGTCGCGACACAGTTCTTCGCGGTCGGCGCGCGCGTGCCGTATATCGCCGCCGGCATCGGCGGCATCGCGACGCAGGCGCTGGTCAATCCCTATTACGGCATCGACGGCCTGAAGCTGCTGCGCGAGGGCACGAGCCCGCGCGACATCGTCACGACCCTGATCGCGGCGCGATGAGCGGCCGCGAGAGCCGGCAGCTTCACATCATGGACGCCAGCGGCCGCATCGCAGCCCATACCGGCAGCGAATGCGTCGACTGGTGCGGGCATATCGAGGGCGACGGCTTTTCGATCGCCGGCAACATGCTGGCGCGGCGCGCGCGTGCTCGACGATACCGCGAAGGCCTATGTCGCGAATGCAAGCGCTGCCGTTCGCGCAACGCCTGATCGCGGCGATGCGCGCCGGCGAAGCCGCCGGCGGCGACAAGCGCGGCAAGCAATCGGCGGCGCTTCTGATCTATGGCGAGCGAGGAATGGTCCGATCTCGACCTGCGCGTCGACGACCACGCCGATCCGCTCGCCGAACTGGAGCGGCTCGAACAGGTGAGCCGCGAGCGCTGGGTGCATTTCCGCCAATTCCTGCCGACGCGGAAAAATCCGGCCGGCATCACCGATCGCGCGACCATCGACGCCGGCATCGCAGCCGCCATCGCGGGCCAGAAATGACGCGCGGCCCGCTGATCGAGATCGAGGGCTTGCGCGTCATCTTCCACGGCGACGACGGCCGCACCACCCACGCGGTCGATCAGCGTCGACCTCAGCGTCGCCAACGGCGCGACGCTCGGGCTGGTCGGCGAATCCGGCTGCGGCAAGAGCGTGACCTCGCTCGCCATCATGGGCCTGCTGTCGAAACAGTCCGCCGAAGGTCACCGGCTCGATCCGGTTCGACGGCTTCGATCTGCTGGACGTGCCCGACCAGACCCTGCGCGACCTGCGCGGCAATCGGCTGGCGATGATCTTCCAGGAGCCGATGACCTCGCTCAATCCGAGCTTTACCATCGGCGACCAGATCATCGAGACCATCCTGCGCCATCGCGGCGGCTCGCGGCGCAGCGCGCGCGAGCGCGCGATCGAGCTGCTGCGCCGCGTCCACATCCCCTCGCCGGAGAAGCGCATCGACGAATATCCGCACAAGCTGTCCGGCGGCATGCGCCAGCGCGTCATGATCGCGATGGCGCTGGCCTGCGATCCGAAGCTGCTGATCGCCGACGAGCCGACCACCGCGCTCGACGTCACCCTGCAGGCGCAGATCCTCGATCTGATGCGCGAGCTGAAGGCCGGCGAGCGGCGCCGCGATCATCCTGATCACCCACGATCTCGGCGTGGTCGCCGAGGTCTGCGACGAGGTCGCGGTGATGTATGCCGGCGAGATCGTCGAACGCGCGACCGTCGATGAGTTGTTCGCCACGCCGCAGCATCCCTACACCGTCGGCCTGCTCGGCTCGATCCCGCGGCTCGACCGCCGCACCGCGCATCTTGCGACCATCGAGGGCATGGTGCCCGAACATGGCGAAGCCGCCGTCCGGCTGCCGCTTCGCCGCGCGCTGTCCGTTCGTCGGCGACGCCTGCCTCGCCGCGCCGCCGCCGCTGGTCGCGCTCGAGCCCCGGTCACTGGTCGCGCTGCATCAAGGCGCCGCTGGAGAGGCTGGTGTCGTGATGGCGCTGCTCGAGGTCGAAAGATCTCGTCAAGCATTTCGTCGCCGAGCGCTCGCTGTTCGGGCGGCCGACCGCGTTCGTCAAGGCGGTCGACGGCGTCAGCTTCAGCGTCGAGGCCGGCAAGACGCTGGCGCTGGTCGGCGAATCCGGCTGCGGCAAGTCGACCGTGAGCCGGCTGGTGCTGCGGCTGATCGAGCCGGATGCCGGCGACATCCGCTTCGAGGGCCGCGACCTGCTCGCGCTTCGGACGCCGACGAATTGCGCGCCTTCCGCCGCGATGCGCAGATCATCTTCCAGGACCCCTACGCCTCGCTCAACCCGCGCATGACCGTCGAGCCAGATCCTGACCGAGCCGCTTGGCGCTGCACGACCTCGTGCCGCCACCGCGCCGCCGCGAGCGCGTCGAGGAATTGTTGCGCCTGGTCGGGCTCGAGCCGCGCTTCGCACGCCGCTACCCGCACGAATTCTCCGGCGGCCAGCGCCAGCGCATCGCGATCGCCCGCGCGCTCGCGGTCGAACCGAAGCTCATCATCTGCGACGAGCCGGTATCGGCGCTCGACGTCTCGATCCGCTCGCAGATCCTCAACCTGCTGCGCGACCTGCAGGACCGGCTGGGTCTCGCCTACATCTTCGTCTCGCACGATCTGGCGGTGGTCAAGCACATCGCCGACCGCGTCGCGGTGATGAATCTCGGCAACATCGTCGAGACCGCCGATACGCAAGCGCTGTTCGCCTGCGCCACGTCACCCCTATAGCCGCGCGCTGCTGTCGGCGATCCCGGTGCCCAAACCGCAGGCAAAGCGCAGCCGCATGCTGCTGCAGGGCGAGATGCCGAGCGCGCTCAATCCGCCGCCGGGCTGCCGTTTTCATACCCGCTGCCCCTATGCTGATCGAGCGCTGCCGCGTCGAGGCGCCGCGAACTGCGTCGACGGATGGCACGCGGCATGCAACCGCCTGTCACCGCACGGCGGAACTGCCGCCGGCGGACGCCATCGTTCCCGCGGACGGCGGCTTTTCGCCCGCGCTGGAGACGATTGGTCGCGGCCTTCAGCGGCCTCGCGGAAGGACCGGCATCGGCCGGGGTTGGTATAGTCGGGGCCACACCAACGGCGGTGTGACCTTCGAATATGGGGACAGTCCGATGAAGATGTTGCGTTTGGCGGTGGCGTGCGGCGGCACTGTTGCTGGCTTTCGAGCGGGCGCTCAGGCCCAGACCACGCTGCGCATCGGGCTTGCCGAGGATCCCGACATTCTCGATCCGACGCTCGGCGCGCACCTATGTCGGCCGCATCGTGTTCTCGGCGTTCTGCGACAAGCTGTTCGACATCGACGAGAAGCTCAACATCGTGCCGCAGCTCGCGCTGTCGCTACGAGACCTCCGCCGACGGCAAGGAGGTGACGATCAAGCTGCGGCCCGGCGTGAAATTCCACGACGGCGAACCGTTCGACGCCGAAGCCGCGAAATTCTCGATCGAGCGCCACCTGAACGTTGCCGACCTCGTTCCGCAAGCCGGAGCTGGCCGAGCGTCGACCATGTCGAGGTCGTCGATCCCCTGACCATCAAGCTCGTCCTGAAGACGCCGTTCTCGCCGCTGATCGCCCAGCTCACCGACCGCGCCGGCATGATGGTCTCGCCCAAGGCCGCGAAGGAAGCAGGCGACAAGTTCGGGCTGCATCCGGTCTGCGCCGGGCCCTACAAATTCGTCGAACGCGTGCAGCAGGACCGCATGGTGTTCGAGAAATTCGCCGACTACTGGAACAAGGACAACATCTTCATCGACCGCGTCGTGTTCCTGCCGATCGTCGATGCCACGGTGCGGCTCGCCAATTTGAAATCCGGCGGGCTCGACCTGATCGAGCGCGTGCTCGCGACCGACATCAAGGACGTGCGGCCGATCCGAACCTGGTACTGTCGACCGCGCCCGAACTCGGCTATCAGGGCCTCACCATCAACATCGGCAACGACAAGAGCAAGGGCGCGCTCAGCCAGTCCGAGAAGGTGCGCCAGGCGCTCGATCTGTCGATCGACCGCGAGGCGCATCAATCAGGTCGTGTTCAACGGCGAGTTCACGCCGGGCAATCAGTGGGTCAGCCCGGAACATCCCTATTACCAAAAGGCGTTCCCGGTCCAGAAGCGCGACATCGCCAAGGCCAAGGCGCTGTTGAAGGAGGCCGGCGTCACGCCGCCGGTCAGCGTCGATTTCATGGTGCCCGAAGGGCGCCGAAGACCGAAGCGGTCGCGCAGGTCATGCAGTCGATGGCGGCGGAAGCCGGCTTCGACCTGAAGATCCGCGTGATCGAATTCGCGACCTCGCTTCAAGCAGGCCCAGGCCGGCGAATTCCAGGTCTTCCAGATCGCCTGGAGCGGCCGGATCGATCCCGACGGCAATTCCTACGTCTTCCTGCACACCAAGGCGCCGCAGAACGACGGCGGCTATTCCAACCCGGAAGCCGACAAGGCGATGGACGATGCCCGCCTCGTCACCGATCCCGGCGCAGCGCAAGGCGATCTATGAGAAGCTGACCAAGATCGTGCTCAACGACGAGCCGATCATCTATATCTATCACCGCAAGCTCCTGATCGCGCACACCACGAAGCTCGAAGGCTACAGGCAGATGCCGGACGGCCTGGTGCGCGTGGTCGGGCTGAAGCTGAAGTGAGGACGACGGCGCCCAACGCCTTCTCTACTCCCTCCCCCCTTGCAGGGGAGGGCTGGGGTGGGGGGTGCCACAAACACAGAATCCCGTTGGGTCACCCCTCTCCCTGCCCCTCCCCCGCAAGGGGGGAGGGAACGGTTGGTATCCCCGTGCGTCGAAGCGTGGCTGCTCCATGCTGAACTTCCTCGGCAAGCGCATCCTGCAGCTGATCCCGACGCTGTTCTTCGTGTCGATCCTGATCTTCTCGCTGCAGCATCTGTTGCCCGGCGATCCCGCGCTGGTGATGGCCGGCGAGGAGCGCGATCCCGCCGTGATCGCGCAGATCCGCCAGCAATACCGGCTCGATCGGCCGATCCCGGTGCAATACTTCTACTGGGTCAAGGGCGTGTTGTCCGGCGACTTCGGCGAGTCGCTGCGCATCAAGGTGCCGGTGCGCGAGCCTGATCGCGCAAAAGCTGCCGGTGACGATGCAGCTGGCCTCGATGGCGATCGTGATCGCGTTCCTGATCGGCATTCCCGCCGGCATCGTCTCGGCGGTGAAGAAGGGCACGGTCTGGGACTACGGCGCCAATCTGTTCGCGCTGTGGGGCATCTCGACGCCGAATTTCTGGCTCGGGATCATGCTGATCTTCCTGTTCTCGATCAAGCTCGGCTGGCTGCCGGCGTCGGGCTACGTGCCGCTCTCCGAAAACTGGCGCGCCAGCCTCGCCTCCACCATCATGCCGGCCTTCGTGCTCGGCAACGCGATCGCGGCGATCCTGATGCGGCATACCCGCAGCGCCATGCTGCAGGTGCTGGAAAGCGACTACGTCCGCACCGCCCGCGCCAAGGGTCTTTCCGAGCGCTCGGTGATCCTCAAGCACGCCATGCGCAACGCGCTGACGCCGGTCATCACGCTCGGCGCGCTCGAACTCGGCACGCTGCTGTCGGGCGCGGTGCTGACCGAGCAGATTTTCTCAATTCCGGGCTTCGGCAAGCTGATCGTCGATGCCGTGTTCAATCGCGACTACGCCGTGGTGCAAGGCGTGGTGCTGGTGACCGCGACGATCTACATCACGCTGAACCTGATCGCCGATATCGCCTATATCCTCGTCAATCCGCGGCTGAGGGCCTGAGCCGCATGACCGACGCCGCGCTCGCCGCCATCCCGATCGCCGCTCCGGACGAGCTGGAAAGCCCGGCGCGGCGCGCGTTGCGCCGGCTGTTCCAGCGCAAGGGCGCGGTGGTCGGCCTCGTCGTGATCGCGACCTTCATCCTGCTCGCGGTGTTCGCGCCGCTGATCGCGCCCTACGATCCGATCGCGACCAGCTGGACGCTGGTGCGCAAGCCGCCCTCGGCGCTGCACTGGTTCGGCACCGACGATCTCGGCCGCGACATCCTCAGCCGCGTGATCTACGGCGCGCGCGCCTCGCTGATGGCCGGCGCGATCTCGGTCGGGATTGCGCTTTGCGATCGGCGTGCCGTTCGGGCTGCTGTCGGGCTATCGCGGCGGCTTCATCGACGCGCTGATCAGCCGGATCACCGACGCCATGCTGGCCTGCCCGTTCCTGATCCTCGCCATTGCGCTGGCGGCGTTTCTCGGTCCGAGCCTCGGCAATGCCATGATCGCGATCGGCATCATCGACGACGCCGATCTTCGTGCGGCTGACCCGCGGCCAGATGATGAGCGTCAAGGTCGAGGACTATGTCGAGGCCGCGCGCGCCATGGGCAATCCGCGCTGGCGGATCGCGCTGTTCCACATCCTGCCGAACATCATGCCGGCGCTGCTGGTGCAGGCGACGCTGTCGATCGCGGCCGCCATCATCGCCGAGGCCGCGCTGTCGTTCCTCGGGCTCGGCCAGCAGCCGCCGGCGCCGTCCTGGGGCAGCATGCTCAACGCCGCGCAGCGCTTCCTGACCAACGCGCCGTGGATGGCGATCTGGCCGGGGCTTGGCGATCTTCCTGGTGGTGCTGTCGTTCAATCTGGTCGGCGACGGCCTGCGCGACGCGCTCGATCCGAGGGAGCGGTGAGCGTCTCGCGGCACGCTCGCCCCTCTCGAGCGCGCTCGCGAGCGAGGGTGGGGGGGCTCGCTCGGCATCGATTCGCGGAGGCCCCTCAGCCCGCTTTGCCGGCACCTCGAAGCGGGGAGGAGACAACTCAAATCACCGTCTCCCGCATCACGCGCCGGCAATCCATCTCGTATTCGAGATCGATCACCGGCGGGCGCGCGAAATGCCAGGTCAGGCCGGAACGCGTGGCGCCGCGGCGGACCAGCTCGTCGGCAATCACGGGATGGAAATCGTGCATCGGTATAGGCCTGCACCGCCGTGGTGTCCTTCCAGCCGAACGCCGAACGTCTCCAGGCGGCTTTCCATTTGCGCCGACGGTGAAGCGGACCTTTTCCTTCAATCCCTCCGGGCTGAGGTCGCGGTAGCGCACGATGCGCTCGGGATAGCTGCCGCTGCCGCCGCGCGCTTCGGCGCCGCCGGCGATCACGAAGGTCGGCGTCGCGCGTCTGGCTCGGCCGGGTGAAGGAGAACGCATAAAATGACGGCTCGGCCGGCGGATCGATCTCGGGGCAGACATTGCTGCGCGCCACCGGATTGGTGGTGCCGTCGAAGATGCCCCATTCGCGCGAGCGTCTTGACGTAATGCTCGTTGAACGTACGAAAGCCGTCCTCGGTGAACGCCGCCGGCGAGCGCAATTCGCAGGCGCAGAACGACGTCAGCGGCCGTCCCGCGGCCTGGATATATTTTGCGACTTGCGCAAAGCCTTCGGCCAGCGGCAGCCATCTTGTCGAAGCGCACCCGCTCGATCTCGAAGCCGGGCAAGGCCGCAGCGCCGCTCGAATATTGAAACACCGCCGGAATGAACCGGTAATTGCCGGCCGGAAAATCGCTGCGTCATGTCTGTTCCTTTTGGATCTTGTTATTCCAGTTGCATGCGGACGCCCTTGGCGCCGTTGAGCAGCCGCCTGCAGATGGAAGCCGGCCAGCGCATCGTCGGCATGCAGCCCGACCAGCGCGGCAAAGGCCGGCATCGCCGCGGCATCGCCGGCTTCGAGCTTGGCGAAGGCTTCGGAATATTGCGTCGTCGCCGGCGCCTCGAACGCCTCGGCCGCGCAGCGGCTCGTAGGCGCGCAGCGGCTCGCTGCGCCCGCGCAGCATGAGATCGCCGACCGGCCGCCCCTGAAATTCTCCGCGCGCCCTCGGCGACCGTGGCGCTGACGCAAATGCGGGTGCCGAGAAACTTGTTGGCGGCTTCGAGCCGCGCCGCGGTGTTGATGGTGTCGCCATAGGCGGTGTAGTCGAAGAAACGGCTGCCGCCGAAATTGCCGACCAGCGCCGGGCCGGCGTGAACGCCGATGCGGGTGACGCCGAAATTCACGCCCTTGGCCTTCCAGCGCTCGCGAAACGCCTCGGCCCAGACATCGAGATCGTGCGCGCAGGCGATCGCGCGCGCCGCATAATCCGGCTGGTCGCCGGGCGCGTTGAACAGAATCTGGATGGCATCGCCGATGATCTTGGCGACCGTGCCTTCATGCGCGAACACGACGTCGGTCATGCCGCCGACATATTCGTTGAGCAGCGCGCCCAGCACTTCCGGCGCCGCGGTTTCCACCAGCGAGGTGAAGCTGGTGATGTCGGTGAAGATGGTCGCGACCTCGCGCCAGTGCACCGCCATGCCGTCGGCCTCGCCGTCGCAGGCGAGCCGGCAGGCGATCTGCGGCGAGAAATAGCGCGACAGCGACGCGTGCGCGCGCTCGGCCTCGGCCTGGCGGCGGCGCGCCTCGCGCATCATCTCGACATGACGGATGGTCTTGTCGATGGTCATTTCGAGATCGCCGAAATCGATCGGCTTGGTCAGGAAATCGAACGCGCCGCGGTTCATCGCGGTGCGGATGTTGCTCATGTCGCCATAGGCCGAGACGATGATGGTCGATTTCTTGTCCTCGGCCTCCTGCAGCTTCTGCAGCAGCGACAGGCCGTCCATCCGCGGCATGTTGATGTCGGACACCACCATGTCGACATGCGGATGCTGCTCGATCGACTGCAGCGCCTCGATGCCGTCATGGGCGAACATGAAACTGCACGGCGCCGTCGCGGATCTGCCTGCGGAATTTCTGCAGCACCAGCGCCTCGAGATCGGGCTCGTCGTCGACGACGAGGATGGTCGCGGTCATGCGGCCTGCCCGAGCCTGGTATCGATCTCATGGCGCAGCAGCGCGAAGTCGATCGGTTTGGTCAAAAGGCCGATCGCGCCGCGCTCGATCGCCTTGCGCCGCGTTTCCGCATCGCCATAGGCGGTGATCATGATGACGGGAACGTCGGGCCGCTCGGCGCGCACCTTCGGCAGCATTTCGAGCCCGCTCATGCCGGGCATGTTGATGTCGGACAGGATCAGGATCAGCGACGGATCGGCGAACGTCGGCGGCGCGGGCCAGCGCCGCCGGCGCCGACGGCGCAAACTCCATCAGGAAGCGTCCGGATGCGCAGATCGCGCCGGAATTGCTGACGGAACAGGGCTTCCACGTCGGGCTCGTCATCGACGACGAGGATGTAAACGCTCAATTGGTGCCTCCAGCATTGTGCTGCGCCGCCGCCATGTCCGCGGCAGCGTAATAATGAATTCGGTAAATGCGCCCGGCTCGGTATCGACGTCGATCTTGCCGCCATGCTGTTTCACCACGATGTCGTGACTCATCGACAGGCCAAGCCCGGTGCCCTCGCCGGCCGGCTTGGTGGTGAAGAAGGGATTGAACATTTTCTCCTTCACTTCCTGCGGGATGCCGGTGCCGTTGTCGCGAATCCGGATTTCGACCGCGTTGCCGAGGTTTTTGGTGGTCGCGCTCAAGGTCGGCTCAAAACCCTCACTCGCCGGCTTCCTTGCGCTTGGTGGCGGCGTAAAAGCCGTTCGAAATCAGGTTGAGGAACACGCGGGTGATTTCCTGCGGATAGAGATCGATCATGCCGGCCGTCGGATCGAGGTCGCGCTTCAGCGTGATGTTGAAGCCAGACTTCTCCGCGCGCGCGCCGTGATAGGCGAGATTGAGGCTCTCCTCGACGATGGCGTTGATGTCGGCGGGACGATGCTCGCCCGATCCCTCGCGCGAATGCAGCAGCATGTTCTTCACGATCGAATTGGCGCGCTTGCCGTGCTGCACGACTTTTTCGAGATTGCCCTTCAGCATTGCGTGAGCTCGTCGATCTCTTCCCGCGTCTTGTCGTCGAGCGCGGCTGGCTTTGAGCACGTCGTTCAGTTCGTCGATCAGTTCAGCCGACAGCGCCGAGAAATTGTTGACGAAATTGAGCGGATTCTTGATTTCGTGGGCGATGCCGGCGGTGAGCTGGCCGAGCGAGGCGAGCTTCTCGGTCTGCACCAGGCGATCCTGCGCGGTGCGCAGCTCTTCGAGCGAAAGCGACAATTGCGTCGTGCGTTCGCGCAGCTCGTTCGAGCAGGCGCGCGTTCTCGATCGCGATCACGGCCTGGTTGGCGAAGTTGGCGACGAGTTCGATCTGCTTTTCAGTGAACGGCTTGACCTCCTGGCGGTAAATCGTGATTGCGCCAATCAACTCGTTTTCCTTGAGCATCGGCACGACGAAATATGATCCGCGCTCCGGCGAGATCGGCTATTGCAACAACGGAAGGATCGCCCTCCAGATAGGGCGGCAGGGTTCGAATATCTTCGACGTGGACCACCTGGTGGGTTCGGGCAACGGTGCCGAGACCACTTTGCGGGTGCGGTTGGAACGGCGTAATCTGCGCCAGCCAGGCGGCGTAGGCGGCTGGCACATTGTAGAGCGCAACGGGACGGAAGCGCCCCTCCTCGTAAAGATTCATTGGCCGAAATTTGCGCCGCAAATGCGCGTTGCGTTCTCCAGCATACTCTCGAACACCGGCTCCAGGTCGCCAGGCGAGCGTGCTGATGACCCGCAAAACCTCTGACGTCGCAGTCTGCTGCTCCAGGGATTCGGCGAGATCGTCGGTGCGCGCGCGCAGCTCTTTGAGCAGTCGTGTGTTTTCGATGGCGATGACGGCCTGGCTTGGCGAAACTTCTGACCAGTTCGACTTGCTTGTCGGTGAAGGGGCGGACTTCCTGCCGGTAGATGATGATCGCACCGATCAGTTCATTCTCCTTGAGCATCGGCACGCCCATAAGGGAACGTGCGCCGCCAAGTCTGGCTGGCGCGCCAGGATTCGATTCCTCGGTCTCATCCGCGGTGTAGGTCACTTCCTTTGTCCGAAAGAGACGATCGAGAGGAGTCCCCGGCGGCGGCAGAAACGCGCCGCGATCCTGAACGTATTTGGCAAGTGCCGGCGGCACGTTGAGCAACGCTGCTGGATGAAACTGACCGTTGTCGTAACGGTACATCATGCCGAATTTGGCGTCGCAGATGCGGGTCGCATTCGCCAGCATTGTCTGGAAGACAGGATCAAGCTCGCCCGGCGAGCGGCTGATGACCTTGAGCACCTCGGATGTTGCGGTCTGCTGTTCAAGTGATTCGCTCAACTCCGCCGTGCGCTGCTCAACCTTGTTCTCGAGGTCGGCGTAGGATTCCTGCAGCCGCGCGCCCATGTCGTTGAATTGGTTGGCAAGCCCTTCCAGTTCGTCGCCGGTCTTGATCGAGATGCGCTGGGCGAAATCGCCGCCGCCGATGCGCTCGGCGCCGGCGCGCAGGGCCTGGATCGGGCCGACCATGCGCCGCGCCAGGAAGATACCGGCCAGCACCGCGAAGATCGACGCCGCCGCCAGCACGATCGCGAGCCGCTGCAAGGCGGCATAGAGCGAGGCATAGGCCTCCTTTACCGGCAATTCGACGAACATGGTCCAGCCAAGCGGAGCGATCGGCGCGGACGCCGTCAGCACCTCCTGGCCCTGGATGTTCTGAGCGCCCTGCAGCCGAGATCGATGTCGGTGCCGGCCTGCGCCGCCTGCACCTGCACCAGCTTCGACATGTCGGTGTTGCGCAGCACCAGGCTGATGTCGGGATGCGCGATCAGGCGGCCCTGCGCGCCGACCACATAGGCATGGCCGTGTTCGCCGACCTTGATCTGCGAGACCACGTCCCAGATCAGCTTGAGATTGACCTCGGCGATGCTGACGCCGGCGTCCTTGCGGGTGCCGGCCAGCGCCAGCGTCATGTAGGGCTCGGACTCCCGGCGGAAATACACCGGCCCGTAATAGACCTTGTGGGCGACCGCTTCGGTGAACTTCGGATCCTTGGAAAGGTCGAGCCCGCTGTCGACCACGTCCATGGCGAGGCGCGACACTCGCAGCCGCTCCTTGCCGGTGGAATCGACCTGCGCCAGCTCGGTGATGGCCGGCACCTGCCGCAACAGCCGCAATGCATCGAATCGGCGCTGCTCGATCGAGCCGGCGGACCATGGCAATTGCGTGGTCCAGCCGAGCTGGCTTTCGATTTCCTTGATGAACTGGCTGATCTTGGCCGCCGCCGCCTCGGCCTGCTCGTGCTGAATGCGGATCAGGGCGGCCTTGTGCTCGCGGTAATAGAAGAAAACCTCGAAAATCCCGTTGGATAGCCAGCGCAATGCCGACCACCGCGACGAACAGCGCGACATATTTGGTGAACAGCCGGACTGCGGACTTTCGTGCCCGATGAGACAGCCCTCGGCGCCGCGTCGGCCGCGGGCGCAGCCGCCAGCGCCGCCCTTCGGGTGTATCCGGGTGGAGGGAAATGCTCATCTCCCTGCTTGTTTAGCAAGAAGGCAGGAATTTGTCTCTTACCGCAGTGCGGGAGAATTATTCAGGGTAAAGCGAAAAACGGCGGGCGGGAATGATCCGGCCGCCGTTCAAAAACCCCAACAACCCAAGGATCCAATCAAACCCTCAGGTCGGCTTCAGCGCCTTCGAACCGAGATCGAAATCCGCGATTTCCTTGGTCCGCTCGGATTCGGCCCTGGCCCGGTGATCGGTGGCGATCGCCACATAGACCGCGGGCAGCACGAACAGCGTGAACAGCGTGCCGATCGACATGCCGGCGACGACGACAAGCCCGATCGAGAACCGGCTCGCCGCGCCCGCCCCCGATCGCGGTCAGCAGCGGCAACAGGCCGGTGACCATCGCCGCCGTCGTCATCAGGATCGGACGAAGCCGGACCCGTGCCGCCATCTCGATCGCCGAGCGCCGGTCGAGGCCTTCATTGAGCTGCAGCTCGTTGGCGAACTCGACCATCAGGATGCCGTGCTTGCTGATCAGGCCGACCAGCGTCAGCAGACCGACCTGGGTGTAGATGTTCATGGTGGCGACGCCGAAGAACAGCGGAATCAAGGCGCCGACGATCGCCATCGGAACGCTGATCATGATCACCAGCGGATCGCGCAGGCTTTCGAACTGCGCCGCCAGCACCAGGAAGATGATGATCAGCGCGAAGCCGAAGGTGACCGCGAGCTGGTTGCCTTCCTGCACATATTGCCGGGAGTCCGCGAGATAGTCGTGGCTGAAGCCGGCCGGCAGCTTCTTGGCCTCGCCCTCGAGGAAGTCGACCGCCTGTCCGACCGTCACGCCGGGCATCGGCACCGCCTGGAAGGTCGCGGAGTTCAGCTGGTTGTAATGCGTCAGCGCGTTGGGATCGGTCGCGGTCTCGATCGAGACCAGCGGTCGAGAGCGGCACCTGCTGGCCGGTCGCGGTCGGCACGTAATATTCGCCGAGCGCTTCGGGCGACAGCCGCTCGGTCGCGCGGCACCTGCGGAATCACCTGATACGAGCGTCCCTCGAGGTTGAACCGGTTGACGTAGTTGCCGCCGAGCAGCGTCGCCAGCGTATTGCCGATGCTCTGCATGGTGATGCCGAGATCGCTCGCCTTGGAGCGGTCGATCTTGACCCGCACCACCGGCTGGTTGAAGTCGAGATCGCTGTCGGAGACGATGAACAGCCCGCTCTTGCGCGCGGCGTCCTTCAGCTTGACCATCTGCTCATAGACCGCCTGGAAGCCGTTGGTCGAGTTGATCACCATCTGCACCGGCAAGCCGCCGGGACCGCCGGGCAATGGCGGCAGGTTGAACGCAAACGCATTGACGCCTTCGATCTTGCTGAGCTGCGCCTGCACCAGCGGCTTCAGCGCGATCGACGAGCGCTTCCGCTCGTCCCACGGCTTGAGCAGCATGCCGGCGATGCCGTTCTGCGGGCCGTTGATGCCGTTCAGCACGAAGCGAAGATCGGTTTCCGGGAAACTGGCGAACGCCTTGTCGAGCTTCTCGCCGTAGAAAGTCGACATAGTCGATGTTGGCGTATTTCGGCGCCTTGGTCACCGCGAACACGATGCCCTGATCTTCTTCGGGCGCGAGTTCCTTCGACGGTGTGCAGGTAGAGGAACCCGACCAGCCCGAGGATGGTCAGCGCGAACAGCCCCGTGATCGGGCGATAGTCGAGCGAGCGATCGAGCTGCCGGCCATACCAGCGCGTCATCGCGCCGAACACCCGGTTGACGATCTTGGCAAATCGTCCCTCCTCGGCGCTCTTGAGGAACACCGAGCACATCATCGGCGACAGCGTCAGCGCGATCACGCCGGACACGATCACCGAGCCGGCCAGCGTGAAGGCGAATTCGCGGAACAGCGAACCGGTGAGGCCGCCGAGGAAGCCGATCGGCGCGTACACCGCGGCCAGCGTGATGGTCATGGAGATGACGGGACCGACGATCTCGCGCGCGCCCTGCATCGCCGCCTGCACCGGCGGCTTGCCCTCCTCCAGATGCCGGTGGATGTTTTCCACCACCACGATGGCGTCGTCGACGACGAGCCCGATCGCCAGCACCATCGCCAGCAGCGTCAGCAGGTTGAAGCTGAAACCCATCGACCAGCATCAGGCTGCAGACGCCGATCAGCGACAGCGGAATGGTCACCACCGGGATGATCACCGAGCGGAACGAGGCCAGGAACAGGAAGATCACCACGACCACGATGATGATCGCCTCGCCCAGGGTCTTCTCGACCTCGTCGATCGAGGATTGAATGAATTTGGTGGAATCGTAGGCCACCTTCATCTTCATCGACGGCGGCAGATTGCGCTCCAGTTCCGGAAACAGCGCGCGGACGCCCTTGACCAGGGTCAGCGGGTTGCCCTGCGGCGTCGCCTGCACGCCGATGAAGATCGCGTGCTCGCCGTTGAAGGCGACGCTGGCGTCGGTGCTTTGCGCCGCGAGTTCGACGGTCGCGATGTCCTCCATCCGCACGAAGCCGCCGTCCTTGGACTTGACGATCATGCGCTTGAACTGATCGAGATTCTGCAGGTCGGTATTGGTCGAGACGTTGGAGACGATGAAATAGCCCTTGGACTGGCCCGCGGCGGCCTGGAAATTGTTGGCGGCGATCGCGGCGGAAACGTCGGCCGGCGAAACGCCGCGGCCGGCCATGCGGACGGGATCGAGCCACAGCCGCATCGCAAAGGTCTGGCCGCCCAGAATATCGGCGGAGGCGACGCCGTCGACGGTCGAAAGCACCGGCTGCACCACGCGCGTCAGATAGTCGGAGATCGCCGATCCCGACAGCACTTCGCTGGAGAAGCCGAGATACATCACCGCCGTGGTCTGGCCGGTGGTCTTGGTCACGACCGGATCGTTGGATTCCTTCGGAATCAGATATTTGACCGAATTCACCTTGGCGAGCACTTCGGTCAGCGCCTGGTTCGGATCGAAATTCAGCTTGATGTAGACCTGGATGGTGCTGGTGCCGAGCACCGAAGACGAGGTCATGTAGTCGACGCCTTCGGCGGACGCGACGGCCTGCTCGATCGGCGTCGTGATGAAACCCTGAATCAGATCGGCCGACGCGCCGGGATAGACCGTGGTGACGTTGACCACCGTATTCGACAGCTTCGGATACTGCCGGATCGGCAGGCTGGTCGCGGCCTTGAAGCCGATCAGCAGGATCAGCAGGCTGACGACCAGCGACAGCACCGGCCGCTTGATGAAAATATCGGTCCAGACCATCGCGATTACTCCGATCGCAGATCATGACCCGATCGAATTAGATCGGATCATGATCCCTGCGCATTGTTTGTTTCAGTAACGCGGCGGATTTGCCGGAATCGGCGGCGGCGGATCGGTCGAGATCGACTACCGCCGCTCCCGATTGCAGCTTGAGCTGGCCGACCGCGACCACGCGATCGCCGGGCTTCACGCCGCTGAGGATTTCGGCCCGTGCCGTCGATCCGGTTGCCGGTCCGCACGAAGGTGCGAACGGCGGTCAGGCTGGTCTTGCCGTCATCCGCTTTCTTCTCGGTGATCAGGAACACCGAATCGCCGTAGAGCGTGTAGTCGACCGCGGTCTCCGGAACGGTGACCACCGCCGGCTTGTCCGGCAGCACCACCGTCGTGGTCGCGAACATGCCGGGCTTGAGGATGTGATCGGGATTGTCGATCGTGGCCTGAACACGGATGTTGCGCGTATCGGTGGCGATCTGCGGTTCGATCGTGGTGATCTTGCCTTCAAAGATCTCGGCCCGGATAGGCGTCGACCAGCGACGCGCACGGTCTGTCCGACCTTGAGCATCGCGCTGTCCTTTTCCGTCACCGTGAAGTTGGCATACAGCGTCGACAGGTCCGTCAGCGTCACGATCTGCGTGCCGGCGGTGAGGTACTGGCCGACCTCGACATGACGGACGCCGAGCTCGCCGTCGAACGGCGCGCGCACCAGCTTCTGCGAGATGATCGCCTCGGTCTTGGCGATGCCGGCATTGGCCTGGTCATAGGTCGCCTGCGCGGCATCGACCGTCGCCTGCGGACCGAACTGACGCGCCGCCAGTTGCTTGGCGCGATCCAGCGCCAGCTGCGCGCCGATCGCCTGCGCCTTGAAGCTCGCGAGATCGCCCTGTTCGGGGCCGTCGAACAATTGCACCAGCGGACTTCCGGCCTTCACGGTGGCGCCGGCGGTAAACATGATGTCGGTGATGCGCCCGCTGACGTCGGAGGTGACATTGACCTGATGCACGGCGGCGAGATCGCCGACCGCGGTCAACAGGTTCGGAATCACCTCGGATTTGGCCTCGGCAATGGTGACCGGCGTCGGCGGCGGCTTGTTGTTGGCGAAGAACTGCGCGATCATGTGGCTGCGGAAGGCATTGAAGCCGACCAGCGCGCCGACCAGCAGCGCCAGCAGCAGCCCGACGATGATGAACCAGCGCACCATCCGAACCGGACGCGCGCGCGGCTTTTCGGCGATCGGCTGGCCCGCGATATTGGCTTCGGTCACAATGTTCATGTCATGCACCTTCTGCAGTTACCGGCTGTCCCGGAACCGGCGACAATTCGCGATCCAGATGGGAAGCAATTGCGGTTTCGTTAAGTCCAATTCCGCGGAGAATGAATTCGCAAAGCTGCCGTTCGAGATCGGCGGCATTGCCGTAGGACAGGCACGGAACGGCCGGCAGCCGCGCCAGCGCCGCCATCAGCACGGTGTGATGCGCAAACCAGAACAGGTTCAGCGGCTCGCTTCCGATCCGCGACGCGTCGCCCGCCGCCACCGCGCGCTCCAGCGACGTGGTGAAGACCGGCCCGATCAGATCTCGCGATCTTCGCGTAGAGCAGCCGCGCGAATTCGCCGTCGTCGAGATGGCTCGTGATCATCAGCCGGAGACGCTGGGCCTCCTGCTGATCGGGCACGTCCGACATCTGCAGGAAGTGGCGGACCATGCCGCGATCAGCACGACCAGCGTCTCCGGTCGACGGCTCCAGGCCCAGCAGACGCGTGCAGCGCCGGATCGGCCTCGCATTCTTCGGCGAGGATTTCGGCATAAAGCGCCGATTTGGTCGGGAAATGCTTGAACAGCAGCCCTTCCGAAATCGCGGCCGCCGCCGCGACGCTTTTGGTCGTGGTCCCGGCAAAGCCGTTGCGGGCAAAGCACCGCTTGGCGGCGCCCAGGATCAGCTGCCGCCGCAAGTCACTGGTCATGCGCAGGGTGCTCAGGCGTGTGAGTAAGCACTCACCTTACCAGAATGTCAAGGAGTTTATTGCAGCGCACCACGACAAGCGGAGGCTAAATCGGCGCTGAAATCCCAGCGCACCGCGAATGCGGGTCACGATAAAGGTGCCGTCGCGGCTGGAGAGCACCCGCTCCAGATTGGCGCCGTCGATCTTGACGCTGGCAAAGCGCGGCCCGGCCGAGACGTCCTGCAAGCGAGGCCGCAAAGGCCTCGACCTCGGCCATGGTCGCGATCGCGCGGGCGTCGGCGATCCCGCAGGCCCGGGCGACACCGACCAGGTCGACCGTGGCCGCGGTGTGGCTCGCCTGCCCGCCGGTCTCGCCATAGACCTCGTTGTCGAGCACGACGATGGTGAGATTGCCCGGCTTTTGCAGGCCGACGGTCGCAAGGCTCCCCATCCCCATCAGCATCTCGCCGTCGCCGGTGATCACGACCACCGGCAGCTTGGGCTGCGCCAGCGCGAGCGCCGAGCCCGATCATGACGGCGCCGCCCATCGCGCCCCACAGATAGAGATTGCGGTCATGATCGCCGGCCGCGGCGATATCGTAGGTCGAGGCGCCCAGGCCGCCGACCACGATCGGCATCCTTGCGGTCCGCCAGCAGGCTGGAGACGACGCTGCGGCGGTCGAGAAGATTTGCCTTGCTCATTTGATGAAAACCTTTGCGCCGATCAGGCGCTGCGACAACAGAACGGCGGTCGGCGTGCAGGCGTTGTAGGCCTGCCCTGCCGCGGCCTCGACGACCTCGCGCACTTCTTCGGGATGCGAGGCCCGCAACACCTTGATGCCGGACAGTTCGAACACGCCTGCGGTGCTCGAGCCCATCGGCACCTGCCAGGGATTGAACTCGCCCCATTCGCCGCGCATCGTCACCAGCGTCAGGAACGGAAAGCGGAAGATCTGGGTCAGCGACAGCATGTTCACGCAATTGCCGACGCCGCTCGACTGCATCAGCAGCACGCCGCGCTGGCCGCCGGCCCAGGCGCCGGCCAGCAGCGCCACGCCCTCTTCTTCCGTCGTCAGCGGCGACCGCCGCGCATCGAGGACGCGCCCAGCACGCGTTCGATCAGTTGCGAATGCCCGGCATCCGGCACGTAAGGCACCTGACGGACATCGAAGCGCTGCAAAATCGCAAAAATATCCTCCGGCCAGGCAGGCCGGTTTTCGGCGGCGGCATCAGCGCGGGCGTGCATTTTCATTTCCAGTCGGTTGACGAGACCTGATTTCGGTGCGGGACTGTAGCAGCAGCGCCGCGGCTCTCGGAAAGAGCGAAAACGGCATATCGGTCTCCACCAAAGAGTATGGCAGCATGAATGCGAACGCGCGAGAGCTGGCGGCCAGGTTTCGATCTCGAGAAACTGACCCCGGAGTTCTATGCCGACCCCTACCCGACCTATCGTGCACTGCGGGAGCATGAGCCGGTCAAGCGGCTGCCGAACGGCTCCTACTTTCTGACGCGCTATGACGATCTGGTCAGCGCCTACAAGAACACCAAGGCTCTTCAGCTCCGACAAGAAAAAGGAGTTCGCGCCGAAATACGGCGACTTCGCTGCTCTACGAGCACCACACCACCAGTCTCGTCTTCAACGACCCGCCCGCGCACACCCGCGTGCGGCGGCTGATCATGGGCGCGCTGTCGCCGCGCGCGATCGCGGGCATGGAGCCCGACCTGATCGCGCTGGTGGACCGGCTGCTCGACGCGCTCGCCGCAAAGGCAGCGTCGAACTGATCGAGGATTTTGCCTCCGCGATCCCGGTTCAGGTGATCGGCAATCTGCTCGACGTGCCGATGGAGGAGCGCGAACCGCTGCGCGACTGGTCGCTGGCGATCCTGGGCGCGCTCGAACCGGTGATCGGCGCCGAGGTCTTTGCGCGCGGCAACAGCGCGGTGAAGGATTTTCTCGCCTATCTGGAAATCCTGGTCGCGCGCCGGCGGGCCAAACCGGGCAATCCCGAGCGCGACGTGCTGACCCGTCTCATCCAGGGCGAGGACAATGGCGAACGGCTGACCGCGAAGGAATTGCTGCACAATTGCATCTTCCTGCTCAACGCCGGCCATGAGACCACCACCAATCTGATCGGCAACGGGCTGGTGGCGCTGTCGGGCAATCCCGCACGAGAAGCAGCGGCTGATCGAACATCCCGAGATGATCAAGACCGCGATCGAGGAAATTCTGCGGTTTGAAAGCTCGAACCAGCTCGGCAACCGCATGACGACGGAGCCGGTCGAACTCGGCGGCATCACGCTGGCGGCCGGCACGCCGGTGACGCTGTGCATTGGCGCTGCCAACCGCGATCCCGCGCAATTCGCCGATCCGGAAAACCTCGACATCGGCCGCACGCCGAACCGGCATCTCGCCTTCGCCACCGGCGCGCATCAATGCGCCGGGCATGGCGCTGGCGCGGCTCGAAGGCGCGATCGCGATTTCGCGATTTCTGGCGCGGTTTCCGGATTACGCGCTGAACGGCCAGCCAGTGCGCGGCGGCCGCGTTCGCTTTCGCGGCTTTCTGAGCGTGCCGTGCGTGACGACTGCGTAGGATGGGTCGCGCGCCCGCAGGAAAAATGGAGCTTGTTCCGATGGACGACACCATGGCTCGCTTGCGGGATCGGTGGAGCGATCCGCTGCTGACGGCGCTCACCGGGCTGCTGCTGGTCATGTTGTTTGTCGTGGCGCCCTTGCAGGCGCTCGGACTCTTCGTTTTCCAGGCATTCGAACTGGCGCTTGCGATCATTCTGGTTGTTGGCGTCTTCGTCGTGTCGGGGAGCCGGACGGCGGTCGTCGCGATGCTGGTTGCGCTGGCGATGGTCACCGTCGGCGCCACCCTGCGACTGGGATCGCCGTCGATTCTCGACCTGAATCTGTTTGCCGGTTCCTGGTTGATCATGGGGATGACGCTCGGCTTTGTCGTCGCGCGGGCGACATTTGCCGGCGGGCGCATCACCTATCATCGGATTATGGGTGCGGTGCTGCTTTATCTGACGATCGCCGTCATCTTCGCCGCATTGTTCACGTTTGTTGGAACGCTGGTACCCACGGCATTTTTCGGCATGACGGTGCAAGACAGTCCGGCGCTGGCCAGCCAGATCATCTATTTCAGTTTCGCGACGCTGACCACGACCGGCTACGGCGATATTCATCCGGTGCATCCGCTGGCGCGCAGCCTTTGCAATCTGGAAGCGGTCTTCGGCCAGCTTTATCCCGCGACCTTGCTGGCGCGACTGGTCACGCTAGAGACTGCGCACAAGAGCGAGCCCAGCGATTGAGCCAACGGCTGCTCGACGTCAGGAGGAATAATGCGACCGACCCTTGTCCTTGCCGGCGCGCTGCTGCTCGCTCAGCCGGTGGCATCACCCGCCCAGACTACTTGGGACATGCCCACGGAGTATCCGCAAACGACCATGCCCGGACTTGGCGTGACGACATTCGCACAACGCCTCGCCGAGCTCAGTGGGGGAAAGGTCCAGGTCAAGCCGAGTTTCGATGCCTCGGCAGGCATTCGCTCAGCCGGGATGCTCGCCGCTGTCGCCGAGGGCCGGGTGCAGGCCGGCGATGCGTTTGCCGGCGCGCTTGAAGCAGAAGATCCAATCTTCGCGCTGCCGTCACTGCCGTTTCTGGCGACTTCGATCGCTGACGCAAAACGGCTCGCCGACCTCGCGCGGCCACACCTCGCCGCGGTATTGCGGAACAAAGGCCAGCATTTGCTTTACCTGACGCCATGGCCGCCCACCGGTATCTGGTCGAAGGCGCCGCTGAAAAACCCGTCCGATTTGTCCAGTCTCTCTATTCGCACCTATGACAAGATATCCAGCGAGGTCTTTGCCAGCGCTGGCGCAAGGGCAGCCGCCATCAGCTTCGCGGACACCATGCCGAAATTGGCCGACGGCAGCATCAATGCGGTGCTTTCGTCCGGGGATGGCGGCGCCGGTCGCAAACTTTGGGAATTCCTCCCCTATTTCAGCGAGATCACCTATTCGCTGCCGCTCTCGGTCGCGACGTTAAATCAGTCCCTCTATGACGGCTTGAGCGCGGATCTGCGCGAGGCGGTCGATAGCGCCGGCCGCCAAACCGAGACACAATTGTGGCTCGCGCTTTCAACGCGACTAGAAGAGAACCACAACAGGATGAGCGAGAACGGCGTCACGATCGATTCCAGCCCCGCGCCCGCGATGATGGCGGCGCTGCAGGCCGGCGCATCGTCGTCGCAGCGCGCCTGGTGCACCAGGTCCGGGCGCGTCTGCCCGCAGATCCTCGACGCCTTCAAGGCCGGCAAACAATAATAAGGGCGTGCCATTTCGTACTCGCCGCCCAAGCGCAAAGTGCTAGTCTTGGGTACAGCACAGAGCGTGACGAAGATGACTAGATCGGTCGCAGATTTCCTCGCAACGGAAGCCCGCCTCGGCACCTATAATTACAAGCCGATCGACGTCGTTCTGTCGCGCGGCGAAGGCGTCTGGGTGTGGGACATCGACGGCAACCGCTATCTCGACTGCCTCTCGGCCTATTCGGCGGTCAATCAGGGCCACTGCCATCCGAGGATCCTCGCGGCCATGGTCGAACAGGCAGGCAAGCTGACGCTGACCTCGCGCGCCTTCCGCAACGACCAGCTGGCGCCCTTCTACGAGGAGCTCGCGGCGCTGACCGGCTCGCACAAGGTGCTGCCCATGAACACCGGCGCCGAGGCGGTGGAGAGCGCGATCAAGGTCGGTGCGCAAATGGGGCTATGAGGTGAAGGGCGTGCCGGACGGGCAAGCCGAGATCATCGTCTGCGCCGACAATTTCCACGGCCGCACCCTCGCCATCGTCGGCTTCACCACCGATCCTGACGGCACGCGACGATTTCGGACCGTTCGCGCCGGGCTTTCGGATCATCCCCTTCGGCGACGCCAAGGCGCTGGAAGAGGCGATCACGCCCAACACGGTCGCCTTCCTGGTCGAGCCGATCCAGGGCGAAGCCGGCGTCATCATTCCGCCGCCAGGCTATCTCGCCGACGTGCGCGAGCTCTGCACCGAGCGCAACGTGATGCTGATCCTCGACGAGATCCAGACCGGGCTCGGCCGCACCGGCAAGCTGCTCGCCGAGGAGCACGAGGGCATCGAGGCCGACGTGACGCTGCTCGGCAAGGCGCTGTCGGGCGGCTTCTATCCGGTATCGGCGGTGCTTTCGAACAACGAGGTGCTCGGCATCCTGAAACCCGGCCAGCACGGCTCGACCTTCGGCGGCAATCCGCTCGCCTGCGCGGTCGCACGGGCGGCGCTGCGCGTGCTGGTCGAGGAAGGGCATGATCGAGAACGCGGCCGCGCAGGGCGCGCGCTTGCTCGACGGCCTCAAGGCGCATCCGCGCCAACATCGATCCGCGAGGTGCGCGGGCGCGGGCCTGATGCTGGCGGTCGAGCTTCATCCGGAAGCCGGCGGCGCGCGCCGCTACTGCGAGGCCCTGCAGGCGCGAGGCATCCTCGCCAAGGACACCCACGATCACACCATCCGCATCGCCCCGCCGCTGGTGATCACGCGCGATCAGGTCGACTGGGCGCTGGAGAGGATCGAAGCCACTTTGACGCAGGACTTGTCGTGACGGTAACGCCTCTCAAACCACCGAGCGATGCCGCTCGATGCAGGTTTGCAAGACCTCATCGATCGGTCTGTCCCACCAATCGTTGGAGAAAATCTCGATCTCGGAGTAACCGGCAAAACCTTGCGCTTCGACGTCGCGTCGCACGGATTTGATGTCGATCACGCCGTCGCCCATCATGCCGCGATCGTTGAGAATGTCCCTGGTCGGCACCAGCCAGTCGCAGACGTGAAACGCCAGCAGGCGATCCTTGCCGGCGCGCGCGATCTGCGGCATCACTTCCGGGTCCCACCAGATGTGATAGACGTCGAGCGCGACACCGAGCGCGCCCGTACGTTTCGGGTCGAGCGCGTCGCAGAGATCGAGCGCCTGCTTGGTGGTGTTGACGCAGGCGCGGTCGGCGGCATAGGCGGGATGCAAGCGGTTCGATCGCCAAGCGGCATGTCGGCTTGCCCGGCATACTCCATCATCTCGGCGATGGCGTCGTGCACCTGGGCGCGTGCAGCCGCGATATCCTTGGAGGCCGCGCTGCCCGGCCGGGAATATTGCGGCAGGCCGCCGACCACCAGCACGACGCAGGGCGCGCCGAGCGCCTTGGCCTCGTCGACGGCGCGGCGGTTGTCGTCGCGTGCTTCGATCGCGGCGCGCGGCGTCGGACGTGAACATGCCGCCACGGCAATAGCCTGACAATTCAAGCCCGGCATCGCGCACGGCGCGCACCGCGCGATCAAGGCCAACGCGTGCCACCTGGTCGCGCCAGGGATCGATGGCGCGGATGCCGTGCCGCGCGCAGGCCTCGATGATCTCTGCGAAGACTGCCCTGCTTGCGGACGGTCGCGGTGTTGAGCGACAGCCAGCGATGATCGGCGGAAAAATCGCGCATCACGCATCACAGCCGCGCAGCGCTAGCGCTGCCTTCATGCGCCGTGTCGCCAGTTCAGGATTGGCGAGCAGCCCCGCTTGATCGGCCAGCCGAAACAGTTCGGCGAGATGCAGCGTCGAGCGCGTGCTTTCCTGGCCGCCGACCATGGTGAAATGATCCTGATGACCGTTGAGATAGGCCATGAACACCACGCCGGTCTTGTAGAAGCGCGTCGGCGCCTTGAAGATGTGGCGCGACAGCGGCACCGTCGGCCCCAGCACGTCGTGGAAACCGGCCTCGTCGCCCGCGGCGAGCCGCGACAGCGCGTAGGATGCCGCCGGCGCGATGGCGTCGAAAATGCCGAGCAGCGCATGCGAAAAGCCCTGTGCGTCGCCGGCGATCAGTTCGGCATAGTTGAAATCGTCGCCGGTATACATCTTCACGCGCTTGTCGAGACGCCGGCGCATGTCGATCTCGCGCTGCTTGTCGAGCAGCGAGACCTTGACGCCGTCGACCTTGGCGGCATTGGCGTTGATGATGGCAACCGCGTGTCCATCGCCTTGTCGAGGCTCGATGTGCCCCAGTAATTCGCCGAGCGCCGGGTCGAACATGTCGCCGAGCCAGTGGATGATCACGGGCTCGCGCACCTGCGCCAGCACGCGGTCATAGACCTCGGCGTAGTCATCGGCGTTGCGGCCGAGCTTTGCCAGCGCGCGCGAGGCCATCAGGATGATGCGGCCGCCGGCTTTTTCGACCGCCGCGATCTGCTCCTCATAGGCGCGGATCACGTCGTCGATGGTCCTGGCATCTTCCGACCGCGAGGTGATCGGTGCCGGCGCCGGAAAACACCAGCGCGTTGCCCCGCGCCTTCGCGGCCGTCACCGAGCGCTTGATCAACTCCAGCGAGGTCGGCCAGTCCAGCCCCATGCCGCGCTGCGCCGTGTCCATGGCTTCGGCGACACCGAGGCCGAGGTCCCAGACATGTTCGCGAAAGGCAATGGTCTTGTCCCAGTCGACCGCCGCCGTCAGCCAGGGATCGACATCGGCCAAGCGGATCGGCGACCACATGCGCGGCTGAGAACGCCACACGATTGAGCGTGCCTTCAAGTTTTGCGGGAAACGTTCGCGACGCCGCGAGCCGATAGGTCTCGATCGACCGATCGGCTTTCGGCAGCTTCAGCTGATACGACGAGACCGGCAATACGGGCTTGTTCATGGCTGACTCCTCACAGCTTGATCGGGGCGACGTCGATCCAGCGCCGCTCACGCCAGCTCTGCAGCGCGCATTCGGCGAGCTGCACGCCCTTGGCGCCTTCCAGCAGCGTGTATTTGTACGGCGCGTCCTCGCAGACGTGGCGGATGAACATCTCCCACTGCTCCTTAAAGCCGTTGTCGTAGGTGACGTTCTCCGGCAGCTTCTGCCAGTCGGCATAGAAATCGTGCAGGCGCTTTTCGTCGGGATTCCACACCGGCCGTGGCGTCGCCTGGCGGGCCTGGATCACGCAATCGGTGAGGCCCGCGACCGCCGAGCCATGGGTGCCGTCGACCTGGAAGGTGACGAGATCGTCGCGGTAGACCCGCGTCACCCAACTCATGTTGATATGCGCGATCACGCCGCCCTTCGAGCCGGAAGGTCGCGTAGGCGGAATCATCCGCGGTCGCCTTGTACTTCTTGCCCGCCTCGTCCCAGCGCTCCGGGATATCCGTGGCGCCGAGGCAGCTCACGCTTTCGACCTCGCCGAAGAGATTGTCGAGCACGTAGCGCCAGTGGCAGACCATGTCGAGGATGATGCCGCCGCCGTCTTCGCTGCGGTAATTCCACGACGGCCGCTGCGCTTCCTGCCAGCCGCCTTCGAACACCCAGTAGCCGAATTCGCCGCGCACCGAGAGCATGCGGCCGAAGAAGCCGGAATCGCGCAGGAACGCGAGCTTCTTCAGGCCCGGCAGGAACAGCTTGTCCTGCACCGTGCCGTGCTTGACGCCCTTGGCGTTGGCGAGCTTGCACGACCGCCAGCGCTTCCTCGAGATTGGTCGCGATCGGCTTCTCGCAATAGACGTGCTTGCCGGCATTGATCGCCTTGGTCAGCAGCGACGGGCGCGCCTGCGTGGTCGCGGCGTCGAAGAAGATGCGTGTCGTTCTTGTCGGCCAGCGCCTTGTCGAGATCGGTGGTCCAGCGCGCGACCTTGAACGCTTTGGCGAGACGCTCGACCTTGCCGGCGTCGCGGCCGACCAGGATCGGATCCGGCATCACGCGGTCGCCATTGGCAAGCTTGACGCCGCCCTGGTCGCGAATCGCGATGATCGAGCGGATCAGATGCTGATTCAGCCCCATGCGGCCGGTGACGCCGTTCATGATCACGCCGAGGCGTTGCGTCGTCATATCGCTTGCTCCTTTAGAATTCTTGCTTTTGGTTGCTCGAGCGGCGACATCGCCGACCACACGGGATGCACCTTGCTGGCAAAGCCCGGCGCGGTCAGCGATCCCGTCAGCAGGTCGCCGTCGTGGATCGACAGCCGGACCCTGTTTGCGTCGCAGGCATAGAGATCGGGATGCGCGGCAAGAAACGCCAGCGCCTCGGCTGCGGGCGTATCGCCAAAGCCGTCGACATAATGATGGCCGTTGCGCTCGGCATGGGTGACGCCGATCAACGCGCCGAGCGCAAGATCCTGCTGCACGCCGAGGCCGGCCTGACAGGTCAGGTCCTCGCCGGCGATGAAGACACTTTTCGCCCGCCGCGCTCCATTTGGCTGCGCGGGTCGCATTGACCATCGACTTGTAGATGCCCTTGCAGGATTTCGACGAGATGCCGCGATAGCCGAGCGCGCGAGCGGTTAGGAAGGCATCGTAGGAATCATCGGCTTCGTCGATGATGAAATCGCGCGCCGCCAACGCTCCGAGCGGCGAGGCCTTCGTGATATCGCGTGGCATCGGCTGCTCGATGTACAGGAGTTTTGTGGCGATCGGCTTGAGCGCGCGGTCGCGATCGAGCCGGTCGACCAGGGTGTCGAGCGCTGCGAGGTCGGCATATTGCTCATTGGCGTCCAGCGTGACGCTATAATCATGCGGCAGCGCGGCGAGCTCTTTTCCGATCTGGATCAGCCGCGCGGTATCGGCCTCGGGGTCGCCGTCGAGCTTCAGCTTGAAATAGCGCGCGCCGGCGTTTTCTTTGGTGTCGGCGACACCGCCCTCGCCTTCGATCCTGTCGTCAAGGCCGACGGTGTGCCGGATGGCGACGCGCTCGAGGCGACTGCGCGCTCTGAGGAACCGCGCGACATCGTCGTCGGCAAGATCGGGAGACAGCTGCGCGTCGATGCCGGCGATATTTTCCGCCATGCCCTCGAAGAAATTGGCGCCGGCCGCGCGCAGCAGCGCATCGAGGATGGCCTTGTCGATCTCCGCCGGCCCGAAGACAGCGGCAAGCGGCGGAATGTCTTCCTTCGCGCAAGCCTGGACGTGCGCCGCGATACATGCCGCGTGCAGGCCGAACGCGGTCTCAAAACCCTTATGGGAGAGATAGAGCTCGCGCGCGATTAAGAGCGCGCGCCGCAGCTCCGCCACCGTTTCCTCAGGGCTAAGATGCGGCCGCTTATCGAACCATTTCGGCGCCATCAGTTCGGCGCTGGCGCCCACGGAGGTGGACTTGCCCTCCACCTCGATCTCCGCGCGCACGAATATCTGCACCGCAGCGTTGACCGTCACCGCGCCGAACCGGAATGGCCGGGCAAAGGCTACCTGCCGCTCGAAAAACGATATGTCGCGCAATGTGAGACGAAGCGGCATGGTACTTCCCTCTAAGCCAGCTCTTTCGAGACGCCGCTCACGCCCTCCGGCTCGGCCACGCCTCTCTCCCCGGTCTGGCTGGTTTTTCGACCTAGAAATTAACCCGTTGGATAAATACTGTCCAGCGGGTTTTCCGAGCGGCAAAATGCGCCAGTCGCTCCGGCGAAGGCCGGGGCCCAAAACCAAGGGATTCATCGGTGCGACGGATAGCTGCCCCGCTGCCCATCAGGATCAATTTCTGATTTTCCGAAATTTCTCTTGACGGCGAGGTAGAAGCAGCGATAGAGCAAACCATCCCGTTCCACATGAGGGGCGGCTCGCGATCGTCACGGACGCGGGGCGGGATGCGATGGACGCGGGCTGCGCTCAAGACGAGGGCGCGGGCCTGCGGACGGGGAAGTCGCGTGGTCCTGACGCCCCGACGCTGGCGTCAAGTTGGCGGAAGCGATTCCGCCGGCGACGGTGGCAAGAAAGCCCGGTCACCGAGGAGAGCACGAAATAAGCCGTAAACCATTGCGCAGGGAAGGCCGGACTACTCCGGTGAACCTGTGGTGACTGCGCTCGTGTGCTCATTTCATTTCGCACGCGAGGCTGCGGTTGCATTGGGCATCCGGCTTTCCCTGCGCCCTTGATCTCAAGAGGGTCGAACGTTCAGGCTAAAACTCGCGCGCATGCGCGGCGAGATCGCGAGGCTGTGTCCATGCACGGCGGGCTGTTTGAAAAGTGAAACGACGGCAGTTGATGAAGTTGAACGCGCCGCATTCTCGGCCGTCATCGCCGGCGACCCGTCTACGCCAAGGCTTCGACGGGGGTTTCGGTCCAAGGCCACCGAAGCTTTAGCGAAGGCGGCAAGCGGGCGATCCAGTACGCCGAGGCGCCTGTAATAGAGCCGGAAGGCTGCGGCGTACTGGATACTCCGCTTTCGCGGAGTATGACGGCTTCACCTGCCGCAGCGCGGTGCCTCAAGCGGGCTGCTGTGCCGGAAGCCGCGACAGCCGCGCTTTGTCCCGCCCGAACGCGGCGGAGGATTTTCCGGTCAGCGCCGCCAGCACCAGCGCGACCATGTGCTCGAGGCGCTCGTCGCGGGCTTCCTTCTTCAGGAGATCGCGGCCGAAGATCACGCTCAGGGTCGCGCTGTTCGACAGATAGAAGAAGCACAAGGCAGCGATCGAAATATAGAGCTGCACCGGATCGACCGCGACCTGGAAGTCGCCGCTTTCGACGCCGCGCCGCACCACGGTGCGGATCATTTCGACGAACGGCGAATGCATCGACTTGACCTTGGTCGATCGCTTCAGATGCCGCGCCCGCGCCAGGTTTTCGGTGTTGAGCAGCGCCAGGAATTCCGGATTGCGGATGAAATAATTCCAGGTGAAGTCGATCAGGCGCTCGATCGCGCGCGGCGGGTCGAGATGTTCGAGATCGAGCCCGCGCTCCTCGACGCGGATCTTCTCATAGGCGCCCTCCAGCACCGCGAGATAGAGATCGTCCTTCTTGCCGACGTGATAATACAGCATGCGCTTGTTGGCGCCGGCATTGGCCGCGATGCGGTCGACGCGCGCGCCGGCCAGCCCATGGGCGGCAAATTCCTGCTTCGCGGCCTCGAGAATGCGAAGCCGCATGCCCTCGGGATCGCGCTGCCACTTCAGAATTCGTTTTGCCTTGGCCAAGATCGAAGTCGCCGGTGATATCGATGGAACGGACGCGGATGTAGCATGCGCGGCGCGGTTTGAGAATGAATGATGTCACACATCCCGCCGGTGCGCGATCGCCGTCCTGGAACGCGATCGGATCAGACCGCGCCGTCCGCTCCACCAGCAAGGTCGGAATGCCGCAGGTGCCGTTGCGCACGGTCATCACCCGCGTGCCCGGCTTGCGGCCGGTGCGCACCTCCGACACATCGATGCCGGCCGCCAGCAGCCGCGCCCGCGTCGCATCGATATCGGCGACGCGCCAGCTCAAGCCCCAGAGCTTGTCGTGCGCCTGGTCCGACGTCGGCTCCCGGCCGCTGCACCACCTCGACGATGAGATCGCCGCAGCGGAAGAACATCAGCCGGCCCCAGTCCGGATGCGAACGGTCGAGCGCCATGTCGAGCCCGAGCCGCGCGCCGTAAAGCGCGGCGGCGCGTTCGGGATCCTCGGTCGAGACCACGACGTGGTCGAGCCGCAGGATCGCCGCCGCCGAGTCGCGACCGAGCGCGGGCGTTCGTCGGCGAGTTCGAGGAAGAACATCCGCACGCCCACGCGTCAGCTCGGTCGCGGCGCGGGTGCGCTTCCAGCGCAGCGTCGCGCCAGATGCCGCATCGCGGCTTTCGACCTCGGTAATCGGGTCCGGCTTCAGCGCCAGACGATCGAGCCTGCGATGCATTTTCGCGATGTCGGCGACGCGAAAGCAGATGCTGGCGAGCCCTTCGCCCGAGGTCTTGATCACATTGCGGATACGGTCGGCAGCCACGCTAAAGCCGTTCGGCGCCACGATCCCGCTCATCCGCCTGGACTCGCTCGGCATCGAGCGGATCCAGCGGGAGATCCCGGCCGGCCGCAACCCGTTCACCTACTACAAGCGGATCATCATCTCCATCGACACGCTGAAGAACGAGGGCCGGTACGGCCAGCACCTCGACGCCATGCACTGGGACGCGGTCGTCATCGACGAGTCGCACAACCTGATCGGTGAGCGGAACCTCCGCAACCGGCTCGCCAAGCGCCTGGCCAAGCGGACGGACGCGCTGCTGCTCGCCAGCGCCACCCCGCACAACGGCGACGCGCGGTCCTTCGCCGAGCTGATCGACATGCTCGACCCGGCCGCGATCGCCGACGACAGGAACTACGCGGCCAAGGACATCGCGCACCTCTACATCCGCCGCACGAAGATCAGCGATGAGGTCACGAACGAGATCGGCGGGAAATGGCGGGAGCGCGGCCCCTCGCAGGCGATCCGCTGCCCCGCATCCCAGGCTGAGGAGAATGTCTTCGCCGAACTCACGCGTGTCTGGCTCGCCGACCCCGCCGTCGCTCCGGGCGCGGGCACGGACCGCCGCCTGTTCCCCTACACGCTGCTGAAGGCCTTCCTCTCCAGCCACAAGGCCCTGGCGGTCACCGCGCGCAAGCGCGCGAAGAACACCGGCGACGAGACCGAGCGCGCCGCGCTCACCCGTCTGGCCGCGCTCGCCGACCAGGTCACCGACGACGACTCCGCCAAGCTCACCGCCCTGGTCGCGAAGCTGGAGGAGATCGGCGTCGGCCCGTACAGCGCCACCCGCGCCGTGGTGTTCTCCGAGAGCGTGCCCACCCTCGAATGGCTGCACAAGACGCTGCCCGGTCGGCTCGGCCTCACCAAGGACGGCCAGGTCGAGCTGATGCACGGCGCGCTCTCCGACACCCAGCAGCAGGAGATCATCGAGCGGTTCTCGCTCAGCAACTCACCGGTCCGCGTGCTGCTCACCGGCGACGTGGCCTCCGAGGGCGTCAACATGCACCGGCAGTGCTACCACCTGATCCACTACGACCTGCCGTGGTCGCTGATCCGCATCGAGCAGCGCAACGGCCGCATCGACCGGTACGGGCAGGTCCACCAGCCCGAGTTCGCCGCGCTGATCCTCATCTCGCAGACCGAAGGCGCCAAGGACGACACCACCGTCGCGGAGAAGCTCCTGGCCCGCGAGGCGACCGCGCACAGCCAGCTCGGCACCGCCGAGGGCGTCACCCGCCAGTTCACCTCGAAGAAGGAAGAAGACCGCCTGGTCAAGGACCTCCTCGCCGGCAAGACCGTAGACGAGTCCATCGACGCGGCCGACGGAACGGACCCCGCCGCCGACTTCCTCGCCGACCTATTGGGAGGCGTCGGCGACCAGCCGGAGAACCCCGCGCCAGACCAGGCCCGGGTGCCGCGCCTGTTCGAGGCCACGGAGGCGTTCGCCCGCGCCGCCCTGAGCGCCGCCGCGCCGGAGTTGCGCGTCGACGACGACGGCGAGATGCTCGCCTTCCGACCGCCGGACGACCTGGTCCAGCGCCTGTCCGTGCTGCCGCCTTCGTACCTGAAGAAGCACGACATCACCGAACGGATGCGGGTGACGTTCAACCGTACGCTCGCGCAGAAGAAGCTTGACGAGGCCCAGCAGACACAGACACTCTGGCCCGAGATCGCCTACCTGTCCGACCTGCACCCGATGATCGAGTGGCTGACCGACAAGGTGCTGCTCCGCGTCCCCCGCCAGCAGGCCCCGGTGCTCATCGCCGCCGTCAACGAGCCAGCCTTCCTCGTCCAGGGCGTCTACTCCAACGCCCTCGGCCAGCCCACGGTCGTCGAGTGGATGGCGGTCACCGGCCTGCCCGGCGAGCCGCGCGTCGACGACATGGCCGACGCCCTCCAGCGGGCGAAGGTCGGTCCGGACATGGTGAACACCCTCAGGTTCGGCGACATCGCCAGGCTGCAGGACCTCGTACCCGCCGCAGTCGACGCGGCCCGCGACCACCTGGAGGCACGCCGCGCCATCTATGACGCGACGATCGACGGGCCGATCGAGGAGTACCGGACCCGCCTGGCGACCTGGGAGCAGCTCAGCCTCGACGGTCTCCCGCCTGCCGAACGCGGCAAGCGGGAGAAGGTGCACCAGACGGCCGGGGAGCTTGGCCGGCTGACCGAGGCGCTCCGCACGGCCGGCGAGCCGCTGCTCCGCGTCCTCGCCGTGCTGGCCGGTGATGCCGGGCTCACGGGGGAGGAGGCGCGATGAGCTACGACTCGATCACCAATCGCGGCGATTACCTGTCCCCGCACTACCTGGCCGAGGTGCTGCCCCGCGACCTGAAGAAGCAGGGCAGCCTGCGCACCCGCTGGGCCGATCGGGAGAAGGCGGCCCAGCCGACCCCGGTCAGGGGACTGCGCGGCCTGCGCCGGGAGTACTTCGACGCCCGCCTGTCCCTCAAGGATCGGGCCGACGCCGATCAGCTCAAGAACAAAGAGATGATCGAGCTGAACGGTGCGTTGCTGCGCGCCCTCGGCTTCCCCGCCGAGCCCAGGGACCTGGCCGTGGAGCGTTCCGGTGAGGCGTTCCAGGTCCCCGTCGCCCACGCGGGCCAGAACGTGCTGGCGATCGACTGCGACTGGGCGGCCGACACCGACGCCGCGTTCGACGCCGACGGCGCTGGCCAACTCCTCACGCCGGTCGAGGTCGGCAACCGGGAGAAGATCGAGACCGGCGCCAAGCTCGCCCGCTGGCTGTTCGCCGCCGACGAGCCGCCTCGGTATGTCCTGCTGCTGCACGGCGGCGTGATCGTCCTGGCCGACCGGCTCACTTGGGGCGAAGGCAGGTATCTGGCCGTCAGCCTGGACGCCGCCCTGGAACGGGCCGACGCGGCCGAGCTTGAGCTGATCGCCGCCCTGTTCAGCGCCGACGCGCTCCAGCCCCCCGCCGAAGGCGGCGAAGAAGCCCTCGCCGCCTTCGTGGCCGGCTCCCGCCAGCACGCGGTCGGCGTCTCCGCCGAGCTGCGCGAGGGCCTGCGCGAGTCCGTCCAGATCATCGCCAACGAGGTCCTGGACCGGCTCCACGAGCAAGGCGTCCAGCCCGGTGACATCGACGACGGCACCCTGGCCAAGGACCTGGGCCGCCAGTCGCTGCGCTACCTGTACCGGATCCTGTTCCTGCTGTACGCCGAGGCCCGGCCGGAACTTGGCATCCTCCCCGTCGACGACGAGGATTACGTCGCCGGGTACTCCATGGCCCGCCTCGGCGACCTCATCGCTCGCCGCCTGGGCGGTGAGGAGGCACGCAAGAGCTTCCACCTGCATGAGTCTCTCGCAGTGCTGTTCCGCATGGTGAATGACGGCCACCGCGCCCGGAGCGGTGCCCCGGCCGACGGACTGTCAGAGGGGGAGGGTCTCCGGTTCGAGGCGCTGAAAGCCGACCTGTTCGATCCGGCCCGGACCCGGCTCATCGGCTCGGTCGTCCGCCCCGGTTACGACGAAGACGACCCGGACGCGCCGCGCTACGACACCCGGCTCCGCGACGGCGCGCTCTACCGCGTGCTGCGCCGCCTCAT